>NZ_JBWKOA010000005.1:0-589508 GCF_059415845.1 Roseateles sp. GW821-FHT09H11 | reverse complement strand
CAGTACTAATTGCCCGTGAGGCTTGACCCTATAACTTTGACACTCAAAACGTCAAGGTGAGTGGTCACGCAGATCGACGCGCATCCCGCTCATGCTGGGAATGCCCGATCAAAACCGTTCTTCAAACCTGAAGACGCAATCAAACCAAGCTGATTTGACTCTACCGAATTGGGCCTGCTGAGCCCCTCAGCAAGCCAACCAGTCAAGCCTGATGACCATAGCGAGTCGGTCCCACCCCTTCCCATCCCGAACAGGACCGTGAAACGACTCAGCGCCGATGATAGTGCGGATTCCCGTGTGAAAGTAGGTCATCGTCAGGCTAATACCCCGCCAAACCCCTCGATCAGCCATGGTCGAGGGGTTTTGCCTTTTCCGGAAGCAATTTCCGACTTCAACCGCTCGCAGCTGAGATTGTTCGAATTGGCGTCGAGTCCTGTTGCAAGGCGCCGCCAAGTACGAGGTTCTGCACCAACTCCGCTGCCCAACCATGTAGCGGATCCGAGTCAAAGAACCGTCTCCAGGTCTGGACCAGGATAGGGGTGCTCGTCAGCCACTCGACCAAGTCCTCCGTTGGGCAGGCTTGAGCTTCGAGCATGTGGAAGACCGTCAGTGCCTTAGCCGCATGCATGGCGTGTTTTCGAGGCTCGCGCTGGAAATACTCGAGTCTTCCGCGTGCAGAGCTCAGGGCGGTTTGTGCATCTTTAAATGGCGAGCCATGACCCGGGATAACGATTCGAGGGTCGAGCGATTCGATGAGGTCCAGCGTCGCGCCCACGTGCGCGAACGCGTGTTCGCCGTCGAGCTCCGGAAACACAATGCCGAAACCCCGTTCCCACAACGCGTCAGCCGAGATCAGTGTCCGGTTCTCTGGCTCAAAAAGGATCACCGAGTGGGGATCATGGCCTGGTGCCGAATGAATCTGCCATTCGTGCCCACCTTGGTACAAGGCTTCGCCGGGAATCAGCTTGCCCGTGGGGCTGAACTGCTCACAGTATTGGCCAGTGGCGCGAAAACTGAGTGCGGCCTCGTCCCAGGCCAAGATTGCCGAGAATTCGCCCGGGGGGATCAAAACTGGGCAACGATACCTCGCCGAGAGGGCCGCGTTTCCACCGCAATGATCCGAGTGCAAGTGACTATTGGCAATTAGCCGGAGCTTTTCACCCGGCCGGAGTGATTCCGCGATCAGTGCGAGCGTTTGTTCACGATGGGACGAGTACCCGGTATCTACCAGGACCGCACCTTCCTCACGTGTCGCGCCATGAAGCAGGATGTTGTTGGAGGAGAGCCATCCGCGCTCCAGCACTGTCATGCCGGCAGGAAGGTCTAGGTGGCCCATCGCCCCGCGTCTCGCCAAGTCCAATCGAACTGCTACTGGCGCAACTCGCGCCTGAGGATCTTGCCGACATTCGTCTTGGGCAGCTCATCGCGGAACTCGATGTACTTCGGACGTTTGTAGCCGGTCAGTTGCTTATGGCAGTAGGCGGACAAGTCCTCTTCCGCGAGCGCCGAATCCTTCTTGATGACGAAAAGCTTCACCGCCTCACCTGAATGCTGATCGGGAACTCCGATCGCAGCGCATTCCATGACCCCGGGATGCAGATTGACCACCTGTTCAATCTCGGTGGGATATACGTTGAACCCGCTGACAAGGATCATGTCCTTCTTGCGATCTACGATGCGTGTGAAGCCTTCGGCGTCCATGACGCCGATGTCGCCGGTCTTGAAGAATCCGTCCGGGCCGATTGCCTGTGCGGTGTCGTCCGGGCGATTCCAATAGCCGGCCATCACCTGAGGGCCGCGGATGCAGATCTCTCCGCGCTGCCCCAATGGCACGTCATTCCCGTCGTCGTCGCGGATGGCAATCTCAGTATTTGGAACAGGCAGCCCGATCGAGCCGTTGAACTGATCCAGGTCGAGGCGGTTGACCGTCGCGACAGGAGACGTCTCCGAGAGTCCATAACCTTCGACGACGGGACAGCCGGTGATGCGAGCCCATTTCTCCGCCGTGGCCTGCTGCACTGCCATGCCACCGCCGTTCGAGATCACCAGTTCGCTGAAGTCCAGCTTGGCGAAGGCGGGGTCGTTCGCCAAGGCGTTGAACAGCGTATTGACCGCGGGGAACATGTTCACGCGGTAGTTGCGAAGCGTGGCGATCAGCCCTGGAATGTCGCGCGGATTGGGAATCAGCAGATTCATGATCCCCATCCGCGCGCCCAGCATGTAGCACGCCGTCAGCGCGAAGATGTGATACAGCGGCAGCGCGCAGACGATGGTCAGCGGCTTGTCGCCCAGCTTGTTGAGCATCGGCGCGAACCACGCCTCGCTCTGCAGGATGTTGGCCACGACATTTCGATGCAGCAGCGTCGCCCCCTTGGACAGGCCGGTCGTGCCGCCGGTGTACTGCAGGAACGCGGGATCCTCGGCGCCCACCTGCACCGGCCTCAGCGGCTGGCCTGCGCCTTCCGCAAGCGCCTTGTTGAAGCGCGTGACGCTGCGGCCGCCGGTCAATGGCAGGCGGAATTCCGGCACCATCTTCTTGACATGTCGAACCGCGAAGTTGATCAGTGGCCCGCGCCACCAACCGAGCATGTCGCCCAAACCGGTGAGCACCACGTGCTTCACCTGAGTTCGGTCGATGACCTCCGACAGCGTCTTGGCAAAGTTCTCGAGGACGATGATCGCCTCGGCGCCGGAGTCTTTCAGCTGATGCTCGAGCTCGCGAGGCGTGTACAACGGATTGACGTTCACGACGACGTAGCCTGCGCGCAGGATCGCGGCGATCGTCACCATGTACTGCAGCACGTTCGGCATCATGATGGCGACGCGAGCACCCCGCGCCAGACCGCGGTGCTGCAACCAGGCGCCCAATGCGGTCGAGAGCTCATCGACCTGCGCGAAGGTCAGGCGCTGATCCATGCAGGCGGCCGCATCGCGGCGCGCATGCTTGCGGAAGGCCTCCTCCAGCAGGGCTACCAGCGAGGGATAGACATCGACGGGGATCTCGGCAGGAACGCCTGGCGGATAGTTCTTGAGCCAAGGCTTGTCGGTGTGGGTTGCGGTCATGTCTCCTCGTCGCGTTCTTGATGTTGGGGAGGGGGCTGGCCCCCGAGGAACTGCCGATGCTGGCGGCTGACGCGGTCTCGTCGTAGCGGGGATGCCCTAGGCCGACGCGTCACGTGAGGGACAACGTGGGTGATCCGAGGGGCGGTGCACGCCGCCGCAGAATTTTCCGAACTCCCGGCGACGCCGAACCCACCTCTACACTCGATGCTTTGCCCGGGAGTCCGGATGAACGGCAGGCTGCAGCGCCTCACTTCCCTGTTTCGCTGGATCGTCGGACCGCTGCTGTCCGCGTGGGCGGCCGTTCTCTGGACGCCATGGATCGGTCTTTCCGTCCTCGCGCTGTTCGTGCTGGGGCCCCCTTTGACGATGCTGCCGCAGTTCCTGGTTCTGCGCGTCATACCGCCGGCGCCGGGGCTCCCGACCGCGCCGCTCGGCGACCTGCTGCACGCATGGTGGCGCGAAGTCGTCGTGGTGACCAAGGTGTTCAGCTGGCAGCAACCGTGGGCAGAGCACCAGGAGCCCGACTTCATCCCCGACGCCGCGCAGGGACGAGGGCAGCGCGGCGTCGTGCTCCTGCACGGCTATGGCTGCAATCGCGGCTTGTGGAACGGATGGATGAAGGCGCTGCGCAAGCGCGGCATTCCCTTCGTCGCCATCACCCAGGAGCCGGCATTTGGCTCGATCGATCGTTACGCGCCTCAGATCGACGCGGCTATGCACGCGCTGCAGGCGTGCACGGGGCAGGCGCCGTTGATCGTCGCGCACAGCATGGGCGGATTGAGCGCTCGCGCCTGGTGGCGCAGCCAGGGCCACGCCTTTGACCGCATCCATCGCATCCTGACGCTGGGCACCCCGCATCACGGCACGCTGCTGGCGAAACTTGGCACCACCGAAAACGCCCGCCAGATGCGCGGCGATTCGGAATGGCTGAATCAGATGGCGCGCGAGGAGCCTGCACAGCTGGCAGGTCATTTCGATTGCCTCTACGGGCACTGCGACCAGATCGTGTTCCCGGCGGAAACCGCCATCCTGCCCGGCGCCCGCGTCCTGCACCTCCCGGCGCGGGGACATCTGCAACTGGTGTTCGAGCCGCAGGCCTTCGAACGGGCGATGCAGTTGCTCGAAGAGCCCGCCCAGCGTGCACCCGAAAGGGCGAGCCGGGCGGGCTGAGTCAGGCAAAGATCAGGCGTCGGCCTTGAGCACGCCGCGGCGGATCTGGTCGAGCTCGATGCTTTCGAACAGCGCCTTGAAGTTGCCCTCGCCGAAGCCTTCGTTGCCCTTGCGCTGAATGATCTCGAAGAAGATCGGGCCGATCACCTCCTTGGTGAAGATCTGCAGCAGCAGCTCGTGCGGCGCGCCCTGATGCGCGGCGCCATCGATCAGGATGCGCAGGCGGCGCAACTCGTCGAGGTTCTCGCCGTGCTCGGGCAGGCGCTTCGACACCAGGTCGTAGTAGGTCTCGATCGTGTCCTGGAAGACCACGCCGGTCCCCCGCATGCCTTCGATGCTGCTGTAGATGTCGTCGGTGCCCAGTGCCACGTGCTGGATGCCTTCGCCGTGATACAGGTCCAGGTACTCCGCGATCTGGCTCTTGTCGTCGCTGCTCTCGTTGATCGGGATACGGATCTTGCCGCAGGGGCTGGTCATCGCCTTGGACTTCAGGCCGGTCAGCTTGCCCTCGATGTCGAAATAGCGGACCTCGCGGAAGTTGAACAGTCGCTCGTAGAACTCAGCCCATTCCTTCATGCGTCCGCGGAAGACGTTGTGGGTCAGGTGATCGATGTAGGTCAGGCCATGCCCCTTGGGCGTCGACTGCACCGGCTGGCCTTCCGCGTCCAGCAGCGGAACGAAGTCGACGTCGTAGATGCTGATGTTGCCGATCTCGCCGGCGGCCGCGCCGTTCTTGCCTTGCCAGCGGTCGACGAAGTAGATCAGCGAGTCGCCGATGCCCTTGATCGCCGGGATGTTCAGCTCCATCGGGCCGGCCTTGTTGTCGAAGCCCCAGGCGCCCAGTTCCAGCGCGCGTCGGTACGCGAAGGCGGCGTCCTTGACGCGGAACGCGATCGCGCAGATCGACGGGCCGTGCAGGCGCGCGAAGCGCTGTGCGAAGGCGTCCTGCTCGGCGTTGATGATGAAGTTCACATCGCCCTGGCGATACAGCGTCACGTTCTTGTGGCGGTGGCGTGCGACAGCGACGAAGCCCATCGAGGTGAACAGCGCGCCGAGCGCGGCGGGATCGGGCGCGGCGAATTCGATGAACTCGAAGCCGTCGGTGCCCATCGGGTTGTCCCAGGGGGTGAATGCCATGTTTGTCTCCGATTCCCGTCAAGGGGATCTGGTCAGAAATGCGATGGCGTCACTGTAGAAGGTGGAGGGCGCAGGATTTCTGCGATCCACGTCGTCCTCTTGGGGTGAGGCGCAGGAATCCTGCAAGAATCTCGGCATGGACAAGCAGATCGAGCTCGATGCGATCGACCGACGCATCCTCCACGCCCTCCAGGCCGATGGCCGCATGACCTACGACGCGCTGGCGGCGCAGGTCAACCTGTCGTCGTCCGCGGTGCTGCGGCGGGTCCGGAGGCTGGAAGAAGGCGGCGTGATCACCGCCTACGTGGCGCTGGTGAATCCGGAGCGGGTGGGGCTGGGGCTCACGGCCTACATCAACGTCCGATTGGAGAAGCACACGGAGAGCCACAAGCGCACGCCGATGGACCTCTTCCGCGCCGCGGTCCAGACCTGGCCCGAAGTGGTGGAATGCGCCGCCCTGACGGGGGAGATGGATTACCTGCTGCGTGTGCTTGTCGAGGACATGAGCCACTACGCGCGCTTCATCAGCGACACCCTGTTGCGTCATCCCAGCGTGCAGGACTGCAAGACGAGCTTCGTGCTGGACCGGTTGAAGAACACGACGGCCTTGCCGGTGTGAGCCGGGGACGTCAGCGGCGTTCCAGCACCACCGCCAGTTCGAACCACCCTCGCTCGTGGGGGCGTTGCAGGTAGGGCGGCGCGGGCCACTTCCAAAGGGCGAGCGGGAACAGGGCCCTCACCGCGTTGATGTCGCAGTGGTACGGCGGGCCGACGACCTGGCCGAGCTCGGACTCTTCGCGCCGCGCCTGCATGAACAACCCCAGCAGCCGCCCTCCCGGCTTGAGCCAGCGCTGCAGTTGCTCGGCGTAGGTCGTCCATTGATCGGGGTGCAGGGCGCAGAGGCAGGTCTGCTCGTAGACCAGGTCGAGCGGCTGGTCCGGACGCCAGGCCAGCACGTCCGCCTGTTCGACCCGACCCGGCAGGCCCGCCTCCTTGAGCTTGGCGCGGGCGCTCTCGACGGCCGCCGGCGTGTAGTCGAGCCCGGTCACGTCGAGCCCCGCCTGCGCCAGCACGGCCAGTTCGTGGCCGCGACCGCAGCCCGGCACCACGATGCGCTGGCCGTTGCCGAGCAATCCGTCGCCCATCCACGTCGCCAGTTGCGGATGCGCGCTGCCGCGGTCCCAGCCGGTCTGACCGGTCTCGAACCGCTGTTGCCAGAACGCTTGATCGGGGCCGGCCATGTTGTCTCCTCGCGCGGTGTCCGCGTTCCTGCGAAGCGGACAGCGTAACCGGGCGCGGGGTCAGATGACGCCGTCGACCTCGTGGACGAGTTTCAGCGTATGGGCCGGTGAGAGGCTCATCAGCTGGCCGATCTCGATGAGATCGTCCGGCACGGCCGGGTTCTCCCAGCTCTGTGCGGTGTGTCGCGCCAGGCGGACTGCCAGCATCACGCTGCGGACCTGCGGGTCGTGGACCTTCTTGTCATCGACGATGTGGGCGAGCAACTCTGGCAGACGCCAGGTGCGCATCAAGGCCTGCTCGAGATCGCCGAGTTCCACGTTGAGCACCGCGCGCTGCGCCGCGACGCTGCGCAGCGTCGGATCGGCCTCTTGACGGCGCCGGATCTCGAGCGCGAGGTCCGGCGCCTCGCACCACAGCAGCATCTCGGAGAAGTCGTGGAGCAGCGCGGCGCTGTGGATGACGGCGGCGTCGGGATCGGCGCGGTGGGCGGCGAATCCCAGTGCGAAGCGGGCCGCGCGCTCGGCGCGGTGCAGCACGCGCTGCACGCCGGCCAGCGCGTCCGGTCGGTCTGCCAGACGCTGCTCGACCGTCGGCTGCTCGCCGAAGGCCTTGAAGAAGGGGGTGATGCCCATCAACACCAGGGCGGCCGTGACCGTCTCGGTGTCGGTCAGCAGCCGGCTGGAGCGCTGCGACGCGGCATGCGCCAGCAGCTTGAGCGTCATCAGCGGATCCTTGCTCAGGAACTCGCCGAGCAGGTGCGCGTCGACCGCGTCCTCATTCGCGCGCCAGAGCTCCAGTTGCTCGGCCGTGCTGGCCAGTACCGGGATCTCCATGTCGCGAAAGCGGGCCGTCCACGCCGCCAGATCCGGCAAGGGCCGGGTCAGCGGCTGGAACGGCGTCCGCGGCGCCGGAGGCGGGGAGGGAATCGGCGGATTCCCCGGCCCGCTCCCGGACGGGGCAGACGCAGCGGGCGGAGCGCTCTGGGTCATGAAGCGGGGTCGTCGCGTGGGCGGCGATGCACGGTGAACGTTGTTCATCGTATATCGGCTCGGCGCCCGCGAGCTTGATCCCCACCGCGGCCACGGCGACCGCGAGCCAGACCGGCATCACAGCCGTTGCACACCCGCGAGGGTGCCCTGCAGTTGGCCGTCGACGTAGATCCGGCCGGCGCCATCGGCATCGGCGTGGAACTCAAGCCCTTCGGCCGGAGCTTCCCGACGCGCCGCCGGAGCGACGTGCCAGGCCCAGCTGATCAGGCGCCCGCCGGCGCTGAGCAGCAGGATCGCCAGCCAGCCCCGGAGGCTCTGCTGGCGGACCAGACCGTGCATGCGGCCTGGCATCAAGGTGATCTCTTGCATTTCTTGTCTCCCGGGGCGGCCTGCGCCGGACCGGGAGGACATCCCGTTCCGTCGGAGGCTACCCTTTCAAGGGCTGAAGTCGTCGTGCCGCTGAAGCGCGCGCTTCAGGGCCTGCTGTTCCTGCTGGCGGCGGCCGCCGCCGGTGGGGCCGTGACGGCCCGCGGAACGGCCGTGGCTCAGGGCCACGAAGGGATTGCGCGGCTTGCGCAGGGTCATTGCGAGACGCGGACGGGGAGTGGTGAACTGGGCCATGGCAAGCCTCCTGTGATGACAGACGAAAGGGGACGGAAAGGGGTCGGACAGCGTGAGCGCCTCGGTCCCGGGACGGCGCCAGACAGCGCGGCCGTTGCGGCGGGGGCTCAAAAGTTGCGCAGATGATAAACATCTGATTATCAAGCGCAAGAGCTTTTCATCAGACGTTGTCCCTGGGCGACGGGACGCGCCCAGGCGGGCGCCCACCGGGTCGGCGTGGCGTGTGCAGGGTTGGGGCGTGCGGAAGAAGCGCGTCAGCGCTTCTTGGACTTCAGCGGTGCGATGCTCCGCTGCAGCTTGTGCCAGTCGTCGACGTCGGAGGCCGCTGGCGCGGCGGCCCTGGGCGCCGGCACGGGCGGCGCATTCGGCGCGGGTGGGGTGAGCACCTCGCCCAGCAGATCCAGCAGGCGCGTGCGCGCCCGTTGCGGATGGCGGCGGTAGTAGGTCAGCACCAGACCGACGATGAAGCGCTCGTCGTCGTCCTGCGGCAGGCTGGGGGAGTTGTCCGCCGAGCCTGGCCGGCTTGCGCTTGATAAAGCCGTGTTGCTCTGCGAGGTACCGCCGGCCGCCGGCGCGGCGGTGCCGAGCGGGCCGTGTTCCTGGTCCATCCAGCCGTTGGGCTTGTGGGTCAACTGTTCGAACTGGCGGGCCAGCCGCTCTCCGATCTGCCGCGAGCGGCTCTTGATCTGGCTCCAGTAGCTGGGCTGGATCTGCAGGCGCTCGGCAAAACGGCGCTCAAGGCCGCGCAGGGCGGCGGCATCGGGATGTTTGATCGTCGCGGAGACAAACTCGTCGAACAAGCGCATCGCGTTGTCCAGGCGGATCTGCGCGACGTCTCGGTGGGCGGAACACATCCCCCAATGATAAAGCTTCGTTCACAAACGCCCGGCCCCCACCCCGGGGCCAGCGCCGTGCCCATCGGCGTGGTAGCGCTACGGTGAGGGGAGCGGGGGCTACTCCTCCTCCTTCAGGTGGTAGCCGGCCACCAACTGGGCCTGTGTATTGGGGGGCACCGCCTCGTAGTGGGACAGCACCATCGTGTAGCGCCCCTGGCCGCTGGTCATCGCGTTGAGCCGGTTCTGGTACGCGCTGAGCTCGGCCAGCGGCGCCAGCCCGTCCACGCCAATCAGTCCAGGCACGCTGCTGCGCGTCCCGAGCACCTGACCGCGCCGCGACGCCAGATCGCCGGTGATGTCGCCGGTCGCGTTCTCGGGCGCGCTGATCTCGACCTGCACGATCGGCTCCAGCACCACGGGTCGCGCTTCGCGGACCGCCGCGATCAGCGCCTTCTTGCCCGCCGTGATGAAGGCGATCTCCTTGGAGTCGACCGAATGGTGCTTGCCGTCGAAGACCGTCACCCGCAGGTCGACGACCGGATATCCGGCCACGACGCCCTGCGCCAGCGCCTGCCGCACGCCTTTCTCGACCGCCGGCATGAACTGGCCGGGGATCGTCCCGCCCTTGACCTCGTCGCGGAACTCGAAGCCTGCGCCGCGCTCCAGCGGCTCGATGCGCAGCCACACCTCGCCGAACTGCCCTGCGCCGCCGGTCTGCTTCTTATGGCGGTAATGCCCCTCGGCTTTCGCCGAGATCGTTTCGCGATACGCGATCCGTGGCGGTTGGGTCTGGACGTCGAACTTGTAGGTCTCCTTGAGCCGGTCCAGCAGCACCCGCAGGTGCAACTCTCCCAGTCCGTAGACGAGCGTCTCGCCGCCTTGCGGGCCGAGTCCCTCCTCCTGGCCACCACGTTCCAGGCGCAGGCACGGGTCCTCCTCGACCAGGCGCGCGAGGACCTCCCACAGCCGCTGCTCGTCGCCGTGACGGCTGGGTCGGATCGCCACGCCGTGCACCGGCGTCGGCAACGCGATCGGCGCCAGGTGCAGATGCTCGTCTTCCTGCGCGTCGTGCAGCACCGCGTCGTAGTGCAACTCGTCGATCTTGGCCAGCGCGCACAGGTCGCCGGGCAGCGCCTGCTCGATCTCGACGTGCTCCTTGCCCTGCAGCATGAACAGATGGGCGACCCGCACCGCCTTGCGCGCGTGGCCGACGAACAGCTGGGCGTTCTTCCTCAGCGTGCCCTGATGGACGCGCAGCATCGCGAGCTTGCCGAGGTAGGGGTCGGACTGGATCTTGAAGACATGCGCGACGACGTGCTGCGCCGGATCCATCGCGACGATCAGCGGTTCCGCCTCGTCGCCTTCGCGTCGCATGAACTGCGGCGGGTTCGCTTCATAGGGGTTGGGCAGCAGCTTCTCGATCACGTCGAGCAGTTCCGCCACGCCCGCGCCGGTGCGCGCGGACACGAAGCACACGGGGATCAGGTGACCCTCGCGGAAGGCCTGCTCCAGCGGGGCATGCAGCTCGGTGGCGGGCACGTCGCCGTCGTTGAGGTAGCGGTCGACGAAGTCCGGATCGACCTCGACGACTTGCTCCACCAGCGCGCGATGCGCCGCCTCGACCGAGCCGAAGTCGCTCTCGCCGCTGCAGCCGAAGAAGCAGTCCTGCACCCGCGCGCCGCCCGCGGCGGGCAGGTTCAGTGGCAGGCACTCCCGTCCGAAGGCCGCTTGCAGCTGCCCGAGCAGCGCCTGCGCGTCGACACCCGGCGCATCGATCTTGTTGACGATGATCAGCCGCGTGAGGTCGCGCCCCGCCGCCGCGTCCATCATCCGTTGGACCATCAGCTCGAGGCCGTTCTGCGCGTTGATGACGACGGCGACCGTTTCCACCGCCTCGAGTGCCGGCAAGGCCTGGCCGATGAAATCGGGCGCGCCCGGCGTGTCGAGCAGGTGGATGCGCAGGCCCTCGTGCGTGATGTGCATCTGCGAGGCCTGCAGCGAATGCAGCATCCGCCGCTCGAGCGGATCGTGGTCGCTGACCGTGCTGCCTTTCTCGATGCTGCCGGCGGTCTTGATGGCGCCGGCTTTCAACAGCAGGGCCTCGGCCAGCGTGGTCTTGCCGGCGCCGGCCGGGCCGGCCAGCACGAGGGTGCGGATCGCCGCGATGCCGGGATGCCGGGCCACCGCGGCGCCGCCTGGGCTGCCCGCGGGGGCGCCTTCCGTGTCGGGGGAGGGAGTGGGGGACATGGCTCGTTCCTCTCAGGCAAGAGTTGGACGTGGGTCTGGAGCCGGACTGCGGCCAGCGTAGAGGAAGCGCAGGGCCTGCACAAGCAGGGGCATCCGGCTCGGTCCTGGGCGCGCATGGTGATTGCCCGTGTCGCGGGAGCGTCCGGAGACGCCGATTTCATCCGCTTGCAACTCCGTTGCGGGCGCGGCCTAGACTGGCCGCCTTCACGGTGTCGTGACACCGGCACGAGCGGCAGGCAACAAGGAGAACGGACATGAGCGTGGCGGAATGGATGTCGACACTGGCCGTCGCGATGGCGGCCACGGCTTGCGGTGGCGGCGGCGGCGGGGATGACACCGCCGCGCCGACCCAGCCCGGCGGCGGCGCGGCGGCGCCTTCGATGCAGACGCTGAACAGCACGCTCGACCGTCCCTGGGGCCTGGCGCAGCTGCCGGACGGCCGGCTGCTGGTGACGCAGAAGGGCGGCACGATCGTGCGGCTGTCCGCGGCCGGCAAGACCGAGGCGACCGTCGCCGGCGTGCCCAAGGTGCTGGACAGCGGCCAGGGCGGGCTGCTGGGCATCACGATCGACCCGGACTTTGCGACCGCCGGCAGCAACTGGGTCTACTTCTCCTACTCTGAGCCGGGCACCGGCGCCGAGTCCGGCAAGGCCGGCACCACGGTCGCGCGCGGCCGGCTGGAGGGCGACGCGCTCACCGGCGTGCAGGTGATCTTCCGCCAATCCCCCAAGGTCGACGGCACGGGGCACTACGGCTCACGGCTGGTCTTCGCGCGCGACAAGACGCTCTACATCACGACCGGCGAGCGCATGAAGGGCAGCCCGTCGCAGGACCTGCAGCAGACGCTGGGCAAGGTGATCCGCGTGAACCGCGACGGCAGCATCCCGGCGGACAACCCGAGCTTCGCGGCGGGCGCCAAGCCGGGCATCTGGAGCTACGGCCACCGCAACATCCAGGGCGCCGCGCTGCATCCGCAGACTGGCGAGCTGTGGATCACCGAGCACGGACCGCAAGGCGGCGACGAGGTCAACATCGCGCGTGCCGGCCAGAACTACGGCTGGCCGATCAAGAGCTACGGCTGCGACTACGGCTCGCCGGTCGGCGACGCCTGTCGCATCGGCGGCGGCACGCATGCGCCGACCTATGTCGAGCCGCTGACGACCTGGACGCCGATCTCGGTCGCGCCGGCGGGGCTCGTCTTCTACACGGGCAGCATGTTCCCGGAGTGGCGCGGGCAGTTGATCTCGGGCTCGCTGGCGGGCACCGCGCTGTGGCGCATCGCGCTGAACGGCGACACGGTGAGCGGCAAGGAGAAGATGTTCGGCGATCTCGGCGAACGCTTCCGCGACGTGATCCAGGCGCGCGACGGCGCGCTGCTGACGGTGACCGATGGCGGCAAGCTGATGCGCTTGTCGCGTTGAGGCGTTGATGCGCTGGCGAGCGCTCAGTCCAGCCGCTTCCAGTACAGCGCGGTGGCTTGCAGTTCGCCGCGTGGGTTGGCGGCGAAGCACGGAATCTCGCCGGTGCGCTGGAAGCCTTGCGACTGGTAGAAGGTCTCCGCGGCGGACTGGGCTTCCGTGTCCAGGGTCAGCAAGGTGAGGCCCGCGTCGCGCGCGGTCTGTTCCAGCGTGGCCATCAACTGGACGGCGAGGCCACGTCGCCGCGCGTCGCGGTGGACCATCAGCTTCATCACGTCCGCACGATGGCGCTGATTGGGTTTGCCGCAGATCGCCAGCTGCACCGTCCCGAGCACCCGGTCGCCTTCCCGCACGATCCACAGGCGATGGCGCGGTCCGAGCTGCTCGAACACGCCTTCCCAGTACTCGCGCATCTGCGCCTCGTCGACGTCCTCCAGGAACCCCAGCGAGCCGCCGCCATCGATGACATCGAAGAACAGCTCGCCGAGCGCCGGCATCCAGTCGCGGTCGGTGCCGCGCAGTTCGATCAGATCCATGAGGCTTCCTTGTTCAACGATGGGGCGGCAGCGTGGCGCAGCGGCTTGCCGAGGCACACCGCCTCCTCGCGGCCGACGTAGCTGCCGTAGTTGGGAATGTCGGAATAGCCGTGCCGCCGATAGAAGCGCAGCGCGCGTCCGTTGACGCGACGGGTCTCCAGCCACAACGCGCGATAACCCATGGCGAGGGCTTCCCGCTCCAGCGCGGCCAGCAGCGCTGCACCGACCCCGCGGGTGCCGTCGCGGGCGAACATCCGCTTGAGCTCGGCCACCGGCGCCACGCCAGCCTGCGCGAGCGGACGGACCGCGCCGCAGCCGAGGAGGGTGCCGTCGGCGTCTCGCGCAACCAGGAACACCGACCGCCCGGTCGGCATCGAGCCTGCTTCGAAACTGCTGGCGCCGGAGTCGCCGCTGAGCGATGCCAACCGTTGGTTGAGCTGATGCATCAGCAGCACCGCATCGGGGTGAGCGACGGAGACTGCCTCCAGCACCGGCAAGGCGAAGGGGGCGTCGGCATGGTCAATCGCAGGGTTTTGTGGCATCGTCCAGTCTTCATTCAAACCGTTGATCAAATACTAACCAATGGTTAGCAAATCCACAAGTGGCGGCCGAGCGCCGATGCCGGACCCGCGTCCGAGCGGTCCGAAAGGCCTGCACAACACGTCGGGCGTCGTGCAGGACCGGCCGGATGGTTCGGCCGATGCGAGACCGCAGGCGAAGCCCCAGCCGCGCGTGCGACAGAAGGTGGCCAAGCCGGAAGGTCCACTCAAGCGTCAGGCGCAACGAAAGGCGTTGAACGAGGGCGACCTCGACGGCGAGGCCGCCCTGGGTCTCGGTGACGATGCGGATGTGCCGCAGACCGCCTCCCAGCAGCGGCGCGCCGCGCACAAGCTCGCACTGGAGGCCGGCATCCTGGCCGCGGCGCGCGAGCTGTTTGCGGAGCGCGGCGCCGACGCGCTCACGCTGCGCGAAGTCGGCGCGGCGGTGGGCTACTCGCATGCGACGCTCTACAGCTTCTTCCACGACAAGGGGGAACTGCTCGCGCGCCTGGCCGAGGACAGCCTGCGCACGCTGCTCTCGCGCTTGCAAGGCGCGGCGGACGGAGCCGCCTCAGGCGGTGAAGCCGCCGCCGTGGCGCGGGCCTTCGTGAACTGGGGGTTGCAGCACCCGCATGACTACCGGCTGCTGATGCTCGACACGCCGGTCGCCCTGCGCGAATCGCTGATCACGGGCCTGGACGGATTGATCGCCCCGGCGGCGTTGCCGGCGCCGCGCGCCGCGGCGCTCTGGGCGGGGCTGCATGGCCTGGTGATGCTGGAGCAGGGCGGGCTCGCCGCGCTGGGCGGCGTTGCCGCGCGAGCGAAGCGCATCGAAGCGCTGCTCGCGGGCCTGCTGGCAGGGCGCTGACGCACGCGCTGCCGGTCGGGCGCACGAGGACGCCGGGCGCCGGGCGCCGGCGTCCGTGCGCTGGCGCGGGAAGCTCAGACCAGATGCGGCAGGCGCTTGTAGTACAGCGCGGCGGCCTGCAGCTGGCCCTCGGCGCCGTGGCAGTGATCCGGGATCTGGCCGGCGCGCTGCCAGCCGAGATGCGCGAACACCGCTTCCGCCTGCGAGTCCGCGCAGGTCTCGAGTTGCAGCAGGAATCGGCCCTGCGTCGCCGCCGCGCACTCCAGGCGCGACATCAGCTGTCCCGCCACGCCGCGGCTGCGCTCCTGGCTGTGCACCATCAGCCGTTGGACTTCCCCACGGTGGTGCGCATTCGCCAGCGGGCACAGCGACAGCTGGACGGCGCCCAGCAGACGGCCCGGACCTTCCGATTCGCAAGCGATCCACAGCATGTGGTGCTGGCCCAGCCGCGCGAAGACACCGTGCCAGTAGTCCAGCGCCTGGTAGCGCGACAGCGGGGCCAGGAAGCCCAGCGTGGCGCCGAGATGGACGTTGTCGATCAGCAGGTTCGTCAGGGCGGGCAGCCACTGCAGATCGCGAGAGGTCAGCTTGACGACCTCCATCGGCGCGCGTTGCAGGTGCTGCGACGCGGCGGCATCGCTGGCCAGCGGATTGAGGGCGCGAGGGGCTCGAGCGTGAACGGCCGTGGGACTGAGGGCGACATGCATGTGCGGGAACTCCAGGGCGAGGGTCTACGGCATCCCGACCGATCTTGTGGATCACGGCGGGACCTGGAAAACCCTGACGCAAACGTCATGCCAACCGGGCGTTGGCGCCTGTCGACTGGGCGATTGCCGCGCGAGTGGTGTGGCGCGCGTGAACCGCGTCACGTCTCACGGCCTCGCGGGGAGGTGGACGGGGGCCGGTCCGACCTCGTCCCGACGCCGTCGTGCCCGCCGGGGCCGTGAGCGAGGGGGGGCTCAGGCCGGAACGGCCACGCTGAGCTCGGCCTCGAGCCCCGGTTCGGCGCACAGGCGCCCCTTTCCCTGGCGTTTGGCGGCATAGAGCGCCGCTTCGGCGCGGTGCAGCAGGTCCTCGATGTTGCGGTCGCCGTTGCGCAGCTTGGCCCAGCCGGCGGAGTAGCCCAGCGTGAAACCGAGCTCGCGCGGCGCGAGTTCGAGCAAGGCATCGCGCAGCCGGCGGTCGAGCGCGGGCGGCCCCACCAGGTCGGAGCGCGCCATCAGCACGGCGAAGCGCTGGCCGTCGATGCGCGCGACGACGTCGCCTAGGCGCTTCTGCTCGTCCAGGCAGCGACCGAACAGCGCGATGGCCTGGTCGCCCTTGGCCTCGCCGTGCGTGGTGTTGATCGCCTTGCAGCCGTCGACGTCCATCACGAGCAGCATCAGCGGCTCGCTGTAGCGCCGGGCCATCGAGATCATGTCCACCGAACGCTGCTGGAACGCACGGCGGTTGGCCAACCCGGTGGACGCGTCGATCTGCGTGAGGCGGCGCAGCTCGGCCTCGCTCTCGCCGCGCCAGGCCACGAGGATCGCGACTGCGGCGGCCAGCACGCAGACGTTGGCGACGACGGCGAAGACCATGTTGAGCGGATGCGGGGCGTCGAAGCGGGGCAGGTTCGCGGTGTCGAAGCCGGCCAGGTAGGCCCGCGCCAGGTTGAGCACGGCCAGCAGGCCGAGGCTGACCGTGAACAGCAGCCGCCATCGCAGGTTGCCGACCGGGCCGCGCTTGACGGGCTGCATCAGGCTGGCGCCGAGCGCGAGCATCTGCAGGCCGATGCAGCCGTTGGACCAGGCCAGGCGCAACGCATAGTTGTCCCAGCCGGCACCGTAGCCGACCATGACCAGCACCGGCATGCCGTACTGGAAAAGGCGGCCGAGCCGCCTCGGCAGCCAGCGGTCGGCGGCCATCCACAGCAGCGTGACGCTGAGGCTGAGCAGCCCGAGCGCGACGATCGACGTCAGGCGCGTGCCGTCGGGCGGCAACAGCAACAACGCCCAACCGGTGGCCTGCGCGGCCGCGCTGAGCTGCGCGCGACGGGCGGCGATGCTGTCGCACCAGCCGAGCAGCAGCGGCAGCAGCAGCGCCAGCGCCAGGGACTGGATCAGCATCAGGCTGAACAGCGTCGGGACGTCGAAGCGCATACGCGGCACCCGCCGGCGAGGACGGGCTGGAGCTGGTCATGACAGGACATTGTGGCCGTAAAGTCGCGCTCCGATGACCCCTGCCACCCCCACGATTTCCTCGGCCCCGTTCGAGGGCTTGCCCTTCGCCTATGCAGGCGGTTATGCGCCGCCATGTGCCGGCATCCACGCGCTGGTGCGCGATGCCGAGGGGCATGTCCGGGCGCGCCTCGCGGCGGCGCTGCCGGGCAGTCCGACCTGGCTGCACCTCGCCGAAGGCGGAAGGCATCTGCATGCGTTGCTGGAAGACGGCCACGAGCTGGCGAGCTTCGACGTCGACCCGGAGGACGGGACGTTGACCCTGCTGTCCCGACACGCGACCGGCGGGACCTTGCCGGTGCACCTGGCGCTCGATGCGCAGGCGCGCCATGCATGGATCGCGCATTACGGCGACGGCACACTGCGCCGCGCGGCGATCGGCGCGGATGGCGCGCTGCGGGCACCCGAGCGGGTCGTCATGCCGCGAGTCGGTGTCGACCCCGTCGCCGATGCGCATGCGCACATGATTCGCCACCATCCGCGATGGCCGCTGATGCTGGGAAGCGACCTCGGGCGCGACCTGCTGCGGGTGTGGCGGCTCGAGGGGCCCGCCGCAGACCCGCTCGAACTCGACGGCTTGACGCTTCCCACGGGCTCAGGTCCGCGCCACTTCGTCTTCCATCCCCAGGACGACGGACAGGTCTATCTGCTC
The DNA here is from genome assembly GCF_059415845.1 of Roseateles sp. GW821-FHT09H11. Taxonomy (NCBI): domain Bacteria; kingdom Pseudomonadati; phylum Pseudomonadota; class Betaproteobacteria; order Burkholderiales; family Sphaerotilaceae; genus Roseateles; species Roseateles sp. GW821-FHT09H11. Next base: position 571,971 of record NZ_JBWKOA010000005.1, on the reverse strand, counting down.
AACGAGCAGGCCAACGCGCTCGACTGGCTGGGCCTGGACGGGGAGGGCCGTCTGACGCATCGACTTCGGCTCAGCAGCCTGCCCGAAGGATTCGAAGGCCTGAGCTACGCCTCGGACCTGCTCGTCGCGCCGGATGGTCGTCGGCTCTTCGCGCTGAACCGGCTGCACGACGCGATCGCCGTCTTCGACCTCGACGACCAGGGGCGGCCGTCATGGCGCGGCGAGACCTGGGCGCAAGGCAGCTATCCGCGCAGCGCGACCTTCAGTCCGGACGGCCGGGAGCTGTGGGTCTGCCTGCAGCGCAGTCATCAGGTCTGCGTGTTCCGGCTCGACGGCCAGGAACTGCCGCGCTTCGACGGCCGCTTCATCGCCATGCCAGGCGCGGCCTGCGTCGTGTTTCGCTGAGCGGGTGGACGGGCGACGACCGGGCGTCCGTTCAGCCGAATTGCCGCCGATAGCGTGAGGGCGCCGGCAGGCCCATCAGCCGGAAGTGCCGGCGCATCGACTCTGGCGAGCCCAGTCCGGCGAGGTCCGCGACGGCCTCGACATCGAGCGCGTCACGGGTCTCGAGCAGCTCCTTCGCGATGGCGACGCGCTCGCGGGTCAGCCACTCGAGCGGCGCGAGCCCGGTGGCGTCCTTGAAGCGGCGCTGCAGCGTGCGGGCGCTCATCGCGGCGTGGCGGGCCATCGACGCGACGGTGTGTGCCTCGCGCGGATGCGCGCGCAACCAGTCCTGCAGCACGGCGATGGGGCTGGATTCATCCGAAGGCATCGGCCTTGGCACGAACTGGGCCTGGCCGCCCTCGCGGTGTGGCGACATCACCAGCCGCTGCGCCACGGCGTTGGCGACACGCGGACCGTGATCGCGGCGCACGAGGTGCATGAGCATGTCGAGCCCGGCGGCGGATCCCGCCGAAGTGACCAGTTCGCCCTCGTCGACGTAGAGCGCGGACCGGTCGACGTCGATCAACGGGAACTCCTGCGCGAGCCGCTCGGCATAGCGCCAGTGCGTGGTCGCGCGCCTGCCGTCGAGCAACCCCGCATGCGCGAGCACGAAGACGCCGGAGCAGATCGTGCACAGCCGCGCGCCGCGCGCGTGGGCGGCGCGCACGGCCTTGAGCAGCGCCTCGGGCGGCCGCTCCGCGGCATCGCGCCAGCCGGGGATGACGATGGTGTCGGCGCGGCGCAGCATCGCCAGCGTGTGCGGCGCTTCGACACGGACACCGCCGGTGCCGCGCAGCGGCCCGGGCTCCGCGGCGCAGATCGCATGCCGGTACCAGGCGACGCCCAGCTCCGGACGCTCGAGCGCGAAGAGTTCGACCGCGCAGCCGAACTCGAACATGCAGAGCCGGTCGTACGCCAGGATCGCGACGAGATGCGGCTTGTCCACGGCGGAGGCAGCGGCGGAACGACGGGCGGCACGGGCGGCGGTAGGCGGACGGGGCATGGCGCGATCTTACCGATTGGCGTCGTTCCGGCCACTCGTCCGAAGCGAGGCGCTTCGCGACACTGGCTGCCGTCGATCCACTCCGTTGAAGGAATCCCCGATGAGCTCGAACATCGCTGCCGTCCCCGCCGCCCCGAGCGCCCAGGCGCTTGCCCACTTCGAGCAGGCGTTCGCCTTCGAGACCGACTGCTGGGACGTGCACGACGCGTTCACGCGCGGCGTCGAGGACTTCGTGCTGCTCGACGTCCGCAGCCACGAGCTCTTCGCCCGCGGTCACGTGCCCGGCGCCGTGAGCCTGCCGCACGGCAAGATCACCGAGGGCAAGATGGCCGCGTACCCGATGGACACGCTCTTCGTCGTCTACTGCGCCGGCCCGCACTGCAACGGCGCGCACCGCGGCGCGATCCGGCTCGCGAAGCTCGGCCGACCGGTGAAGCTGATGATCGGCGGGCTGACGGGGTGGATCGACGAGGGGTTCGAGGTCGCACGCGTCGCAGTGCCGACCGTCGCCGGTGCCGACCGGTGACGCTCTTGGCTGAGGCTGACCGGCGTCGTCACTTCACCGGAATCACCGTCCCCCGATCCACCGGCACGGCCGTCACGCTGTTCTGCGGCGAGCCTTCGATCACCCGGTCCGAGTAGGTCAGGTAGACCAGCGTGTTGCGTTTCGGGTCGACCATGCGGACGACGCGCAGCCGCTTGAACACCAGCGAGGAGCGTTCCGAGAACACCTCCTCCTGCTTGGGCAGCGGCTTGGGGAAGCTGATCGGGCCGACCGCGCGGCAGGCGATCGAGGCCTCCGACTTGTCCTCGGCCAGGCCGAGGCCGCCCTTGATGCCGCCCGTCCTCGCGCGCGAGACGTAGCAGGTCACGCCGTTCACGGCGGGATCGTCGTAGGCATCGACGACGATCTTGTGGTTCGGGCCGATGAACTTGAACACCGTGCTCACTTCGCCGATCTCTTCGGCGCTGGCGGCGACACACGCCGAGGCGACGAGCGCGAGCACGGCGGCACCGGCGCACAGGATCGCCGCGCGGCGCGGACTGCGGACAGGGCGGGTGGGGCTGGAAGGACGAGGGCTACGCATGCTGGGGACTCCTTGGATCCGCCGTTGTAGCACGCTGTGTGTCGACGAATTGCGAAGGGATCCAACGGTCCCGCAGGCGCATGAACGGCGACTCCACCCACCGGTACAGCAGCCATCCGCCGAGCAGGCAGGCCGCCGCGATCACCGGCACGGTCCATCCCGACGCCCGCATGAGTCCGAGCGCCGCCAGCGGCTTCACGAGCGCGAAGGCGATCGGCTTGTGCGTCAGATACAGCGCATACGACCAGCGTGCCAGCGCGTTCGCACCCGGGACCTGCGCGCGTGCCAGCGGCCCGCGCGGTGCAAGCGCGGCCAGCACCATCAGGCCGAAACTCCAGGCCAGCGCGCTGTAGCCCCAGCTGCTCATGGCATGGCCGTAACCGTAGCCATCGATGTAGTAGAAGTGCAGCATCAAGGTCAGCATGCCGAGGCTCGCCGCCGCGCCGATCGCGAGCAGCGTCTTCGCGCGCCGCATCAGCGCCGACCAGAGATCCGCGTGGCCATGCTTCAGCAACGCGATCGCGACACCGGGCAGGAACTCGTCCAGTCGCGCGAGGCTGCCGTAGTACAGGTGCGGGTAGTAGCCGAGCGACGGGTCCTGCGTTCCGTACAGGCGCCACAGGTGATCGCGCCAGAGGATCGCCGCGAGGGTCAGCACGCCGATCAGCGACCACGCCAGCGCGCGGCGGTGGCGCTCCAGCGCGGCCCCCAGCATCAGCGCCGCGGGCAGCACCAGGTAGAACTGCTCCTCGATGCACAGTGACCAGGCGTGCGAGAAGGCCGTGCCGGGCGTCAGCGCGATGTTCTGCGTGAAGGTGAGGAAGCGCCACAGTGGCGGCGGCTCGCGTCCGCCCATCACCTGCGGGAGCAGCCAGTAGAGCGCGAGCACCACATAGAAGTTGGGCAGCGTGCGCAGCAGGCGCCGCCCGTAGAAGCGCGGCAGCGAGAGCTGCCCGCCGCGCGTCATCCCACCCATCAACTGGTTGGCGATCAGGTAGCCGCTCAGCACGAAGAACAGGTCGACGCCCGCCCAGCCGATGCCGCTCAGCCAGCCAAAGGTCGGCGTGCCGCTCACGAAGACCTGGTAGTGGTACGCGAAGACCAGCAGGATGGCGGCGGCGCGCAGCGTGTCCAGGCCGTGCTGGCGCGGTGAACCCATGGCGGGCAGGGGAGGGGATGACATGAGCGGGAGGCCGGCCTCAAGGCCGTGTCGTGTGAGCGGCGGCGATTCTCGGCGCGCTGCCCGACGCCGGGCGCGATGGTGCGACGGAATCGTCCTCTCCGACGACGAGACCCCGGCGGAAGGCGCGTTACGTGCGTTACGCGTTCTATGCGCTCTATGCGCTCTATGCGCTCTATGCGGGCTCAGCCGCGATGCCGCTCCCGGCTATCCGCCGGCGCCTGCTCGCGCTCGGTCATGCCGTAGTCGCGCAGTACTGCGGCGACGCGCAAGCGGTAGTCGGCGAAGACGCCCGCGCGCCCCTCCGATTGCGCGCCGCGGTGCGCCTCGATCCGACGCCACTCGCGCACCGCCGCCTCGTCGCGCCAGAAGGACAGCGACAGCAGCTTGCCCGGGTCGGTCAGGCTCTGGAAGCGCTCGATGCTGAGGAAGCCGTCGACCTCCTGCAGCAGCGGCTTGAGCTCGGCGGCGAGTTCCAGGTAGCGGTCGCGCCCGTCGGCGCTGGGGATGACTTCGAAGATGACGGCGATCATGGGCGGAGCTCCTCGTCCAGGAATTGCGGAATGTCCATGTTGGGCAGCGACAGTGGCGGGGCCGGATCAGGCAGCGGTGGTCCGGGCTGACCGGCGAGCCAGGCCAGCGCCGCGTGGAGGCTCGTCAGTGCCAGGCCTTGCCCGGGGCAGCGGTGGGCGCCGTCGCCGAAAGGATGGTCGGTGCCGGAGAGTGGAACGCTCACTGGCGTGGCGGGATCCTGCCGCTCATCGAAGCGACGGGTCACGCGGACCGCGCCGCCCTCGCGGGCGATGCGCAACAGGTCCTCGCGCGTCGGCACGCGACCGGTCGACCGCCAGTCGAGCAAGGCATGCCCGAGCAGCGCGGCGCCGGCTTCGTGGCTCTGCCAGATCAGCGCCAGCCGGTTGGCGGTGAACGTGGCGCGATCGGTCCATCGGGCGGGCGGCGCATGGCGCAGCAGGGTCCATTGCAACGGGGCATCCGGCGAACGGCGCTCCGCGTCGTCGAGCGCGGTCAGCAGCGTCGTGACCGCCGCGCCACCCGCGAGCACAGCGTCGGCATTCGCGTCCGCGCCGAGCCCCGCCGCCATCGCGCGCAGGCTGGCGTACAGCCGACGTTGCGCGTCGACGTCGTTGAGCTCGATGCCGAGCAGGCTCGCCGCTGTCGACGCCGGGACGGCCCAGGACCAGTGCGACCACCCGCCTGGCAGCGCGATCGCGGCCTGGCGCCGTGCGTGGGCGCGGATGTCGTCGTCGGAGAGCGCTTGCAGCGCACGCGTCAGCGCGGCCTTCTCAGGTGCGTGTGCGCCATCGTCGCGCTGTCGCAGCCAGCGCGCGAAGACGTCGCCCAGCGGCCCGCCGTGCGCGCGCAGCGGCGGAGGCAAGGGCTCACCGGGCGGGCGCATGCGCAAGTCAGGATCGAGCAGCGGCGAATGAATGGGACAGGAGGTCATGGGGGAATCTTCGCGATGGATCGCCAGGAACGCTTCGCTTAGCATCGAAGCATGATTGACGCCCCCACCGCCGACGAGGCGCTGGCCCACATCGCCGCCAGCATGGCCGAGCCGGTACGCGCGCGCATGCTGTGCTGCCTGATGGACGGCCACGCGCGCACGGCGACCGAGCTGGCCGCCGTCGGCGACGTCGCCGCGTCCACCGCCAGCGCGCACCTGGCCAAGCTGCTCGGGCAGGGACTGGTCGGCTGCATGGCGCAGGGCAAGCACCGCTACTACCGGCTGGCCGGCCCGGAGGTCGGCCAGGCGCTGGAAGCGATGCTGGTGCTGGCCGGTCTGCCGCGGCCGCGTTTCGAGCCCAGCACGCCGCCCGCGCTGCGTCAGGCGCGGCGCTGCTACGACCACCTCGCCGGCCATTGGGGCGTGCGGCTGCACGACCACGCGCTGCGTCTGCACTGGATGACGCCCGACCCCGACGAGGTCCGCGGCTATCGCTTCACCGGCGAGGGCCTGGACGCGTTGCGCGACCTCGGCGTCGATGTCGACGCCGCCACCGGCGCGCGCCGCCGTCGGCTGGCCTGCGCCTGCATGGACTGGAGCGAGCGGCGCCCGCACCTGGGCGGCGCGCTCGGCGCCGCGTGGCTGCAGGCGATGCTGACGCAGGGCTGGCTCGATCCCGACCCCGACAGCCGCGCCCTGCGCGTGACGCGCCGCGGACAGACCCGACTCGAACGACTTCTGGAGGACACGACGACATGAGCACCTCGATCCACGTGGGCATCGGCGGCTGGAACTTCGAGCCCTGGCGCGAGACCTTCTATCCCAAGGACCTGCCCGCCTCGCGCGAGCTGGAATACGCCAGCCGCAAGCTGAGCGCCATCGAGGTCAACGGCACCTACTACTCGACCTTCAAGCCGGCGACCTTCGCCAAGTGGCGCGACACCGCGCCCGAGGGTTTCGTGTTCTCGCTCAAGGCCAACCGCTTCGCGACCAACCGGCGCGTGCTGGCCGAGGCCGGCGAGTCGGTGATGCGATTCATCGACAGCGGCGTCGCCGAGCTGGGGCCCAAGCTCGGACCCATCGTCTGGCAGTTCGCGCCGACCAAGCGCTTCGATCCGGTCGACTTCGGCGCCTTCCTGAAGCTGCTGCCGAAGGACTCCGCCGGTGTGGCGTTGCGGCATGCGCTCGATGTCCGGCATGAGAGCTTCCGATCACCGGAGTTCCTGGCGATGGCGCGCGACTACGGCGCGGGCGTCGTGTTCACCGAGTCCGACGACTATCCGCCGATCCCCGACCTCACCGCCGATTTCGTCTACACGCGGGTGATGCGCACGCGCCCGGAGCTCGTCACCGGGGTCACGGAGGAGGAGCTCGACGGCCTCGCCGCCAGCGCCTCGCGCTGGGAGTCCGGCGGCCAGCCCGACCGGCTGCCGCTGGTCGAGGCCGACCGCGCGCCGCCCAAGCGCGCGCGCGACGTGTTCGTCTTCTTCATCAGCGGCGCGAAGGAGCGAGCGCCGGCCGCGGCGATGGCGCTGATCGAGCGCCTGTCCTGAGCCGGACCAGCCGCAGCCGAGACCGACCTGAGGCGGACCTGAGCGGGAGGGACGCGGGCGCGCTGCCGTCCGCTGTCAACTTCGCGGCAGCGCGCGGCCGGCGGGCCGCCTAGAGTCGGCGGTCTCCCGGGAGGTTCCACATGCCGTCGCTCGTCGCTCCGTTGTCCGCCACCGTCCAGCAGTGGCTCGTCGCCGTCGGGGAAGTCGTCCGACGCGGCCAGCCGGTCGTGCGGCTCGAGGCGATGAAGATGGAGCACGAACTGCCCGCGCCGGCTGACGGACGCATCGAGGAGCTCTTCGCCGTCGAAGGCGAGCTGGTGCGCGAGGGCGATGCCCTGATGGCGTGGCAGGCCGCGTCTCCCGCATCCGCATCCGCGTCCGAATCCGCGGCGGAAGCAGCGGACGGGGACGCGGCCCGTCACGGCGCCCCGAATGACAGGACCGTCGAATCGTCGACGACCGGAGAGCGTGCCGACCTTCGCGCCTGGCGCGAGCGCCACGCGCTGCTGACCGACGAGGTCCGGCCCGATGCCGTCGCCAGACGGCATGCGCTCGGCCAGCGCACGGCGCGCGAGAACGTCGATGCCCTCTGCGATCCCGGCAGCTTCACCGAATACGGTGCGCTCGCGATCGCCGCGCAGACCGCGCGTCGTCCCGTCGAGGAACTGCGGGCGCAGACGCCTGCCGACGGTGTCGTGACCGGCATCGCGCGCCTGCGCGGCCGGCCGATCGCCGTGATGGCCTACGACGCCACCGTGCTCGCCGGCACACAGGGCTTCCGCAGTCACCAGAAGACCGACCGGCTGATCGAGCTCGCGGAGCGCCGCCAACTGCCGTTCGTGCTGTTCGCCGAAGGCGGCGGCGGTCGACCCGGCGACACGGACATGCCGGTCGTCGCCGGCCTGCATGTCGCCACCTTCGCGCGACTGGCCGCGCTGGCCGGACAGGTGCCGACGATCGGCGTTGCGGCGGGACGCTGCTTCGCGGGCAATGCCGCGCTGCTGGCCTGCTGCGATCTGGTCGTCGCCACGCGCGGCAGCAACATCGGGCTCGGCGGTCCGGCGATGATCGAAGGCGGCGGCCTCGGTCGCTTCGAGCCCGAGCAGATCGGCCCCGCGCCCGACCTCGCGCGGGCGGGCGTCGTCGATGCGCTGGTGGACGACGAGCAACAGGCGACCAGTCTCGTCCGGGCACTGATGGCCTGGATGTGCCGCCTGCCCGCAGCGACGGCGTTCTCCGAGCCGGACCAGGCACCGCTCGACGACGCGATCCCGGAGATCCGCCAGCGGGCGTACCCGGTCCGCGAGATCCTTGCGCGTCTCTTCGACGCGGGCTCGCTGATCGAGCTCGGTCGCGGCAGCGGCGACAGCGTGATCACCGCCGCCGCCTTTCTCGAGGGCCAGCCGGTGGCCGTCGTGGCGAGCGACTGCGCCGTGCTGGGCGGCGCGGTCGATGGCGCCGCGTCGCGCAAGCTGGCGCGCTTCTGGCGGCTGTGCGAGCGCCTCGGCCTGCCCGTCGTCAGCCTGATCGACAGCCCCGGCTTCATGGTCGGCCCGGAGGCCGAATCCACCGGCCAGCTGCGAGAGGCCGGCGAGCTCTTCCGTGCCGCGGCGGCGTTGACGGTGCCGCTGGTGGCGGTGGTGATGCGACGCGCGTTCGGGCTCGGCGCGATGGCGCTGGCCGGCGGCAGCCTGCACCGGCCGATCGGCTGCGCCGCGTGGCCGAGCGGCGAATTCGGTGCGATGGGACTGGAAGGGGCGGTGCGGCTCGGCTACCGCAAGGAACTGGCGGCCGTGCCCGACGGACCGGAACGGCAGGCGCTGTTCGAGCGCCTGCTCGCGGCGCAGGTGGCACGAGGTCAGGCGCTGGCGATCGCGGAGACGCTGGAGATCGACGCCGTGATCGCGCCACGACAGACGCGCGACTGGATCGCCGGGCTGATCGGCGCTGCCCCGGCGACGTCCCGCGCGGGCCCCCCGGCACATCTGCCGGCACATCCGCCGGCAAGGTCGTGAGCGACGCGACTTGACGCGCCCTTCACGCGCGGCGCCTGCGATGTAGGGGGTCTGCCGGCGGGCGTCGATCACTACACTCACGCGTCATGGCGTCCATCCACATCCCCACGCTGATGTTGGCGCTGCTGAGCGGTTTCGCGATGCTCGGCGTCCAGCTGTGGGCGGCGCAGCGCAGCCGGCTGCGCTACCTCGACCTCGGCGTGTGGACCTGGGGCTCGTGGACGCTGCTGGCCGGCTTCACGATGCTGACGGCGCGCGTGGTGCTGCCGGTCTGGGTGTCGGCGCTGATCGGCAACGGGCTGATCGCGCTGGGCATCGTGTTCTACAACGAGGCCATCCATCGGCATGTGCTGGGGCGTTCGCTGCCGCGCTGGATGTGGTGGGGCGGCCCGACGGTGGCCTGGGGCCTGACGGCATGGATGCTGGCCTGGCCGCTGGCGGTACGCACGAGCGCGATCTCGCTGGTCTTCGCGACCCTGCTGCTGCCGGCGATCTTCGTGCTGCTGGGGCCGGGCTGGCGCGGCGAGTCGTCGCTGCGCGCCGTCGGCATCACGCTCGTGGCCGCGGCGGCGAGCCTGCTGCTGCGCAGCCTGCACGCGATGACGAATCCGGAGGAATACCTGGACCTGATGCAGGGCAGCCTCGGCCAGGGCCTGACCTTCCTGTTCAGCTTCCTCTGCCTGATCGGCGCGGGTTTCGGCTTCGTGCTCGCGAACTTCGAGCGCATCGCGCGGCGCATGGAGGAGGTCGCCTCCACGGACGGCCTCACCGGCTGCCTGAACCGGATGACCGCCGACGCGCTGCTGCGGCACGAGCTGGAGCGCGGCCGGCGCGAGGGCACGCCGCTGGCCTTCGTGCTGCTGGACCTGGACCATTTCAAGGACGTCAACGACTGCCACGGCCATCACGCCGGCGACGACGCGTTGCGCGCGTTCGCGGCCGAGGTGCGGGCGCGGCTGCGCGCGTCGGACGTCGTGGGCCGCTGGGGCGGCGAGGAATTCGGGCTCGTGCTGCCGGCCACCGACGGATCGGGCGCGATCCGTCTGGTCGAGCAGATCCGCGAAGCGGTGGCGACGCTGCAACTGTGCGACGGCGATGGGCGTGCCTTCACGCTGACGGTGTCGGCCGGCGTCGCGGTCGCGGAGCCCGGCGACCAGGTGAGCGCCGATCAGCTGTTCATGCGGGCCGACCGCGCGCTGTATCGCGCCAAGGACGGCGGTCGCAACAACGTGCAGGTGCACGACAGCAACTGGGAGCTCGGCGCGGGGTCGTCCGCGGCGTGAGCCTGCGCCAAGCCGCTGGCGGTCCGTGGCCTCAGCAGTTCTCGTACTTCCAGTTCCGCCGCTTGCCTTCGGCCATCCACTCCACGGCCTGCGCCAGGCGGCGCTCGCGTGTCTCGGCCTTCCTGGCCTCGACGATCCAGTCGACGTAGTCACGCTTCTGCCCGGGCGGGAAGGACTCGAAGGTCTTCCGCGCGGCGGGATTGGCCCGCAGCGCGGCGGCGAGGTCGTCGGGCACTTCCGGCGGCGGCTTCGGCGCGGCCGCGCGCGCGGGTCGGGCCTTCACGCCGTCCTCGATCAATTGCATCGCGCGTTTCAGGATCGCCTGCTGCTCGGCCTTGGGCGGCAGGTCCTGGAGCGACGTGAGCTTGCCGAAGTCGCCCATCGCGCCCCCCTTGGCGTGGTCGGCGCCGACGGCCGCCTCGCCGTGCCAGAAGCCGATCGAGCAATGCGCCTTGAAGGCGGCCATGCCGGTCAGGATCTTGTCGCGGTAGGTGAAGTTGGGGAAGCCCCACTTGATCGTCTCGACCACGTCGGGGCAGTGCGCATGCACGGTCGCGCGCCAGTGGCGCAGCAGGTCCTGGGCGAACGGGGCGGCGCGGTCGATGTAGGCGTCGACGCGCGGATCGAGGGTCGGCATGGCTGCCGAGCGTAGCGCTTCCGAGGTCGCCAGACCATCGTGGTCTATGCTCGGTCCATGCATGTGAAGCGCTCCAACTCCCTCCTTGCCCGCCTGCCGGCGGCCCTGCCCATCTGGTCGCTGCTGGCGCCGCTGGCCGCGATCCTCGCGCTGCTGGGGCTGACGGCGGGCGCCAATTCGACGCTGGTGCTGACGGTGGTGAGCGTGCTGCTGATCGCCGCGGTGCTCGCGGCGGTGCATCACGCCGAGGTCGTCGCGCATCGCGTGGGCGAGCCGTACGGCTCGCTGGTGCTGGCGGTGGCGGTGACCATCATCGAGGTGGCGCTGATCGTGTCGCTGATGCTGGCCGGCGGCGAGTCGACCAACGCACTGGCGCGCGACACGGTGTTCTCCGCGATCATGATCGTGTGCAACGGCGTGCTGGGGTTGTGCATCCTGGTCGGCGGCTGGAAGCATCAGGAGCTGGCCTTCCGTGTCGAGGGCACGAGTCCGACGCTCGCGGTGCTGGCCGCGCTGTCGGTGCTGACGCTGGTGCTGCCGGCGTTCACGACGAGTTCGGCCGGGCCGACGTTCACGACCACGCAGCTGCTGTTCGCGGGCGGCGTGTCGCTGGTGCTCTACGGAGCCTTCGTGTTCGTGCAGGCGGTGCGGCACCGCGACTACTTCCTGCCGGTGGCCGGCGTCGACGACCAGGACACGCATGCGGCGCCGCCGAGCTGGCGCGTGGCCGGCACGAGTCTGGCGCTGCTGCTGGTGTGCCTGGTCGGCGTGGTCGGCCTGGCGAAGCTGCTGGCGCCGACGATCGAGCGCGGCGTGCATGCGATCGGCGCGCCGCCGTCGCTGGTGGGCGTGATCGTGGCGATGCTGGTGCTGCTGCCGGAGACGGTGGCGGCGGTGCGCGCGGCGCTGCACAACCGGCTGCAGACCAGCCTCAATCTGGCGCTGGGTTCGGGCCTGGCCAGCATCGGGCTGACGATCCCGACGGTGGCGGTGCTCTCGCCGCTGTTCCCGCACTCGCTGGTGCTGGGGCTGACGCCGTTGAGCATGGTGCTGCTGTTCCTGACCTTCATCGTCGGCGGCCTGACGCTCGGCGGCGGCCGCGCGACGGTGCTGCAGGGGGCGGTCCACATGGTGGTGTTCGTGGTGTTCCTGTTCCTTGCGGTGTTCCCGTGATGTCTGTCAGCGCGGCCAGGCTGTCGCCTTCGACCCGTACTCCCACGTGAACGGCACGCCGGTCTCGCCGAGCACGCGGCGCACGATCGCGGGGTAGAGCCGTTCGGCCATCACGTCGTTGGACAGCAGCACGACGCAGGCGCGGCGCTGTTCGAGGCACACCATCGTGTTGCCCGTCTGATCGTCGTGGCCGCCCTTGAAGTAGCCACGGCCTTGCGGGCCGTCGAACACGACGACGCCCAGTCCGGCCGCGAGGTCCGGCCTGCGTTGCGTCGCAGGCAGCTCCGGCTGCAGCGTCGGGAACTGCGACGCGGTCGTGATCGGTGCCTGCGGGCGCGTCATCTCCGCCCGGCTGCGCGGCGAGAGGCCGTCGCCACGCGCAAGCCCCGCCGCGAAGCGCGCGAAGTCGTCGATCGACGTGTCCATCGAGCCCGCCGCGCGCACGCGGCTGCGCGCATCGTGCGGGACCCAGCGGCGCGCTTCGGTCACGCCGTCCGCCAGGTTCGTCGCGAAGTCCGCCCGCCACTTCATCGCCGTCATCGTCATGCCGAAGCGGTCGAAGACGCGGCGCTGCATCTCCTGGCCGAGGTCCAGCTTCAGCCGGCCCTGTTCGAGCACGAACTGCAGCAGGATCAGGCCCTCGCCGGAATACGCGTAGCGGCTTCCCGGATCAAAGTGGAAGCGCAGCTTCCCGTCCGGCTCCAGGAACGCGAAGTTGCCGAAGCCGCCGCGATGCGAGAGCAGCAGGCGCGGCGTCAACGCCCGCCAGCGTTCATCGCCGCGCAGGTCCGGCCACGGGCCGTAGCGGACGTCCTTCGGGTAGTCGGGCAGCGGACGATCCAGCAGGGTGGCGATCGAGGCGTCGAGATCGACCCGGCCCTCGTCGACGAGCTGCATCACCGTGTAGGCGAAGACCGCCTTGGTCAGCGATGCCCCGTACATCACCGTGCCGGTCTGCAGCGCCTGACCGTCGGCGTTGCGATGGCCGTAGCTGCGCACCGCGCGAATCTGTCCGTCCTCGATCACGGCGAGCGCGAGACCCTTCACCTCGCCCGAAGTGATCGACGCCCTGATCAACGACTCCGCGCCATCGAGGTCCGGCGCGGAGACGACAACGGACGTGCCGGTCTGATCGCGCGCGCATCCGCTCAACGACGTGGTCAACGTCCCCAGCGCCGAACCGGCGACCAGTGCGGCGAAGGCCGCGGCGATGCGCTGTCCGTCGCGACGCCTCATGCCGCCAGTCGGAAGGTGCTCACCAGCGCGTTGAGCTGTTCCGCCTGTGAGCGCAGGCTGCCCGCCGCCGCGGCCGATTCCTCGACCAGCGCCGCGTTCTGCTGCGTCATTTCATCGAGCCGCTGCACGGCGACGTTGACCTGGCCGATGCCGTCCTTCTGCTCGGCGGCCGCCGTCGCGATCTCGCCGACGATGTCGGCCACGCGGCGCACGCCCTGGACGATCTCGCCCATGGCCAGTCCCGCGTTCTGCGCCAGCCGCGTGCCGGTATCCACGCGCAGCACGCTCTCGCCGATCAGCGCCTTGATCTCCTTGGCCGCGCCGGCCGAGCGCTGCGCCAACGCCCGCACCTCGCCGGCCACGACCGCGAAGCCCCGACCCTGTTCGCCGGCGCGCGCTGCCTCGACGGCGGCGTTCAGCGCCAGGATGTTGGTCTGGAACGCGATGCCATCGATGGTCCCGATGATGTCGTTGATGCGGCGCGAGCTCGACTCGATCTGCTGCATCACCGCGACCACTTCGCCGACGACATCGCCGCCCTTGGACGCCGACACGCGCGTCGCGCTCACCAGGTCGTTGGCCTGCTGCGCCGAGCTGGCCGTGCTGGCCACCGTGCCGGTCAGTTCCTCCATCGAGGACGCCGTCTCCTGCAGGTTGGACGCCGTGGCCTCGGTGCGCGCCGACAGGTCCTGGTTGCCCGTTGCGATCTCGCGCGTCGCGACATTGATCGTCTCCGTGCCGTCCCGCACCTGGCGCACCATGCGCCGCAGCGACTCCTGCATCGCGCTCAGCTCGCGCAGCAGCACGCCGATCTCGTCGCTGCGGTCGACGACGATGTCCTGGCTCAGGTCGCCGCTGGCGATGGTCTGCGCCACCGCGCCGGCCCGCACCATCGGCGCCCGCACCGAGTGCGTGATCCGCCACGCGATGAAGATCCCCAGCACGACCGCGACGCCCGTCAACGTCAGCATCAGCGTCGCCGCCTGCGTGGCCTGTTCGCGCTGCTGTGCGGCGAAGTGGTCGGTGTCCTCCGAGATCAGCGTCACCAGCTTCTCGACCGATGCCAGGTAACTCGCCGCCACCGGGATCAGCGTCTGGTCGACCTGCCGCCCGCCGGCCTCCGGGTCCGCCTTGATCGCGGCCATCACGCCCTTGCGGATGTCGACGTAGCGCTGCCGCTCGGACGCGATCACCGGCAGCTGGGCCTTCTGCTCGGGATCGTCGATGACCTTGTCGAGCTCGGCCTGCAACTGGTTGATGCGTTCGGTCGTGCGCGTCATCTCGGCGGCCAGGAAGCCGCTGAGTCCCTCGTGTCCGCCGGACTTGGCCATCGCCATCACGCGGTTGAGGTTGAGCTCGGTGGCGGCGCGCCAGTTCGTGGCCATCAGCCGGCGCTGCTCCAGCGTGTGCAGCTGGTCGCTGAGCCGCACCATTTCGCGCAGCTTCATCACGCCGACGCCGGTCATCAAGGCGGCCATCGCGAGCACTGCCGCGAAGCCGACTTGCAACAGGGTCGTGATCTTCATCCGGCTCAGGACCTGCAGCATGTCGTACTCCAACAGCGATGGTGCAATCGATTATGGGAGTGCCGCTGCGGGGCGGCAACACGCGGGAGAACCCGGCCCCCCGGCCCCGGGGGCGCGCGCTCACGCGAGCCGGAACACCCGCACCAGCGCCGCGAGCTCCTTGGCCTGCTGCTGCAGGCTGTCCGCGGCCGCGCTGCTTTCCTCGACCAGCGCGGCGTTCTGCTGCGTCACCTGGTCGAGCTGCGAGCCCGGTGTCACGACGGATCGTCCGCCTGCGAGAGCGGGTCCGCGAAGGTGACGCGCCGGGATCGCGGCCGCGCCGTCAGCGCTTCCATCTGCAGCAGGCCCATGCGGCGCAGCACATCGCCCTCGGGCAGACGCACCTGCCATTCGGCAAAGTTCAACATGGCCTCGCCGAAGCCCTGGCCCCCCTCCCAGGCCTTGCGCAGGCTGGTCGCGGCGGCGTGGCGCGCCTTGCACGCCTCGTCGATGCACTTCGCCCGCGTGTAGAAGTCGTCCGGCCACGCCCACCGCTGGAGCTTGGCCAGCGTGACGAGGTCGCGCGGCGGCCGGATCGGTCGGAACGCGCCGCGGGGCGGACTGGCGATGTGCCATTGATCGTCGAGGAGGTGGGCGATCCGCAACAGGTCCTGCTCGTCCAGCCCTTGCTTGAGGTAAGGCGGAGGCGCCAGGCGCAGGGGAAGCATCCGGAGCAGCAGGTCCTCGATGGCGATCGAGCCCGGCGCGGGAAGCAGTTCGCGCGGCACCATGCGCAGCGCACGGCCGATCGTGAGCTGCTCCTCGGCGTTCGGCTGGATCCTCGGGTGAGCGCCATCCTTGCGGTTGTCGTCGACGCCGGAGCGGCCGAACCAGGAGGCAAACAGGTCGGCGAGCCGGCGCGACAAGTCCCCGAACGCCTTTGCCGGCGGCAGTTCCAGCCGGCAGTCATCGCTGCACAGGGCGTCGCGCAGGGCGGCGACCGCCATCAGGCGTGTCGGGGCGACGTCGCTGTCTTCCCGCGCCAGAGGCACGCAGCTCGGGGCCCGTTCGGTCAGGCGGAACAGCACCGGAACACCGGACGGGTTGAGCAGGTAGGGGAGCGGGTCCGTGGTCTCGAACAGGCGCAGCGCCGTGTCGGTCGGCAGGTCCACGAGGGTCCGCTGCGCGTCGACATGCGGCGCGCTGACGCATTCCGTGCCGGACAGCTCCCGCAGGAAGCGGTTGACCGTGGAGGCCGTGCAACCGTCCGGCAGCGCCACCACCGGCGGATGGTCGGCGGGGTGCGGAAACGCGTGTTTTCCCAGCAGCCGGAGGAAGCCGTCCGGCAACTCGTCGAGCGTGGTCGGACGCAGGTCGCGCAGATCGGCGACGGACGTGCCGGCGCCGGTCAGGCGCTGCAGTACCGGATGGAGGATCGTCCTGTCGCCGCCGCGGCGCGACAACGTGGAGAACGCCTGGACGAGCGCGGAGGGGAGAGCGGATGGTGGCAGCATGGTGGGAGACCTCGACGAAGGTCTCTCCTAGTGCCGGGCCGGCGGACGCGCGGCGCGCGCCCGCGGATCGCTCACATGCTGCGCCGGTACTGCCCACCCACTTCAAACAGTGCCGCGGTGACCTGTCCCAGCGAGCACACCCGCACCGCGTCCATCAGCACGTCGAAGACGTTGCCGTTGGCGATCACCGCCTGCTGCAGCCGCTTGAGCATCGCCGGCGCCTCGGCCGCATGGCGCGCGTGGAAATCGCCCAGGCGCGCCAGCTGACCCTGCTTCTCCTCCTCGGTCGAGCGCGCCAGCTCGATGTGGTCCGGCACCGGGTCGCCGTGCGGGTTGCGGAAGGTGTTCACGCCGATGATCGGGTACTCGCCGGTGTGCTTGAGCATCTCGTAGTGCATCGACTCTTCCTGGATCTTGCCGCGCTGGTAGCCCGTCTCCATCGCGCCCAGCACGCCGCCGCGCTCGGCGATGCGCTCGAACTCGGTCAGCACCGCCTCCTCGACCAGCTCGGTGAGCTCGTCGATGATGAACGCGCCCTGGCTGGGGTTCTCGTTCTTCGCCAGGCCCCACTCGCGGTTGATGACCAGCTGGATCGCCATCGCGCGGCGCACCGATTCCTCGGTCGGCGTGGTGATCGCCTCGTCATAGGCGTTGGTGTGCAGCGAGTTGCAGTTGTCGTAGATCGCGATCAGCGCCTGCAGCGTGGTGCGGATGTCGTTGAAGGCGATCTCCTGCGCATGCAGCGAGCGGCCCGAGGTCTGGATGTGGTACTTCAGCTTCTGGCTGCGCTCGTTGGCGCCGTACTTGTCGCGCATCGCCACCGCCCAGATGCGGCGCGCGACGCGGCCCAGCACGGTGTACTCGGGGTCCATGCCGTTGCTGAAGAAGAAGCTCAGGTTGGGCGCGAAGTCGTCGATGTGCATCCCGCGCGCGAGATAGGCCTCGACGAAGGTGAAGCCGTTGGACAGCGTGAACGCCAGCTGCGAGATCGGGTTCGCGCCCGCCTCGGCGATGTGATAACCGCTGATCGACACCGAGTAGAAGTTGCGCACGTCGTGGTTGACGAAATACTGCGCGATGTCGCCCATCACCTTCAGCGAGAACTCGGTCGAGAAGATGCAGGTGTTCTGGCCCTGGTCCTCCTTGAGGATGTCCGCCTGCACCGTGCCGCGCACGTTGGCCAGCACCCAGGCGCGGATCTTGGCGGCCTCGTCGGCGGTCGGGTCGCGGCCGTTGTCGGTCTTGAACTTCACGAGCTGCTGGTCGATCGCGGTGTTCATGAACATCGCCAGGATCGAGGGCGCCGGGCCGTTGATCGTCATCGACACCGAGGTCGTCGGGTGGCAGAGGTCGAAGCCGTCGTACAGGACCTTCATGTCGTCCAGCGTCGCGATGCTGACGCCGGAGTTGCCGACCTTGCCGTAGATGTCGGGCCGCGGCGCGGGATCGGCGCCGTAGAGCGTGACCGAGTCGAAGGCCGTCGACAGCCGCTTGGCCGGCAGGCCCTCCGACACCAGCTTGAAGCGCCGGTTGGTGCGGAAGGCGTCGCCCTCGCCGGCGAACATGCGGGTGGGGTCCTCGCCCTCGCGCTTGAACGCGAACACGCCGGCCGTGTACGGGAAGCTGCCCGGCACGTTCTCCAGCATCAGCCACTTCAGCAGTTCGCCCTGGTCCTCGTACGGTGGCAGCACGACCTTGCGGATGCGCGTGCCCGACAACGAGGTCGACACCAGCGCCGTGCGGATCTCCTTGTCGCGGATCTTCACGACGTACTCGTCGCCGGCGTAGGCCTGCTGCATGTCGGGCCACTGCGCGAGCAACTGGCGCGCGTCGGCGTCGAGCTTCGCCTGACGCGAGGTGGCGAGTGCTTCAAGCGTGGACAGCGACGCGGCATGAGCCTGGATATCGCCGCCGGCTCCGGCGCTGCCGAGCATCGCGGCGCTGGCGGCCAGCTGCTGGATCTCGCGGGCCAGGCGCGCTTGCGCGCGGGCCCGCTTCTTGTATGAGCGCACCGTGTCGCCGATCTCGGCGAGGTAACGCGAACGCGCCGGCGGCACGATCGGTGTCTGGTGCGTGCTGAAGCGCGTGGCGGCGATCGGCAGGCGGCCGTCGCCGTCTCGCAAAGGCAGGCCGAGTTCGGCCAGACGCGGCTTCAGCGCCTGGTAGAGCGCGGTGACGCCGTCGTCGTTGAAGCGGCTGGCCATGGTGCCGAAGACCGGCAGTTCCTCCGCCTTCTTCCCCCAGGCCTCCTTGTTGCGCTGCACCTGCTTGGCGACGTCGCGCCACGCGTCGGCCGCGCCCTTGCGGTCGAACTTGTTGATCGCGACGAACTCGGCGAAGTCCAGCATGTCGATCTTCTCGAGCTGGCTGGCCGCGCCGAACTCCGGCGTCATCACGTACATCGGCACGTCGACGTGCGGCACGATGGCCGCGTCGCCCTGGCCGATGCCGGAGGTCTCGACGATGACAAGGTCGAAGCCCGCGACCTTGGCCGCGGCGATCACGTCGGGCAGCGCCTGCGAGATCTCGGAGCCGAAGTCGCGCGTCGCGAGCGAGCGCATGTAGACGCGTTGACCCGCGGCCCAGGGCGCGATCGCGTTCATGCGGATGCGGTCCCCCAGCAGCGCGCCGCCGCTCTTGCGGCGCGACGGATCGATGGAGATCACGGCGATGCGCAGCGCGTCGTCCTGGTCCAGGCGCAGGCGGCGGATCAGTTCGTCGGTCAGCGAGGACTTGCCCGCGCCGCCGGTGCCGGTGATGCCCAGCACGGGCGTGCGCAAGCCCTTGGCGGCATCGCGCAGCGCCTGCGTGAAGCTCGCATCGGCGCGACCGTTCTCCAGCGCCGTGATCGCCTGCGCGAGCGCGCGCCAGGCGCTTTCCGAATGGCCTTGCAGCGCGGCCACGGCCTTGGGCGCGGCGGCGCTGAGGTCCTGGTCGCAGCGCATGACCATCTCGCCGATCATGCCCATCAGGCCCATGCGCTGGCCGTCCTCTGGGCTGAAGATGCGCACGCCCTGGTCGGCCAGGTCGCGGATCTCGGCCGGCACGATCACGCCGCCGCCGCCGCCGAAGACCTGGATCTTCTCGCCGCCGCGCTGGCGCAGCAGCTCCACCATGTACTTGAAGTATTCGACGTGGCCGCCCTGGTAGGAGCTGACTGCGATGCCCTGCGCGTCTTCCTGCAACGCGGCGGTGACGACCTCGTCCACCGAGCGGTTGTGGCCCAGGTGGATGACCTCCGCGCCCATGCTCTGCAGGATGCGCCGCATGATGTTGATCGCCGCGTCGTGCCCGTCGAACAGGCTGGCGGCGGTCACGAAGCGGACCTTCTGGGTGGGGCGGTACTCGGCCAGGGCCTTGTACTCGGCGGACATCTCGGTCATGACGTGTGTCTCCGGCTGGGGGCGCGGTCGCCTGCGGTGGAGAGGATGGTCCCGCCGCGGCGCCTGTCGTGGGTCGACCCCTTTTGGGGATCGATGTTGCGCGCCGATTCTAGATTCCGGTTGACGTTTACGTAAACGTGAGATGTCCGGGGTTGTTCACCCGCGAAGGGCGGGGAATCCCTAGGGTGCCGGTTGATCCGAGCGATGGCGGCGACGCGAGCGTCCCAGCGCGAGCAGCGCCAGCCCGGCGACCATCAGCGCCCAGGTGCCCGGTTCGGGGACCGTCGCCGCAGCCAGCGAGGCGGCGTAGTTGATGCCGACGTCGTTGAAGGCGGTCACGTCCGCCATCGGGCGGCCCTGCGCATCGGTGACGCCGACGATCCCGTCCCAGCTGAAGCTGTGGGAGAAGTCGGTCAGCCCGGCGCCCCAGGCGGTGATGCGCGAGTCGGTGTCGGTCAGGCCGACCACGGCCGTCGCATAGAGCGAGCTGCGCCACTGGATGTCCACTGCTTCGCCGAAGGTGACGGGCACGGTGTACGTGAAGGTGCCGACACCCTCGCCGGAGGCATAGCGGCTGCGCTCGCCGTTGTAGAAGTAGTTGACCTCGTAGCTGTCGACGCGGAACGGCGACGTGGTGGCCGCATTCAGCGTGAGCGCCGTCTGCCAGGAGGTCTCCCCGCCATAGACCCCGCCCGGCCCCTCCAGGACGGCGGCGTAGCCGTCGGGCCAGCGCACGCCGTCGACGACGATGCGGAAGCTCATCGTGCCGGTCGTCCCGGACACGCAGGCGGGGCAGGTGATCGCGAAGCGGTCGCTCCATCCGCCTCCCACCACCGCGGAGCCCACGGCGACCCCGGAGCCGTCGCGGCTGTCGAGGAAAGCGCTGGCCTGCGCCTTCAGGCGCGCGTTGCCATAGGTGAACTCGCCGCGCGCCTGGGCCTGCGCGACGCTGCTGTGGCCCGGCGCCTCGCCGTCGGCGGCGGTCACGACTTGCGCGAAGAGCGGTGATTCGGCGAAGCGCTCCTCCAGCCGCCGCTCGTCCTGCTCGGAACTCGTGCGGCTGATGCCGTTGCCCCAGGTCCAGAAGTTGGCGCCCTGCGCGCCGGCGGCGGTGCCGATCAGCAGCGCGGCCAGCGCGCCTTGGCGCCATGCGGTGGCGGGCTTCACGCGCAGAGCTCCGGCGCACGGCCGCGCCCGCGCGCGGTCCGTCCCCACGCGCCCATCGCCAGCAGGCCGAGGGCCATCAGCGCCCAGGTGCCGGGTTCTGGCACGGCGGCGGCCGCGGCTGCGGCGAAAGAATACCGGTAGTCGATGCCCGCGGCGTTCAGCGCGGTGAATTCGCGCAACGGCACGCCGTTCGAGTCGACCACGCCATCGAAGCCGTCCCAGAACGTGGAGCGGGAGAGGTCCGCGGTCGACATCGCCCAACCGTCGACCGAAGGCTGGCCCTGTTCCGACACGACGGCCATCACGCCGGCGCTGCTGTGCAGCTCGAGGTGGATGGGCTGGCCGAAGATGAAGAACACCGTCATGTGGCGATAGCCCGGGCCGAACGACGCATCGCCAAAGGTCTCGGTGTAGTCGTTGTAGAGGATGTCCATCCGCTGCCCGCCCTCGAACACGCGGCCGGGGTTGTTCGGCGGGAAGGGCTCGCCGTGGGGCCAGTCAGGTGGTGGCGTGTCCCAGGGCACGCCTTCGGCTTCGACGCTGACCCCGGCGCCGCGGTCGACATAACCGGCATGGAGCGCGTCGGGGCTGTCCACACCGCCGGCCAGGTGCGTGATGCCGTCGACGTAGACCCGCGCCGAGAAGTAGCCGAGCGTGCCGGCCACGCAGCCGTCGCAGTCGATCACGAAGCTGTCGCGGCTGATGGCCGACGACGAGCCCCAGGCCTCCGCGGCCTGTTCCGGCAAGGTCGTCGACAGCTGGCTCGCGCCCTGCGCGAAGGCCTGGGCGTAGCCGTAGCCGGCGCGTCCCCAGGTCGAGAGCTGCACGCTGCCCGCGAGGTCGGCGGTCTGCGCCATCTGCGACAGCGCGCCGTCGACGCGCACGTTGCGCAGGCTGCCTTCGCGCGTCTGCGTCAGTTGCTGCCCCGCGAGCGAGGTCGTGAGCGTCTGGCTGGTGAGGAACTCCGGTGCCTGAGCTTGCGCCAGCATCGGCGCCCCTGCGATGGGAATGGCGATGGCGCCAACGGACAACGCCGTCGTCAGCGCCGATCGCGCATGGCGACGCAAGCGCCAGCCCAGCAGCGCCAGGCCTGCTGCCATCAGCGCCCAGGTGCCCGGCTCCGGCACGGCTGCCGCGTTGGCGAACGAGCGTGCGTAGTCGACGCCCGTGGCGTTCAGCGCGGTGAAGCCGTTGACCGCGTTGCCCTGCGCGTCGACCACGCTGGTGATGCCATCCCAGTACATGCTGCGCGTCGCGTCGGTCTCCATCGCGCCGTGCCCGCTGAACGGCGTCGTGTTCTCGCCGGTGTAGACGCCGCCGAGCACGACCGCGCTCAGGCTCATGTCGAGCCGGATCGGCTCGCCGAAGACGAACTGGATCGACAGCTCCTGCAAGCCGGCCGACACGCGCGGACTTTCCTCGATGCCGGGGACGTCGTTGTGCAGCGTTTCCAGACGGTAGAACTGGAAGCCCAGCTGGCCGGGGTTCGGCGGCCCGGGCACGTCGGGGGGCGATGGATTCGGCACGCCTTGCGCGTTGATCCCGAACCCGGTCCACCAGTTGGTGTCGGCGAGGTAGCCGCCGGTCTGCGAGACCGGCTGGCCGAGTCCGCCTTCGCGCGCGGTGGCGGCGTCGAAGAAGACGCGGAAGTTCATCGAGCCCACGGTCCCCGCCGCGCAGCCGCCGCACTGGATGACGAAGCTGTCGGTCAGCGTCGCGGTGATGCTGCCCAGCACGTAGGTGCTCTGGTCCGGCGCCTGGGCCGTGAGCGCCGTCGAGCCCTTGGCGAAAGCCTGCAGGTGACCGTAACGCGCCGCGCCCCAGCCTTCGATGCGTGCATCCGAGAACAGCGACGCGTCGCTGAAGCCGATCGCATCGCTGAAGCGGCGCACTTCGCCGGCAGACGTGAAGGCGCTGCGCTGGTCCATCCGGCTGGGCGCGCCGGGTGCGACCAGTTGGTAGTCGTAGTTCACCTCGAAGGACGTCGGGGACTGCGCCTGGGCAAGGTGGCCGACGCCCGGACCCAGCAGGCCCCCGCAGGCCGCGACCAGCGCGGCGAACCGGGGCGTTGACCTTGACCTCGACGATGAGGCCGCATCGACGTGCCGCGAGCGCCGACGCCCGGCGATCAGCGCCAGCATCACCAGCCCGACCGCCATCAACGCCCACGTCCCGGGCTCCGGCACGACCGCCGCGGTGGCGAACGAGCGCGCGTAGTCGAGGCCTGCGGCGTTCAGCGCGGTGAACTCGTTGACCACGTTGCCCTGCGCGTCGAGCACGGTGGCAATGCCGTCCCAGTACATGCTGCGTGTCGCATCGGTTGCCATCTCGCCGTGTGCGCTGAAGGGCGTGCCTTCCGGCGGCGAGTAGGTGCCGCCGAACACCACCGCGCTCAGGCTCATCTCGAGCCGGATCGGCTCGCCGAAGACGAACTGGATCTGCTTCGACTCTGCATTGAACGACTCCTGCACACGCGACTCCACGTCGTAGACGTCGTTGTGCAGCTTCTCGAGTTGGTAGAAATCGCGCCAGAGCTGCCCGGGGTTCTGGCCGACCCAGCCGCTACCGGGATCGGGCGGCGGATCGGGAACGCCGGCGGCACTGAGGGACAGTCTGGTCCCCCAGCTCGTGTCCGCCATGTAGATGCCGCCCTCGGCCACCGGCTGACCCAGTCCGCCCGTGCGCGCCATGGCGACATCGGCGAAGACGCGGAAGGTCATCGATCCCAGGGTGCCCGCCGCGCAGGTGCCACATTGGATGACGAAGGTGTCGGTCAGCGAGCTCGTGACGGTCCCCAGCACGGAGGTGCCTTGATCGCTGGCCTGCGATGCGAGCGACGTCGAACCTTTGGCATAGGCCTGGAGGTGACCGTTGCGCGCCACGCCCCAGCCTTCGGTACGGGCGTCCGAGGACAGATTGGCGCTGCTGACGCCGATCGCATCCTCGAATCTGACAACCTCGCCGGAGACGGTCGCGCCGCCGCCTCGGACGTCGCGTGACGTCGTGCCGAACGCTTCCAGCTGGTGGCGGTAGGTCACGTCGAAGGACTGCGCCGGGGCAAGGCCCGCCACGCCGAGGACGCCCAGAAGTACGCCCGACAGGGCGCGCAGGTGCGCGCCCCTGCGTCCTGCGGAGATCGTGCGCTTTGCCGCGTTCCGGGCCGGTGTGCCGTCATGTCGACCTCGTCGAGCCCGGGTAACCGCTCCGAGCATCAAGAGCCCGGCCGCCATCAACGCCCAGGTGCCGGGCTCCGGCACCAGCGCTGCGTTGGCGAAGGACTGCGCGTAGTCGACGCCGACGCCGTTCTTCGCGGTGAACCCGTTCACCAGATTGCCGTTGGCATCGGTGACGGCGGAGATCCCGTCCCAGTAGAAGCTGTTGGAGAAGGCGGCGTAGCCCATCGCGCTCAGCGCGCCGATGGCATTGCCGTCGCCCGCCCGCAGGTCGGCCGAGGACGATGCGCTGGCCAGCCAGTTCATGTGGATGGGGCTGCCGAACTCGAATTCGAGCTGGTAGTCGTAGATGCCCATGCCTTCGCGCGAGCCGCCGGCCACGATGTCGTCGTTGACCATCGCCCGGTAGTCGTAGGCGAACAGCGCCAGCGTGCCGGGGCCGGGGAAGTCCATGGCGACGCCCTCGGCGCGCATCGACAGGTTGCTGCTCCAGTAGTACTGCGTGGTCCGGGCCGCGCCTGGGATCGGTTGACCGCCGAGGCTGGTGGACGAATTGTTCAGACCCACGTCGCCCTCCAGCACGACCCGGAAGTTCATCGTGCCGCGCGTGCCGGCGACGCAGGTGGGGCAGGCAACGACGAAGCTGTCGGCCATCGACGCGCTGGCGTTGGATTCGGCGTGCAGCCCGGGCTGATCGCCCGACACGGAAGTCTGGTTCGTCGACGAGCGGGAGACGAAGACCAGGTGACCGTAGCTCGCGCTCGCGTAGGAGATGGCATTGGTGTTCTGAAGGACCCCGGGCACGGCGTCGTACAGGATGAGGTCGGTGCCGGCCCACACCGGCGAGCTGCCCGATCGGGGATCGCCGCCGCCCTGCTGCACGTTCTTCGTCGCGGTCTGGCTGGACGCTCCGGCCCCGGCGGTGAATTCGGCGGCGCAGACCGCGCCGCCGCCCAGCGACAGCAGTGCGATCAGCAGGGCCTGGCGACCCACGCGACGCGGGAGGTGGTGCGGAATCCCGTGTGGGATCAAATGCGTTGAAAGGCGCATGGTCATCTCCCTGGCGGCGTGACCGCCGCTCGCCGCGACAGTACGGCGAAGCGCCGGTTTGCGCGGCCCCTTCTTGGCAGGACCCTGGGCACGCCGGTTGCGATGGTTCAGGAGCGTGCCTTGCCCGGCATCCCGGCGTGGAAGCGGCCGGACTCGGCATGGAACTTGCGCCGTGATCGGCGTGAAGCCGCCGCCCGCCCCCGATGCCAGCCCGCCGCCCGCGCATGCCGCGCATGCCGGCTTGCGCGTGCTGCTCATCGACGACGGCGCCCATCGCGTCGACCTGCTGCGCGATGAACTGGTGCGCCAGGGCTGCGAGGTCGTCGGCGTCATCGAGCAGGCCACGCTGATCCACGACTGCGTGCTGCGCCTGCAACCGGACGTCGTCATCGTCGACGCCGAATCGCCGACGCGCGACACGCTCGAGAACCTCGCCACGCTGTCGACGAAGATGCCGCGCCCCGTCGTGATCTTCGCGGAGGACGAGGACCGCGCCCCGATGCGCCGCGCGATCCAGGCCGGCGTCAGCGCGTATGTCGTGGCAGGGTTGCAGACGCAGCGGCTCGCGCCCGTGCTGCACGTGGCGATCGCGCGCTTCGAGCAGGACCTCGCGCTGCGCGAGGAACTCAGCAGGACGCAGGCGCAACTGGCTTCGCGCAAGCTCGTCGACAAGGCCAAGGGCATCCTGATGCGCGAACAGGGCCTGGACGAGGACCAGGCCTACCAGCGCCTGCGCAAGCTCGCGATGGACCGCGGCGAAGCGCTCGCGCAGGTCGCCCGGCGCGTGATCGACGCGCACGATCTGTTGCGAGGCTGAACGCACCGCAACGGCGCATCCGTGCCGCGAGACAGTGCATCGCGACGGACTTCGGCGTGCCTGTCCGCCTGCTTCCTCCGGGGCCGCGTCGTATCGACCTCGTGGCACGCTTCCTGCAATGCCCTGCTCGTGCCCTCGCAACGGCGTGAGGGTCACATCGAAAGATTTGGGCAAAGGCGTCCGATCGGTTCCGCTTCGACGAAGCGGGACGGTCGCGACGCCTTTTTTGTTTTTCCCCCGGAGGTCTTGAATGCAACACGGTTCCCAGGAGGGTCTGATGAGCGCTGAGCGTCGCAAGCTGCTCGCCACCGGCGCGGCGCTGGGCGGGCTGTCCGCGCTGCCGGGCGGCGGCGCGTTCGCCGCCGGCTCCGACAAGCCGGAGAAGGAGGAGGTCCGCATCGGCTTCATCCCGCTGACCGACTGCGCGTCGGTGGTGATGGCCGCCGCGCTGGGCTTCGACAAGAAGTACGGCATCAAGATCATCCCGACCAAGGAAGCTTCCTGGGCCGGCGTGCGCGACAAGCTCGTCAACGGCGAGCTCGACATGGCGCACGTGCTCTACGGCCTGATCTATGGCGTGCAGCTGGGCGTGGCCGGTCCGAAGAAGGACATGGCCGTCCTGATGACCCTGAACAACAACGGCCAGGCGATCACGCTGTCGAAGAAGCTGGCCGAGGCCGGCGCGGTGGACGCGGCCTCGCTGGCCAAGGTCATGAAGAAGGACAAGCGCGACTACACCTTCGCGCAGACCTTCCCGACCGGCACGCACGCGATGTGGCTCTACTACTGGCTGGCCGCCGCGGGCGTGAACCCGATGAAGGAGGCCAAGGTCATCACCGTGCCGCCGCCGCAGATGGTGGCCAACATGCGCGTGGGCAACATGGACGGCTTCTGCGTCGGCGAGCCCTGGAACCACCGCGCCATCATCGACGGCATCGGCATCACCGCCGCCACCACGCAGGACATCTGGAAGGACCATCCGGAGAAGGTGCTCGGCACCACCGGCGACTTCGTCAAGAAGTACCCCAACACCGCGCGTGCCGTGATCATGGCGGTGCTCGAGGCCGGCCGCTGGATCGACGCCAGCCTGTCCAACAAGCAGAAGATGGCCGAGACCATCGCCGACAAGGCCTACGTCAACACCAGCGTCGACGCGATCAACCAGCGCATCCTGGGCCGGTACCAGAACGGCCTGGGCAAGACCTGGGACGACCCCAACTACATGAAGTTCTTCAACGACGGCCAGGTCAACTTCCCCTGGTTGTCCGACGGCATGTGGTTCCTGACGCAGCACAAGCGCTGGGGACTGATCAAGGAGCATCCGGACTACCTGGGCGTCGCGCGCCAGGTGAACCAGGTCGAGCTCTACAAGCAGGCGGCATCGGCGCTCGGCGTGTCGGTGCCGAAGGAGACGATGCGCTCGGCGAAGCTGTTCGACGGCGTCGTCTGGGACGCCAAGGATCCCGCCAAGTACGCGGACGCCTTCAAGGTCCGCGCATGACGGGCTTCCTCACCTCTCCCTTCTGATCGATGCAGGAGTCCGCCATGGTCAGTGCCGTTTTTCATTCCCCCGGCGATGCGAACGGTGAGCCGGTCACCGTCTCCGTCGCGACGCCCCTGCCGCTGGCGCGCGACGCGGCCAACGAGCCGGTCGCCAAGCCGGTCCCCGCGCGGCCGCCGCGCGCCGGCATCGACTGGCGCGCGGTCTGGATGCGCGTGCTGCCGCCGGTGTGCGGGCTTGGCCTGCTCTGGCTGGTCTGGTACGTCGCGACGATGAAGGGCGGCGAGTTCCCGACGCCGGGTGCGACGTGGGACGCCGCGGTCAAGCTGTTCGCCGATCCGTTCTATCGCAACGGGCCGAACGACCAGGGCATCGGCTGGAACATCCTGAACTCGCTGCAGCGGGTGGCGCTGGGCTTCGGTCTTGCGGCGGCGGTCGGCATCCCGCTGGGCTTCATCATCGGCCGCTTCGAATTCGCGAGCCGCATGCTGTCGCCGCTGATCAGCCTGCTCAAGCCGGTGTCGCCGCTGGCGTGGCTGCCGATCGGCCTGCTCGTGTTCAAGAGCGCCAACCCGGCGGCGATCTGGACCATCTTCATCTGCTCGATCTGGCCGATGGTCGTCAACACCGCGGTGGGCGTGCAGCGCGTGCCGCAGGACTACCTGAACGTCGCCCGCGTGTTGCGCCTGTCCGAATGGAAGCTGGTGACGCGCATCCTCTTCCCCGCCGTGCTGCCCTACATGCTGACCGGCGTGCGGCTGTCCGTCGGCACCGCGTGGCTGGTGATCGTCGCGGCCGAGATGCTGACCGGCGGCGTCGGCATCGGCTTCTGGGTCTGGGACGAGTGGAACAACCTCAACGTGCAGCACATCCTCATCGCGATCTTCGTGATCGGGATCGTGGGCTTGTTGCTGGAGTGGTTCCTGATGACCCTCGCCAAGCGCTTCTCTTTCGATGACTAGGCCCACCCCCTACCGGCTTCGCCGGCCCCCTCAAGGGGGCGAGCCCGGTGGCCTGGCGGAGCCAGTTCCACGGGCTCCGCTTGATATGTCGGCCCGGTCCCGGGCCTCTTGATCCGAGGAGACTTCGATGAGTCCGTTCATTCGTGTGCAGCAGGCCGAGATGGTCTTCTCCAGCCGCAAGGGCCGCTTCCATGCGCTGCGCGAGATCGACCTCGACATCGCCAAGGGTGAGTTCGTGACGCTGATCGGCCATTCGGGCTGCGGCAAGTCGACGCTGCTGAACCTGATCGCCGGCCTGCTGCAGCCCACCGACGGCGGCCTGCTCTGCGACGGTCGCGAGATCGCCGGCCCCGGCCCCGAGCGCGCGGTCGTGTTCCAGAACCACTCGCTGCTGCCGTGGCTGACCTGCTTCGATAACGTGCTGCTGGCGGTGGAGTCGGTCTTCGGCAGCCGCGAACTGCGACCGCGCCTGATGGCGCGCACCGAGGAGGCGCTGCACCTCGTCGGCATGAGTCACGCGATGTTCAAGCGGCCGCACGAGATCTCCGGCGGCATGAAGCAGCGCGTGGGCATCGCGCGGGCGCTGGCGATGGAGCCCAAGGTGCTGCTGATGGACGAGCCCTTCGGCGCGCTGGACGCGCTGACGCGCGCGCACCTGCAGGACGAGCTGCTGAAGATCGTCGCCGCGACGCACAGCACGGTGGTCATGGTCACGCACGACGTGGACGAGGCGGTGCTGCTGTCCGACCGCATCGTCATGATGACCAACGGCCCGGCGGCCACGATCGGTGAGATCCTGCCCGTCACGCTGCCGCGGCCGCGCGACCGCGTCGCGCTCGCCGAGGACCCGACCTACGTCCATGCGCGCAAGGCGGTGATCGACTTCCTCTACACGCGGCATCGGCACGTGGAGTCGCGGGCCGCTTGACTGCGTGAGTCAGCTGGCCCTCACCCCCGCCCTCTCCCGCAAGCGGGAGAGGGTGTCCGACGGGCTCCATTCGCGGCGCTGGCTCTCTTTCTCCCTCTCCCGCTTGCGGGAGAGGGTAGGGGTGAGGGCCAGCGGCCGTGGCAGTCCTGAAGCCCTCAACCCAGGATGATCTGCAGACTCTGTTGGTAATGCACCGTGAGCAGTTCCAGCCGATCGAGCAGCACCTCGCTGCTGCGCGCCAGCCCTTCGGCCGCTTCGCGGCCGTGGGCGTGGCGCACGCTGCGCATCAGCCGCAGCCATTCGGCGCCGACCTCGGCCAGCAGTGCGCGGATCGCGTCGCTCGATAGCGGCGAAGATTCCAGTTCCGCGAGACCCGCGGCGAAGCGATCCAGGCTGTCGATCAGCACCGCCGTGTCGCGACCCGGCAGCAGGTCCGCGAGCAGGGCCTCCTTCGCCAGTTGCTGGCTCAGCATGCGCTGCCGTCCACAGACATTGACGACGTGCAGCGGCTTGCCGCCGCCCGAGGCCGCGAGTGCCGTGGCCAGCGCGTCGGACTGCGTCAGCAGGTCTTGCGCGGCGACATCGGCGGCCGCCAGCGCCTCGGTGCCGGGCTTGCCGGCGAGCAGGGGCTCCAGCCGGTGCCAGGCGTTGATCACGGGGTCGACGAGGTGGGCCGGTGTGCCCGTCGACGGCGGCAGGCCCGCCACCAACGCGGGCAGTCGGGCCAGATTGGCGGTGACGCGCGCGCAGGACTCGTCCTGCAGCGCCTTGGCGCGCTTGCCCTCGATGCCGGCGGCGCGCTGGGCCATCAGCTTCACCAGCCGCTGGCTGAGCATGCGCTGCTGGCCGGCGAGGTTCACCGCCTCCGCCAACTGGGCCGACTGCACGACCGACCGCGCCACCTCGCCCAGCCGCAGGTGCGCGTGCATCGCCGCATCGCGCAGCAGCCGGAAGGCGGCGTCTTCATCGAGGTCGCGGGCCGACATCAGCAGGCCCTTGGCGCGATCGGTCCACTTGCGGTCGTCCAGCTGCGCCCGCAGCGCCGCGAAGCGGGCGCATGCCCCGACCGCCCAGCGCAGCTGGCGACGCAGCGCGGCGGGTTCCGGCATCGATTCGAGGAGCACCTGCACGCCGACCGACATCGCGCGCTGCTGGAACTCGACGGGCATCCGATCGGCGCCGGGCGCCACGCACACACCCGGCAGGTTCAGCTGGGCGGCCTCCAGGGCGTCGAACCAGTCCGACCAGTCCGGCACCATCGACCGCGCCGCGGTCGACCGATCCGACGCGCTCGCAGGCGACACGCTCGCAGGAGACGCGCCGAGGTCGAGCACGAACGCCTCCGCGTCCCGTTCCTGTGCGGCGCGCACCAAGCTGTCGCGTTCCGACTGGTGCACGGCTGCCGCAATCCAGTGCGCGGCGGGGTCGCCCGCCAGCGCGGCGGCGCCGAGCAGCAGGACGCGGCGGGGCAGCGTCGCGTCGTCGTCGGCGGGATCGGCATCGGGTCGGGCGAGGGGCTCGGACATGGGGCTGACAGAGGAGGGCGGCGACGGTCTCCGGCCATCGACGGACGGTCCGGCGGAGCGCCGCAGCATAAGCCTGTACCGGTCCGGCGTTGAAGAAATACCGACCGCCGCGCGCGCTGGCATGCGACTTGCGAAGTCTCCGGCGTGGCGCAACGACGCGCCGCACCCGCGCGGGGCTCCGGTCCCGCGGTCTTCGCGCCGGATCGCCCGCGATCCGATGCCTCATCCGTCAGAAGGCCTCGCCGAGCCCCGCGCTCGACGCGGCCTTTTTTCGTTTCCAGCCCCCCACAGCAATTCCGCCATGGCAGCGTTCCGCACCTTCCTGCGCTCCGGCCACGCCCCGACCCTCGGCGCGGCGTTCCTGTACTTCGCCTGCTCCTGCTGCATCTGGGTGCTCAACGGCGCGCTCGCGCCCTTCATCAGCGAGGCCTACCAGCTCACCGCCGCGCAGAAGGGGCTGATGCTGTCGATCCCCATCATGGCCGGCGCCCTGATGCGCTTCCCGCTGGGCGTGCTGTCGCAGTACATCGGTCGCAAGAACGCGACGCTGGTGGAGATGGCGCTGATCGCCGTCGCCATGAGCTACGGCTACTTCATGGTCGAGAGCTACGGCGATCTGCTCGCGATGGGCGTGCTGCTGGGCATCGCCGGCGCGAGCTTCGGCGTGGCGATGTCGCTGGGGTCGGGCTGGTACCCGCCGAAGTACAAGGGCCTGGCGATGGGCCTGGTCGGCGCGGGCAACGTCGGCACCGCGGTGTCGGTGCTGGTGGCCCCGCCGCTGGCGCAGTGGCTGGGCTGGCAGAGCGTCTACGCGATCGCCGCCGCCGCGATCGCGGTGCCGATGGTCGTGATGGTGGTCTTCGCGAAGGAGCCGCCGGACGTCGACGCCCACGCCGGTCTGCGCGAGCACGTCGCCTGCCTGTTCGAGAAGGACGGCTGGGCCTTCAGCCTGCTGTACGCGGTGACCTTCGGCGGCTTCATCGGCCTCACCACCTTCCTGCCCACCTACTACCACGACCAGTTCGGCGTCTCCAAGATCGCCGCCGGTCAGTTGACGATGCTGGCGGCGTTCATGGGCGCGGCGGTCCGTGTCTTCGGCGGCGCGCTCTCGGACCGCTGGGGCGGCGTCAATGCGCTGACGGTGGTGTTGGCGATGGTGACGGTCTCGCTGCTGCTCATCGGGCCGGCCAACGGCTCGCTGGTGCTGACGACGGTGCTGCTGGTGGTCTGCTTCGGCGCGCTGGGCGCGGGCAACGGCGCGCTGTTCCAGCTGGTGCCGCTGCGCTGGCCCGCGGCCACCGCGGTGGCCGGTTCGATGATCGGCGAGATCGGCGCCCTCGGCGGCGGCGCGGTCCCCAACCTCATGGGCCTGTCCAGGCAATGGGCCGGCACCTACGCCTGGGGCTTTGCGGCCTTCGCCGTCTTCGCGCTCGCGATGCTCGGCCTGCTGCGCGTGATGCAGGCCCGCTGGACCCGCACCTGGGTCGGCGCCGGCGGCCGCGCGCATCCCTCTGCGTCCACCGAGACGCCTCTCTCACTCCCTCTCCCGCTTGCGGGAGAGGGCAGGGGTGAGGGCCCGGCTCTCCCGACCGCCACCTTCCGCATGGAGCGCTCCGCATGAACGCCACCACCGAACTCGCGCCTCTGAACACCCCAGCCGGAGCCCCTGCCATGAAGAAGATGAAGCTCGTGATGATCGGCAACGGCATGGCCGGCGTGCGCACGCTGGAAGAGCTGCTGAAGATCTCCCCCGACCTGTACGACATCACCGTCTTCGGGGCGGAGTCCCATCCCAACTACAACCGCATCCTGCTCAGCCCGGTGCTGGCCGGCGAGCAGACGCTCGACGAGATCATCCTGAATCCGCTGTCCTGGTACGAGGACAACGGCATCACGCTGCACCTGGGCAAGACGGTGACGACCATCGACCGGGTCCGCCGCAAGGTGGTCGCCGACGATGGCACCGAGGCCGAATACGACCGTCTGCTGATCGCCACCGGTTCCAACCCGTTCATCCTGCCGGTGCCCGGCAAGGAGCTCGCGGGCGTGATCGGCTACCGCGACATCACCGACACCAACACGATGATCGAGGCGGCCGCGAAGTACCGCCACGCCGTGATCATCGGCGGCGGGCTGCTGGGCCTGGAGGCGGCGAACGGCCTGATGCTGCGCGGCATGCAGGTCACGGTGATCCACATCGCCGGCTGGCTGATGGAACGCCAGCTTGACGACCAGGCCGGCGACCTGCTGCGCAAGTCGCTGCAGGAACGCGGCCTGCGCTTCCGGATGGGCGCGCAGACGGAGGCGCTGATCGGCGACAAGGACGGCCGCGTGATGGCCGTGCGTTTCAAGGACGGCGAGGAGATCCCCGCCGACCTCGTCGTGATGGCCGCCGGCATCCGTCCCAACACCGCGCTGGCCGAGCGCGCCGGCCTGCACTGCCAACGTGGCATCGTCGTCACCGACACGCTGCAGACGGTCACCGATCCCCGCGTGTACGCCGTCGGGGAATGCGCCGCGCACCGCGGCATCGCCTACGGTCTCGTGGCGCCGCTGTTCGAGCAGGGCAAGGTCTGCGCGAACCACCTGGCGCAGTTCGGCATCGGCCGCTATCTCGGCAGCCAGACCAGCACCAAGCTGAAGGTCACCGGCATCGACCTGTTCTCGGCCGGCGACTTCATGGGCGGCGAGGGCACCGAGGAGATCGTGATGAGCGATCCCTTCGCCGGCGTCTACAAGAAGCTCGTCATCAAGGAGGACCAGCTGGTCGGCGCCTGCCTCTATGGCGACACCGTCGACGGCAGCTGGTACTTCAAGCTGCTGCGCGAGGGCCGCAAGATCGGCGACATCCGGGACAAGCTGATGTTCGGCGAGAGCAACATCGGCGACGTCGGCCACCAGGGGCACAACAAGGCGGCCGCGATGGCCGACAGCGACGAGGTCTGCGGCTGCAACGGCGTCACCAAGGGCGCCGTCTGCAAGGCGATCAAGGAGAAGGGCCTGTTCACGCTGGAGGAGGTGCGCAAGCACACCAAGGCCAGCGCGAGCTGCGGCTCCTGCACGGGGCTGGTCGAGCAGCTGCTGATGTTCACGGCCGGCGGCGACTACTCGTCGGCGCCGAAGAAGAAGGCGATCTGCGGCTGCACCGACCTGAGCCACCAGGAGGTGCGCGACGCCATCTTCGACGAGCACCTGATCAAGCTCGGCGACGTCTACGCGCGCCTGAACTGGAAGACGCCCAACGGCTGTGCGACCTGCCGGCCGGCGCTCAACTACTACCTGCTCTCGTCGTGGCCCAAGGAGGCCGTGGACGATCCGCAGTCGCGCTTCATCAACGAGCGCAGTCACGCGAATATCCAGAAGGACGGGACCTACTCGGTGATCCCGCGGATGTGGGGCGGGGAGACGACCGCCGACGAGCTGCGCCGGATCGCCGACGCCGTCGACAAGTACAAGATCCCGACGGTGAAGGTGACCGGCGGCCAGCGCATCGACCTGCTGGGCGTGCGCAAGGAGGACCTGGTCGACGTCTGGCGCGACATCGGCATGCCCAGCGGCCATGCCTACGCCAAGGCGCTGCGCACGGTGAAGACCTGCGTCGGCTCCGAGTGGTGCCGCATGGGCACGCAGGACAGCACGCAGATGGGCAAGGACCTGGAGCGCGCGATGTGGCGGATGTATGCGCCGCACAAGGTCAAGTTCGCCGTCAGCGGTTGCCCGCGCAACTGCGCCGAGGCCGGCATCAAGGACGTCGGCATCATCGGCGTGGACTCCGGCTGGGAGATGTACGTCGCGGGCAACGGCGGCATCAAGACCGAGGTGGCGCACTTCCTCGTCAAGCTCAAGACCTCGGAAGAGGTCATGGAATACACCGGCGCCTTCATGCAGCTCTACCGCAAGGAGGGCTGGTACCTCGAACGCACCGTGCACTACGTGAGCCGCGTGGGCCTGGACCATGTGAAGCGCCGCATCCTCGACGACGCCGAGGGGCGCAAGGCGCTGTGGGCCGAGCTGCAGTTCGCGCTCGACGGCGAGCCGGATCCGTGGTTCGAGTTCGCGAAGGCCCAGGTCGACGTGCGCCAGTTCGAGCCGGTCGCCACCGTTCAAGCGTGAGGAACATCCCATGACGAACTGGATCTCCGTCTGCACCGTGGCCGATATTCCCGTGCTGGGCTCGCGACGCGTCGCCCGCGAAAAGGGCCCGCAGGTCGCGCTGTTCCGCACCGCCGACGACCGCGTCCATGCCTTGCTCGATCGCTGCCCCCACAAGGCGGGGCCGCTCAGCCAGGGCATCGTCTTCGGCAACGCGGTCGCGTGTCCGCTGCACAACTGGACCATCGCGCTGGAGAACGGCTGCGCCCGCGAGCCGGATGAAGGCCGCACGCCGGTTTTCCAGGTGAAGGTCGAGGACGGCTTCGTGCTGCTGGACCGCGATGAACTGGACACGGTCGGCATCGATCTGCCGCCGGTGAAGGCCGGCCCCTGCACTCGGGTGGCCTGCTGAGAGGCCGATGGCGATGAGCCCGGACGTCCGCACCACGCGCTCGACCTGCCCGTACTGCGGCGTGGGCTGCGGCGTGCTGATCGACGCGACGGGGGACGGCGCGGACGCCCGGATCGTCGGCGTGCGCGGCGATCCGGCGCATCCGGCCAACTTCGGCCGCCTCTGCACCAAGGGCTCGACCTTGCACCTGACCGCGACGCCGATGGTGCGCGCGCAGCAGCGCTTGCTGCAGCCGGCATGGCGGGCGACGCGCGACGCGCCGCTCCAGCCGGTGGCCTGGGACACCACAACGCAGCGTCTCGCCGATCGATTGCTGGCGATCCGGACGGAGCACGGCCCGGACGCGATCGGCTTCTACATCTCGGGTCAGTTGCTGACCGAGGACTACCACGCGTTCAACAAGCTGGCGCGCGCGCTGATCGGCACCAACAACATCGACAGCAACTCGCGGCTGTGCATGAGCTCGGCGGTCGTGGGCTACAAGCAGTCGTTGGGCGCGGATGCGCTGCCCACCTGCTACGACGACCTGGAGCAGACGGACTGCCTGTTCATCGCCGGCGCCAACACGGCATGGGCGCATCCGATCCTGTTCCGCCGCATCGAGGCGGCGCGCACCGCGCGCCCGGCGATGAAGATCATCGTCGTCGACCCGCGCCGCACCGAGACCGCCGAGTTCGCCGACCTGCACCTGGCGCTGAAGCCCGGCAGCGACATCGCGCTGTTCCACGGGATGCTGCACGCGGCGATCTGGGAGGGCTGGATCGACGCCGCGTTCATCGAGCGGCACACGAGCGGCTTCGACGCGTTGAAGGCGCTGGTGCGCACGACCACGCCGGCCGAGTCGGCGCGGCTGACCGGACTGAAGGAAACGGACATCCTGCAGGCGGCGCAGTGGTTCGCGCGGTCGCCGTCGACGCTGTCGCTGTACTGCATGGGCCTGAACCAGAGCAGCAGCGGCGCGGCGAAGAACACGGCGCTGATCAACCTGCATCTCGCGACCGGCCAGATCGGCCGCGCGGGCGCGGGGCCCTTCTCGCTCACGGGCCAGCCGAATGCGATGGGCGGTCGCGAAAGCGGCGGCATGGCGACGCTGCTGCCGGGTCATCGCGACCCGGGCAACGCCGCGCATCGTGCGGAGGTGGCGGCGCTGTGGGGCGTTGACGCCTTGCCGGAGCGGCCGGGCAAGACGGCGGTCGAGCTGTTCCAGGCGGCGGCGCGTGGCGAGCTCAAGGCGTTGTGGATCGCGTGCACGAACCCGGCGCAGTCGATGCCCGACCAGGCGCTGGTGCGCGCGGCGCTGGAACGCTGTGAGCTGGTGATCCTCCAGGAAGCTTTCGCGGGCACGGCGACGGCGGCGTTCGCCGACGTGGTGCTGCCGGCGGCGACCTGGGCGGAGAAGGAAGGCACGGTCACCAACAGCGAGCGCCGCATCAGCCGCGTGCGTGCGGCGCTTCCGGCGGCCGGCGAGTCGCGCGCCGACTGGCGCATCGTGCGGGACGTCGCTCGCCGCATGGAGACTGCATTGCGACCGGGGCAGGCCTCGCTTTTCGCCTGGGACCGGGAGGAGCAGCTCTGGCTGGAGCATCGCGAGGCGACGCTCGGACGGGACCTGGACATCGGCGGCTTGAGCTACCCGATGCTGGAAGAGGCACCCCGCCAGTGGCCCTGGCCCGCGGGCGCGAACGCGGCGAAGGCCAGGCTCTACGAGGACGGCGAGTTCGCTCACCCGGACGGCCGGGCGCGCTTCATCACGAAGCCCTTCGCGCCGACCGCGGAGGTGCAGGACGCCAGGTTCCCGATGGCGCTGAGCACCGGACGTCTGCGTGACCAGTGGCACGGCATGAGTCGGAGCGGCACGGTCGCCAGGCTCTTCGCTGGCGAGCCGGGGCCGGCGGTGGCGATGCACCCGCAGGACATCGACCGGCGCGGCTTGACGGCCGCTTCCCTGGTCCGCGTGCGGTCGCGGCGCGGCGAACTGATCGTGCCGCTTCGCGCGGACGAGGGCGTCGGCGCACAACAGGCGTGGCTGCCCATGCACTGGGGCAGCGAGTTCCTCGGCGGGCGCGGCTTGTCGGGCATCAATGCGCTGACACAGCCGGCGTACTGTCCCGATGCGCGGCAGCCGGAGCTCAAGTTCACCGCCGTGGCCGTCGAGGCCGTCCAACTGCCGTGGCGCGTCTTCGGCGCTGCGTGGGTCGGCCCGGGCGAGGGCGCGGCGCTGCGCAGCCAGCTTCGCGCGTTGATGGCGGAGGCGGATTACGCCTGCTGCCTGCCAGGCCCCGCGCAGGACGCGCAGGAGGGACTGGATGCGATGGAGGGATGGAGCCTGGAACTCGCCTTCGCGGAGCCGCCACCGGCACCGGTGGTGCAGGCGCTGGCGGCGGTGCTGCAACTGAACGGCGTCGGTGTGTTGCGCTACGCCGATGGGCGCCGTGGGCGCAGTCGATCGTTGCGGCTCGACGGCGAAGGGACCGAGGCGAGGCTGCAATCGCTGATGCGCGTCGGCGAGGGCGGCGAAGCGGCCTGGCTCGACACGCTCTGGCGCGAGCGTGTGCCGGTGGCGCCGTTCGGGCGCCGCCTGCTGGCGCCCGATGCGGAGTCGCCCGCCGTGCCCGTCAGCCCGCAGGTCTGCAACTGTTTCAACGTGCGGGAAGACGCCATCGGCGCCTGCCTCCGGCGACTGCCGGAGGGCTCGCCCGAAACCCGTCTCGCCGCGCTGCAGGGCGAGTTGCGCTGCGGCACGCAGTGCGGCTCCTGTCTGCCGGCGCTGCGCCGCCTCGTGCACACCAAGGCACCGAGGCTGCCACCCGTCTCGAATGAAGTGAAGGAACCGACATGAGCCCGCTCGACGCCAGCCCACCTCTCGGTCATGCCGTTCGCACGCCCTGTGTGTCCCTCGTCGGCGCCGGACCGGGCGATCCGGAGTTGCTCACGGTCAAGGCGCTCAAGCGGCTGCAGCAGGCGGAGGTCGTGCTGACGGACGATCTCGTCGACCAGCGCGTGCTGGCGTGTCTGCCGGCCTCCGCGCGCGTGTTGCGCGTGGGCAAGCGCGGCGGCTGCGTGTCGACGGAGCAGCGCTTCATCCACGAACTGATGATCCGCGAAGCCAGGGCCGGCGCGCGCGTCGTTCGCTTGAAGGGCGGCGACCCGTTCGTGTTCGGACGCGGCGGCGAGGAAGTCGACGCGTTGCGCGAGGCAGGGATCGAGGTCGAGGTGATCAACGGCCTGTCCGCCGGGCTGGCGGCGCCGGCGTCGGTCGGCGTGCCGGTCACGGACCGGCGCTGCACGCCGGGCGTGGCCTTCGTGACCGGGCACAACGGCGAGCATGGCGTCGCACCGGACTGGGCGGCGCTGGCGCGCAGCCGGCTCACGCTGGTCGTGTACATGGGTCTGACGCGCGCCGCGGTCATCGCCCAGTCCCTGCAGGACGGCGGACTGGCCGCCGGCACGCCGGCGGTGATCGTCAGCGCCGCGCACACGCCGCGTCAGCGCGAGTGCTTCACGACGCTCGCCGACCTGCCTGCCGCGATCGAGCGCGAACGTCTGCCGAGTCCGGCGCTGCTGGTCATCGGCGACGTGGTGGCGCTGTCGCCGCAATGGCGAACGGACCTGGGCCTCGAGGGCTCGACGTCCGCCCCGGATGAAGTGGCCGCCGTGTCCGTCAGGGCCGCGACGGCCGCAACGGCCGCAATGGCCGATGGCATCGATGACTCACGCGTCGCCGCGCGCTTCCAGGCGGCGTAGTCTGAGCATGATCAGCATGCCGACGGTGAGCACGGCCGCGGTCAGCCACAGCGACGCGCTGTAGCTGCCGCTGGTCTGCGCCATCGCGCCCGCGAGCGCCGGCGCGGTGACCTGCGCGACGCCGTAGCTCAGGGTGAGGCGCGCCATCGCCTTGCCGGGATTGCCGGGCGAGCGCCGTCCCACGAGCGCGAGCGTGAGGCTCACCAGCCCGATGAAGGTCGCCCCGTAGAGCAGCGCGCCGGTGAGCGCGGCGGCGAGGCCGCCGGACAGCATGGGCAGGACGACGGAGACGATCTGCAGCGCGAAGGCGGCGAGCAGCGCGTTGAGATCGCCGAAGCGGCGCGCCACGCGGTCCCACAGGAACACGGCCGGCGTGGCGGAGAGCCCGACCAGCAGCCACGCCCAAGGGCCCTGACCGTGAAGCAGCGGCTGGCGCTCGACGATGGTCACGGTGAACGTGGCGCTGATGACGAAGCCCCAGCCGGCGCAGAAGTAGCCGGCGATCATCCACCGCATCCAACGGGCGCTGGGCGCGCCGGCGGCGAGTGTCGCGGTCGCGGGCGGCGGGACGGGCGGACGCCACCACCAGGTGATCGCGAGCAGCGGCGCGCCGATGACGACGAAGCCCCACCAGTGACCGGCCCAGTCGAGCGCGAGCCGGTCCATCGCCATCGCGCCGATCGCGGAGACGACGATGCCCAGGCCCAGTCCCATGAAGTGGACGCCGAGTTCCGGGCGTCTGCCGGCGCGCATCAGGAAGCCCAGCACGAGGCCGGAGCCGAGCAGCATGCCGGCGGCGCCGCTGAGGCCGCCGAGGTAGCGTGAGACCGCCCACAGCGCCAGGTTGGGCGCGAGCGGCATCAGCGCGGTGGCGACGAGGCCGAGCAGCATGCCCCAGAAGTACAGCCGCGAGCGCCAGCGCGGATCGTCGATGAGCGCGGCGAGGACGGCGCCGCTCATGTAGCCGGCGTAGTTGACGGCGGCGAGCGTGCCGCCCATCGCGTCGCCGAGCGCGGCCTGCTGCTGCATCAACGGCAGCACCGGCGTGTAGGCGAAGCGCGCCAGGCCGATGCTCAGGATCAGACCGGCGATGCCGCCGGTGGAGACTTGCCAGGGATGGAGGGGGCTGGCGCTGCGCATCGCTCACGAATCGATGAAGGATGTCAGTCGCGACTAAGGCATTGCGTCATGTCACGACGCTCATGAATCACGTCGATCATGCGTACATGATCTTCGGTCTCAACATTGAAGACCTCCTGAGGGGACTTGTGCCCAACGCGCCAATGACGAAGCCGCGTCATGTTCAATGCCTCTGCCTCGGCTTCCTCAAGCAGTTCGTTGAAGTACTGGTCGTCCGCGAAGCCGGCCGGACCTGACTTGATGCTGTTGATCAGTCGACTCTTCAGCGCCTGCCTTTCGCGATGCTGATGGAGAACCTGGACGACGTATTGAGCGCTGTCGTCATGTCCGCGCGCAAAAGCCTGCTCGTCGAGATAGGCCAGCAGATCGTCGGGCAATCCGAGGTTAAGAGTAGCCATCGTGGCGATGTGGCGGTCGGGGACGGGAGAGGGGGCGTCGTCGGGATGCGGGATGAAGTGCATGCTACGTCCGCAAGCGTTGGAGGAGGGCAGTCAGCCTAAACCTGTTGCGGACGCTAAAAACCCATTCCCAAAGCGAAACGACCTCTATTCAAGAGGTCGTTGCGCCAGATCAAAAAGTTTCCCAATCGCCGTCGGGAGCAGCCGTTGCGCTGGGTCCCGATGGTTTTGGGGCCGCCGGTCTTGGTGTATGCGACGCGGCGGGCGCTTTCGGCGCGGGCGCCTTGGGGACAGGTCTTGCCACCGGCTTCGGCGCGGACGCCTTGGCCGCGGTCTTCACGACCGGCGTCTTGGTCGCAGTCGATGGCCGCGGTGCCGGCGGCTTCTTCGCGACGGGTGTCGCCGCCGGACGGGGAGCAGTCGCCGGTCTGGCGACCGGTGCCGCGGCACGCGCGATCGGCGCGGGCGCCGCGACGACGCTCGTGGCCTCCTCCTGCGTCGGCTTGGGATCGCTGACCTTGAAGTGCCCCACCAGCGCGGTGAGCTTGCGCGCCTGCTCGCTGAGCGACTCGGCGGCGGCCGCCGATTCCTCGACCAGCGCGGCGTTCTGCTGCGTCATCTGGTCCAGCTGCGACACCGAGCCGTTGACGCTGCCGATGCCCTGGCTCTGCTCCACGGTGCTCGCGCTGATCTCGCCGATGATGTCCGACACGCGCTGCACGCTGGCGACGATCTCGTTCATCGTCGCGCCGGCGTTGCGCACCTGCTGCGAGCCGACCTCCACCTTGGTCACGCTGTCGCCGATCAGCGCCTTGATCTCGCGCGCCGCGCCGGCGCTGCGCTGCGCCAGTGCCCGCACCTCGGACGCGACCACCGCGAAGCCCTTGCCGTGCTCGCCCGCGCGGGCCGCCTCGACGGCCGCGTTCAGCGCCAGGATGTTGGTCTGGAACGCGATGCCGTCGATGGTGCCGATGATGTCGTTGATCTTCTTGGCCGACGCGTCGATCTGCGCCATCGTGCCCACGACGTCGCCCACCGCCGTGCCGCCGCGCTCCGCCACCTCGGCGGCGCTGCCCGCCAGCTGGTTGGCGGTGCGCGCGCTCTCGGCGCTCTGCTGCACGGTGCCGGTCAGCTGCGACAGCGACGACGCCGCCTGCTGCAGGCTGGACGCCGTCTGCTCGGTGCGCAGGCTCAGGTCCTGGTTGCCGCTGGCGATCTCCTGGCTGGCGGTCTGCATGCCGTCGGCGCTTGCGCGCACCTCGCGGATGACCTTGCGCAGCGAGCTCTTCATCGCGGCCAGCGCGCGTTGCACGTCGCCGATCTCATCGTCGCGGTAGTCGCGCTCGACGTGGTACAGATCGCCCTCGCCGATGCGCTCGGCTTCGGACATCAGCGACTTCAGCGGCGCCGAGATCGTCCGCACGAAGTACGCCGTGGCCAGCGCCAGCAGGCCGACGATGACCGCCATCAGCGTCGCCACGCCCCACAGCGTGCGCATGCGCTCGGCGCCCGCGGCCTCGCGCAGCGACGCGGAGCGCTTCTGCTGCAGCGCGACGAAGTCCTGCTGCGCGGCCAGGTACTGCTCGATCGCGGGCACGACCTTCTGCTTGAGTGCCTGATGCGCGCCGTCGTTGTCGCCGCCGGCCTTCAGCTTGTTGGCGTCGTTGCGCGCGGCGATGTAGACCTTGCGCTGTTCGGCGATCTTCGCCATCGCGGCCTTGTCCTCGTCGCCTTCGGCGAGCGCCTCGAGCTGCTTCTGGACATCGTTGATCGTCTCGGTGGTCCGGGCGATGTCGGCCTTCATGGCGTCGGCGACGGCGTTGTCGTTGGCCGCCAGCCCGGCCTGCACGCGGCTGGCGTTGGCCTCGGTGAGGCCGCGCCAGCGCAGCGCGAGTTCGAAGCGCTGCTGCTGCCTTTCCTGTGTCACCTGGGCGACTTCCAGCAGGGCGCGGGTCCGGGAGGCCGCTCCCAGCGTCATGACGACGGTCATGACGGACATGACGGCGACGGGGATCCACAGTCGCGTGGCGATGGAGAACTTCATCGGTCCGGAGCCTTGTTGTTGTGACGACGGCGTTGCCCCGGGATGGGGCGACGAGCCTCGATTCAATCCTAAATCGGCTGTCCGGTGCACCGGCTTGAGGACAAACACTGCTAACCTGCCGCCCTGTCCCTCACGGCACCGACATTTCCCCAAGAACCGCACGGATTCGCGCAACGCCCATGAGCTTCCTGGCCATCGACATCGGCAATACCCGCCTCAAGTGGGCGCTTTATGCCGGCCCGCAACCGGGCAGTCCGATGCTGGCGCACGGCGCGCAGTTCCTGGAGAACATCGAGAAGCTCGCCGAGGACGACTGGGCGAAGCTTCCTGCGGCGCCCGGCAGCATGCTCGGCAGCAACGTCGCCGGCGACGCGATGCGGCATCGCGTCGAGGAGCAGATGGAGGAGATCTGGGACATCGAGCCGCGCTGGGTCGCCTCGTCGGCGCAGGCGGGCGGCGTGACCAACGGGTACGACCATCCGGGACGCCTGGGCGCGGACCGCTTCGTCGCGCTGATCGGCGCGCGGCACCATGTGGTGGCACGCGGGCGCGGACAGGCGCCGAAGCCGGCGCTGGTGGTGATGGTGGGCACGGCGGTCACGGTGGACGCGCTCGATGCGGACGGCCGGTTCCTTGGCGGACTGATCCTGCCCGGACACGGGATCATGCTGCGGTCGCTGGAAGGCGGCACCGCCGGCCTGCGCGTGCCGACCGGCGAGGTGCGCGAATTCCCGACGAACACGTCGGACGCGCTCACCAGCGGCGGCAACTACGCGATCACCGGCGCGATCGAGCGCATGCATCGCCACATCCTCAAGCGCTGCGGCCAGGCGCCGGTCACGCTGATGACCGGCGGCGCGGGCTGGAAGGTCTCGCCGGCCCTGGACATCCCGCACGAGCTGATCGACTCGCTGATCTTCGACGGGCTGCTGGCGCTGCAGGCGCATCGGCTGGCGCTCTGACTTCGCGCCTGCGGCTGTCCCCTCGCTGCGGGACGGTGCGGATCGACCCTTGCATGTGACACTGGTTTCGTCCGTCACCGTTCACGCCAGGGAGCATCGAATGAGCGAGATGAAGACCATGTTGCCGCGGATCGCCGCTGTCGTCGGCACGGCGGTGTCGATCGGGCTCGGAGGTTGCGCGACCTCCCATCACCACTGGGAGAAGTCCGACGCGCCGATGTCGCAGGTCGAGAAGGACAAGGCCGAATGCGAGTACGAGGCCAAGGCCGCGACCGCGAGTTACTCGACGGCGAGCTCCGGCAAGGAGAGCGGCAG
The DNA here is from genome assembly GCF_059415845.1 of Roseateles sp. GW821-FHT09H11. Classification (NCBI taxonomy): domain Bacteria; kingdom Pseudomonadati; phylum Pseudomonadota; class Betaproteobacteria; order Burkholderiales; family Sphaerotilaceae; genus Roseateles; species Roseateles sp. GW821-FHT09H11. The sequence goes on along the minus strand of NZ_JBWKOA010000005.1, from coordinate 528,261 downwards.
CCAGGCCATGGGCAAGGCCGTCGGCGACGGCATCGTCATCGCCGAGAAGCGCATCGAGCTGACCAACGAGTGCATGAAGGTACGCGGGTACCGGCCGCGGGCGTCGTGAGCATCACACGTCGACCTTGAATCCGAGGTCGATCTCCGACGCCGGCACGCCGCCGCGCAGGCCCCAGTTCTCGCGCTCCACTTCGTTGAGCGTGATCGTGATGTGGTCGGCGGGAATGTCGAGCGCGCCCAGGCGCTCGACGATGCTGCGATAGAGGCGACGCTTCGCCTCGATCGTCCGGCCGGCGAAGCCGGTGACCGTCACCAGGGTGTAGCACTCCGGGCGCGACAGACGCGGCGGGTAGATGAACCGGTGCGGCTCGTAGGCGACGAGGCGCACGCAGCGGTCTTCCGCCGGGATCTTGAAGCCTTCGATCAGCGCGTCCTGCACGGCTTCGATCAACTGGACTTCCTGCTCCTGAGCGTAGGCGCGGCGGACTTCGATGAGGGTGCTCGGCATGGGCGTGGCTGTGGAGGGCGACGGGCCCTGCAGCTTATCGCGACCCAGGCGGAGAGAGACGTGGAAGTGCGGCATGACGGATCGGTGTCCACTCGTTGAGGAGACGCCAGTCTCGTCATGCCCTTCGAGGGCAGCATGAGCCCGCGGTGAGGTCGGTGTGAAGTCGGACGCCTCCCGACGTCCTCGGCCCTTCATCGACGCTTCAGCGGCTCACCACCTGCTTGCTCTGGAAGTCGACCGGCACGGACGTGTGCTGATGGACGACACGCCACGTGCCGCCGTCGTTGCGCAGGAGCACGGTGAGGCGGTTCTCCGTGGACCGCAACGGCCGGCCGTCGGCGTCGAGCGCGGCGAACTCCAGCATGGCCGAGCCGCCGGCCACGTGGACATCGTGCCAGGTCTTGACGTCCTTCGCCGTGACGCGCACACGCACGTCCCGGATGCCTTCGAACCAGCCGGCGATCATGCCCGCCCAGTCTTCGCGGCCAGCGAACTCCCAGCGGTCCCAGCTGTCGAAGACCTGGACATCCCCGGCGTACAGGCCGACGAAGCGCTGCAGGTCGCGGTCCAAGACTGCCGCGGCGTAGTCGCGCAGGAAGGTGTGAACGGGATCGTCGGTCATCTCGGGCTCCTGGAGTTCATCGAAGGTAGATGACGAACGACGAACGGGATCAGCGGTTTTCGACATGAGCCGGTCGAAGAGGTTCCGCCCGGTCCGGTGCCATCACCGCACGCGCTGCTGATGCCGCGCCCAGTCGCGTTTCCACGCCACGACGTTGTACAGCAGCACCGAGGCCGACGACGCCCAGAACATGCCGAGCCAGATGCCGACGACCTTCAGCGTGAAGGCCATGTCGCCGTCGCAGCGGCCGATGGCGTTGCAGGGCGACGGGACGTAGACGTCGATGAGCAGGGCGGTCGAGACGTTCCACACCAGCAGCCCGATGAGCACGGAAGCGAGAAAGCGGTTCATGGCGAGACGAGTCCTTTCCTGAGGTGAAGGACCCAGTCTCGCCATGGGGTTCGAACTCAGCATGAGCCCTGTGTGAGCTCAGGGTGAAGGCAGCGGACGCCGCACGGCAGGCGTCCCGTGCGCCGCGATCACTGCACGATCACTTCGGGAAGTCCGTCGACACCGCCAGCTCACGCCACCGCGCGAGTTCCCCCGCGACGAAGGCGTTCTTCTGCTCGATCGCCGCGACGGTGTCCGAACCGAACGGCATGCGCAGCGGCGGCTGTTCCGCGTCGACGACCTGCAGGAGGGCCTTCGCCAGGCGCGCCGGATCGCCGGGCTGCTGATGGTTCAGTTCCGCCGCGATGCGGCGTACCGCGCCGACCGGCGTGTCGGCATAGTCGGGGATCGTGGCCGGGGCCGTCGTCAGCGAGCCGCCGTCGAGGAAGTCGGTGCGGAAGTAGCCCGGCTCGACGATCGTCACGTGGATGCCCAGCGGCTTCACTTCATCGGCGAGCGCCTCGCTGATGCCTTCGACAGCGAACTTGGTCGAGGCATAGACGCCGAAGCCCGCCGCGCTGCGATAACCGCCGATCGACGAGATGTTGATCACATGCCCCGCGCGTTGCTGGCGCAACTGCGGCAGCACGGCCCGCGTCACCGCCAGCAGGCCGAAGACGTTGGTGCGGTAGAGCGCCTCGACGTCGGCGGCGCTGGTCTCTTCGATCGCGCCGAGCACGCCGAAGCCGGCGTTGTTGACGACCACGTCGATGCGGCCGAAGCGCTTGACCGCCTGCTCGAGCGCGGCGCGGGCCTGCGCCTCGTCGGTGACGTCGAGGTTCGCCGCGAGCAGGCGAGGGTGGTCGCCGAATTTGTCGATGACGGCGCGGGCGTTGCGCGCCGTGGCGACGACGTTGTCGCCGCGCTCGAGCGCTTCCTTGACGAACAGGGTGCCGAAGCCGCGCGAGGCGCCAGTGATGAACCAGGTCTTCATGGGGAACTCCTTGTGGGAAAAAGGGGGTGAGGGCAGGGGGACTCAGTTCGCCGCGATCGGGTTCTGCCGCCAGAACTCGTCGAAGGCGATGCTGTCGAAGAAGGCCGTGACGCGGACGGCCTTGCCGTCGCGCATCGTCAGCATCCAGACGTAGCTGTTCGTGTAGGGCTTGCCGGCGTTGGTCGTGCCGGCTGCCGAGAAGTGCGCGACGACGGTGTCGCCGTCCGCGTGGATCGCATGAATCGTGCGCGGCCGGAAGCGGTCCTGCGACTGCGCGAAGCGCGCGCCGAACGGGCCGAGCACCGTGCGGTTGAGTTCATCGCGGCTGCGCGTCGTGCCGGCGACGAGGGAGTTGCCGGTGATCGTCCATTCGATGTCGTCGGCGAGCATCGGCTGCAGCGCGCCGTAGTCGCCGCCCATCCAGCGGCGCAGCATCGTGTCGACGGCGGCCTTGTTGGCGGCGGCAATGGCGACGGCATTGGAAGCGGCATCGGCGCTGGCCTGAGCCTTCGCCTGGGCTGCTGCGGTCGCGGCGCGGGCTGCGGGAATCGCCATCGCGAGCGACGCGATCACGGCGCCCGTCATCACGGCGGAAACAAGTCGGGTGCTGGTCATGGTGCGGTTCCTTTGCTGGTCGTCTCCCGCCGCCTGGTCGATGGCGTCGCGGTATGGAACGAACTCTAGGAACCGGCGATTGATGCGTCTATGCTCAGGAATTGAAACGAGCTAGTGGCGAATCTTCATGAATAAGCGTTCGGACGGTCCCCGTGACTGAGCGTCCCAGCCTCGCGGAGCTGACCGCCTTCCTGGCGATCGTCCGCCATCAATCCTTCCGCGCGGCGGCGGATGAGCTGGGGATGTCGCCGTCCAGCCTGAGCCATCTGGTGCGGGGTTTGGAGGAGCGGCTCGGCGTGCGCCTCTTCAATCGCACGACGCGCAGCGTGGCGCCGACCGATGCCGGCCAGCAGCTCGCGCGCGACGTCGGGCCGATCCTGGCGGAGCTGGACAACGCGCTGGGCGACCTCGGCTCGCTGAGCGGGCGCATGTCGGGCCGGCTGAGGATCAACGTCTCCGAGATCGCGGCCGGCGAGTTGATGCGGGAGATCGTGCCGATGTTCGTCGAACGCCATCCGGACGTGCAGCTGGACCTGGTCACCGAGGGCAAGCTGGTCGACATCGTCGCCGAGGGCTTCGATGCGGGCGTGCGGCTCGGCGAGGCGCTGCCGCAGGACATGGTGGCGGTGCCCTTCGGTGGCGACGTGCGATTCATCGTCGTGGCCTCACCGGCCTACCTCGCGACGCACGGTACGCCGCAGACGCCCGATGCGCTCACCGGGCACCGCTGCATCCGCTTCCGGCTGCCGAGCGGGAAGATGTACCGCTGGGAGTTCGAGCGCCAGCGGCAGTCGCTGAAGGTCGACGTGCCGGGCTCGCTAACGCTCGATCACATCGGGTTGATGGTCGAGGCGGCAACGAAGGGCATGGGCCTCGCGTATGTTTGGTCGACGAAGGCCGAAGCGGAGATCGCCGCTGGCCGCCTGGTGACGGTGCTCGACGACTGGACGCCGCCGATCCCCGGCCATCACCTCTACTACCCCAGCAGTCGCTTGATGCCCGCGGCGCTGCGAGCGTTCATCGAGGTGATCCGGGAAGTCGAGGCCCAACGCGCGCCGGCGAAGGCGCGGGTGACGGCGACGTCGGCGCTGGGAAAGGCGAAAGGTCGGACAACGGCTGCCAAGGCGCTCGCGAAGCGGGGCTGAAGCGCGCGCTCAGGAGCCGGCGACGAAGTCGCCGATCACGCTGGCTCCCAGCATTCCCGCAGCACGTCGCGGAACAGTTCGGACAACAGCGGCTCCACTTCGGGTCGATCCTTGGCCGGAAGCTCCAGACCTTCGACCCGCGCCAGCTCCCGCTCGATGAAGCGCTGGATGGGAACGACCTGCGGCGACAGGCCGAGCTCCGGCGTGTGGCGCTTGAGCGCCAGCAGATCGTCGATCGCCGCCGGCAATCCTGGCTCGTCGGCGATGGTCTCGAGGAGCCGATGGAATTCGATCGGCGCGGGCTGCTGGTGGCGTTCCAGCCAGCGGACCGAGAGCAGCGGTCGCAGCACGTAGAAGTACTTTTTCAGCGGCACTTCATCGGCCTGCAGGTAGCCGCGGAAGTTGGTCTTGGCCATGCTGCGGTAGTGATGGATGCCGCGCACGGTCGAGTACACGATCGGCAGCAGCTCGCGCGCCCGCGGGTGGAAGCTCGTATTGCTCTCGTAGACGATCGGCGACTGGATCCATTCGACGAAGCCCGGGTTGGAACTCCGGAACAGCCGAAGGGCCTTGCGCAGGTCCCAGCCGTTGATGTCCATCTCATCGACGATCGGGTACTCGATGACGTCGCGCTGTTCTTCCAGGCCGACCGACAGGTACCAGTCCGTCCGGTTCGCGTAGATGAAGCGGGCGTCGAAATCGCTGTTCGGCGACGCGAAACCCCAGGCGCGACTGCCGGACTCGATGGCCAGCAGCACGCGGACCTGGTGCTCGGATTCGGCCGCCCGAAGCCGGGCGTGAATCTCGGTCCGGGCGGATTCGGGGATGACGGAGATGTCGGTGGTCGGAACGGCGTTCATGGACGCCATTCTGACCGCCTGACGCGCATCGGAGAGGCTCCGGTTGGAGAGACGGAGCGCCCGAGCGCCGCGGGCCTGCCCTCAGAGAATGAACCTGCTCAGATCCTCGTCCTGCGCCAGCGCGCCGAGCTTGTCATCGACCTGCGCGCCGTCGATCGTCACCGTCTTGCCGGCGTGCTTGTGCGCGTCGAAGCTGATGTCGTCCAGCAGCCGCTCCAGCACCGTCGCCAGGCGGCGCGCGCCGATGTTCTCGGTGCGCTCGTTGACCTCGTAGGCGATCTGCGCCAGCCGGCGGATGCCGTCGGCGCTGAGCTCCAGCGTCAGGCCTTCCGTCGCCAGCAAGGCCTGGTACTGCTTCACCAGGCTCGCGTGCGTGCTCGACAGGATCGCTTCGAAGTCGCCCACCGACAGCGACTTCAGCTCCACCCGGATCGGGAAGCGGCCTTGCAGCTCGGGGATCAGGTCGCTGGGCTTGCTCAGGTGGAACGCGCCCGAGGCGATGAACAGGATGTGGTCGGTCTTCACCATCCCGTACTTCGTGTTCACCGTCGTGCCCTCGACCAGCGGTAGCAGGTCGCGCTGCACGCCCTGGCGCGACACGTCCGCGCCGCCGCTGTGCTCGTTGCGGGTCGCCACCTTGTCAATCTCGTCGATGAAGACGATGCCGTTGTCCTGCGCCATGGCCAGCGCGGCGGTCTTGATCTCGTCCTCGTTGACGAGCTTGCCGGCCTCTTCCTCGACCAGCAGCTTGCGGGCCTCGGCGATCTTGAGCTTGCGCGTGGTCTTCTTCTCCTGCCCCATCTGCGAGAACAAGCCCTTGAGCTGCTCGGCCATCTCCTCCATGCCCTGCGGCCCGAGGATCTCCATGGAGGGCTTTGCCTCGATCAGCGCGATCTCGATCTCCTTGTCGTCCATCGAGCCTTCACGCAGGCGCTTGCGCATGACCTGGCGCGCGGTGTTGTCCACGCCGCCGCTCTCCGTCGCCGAAGGGGCGAAGCCGGTCGAGGACCGCGGCGGGGGGACCAGCACGTCCAGGATGCGCTCTTCGGCCGCGTCCTCGGCCCGCGCGCGCTGGAAGCGCATCTGGCGCTCGCGCTCCTGCTTGACGGCGATGTCGACCAGGTCCCGCACGATGCTGTCCACGTCCTTGCCGACGTAACCGACCTCGGTGAACTTCGTCGCCTCGACCTTGATGAAGGGGGCATCCGCCAGCTTGGCCAGGCGGCGTGCGATCTCGGTCTTGCCGACGCCGGTCGGGCCGATCATCAGGATGTTCTTCGGCGTGATCTCGCCGCGCAGCTTCTCGTCCACCTGCTGGCGACGCCAGCGGTTGCGCAGCGCGATCGCGACGGCGCGCTTCGCATCGGCCTGACCGACGATGTGCCGATCGAGTTCGGAGACGATTTCCTGCGGGGTCATGCTGCTGCTCATTGGAGCCCCTCGTTCGATGAGTACATCGACCGATCCCCCGAGGGGATGGCCACTTGCTTGGGGCGGCCCGGCGCCGCGTGGCTGTTCATTCGAGGACCTCGATCGTGTGATTGCCGTTGGTGTAGATGCAGATCTCGCCGGCAATGACCAGCGACTGCTTGACGATGTCCACCGCGCTCAGCTCGCTGTGGTTGAGCAGCGCCTTCGCCGCCGCCTGCGCATACGCGCCGCCGCTGCCGATGGCGACGATGCCTTGCTCCGGTTCCAGCACGTCGCCGTTGCCGGTGATGATCAGCGAGGCCGTGCGATCGGCCACCGCCAGCATCGCCTCCAGCCGCCGCAGCACGCGGTCGGTGCGCCAGTCCCGCGTCAGCTCCACGGCCGCGCGCACGAGGTTGCCCTCGTACTTCTCGAGCTTGGCCTCGAAGCGCTCGAACAGCGTGAACGCGTCCGCCGTCGCGCCGGCGAAGCCGGCCAGCACCTGGTTCTTGTGGAGCTTGCGCACCTTGCGCGCCGTCGACTTGACGACGATGGTGCCCAGCGTGACCTGACCGTCGCCGCCGATCGCGACCTGGTTGCCGCGGCGCACGCTGACGATGGTGGTGCCGTGGTACGGCGGGAGCGGGGAGGAATGGTCTTGAGACATGGGCGATCCAAACGTCTTGAACGTCGTGAAGACCTCACGTGGGTTCCCTCGCGGAAATCACAAGGTGAGGAGACGGTGAGGAAAAGGCTGCGGCGCCGCGTGTGCGAAAGCCGGTTGACGAGGTCGATGATCGGACATCCGAAAGCACAACGGGGCCAGAAGCCCCGTTGTCGCGAAGGTCGCGAAGTGTGAAACCGCCAGGACGGCCAGAACGGCCGCGTCGCCTCAGACGTGCCGGACCTTGACCCGCGCGTGTTCGTTGATGCCCATCGCGCCGAAGAACAGCGCGACCAGCCGGTGCGCATCGCTGAACTGCACCGCGCGGTTCTCGCTGCGGCGGGCCAGGACCCAGTTCAGCAGGTCACCCGCGGCCATGAAGTCCAGGCGGATCAGCTTCGGGCAGGCGATCGTCACCAGCGACGCGCCGCCCAGCTGCTCGGTCATCAGCGCCAGCGTCTCGCTGATGTCGCCGCTGAGCTGGCCGGACAGTTCCATCAGTGCCGCCGTGTTGACCGCGTCGGTCATCGTCGACTCGAGGAAGGCGATGCCGGTGTCCATCGCCGCCGGTTGGATGGAGGACGGCGAACTGGTCGACAGCGCGTTGCCGCTGATGCGGACATGGCACAGCGCCTTTTCCCAGCTCGGCGGGGAGACCTCGTAGGTCACGCAGTAGTCGATCGCGACCTCGTCGAACTGGTCCGGGCGATTGGCCAGGCGCAGCGCTTCGAGCCGCAGCATCCAGAGGATGGGATCCGCGTCGCGGCTGCCCACCGGCGCCTGGTCCCGCAGCACCTGGAAGAAGTGGTCGCCGGACAGCCAGCGCAGGTCCAGCGCCTGTTGCGCCCAGGCACGGAACAGGTCGCGCAGCTTGGCGCAGGCCTCGATGTCGATCTGGCGCAGCGGCGCCCAGTCGATCACCCAGGGCATCGGCAGGTTCTCGCAGCGCGTGCGCATCTGCGTCACGGCCTCGGTGTCCAGGTACTCCGGCGTGGTCCACGACACGCTGCTCGCGCGGCCGCGCGGGGCGCGTTCCGCCTGCACCGCCTCGGCCACCAGCTTGGGAAGCGAGAACCATTGCGGCGACGACAGCCCGAACTGCTGCGCGTAGTCGTTGGCCAGATTCTCGAACTTGCCCTGCTGGCCGGTCGCCCGGTAGAGGTCGAACAGCACCAGCCAGGTCTCGGGGTGCTCGTGACGCGCGCCGCCCTCGCGGGTCAGGTCGATCAGGCTGCGCTCGCAATGCTCGTAGTCGGCATTGGCGAAGGCGATGACCGCCTCGTCCAGCTCGGCGTCGTGGACGACCTCGCTGACCTCGACCTGCGGATCCGCGACGTGGAAGCTCAGCGTCGGGATCTCCTTCTTCAGCTCGGGGATCGGCGCCGGAGCGCCGGCCGGTGCCGGCGGCGCGATGCCGCCGCCCATCGACGCCGCGGCCGGCGCGGGCGTCAGGTCCAGGCGTTCGATGTCGGCGCGCGGCGCGTGGTCGGAGACGCGCGCGCCGATCTGGTCCGCCGGCTGCGTCGCCGCGAAGTTGATCGGACGCGTGCTCGTCTCGAAGAAGCCGGGCGGATGCTGCCCCTGGATCTGCGTCGGGACGAAGCCCTCGCCGACCATCTGCTGCTCGATCTGGTCGATCTTGGCCTTGACGGTGCCGTCGTCGCGCCGCACGCCCTGGATCTCGCTGATGCGGCCCAGTTCGTCGATGCCCGAGGTCGCATGGCCACCCAGGGCGGCCAGTTGCTCGGGCGTCAGGCCTTCACGGCGGATCTTGCGCAGCATGTCGAGTTCGCGCTTGCGCACGAAGTCGTTGCGGCGCTTGCGCTCCACCATCGCCCGCAGCTCGGCCTTCGCGGCGTCGGCCTCGGGATCGTCCTGGCGCGAGTTGATCTCCGCCCAGTCGGTCGTCGGATTGGCGACGAAGCGCGCCACCTTGCGGAAGAAGCTCTCGCCTTCTTTGGTGCCGTCTTTGGGGTCGGACATGCTCTAGCGGACCTTGCTCTTCGCAGTGTTGCGCGGTAATGCGCAGTGTTGGCGGTTCTTCCTGTGGCTTGGCGGGCGAAGCCCGGGCGACTCAGTCGCCGAACATCTTCTGCTTCAGCTCGCGGCGCTGCTGCGCCTCGAGCGACAGCGTGGCGGTCGGACGGGCGATCAGGCGGCCCAGGCCGATCGGCTCGCCGGTCTCGTCGCAGTAGCCGTACTCGCCGCTGTCCAGGCGCGTCAGCGACTGCATGATCTTCTTCAGCAGCTTGCGCTCGCGGTCGCGGGTGCGCAGCTCCAGCGCGTGCTCTTCCTCGATCGTGGCGCGGTCGGCCGGATCGGGGACGATGGACGTGTCCTCGCGCAGGTGCTCGGTCGTCTCGCCGGCGTTGGACAGGATGTCTTCCTTCAACTGCGTCAGCTTGGCGCGGAAGAAGTCGACCTGCTTGTCGTTCATGTATTCGGTGTCGGGCATCGCGAGCACTTCGGCATCGGACAGTTCGGCACCGGCCTTGGTTTTCCAGGCAGAGGAGAGTTTGGGATCGGCTTTCACGGCAGGTCGGCTGTTCTGGTTCGTTGATGTCGGGGTCGAGGGCCGGACGGGGCTGTCCAGCAGTGAGACCGTGCTGTCGGGGGCGTCCGCCACGGCGGACTTGTCCTCCGCCGCGGCCTTGGACGCCTTCGAGGGAGTCTTGGTCGCAGCGGTCTTGGAGGCCGGGGTCTTGCTCACGTTCACTCTCCTAGCGGCTCTTTATACCTGCTCGACATGAGAAGCCGGGGCTTCCCGCCGTTGGCGCAGGGGCCTGGTTCGGGCGCGGCGGATTGTAGCCACCTCCGCCGACGTCCCAGCGATGGCCTTGAGCCATCGGTCAGTGTGGCACTAAGCCAGACACCCTTCCAGCCCCTGCATGAGGATGTCCTTCGGCAAATCGATACCGATGAACACCATCTTGCTGACCTTCTTTTCATCGGGCAGCCACTTCGGACCGAGATCCGAGCCCATCAGCTGGTGCACGCCCTGGAAGATGACCTTCTTGTCGGTGCCGTTCATGTTCAGCACGCCCTTGTAGCGCAGCATCTTCGGGCCATAGACCTGCACGATCGCGCCAAGGAAGTCCTCCAGCTTGGCCGGATTGAACGGCCGTTCCGAGCGGAAGACGAAGGACTTGACGTCGTCGTCGTGGTGATGGTGGTGCGGATGGTCGCAGGCTTCGCCGGGGGCGTGGTCGTGGCCTTCGTGGCCGTGATCGTGGCCGTGATCGTGCGAATGACCGTGGTCATGGCCGTGGTCGTGTGCGTGGTCATGCCCGTGATCGTCCACGGCCAGGAACTCCGGATCGATCTCCAGCTTGGCGTTCAGGTTGAAGCCGCGCAGGTCGAAGACGTCCTTGATCGGCACCTCGCCGAAATGGACCTTGGACTGCGGCGCGCGCGGGTTCATGTGCTTGAGGCGGTGCGACAGCGCGTCGACCGCCGCGGCGTCGACCAGGTCGGTCTTGCTCAGGAAGATCTGGTCGGCGAAGCCCACCTGGCGGCGTGCTTCCTGGCGCGTGTCGAGCTGGTCGTTGGCGTGCTTGACGTCCACCAGCGTCAGGATCGAGTCGAGCAGGAAGGTCTCCGCGATCTCGTCGTCCATGAAGAAGGTCTGCGCGACCGGGCCCGGATCGGCCAGGCCGGTGGTCTCGATGACGACGCGCTCGAAATCGAGCTCGCCCTTGCGCCGTTTCGCGGCCAGATCGGCCAGCGTGGTGCGCAGATCCTCGCGGATGGTGCAGCAGACGCAGCCGTTGCTCAGCTGGATGATCTGCTCCTGGGTCTCGCTGACGAGGATGTCGTTGTCGATGTTCTCCTCGCCGAACTCGTTCTCGATGACGGCGATCTTCTGGCCGTGCGCCTCGGTCAGCACGCGCTTGAGCAGCGTGGTCTTGCCCGAGCCCAGGAAGCCCGTGAGGATGGTGGCGGGGATGAGGCCCGTGGCGGCACTGCCGGCCGGACTCGTTGTGGAAGCCTGTGCGGCGGTATCAGGGACGGACGACATGGTGAAGACCAATCTGTAAGGGAAGCCTGGGCCCGGCAACTGAGGGCGGATGACTGTGTTTCAAGCGAATGTCAATGTCAATCGGTTATTCTGGCGCCTCTTCAACGACGGCACACACCCCAGTGTCTGAACCTCAGCCTAGTCGGCCCGCCAAACATGGCGGGCGTGGCAATGAACAACGCGGCCTGCTCGAACGCGTCCTCGAATTCCTGCACCCCGGGCCCGACTCGACCAGCGAGCTGATCGAGAACTTCGCCGAAGCGGAGGAGCGCGACCTGATCGCGCCCGAATCGCGCCAGATGCTCGAGGGCGTCCTGCGGATGGCCGAACTCAGCGCCGGCGACGTGATGGTCGCCGCGCCGCGGATGGACCTGCTGGACATCCAGTCTTCCGCCGACGAACTGCTGGCCTACGTCATCGACACCGGCCACTCGCGTTTCCCGGTGTACGACGGCCAGCGCGACAACATCATCGGCATCCTGCTGGCCAAGGACCTGCTCAAGCTCCAGCGCGCGCCGGAACTGAACCTGCGCGCCTTGCTGCGCCCGGCAGTTTTCGTGCCCGAGAGCAAGGGCCTGAACGAACTGCTGCGCGATTTCCGTTCCAACCGCAATCACCTGGCCATCGTCATCGACGAATTCGGCAACACGGCGGGCCTGATCACCATCGAGGACGTGCTCGAGGAGATCGTGGGCGAGATCGAGGACGAATTCGACGTCGGCGACGGCGATGCCGGCATCTACACGCTGGCCGACGGCAGCTACCGCGTCGCCGGCGACGCCGACGTGGCCGCGGTCAACGAGTCCTTCGGGCTGTCGCTGTCGGTGGCCGACTTCGACACCATCGGCGGCCTGGTCGCGCACGAGCACGGCCGCGTGCCGCGGCGCGGCGAGACCGTCGAGGTCGCCGGGCTGCGCTTCTCGGTGATGATCAACCGCGGCGGCGCCGTGCGCTGGTTCAAGGTGACCCGCGCGCCCGCTTCCGAGGCCGACGACCACAGCGGCTGATGCGCCGCGGATCTCGCTTCGACGGCTCCCGCGGGGCCGACGGATCCGAACGCCCCGCCCGCCAGGGATGGCGCGCGTGGCTGTGCCATCCCGCGCTGGCGCTCGTCGCCGGCGTGCTGCACACGGCCTCGTTCTCGCCCAGTCCGGCGTGGTGGCTGCAGCCGCTGGCGCTCGCCTGGCTGATCGCGGCCTGCGACGGTGCCAGGCCGCGCCGCGCCGCGCTGACCGGCGCGCTGTTCGGCGTCGGCTGGCTGGCCTCCGGGCTGTGGTGGCTCTACATCAGCATGCACGACTTCGGGCATCTGCCCGCGGCCGTGTCCGCGCTCGCGGTGCTGGCGCTGGCGCTGTTCCTGTCGACCTACTACGCCGCCGGCATGGGCCTGGCCGCGCGCTGGTCGGCGGGCGCCGCGCCGTGGCGGCGCGCGCTGGCCTTCGCCGGGCTGTGGCTGGGGGCGGAACTCGTCCGCGCCACCTTCCTCACCGGCTTCCCGTGGATCGCCAGCGGCTACGCGCATGCGCAGGGTCCGCTGGCCGCGTTCGCGCCCTACCTGGGCGTCTACGGCATCACGGCGCTGGCGGCGCTCGTGGCGGCGGCGCTGGCGCTGCGGCGCTGGGCGCTGCTGGCCGCACTCGTCGTCGCCATCGGCGCGGGACAGTTCCTGCCGCAGGACTTCACGCGGTCCACCGGCACGCTGGCCGTCTCGCTGGTGCAGCCCAACATCCCGCAGGACCAGAAGTTCGATCGCGAGCGTTTCGACCAGAACCTGGACCAGTTGATCGCGCTGATCGACGCCTCCCGGGGTCAGGTCGTGATCACGCCGGAGTCGGTGCTGCCGGTGCCGCTGGCCTTCCTCGACGAGGACCACGTCGAGCGCCTGCGCCGCGGCGCCGAGACGCGTCCGCTGCTGCTCGGCACCTTCCTGGGCAACTCGACGGACGGCTTCGTCAACTCGCTGGTGGGCGTGGGCTTCGCGCGTCGCTACGACTACGGCAAGCGTCATCTGCTGCCCTTCGGCGAGTTCATCCCGCCGGGCTTCCACTGGTTCGTCAAGGCGATGGACATCCCGCTGGACGACCAGGCCAGCGGCACGCACGAGGGCGCGCTGCCCTTCGCGGGACAGCGCCTGCGGCCGCTGATCTGCTACGAGGATCTGTTCGGCGAGGACGTCGTCGCCAGCGCGCTCGACAGCGGCGAGCCGGCCGCGACGGTGCTCGTCAACGTCAGCAACCTGGCGTGGTTCGGGCCGCGCATGGTGCAGGACCAGCATCTGCAGTTCTCGCAGATGCGGGCGCTGGAGTTCCAGCGCCCGATCGTGCGCGCGACCAACACCGGCGCGACCGCGCATGTCGACCACCGCGGTCGCGTGCTCGCGCGGCTGCCGGCGGAGCAGGCCGGCGTGCTGGAAGTGAGCGTCGACGGCCGCAGCGGCGTCACGCCGTATGCGCGCTGGCTGGCCCTGCTCGGGCTGTGGCCGTTGTGGGCGCTGGCCGCGCTCGGCGTGCTGCCGGTGCTGGGCCGTCGCCGTCCCGCGTCGGCGCGCCTGGCCTGAACGGGGGCCGCGTCCCCGAGACGGGACGCCGGTGCGCGGCACGAGGCGCACATAGAATCGGTCGGTTTTCTCCAACGCCCGCCGACGGCCCGACGTCCCTATGCTGACTTTCCAGCAACTGATCCTCCGCCTGCAGGAATACTGGTCCCAGCAAGGCTGTGCCCTGCTGCAGCCCTACGACATGGAAGTCGGCGCCGGCACCAGCCACACCGCGACCTTCCTGCGCGCGCTCGGTCCCGAGCCCTGGAAGGCCGCCTACGTCCAGCCCAGCCGCCGCCCCAAGGATGGCCGCTACGGCGAGAACCCGAACCGCCTGCAGCACTATTACCAGTTCCAGGTCGTGCTCAAGCCCGCGCCGGCCAACATCCTGGAGCTCTACCTCGGCTCGCTGGAGGCGCTCGGCTTCGACCTGAAGAAGAACGACGTCCGCTTCGTCGAGGACGACTGGGAGAACCCGACACTCGGCTGCTGGGGCCTGGGCTGGGAGGTCTGGCTCAACGGCATGGAGGTGACGCAGTTCACCTACTTCCAGCAGGTCGGCGGCATCGACTGCAAGCCGATCACCGGCGAGATCACCTACGGCCTCGAGCGCCTGGCGATGTACCTGCAGGGCAAGGAGTCCGTGTACGACCTGGTCTACACCGACGGCCTCACCTACGGCGATGTGTTCCACCAGAACGAGGTCGAGCAGTCGACCTACAACTTCGAGCACAGCGACGTCGACTTCCTGCTGAACGCCTTCGGCGCGTATGAGCGCAAGTCCAAGGACCTGATGGACGCGCACCTGGCGCTGCCCGCCTACGAGCAGTTGCTCAAGGCCGCCCACACCTTCAACCTGCTGGACGCGCGCGGCGCCATCAGCGTGACCGAGCGCGCCGCCTACATCGGCCGCATCCGCAACCTCGCGCGCGCCGTGGCGCAGAGCTATCTGGAGAGCCGCGCGCGGCTCGGCTTCCCGATGGCGCCCAAGGACTGGGCCGACGAGGTGATCGCGCAGATCGAGAAGAAGAGCGCCGAGGCGGCCGCCAAGTCTGAAAAGGCTGCCGACAAGGCTTCGGACAAGAAGACCGCCGCCTGACGACGAGGAACCCCCCAGCATGACCACGAAGAATCTTCTCGTCGAACTGTTTGTCGAGGAACTGCCGCCCAAGGCGCTGAAGAAGCTCGGCGAGGCGTTCTCGACGGCGCTGACCGACTCGCTGAAGGCGCAGGGCCTGGCCGAGGCCGGCGCCGCCGTGACCGCCTTCGCGACGCCGCGCCGCCTGGCCGTGCACCTGACCGGTGTCGGCGCCAAGGCCGCCGACCGCGCCGTGCAGCAGAAGCTGATGCCGGTGGCGGTGGCGCTGGATGCGTCGGGCAACGCGACGCCCGCGCTGCTGAAGAAGCTGGCTTCGGTCGGCGCGGACGCGTCGGTCGTCCCCAGCCTGAAGCGCGCGCCGGACGGCAAGGCCGAGGCGCTGTTCCTGGACACCGTCGTCGCCGGCGTCACGCTGAAGGACGGCCTGCAGAAGGCGCTGGATGAGGCGCTCGCCAAGCTGCCGATCCCCAAGGTCATGACCTATCAACTGGCCGACGGCTGGAGCGACGTCAAGTTCGTCCGCCCCGCCCACGGCCTGATCGCGCTGCATGGCGACGAGCTGATCGAAGTCGCCGCACTGGGCCTGACGTCCGGCCGCACGACGCGCGGCCACCGCTTTGAGACCCAGGTGGCCGAGATCTCGATCAAGAGCGCCGACACCTACGAGCAGCAGCTGCGCGAGGAAGGCCGCGTCATCGCGTCCTTCGAGCAGCGCCGCAACGACATCGTGCGCCAGCTGCAGGCGCAGGCCGAGCCGCTGGGCCTGACGCCGATCGACGCGCCCGAGCTGCTGGACGAAGTGACCGCGCTGGTCGAGCTGCCCAACGTGCTCTCGTGCCAGTTCGAGCCCGAGTTCCTGGCCGTGCCGCAGGAATGCCTCATCCTGACGATGAAGGCCAACCAGAAGTACTTCCCGCTGCTGGACTGCCACGGCAAGCTGACGCACCGCTTCCTGGTCGTCAGCAACGTGCATCCGGACGACGCCTCGAAGGTCGTCGAGGGCAACGAGCGCGTCGTGCGCCCCCGCCTGGCTGACGCGAAGTTCTTCTTCGACCAGGATCGCAAGAAGACGCTGGCCTCGCGCGTCGAGGGCCTGGGCAAGGTCGTGTACCACGGCAAGCTCGGCAGCCAGGGCGACCGGGCCGAGCGCGTGCGCGCGATCGCGCACACGATCGTCAACCAGCTGCGCATGGCCCAGCACCCGTACACGGCGGAAGCCAAGGACGAGTTCGACATGCTCGACAGCAAGGTCAAGGAAGCCGCGCTGCTGGCCAAGACCGACCTGCTGACCGACATGGTCGGCGAGTTCCCCGAGCTGCAAGGCATCATGGGTGGCTACTACGCGCGCCATGAAGGCCTGCGCGACGGCGTCGCCAAGGCCATCGAGGACCACTACAAGCCGCGCTTCGCCGGCGATGCGCTGCCGCGCAACCACACCGGCACCGTCGTCGCGCTGGCCGACAAGCTGGAGACGCTGGTCGGCCTGTTCGGCATCGGCCAGCTGCCCACCGGCGACAAGGACCCGTTCGCGCTGCGCCGCCATGCGCTGGGCGTGATCCGCATCCTGGTCGAGAACCACATGCACCTGTCGCTGCCCGAACTGATCGAGGGCGCGCTGCCCGCGTTCGGCGAGCTGATCCAGGACCCGAGCGAGCCGCTGCTGAGCTTCTTCGCCGACCGCCTGGCGGTCAGCCTGCGCGACCAGGGCTACAGCGCCCAGGAAGTCGACGCGGTGCTGGCGCTGAACCCGGCCCGCCTGGGCGACGTGCCCAAGCGCCTGGGCGCCGTGCGCGCCTTCGCGGCGCTGCCGGAATCGGCCTCGCTGGCCGCGGCCAACAAGCGCGTGGGCAACATCCTCAAGAAGGTCGAGGGCGAGCTCCCGACCGAAGTGACCCCCGCGCTGCTGACCGAGGCCGCCGAGAAGGCGCTCGCCGACGCGCTGGCCGGCGTGAAGCCGCAGGCCGACGCCCTGTTCGAGCAGCACGACTACGCCGGTTCGCTGAAGGCGCTGGCCGCGCTGAAGGCGCCGGTCGACGCGTTCTTCGACGACGTCATGGTCAACGCCGAGGACCCGGCCTTGCGCGCCAACCGCCAGGCGCTGCTCAAGCAGCTGCACGAGGCGATGAACCGCGTGGCCGACCTGTCGCGCCTGGCCGTCTGAGCGGCGGCTGATCGTTCCCCGTCGTCGCCCCGTCGTCGTCCAAACGCAGTTCACTGGAGACCCCGATGCCTACCCGGTCCGACCATCCGCACGGCATGAAGCTGGTGATCCTGGGCCGCGACGGCACGATCAACCGCTACCGCGACGACCACGTGAAGTCGCCCGAGGAACTCGAGCCGCTGCCCGGCGCGCTCGAGGCCGTCGCGCGGCTGAACCACGCCGGCTGGCACACCGTCATGGCCACCAACCAGCCCGGCATCGGCCGCGGGCTGATCGACATGGCCTCGCTGAATGCCGTCCACCTGCGGCTCAACCAGCTGCTGGCGGAGAAGGGCGGCCGGCTCGATGCCGCGTTCTTCTGCCCGCACGCGCCGGAAGACAACTGCAACTGCCGCAAGCCGCTGCCGGGCCTGATCGAACAGATCGGCGAACGCTTCGGCGTGGACCTGAAGAACGTCCACATGGTCGGCGCCAGCGTGCGCGACCTGCAGACCGCGCGCAACGCCGGCTGCGTGCCGCACCTGGTGCGCGGCGACCGGCTCGCCGGCGTCGAGGAAGCGCAGCTGCAGGAGCAGATCGCGCTCGTGCCCGGCTCGCGCGTGCACCAGGATCTGGCGGCCTTCGCCGAAACCCTCATCCACGCGGAACGCCGCGCCCGCGCCGAGTCGCGGGGCGAGTCCGCCGAACCCGATACCGCTCCTGGAGACCTGGGCTGATGCTCGTTGCGCTGCGTTCCTTCCTCTTCGTCCTCTACCTGATCGTCACCGTCGTCCCCTGGGGCAGCGCGGTGGTGCTCTGCTCGCTGTTCCTGAACAGCACCCAGCTGTACTGGATGTGCGCCAACTGGCTGCGCGTCGCGATCTGGGGGGCCAAGCTCATCTGCGGCGTGCACTGGCGCGTCCGCGGCATGGAGCACCTGCCCACCGACCCGAAGCAGTCGGTGATCCTGCTGTCCAAGCACCAGTCGACCTGGGAGACCTTCGCCTACCCGATGCTGATGCCGCGGCCGCTGGCCTACGTGTTCAAGCGGGAGCTGATCTACATCCCGTTCTTCGGCTGGTCGATGGCGCGGCTCGACATGATCCACATCGATCGCAGCAAGCGCAGCGAGGCCTGGAACAAGGTGGCCGCGCAGGGCAAGCGGATCGCGGCGCTGGGCCACTGGATCATCATGTTCCCGGAAGGCACGCGCGTGGCGCGCGGCAAGGCCGGCGACTACAAGACCGGCGGCTCGCGCCTGGCGGTCGAGACCGGCGTGCCGGTGGTGCCGATCGCGATGAACTCCGCGACCTGCTGGCCGCGCAAGAGCTTCCTGTTGAAACCTGGCACGATCGATGTCTCCATCGGCCCGATGATCCCCAGCACCGGTCGCGCGCCGGCCGAACTGATGAAGGAAGTGCAGGCCTGGATCGAGGCCGAGATGCGGGTGCTCGACCCCGCGGCCTATCCGGCGTCCGCGTCGGGCGAGGTGACTCAGGCACCGCCCACGCCGCCTGCGCCACCCGCGCCGCCGCCCACGCCGGCCGCCGCCTGATTACACTCGCAGCCCATGCTGCCTTCCAAGCTGCGGGGACTGGGCGCGCTGCTGAACAACTTCACGCAGCTGTCGCTGTTCGACACCGAGCCCCAGCCCCAGCCCGTTTCTCCGACAACGTCACCGCTGCCCCCGCCGGAGCCGCTCGCGCCGACGCCGCGGTCGCGTGGCGATGCCGGCGCGTCGACGCGTCAGGTCTTGCTCCAGGGCCAGTCCATTCCCTATGAACTGAAACGCGCGCGGCGCCGCAGCATCGGCTTCACCGTGAGCGAGGACGGCCTGCGCGTGTCCGCGCCGAAGTGGGTGCCGCTGGGCGACATCGACAAGGCGCTGCAGCAGAAGGGCGAATGGATCCTGCGCAAGCTCGTCGAGCAGCGCGAGCGCGCGCGACGCACGCAGGCGGCCCGCGTCCATTGGGGCGACGGCTGCAGCCTGCCTTACCTGGGCGAACCGCTGATCGTGGTGCTCGATCCGTCGCAGACGGGCGCGCGGCTCGACGAGGGGCAGGCCGATCCGCAACCGACGCTGGCGACGGTGCCGCGTCGCATGCTCTACCTCGGCCTGCCGCAAGACGCGACCCCCGAGCAGATCCGCGACACGGTGCAGGCCTGGTTGCAGCGCCAGGCGCGGCAGCGATTCGAGCAGCGTTGCCGGCACTTCGCGGGGCCGCTCGGCGTCACGATGACGGGGTTGCGGCTCTCGTGCGCGCAGACGCGCTGGGGCAGCGCCAGCGCGGACGGCATGATCCGGCTCAACTGGCGGCTCATCCACTTCTCCCCGGCGCTGATCGACTACGTCGTCGCGCATGAACTCGCGCACCTCAAGGAGATGAACCACAGCCCGCGTTTCTGGGCGGTGGTGAGATCCGTCTTCCCCGAATACGAGCTCGCGCGCGATCGTCTCAAGCAGGCCGTGCTGCCGCTGATGGACGAGGCCTGAGGCGGGCGGACGCAGTACGTTTCGGGCTTCCCCCTTCAGGGGGGCTTGTAGCTGATTTGAGTGGCGGTACACACTGCGAGTTGCTGTCATCACTCGCATCTGAGTCAGAACTTCCTCCCGCGTTCCGCTCCCGGCGGCGCTCAGGGTTCCCCGGCCGACAGGCTGCGTCAGGACAACCCGCGCTCAGAGCCGACAAGCTGATGCATAACAAGGCGCAGCGCCGCCGTCCCGTGATCGGGGCGGCGGCGACTGTCTTTCTGGGGGCTGTTTTCTTGCGCCGTCGCGCACGGACGCCAGCGCGGCGTCGCGGCCTCAGGCCGAGAAGCGATGGATCCCGTCCTCGTCCAGCGTGCGCCGCAGCAGCCCGCCCAGCCACAGGCGATTCAGGTGGGCCACCGCCTCGCCCATCGCGAAGGTCGTCTGGTGCAGGTCCAGCGGCCGGCGGAACATCATCGGCAGCAGCTCCGCCGCATGACAGGGCTTCGCCGTGCAGGCCTCGAGCACTTCCGCCAGACGCTCCCGATGGTGCTGCTCCAACTGATCGATGCGCGCATGCAGGCCGCGGAACGGCTTGCCGTGGGCGGGCAGCACCAGCGTGTCGGCGGGCAGGGCGGTCAGCCGCGCGAGCGAGTCCAGGTAGAGCTGCAGCGGATCCGCTTCCGGCTCCCCATCGACGACCGACACGTTGGTCGAGATCCTCGGCAACACCATGTCGCCGGCGATCATCACGCCGAGCCCGTTCCCCTGCGTCTGGCTGAACAGGCTGATGTGCTCGGGCGCATGACCGTAGCCGACGAGGCAGCGCCAGTCGTGATCGCCGATGCGCACCGTCATGCCGTCCATGAGCCGGCGGAAGGCGGCGGGGATCGCCGGCACCATGCTCGGGTAGTAGCTGGCGCGGCCGCGGATCTTCTCCAGTGCCGCGGAGTCGGTCAGCCCATGGCTGCCGAAGAACGCCGCCGCCGCTTCGCCGCCCATGCCGACCGTCGACGACGAGGCGACCTTCGCCAGCTGATAGTCGGTGGCGCTGATCCACAGCCGGCACTGCCAGCGCTCGGTCAGCCAGTGGCCCAGTCCGAGGTGGTCGGGATGGAAGTGCGTGGCGATCACGCGCAGCACCGGCAGGCCGTCCAGGCGCTCGGCGAAGACGCGCTCCCAGTTCGCCTTTGTGGTGTCGTTGTGGATGCCGCAATCGACGATGGTCCAGCCCTCACGACCGTCGAGCACGTCGCGCAGCAGCCAGAGGTTGATGTGGTCCAGCGCGAAGGGCAGCCCCATCCGCACCCACCGCACGCCGGGCAGCAGGTCCAGTGCTTCGCCGGGACCTGGCAGCGTGTCGCCCAGGGGGTAGGAGAGTTCCGATTCGCGAGGATTGGCCATGGCTTTAGACTTACGTTTACGTCAACGTCATTTGCCAGTGTAGCCATGAGCCCCTCACCCCGCCCGACCCCGGCCGATGACCTGCCCGAGGACGCGCTGCCCGAGGCAGGCGACGACGCGGGGCCGCTGTTCACGATCACCGAACTGGCGGCCGAGTTCGACATCACTCCCCGGGCGATCCGTTTCTACGAGGACATGGGACTGCTGACGCCTGCGCGTGCCGGTCGCAACCGTGTCTACACGCAGCGCGACCGCACGCGACTGAAGCTGACCTTGCGCGGCAAGCGGCTGGGCCTGTCGCTGCAGGAGATCAAGCAGTTGGTCGACATGTACGACAACCAGTCGGACACGGTGCCGCAAGCGCGCGCCTTCCTTGGTGTCCTGGAGCAGCACCGCCGCCAGTTGCAGCAGCAGCTGAACGACATCGAGATCACCCTCGAAGAGATTGCTCAGCACGAAGAGCGCTGCCACGCGCTCCTCGCCGAGGCCGGCGCCGAACAACAACGAACCGCCTGACTCGGTCCCAAACCGCGGCAGTACGCCAGTGGTTGGGGACGGCAGGGCGCAGGGTTTCGGCGCTTGCCGCCGGGGCCCTGCGCTCTGGCGGCCAACGCCCCGGTTTCCGCAGGACAGCCCTGCGCAGGACAGCCCCTAAACTCCCAGCCAATGAACGGCTTGCACCTCACCGCCGACCTGGCCGGCTGCGCCAACGAAGATCTGCTCACGGACGGGTCAGGTCTTGCGCGGGCGATCCGAGCGGCCGCGGAGGGTGCGGGCCTGAGCGTCGTCGGCGAACACTGGCACCGCTTCCCCGACGCGTCGGACGGTCAGCCCGGTGGCATCACCGGCATGCTGCTGCTCGCGGAGTCGCACGTCGCGCTCCACACCTGGCCCGAGATCGCGTCGGTCACGCTGGACGTCTACGTCTGCAACTACGGCGGCGACAACTCCGCCAAGGCGCGCGCGCTGATGGCGACGATGGTGGCGCTGTTCGCGCCGGCCGACGCCCGGGAGCACACGCTCGTCCGAGGGCGGCTCGGCGCCGAGGCCCTTTAGTAGACTCTCGCCCGGGCCGCCAGAGCCCGGGAGTAGAGGGATTGATCGAAAGCACGACCGAGCTGACGCTGGTGCCGAAGGCGCCGCCGGCGGCACCAGCCACGTCCGCGCCTGCGCGCGGGCCGGGCTCGGTGTCGCCTGCGCCCGCGCCTGCGCGGCCGGTCGGCCGGTCGTCGGGCGCCGCGTCCGCGCCGGACGCCCCCGCCGCCCAGCGTCATGCGCAGCGGCTCGAGTTCACCGGCACCGGCGGCGACTACTTCCGCGTCTGGATCGTCAACGCGCTGCTGACGCTGGCGACGCTCGGCGTCTATTCCGCCTGGGCGAAGCGCCGCAAGGCCCGCTGGTTCGCGCGGCACACGCTGCTGGCGGGTGAACCCTTCGACTTCCACGGCGACCCGCGCCGCATCCTCGCCGGACGCGTGATCGCGCTGATCCTGCTGATCGCCTACGGCCACGCATTCGACTGGTCCGCGGTGGCGGGCTTCGCCATGCTGGCGGGGCTCTACGCGGCCGGACCGATGCTGTTCGCGGGCGCCCAGCGCTTCAAGCTGGGCAACACCAGCTGGCGCGGCCTGCGCTTCGGGTTCCAGGCAAACGCCGTCACCGTCTATGCGTCCTGCCTGCCGCTGCTGGTGGCGTGGACGCTGGCGTCGTTGGTCGCGGGCTGGGGCTCGAATCCGCTCGTCGACGGGCTGGCCGCATTGGCGCTGTTCCTGCTGCTGCCGCTCGCGCATGGCCGGCTCAAGCGCTTCCAGCATCGCCATGCCCGCTACGGCACGCTCGCCTTCGACTTCCAGCTGTCCGTCGACGCGTTCTACGGTCTGTACGTGCGTCTGGGGTTGGCGCTGATCGTCGGCGGCGTCGTGGCCGCGCTGCTCGGCTTCGGCGTGTCCGCCGCCTTGAAGCTGGTACCGGGCGCGGAAGAAGGGCCGGTGAGTACCGCCCTGCCGCTGATGGCGCTGGCCGTGGTCTGGACCTTCGCCTGGCCGGTCTACGTCGCGCGGCTTCAGCACCTCACCTGGACCCGCACGCACCTGTCGGGCGGCATCGGATTCGCCTACGCGATCTCAGAATTCGCGCTGTTCAAGACGCTGCTGACCCACGGCCTGCTGACGCTGCTGACGCTGGGCCTGTACTGGCCCTTCCTGGCCGTGCGGATCGCCAAGATGCGCATCGAGGGCCTGGTCGTGCTGTCCGATACCCCGATCGGTGAACTCGTCGTGACGGCCCCACAGCGTCGCGGTCGCGGTCGCGGCGCGATCGGCGACGGCGCCGCCGAGGCCTTCGGCCTGGACATCGGCTGGTGAGCGCGCAGGACCCGCCATGAAACCGCAGACCCTCACCGCCACCGCCCGCTGGTTCGACGGCGCCGGGAACCGGCCGCACGAGGTGCGCGTGCGCCTGAGCCGCAATCACTTCGAATTCATGCCGTGGCCGCCGCGCCCGCAAAGCTCGTCGTCGACGCCGCCGTCGGAGGCGGAGCTGGCCGCGTCGCGGCCGTCGATGCCCGGCCTGCGCCGCTACGCCCGCAAGGCGCTGCAGGTCGGCGAATGGTGGCGCGGCCGCCCGACGCCGGTCGGCCTGCCGGACGGCGGCACGGTCTGGCTCCCCGCGGACAGCGCGATGGGACGGGTACTCGGCGGCCAGTCGCTGATGTCGCTGGTCATCGGCAGCTGGAGCCTGGCCGCGTGCGCGCTGGTGGCGCTGATCGCGCTGGTCGTGTGGTTCGACCGCCAGGGCGTGGGGCTGCTGGCGCGTGCCGCGCTGCCGCTGATTCCGACGCAGCTCGACGGCGCGGTCGGCAAGCGGGTCGAGGAGCAGCTCGCGGCCACCTGGCTGAAGCCGTCCCAACTGCCGGCGCAACGCCAGCAGGCGATCCGCGCGCGCTTCGCCGACATCGCCGGACGCGTGTTCCCGGGCGTGGCCCTGGACGTCCGCTTCGCGCGCCAGGGCGACCGCCCCGGCTTCAATGCGATGGCGCTGCCCAACGGCACCCTCTTCGTCTTCGACGGTCTGGCGGAATTGCTGAGCGAGGACGAGCTGATCGCCGTGCTCGGCCACGAGGCCGGCCATGTGAAGCACCGCCACGCGATGCGCCACCTGGTGCAGGGCGCCGGGCTGCTGTCGGTGGCGGGCGTGGTGATGGGCGACTTCTCATCGGTCGCGGCGGGCACGCTGGCCTCGGCGCAGACGCTGCGCTACTCGCGCGACGCGGAGCGCGAATCCGACGCCGAGGCGCAGCGCCTGATCCTGCGGGAACACCTGCCCAACGAGACGCTGGTCGGCGCGTGGCTCAAGGTGCTGGAGCAGATGCGGCGGGACGGCCGCGTCGACAGCGGCACGGCATGGCTGTCGATACACCCGCCGATCGGCGAGCGCATCGAGAGCGCCCGGCGCGCGGCGCAGAACGCGGAACCGCCGCGCTGAGACCTACTTGGCGCTCGTGGAGGTTGACGATTCCTGGCCCTTGGCCACGGCGGTCTCCGCCGGCGGCGTCGCCGGTTTGAACTGGCCCATCACGTCGCGCTTGCCGCGTTCGAGGTAGGGCACCGGCTGGTCCATCCACGTGGGCCGCGGACTGCCGAGCAGGTAGTGATCGAAGAACTCGGCCATGTGCACGGTGAAGTGCTTCATGTTGTCGCGGTCGCGCAGGCCGTGCTTCTCGCCGTTGTAGTTGAACCAGTACGCCTCCTTGCCCAGGCGGCGCAGCGCGGTGAAGAACTCGATGCCCTGGTACCAGGGCACCGCGTCATCCTCGTCGTTGTGGATCGTCAGGTAGGGCGTGGTGACCTTGTCGACACGGAAGATCGGCGAGTTCTCCAGGTACAGGTCCGGACGCTCCCAGGGCGTGGCGCCGATGCGGCTCTGACCGTGCTCGTACTGGAACGCGCGACTGATGCCCGCGCCCCAACGGATGCCGCCGTAGCCGCTGATCATGTTGGCCATCGACGCGCCGGCCTCCGCCGCGCGGAACTGGTTCGTGTGCGTGATCAGGTAGTTGATCTGGTATGCGCCCCAGCTGTGTCCCTGGATGCCGACGCGCTTGGGATCGACGTAGCCCTTGGCGATCTGCTGGCGGATCGCCGGCAGCACCGTGTTCATCGCACTCTTGCCGGGCTGCCCGGTCGTGTAGACGATGTCCGGACGCAGCACCAGGTAGCCGTTGCTGACGTAGCGCGTGACGTTGATGTTCTGCGCCGGCGCCGGCGGGATGTAGCGGTACCGGTTGTCGGTCATCTTCTCGTAGATGTAGACCATCATCGGGTACTGCTTCTTCGGGTCGAAGTCGGCCGGCTTGGCCAGCAGCGCGCGCAGCTTCTTGCCGTCGGCGGCGGTGTACTCGATCAGCTCCTGCGTGCCCCATGCGTAGCGCGACTGCTGCGGGTTGGCGTCGCTGATCTTCTGCGGCTGCTGGAACGCGAGCGTCGAGGTCCACAGGTCCGGGAACTGCGTGAAGCTCTGCTGCGTGAAGACGATGCGGTCCGCGTCCTTGGCCTTGATCAGGCCGCCGATCATGCGGTCGTCCTGGATCAGCGCTTTCGGCACACCACCGGTCGCGTCGACGCGGTAGTAGCCGCTGGCGCGCGTGATGTCCTGCGTTCCCGCCAGCGTCAGTGCATCCGCGGGCAGGGGTTTCTTGTCGGCGTCCTCGGGATCGAGCGGCACGACGCGCAACTGCAGCTGCTGCTTGCGGCCCCAGCCCTGCGTGAGGTTGCGGGACTGGCCGGTGGCCGGCTGCACGGCCCAGAGGTCGAACTTGTCGTAGACGACGACGCTGTCGTCATCCGCGGTCCAGCCGGCGCTGCCGTAGGGGGAGGGCAGGTCGGGCACGTCGCGGTCGTCGTTGTCGAAGCGCGACTTGATCTTGCCGGTCAGGTCGATGGCGGCGGCGGTGTCGGTGCGCCAAGCCATCCAGCGCGCGGCCGGCGCGTCGAAGCCCAGCACGTAGCGGCCGGCCGGCGACAGCGTCGGCGCATGGCGCAGCTTGCGCGCCAGCGGCCGGGCCGCACCGGTGTTCAGGTCGACGGCATAGGCGTCCATGTAGGCACCTTCCCACGACATCAGCTGGCGATACGGCAGTTCGCTCAGGCCGAGCGCGACGGTGGCGTTCTCGTTGACCTGGATCGTGGGCAGGTCCTTCGTCGCGAGCTGCACGAAGCGCGCCGCGTCGACGTCGTTGCCCAGGTGCACGACCGCGCGGTAGCTGCGCGTGCGCTCCCGCTCGGCCTTGGCCTTCTGCGCCGACTGCAGCTCCGGATCCTTCCAGTGCCAGAGGTCGACCTTCATCGGCTCGGGCGCATCCTTGGCCTCGGGCGCGGGGAGCTCGGCGGTGCCGAGGAACAGGCGCTGGCCGTCCTTGCTGAAGGCGAGCGCGGCGTGCTCGCTCGGTGTCCAGCCGGCGGGCATGCCGGCGGTCTGCGCGCTGACCAGCACCGCGGCGCGCTCCTGGCCGGCCTTCCACAGGAAGAGCTTGAACGGCGTGGGATCGGGCTTGTCGGCCTTCTCGTCCTTCTTCTCGTCCTTCTTCTCCTCCTTGTCGTCGGCCCGCTTCGCCTTCTCCGCGGCCTTGGTCTCGGCGACGTGATCGCGGCTGCTGACGAACGCCAGGCGGCGGCCGGCCTCGTCGAAGCGCAGCTGCTTGTAGCTGCCGGCGCCCGACATCACCGCGCGCGCCTGCGTCGGCGCGGCCGGGTCGATCAGGTAGACGCCCTCGCGGGCCGTGTCATCGGGGGCAGGTCTTGCCTCGGCGACGACCGCAGGCGGAACGTCCGATACGGTGGATGCGCCGGGGACGCCTGGGGCGCTCGATGCCGACGCTGCCGGCACAGCGGGCGCGCCCGGCTTGGACGCGTCCTTCTTCGCCGGTTCCTTGACGGACACGACGTAGGCCAGCAGCGTTCCGCCGTTGTTCCAGGCGAAGTCCGACGCGTCCTTGAAGGTGTTGCGCTGCTTCGTCTCCGCGTCGATCAGCAGCAGGTCGTTGCCGGGGACCTTCTTGGCGGATGGCGCGCCGCCCTCGGCGGGCGCTTCCTGATCGCGCGGATTCGCGTCGAGATCGGCATCGATGCCGGCATCGATCCCGTCATCCATCTCGGCGTCGACCTTGGCCGGCGCCGCCTTGGCGTCCTTCGAGCCTTCCTTCTTCGCCGGCGCCTCCAGCAACAACGCCAGGTGCTGGCCGCCGTCCTTGCCCCAGGCGAAGCGCTTCACGCGGTCGACGGTCTCGACCTTGCCGGTGCTCAGGTCCATCCAGGCCGCGCCGGCCTTGGGGGCGTCGTCGCCCTTCTTCTTGTCCTTCTTGGCCTTGTCGAGCTCGATCCGCGTCGGCTGCACGGCGAAGGCGACGAATCGCCCGTCGGCGCTGAACTGCGGCGAGGTCCCGCGCGGCGCGCGGTACTCGCGGCCGTCGGCGACGTGGCGCACGACGAGTTCGCCATCGGCCTCCTGCGCGACCAGCGCGTAAGCGATCCACTGCCCGTCGCGGCTCAGCTGCGTGTGCTGGATGCTGCGCCAGGTGGCGTAGACGTCGTGCGTGATCGGCAGCCTGGCGGCGATGGGCTGCGCCACCGAAGCCGCCGCCGCGGCGACCGGCGTGGCGGACTGCGGTGGGGTGGCCGCGGACAACGGTGCGAGCGGTGCCAACGGCAGCAGGGCGAACGACAGCGCGGGGAGCGAGGACAGGAGGGACCGGTTGGACATGGGGCGGAAGAAGAAGTCGAGGAAGTGGGCGGACAGGCGGTGGGAGCCGAGGGACAGGAGCCGCGGATCAGCCGCCGGCTGAGTCCGCGGCGCCCGCGGCGGTCAGCATCTTCACGAGCCAGGCCTGCAGGTCCTGGATCTCGTCCATGCTGACCTCGTGGGCCATCGGGTACTCGTGCCACTCGACGTCGTGGCCGAGCCGGCGCAGCTCGGCCAGCGACGCGTGCGCGCGGGCCGGCACGACGACGCCGTCGTTGCTGCCGTGCGCCAGGAAGATCGGCGTGTCCGCGTTGGCGGCGTTCCGTTCGGCTTCGGTCGTGCCCAGCACGGGCAGATAGCCGGACAGGCCGACGAGCCCCGCCAGCCGTTTCGGATACCGCAGCCCGGTCATCAGCGTCATCGCGCAGCCCTGCGAGAAACCCATCAACACAACGCGCTCCGGCGGGATGCCGAACTCGCTTTCCTCGCGCGCGATCAGGTCCTCGATCAGGCGCTGCGACACGCGCAGGCCGTCGGCGTCCTCGCGCTGGCTGAGGTCGCCGTGGCGGATGTCGTACCAGGCGCGCATGCGCATGCCGCCGTTGATGGTGACGGGGATCTCGGGCGCGCTCGGCAGCACGACGCGCAGGCCGCCCAGCGCCAGCACCGGCGACAGGTCCAGGGCCTGGACCACGGGCACGAAGTCGTTGCCGTCGGCGCCCAGGCCGTGCAGCACCAGCAGGCTGAAACGGGGCGCCTCGCGGGTCTGCAGTTCGATGGTTTCGAGGTTCATGGACGGGAATGCTAGTCCGCCGCGCGGCGCCGGGCCTGGGTGGAAACGCCCTGTCGCGCCTCATCCGCTCCGCATCGCGCCCAGATGCAGCCGGTCGCACACGCCTCGCGGCGGGCCGGGCCGATGCGTAGTCTTCAACCCATCGCATCTTCCGATGCACGACTCTCCGGGAAAGGAGCCCACCATGTCCGACAGCGAAGAACTCAGCCGCCTGGCCGATCTGCATCAACGCGGCATCCTCAGCGACGAGGAGTTCGCCAAGGCCAAGGAGCGCGTGCTGAACGCCAGCGCCCGGTCGTCGAGCTCGACGTCCTATGCTTACGCCACGCCGCACGGCGGCAGCAGCGGCGCGCCGGTGGTGAACGCGATCAACACCTTCCGCCGCAGCCGCGACGACCGCTGGATCGGCGGCGTGTGCGGCGGGCTTGCCCGGCTGAGCGGACTGGCGGCGTGGTTCTGGCGGATCGTGTTCGTGGCGCTCACGACCTGCGCGGGCGGCGGGGTACTGCTGTACCTGCTGCTGTGGATCTTTGTGCCGCTGGAGGATTGAGGGAGACCGCCTGCCTGCGGAGGGTGGGGCGTTGGCCGCCGAGGCATGAGGCCCCGGAGTCAAGCTCCGAAACCTCACGCCTCGCCGTCCCCAACCACCACCGTCCTTCGACGGTTTCGCGACCGAGAACCCCGTGAGGCCGTGAGGGCTAGACCGAGCCGGTCAACACATACGCGGAGGCGAGCCAGCGGCGCTCGACCTCCGCGTTCTTCATCCGGGACTCGAGCAGCTTCCATGGGCACTCCAGTCCGTCCATGCGCACGATCGAGTGCATCGCCGCACCAAGCACGAACAGGTTGCTCACCGGCATCCACGGCGGCGCCCAGGCGAGTCCCGCCGCCACGATGCGAGCACCGGGCTTGAGCGCCGAGAAGGCGCGCTCCAGGCCTTCCTCGCTCTGCAGCACATCGTGCGTGAAGAAGAAGAGCGCCGCGTCCGCGCGGCGCTTGCCGAGCACTGACGCGTAGTCCGCGTCCTCCGCGGTGGCCGGCAGGAAGTCGATCGATGCATCGAGGTGATCGACCCGCGCGCGCTGCCGCGCCTGGCGCATCATCGTCTCGCAGGGCTCGACGGCCACGACGCGGCCGGTGCGTCCGACGGCGCGGTTGAGGCCGGGCAGGCTCAGCCCCGTGCCCGCGCCGACGTCGAGCACGGTCTGCCCCGGTTGCAGGCCGAGCAGCGCGATCGCCTCGCGCCGCAGCGGCGCCACCGGCATCAGCTCGTAGTCATAGACCGGCGCACGGCGCGCGTACAGCGCGTTCAGGGCCTGAAGCCCGGGCCGAGGGTCTGGCGTGTTCATGGACTCCCTTGTGCTGGCGGGCCAGCTTCGCGGCGTGCGACCCGCGGTGTCAAGCAAGAAAAACGGAGCGTCACGGAACCGTCATGCGGGACCGAAAGAATCGCGTCCCTATGTGCGTCCAACTCACCACAGGTACGCGGCTTGCCCGCCGTGCCGCCCGCTCGATCGCCGCGCTGTGCGCCGCGGTCGCCCTTCTGCCCCTCTCCGTGTCCGGGGCACACGCCGGGCCCGCCCCCGCTGATGCGGTGGCCGATCTGAAGTTCGCTCAGTTCTTCAAGTCGCCGATCGGGCCGGCGGGCCTGGAGCTCTCCGACCAGCTGCGCGCTGCCGATGGCCGCCCCGTGCGACTGGTCGGCTACATGGTCGCGCAGGAGCAGGCCAAGCCGGGCCGCTTCTGGCTCACGCCGCGCCCGGTGCGCATGAGCGAACACGCCGACGGCGAGGCGGATGACCTGCCCGCGGCCACGGTCACCGTGCTGCTCGATCCGGCCCAGCGGGACCGCCTCGTCGCCCATCGCAACGGACTGGTGACGCTCACCGGCACGCTGTCGATCGGCCGCGTCGAGGACGAGACGGGCCGCGTCTCCTGGATCCGCCTGCAACTGCCGACCGACGCCCTTTCCGATTCCCCCGACTCGAGCTCCCAACGATGAAACATCTGCCTTCCCTGCTCGCCGGCGCTTGCGCGTTGCTGGCGCTGAGCGCCGCGAACAACGCCGTGGCGGCTCCGACCGTCACCCGCCTGACGCCGCCGAGCGAGCGCTTCTCCAGCGGCCAGCCGGAGCCGGTCATCGCGCGCTTCCTGCCCGGTCAGCGCTTCGACCTGCAGGCCACGATCAAGCCGGACGCCGGCCAGCGCATCACCGCCGCGCGCTTCGTGATCGATGGGAAGCCTGTCGACGCGACGGTCGCGTTGCGCGACTGCGCCACCGGCTGCGTGAAGGGCGTGAGCGCCGAGACCGCGATCGCGACGATCCGCGCGGTGAGCCTGGAGAAGGCCGGCCGCCATGAGTTCAGCGTCGAGGCCACCCAGTCCGACGGTCAGAAGGTCGCCGCCACCGGCAATTTCGACGTGGTGCCCTTCACCGCGGCGATGGGCCCGAAGGTCAAGAACATCATCATCCTGCTGGGCGACGGCATGGGCGCCGCGCAACGCACCGCGGCCCGCATCGTCAAGGGCGGCTACGCGCAGGGCAAGGTGATCAACCCGCTGGCGATGGACACCTTCCCGGCGACCGGCATGGTCAAGACGGCGTCGCTGAACTCGGTGGTGACGGACTCGTCGCCGGGCATGACGTCCTACGTCTCGGGCAACAAGAACAACAACAATGAAGAAGGCGTGTTCCCCGACGACACCGTCGAGCCCTTCGACAACCCGCGCATCGAATACCTGTCGGAGTACCTGCATCGCACGCAGGGCAAGGCGCTGGGCATCGTGACGACGGCCGACGTGTTCGACGCGACACCGGCTGGCAACGCAGTGCACACGAGCAACCGCGGCGCGGGCACCGGCATCGTCGACCAGTTCTTCGACGACCGCTCGCGCACCGGCCTGACGGTGCTGCTGGGCGGCGGCCGCAAGTGGTTCCTGCCCGCGGGCACGGCGGGCTCGGAGCGCGCCGAGGGCAACGACTACGCGTTCTCGTCGACCGACCCGCACACGTCGGAGATCGTCAAGCGCTGGGGCGCCGCGCCGGGCGCGAAGGACAAGGGCCGCGACCTGATCCAGGAGTTCCAGACCGCCGGCTACCGCTACGCGCCGACGAAGACCGAGCTCGAGGCCGCCACGGCCGGCGCGGGTGCAGACAAGCTGCTGGGCCTGTTCGCGTTCTCCAACATGAACGTGGCGCTGGACAAGATCGACGGCCGCCGCGGCGCGAAGAAGGGCCTGGCGGGCGGCAGCGTCGTCGACGACTACGGTTTCCCCGACCAGCCGATGCTCGACGAGATGGCCAAGGCCGCGATCGCGACGCTGAAGAAGCAGTCCAAGGGCTTCGTGCTGATGATCGAGGGCGCCTCGATCGACAAGCAGGCGCACAACATGGACAGCGAGCGCTGGATGCTCGACACGATCGAGTTCGACCGTGCCGTGCAGGTCGCGCAGGATTTCGCGCGCGAGAACGGCGACACGCTGGTCATCGTGACGGCGGATCACGAATGCTCGGGCGCGGCGCTGATCGGCGGCTCGATGCTGACCGACCAGGCGCTGCTGGACGCGGCGACGAAGAAGGGTGCGGCCAACCTGCGCGACAAGGTCGTCGGCGTGTACGAGAAGGCGGGCTTCCCGCGTTACCGCATCGCCGCCGACGGTTATCCGGAAGCGACCGACATCGACTACCGCCTGCTGGTGGGATACGGCGCGAACGCGGACCGCTACGAAGACTGGCGCACCAACGCGACGCCGCTGCGGGATTCGCAGCAGCCGCTGGCCAAGTCCGAGCCGCTGAAGTGGTACCCGGCCAACGCCGCCGAGCGCGACGACGCGACGGGCGAGTTCCTGGTCACGGGCCAGGTGCCCGGCGAGCAGGCGGTGCACACCGCGACGGACATCCCGCTGTCGGCCTTCGGCCCGGGGGCGTTGGCGTTCACCGGCGTCATCGACAATACGGACGTGTTCTTCAAGCTCGCGCAGGCGGCGGTGAAGGGCGCGACGGCGCCGGCGGATGCAACCGGCGCGAAGCGGCCGGCGAAGCTCACCAAGCAGTGATCGTCATCGCCCGGCAGCGACTTCAATGGCGGGGCCCGTAAGCCCCTGTCCTGCGCAACTCGACACTGCGTCACTCGCAGACAACCGCGACGAAATCTGCGAGGCGGCGAACCTGAAGGGACAAGTTCCGACAAATGAACTTGTCCTTTTTTTTGCCGCTTTCGTGGTCGATCCGTTGTCCGATCTCCGGGCCCACATGCCGGTGTTCGGCTGGGTTATCAGAAGCTGGCCCTGCCGCTGGCGACGCGCGCCCTGATCACCGACGCGCTGAGGCGGGCAAACGATCCGACCCCGTCGCTGCGGGCCCGAGTGGCACGCTGGCAATGAGCGCGAGCGGCCTGGCCCGGCCGTCTGCACGTCGCTGTCGAGGTCACTGCAACAGTCCCGACAGCCGCGCCAGCGCATCGTCGATGACCTCCATGGGCACCTGCTCGATGCGTCGCGCCTTGCGCGCGTTGAGGTCCAGCATCCGGATCTTGTTGACCAGCGCCGCGCCCTGCGTCTTGCATCCTGTGCCGGTCAAGGTCACGGCGAAGCCAGCATGACGAGCGAAGTCGCCTCCCTGAGTGATGGGCGCCACCAGGACGTCTCCGAGCGCGTTGAACTCCTTGGTCGTCAGGACCAGGGCGGGGCGCATCCCGCGCTGTTCGAATCCCAGCGCGGGATCGAGAGGCACCGCGACGATATCGCCTCGGTCAAAAACTTTCCTCACCACGCTTCACCGCCTTCCGGCTTCATGCGATCCCAGTCCGCCATGTCCGCCGGTGGCGCTGCGGAGAGATCGCACTGGGCAATCATCTCGGCCAGCGTGTACTTGCGTTTCGGGGTCAGGACGATGCGACGGTCGGACGTGGTCTCCAGCGTCAGGGCATGACCCGCGGTCAGACCCAGGTTGCGGAGCACGGTCGGCGGGAGGATCAACGCGGTACTGTTTCCCATTTTCTTCAACACCACTTCCATGAGCGCCTCCCTTCCATTGCAGCCTGGGTCGGATTCTAGAAGGGCGATGCCGTTGACGTAAAACAAAGTTGTACGTTCGTTGCAACGCCGGGCGATCCTTCCGAGGCAGTGGAAGGAGATGACGATGTGGGCCGCCCGGCGTGCATCGAACGAGCCCAGATCCTGCACCCGAGACCGGCAGTTGGAAATCGCGCCAAGGGGGGCACTCCAAATGGCGAGACGCAGGAGCGACATCCCTCCTCGCATTTCTCATACCGGGAAACCTTGGCAACACTGCCCCGTTTGCGGCGCGTGGATCGAGCGGCGATCGCCGCCATCCACCACCCAACGCCCGCACCAGCGCCAGCCGGTTCTCCAACTCGCTCTGCAGGATGCGGATCAGGTCGTCGTCCTGCGCGAAGAGCTTGCGCCGCGCGTCGATGACTCAGAAGCAGGTGACGACAAGCGCCCCTTCGCCACCATCTCCTCCGCCGCCCGCACCAGGCACATGGCCGCCGCGCCGGCGGCCAGGCCCGCGCGCCACTGGCGCTCCTCCAGCACGCCGCCGATGCCGACCACCGGTACGCCCGCCATGCGCGCCCACCAGCGCAACTGCGCCAGCCCTTGCGGCAGCCACGGCATGT
Source organism: Roseateles sp. GW821-FHT09H11 (assembly GCF_059415845.1). Classification (NCBI taxonomy): domain Bacteria; kingdom Pseudomonadati; phylum Pseudomonadota; class Betaproteobacteria; order Burkholderiales; family Sphaerotilaceae; genus Roseateles; species Roseateles sp. GW821-FHT09H11. The sequence goes on along the minus strand of NZ_JBWKOA010000005.1, from coordinate 494,279 downwards.
CCTTGGTCGTCGTCGGCCACAGCGGGCCGCAGGCGATGTAGTCCGGCGCCACGCCGCGCGCGCGGGCGAGCTCCCACAGGCTGTGGCTCGACAGGCCCAGCCGCACGCCGTGCCGCGTGCGGCGCTGCTGAAGATCGTCGCGGTCCTCGCCGCCCATTCCCGCCCAGTCCTCCTGGCCGAGGTGCAGCGCCCGCGCGCCTTCGTCCAGCGCCAGCCGCCAGTGGTCGTTGATCCACAAGCTCGCCGACCGGCCCGCCATGTCGCGCACCGCCTCGCGGATCGCCGAGCGCAGCGCCTCGTCATCGGTCGACGGGCCCCGCTTGATGCGCAGCTGCACATGCTCGAACTGGCCGCTGAGCGCCAGCGCCGCCACGCGTTCCGCTCGGTCCGTGATCGCGTACAGACCGGTGGCGAAGGGCGCCGGACGGCGCGACGCCGGCCACATCACCTCGCGCCAGCGCGTCAGCGTCGCGCGATCGGCTGTCGTCTCGTCGTCGAAGCCCATCACGGGCATCGCGCGGGGATCGTCCACGAAGCGTCGGTCCGGGCGCAGCGGTCCCGCGCCCGCGCCCGCCGCGTGGCCGTCGCGCAAGGCGCTCCAGGTGAGCATCTTCGCGAGGATCACCGCGTCGGGCACGGCGAAGCCGCGCGCCAGCGCGGCGGCCGCCGCGGTCGCGAAGGTGCAGCCGCTGCCGTGGTGGTGCGGCGGTCCGCCGTTGCGGCCGGACAGGCGCGGCAAGGCGATCCATCCCGTCGCCAGCGGACTGTCCAGCCAGTCCATCGAGAGCCCGTCGACCTGCGCCGCATCGTCGCCGCCAGTGATGCAGACCGCCTGCGCGCCCATACCGCGCAGCATCGCGGCCAGTTCCGGCACCGGCAGCTGGCCCGTCGCGACGCCGAGCAGCCGTTCCGCCTCGCGCCGGTTCGGCGTGATCAGCGCCGCGCGCGGGACCAGTTGATGGCGATAGGCGCCGAGCAGGTCGTCGTCGCAGAACGCCGCGCCGCCCGCGCTCGCGCCGAGCACCGGATCGACGACCAACGGGGCCTCGCCGATCTGCGCCAGCAAGGCGTCCACCGTCGCCGCGCTCGCGAGCAGGCCGGTCTTGACGACGCGCGGCGGCAGGTCCTGGCGCAGGGCGCTCAACTGCGCTCGCACCTGGCTGGCGGGAAGCGGGAACACCGCGTTCACGCCTTGCGAGTGCTGCGCCGTGACGGCCGCGACGACGGGGCAGAGATGAACGCCCATCGCCGCCGCCGCGCGCGTGTCGGCGCTCAAGCCCGCGCCGCCGCCGCTGTCGGTGCCGGCGACGCTCCAGATGACCGGCGGCGTCGGATCGTCGGTCCACGGCGTCAGGGTCAGCAGGTCCGGATCGATCGTCGCGGCCCAAGGTCCCGGCAGGCTCGGATGCGGCACGGCCGGCGACGGGCGGGCCATCGCGGCGGACTCGCGCCGATCGCCGTGTTCGTTCTGCCCGTTCATGCGTCCCCCAGCAGGAAGGCATGGCCGCCGACCGGCGTGCTCGCAACCGCGAAGGCCTGCGGCGCCATCAGGCCCGCGCGGAAGGCTTGCCGACCCGCGCGCACGGCGTCGGCGAACGCGCCGGCCATCGCCACCGGATCGGCGGCCTGCGCCACCGCGCTGTTCAGCAGCACCGCGTCGAAGCCCAGCTCCATCGCGCGCGCGGCCTGCGACGGGGCGCCCAGGCCCGCGTCGATCACCAGCGCGGTGTCGGGCAGGCGCTCGCGCAGCGTGCGCAGTCCGTGCAGGTTCAGCAGTCCCTGGCCTGATCCGATCGGCGCTCCCCACGGCATCAGCAGCGGACAGCCGGCATCCAGCAAGCGCCGGCCGAGGATCAGGTCCTCCGTGCAGTAGGGAAAGACGACGAAGCCCTCGCGCACGAGTTCGGTCGCCGCGGCGACCAGCTCGAACGGATCGGGCTGCAGCGTGTGGTCGTCGCCGATGACCTCGAGCTTGATCCAGGCCGTGCCGTAGAGCTCGCGCGCCATGTGGGCGAGCTGCACCGCCTCACGCGCGCTGCGGCAACCCGCGGTGTTGGGCAGCAGCCGCGCGCTCTGCTCGCGCCCGACCGCGAGGGCCTGCGCCAGCGCGCCGTTGTCGCCCGCCTGCAGCGTGCGCTTGAGGCCGACCGTCAGCAGCTGCGAGCCGGACGCGCGGATCGCGTCGCACAGCGTCGCGGGGCTGGGGTAACCGGCCGTGCCGAGGAAGAAGCGGCTGTCGAGCGCGACGCCGTCGATCAGCAGCGGATCGTCCGTTTGAAGATGCGGCGGTGACGGATGGGGCACTCCTGGATCGATGGATTGCGGATCGGTGGACTGCGCAACGGTGGTGAGCAGCATGTCAACCTCCGACGATCGGTTGGAAGAAGAGCACGACGTCGCCGTCGTTGAGCGCCGTGCCTGCGCGCGCGTCGCGGGCGACGAAGCGGCCGTTCAGCGCGGTGGCCACGGCGTCGGCCTCGCGTCGTTCGAGTTCGAGCAACTGCGCCAGCGTCGCGCCGGCGGGCATCGCCACGGCGCGGTCGTCGAGCCGCACGGTGATCGGGGGCGGGGTGGTCATGGGGAGATCTCCAGGAGAGGGGCGGCCAGTCCGGCGTCGTCGAGCAGCCGCTCGACCAGCGCCGGCGCGAGCAGCCAGCCGTGGCGGTACAGGCCGTTGAGCCGCAGCAGGCCGGGCTCGTGATGGGTGAAGGGCAGGTTGTCCGGCAGCGCCGGCCGGAGATGCCGATCGAGTCGCACGATGCGTGCCTCCGACAACACCGGCAGCACGCTCTGCGCCGCCGCCATCAGCTCGACGGCGGAGCGCAGCGAGACGGGACTGCGGTCCTCGCTCTCGATCTCGCTGGCGCCGACGACGAGCTCCTCGTCGGAGCGCGGCACGAGATAGACGCGATGCCGCGGATGCAGCAGCCGGACGGGCCGGCGCAGACCGTGAGCGGGCAGCGAGAGCGTGATGATCTCGCCGCGCACGCCGCGCAGCGGCAGCGGCGGCCGTGCGCCGAGTCCGCGCGCATCGATCGCCCAGTCGCCGCGCCAGCGCCCGCCGTCGGCGAAGTGCAGCTCGCCGGGCAACACCTGGTCGACCGCCCGCCCCCAATGCCAGTGCGCGCCTGTCGCGCCGTCGTGCAGCGCGGCCATCGCGGGTATCGGCGCGATCAGGCCCTCGCGCGGCAGCAGCCATCCCCGCAGGCCCGGCGCGAGCATCGGCTCATGTGCGCGCAGTGCGTCCGCATCGAGCGGTTCCGCGCCCGGCATGCGCATCAGCGCGCGCTGGGCCGCACCGAGGTCCGCGCGATGCGACAGCAGCAGGCTGCCGTCGATGCGCAGCGGCACCGGCTTCGACGCTGAACTCGAGCTCGAGCCAGAGCCAGAGCTAGAGCCCGAGCCCGAGCCCGAGCAGGACTCCGATCGCGACAGCGCCGCGACGATGCCCGGCCACAGCGCCAGCGAGCGCCAGCCCAGGGCGGCGATCTCGGCGCCGCCCTGTTCCTGCTCGGCGAGCGGACTCAGCATGCCGGCGGCGCTGAACGCGGCCGCGCCGTGCGCGTCGAACGCAGGCCCGGGACCGGGCGACGCGTCGAAGACCTCGACGCGATGTCCGGCCCGCGCGAGCGTCCACGCCAGCAGCCGTCCGGCGAGCCCCGCGCCGGCGATGGCGATCGCGGCCATCGCGCTCAGGCCTGGCGGATCGGGATGTAGAGCTCGCCGCCGCCGGCGAGGAACTCGGCGCTCTTCTCCCGCATGCCGGCTTGCGCCTCGGCATCCGCCGCAGCGCCGCCATGGCCGCCATGGCCGTCGGCCTCGCCGTTCGCCGCCAGCTGCGCGCTGTACTCCCGCACGTCCTGCGTGATCTTCATCGAGCAGAACTTCGGTCCGCACATCGAGCAGAAGTGCGCCACCTTCGCGCTGTCCTTGGGCAGCGTCTCGTCGTGGAACTCGCGCGCCGTCTCGGGGTCGAGGCCGAGGTTGAACTGGTCCTCCCAGCGGAACTCGAAGCGCGCCTTGGACAGCGCGTCGTCGCGCGCCCGGGCCGCCGGATGGCCCTTGGCGATGTCGGCCGCGTGCGCCGCGATCTTGTAGGCCATCAGGCCCTGCTTGACGTCGTCGCGGTCGGGCAGGCCCAGGTGCTCCTTGGGCGTCACGTAGCAGAGCATCGCGCAGCCGAACCAGCCGATCATCGCGGCGCCGATGCCGCTGGTGATGTGGTCGTAGCCCGGCGCGATGTCCGTGGTCAACGGGCCCAGCGTGTAGAACGGCGCCTCGTCGCAGTGCTTGAGCTGCTCGGTCATGTTGGCCTGGATCATGTGCATCGGCACGTGTCCGGGGCCTTCGATCATGGTCTGCACGTCGTGCTTCCACGCGACCTTGGTCAGCTCGCCCAGCGTGCGCAGTTCGGCGAACTGGGCCTCGTCGTTGGCGTCCGCCAGCGATCCCGGCCGCAGCCCGTCGCCCAGCGAGAAGCTGACGTCGTACGCCTTCATGATCTCGCAGATCTCCTCGAAGTGCGTGTACAGGAAGTTCTCGCGGTGATGCGCGATGCACCACTTCGCCAGGATCGAGCCGCCGCGCGACACGATGCCGGTGCGGCGCTTGACCGTCATCGGCACGAAGGGCAGGCGCACGCCGGCGTGGATGGTGAAGTAGTCGACGCCCTGTTCGGCCTGCTCGACCAGCGTGTCGCGGAACAGCGCCCAGGTCAGGTCCTCGGCCACGCCGCCGACCTTCTCCAGCGCCTGGTAGATCGGCACGGTGCCGATGGGCACGGGGCTGTTGCGCAGGATCCAGTCGCGCGTCGTGTGGATGTTGCGGCCGGTGGACAGGTCCATCACCGTGTCCGCGCCCCAGCGCGTCGCCCACACGAGCTTCTCGACCTCTTCCTCGATGCCCGAGCTCACGGCCGAGTTGCCGATGTTGGCGTTGACCTTGACCAGGAAGTTGCGGCCGATGGCCATCGGCTCGACTTCCGGGTGGTTGATGTTGGCCGGGATGATGGCGCGGCCGCGGGCGACCTCGTCGCGGACGAACTCGGGCGTGATGATCCCGGGGATCTGCGCGCCCAGGCCCTGGCCGCGCAGGCGCTGCTCGCGCTCGGTGTCGGACAGGTACTCGTGCATCCAGGCGCGGCGGCCGTTCTCGCGGATGGCGACGTATTCCATCTCGGCGGTGACGATGCCGCGTCGCGCGTAGTGCATCTGCGTCACGTTGGCGCCGGACTTCGCCCGGCGCGGCGGACGCGTCAGCGCGGCGCTCTGCGCGCGCAGCGCCTGCTGCTGCGCGGCCTCGCGCAGGCCGTCGTCGAAGAGCTGGATGGCGCGGCCGGTGTAGGGCTCGGTGTCCCCGCGCGACTCGACCCACGCGGCGCGTGTCGTCGGCAGGCCGCGGCGCACGTCGGTCTCGACGGCGGGATCGGTGTACGGGCCCGAGGTGTCGTACACCGTCAGCCGTTCGCCGTTGGTCAACGCGATCTCGCGCAGCGGCACGCGCAGTTGCGGATGCAACACGCCGGGCTCGTGCGTCTTGGTCGACGCGGGCAGCGGCGCGCGGCTGGCGGCGAGGCGGTCGTGGAAGGCGGCGGCGGCCGGGGGCAGGTCTTGCTGCAGGTCAGGCGTCGAGTCGGGCATCAGGGTCTCCGGTTGGGCGCCGGAGGCTGGACTGACGGGGACGTTCGGACGTTCGGAACAGACCCCTTCCTGGGCGGGGCGCACGGGCGCGGTGCGGGACCGCTGGGCGTTGGTGCGGGCCTGGGGGGCTCGCGATTCGCCGAGGTGCGCCTGGAAGGGCGGGCTCTTCTTACGCCGGTACGAACCGGATCAAGTTCAGCGGGTCCACGGCTTCATCGCCATGTCTCAGCCCGTGCCGGCGATGCGCGAAACGCGTCGTCGACCCAGGGCTCCCCGGAGCAGGCGCGCAGTATAGGTCCGGTCGCGCGCGGCGCGGCGCGGATGTGAATTCCTCGACGGAACCCCGACGCCATGGGGCTTCCAGGCCGCTGTTACATCCTGATTCCGGGGAAACACCGAGGGGGATCCACCCAGGTGACTTCTTACACTGCGGCGCTCATGCCGGGGCGCGAAAGAACCACAGCAACAAGCAGTAGACAAGACCGGCGTTGTCTCCAAAAGAGAGCAACCAGCGCAATCGAGAGGGTGGAGTGATGAGCAGCCGTAGTCTCCCGAGCGTCCGACGCCGCGGCCTGGTCGCGTGCCAGGTGTTGACCCAGGCCCTGACCTGGGGTCTGGTCGCGATGACCGCGCAGGCGCAGACCGCGCAACCCGCGCAGACAGCACCGACCGCGGCGGCCACGTCGGCCGCGCCGGTCGATCCGAAGGCGGCCTTGAGCGACGTCGACCGCGCCAAGCGCGATGCCGACAAGGTGTTCCAGTGGATCAAGTTCCACGCGGAGAAGGGCGAGAAGAAGCCCGCGCACGAAGCCAAGGCCGAGGCGCCCAAGCCGGTCGCCCGGCCCGTGGCCACGGCCGCGCCGGCCGCCGCGCCCGTGGCGCGTCGACAGGACCTGGACCCCGCCGCCGAGCGTGCGCTCGCGGCCCGCAATGCCGCGCCCGATACGGCGCCGGTGCCAGTCGTTGCCACGGCGTCGCCCGCGCCCGCGGCGATCGGTCAGTCCGCCGCGCAGACGATCGCACCGCCGACGCCCGTGCCGCAGCCGATGTCGGAAGCGCCGGCGCCGCAGGTCGTGTCGATGGCGGCACCGTCGACCGCCGCGCCGGCCGGCAAGGCGCCCGAGCCGGAGCCCGACGACGAGCCCGTGCCGCTGAAACTGCTGCGCAAGGTCGATCCCGAGTACCCCCGCTCCTTGCTGGCGCAGCAGCGCGCCGGCTCGGTGCTGGTGCAGTTCACGGTCCGGCCGGACGGCTCGGTCGATGGGGCGCAGGCCTTGCGCTCGCCGGATCGCAAGCTGAGCACGGCCGCGATCAACGCGGTCAAGCAGTGGCGCTTCGGACCGATCCCGGCGCCGCGTCAGGTCAGCGTGGAGATCGGCTTCCAGGTGGAGTGACGCCCCGGCGATCGAAGACGTGAACCGCGAGGGGGTGTGCAGCGCACCAACCCCTCCTTGTTCATGCTTCCTGGGGTGTTCGCCGTGTATCCATCGTTCTCTCAATCGCCGCCGTTCCTGAGCTTCGACTGGCCGTTCCCGTCGACCACGCCGTCGGAGGTGTGCGCTCGCAGCGACGTGAACGGACCGGCGCGCGATGAGTTGTCCGTCCTCTTCCGCCGGCTGACGGCGTCGCTTCCGGCGACGGGCCCGCATGCGGACGTGACGCAGGCCATCGGACGACAGGCGGCGGGGTGGACCGATCCGCGCTCGGCCATGGGCCCTGCGCAGGCGCAGATGTCGGGTGCCGGCAAGCGCCTGCTGGTCGAGTTGTGCCAGGCCCTGGAGGCCAATCCGCAGCCCGACATCCAGGCCTTGGCCTGCCACCCTCTGCGTGCCGGCTTCGTGCCCGGTACGGACCTGGATCCGCGCGCCGTCACGGCGATCGGACGGGCGCTCTCCGCGGTGATCGCCGCCAACGATCCGGACCTTGCGCTTCGTCGCCGCGAGCAGGCCCTGTCGAAGCTGGAGGCCTGGGCGCGCACCTGCAGTTTCCCGGGTGTCACGCCGGCCGACGTGGCGCGGAGTTTCCTGCAGTATCTCGGCTTCGACGAGACGTCCAAGGTCTCCGCCAAGCGCGAGTTCTGTGCGATGTCAGCCGATGCCCAGACATGCGACGCGGCCGCTGCGGCCTGTGCGGGGCTCCTGCCACGGCGCCCGGACTCCTCGGTGCCCGAAGAATACTTGCATGAACGCGTCGAGGAACTGCGCCAGCTGGCCGTCCAGTTTCGCGTCGGGCCGGTGGAATCGCTCGACCGGTTCATCGAACGATTCGCCGGGCGCAGTCCGACAGGCGGGCAGGTCGACCCGGTAGGCAATCTGCATCGCTTCGGGTTGGAGGCGCTGAAGCACCTGTGCTCGCGGGCGAAGGAACGGGGCTGGAAAGAGGAGGGCAAGGTGCGTGACGTGCTCGAGCGCGTGCTGCATGGCATCGGAAGTGCCGAGGAACCCGCGGCGCTTCTGCTGAGCGCCCTCCGATACCGTCTGCCCAGGTTGGATATCCGACCCGGCGACAGTGATGTGGAGGATCAGGCTCGTGTGCGTGTGATCCGCGATGCCGTTGAACGCAGCGCCGAAGGACCGCTGATGAACTGGTCGGCGCGGGAACGAGAGGCCCTCGTCGAATCGGCGGTGGCCAAGGTGGCGGAGCTGCTGGGGATTGCCCTGAGCGTGCCCGAAAGCCAGTGGTCGACGACCTCGGGGCTCATCGATGTCTCGACGGACAACCTGGCGGTGCTGCTCCAGAAGACCCGTGACGAGGCCGGACGTGCCGTCGACCCGCGGTTCTCCCATCGTCATTGACGACCCTGGGTGCGCGGCCGTCCTGGTCGCGGCGCTTCGGACCGCTGCCGGCGCCTACATCCCGTACATCGCCGCCTGATCGAACGGCGTCAGCGCCGCGGCCATCGCGTCCAGGAACAGCCGCGTGCGCAGCGGCATCAGGCGGCGCTGCGGGAACACCGCCCAGCAGGTCGACGGCTCCGCGCACCAGGCCGGCAGCACGCGCAGCAGCTCGCCGCGGTCGACGAAGGCCTGCGCATACTGGTTGCCGACCCAGGTGATGCCCAGGCCCGCGCGGGCCATCTGCAGCAGCATGTCCGGCGCGTTGACCAGCGTGCGGCTGTCCGGCACGCCGACCCATTCGATGCGCTGGTCCGCCTGTCCGTCGACGATGCCGAACAGGCGCCAGGGCAAGGGCTCGCCGGCGCGGCTCAGGATCATCAGGCCGTGCATGCTCAGCAGGCCCTCGGGCAGTTGCGGCTCGCCGTGCCGTTGCAGGTAGTCCGGCGAGGCATACAGGCCGCTGCTGAACATCGCCATGCGCCGGGCCGCCAGTTGGCTGTCCGGCGGCAGCTGGCCCATGCGCACGGCGATGTCGAAACCTTCGGCGATCAGGTCCACGCGACGCGGTGACAGGTCCAGCTCCAGCTGCACCTCCGGGTAGTCGCCGACGAAGCGGCTCAGCATCGGGATCAGCATCTGGTTGGCGAAGTCCGCCGGCATCGACACGCGCAGGCGCCCCGTCGGCCGCTGCTGCCGATGCAGCGCCAGCGCGAGCGCGCCGTCCACCTCGCCCGCCAGCACGCGCGCATGCTCCAGCACGCCCTGGCCGAACTCGGTCAGCGTCAATCGCCGCGTGCTGCGCTGGAGCAGCTTCTCGCCCAGCCGCTCCTCCAGCGCCGCGATCCGGCGTGACACCGTCGACTTGGGCAGCTGCAGCCGCTCCGCCGCGCGGCTGAAGCTGCCGCTTTCGATCACGCGGGCAAAGACCAGCAGGTCGTCGGCATCAAGGCTCATGGACGAGGTGCTTTCAAGGCAATTGGATTGTTCGTTGAATGGAACAATCTTATCCAGTTCGACGTCTTCCGGTGCTGACAGGGGATCAATAGAGTTCACTCCATCCCATCACACCCCGGCTGATCCAGCCGAAACGCCCGGAGAAACGCACCATGAACATCCTCCAGATCAACTCCAGCGCCCGCCGTCTGCATGAGGGCCAAGGCTCGGTCTCGACCCTGCTGGCCAATGAAGTCGTCGCCCAGCTGGTGGCCCGCAATGCCGGCGCCACGACAGTCGTCCACGATCTGGCGGTGCGCCCGCTGCCCGCGATGGACGAAGCCACCCTCGGCGCGCTGTTCACGCCGGCCGACGCCCGCACCCAGGCGCAGGCCGACCGCGTGGCCTTCAACGACCAACTGATCGCCGAGCTGAAGGCCGCCGACGTCATCGTGCTGACCGCGCCGATGATCAACTTCGGCGTGACCTCGCAGCTGAAGAACTGGATCGACGCGGTCGCCCGCGCCGGTGCCACCTTCAAGTACGGCGCCAACGGCCCCGAAGGGCTGGTGACCGGCAAGCAGGTCATCGTCGTCAGCACGCGCGGCGGTGTGTACCGCGGCCAGCCGGCGGACAACATCGTTCCCTACCTGCAGCTGACGCTGGGCTTCCTCGGCATGACCGACGTGAAGTTCGTGCTGGCCGAAGGCCTGAACATGGGCGAGGAAGCTGCGGCCAAGGGCCTGGCCACCGCCCGCGAAGAAATCGCCGCGCTGTTCGGCGAAACGCAGCCGGCTTGATCGCCGTGACGGTGGCGTAACCGGCCTGATAGACCGCGCGCGCCCTCCACGGGGCATGGGGGATCCCTCCTGGACCCCCAAGCCCCATGCCGGGCCGGCAGCACCCGCTGACGGCCGGCACAGACATTCATCGACACCTTGGAAAGGAATCCATCATGACCGCCGCCACCCCTGTCACCTCTCTTCGGACGCCCCGCCAGGTCGAGCGCCTGGTGCAGGGCAGGGCCACCAGCGACGGCGCCGGCGTCAAGCTGACGCGCGTGCTGACGCAGGACCTGCAGCGGCGCCTGGATCCTTTCCTGATGCTGGATGCCTTCGGCACGGACAACGCCGACGACTACATCGCCGGCTTCCCCGACCATCCGCATCGCGGCTTCGAGACGGTGACCTACATGCTCGAGGGCCAGATGCGCCATCGCGACTCGGCGGGCAATGAAGGCCTGCTCGGTCCCGGCGGCGTGCAATGGATGACCGCCGGCCGCGGCGTGGTGCATTCCGAGTTGCCCGAGCAGCAGGAAGGCCGCATGGAAGGCTTCCAGCTGTGGCTGAACCTGCCCGGCCGCGACAAGATGCGCGACCCCTGGTACCGCGACATCGCCAGCGCCGAGATCCCCGAGCTGACGCTGCCGGGCGCGACGGTCCGCGTGATCGCGGGCGAGAGCCACGGCGTGGCCGGCGCGATGCAGCGCGACGTCACGTTGCCGATCTACCTCGACGTGCATCTGGAACCAGGCGCGACCTTCGAGCAGGCGCTGCCGGCGACGCACAACGCGTTCCTGTACGTGTACCGCGGGGCGCTGCGCTTCGACACCGGCTGCCTGGTGCCGAGCGGCCGCATGGCGATCCTCGCCAACACGGCCGGCTCCGATGGTGCGCGACTGACGGCCTCCGATGAAGGCGCCCGCGCGATCCTGATCGCGGGTCAACCGCTCGGCGAACCGATCGCGCAGTACGGTCCGTTCGTGATGAACACGGAAGGCGAACTGCTGCAGGCGGTTCGCGACTTCCAGGCGGGCAAGTTCGCCTGAGGACAGGCCCGGCACCATGGGTTCGGTGCCGGAGCACTTGTCGCCGGAACCAGAACGGGTGGGAATGAACTGATACGGCCTCAACTTCTGGAGCGGCCATGTATCAATCCCCCGTTCATCGACAAGAGTCCGCAGGGCTGTCGATTGCGTCAACCATTGAGACCGGAGGTGCCGCCGATGCGGCGGTGGTCGACCCGATCCGATTCTCCGGCGAACAAAAGCGCTTCCTGCTGTCGCTGGTCGAGAGACTGGAAAAGCGTCCGTCACCGAGCACGGTGAATGCGGTCTGCGGCGAGTTGCGCCTGGCGACTGACGCACCGGATGCAAAGGCGCATGGAGCAAGGCCCGTGCCGCAACCCAGGCGAGCTTTGATCGCTGGTCCGAAGGCACTGGCCGTCCCCTCAACGAGCGCTCCCGCCGTAGCGCCGCTGCCGCAGTCCGACGATGTGGTGATCACTCAGGCTCTGACGGACATGGGGGCCGAGGAAGTCCGACGACGCTGCACACGACTGAGTAGCAGCGTTGACCGGCTGCTCCGCCTTGTGCCGGAGGACATGCACACCTTCCGAGGGCACCTGATCGCCCTGCGCGACCGTTATGCGACCCCGCCGGCGCGTATTGAGGGGGAGCACGCCGAGATGCTGGAGGGCGGCCACCTCGTGCTCACTGCAATCTGCAATGAGCTGGAAAGACGCGATCCCAGCACCCGCAAAGGAGCGCTCTGGTACCTATCGTTCAATGTGCCTAAGGAAGGCGAGAGAGGATCTCAAGTCAGCAGGCTGTTCCACGGCTTGACCTTCTCGGAGAGCTTCGATGTGGATGGAGACGGGTCCGGAGACAACGACCTTCATCTGAGCGAACGGCGCACGCGATTCGAAGCCTGGGCCGAGCCGCTGCTAAAGAGTTCGAAGTTGACGGTGGCAGAGGTCAGCCGGGGCATGAAAGACCTGGGCCTGGAACTTCCCGACTTGGAGGGCGAGGGAGTTTCCATGTGGCTGCACCCTGTCTACAACAACGCGGCCTGGCGCGCGTGTCTGGGGATCCCGCTCGATCCGAATGATGTGCCTGCGCTGGCGAACGTTGACAGAGCCGAACTGGTCCTGGCGCTGGATGGGTTGCGGCAACGCTGCGAGGGCCTGAGGGTGGACACGACCGCGCTCGACAGGTTCTCCGACACCTGGCTTGGACACAAGCCATCGGACGATCGCGACGACAGGGTGTGGCGGCTCCAGGGGGCCGGTGTGGATTCGTTGTGGCGTATCAACGAACACCTTGCCGGCAAGGGCGATCGCGGATCCAAGCGTCAGTTTCTGGTCAACATGATGCGCTCCTTGTCGGTGGCCCAGGACCCCGCAAACGAACTGCGCTTCCTTACCAACCGGATGAAGAAGTGAGCTGTCATGTATCACCACTCCGACTATCGCAACGCGGTCTCGGGACTGTCGACGGCGTCAATGATCGAGACCGACGGTCCTTCCGATGCCGCCATGGCCCGGATGATCCGGACTGCAAGGGAGCAGACGCACTACTCGGATGGACTGAAGCTGGAGACGTTCAAGCACTGGTCGGAATTTCCCGCAGCGCGCAAGGAGTTGTTCTGCTGCCTGCCATGGCTGACGACCTTGCTTCCCGGGGACGGCGAGGTGGCCACCGTGAGGGCCGCGATCGCCAGCAAGGCCGGAGAACTCAGCGACCCCATCCCCCCCTCACGACAGCGCTGATCGATCCCGACATCGATATCGACGGCGAACTCACCCGGATGCATCCCATCCGCAACAACGCGGCGTGGCGTGTCTGCCTGGGGATGTCCGTCGAACCGGGCCATGTGCCCCCCCTGGCGGGCCTCCGCTACGCGGACCAGGCTCCGGCGCGACACAACGGCGCAATCAGAATCTGACCGCAGCACGACAAAGCGGAGCTCATCGCTCCGTCGTGCCCCATGTCGTCGTTCCTCGCCCTCCCTTCGCCTCCGCTCGACGCCGCCTTCGATCCGCACTTCGGGTTCGCGCCCGGCATCGAGCCGGACCTCGCCCCTGTCGCGCCGGCCAAGGGCGTCGAGGCCGGACGCGACCCGGCGCGGGCCCTCGCCTCGGCCTGCGCCGACCTGTCGGCCGGCGCGAGCGCGCTGGGCGCGACACGCGAGGCGTCGCTGTTCGGCGACCTGCCGGCGCGCACCCAGGACGTCGAAGACCCGGCGTCGGAGTCCGATCGCAGAATCTTCTTCCATGGTGAGGGCGCGGCGCTGCTGCAGGCGCTCGCCCGGCTGGCCGTCGATCCGGCCATCGCCGCCTTGCTGCGGCGGGAACAGCTGGTCCTGGCCGCCGAGGCCATCGGCCTGTGCGTGAGAGGTTGCGTCACGGCGTTGCGCGACGCGGTGCACCGGCTGAGCTGCGCCGCGGGCGGTGCGACGCAGGCCGCCGCGCTGCGTCGCACCGAACTCGTCCGGCAGACGCTGATCGAGGTCGTGCGCGCGACCGTGGGCCGTGATCCGGACGAGGGGTTCCGGTCGCTCGCGAATTACGAGTCCCACTACGTCACCGCGCTGGAGCAGCGGTTGCGACTGCCGTTCGCCCCGGATCAGCCTCACGACCGCTACTTCGACGCCGGGACCTTGGCGCCCGAGATCGTGACGCGCGCCCGGCTCGCCTTGCGCCAGCGTGTGACGCCGACGGCGGTCGCGCGCTCGCTCGCCGAAGAGGCCTTGGAGCGCCTGCGCGCACGCCTGGGCGAGGCGGGTGTGAATCTGGCGTGCGTGTGGCCGGCGACTGCGGACCAGCAGGCGGTGATCGACGAGGAGATCGTCTCCATCGAGCGTGCGCTAGGACCGGTGGACCGCTGGGCCTTGTTCCATGAGGACACCGACAGCGGCCAGGCCGGCCTGCTCGGACATCCGACGTGGCTGGCCGTGCAGGTGCTACTGAACCTCATGGACAACGGGGCGCTGCCGGCCCGTGCGATCGACACGCGCCTGGCCTGGACGGCCGCCAACGGACCCCACCGGCTGCGCCAGCTGGGCGAGGGGCTCTGGTGGGTGCAGACCGGCCGCGCGGAGGACTTCGACCCCGGCGAGGCCTTGCCGGTTCGTGTCCGGCAGTTGCGCGAACTCGATCACGAGGAGACCCGGGGGCCGCCTCATCGCAGGCGCCTGGGCGCGGGGGAGCGCGAGGGCCTCGCGCGGATGCCGATCCTGTTCGATACCGAGGACGCCTTGCGATGGATCGCCCCGCATTGGCTGGTGACCGATGAGCTCACCGGCATCTGGTGGCGCCGCATGGGCGAGGCGCGCTGCAAGGACTGGCTGCAGAGCCATCGGACCGATGGCCTGCCGGCGGATCTGCGTCATCGGCTGATGCTCGCCGCGGACGCCGCCGACCAGACGTGGGCATTCGCCCGCCTGCTGCCGAGGAAAGAGGAGGCCGCGGCCCGGGCATGGCTCGTGTGTGACGGTCCCGGCATCGTGGCCGCCGCGGTCCGGCGCGACGACGTCACGCGGCTCCAGCGCTGGCAGGTCCTGCTGCAGATCGCCGCGCCGGCGCTGGGCGCGCGGCAGCGCGGGCGGGCGCTGGTGGCCCGCGACGACCACGGGCAGGCCGCGCTCGCGCGCGCCATGAGCCTGCCGGACGGCGCGGACACGGTACGCGAACTGGTGGCGACGATGCTCGCGATCCGGGCGCATCCCCGGCCAGCGCCGCTGTCCATGTGGCCGCCCTTCAACGAGATCCTCGCGGGAGGCGACGCGGACTCGCTCGGGGCCATCGGGGTGGCGCTCGCGGAAGGCCGGGCCGCGCCGCTGCAGGCCTTCCTGGACGCCGTCGAGGTCGCCCACGAACGTGGCGTGCTGACGCATCCGGAAGTGCGGGGACTGCTGATGGGACTCGACGATGCGGACGGTCCCGGGCACTGGTGCGGGTTCGAGTACGCGATGGCACGCAACCACGCCGACGTGATCGTCGTCTGGACGCAGGCCCTCATCGGCATGGCGCGACAGGGCGTGCTCGACGGCCCTGATCTCTTCGATGCCTTGAAGGTACCTCGGGTCGATGGCTCGGGCGTCTATCACCAGGCGATGCGCGAAGGATCGTGCGAGGCGGCGGCCCGCTATCGCGATGCGCTCCACGCCGCGCGGACGGATCGTCTCCTGTCGCGCGACCAGGTGGGCCGGCTGCTGCTCGGTGAGCGCGACGAGCCGCAGCCGCTGTTGCTCGCTGCTGCCGCGGGCCATGCGCGCGCGGTGGCGGAACATCTGCGGGAAGAGCTGACCGTGCTGGACCTCGGGCGCTTCTTCGACGTGGAAGACAAGGTGCATGCGCGCTGGTACCGGCGCGGTGGGCACGTCGCGATCGGCGCGGCGATGCGGTACGGCCAGGTCGAGGTGGTGGGTGTGCTGACCGGGCATGCGCTCGCCCTGCAGCGGGGTCTCTGGCGGCCGGCGTTGTTCCCGTCCTTCGAGGGGGTGCCGGGCGATTCGCCAGCGATCGGTGTCGCCGTGACGGCGGGCCATTTCGATGCGGTGGGCCTGTGGATGGGGGCGTTGGCCCGGGGCGTGGAAATGGGCTGGATCGACCGCCGGGACATGCTGACCCTCATCGCGGCCAAGGACCGCCGCGGCGTCCGTCTCTTCCACATGGCCGCGCTGGTGCTGGAGCCCGTCGCCCTGGGCGAGCTGCTGGATCTGACGGTCGAGACCGTCCGCCCGGCGCGGCTGCGATCGTCGGACCTGATGCGACTGCTCGGGCCGGGGCGGCGTCAGCCGTCTCCGCTCGCGGCGGCCCTGCTCGCGGACCGGGCCGGCGCGGTGCGGCAGATCGGACGCTGCCTGCTGCGTCTGCACGGCGAGGGCGCCTTGTCGTCGCGCGACCTGCACCGCCTGCTGGCCCTCCGGGGCCGGCCTCGCTGGTGGGGCGGCAAGGCGCCGCGTCAGACGCCGACGGCCGGTGGGCCGCGCCCCGCGGCCGCGATCGAGGCCTACGTCGCGCTCATCCGGTCGGCTGTCAGCAGCGGTTGGGTGGACGAGCCACGCGCGCATCGGTGGCTGCAGGCGTGGACAGCCGCTCCTGCCGACTAGTGCGGCGTCTTGAGCGGCGGCACGACGGGCGCCAGCAGCCGAGGGCCGTCGAAGCCGTGGACCGCGCCGAAGCGGCCGCCATCCTCGCGGCTGTTCCATTCCTCGGCGTAGACCTGCATCTCCTCGCGCGTGCGGCCGACGAAGTTCCAGAACAGCAGCACCGGCTCGCCGAACGGCGGGCCGCCGAGCAGCAGCGCGCGGCTCTTGCCGCCGCCCGACAGCAGCGTCAGCGACTGCGCGCCCGGCGCGATGTAGAGCAGCTCGCCGGGCTTGCTCGCGCCGGTGGATTCGCCGTCGAGCGTCACCGACAGCTCGCCCTCCAGCACCATCAGTCCGTACTCCTGATCGGGGTGCAGCGGGATCGTCGCCTCCGCGGCGCGCGTGGCGCTCAGGTCCACGCCCAGCAGCGGCGTGTGGCTGGGCACCGGCGAGCGGTGACCGCCGAACTCGCCCACCAGCAGCATCGTGTCGAAGCCGCCCGTCGCGAACGACGGCAGCTCGGGGAAGTGCTCGAAGGCCGGCTCGCGATGGCGGTCCGCGTCCGGCAGGGCGATCCACAGCTGGGCCAGCTGCAGGCGGTCGGACTGCGACTCCTCCGTGTGGCTGATGCCGCGGCCCGCCGTCATGAGGTTCACCTGGCCGGGGCGCAGCATCTGCTGGGAGCCCAGGCTGTCGCGGTGCAGCACCTCGCCCTCGATCATCCAGCTGAAGGTCTGCAGGCCGGTGTGCGGATGCGGGCCGACGCGCATGGCGTTCTCCGGCGTCAGGTCGGCGGGGCCCGCGTGGTCGAGGAAGCACCAGGCGGCGATCATGCGGCGCTTGGGCGTCGGCACCGCGCGCCGGATCGTCAGGCCGCCGACGTTGCCGAGATGCGCGGTGATGCGCTCCCAGCGGGCCGGGACGGGATCGGCAGGGCTGCCGGATGCGGGATCGGAATCGAGGGGGGCGCTCATGGGGCGGCTCCTTGTGCGAGGTCGTCGAGGATGGGGCAATCGGGGCGGTCGTCGCCGTGGCAGCAGTGTGCGAGCTCGGCCAGCGCGCGGCGCATCGCCTGCATCTCCGCCATGCGGCGGTCGAGGTCGGCGATGTGCGTCTCGGCGATGCGCTTGACCTGGCCGCTGGCGCGGCGGCGGTTCTGCCAGAGCTTGAGCAGCTCGGCGATCTCCGCCATCGAGAAGCCCAGGTCGCGCGCGCGGCGGATGAAGCGCAGCGTGTGCACCTCCTTCTCGCCGTAGAGGCGGTAACCCGCCTCCGTGCGCGCCACCGGCGGCAGCAGGCCCAGCGATTCATAGTGGCGCAGCATCTTCGGCGACACGCCGGAGCGCTCGGCGGCCTGGCCGATGGTCAGCGGCGACGGGGTCATCGCGCGGCTCCCTTCCAACGCTTGAGCAGCAGCGCGTTGCCCAGCACCGAGACGCTGGACAGCGCCATCGCCGCGCCGGCGATCACCGGGCTCAGCAGTCCCAGCGCGGCGAGCGGCACGCCCAGCAGGTTGTAGATGAAGGCCCAGAACAGGTTCTGGCGGATCTTGGCGACCGTGGCGCGCGACAGCGCGATCGCCTCCGCGACGAGTCGCGGATCGCCGCGCATCAGCGTGATGCCGGCGGCTTCCATCGCGACGTCCGTGCCGCCCCCCATCGCCATGCCGACGTCCGCGGCGGCCAGCGCCGGCGCATCGTTGATGCCGTCGCCCACCATCGCCACGTGCGTGCCGTCGGCGCGCAGTCCGGCGACGATGCGGGCCTTGTCCTCGGGCAGCAGCTCGGCGCGGACGTCGTCCAGCCCCAGGGCATCGCCCGCGGCCTGCGCGGCGGCGGCGTTGTCGCCGCTGAGCATCAGCGTGCGCAGGCCCAGCGCCTTCAGATCGGCGATCGCCGCGGCCGACGAGGCCTTGACCCGGTCGCCGAACGCCAGCATCGCGAGCAGCACCGGCGCACCGGGACCGTCGGCGGCGGCCAGCCACGACAGCGTGCGGCCCTGTGCCATCGCCGCCTGGGCTTGCGTCTCGAGCGCCGACAGGTCGACCCCGAGCTCCGCCATCCATCGCCCGCTGCCCAGCATCAACGCGCGGGCCTGGACACGGCCCTCGATGCCGCGTCCCGCGATCGCGCGCACCGAGGCCGCCGGCGCCGTCGTCAGCGCACGCTCGAAGGCGGCGTCGCGCACCGCGCGGGCCAGCGGATGCTCGCTGCCCATCTGCAGCGCGGCCGCGAGGCCGAGCGCATCGTCCTCGCGCACGCCGGGCGCCGCGACGAAGTCCGTCAAGCGCGGCTTGCCCTCGGTCAACGTGCCGGTCTTGTCGAACACGACCAGCTCGACGCGCCGTGCCTGCTCCAGCGCCTCGGCGTCCTTGATCAGCAGCCCGCGCCGCGCGGCCACGCCGGTGCCGACCATGATCGCCGCGGGCGTGGCCAGTCCCAGCGCGCAGGGGCAGGCGATCACCAGCACGGCGACCGCATGGATGAGCGCGCGTTCCCAGTCGCCCGTGGACAGGCCCCACGCCAGCAGCGTCACCGCCGCGATGCCGAGCACCGCCGGCACGAACACCGCGCTCACCTGGTCCACCAGCCGCTGGATCGGGGCCTTGTGGGCCTGCGCGGATTCGACCAGACGCACGATCCGCGACAGCGTGGACTCCGCGCCCAGCGCCGTGACCTCGACGAGCAGCAGCCCGTCGCCGTTGACCGCGCCGCCGACGACGCGGTCTCCTGCGGCCTTGTCCACCGGCAGGCTCTCGCCGCTGATCAGCGACTCGTCGACGGGACTGCGGCCCTCGCGGATGCGGCCGTCGGCGGGAATGCGCTCGCCCGGACGAACCACCATCAGGTCCTTCAAGCGCAGCTGCGCGAGCGGTAGCTCGATGTCCGTTTCGGCGCCGGCGGGTCCGCGGCGAACGCGCGCGTGGTCGGGGCGGAGCTGCTTGAGCGCGGCGATCGCGCTGAGCGTCTGACGCTTGGCGCGGCCTTCCAGCCACTTGCCCAGCAGCACCAGCGTGATGACGGCGGCCGCCGATTCGAAGTACAGCGCCGTGCTTATCGGACCTTGCCGGAGGAGCTCGTAGACGCTGAGGCCGTAGGCGGCGCTGGTGCCCAGCGCGACGAGCAAGTCCATGTTGCCGCTGCGGTCCTTCAGCGCGGCCCAGCCGGCGCGGTAGAAGCGCGCGCCGAGCCAGAACTGGACGGGCGTGGCCAACGCCAGCTGCCACCAGCCGGAGAGCATCCAGTGGCCCCCCCACGCCATGGCGATCATCGGCGCGATCAGCGGCAGCGTGAGCAGCGCGGCGGTCAGCACCGGCCAGCCGGTCGCGGCCCAGGGCGGCGGGGGTGGGGGCGAGTCGTCTTCCGCGGCGATCACGTGGGCGTCGTACCCGGCCTTGGTGATGGCGGCAACGAGCGCATCGACGGCGATGCTGGCGGGTGCGCGCACGGTGGCGCTTTCCGTGGCGAGATTGACTTCGGCGCCTTCGACGCCGGGCACCTTGCGCAGTGCGCGTTCGACGCGGTTGACGCAGCTGGCGCAGGTCATGCCGGACACGGCGAGCTGGAACTCGCCCGTGGCTCCGGCGGCGCCAGCGGCAATGGTGGGGGTGGTGGCGATGTTCATGGCGTCAGTCTCAAGCTTGCCATGATGGGAAGGTCAAGGCCATGCCCCTGATGGGAGAGGTGTCCGAGGCCCGAGCGACGCGGTGGATCGGTCGGAGGGATCCGGTGCCGGCCGACCGATTTGCGGAACATGTGCAGCGTATGAGGGCGGCCGGTACCGGATCCCGCAGACGTGCTCGACCGTGGCAGGCGAGGGACGACAGCCGGTATCGGATCCCGCAGACGCGCTCGACGACGGCAGGCTTGACCTTCCCATGGCGGCAAGGTTTAGGCTTGAGCCTGAAGACTGATCCGAAGGAGATCCCCATGCATGAATTCAAGCTTCCCGACATGAGCTGCGGCCACTGCCTGGCTGCCGTGACCGAGGCGGTGAAGGAGGCCGACGCGCACGCCGAGGTGAACGTCGACCTGCCGCAGAAGACGGTGAAGGTGGAGAGCGGCTTGAGCCGCGAGCAGCTGGCGGGTGTGCTCAGCGAGGCCGGCTACCCGCCGGCCTCCTGAGCGTGGGACAGGCGCTCAGGCGCCTGCTTGATCAAGCCTGCTTGAGCGCCTCGCTGTCGAACGGCAGCTGGCGCAGCCGCTTCCCGGTGGCTGCGAATATCGCGTTGGCCACGGCCGGCGCGATCGGCGGCGTGCCGGGTTCGCCGATGCCGCCGGGCGCTTCGTTGCTCTGCACGATGTGCACGTCGACCTTGGGCATCTCGTTCAGGCGCAGCACCGGGTAGTCGTGGAAGTTGCTCTGTTCGACCTTCCCGTCCTTGAACGTGATGCGTCCGTACAGCGCTGCCGACAGCCCGTAGACCACCGCGCCCTCGATCTGCCGGGCGATCGTCTGCGGGTTGACGGTCTGGCCGCAGTCCACCGCCGCGGTCACGCGATGGACCTTGATGCCGCCGTCCTTGGCCACGGACACCTCCGCCACCTCGGCGACCCAGGTGCCGAAGCTTTCCGCCACCGCGATGCCGCGATGCCGGCCCTTGGGCAGCGCCCGGCTCCAGCCGGCCTTCTCGGCCGCCAGCAGCAGGACGCCCCGGGCGCGCGGGTGCTTCTCGAGCAGCGCCAGCCGGTACTTCAGCGGATCGGCCTTGGCGGCGTGCGCCAGCTCGTCGATGAAGCTCTCGATGAAGAACGCGTTCTGCGAATGTCCCACCGAACGCCAGAACCACACCTGCGGCCCCGGCTCCGCGCGGCCGTAGGCGATGCGCTGGTGCGGGATCTCGTAGGGGTGGTCCGCGAGCCCTTCGACGGCCATTGCATCGACGCCGTTCTCGGGGATCTTCATGAAGCCCGACGCCGCCATGATCGACGGGCTCGCGACATCGGCGCGCAGCATCAGCGGCTGGCCCTTGTCGTCGAGCCCCGCCTCGAAGCGCACGCGCGACGTCGGCCGGTAGTAGCCGGCGGCCATGTCGTCCTCGCGGGCGTAGACCAGCTTGACCGGGCTGCCGCTGAGCTTGGACAGCAGCGTCGCGTCGATGGTGAAGTCCGGCGCGAAGCGGCGTCCGAAGCCCCCGCCCAGCAGCATCGTGTTGACCTTCACCTTGGCCGGCGTGACCTGCGCGACCTGCGACAGGATGCCCTGCGCCGGCCCCTGGCTCTGCGTGCCGGCCCAGATGGTGACCTCGTCGCCCTTGACCCAGGCCAGGCAGTTCAGCGGCTCCATCGCGGCGTGGGCGAGGTAGGGCACGTCGTACTGCGCGGACAGGTTGCGCGCGGCGTTGGCGCTGCCGTCCTTGACGTTGCCCACGTCGCGCGCGATCGCGGTGGCGTTCTGCAGGCCTTCATCGAGCGCGCTCGAGACCTTCTCCGACGACAGGTCCGCATGCGCGCCCAGGTCCCATTCGATGCCGAGGGCGTCGCGGCCCTGCTTCGCCGCCCAGTAGCCGTCGGCCAGCACGGCCACGCCCGACGGGATGGCGATGACCTTGCGTACGCCCTTGATGGCCTTGGCCTTGCCTTCGTCGAAGGCCTTGGGCTTGGCGCCGGCGATCGGCGCGCGCGCCATCACCGCGACCAGCAGGCCGTCCACGTGCGCGTCGATGCCGAACTTGGCTGTGCCGTTGATCTTGGCCGCGCTGTCCAGCCGGCGCGTCGGCTTGCCCATGATGCGGAAGTCCTTGCGGTCCTTCAGCGTGGGCTTGTCCGGCACCGGCTGTTTCGCGGCGGCGTCGACCAGCGAGCCGTAGCTGGCCTTGCGGCCGTTCGGGCCGATCACCTGGCCGCGTTCGGTGCGCAGCGACGAGGCGTCCACGCCCCATTGCTTCGCCGCCGCGGCGACCAGCATCTGGCGCGCGGCGGCGCCGGCCTGGCGCACCGGCGTCCAGTGCGCGCGCACCGTCGTGCTGCCGCCGGTGGCCTGCATGCCGAACATCGGGTTGTTGTAGGCGGCGTCCGCCGGCGCCTGCTCGACGGAGACCAGCGCCCAGTCGGCGTCCAGTTCCTCGGCCACCATCATCGGGATCGCGGTCAGCACGCCTTGGCCCATCTCGGCCGAGCCGCAGACGACCGTGACCTTGTTGTCCGGCGTGATCCGCAGCCAGGCGTTGGGCGCGAAGGTGTTGGAGGCGGCGCCGGGCTGTGCCAGCGCCGCGCGACCCGCGGCCAGCGGCAGCGCGAACGACACGGTCAGCGCCGCGCCGCCCTTGAGCAACGAACGACGGCTCGTGGAAACCGGAGAGGCGGGAGCAGCAGGAGAAGCGGGCGAGGACGGCGTTGTCATCGCGTCCTGGTCGAACATCATGCTCATGATCAGCCTCCCTTCGCCAGCGTGGTCGAGGCGTCGTGGATCGCCGCCCGGATCTGGTTGTAGGTGCCGCAGCGGCAGACGTTGCCGCTCATCGCGCCGTCGATGTCGGCGTCGGTGGGCTTCTTCTTGCCGGCCAGCAGCGCACAGGCGCTCATGATCTGGCCGCTCTGGCAGTAGCCGCACTGCGGCACGTCGATCTTGAGCCAGGCGTGCTGCACCGCGCGGCCGGTGGGCGTGGCGCCCACGCCCTCGATCGTGGTGATCTTCTTGCCCGCGGCCGCCTCCAGCGGCGTCTGGCACGAGCGCACCGGCTGCCCGTCCAGGTGCACGGTACAGGCGCCGCACAGCGCCACGCCGCAGCCGAACTTGGTGCCGGTCAGTTGCAGGTCTTCGCGCAGCGCCCACAGCAGGGGCATCTGCGGATCGGCATCGAGCGTCACCGCCTTGCCGTTCACGGTCATCGAAATGGACATGGGGGGTTCCTCCTGGGGACGCCTGGGCGGATCCGTCGCGCCCGGCCCTTCTGAAAGGGGGTCGGGTCTTGCGTCGGGGGTGCGCAAGCGTATCGCTTTCGAACTTCCAGCGTGCGGGGTCAGGGCTTGAGGGGGGCGACGCCCGTCGAAGTCCTGAATTCTTCGGGGGAACCCGGCAGGGTTAACTCGCATGAAAGGGCGGTCAGCGCACCTGAATGGTGCCGCTTTCAACTCAGAGGGTTTTCCCTTCCTGGAACCGCTGTCATGCCCTGTTTCCACGCGCCCTTCGCCCGCTTTTGCGGCATCAGGGCGTTGATCGCCCGCCAATGCGAAGAGTGAATGCTGCGATGTGAATGATTGTTGCGGTTTTGCAATGGATGACGACGGACATGGGGGAGGGGGCTCCCCAGAATCCGCCCCCTCGCGCCCCTCGGGAGATCCCCGGACGCGACCCCGGTGCCCACCCGGCTGCCGGTCTCCTCGGCCGATGCCACCCATCCGGCCCTTCATCAATTCGCAAGTGGAAGTATGAGAAAAAACACCCAGCTCTCCCTGTCCCTGAGCGCCGCCGCGGCGCTGCTGTGCTGCGTCCAGATCGCGCAGGCCCAGGCACAGGACACGACCCAGCTTCAGCGCGTCGAGGTGACCGGCTCCAACATCAAGCGCCTGGCCTCCGAGACGGCCTCGCCGGTGCAGGTCTACAACCGTGACGAGATCCGCCGCACCGGCGCCAACACCGTGCGCCAGGTGCTGGACACGCTGACCTCGACCTCGAGCAGCGAGATCAGGGACGACGGCAACACCTCCAGCTTCGCGTCGGGCGCCTCGGGCGTGTCGATGCGCGGCCTGGGCAAGGGCGCCACGCTGGTGCTGCTGAACGGCCGCCGCGTCGCCAACTTCGGCCTGGCCGACGGCGCCAAGGACACCTTCGTCAACGTCGACTCGATCCCGGCCGACGTGGTCGAGCGCATCGAGGTGCTCAAGGACGGCGCATCCGCCATCTACGGCTCCGACGCGATGGCCGGCGTGATCAACATCATCACGCGCCGCTCGTACAACGGCGTCGGCGCTTCGGCCAGCTACACGTTCAACGAGCACCCGAGCGTCGGCGCGCAGCGCCAGGCCAGCGTCGTGGCCGGCTTCGGCGACCTGGACAAGGACCGCTTCAACGTCTTCGCCAACATCGAGGCGTACCGGCGCGAGGGCTACACCGTGGCCGACGTGAAGGACGACTATCCGGCCTGGCACAAGGGCTTCTACAACCCGGCCTTCGGCGACCCGAGCCTGAGCTCCTACCCGGGCAACCTGCGCGTGGGCACGACCCGCGTGCCGGTGGCGGGCTGCACGACGCTGAATTCGGCGGGCCAGTGCGTGACCGACATCAACGGGCTGAACCCGGTCTCCGACCCGGCCCGGCGCGTGAACCTGTTCAGCGCGGGGCGCCTGAAGGTCACGGAGGACATCCAGGCCTTCGCCGAGGTGTCCTACTCGAAGACGACCACCGAGTACCTGACCGTGCCGATGACCATCGGCGCCGGCGCCACCTCGCGCTGGTACGACGGCTACAACAAGGTCGCGCAGTCGGTGCCGCATCCGGTGCTGTCGGCCACGAACCCGGCCAACCCCACCGGCCAGGCCCGCGGCATCGACTACCGGTTCATGGACGACCCCAGCCTGTTCAACTATGACGGCACCGGCAAGCAGTACCGCGCGCTGACCGGCCTGCAGGGCACGTTCCGCGACATGGACTGGGAAGTCTCGATCGGCCGCAACGCCGCCGAGGCCGAGAAGCTGGCCCGCTGGGGTTCGCGCGACCTGTTCGCGGCCGTCGCGTCGGGCGAGTACAAGATCGGCGGCGGCAACAGCCGCGAACTGCTGGAGCGCCTGTTCCCGGTCAACGGCTCCAAGGGCAAGAACCACCAGACCTGGGTGGACGCCAAGCTGAGCGGCGAGCTGTTCCAGCTGCCGGGCGGTCCGCTGGCCTTCGCGCTGGGCGCCGAGCACCGTCAGGAAGGCGTGTCGATCAAGTCGACCGACAACGTCCTGAAGGCGCAGATCGTCGGTCGCGGGTCGGTGCTCATCGACGGCGAGCGCAACCTCGACGCCGCCTTCCTGGAGCTGAACGCCCCCGTGCTGAAGAAGCTGGAGCTGAACGGCGCGCTGCGCTTCGACAAGGCCTCGGGCTTCGACGGCCGCGTGTCGCCGAAGCTGGGCGTCCGGTTTGAGGTGCTGCCGCAGTTGCTGCTGCGCGGCACGGTCGCCGGCGGTTTCCGCGCGCCCAACATCCCCGAGACGCTGGGCCAGGTCGGCGTGACCGGCTTCTTCAACAACACGGTGGATCCGGCGCGCTGCGCGACCGCCACGGCCATCAGCGACATCCTCAAGAAGGGCAACGCCGCCGACCAGTCCGATGCCGCGCTGGCCCTGGCCAGCGGCTGCCGCGCCTCGGTGCCGGCGATGATCTCGGCCAACCCGGACCTGAAGCCGGAGACGTCCAAGAGCGTGACCGTGGGCTTCGTGTTCGAGCCGACCAAGAACGCGTCGATCGCCGTCGACTACTTCAAGATCGAGCGCAAGAACGAGATCAACTCCCGTGATCCGTCCTACGTGCTGGACCGCGAAGGCAAGCCCGGCTACGAGAACATGATCAGCCGCGGCGCGCTGACCGCGCAGGAGCAGGCCTGGGCGACCCGCGCCAACCAGCTGTCCGGCGGCACGCTCGCCTGGCAGGCGGGCCAGATCACCTCGCTGCTGCTGCAGTACGAGAACTTCGGCAAGACCGAGACCTCGGGCGTGGACATCGATGTCAAGGGCCGCGTGGCGGCGGGCTCGTTCGGCACGCTGAACCTCGGCGTGGCGGCGACCTATGCGCTGACCTACAAGGCCTGGGACATCGACGCGAACACGTGGCGTCCCAACCAGGTCGGCCTGTACGAGAACCCGCGCCTGAAGGCCGTGTTCTCGGCCGCCTGGAACAAGGGCGACTGGACGACCGGCCTGCGCTTCAACTACACGTCCCGGACCGCGCTGAACCGCGACGAGACGGACGTGGCCAGCTGGGGCGAGGAGGGTTGCCAGAAGACCCTGAAGCCGGGCGCGCTGCCCTGCTACATCGACGAGGACATCCGCACCGACTTCAGCCTGGGTTACACCGGCATCAAGAACCTGCGCCTGTCGCTGAACATCAACAACCTGATGGGCGACGAGCGTCCGGTCAACCTCCGCGATGGCTACCGGATCCGTCCGCGCAGCTACAAGGTGGGCGCGTCCTACGACTTCTGATCGCCGCGCGCGATCTCCGGATACCGCCGTCGGGTTTCCCCCGACGCGGTGGTCCGCACCCAAGCCCGGCCTCGGCCGGGTTTTTTTCGTCCGTCGGTCGCGGCGAGGGTGCCTCAAGCATGTCGAACCGGACAAGAACCGCGGAGGACCCCCTGCCTTTTGACACCGTGGATGCCTGGGTCATGGGAATGACCCGGCATATCCGTGTGATTTGCGCCTGCATTTGAGGGGGTTTGTGGGGATAGGGTTCCCCCTGCTTTGACCCATGACTTTCGGGTTTCTTCTTATAGGTCTGTCGCTCTTTTGCTGCGCGATGTAGCAAATGTTTAAGTCGGTGAACCACTTGTTTGAGCTGCTGAAAAAATCCCGTCACGCATCGCACCGGGCACATCGACCGGGGTGCGCTCTGCAACCGTTCGGGAAACAGCGCCATTACCGGGTGCGACCCCACTTCAGAAGAGGACCGCAATGTCTCGTCAACTTACCCACAGGGCGCTGGTACTCACCAGCATCGCGATTGCCAGCACGCTGGCCTGCGGCATCGCCGCCGCGCAGGATTCGCAACAACTGGAGCGCGTGGAGGTCACCGGCTCCAACATCCGCCGGACATCCGCCGAAGGCACCTCGCCGATCGACCGGATCACGGCCGCGGAAATCCGCGCCAGCGGTGCGAAGACCGCGCTCGAACTGATGAAGATGGTGCCCGCGGTGGGCACCGATGGCTTCAACGACACCCCGACGCAGAACGGCTTCTCGCGCGGCGTCGCGACGGTGTCGCTGCGTGGCCTGAGCTCCACCTCGACGCTGATCCTGCTGAACGGTCGCCGCATCGTCCCGGCCGCCTACGCGAACCCGAACAACGGTACGTCGACGCTGTACGACCTGAACTCGATCCCCGCCTCGGCGATCGAGCGCGTTGAAATCTTCAAGGACGGCGCGTCCGCGGTGTACGGCTCCGACGCGGTCGGCGGCGTCATCAACTTCATCACGAAGCAGGACTTCCAGGGCGCCCAGATGGGCGCCACGGTCGGCGCCAACGACGACGGCGAGTTCTCGCGCCAGACGATCAACGGCAGCTTCGGCATCGGCGACTTCGCCAAGCAAGGCTTCAACGTGATGATCGGCGCGGACCTGACCCACCGCGGCCGCACGATGACCCGCGACGTCAAGGACATCCACGCCGACGACTATCGCGCCATCAACCTGCGTCTGAACCCGTTCGGCTCGAGCGTCTCCAACCAGGCTTTCTTCACGAAGGAATCGGCGCCCAACAGCCTGAACTTCCCGCAGAACACGGCGGCGTCGCGCGTGATCAACCAGACGAACTGCGATCCGTCGCGCCTGCTCACCGGCAGCGCCGTGCACGGCATCAGCACGTTGCCGCTGCTGGGCCGCACCTTCTGCAATTTCAACCTCGACGACTACAACGAGGCGCAGAACAAGGGCACCGACCTCAGCCTGATGAGCCGCGGCACCTTCCGCGTCACCAACGACATCACCGCCTTCGCCGAAGCGGGCTACTCGCGCGTCGAGCGCGATTACCTGGCCGCCTCGCGCACCATCAGCGGCCTGAGCCCGACCAGCAACTTCATCATCGGCGGCGGCACGGTCCCGACCTACCAGGCGATCCTGCCGATCGGCCACCCGGACAACCCGTTCAACAACGACGCCGTCCCGGGCCGCGCCGCGGTGCAGTACCGCTTCGAGAACGCCCCCGGCGGCACCAACCTGGTCAACCAGCAGTACCGCGCGCTGGCCGGCGTGAAGGGCTCGTTCGGCAACTGGGACTGGGAGACCGCCCTGCTGTGGAACAAGGCCAAGCGTGACGAGACCTCCAACGGTTTCCTGAACTTGGACGTGCTGCGCACCCTGTTGACCGGTCGCACGATCGCGCAGGTCGCGGCCGACCCCAACCTGTCGCCGTCGCTGACCAACAAGGCCGATTCCACGATCAAGCAGTGGGACGCGAAGGTCTCGACCGAATTCGGCTCGCTGCCGGGCGGCGCGATCGGCATGGCGACCGGCGTCGAGCTGCGTCGCGAATCGATCGGCATCGATCCGGATCCGCTGAACGCCGCGGGCAAGATCCTGGGCCTGGCCAACACGGCCGTCGACGGTGGTCGTAACGTCAAGTCGGCGTTCATCGAGTTCCGCACCCCCTGGTTCAAGTCCTTCGAAATGGACTTCGCCGGTCGCTACGACAAGTACGACAAGATGAAGGGCAACTTCGTGCCGAAGGTCGGCGCGAAGTGGACGGTCATCCCGACCCTGTCGTTCCGCGGCACGTACTCCGAGGGCTTCCGCGCTCCGGCGGTGTCGCAGGTCAGCGCGGGCGGCGCGCAGTTCTTCGTGAACGGCCTGATCGACCCGGTGCGTTGCGAAGAGGACGGCGTGACGCCGAAGCCCGGCGCGGCGGCCTCGGACTGCTCGAAGAGCGTGTCCGGCACCGGCGGCGCGAACCCGGCGCTGAAGCCCGAGAAGTCCAAGAGCCACTCGCTGGGCATCGTGTTCTCGCCGAGCAAGCACCTGGACATCCTGGTGGACTACTTCAACATCAAGAAGAATGGCGAAGTGGCGCTGGGTTCGGCTCAGGACGTGATCGACCACCCCGAGCGCTACGACCCGAGCGCGCTGATCCGCGACACCAATCCCGCGCTGCTGCTCAACGGTGTGGCCGGTACCGGCCCGCTGCTGGTCGTGGCGACGCCCTGGACCAACCAGGGTTCGACGGAGGTGTCGGGCGTCGACTTCGAGGTCAAGACCAACATGAACCTCAAGGAAGGTCTGCGCTGGACCAACCAGCTGCGTGGCACGTACATGACCAAGTACAGCCGCGTCGAGGTGCCGGGCTACGACGACAACAACCTGGTGGGCACCAACGGCGGCCTGTACGACTGGGCGACCTCGGCCGGCGACATCCCGCGCCTGAAGTTCCGCGCCACCTCGACGCTGGACATCGACAGCAAGCACTCGATCATGGGTGCGCTGAACTGGATCAGCGGCGTGTCCTTCCTGCGTCACATGGACAGTTCGTCGAACCCGGCGATCATCTACAACGGCACGACCTGCCATTGGGGTGGCCCGAGCTCGGATCCGCGCATCACCGGCCGGACCACGCTGGGCGTGGCGCCGACGCCGACCAACGGTCGCGACCTGTACATCAACCGCTACCCGAATTGCGCGGTCGCCAAGTGGATGACGTTCGACCTGGCCTACACCTACACGGGCTTCAAGGATCTGGCGCTGACGCTGAACATCCAGAACATCACCGACGAGAAGGCGCCGTAC
This sequence comes from Roseateles sp. GW821-FHT09H11, assembly GCF_059415845.1. Taxonomy (NCBI): domain Bacteria; kingdom Pseudomonadati; phylum Pseudomonadota; class Betaproteobacteria; order Burkholderiales; family Sphaerotilaceae; genus Roseateles; species Roseateles sp. GW821-FHT09H11. The sequence goes on along the minus strand of NZ_JBWKOA010000005.1, from coordinate 464,586 downwards.
TACCCGACGACCAACAACAGCGCGACGGCCATTCCTGGCTGGAACGCCGGCATGCACAGCGGCACCGGCCGCTACTGGACGCTGAACGCCAGCTACAGCTTCAAGTGATCGACACCGGCTCCGGCCGGTTCGAACGCCAAGCAGAAAGGGACCGCGAGGTCCCTTTTTTTCGTCCGCGTCAGTCCCCGCAGCGCCGTGTCGGATCAACGTCGACGCTTCTTCTTGGGCGAGGGCACTCGCACGCGGGCCTGGTCCTTGGAATGTTCGAAGCGCGCGGCCAGCGCGTCGATGAACAGCCGCGTGCGGGCCGGCAGCAGACGCCGCGACGGGAACACGAGCTGCAGCGGACCGACCTCGCCGGCCCATTCGGGCAGGACCTCGACGAGGCGGCCGTCGTCGAGTTCGTCGACCACGTCCCAGACCGCGCGGCGCACCAGGCCCAGGCCGGCCAGCGCCCAGTCGTGCGCCTGCTCGCCGTTGTCGGTGACGAGCCGGCCCTGCACGGTGACCGTGCGCGGCGACGGTGACACCGCGGGATCGGCAGGCATGAACAGCCAGTCGGATTGCCGGGTGGCGATGCGCTCCTGCAGGATGCAGTCATGACCGGCGAGGTCCTCGAGCGAGCGCGGCGTGCCGCGGCGGCGCAGGTAGTCCGGCGTCGCGCAGAGCACGCGCCGGTTCGGGCCGAGGCGGCGCGCGACCAGCCGCGAGTCCGCCGGTCCGCCGATGCGCACGGCGCAGTCGAAGCCTTCCTCGATCAGGTCCACGAGCGCGTCGGACAGCGAGACCTGCACGGTGACGTCGGGATGCGCGCGCATGAACTCCGCAGCCAGCGGGCCGATGCAGCGACGGCCCAGCGCGACGGTCGAGGTGACGCGCAGCAGCCCGCGCGCCTGCTGTCGGCCCTGCGTGAGCTCGGCCTCGGCGTCGTCGATGTCGGCGAGGATGGTCTGGCAGCGCTCGAGGTAGATCGCGCCTTCGTCAGTCAGCGCGAGGCGTCGCGAGCTGCGCTGCAGCAGCCGCACGCCGAGCCGCGCCTCCAGCCGCGCCAGCCGCTTGCTGCCGACGGCGGGGGAGAAGCCCAGCTCGCGTCCGGCCGCGGACAGGCTGCCCGCCGCGACGGCGCGCACGAACAGGCGCATGTCATCGAGTTCATTCATCGGAAGACTCCAACGGATCGCCGCGTTCCCCCTCTATCGAGGGAGGTGGCGGGTGCCCTCTTCGGGGTGTCATCTGTTCCATCCGGGAACAGATACTTGTGCGGCGCGATGGATTCTCATCCGGATCGGTTGAGATCACAGTGTCCGCATTGAAATCACCGTTGGAGTCCTCCGATGACATCCGTTTCGACATGGCCGGTCCGCCCGGCGGGAGTTCCGGCGTGAGCGCCGTCATCACTCCTGGCGCGGCGAAGGACGGCGTGCCGCGCGCGTCGCGCGGTTTCCCGCTGCCGATCCTGGCGTTGGCGCTGGCGGCATTCGCCATCGGCACGACGGAGTTCGTGATCATGGGTTTGCTGCCGGCGATGGCGCAGGACCTGGCGGTGAGTCTGCCGCGCGCGGGGCTGCTGGTGACCGGTTATGCGCTGGGCGTGGCCTTGGGCGCGCCGCCGCTGGCGGCGCTCAGCGCCGGCTGGCCGCGCAAGCGGGCGCTGCTGGTGCTGATCGCGCTGTTCATCGCGGGCAACCTGCTGTCCGCGATCGGCGGCGGCTACTGGACGGTGATGGCTGGGCGCATCGTCGCGGCGCTGGCGCACGGCTCCTTCTTCGGGATCGGCGCGGTGCTGGCGAGCGAACTGGTCGCCCCCGATCGCAAGGCCGGCGCGATCGCGCTGATGTTCACCGGGCTGACGCTGGCCAACGTGCTGGGCGTGCCCCTGGGCAACCTGATCGGCCAGGAATGGGGTTGGCGCGCGAGCTTCGGTGCGGTGGCGGGGCTGGGCATCGTCGCGGCGATGGCGCTGGTGGCCCTGCTGCCGAAGGCGAAGGACGCCGATGCCGGCGCTCAGGCGGGCAACGACTGGTCGGTGCTGAAGCGCCCGCAGGTGCTGATCGCACTGGCGCTGACGGCGGTCGGCTTCGGCGGCATCTTCACGGCGTTCACCTTCATCGCGCCGATGCTGGCGGAGGTCACCGGCCTGACCCCGGGCTGGATCACCGGTGTGCTGTTCCTGTTCGGCCTGGGCCTGACGATCGGCAACACGCTGGGCGGCAGGCTGGCCGACTGGAAGCTGATGCCGTCGTTGATGGGCGTGCTGGTCGCGCTGGCGGTGGTGCAGGCGCTGCTGGCGGTGGTGCTCGACTGGCAATGGCCCACGATCGTGACCGTCTTCGTCTGGGGCATGGCCGCGTTCGCCACGGTGCCTGGATTGCAGATGCGGATGATGCAGCAGGCGCCCGATGCGCCGGCGCTGGTGTCGACGCTCAACATCGCGGCGTTCAACCTGGGCAATGCGGGCGGTGCGTGGCTGGGTGGGTGGATGCTGACGCACGGTGCATCGCTGCGCTCGCTGCCGATGGCGGGGGCAGGGCTTGCCGTGGTCGGGATCGGTCTGGCGGCGATCAGCGTGCTCATCGAACGGCGGGCTCGCTGACTTCAGCGATGGCCGCAATGAGGAAGGGCGACCGCATGCGGTCGCCCTTTCGCCGGGAATCAGCTTGCCAGTGCAGAGGCTGAGGGGTCCGGCCAGTTCTGTCGCGTGTGAACGAGGTCCAGTACTTCGATGGCCTCGGGCGTGACGCGATACGGTACGAAGTAGTTGGGGGTGAGGACGATCTCGCGGATCCCGGCCACGCGCGACGAGGCGCGATAAAGCATCGGGAACGACAGGGCCAATCGCAGCTTCTTGACCATCTGCCGACCGAACTCTTCTGCAGCCAGTTGATTGTGTCGGGCCATTTCCTCGAGGATCAGATCGATGCGGAGCAGCGCGCGGGCGCGACATTCAATCGTTTTGGGATTGAGCATGGCGGCTCCTCATGTCCTGAAGCTTGCGCTCCATCCAGTCGACGAAGTCATCGAAAGGAATGCTCGGTCGCGGGTCTTCGATCGACAGGCGGATCTGCTCCCGATACCAACAGTCCCAGGCTTCCTGATCAAAGTTGTCCTCGCTGATGCGAGGCGCGTACGCGCCGGGGGCAGTGGGTGGAGGGATCTGCATCGGCGCATGGCCGGTGCCTCGCAGCTCTTGAGCTGCGGGATCGATGTCGTGGTTCACGTTGTCGGTCTCCATGGAATGACTCGAAAGTCGGAGCCGTCATCGTTCCCGAACAGGGACCGTCGAACTATGACCTCAACTGCTGATCTTTTGACCTTCCCAGGTCTTGCGCGCTTCGACGCGTTGCGCTGAGGGTCAGGCCTTGCCGTCGACGGCGTCCATGCCGCCGCCGTCCAGCGCCTCGGCCACGCGGGCCTTCAGTCGACGCAGGGCCTTGAGCTCCTGGTCCGGCGCCTGCAGCGCCGGCCACAGCAGCGCGACCAGATCGCGAGCCGCCGCGTCCACCTGGATCTGCCGGCCGGCGATGATCACCTCCCACAGCATGTGTTCCATCGGCCCGAACACCAGCGAGCGCAGCAGCCGCAGCGGAATGTCCTGCCGCACCTCGCCCTGCGTCTGGCCGCGCGCCAGCAGGTCCATCAGCGGCGCCGTGTAGCGCCGCTGCAGGTCGACGAAGGCCGCGCCGAAGTCCTGGCCCTCGCCGCGCGCCACCGGCGCCTCGCGCTTGCGGCCTTCCGACAGCACTAGCTCGCACAGCCCCGTGCCCTGGATCAGGAACAGCCGCAGGTGGGTGTGGACCACGAACTCCAGCTGGTCCCGGATCGGCCGCTCGCGCGGCAGGCCCGATTCGATGGCCTCGATGATCTCGTCGTACCAGTCGCCGATCACCCGCATGCAGAGCTCGCGCTTGCCGCGGAAGTAGGTGAAGACCGTCGCCTCGGAGATCCCCAGCCGCTGCGCGATCTCGGTCGTCGTGGCGCGCTCATAGCCGCGCTCGGCGAACACCGCGCGGCTCGCGCGCAGGATGTCCTTCACCCGCTGCTCGGCCTTCGCGCCCACCGGCGAACGGCGCTGCGCGGGCAGGGCGGCCGCGGAGGGCGGATCGAGGCGGGCGTCAAGGCGGGTGTCCTCTCGGGACATCGGTGCGGGGCTCATGTGGAGCGCATTCTCCGGGTTTGTTGAGCCGGGCTCAAGTCGTTTCTCCGCAGGCTTGGAAACCCCCGCCATCTCGCTTATGCTTCGCGCCTTGCGTCGCTCCGGCGATCCCGGAACGGCGCCGTCAGCCAGCGCCCCCGCACCGAATTGAGCGCGGCTCATAAGACCGTCCCCGACGGTCACAAGACCGGAGACCCAGAACCATGCCCTTGCTGCCCACCAAGCTCAACGCCCGTTCGGCCGACTTCAAGGCCAACGCGGACGCGATGCGCGGCCTGATCGACGACCTCAACGCCCGTCTGGCGAAGATCGCCGAGGGCGGCGGCGAGGCCGCGCGCGCCAAGCACGTCGGGCGCGGCAAGCTGCTGCCGCGGGACCGCGTGGAGATGCTGCTCGACCCGGGCACGCCCTTCCTGGAACTGGCGCCGCTGGCGGGCCTGGACATGTATGACAACGCCGCCCCGGGCGGCGGCGTGATCGCGGGCATTGGCCGGGTGTCCGGCGTCGAGTGCGTGATCGTCTGCAACGACGCGACCGTCAAGGGCGGCACCTATTACCCGATCACCGTCAAGAAGCACCTGCGCGCGCAGGAGATCGCCGACCAGAACCGCCTGCCCTGCATCTACCTGGTGGACAGCGGCGGCGCCAACCTGCCCAACCAGGACGAGGTCTTCCCGGACCGCGACCACTTCGGACGCATCTTCTTCAACCAGGCGAACCTCTCCGCCAAGGGCATCCCGCAGATCGCCGTGGTGATGGGCTCCTGCACGGCGGGCGGCGCCTACGTGCCGGCGATGAGCGACGAGACCGTCATCGTCAAGAACCAGGGCACGATCTTCCTGGGCGGCCCGCCGCTGGTGAAGGCCGCGACCGGCGAGGTCGTCAGCGCCGAGGACCTGGGCGGCGGCGACGTGCACACGCGCCTGTCCGGCGTGGCGGACCACCTGGCCGAGAACGACACGCACGCGCTGGCGATCGCGCGCCAGTCGGTCGCGCGGTTGAACTGGCGCAAGCAGGGCGAATTGCTGACGCAGTCGCCCCAGGCGCCGGCCTACGATCCCGCCGAGCTGCACGGCGTGATCCCCACCGACACGCGCAAGCCCTTCGACGTGCGCGAGGTCATCGCCCGCATCGTCGACGGCAGCGCGTTCGATGAATTCAAGGCCCGCTATGGCAACACGCTGGTCTGCGGCTTCGCGCACATCGAGGGCATGCCGGTCGGCATCGTCGCCAACAACGGCATCCTGTTCGCGGAGAGCGCCAACAAGGGCGCGCACTTCATCGAGCTGTGCTGCCAGCGCAAGATCCCGCTGGTGTTCCTGCAGAACATCACCGGCTTCATGGTCGGCCGCAAGTACGAGAACGAAGGCATCGCCCGCGCCGGCGCCAAGATGGTGACGGCGGTGGCGTGCGCGCAGGTGCCCAAGTTCACCGTGATCATCGGCGGCAGCTTCGGCGCTGGGAACTACGGCATGTGCGGCCGCGCCTACTCGCCGCGCTTCCTGTGGATGTGGCCGAACGCCCGCATCTCGGTCATGGGCGGCGAGCAGGCCGCGTCGGTGCTGGCGACGGTCAAGCGCGACGGCATCGAGGGCAAGGGCGGCCAGTGGTCCGCGGACGAGGAAGAGGCCTTCAAGGCGCCGATCCGCCAGCAGTACGAAGACCAGGGCCATCCGTACTACGCCAGCGCCCGGCTCTGGGACGACGGCGTCATCGATCCGGCCGACACGCGCCGCGTGCTGGCGCTGGGCCTGTCGGCCGCGCTGAACGCGGAAATTCCCGAGACGAAGTTCGGCGTGTTCCGGATGTGAGGCCTTGATGTCGATGATCGCGCGCCTCCTTCGCAAGACCTTTTCGGCCCGCCATGGCCTGACGGCGGCCGCGCTGTGCCTCGCCGCAGGGGCGGCGGGCGCCGCGACCGCGGAGGACCTCTCGCGCATCAACGAACAGCTGGGCCGCGTGGCCGCGCCATGGTGCGGCAAGCTTGCCGAGTTCGACGCGCAGGGCGTGCGTCGCTGCACGATCACGTCCGGCATGGTGGCGGCGGGAGGCGGGCCGGCCGCCGCCTCGTTCCTCGATGGCGCCTGGATTTCGGAAGAACTGCTGGTGGCCCTCAATCGCGACGAACTGGCGGCGGCGATGGGTCACGAGATGGCGCACCTCGTTCTGGGGCACGGTCTGTTCAGGTTCAATCAGGCGCAGGCGGGACAGGTGGGCCGGCACACCGACGGGCTGTCGACCCTCATCGAGGCCAGCAGTGTGATGCCGCGCGACGATACGCCCAAGGACCAGAGGCTCCAGGAACTGGATGCGGACACCCTGGGGCTGGTCTTCGCCGGCCTGGCGGGTTACGACGTCCGGCAGGGCGCGGACCTGTGGCGTACCGGAGCGCGGCGCATCGTGGGATTCGAGAAGGTCTCGGCGAAGACCCACCCTTCTTTCACGACGCGGGCGTCCCGCGCGCGCGCCGTGGCGAGGGCATTCTGCGATGCGGTCCGCGACGCACGCATGCCCTTGCCGATCGCGGAGCGCTTGCAGCCGCCGTATCCGCTCAATCATGAAGAATTGGCCCGTCAGCTCGACCCCGACGCGCTGACGCGCGCCTGCGCCCACGCGGCGGCGCCAGAGCCGTCCTCATCCCGCCCGTCGCCGTCGAAGGTGACGTCCCGTCCTCTTGCCCCGACCACGCCGTGACGACCGGGACTGCCGTGACTGCATTGACCGACCTCACCCTGCGGCCCCTTGCGCCTGACGACTCCATCGAGGCCCTGACCGCGCTGCTGCACGCGTCCTACGCGTCGCTCGCGGCGCAGGGCTGGAACTTCACGGCCGTCGACCAGAGCGTGCAGACGACGCGCGAGCGCGTAGCCGCCGGGCAGGCCTTCGTCGCGCTGACCGCGACCGGCGAACTCGTGGGCACCATCACCATCGCGCCGCCGAAGCGACCCGATGGCCGCTATCTCGGCGACCCGGTGCCCGAGTGCTACACGCAGAGCGACACCGCCATCCTGGCCCAACTGGCCGTGCATCCGTCGTGCCGCGGGCAGGGCGTCGCCGAACGGCTGATGGACATCGCCGAAGCCTGGGCGCTGGCCCAGGGATATGCGCACGTGGCGCTCGACACCGCCGTGCCCGCCGAAGCGCTGCGCCGCCGCTACGAGCGCCGCGGCTACGCCTACGTGGGCGACGTGCAGTGGGCCGGCAAGACCTATCCCAGCGTGCTGATGCGCAAGGTGCTGGTGCGCCCGGCAGGACGCGCAGAAACCGCATGAAGGACGAGGACCGCATGAACGTCGTTCCGCGCTCACGCCCACGCGCCGCACACAGGGTGGTTCTCGGCCTCGTGATCGCGCTGGGCCTCATCGCCGCCGGCGCGCACGCGCAGGACGCGACCGTCGGCGAGGCGCCGCAGGCCGCGCCGGCGCGACTGGCCACCGACATCCGCGAGGCCGTCGTCCGCGTGCCGGTGTCGGTCGAGAACCACATCGGCCGCACCGTCCAGGCGGACCTGATCGTGACGACCTTCCGACCGGCGGGACAGGGGCCGTTCCCGCTGGTGGTGCTCAACCACGGGCGCCCGGTCTACGAGCAGGAACGCGCCGCGATGAAGCGTCAGCGGCTGGAAAGCGCGGCGCGCTTCTTCGTCCGCAAGGGCTTCGCCGTCGCCGTCCCGACACGCATCGGTTACGGCGAGCTGGCCTCGGTCGGCGATCCGGAATCCAGCATCAGGTGCGACACGCCGCGCTACGAGACTGCCGCGGCCGCGGCGGCCGCGCAGGTGGCCGCCGTCGTGCGCTTCATGCAGTCCGCGGCCGACATCGACGCGCGACGCGTGGTGCTGGCCGGCCAGTCCCTGGGCGGCTTCGCGACGATGGCCGCGACCGGCGAGCGACTGCCCGGCGTCGTGGCCGCCATCGATTTCGCCGGCGGCCATGGCGGCAGCCCCGATCTGCACAGCGGCGAGCCTTGCCGCCCCGACGAACTCACGCGCCGCTTCGCCGACTTCGGCCGCCGTGCCGCCGAAGGCGGTCATCCGGTGCCCACGCTGTGGGTGTTCACCGAGAACGACCGCTTCATCGCGCCACGTTTCCAGGAGCGCTGGTCCGCGGCCTACCGCGAGGCCGGCGGATTGGCGCAGACGCGGCTGATGCCGGCCTTCGGCGAGGACGGCCATTCGCTCTTCGTCAAGGGCAACGACCTCTGGCAGCCGATCGTCGACGACTTCCTGAAGCCGCTGGGCTTTCCGATTCCCGGCGCGCTGGCGGTGCCGTCCGGCGGCACGGTCGCTGTCGAGGACACGTCGGCGCTGCCCTCGGACGGGCGCGTCGTCAACGGCTACCGCAAGTTCCTCGCGGCCAAGGAGCCGCGCGCCTTCGCGACCAACGGCAACCATTGGGGCCTCGCGACCGGCGACGACGCGCCGTCGCGCGCGCTCGCGTTCTGCGACCAGCACACCGACGGCGAGGAACGCTGCCGTCTCTACGCCATCAATCGGACCGTCGTCTGGAGCCACCCATGATCTCGACCCGCTCGACCGATGCCCTGTCTCCGACCACGCTGCGCGTCGAACGCTCCGGTCCGTCCGATGCCGTCGCCCGCGTCACGCTGAACCGGCCCGACGTCCGCAACGCCTTCAACGACACCGTCATCGGCGAGCTGACCGCGGTGTTCGAGGCGCTCGGCCGCGACCCGTCGCTGCGCGCGATCGTGCTGGCCGCCGAAGGCAAGGCCTTCTGCGCCGGCGCCGACCTGAACTGGATGAAGGCGATGGCCGGCTACAGCTGGGACGAGAACCACGCCGACGCCGGCCGCCTCGCCCACATGCTGTGGACGCTCTACAGCTGCCCGGTGCCGGTGATCGCGCGCGTGCAGGGCGACGTCTACGCCGGCGGTGTCGGGCTGGTGTCGGTGTGCGACATCGTCGTGGCCGCCGAGTCCGCCGGCTTCTGCCTCTCCGAGGCCAAGCTCGGTCTGCTGCCGGCGACGATCGGTCCCTATGTCGTGCGGGCGCTCGGCGAGCAGGCGTCGCGCCGATACTTCGTCACGGCCGAACGTTTCTCCGCGGCCGACGCGCATCGCCTGGGTCTCGTCCACGAACTGGCGACCGATGCCGAAGCGCTGGACGCGAAGGTCGAGGCGCTCGTCGCGTCGCTGCTGGCCAATGGGCCGGCCGCCGTGCGGGCGTGCAAGCGCCTCGTCCAGGACGTCGCGCATGCCCCGATCAGCGCGGCGCTGCGCGACGACACCGCACGACGCATCGCCGACATCCGCGCCAGCGACGAGGGTCGCGAGGGCGTGCAGAGTTTCCTGTCGAAGGGCAAGCCCTCGTGGCTCGCCTGATCGATCCCGCCGATCCGACGCGGGTGCCCGCTCGAGCACCGCGTCCTTGTTTTCCGAGAGCAGGTCTTTTGAATGTCTGAAGCAGTACGACAAGATTGGCAGCGCCGCAGCCTCGCGGCGGTCTGGCACCCGTGCACGCAGATGGCGCGCGCGCAGGACGTGCCGCCGCTGCCCATCGCCCACGGCGCGGGCCCGTGGTTGTTCGACCACGAGGGCCGGCGCTATTTCGACGCCAACAGCTCGTGGTGGGTGAACCTGTTCGGCCATGCCGACCAGGGCCTGAACGACGCGATCAAGCGGCAGCTCGAAACGTTGCCGCACGTGATGCTGGCCGGCTGCACGCACGAGCCGGCGGTGCGGCTGGCCGAGCGCCTGTCCGCGCGCACCGGCGGCGCGCTGGGGCATCTGTTCTTCGGCAGCGACGGCGCCTCGGCGGTCGAGATCGCGTTGAAGCAGAGCTTCCATTCTTGGCGCAACCGCGGTCTCACGGACAAGCGCGAGTTCGTCTGCTTGAAGAACGGCTATCACGGCGAGACCATCGGCGCGCTGGCCGTCACCGACGTCGCGATCTTCCGCGACGCCTACGACCCGTTGCTGATGCGCAGCCACATCGTGACCTCGCCCGACCAGCGTCTGGGCAACGAGGCGCAGGCGATCGATGAGATGCGCGCGCTGCTGGCCGATCGACACGATCACATCGCCGCCGTCATTGTCGAGCCGCTGGTGCAGGGCGCCGCCGGCATGTCGATGTACGCGCCCAGCTACCTGAAGGCGCTGCGCGCGCTGTGCACCGAATTCAAGGTGCACCTGATCGCCGACGAGATCGCGGTCGGTTGCGGCCGCACCGGCACCTTCTTCGCATGGGAGCAGACGGCCCCCGCCGCAAAGGCGGACTGGCCCGACTTCCTGCTGCTGTCCAAGGGCATCACCGGCGGCACGATGCCGCTGTCGCTGGTGCTGACGACCGACGACGTCTATGAAGCGTTCTGGTCGCAGGACGTGACGCGGGGGTTCCTGCACTCGCACAGCTACACCGGCAATCCGCTGGCATGCGCCGCCGCGAACGCGGTGCTGGATCGCTTCGACGCGGGCCAGCTCGAACGCAACCAGCAGCAGGCCGCGTGGCTCACCGAAGCGTTCGCGCCGCTGGCCGCCGATCCGCGCGTCACCCATCTGCGCCAGCGCGGCATGATCCTGGCCTTCGACATCCATCCGAAGACGACGGTGCCGGTCGAGCGCTTCTCCGAGAAGTTCCACCTCGCGGCCCGCAAGCACGAACTGCTGATCCGCCCGATCGGCCAGACCGTGTACCTGATGCCGCCGTACCTGATCGACGAGGCGGCGGCGAAGTTCCTGGCGAACGCCGTGACCGCGACGCTGGAGGAGGTGCTCCATGCTGCTTGATCACCTGAAGTCGAAGCTGGACGCGATCCGCGCCCAGGACCTGACACGCGTCACCCGCATCGCCGAGACCGGCACCGCGGCGCGCCAGACGGTGCGTGGCGCCGACGGCGTCGCGCGTGAGCTGACGATGTTCTGCAGCAATGACTACCTCGGTCTCGCCGCGCATCCGGCGGTGGCAGAAGCGCTGATCGAGGGGGCGCACGTCTACGGCGGCGGCTCGGGCGCATCGCCATTGGTGAGCGGCCATTCGCGTGCGCACCATGACGTGGAAGCGCTGCTGGGCCGCTGGTTCGAGCCCCACATCCCGAGCGCCAAGGCGATCGGCTTCTGCACCGGCTACATGGCCAACCTGGCGGTGGTGACCGCGCTCGGCGACGTCGACGCGGAGATCTTCAGCGAGACGCTGAACCACGCCTCGTTGATCGACGGCACGCGGCTGGCGAAGGCCAAGGTCTCGCGCTACGCGCACTGCGACGTCGAGGACCTGCGCACGCAGCTCGCGGCCAGCTCGGCGCGCGTGAAGCTGATCGTGACCGACGCCGTCTTCAGCATGGACGGCGACATCGCGCCGCTGCCGGCGCTGCTGGCCGCGGCCGAGGAATTCGACGCCTGGCTGATCATCGACGACGCGCACGGGCTGGGTGTGCTCGGCGAGAACGGCGTCGGCTCGCTGGAGCACTTCCAGTTGCGCAGCGAGCGGCTGATCCTCGTCGGCACGCTGGGCAAGGCGGCGGGGCTGGCTGGCGCCTTCGTCGTCGCGCATTCGACGATCACCGACTACCTGCTGCAGGCGGCGCGCAACTACATCTTCTCCACGGCTTCGCCGCCCGCGGTGGAGCACGCGCTGCTGACCAGCCTGGACCTGATCCGGGGCGATGTCGGGCGCGAGCGTCGCGCGTCCTTGCGCGCGTTGCAGGCGCGCTTGCGCGATGGCATCGGGGCGCTGCTCGATCGGCATCCGACGCTCACCTGGAAGCTCGCCGATTCGCAGACACCGATCCAGCCGCTGATCGTCGGCGGCAACGCCGAGGTGATGGCGCTCGCCGCCGCGCTCGAGCGCGAAGGCCTGCGCGTGCCCGGCATCCGTCCGCCGACGGTGCCCAAGGGCGAGGCGCGTCTGCGCATCACGCTGTGCGCCACGCACACCGAGGCGGATGTCGATCGCCTCGTCGCCGCGCTGGAGGCCTGCGCATGAGCACGATGCATCCGCTCCACGGCTTCTTCATCACCGGCACCGACACCGAGATCGGCAAGACCTGCATCACCGCCGGCCTGACGCGCGCGTTCGACGGCCTGGGCCGCTACGTGACGCCGATCAAGTCGCTGGCCGCCGGTCAGACGCAGAACGCCGACGGCGTCTGGGTCAACGACGACGTCGCCCAGCTGCATGCCGCGCAGCAGCAGGGCATGACGATGGACGAGGTCGGCCCGCTGCAGTTCCGCGAGCCGTGCGCCCCGCACATCGCCGCGAAGCTCGAAGGCCGCGAGATCGATCGCGCCGCGTTGCTGGCCGCGATCCGGCGCTCGGCTTCCAAGGGCGACTTCGCGCTGATCGAAGGCGTCGGCGGCTTCCGCGTGCCGCTCACCGACGACTGGGACACCGCCGACCTGGCCGTCGACCTGGCGATGCCGGTGGTGCTCGTGGTCGGGCTGCGGCTGGGCTGCATCAACCACGCGCTGCTGACGGCCGAGGCCATCCTCGCGCGTGGCCTGCGGCTGGCGGGCTGGGTCGCGAACACCGCCGACCCCCATCAGCCGCATGTGGCGGACAATCTGGCCGCCTTGCGCGCGCGCCTCGACGAGGCGCTCGGCGTGCCGTGCTGGGGCCATGTGCCCCGACTCCAAGATCCCTCTCCCGCGGCCGTGGCCGCGCACCTGCAGCAGCCGCTGCTGTTGAACGCATTGAAAGCATGACGATGAAGCAGACCGTCAACCAGATCCAGACGCTGACGCCCACCACCGACGAGCAACGTCGCAACGCCAAGCCCTGGACCGTCAACGAGATCGCCGCGCTGTTCGAGCTGCCGTTCAACGACCTGCTGTTCCGCGCGCAGCAGGTGCATCGCGAGCACTTCGATCCGAACGCGGTGCAGCTGTCCACGCTGTTGTCGATCAAGACCGGCGGCTGCGAGGAGGACTGCAAGTACTGCCCGCAGTCGGCGCACTTCGACACCGGCCTGAAGGCCGAGAAGCTGATCCCGCTGCAGGAGGTGATGGAAGCCGCCCGCGCCGCCAAGGCCAACGGCGCGACCCGCTTCTGCATGGGCGCCGCCTGGCGTTCGCCGAAGGAGCGCCACCTGGAGGCCATCGGCGAAATGATCGCCGAGGTCAAGGCGATGGGTCTGGAGACCTGCCTGACCGCCGGCATGCTGGGCGACGGCCAGGCCGAGCAGCTGCGCGAGGCGGGGCTGGACTACTACAACCACAACCTCGACACCTCGCCGGAGTTCTACGGCCAGATCATCACCACGCGCACCTACCAGGACCGCCTGGACACGCTGGAGCGCGTGCGCGGCGTCGGCTTGAAGGTGTGCTCGGGCGGGATCGTCGGCATGGGCGAGACCCGCCGCCAGCGCGCCGGCCTGATCGCGCAACTGGCCAACCTGGATCCGTATCCGGAGTCGGTGCCCATCAACAACCTGGTGCAGGTCGAGGGCACGCCGCTGGCGGGCACCGAGGCGCTCGATCCGTTCGAGTTCATCCGCACGATCGCGGTGGCCCGCATCACGATGCCGCGCGCGATGGTGCGCCTGTCCGCCGGCCGCGAGGAGATGCCCGAGACGATGCAGTCGCTGTGCTTCCTGGCCGGCGCGAACAGCATGTTCTACGGCGACAAGCTGCTGACCACCAGCAACCCGCAGGCCGAGAAGGACCGCCAGCTGATCGATCGCCTGGGCATGCACTGCGCGACGGAGGCCGAGCTGAGCGCCGACACCGTGCCCGGCTGCGCGCCGGCGGGCGAGGAAGCCGCGGCCTCCTGCGGCCATCGCCATTGAGCTGAACCGACCTGACCTGAACCGACCCGACGACGCGTGACGGCCCCTGCCGGCACGCGGCCCCGGACGATCGCGACATGCGGTCGCCCGGGCGCACCCGGCGCGAAGCGGCCACAAGCCGCGACGCGCCGAGGACCCGAAACATGAGGAGACACCCGTGTTCAAGAAGATCCTGATCGCCAACCGCGGCGAAATCGCCTGCCGCGTCGCCGCCACGGCGCGCCGTCTCGGCGTGAAGACCGTCGCCGTCTATTCCGACGCGGATGCCGACGCGCGCCACGTCCAGGCCTGCGACGAGGCCGTGCGCATCGGCGGTCCCGCGCCGCGCGACAGCTACCTGCAGTGGCAGCGCATCCTCGAGGCCGCGAAGGCCACGGGCGCGCAGGCCGTCCATCCCGGCTACGGTTTCCTGAGCGAGAACGAGGAGTTCGCGCAGGCCTGCGCCGACGCGGGCCTCGTGTTCATCGGCCCGCCGCCGTCGGCGATCCAGGCGATGGGCCTGAAGGCCGAATCCAAGCGCCTGATGGAACAGGCCGGCGTGCCGCTGGTGCCCGGTTATCACGGCGCCGATCAGGATCCGGTGCTGCTGCGTCGCGAGGCCAATCGCATCGGTTTCCCGGTGCTGATCAAGGCCAGCGCGGGCGGTGGCGGCAAGGGCATGCGCGCGGTCCACGCGGACGAGGAATTCGACGCCGCGCTCGCCTCCTGCAAGCGCGAGGCGATCAACAGCTTCGGCGACGACGCGGTGCTGATCGAGCGCTATGTGCAGCGCCCGCGGCACATCGAGATCCAGGTCTTCGGCGACAGCCATGGCGATTGCGTCTATCTGTTCGAGCGCGACTGCTCGGTGCAGCGCCGGCATCAGAAGGTCCTCGAGGAGGCGCCGGCCCCCGGCATGACGGCCGAGCGCCGCGCCGAGATGGGCGCGGCCGCGGTCTCGGCCGCGAAGGCGGTCGGTTACCAGGGCGCGGGCACCGTCGAGTTCATCGCTGAGCAGGACGGCCGCTTCTACTTCATGGAGATGAATACGCGGCTGCAGGTCGAGCATCCGGTGACGGAGGCGATCACCGGCCAGGACCTGGTCGAGTGGCAGCTGCGCGTCGCCGCTGGCGAACCGCTGCCGCTGAAGCAGGACCAGCTGCGCATGCACGGCCACGCGATCGAGGCCCGCATCTGTGCCGAGAACCCCGAGGGCGGTTTCCTGCCCGCGACCGGCACGCTGTCGGTGGCGCGCTGGCCGGCGCACGAGGCGTTCCGCCGCGCCGACGTGCGCATCGATTCGGGCGTGGGCGAGGGCGATGCGATCAGCCCGTTCTACGACTCGATGATCGCCAAGCTGATCGTCTGGGGCGAGACGCGCGAGCAGGCGCTGGCGCTGCTGGACGCGTCGCTGCGCGACACGCACATCGTGGGGCTGCATACCAACGTCGCGTTCCTGCGCCGCTGCGCGGCGACGGCGTCGTTCACGAATGCCGACCTGGACACCGCGCTGATCGAGCGCGAGAAGGCGGTGCTGTTCGGTCAGCCGGGCCTGCCGCTCGCAGATGCCGCGGCGGCCGTCGTGGCACACACTCTGGCGGAAGAAGCGCTCACCGAATCCGTCGATCCGTGGAGCCGTCGCGACGGCTGGCGGATGTTCGGCGCGGCGCAGCGGCGCTTCGAACTGGACGTCGACGGCGAGCATCACCAGGTGCTGCTCGCGCGCCACCATCACGGCAGCCTGTCGCTGTCGGTCGGCGGCGAGTCGATCGCGCTGGCGGTGCGTTCGTCGGGGCCGGAGCGCCATGAGCTCTACCTGGGCGAGCGTCGCATCACCGTCTCGACCTACAAGGTCGGCGAGCAGGTGGCGGTGTTCGGCGCGGACGGCTCGGCGCTGGTGACTGAGGTCGACATCATCGCCCACGCCGGGCAGGGTCAATCGGAAGCGGGTCGACTGACCGCGCCGATGCCCGGCAAGCTGGTGGCTTTCCTGGCCCAGCCGGGCGATGCGATTACCAAGGGCCAGCCGCTGGCGGTGATGGAGGCGATGAAGATGGAACACACCATCACCGCGCCGCGCGACGGCGTGGTGGCGGAGCTGCTGTTCGCGATCGGCGACCAGGTCGGCGACGGTGCCGAGCTGCTTCGGCTGCAGGCGTGAGGCCGCTGGCCCTCACCCCCGCCCTCTCCCGCAAGCGGGAGAGGGAGTAAGCCAGACACCCAGCCAGAGGATCAAGCCATGACGACATTGCCCACCCGCGTCACGCTCGTCGACGTCGGCCCGCGCGACGGCCTGCAGAACGAGAAGGAAAACGTCGGCACGTCCGACAAGGCCCGGCTGGTCTCGCTGCTGCAGGACGCCGGCCTGAAGGAGATCGAGGTCACCAGCTTCGTCTCGCCGAAGTGGGTGCCGCAGATGGCGGACAACACGGCGGTGATGGCGGCGATCGAGCGCCGGCCCGGCGTGCGGCACAGCGTGCTGGTGCCCAACATGAAGGGCCTGGAAGCCGCGCTGCCGACCAAGCCGGACGAGATCGTCGTCTTCGCGGCCGCGTCGGAGGCCTTCTCGCAGAAGAACATCAACTGCTCGATCGCGGAGAGCATCGAGCGCTTCGCGCCGGTCGTGGCCGCGGCGCACGAGGCGGGCATCAAGGTGCGCGGCGCGCTGTCGTGTTCCGTCGGCTGCCCGTACCAGGGCGACGTGTCGGCGGACGAGGTCGAGCGCGTCGTGCAGCTGATGAAGGCCATCGGCGTGGACCACCTCGGCGTGGCCGACACGATCGGCGTCGGCACGCCGCGCAAGGTGCAGGCCGCGATGGAACGTGCGCTCAAGCACTACCCGCTGGTCGAAGTCAGCGGACATTTCCACGACACCTACGGCCAGGCGCTGACCAACATCTACGCCTGCCTGGAGATGGGCATCCACACCTTCGATGCGAGCGTCGCCGGCCTCGGCGGCTGCCCGTACGCGAAGGGCGCGACCGGCAATGTGGCGACCGAGGACGTGGTGTTCCTGCTGAACGGCCTGGGCATCGAGACTGGGATCGACATCGACAAGCTGGTCGATGCGGGGGCGTTCATCTCGGGCGTGCTGGGCCGGCCGCCCGTCTCGCGCGTGGGGAAGGCGATCCTGGCGAAGCGCAAGGGCTGACGCCGCGCGACGCGTGCGGCCTCGTCCGGGGCCGCCGGGTGTCTCAACCCCTGACCCGCTCCACGAACCACCACAGGTGGCCGCCGAGGTCGAGCACGCCGTAGCTCTTGTCGGCCCAGTACTCGGGGCCGTAGTCCTCGATCTTGGGCTCGTAGACGATCGTGGCGCCCGCCGCGCGGGCGCGCTCGCAGTGCGCGGCGGCGTCGTCGACGTAGACCATCAGGCTCTGGGTGTTGGCCCCGCCCACGCCCTTGGGACTGCGCAGCGGGATGCCGAAGCGCTGCGAGCGCTCCCCTTCGCCGCCCTCGCTGACCATGATCAGCGCGTCCCCGTAGATCAGCTGGCTGTGGACGACCGAACCGTCGTCGCCATCGACCCGCAACTGCACTTCGAACCCGAAGGCCTTGCACAACCACGGGATCGCCTCGGCGGCGCTGTCGTAGAACACGGCGCTGGACAGACGCGGCCAGCCGGCGGGCGTGGGTTTCATCGCAACTCCTGCGGGTCGGCTCCGGGACGAAGCCAGGCGTCAGCATAGGCGATCGGACGTCCGACGCGCGACGAGCCCATCTCGAACCAACTGTTGGACCCGCCAACCAAGACGCCTTTCCA
Source organism: Roseateles sp. GW821-FHT09H11 (assembly GCF_059415845.1). Taxonomy (NCBI): domain Bacteria; kingdom Pseudomonadati; phylum Pseudomonadota; class Betaproteobacteria; order Burkholderiales; family Sphaerotilaceae; genus Roseateles; species Roseateles sp. GW821-FHT09H11. The sequence goes on along the minus strand of NZ_JBWKOA010000005.1, from coordinate 446,951 downwards.
TGTTCGAAAGGCGTTTCGATGAAAGTCTCCCTGCGACAGATCGAGGGTCCGTGGACCGCTGGTTTCGTGCTCGACAAGCAGATGCTGAGCAGCGTCTACGTCGGCGACGACCGCGAAGGTCGTCCGCAGTTCGAGCACACACGCACCGACGCCGGCGAGGCCCTGTTCCAGCTGAAGTACCGCGGCGACAAGTCGCAGGCGGAGCCGCTCGCCCGCGCATTGCGCAACTTCATCCTGCCTCGTCTCGGACCGGTCGGTTTCATCGTGCCGATGCCGCCGTCGCGCGTGCGCCCGTGGGACCCGATGTCGCTGATCGCGCGCGAGCTGGCGCTGCAGCTGCGCGTGCCCGTGTTCGAGCGGCTGCTGCTGAAGACGCCGCTGTCACGACCGCTGAAGGACTTCCCCACGCGCGAGGAAAGACTGCTGGCCCTCGCCCAGGCGTTCTCTCTGCACGACGAGGTCCGCAACCAGGGGCTGTGGAACGCCCTGCTGATCGACGACGTGGTCGACAGCGGCGCCACGATGGAGGCGGCCAGCCTGATGCTGCGCAAGTACCGCAAGGTCAACCACCTGTACGTCGCGGCGGTGACCTGGACATGAAGGGAGCGGGTGTCGATGATCAGCCGGCGGTGAGCGTTCGCGCGACGCTGTCGCGGAACTTCGCCGCCCGCTCGGCGTCGGATTCGGCCTCGATGCGCTCGCAGCAGAGGTCGATCCATTCCAGGAAGCGGCTTTCGGTGTCGGCCTGCCGTGCCAGGTCTCGCAGTTCGCCTTCGCGGCCGGCCAGCATCCGGGTGACGAGGTCGAGACCGAAGAACTTCGCGGACACGAGCCGGCGCGCCCGCTCCTGTGCGGCGCGCGCCAGCGCGGCGGCTTCGAGTACTTCGGCCTCGTGGATGACGTCGAGGCCGGTGACGACCGGAGGCGTCGCGGCCACCGTCGGCGGCACGACGATGGCCGGCACTTCGACCAGCCCCTGGTCGACCAGGCGCGTCAGGCCGTCGTCGCCCAGGCCCAGGCCGCGGCCGAGCTGGCGCAGTTCTTCGGCGTTGCGCTTGCCGTCGACGGTGATGAGCAGCGCGCGCAGCGCGGGCGGCAGCCGGCGCTGCCCCGGCGCGAGCATCTCGCGCGCCAGGTCCGTCTTGCGGGGAGGTGTTACGGATGCTTGCATGGCGGGCGGATCTTGCGGAGCCCGCGTGCACGCTTGATGACACCCCCCATAGGCCTCCCGCCTCCACCTCCGCGGCCGCCGCGGAGGGCAGGGCAGACCTGAACTAGGATCCACGTGTTCCGGGCGGCGGGCCGGACCAAGGAGGACCTCCATGGACAAGCTGGTGATCGTTCATCGCGGCGCGCTGCGCGCCAAGTACGGCGCGACCGCGCTCACGAAGATCGACGCGGCGTTGAAGGCGCTGGCCGCCGCGGACAAGCGGCGCGGCGTCGACACGCTGATCGTGGCGGTGGACCTGGCGTCGGCGATGAAGCCCTACAGCGTCGCGCCCGTGCCGGCTCGGCCGGACGCCAAGTCGCTCAAGGGCGTCATCGACGCGCTGGCCCATGCGCGTCTGCCGCATTACTTCGTGCTGCTGGGCGGGCCCGACGTGCTGCCGATGGTCCCGCTGAAGAACCCGGCCCATGGCGGCGAGCTCGGGGACTCGGACAAGCTGGTCCCCAGCGACCTGCCGTATGCCTGCGAGGCCGCCTACTCGACCGATCCGAACCGCTTCCTCGGGCCGACGCGCGTCGTGGGCCGGCTGCCCGACCTGCCCGGCGCGACGAAGCCCGACCTGCTGCTCCAGTTGATCCGCGCCGCCGCCCGCCACAAGGGCCTGCCGCGCGACGCCTTCGCCGACAGCTTCGGCCTGTCGGCCGAGGTGTGGCAGGGCTCGACGCGGCTGAGCCTGACCAACACCTTCGGCAATGCCGACCGACTGCACCTGTCGCCGCCCGGCGGCCCGAAGTGGACCAAGGCGGACCTGGCGCCGCGGATGCACTTCATCAACTGCCACGGCGCCGAGGACATGCCCGAGTACTACGGCCAGCGCGACGAAGACTTCCCGGTCTCGATGCGATCGCCGCTGCTGCGTGACCGCGTCACCGCCGGCACCGTGGTCGCGGCCGAGTGCTGCTACGGCGCGCAGCTCTTCGATCCGGCGCAGGCCGACGGCGACTGGCCGATGGCGCTGCGCTATCTGGCCGACGGCGCCTGCGGCTTCCTCGGCAGCACGACGGTGGCCTACGGCCCCAGCGACGGCAACGGCTCGGCCGACCTGATCTGCCAGTATTTCCTGCAACGGGTCCTGGCCGGCGCCTCGCTGGGGCGGGCCCTGCTGGAGGCTCGCCAGAAATTCGCCGGCGAGCGCACCCACCTCGATCCGATGGACCTCAAGACGCTCGGGCAGTTCTACCTGCTGGGCGACCCGTCGCTGCAGCCGGTGTCAGGGACGGGGCATGCGCTGTCGCGGACGAAGGCGTTCCGCAAGGCCTTCGCCTCGGTCGAGGATCGCGGCGTGCGTGGCCTGCGGCGCGAGCGGCTCGAGCGCGAGGGGCGCAACCTGGCGCGTTCGTTGCCCCGTCTTCAGTCCACCGACGCCGCGCCCGCCAAGGCCGTCGCCGACGCCGTGCGGCCGATGCTCAAGGAGTCCGGCATCGACGCCGACCACTGCGTTCCCATCAGCTACCGCATCGCCGGCGCGCCGGGCCATCGAACGATCCACGTCTACAAGGGCTGGGTCGATCGCCGGCTGCTGGCGCTGATCGCCACCGAACAGGACGGCCGCCTCCTGCACGTGAGACGCATGCATGCCCGCTGACCTCGACGAATCGACCGCCCCCGCCCCCACGGAGCAACTGCGCGGCCGCCTGTGCCGCGAGCGCGTCGACGCGGGCAGCAAGAGCGAGCGCCAGGCCTTGCTGCTCGCGGTGGCCGGCGGCGAACGCGTCGCGTTGCGCCGCGCCGGCGCCAATCCCTTCCGCGATCCGGAGCTGGAGGCGCTGGAGGGTCAGGTCTTGATCGTCGAAGGCGAACGCCGCGCGCGTTATTTCCTGGTGCGCCACTACACCGTTTGCGCCGACGATGGCGGGTCGCCGGGGTGATTTCCTCTCTCGCGCGCGGCTACCGGGAGCGAAATCTGCCGGAAGCGGGCGCATGGCCCGCGCATTGGCAAAACCGCGCGCCGCGGTCGGACACCCGTCGGGGCGACTTGCCGGGGACTGCTCGACAGACGTACAACCGGACTCCGTCCCGCGCCGATGCGCTTTCTGATCCCACAAACCGACCAAAAGGAGTAACGCTCATGGCCAAGACCTCTCCCTCCGACCGCCTGCTGACCGACCTGCACCAGGTGGTGACCGACGCCGAATCGCTGCTGCGCGCCACGGCCGACCAGACGAGCGCCGGCGCCTCCGAGCTGCGTGCCCGCGTCCAGTCGACGCTGGACCGCGCCAAGTCCAGCCTGGGCGAGTTCCAGTCCGTGGCGGTCGAACGCGCGAGGGCCGCCAGCAAGGCGACCGACGACTACGTGCATGACAACCCGTGGCAATCGATCGACGTGGCGGCCGGTGTCGGCCTGCTGATCGGGCTGCTGCTCAGCCGCAAGTAAGCCGCAAGGCGATCGACGACGGCGCTCGCGCCGCCGTCGATCGGCGACCGCCGTCAGTCGTCGCGGTCCAACGACCGCCGGCTCCAGGGTGGCCGTTCAGCGGCCGCTGCTGGCTGGCGCCGCGCAAGGCGCCGCCAATACCGTCACCGCGGTCGTCGCGGGCGGATCCGTTTCCCAGGACTTGGGCGCGGCCAGCCAGCGATCCAGTTCGTCCGCCGGCATGGGCTTGGCGAAAAGCCAGCCCTGACCCTCATGGCAACCCAGCGCCAGCAGATGCTGGCGTTGTTCCTCGGTCTCGATGCCTTCGGCAACGACGCGCATGCCGAGGCTGCATCCCAGGTTCACCACCATCTGCGCGATCGTCGCGCCCGCGGCGGAGCTTTGCGCCTCGCGGACGAAGGCGCGGTCGATCTTGAGCCGTTCGACGTCCAACCGGCGCAACTGGCTGAGCGACGAGAACCCGGTCCCGAAGTCGTCGATCGCGACCGAGGCGCCTGTCCCGCGGATCTCCGCGAGCACGCGCAGCACGGCCGAGACCTCTTCCATCGCCATCGATTCGGTGATCTCCAGCTCCAGCGCGGCGCCGGGCACGTCAGCGTCGGCCAGCGCGCGGCGGACCGTGTCGATGAAGGCGGGATGGCGGAACTGCGCCAGCGAGATATTCACCGCGATGCGGAATTCCGAATAGCCGGCGTCGCGCAACTGGCGCACCTGACGGCAGGCGGTCCTCAGCACGAATTCGCCGATCGGGACGATCAGTCCCGACTGCTCGGCCAACGGGATGAACTGGTCGGGCGGCACGAAGCGGCCTTCGTCGGTGCGCCAGCGCAGCAGCGCCTCGGCGCCGATCACGCGGTGCGTGGCCAGCTCGACCTGCGGCTGGTAGACGACGAACAGCCGCCGCTCCTCGAAGCTGGCGCGCAGCCCCTTGAGCAGCTTGAAGCGCTCGCGCGCATCGATGCCCATTTCCGGAGAGAAGTACTGCGACGCGCCGCGGTTGCCCGCCTTGGCGCGCTTGAGCGCGATCTGCGCGTCCAGCAGCAGTTCGGACCCCAGGGCGCGCGACTGGGCCAGGCGCACCAGGCCGGTCGTCGCCGACAGCTGCAGCCGCTCGCCGGAGACGGTGAAGGGATCGTCGAAGACGCTGCCGATGCGCTGGCCGTTGACCATGTCGTCCGGCCCCAGCAGGCCGAAGGCGTTCGACGAGATGCGCGCCATCGCCGTGTTGAACCCGAGCCGCTGTGCCAGCCGCTGCGACACGGCTTGCAGCACCTGGTCGCCGAAGCGGTGACCGAAGGCATCGTTCACATCGGCGAAGTCGTCCAGGTCGATCAGCGCCAGCGTGATGCCTTCGGGCGACTTGAGGTTGTGCTCCAGCAGCTCGATGAAGCGGGTGCGGTTCGGCAGCTGCAGCAGCGGGTCGTTGTACGCCTGGTCCGTCAGCTGCGTGTAGAGCATGACGTTCTCGAAACCGACGGCGATGTTGGAGCAGAACGCGCGCAGCAGCTGGCGGTCGAGCTCGTCGAGCTCGCGCTGGACCTCGACCAGCGCCGCCATCGCACGCCCGCTGGGCAGGCCGAAGAACAAGACGGTGCAGCCGTCCTCGTACAGGTTGTGGCCCACCGACAGGCAGCGCGAGAGCAGTTCGCGGATCTTGCCGGCCGGCACCGCATGCAGCGGGCGGTTGATCAGCGAGCTGTACTGGCCGGCGGCCGCGATCACGCGGGCTTCTTCGCTGACCTCGCCGCTGTGGTGCTTGGGGGCCTGCACGCAGACCAGGCCCTCGGGCAGCGTGCCCAGCAGCGCGCACAGCTGCGTGACCACGCCCTCGGCGAAGCGGTGCAGGCCGTGCTGGCGGCCGAGCTCGGTGCTGGCCTCGACGATCATCTCCAGGCCCTGCCGGTTCGCCTCCAGCGCGCGGATCTGCCGGTACGACCGGATCGCGGCGGTCAGCACCGTGTAGAGCCGGGTGCGGGTCAGTTCCGACTTGGTCTTGTAGTCGTTGATGTCGTAGGCCTGGACCGTCTCGATCTCGGGCGCGTAGCCCGGCTGGCCGGTGCGCAGCACGATGCGCACGGCGCGCTGGCGCAGCTCCTCGCGGATGTGGCGCACCAGTTGCAGGCCGGCGTCGTCGGACTCCATGACGACGTCCAGCAGCACGACGGCGATGTCGGGTTCGTGCCCCAGCAGCGAGCGGGCCTCGGCCGCGGACTTGGCGTGAAGGAAGGCCAACGGCTGGCCCTCGACCTGCAGTCCCTGCATGGCGAGCTCGGTGGCCTTGTGGACGTCGGTGTCGTCGTCGACGATGAGCACCCGCCAGGGCTTGCGCGCCTCATCGGGCTCGTCGGCCGCGTGCTCGTGGTCATCCAGGAACTGCAGCAGGTCATCGTCTTCGACGACGGCGGAGTGCGGCGTGTGCTGGCGATCAGGCATTGAATGGACCTTGTCAGGCAGGCGGCGCGGGGTCCGCGCAACCAGGCGTTACCGCACTGTAGCCCAAGCCCTGCGGGCGGATCGGACAAAGAACGCCCTCGTTTCCCCCGATTCAGTGATAGCTTTGGCACACCGAGAGGACGGACACAGAGGAGAAACAATCGATGGAATCACGCGATCCGGGGCTGACGGAGCGGCTGCGGCGAGTGGCCGATCGGGCGCTCGAACTGGCCCGCGTGCGGCTGGAACTGCTGGGCGTGGAACTGCAGGCGGAGCTGCTGCGTCTGTTCGGCGCGCTGACCGCGCTGTTGCTGGCCTTGCTGCTTGGCGTGGCCGCCTTGCTGATGCTGGTGTTCGCCGCGCTCCTGTGGGTGCCCGACGTGTGGCGGGCGCCAGTGGGGGCGGGGCTGGGCGCGGCATTCCTGATCGGCGCCGCGGGGTGCTGGTTCTGGGCGAAGCGGCAACTCGCGGCGGGCAAGCCGTTCGCGGCGAGCGTCGCCGAACTGGCACGAGACCGGCGGGCGCTCGAGCCCGACGACGGGCCGGCAGACGGCGGAGTGCGGCCGTGATGTGGGGCGACGCACGTCAGCGGCTCCAGCTGCGGCAGCTCGAACTGCAACTGCGCAGCGCCGAGTTGCGGCTCGGCCTGCGGCACGAGGTGCAGGGGCTGGAAGGTCCGATGCGATGGGCCAACCGCGGTCATGCCCTCTATCGGTTGGCCGGCAGTCTGCCGCGACTGTGGCGGACCGTGGCGGCGCTCGCCGCGGCGGGTGGCCTGGCGGGCCTGATGCGCACGTTCCGCCGGCACGATCCGGAGGCGGCTGACAGCCCGCCGGGACGGATCGCCCGACTCTGGGCGTGGATCAGCCTGGGATGGAAGGTGTGGCAGTGGGTGAAGCCGGCGCCGCCGGCCGGGCCGTCGACCTCGTCGACGTCGCCCGACGCCGACGACTGCTGATCCGCTGCCTCAGCGCGGGCCGCGCTTGGCGCCCGCTGCTTTTGTGCCCGCTTTTGCGCTGGCTTTTGCGCCGGCCTTCGCGCCCGCCTTCGGCGCCGCGCCGCCGCCCGTCTTGACGAAGGGCGTGGCCGGCGAACGCTGCGGGGTCCGCGCCGCGCCAGTCTCGCGCGGCGGCAAGCCGGTGTGCTGGGTCAGGATCTGGCCCGAGCGCGGCTTGTTGGGCGCGACCTTCTGGCCGGCCTGCGTCGAGTTCTTGCGCCGTGCCGATTCGTAGCCGCCGTCGGTCGCCGGCTGGAAGGTCGGGATCAGGTGGTGCTTGCCGTTGCCGATCAGGTCGGCGCGGCCCATGTCCTTGAGTGTCTCGCGCAGCAGCGGCCAGTTGTTGGGGTCGTGGTAACGCAGGAAGGCCTTGTGCAGGCGCCGACGGCGCTCGCCCTTGACGATGTCGACCGGCTCGCTGTCGCGCGTCACCTTCTTCAGCGGGTTCTTGCCCGAGTGGTACATCGCCGTGGCCGTGGCCATCGGGCTCGGATAGAAGGTCTGCACCTGGTCCGCGCGGAAGCCGTTGCGCTTGAGCCAGAGGGCCAGGTTCATCATGTCCTCGTCGGCCGTGCCCGGGTGGGCCGCGATGAAGTAGGGGATGAGGAACTGCTTCTTGCCCGCCGCCGCACTGGCCTGCTCGAACAGCTGCTTGAAGCGGTCGTAGGTGCCGATGCCGGGCTTCATCATCTTCGAGAGCGGACCACCCTCGGTGTGCTCCGGCGCGATCTTCAGGTAGCCGCCGACGTGGTGGGTCACCAGTTCCTGGATGTACTCCGGCGACTCGATGGCCAGGTCGTAGCGCAGGCCCGAGCCGATCAGGATCTTCTTCACGCCGCGCAGCGCGCGGGCGCGCCGGTACAGCTTGATCAGCGGACCGTGGTCGGTGTGCAGGTTCGGGCAGATGCCCGGATAGACGCAGCTGGGCTTGCGGCAGGCGGCCTCGATCTCGGGGCTCTTGCAGCCGATGTGCCACATGTTGGCGGTCGGGCCGCCGAGGTCCGAGATGATCCCGGTGAAGCCCTTGACCTTGTCGCGGATGTCCTCGATCTCGCGGATCACCGAGTCCTCGCTGCGGCTCTGGATCACGCGCCCCTCGTGCTCGGTGATCGAGCAGAAGGTGCAGCCGCCGAAGCAGCCGCGCATGATGTTCACCGAGAAACGGATCATTTCCCACGCCGGGATCTTGGTGGCGTGGTCGTGGCTGCCGTTCTCGTCGGCGTAGACCGGATGCGGGCTGCGGGCGTAGGGCAGGTCGAAGACGTGGTCCATCTCGACCGTCGTCAGCGGGATCGGCGGCGGATTCAGCCAGACGTCACGGTCGACGCCGCCCGACGAATGCCGCTGCACCAGCGCGCGCGCGTTGCCGGGATTGGTCTCCAGGTGCAGCACGCGGTTGGCGTGGGCGTAGAGGACCGGATCGCTCTTGACCTGCTCGTAGGCCGGCAGCCGGATCACGGTGCGGTCGCGCGGCGTGACCAGCGCGCGGCCGTCGGTCTTCGACAGCGTCTGGCGGATGATCTTGATCGGCTTGATCTCGGGCATGCCCGGCTGAGGCGCAGCACCCGTCGCCGGGGCGCCGGGAGCGCCGGCGGCCTGGGCCTGTTCCTGCTGCTTCGAGCAATCGGTGCCTTGATCGGCGGCCGCTTCCTCGGTCGTCATGTAGGGACTCAGCAGCGCGTCGATCTTGCCGGGAGCGTCGACGTCGGTCGAATCGATCTCGAACCAGCCGTCCAGCGAGACCTCGTCCGGCTTGCGCATGAACGCGGTGCCGCGCACGTCGGTGATCGACTCGATCGGCTTCTTCTGCGACAGGCGGTGCGCGATCTCGATGATCGCGCGCTCGGCGTTGCCGTAGACCAGCAGGTCGGCCTTCGAGTCCACCAGGATCGAGCGCCGGACCTTGTCCTGCCAGTAGTCGTAATGCGCGATGCGGCGCAGCGAGGCCTCGATGCCGCCGATGATCACGGGGACGTCCTTGAACGCCTCCTTGCAGCGCTGCGTGTAGACCAGCGTCGCGCGGTCGGGCCGCTTGCCGGCGCCGCCGCCCGGCGTGTAGACGTCGTCCGAGCGGATCTTCCGGTCCGCCGTGTAATGGTTGATCATCGAATCCATGTTCCCGGCCGCCACGCCGAAGAACAGGTTGGGCTTGCCCAGGGCCCGGAACGCGTCCGGCGAGTGCCAGTCCGGCTGCGCGATGATCCCGACGCGGAAGCCCTGCGCCTCCAGCGTCCGTCCGATGACCGCCATGCCGAAGCTCGGGTGGTCCACGTAGGCGTCGCCGCTGACGATGATGATGTCGCAGCTGTCCCAGCCCAGTTGCGTCATCTCCTCCCGCGACATCGGCAGGAAGGGGGCGGGGCCGAACCGTTTCGCCCAGAACGGGCGGTACGAGGTCAGCGCCTTCTGGCCGGTCTTCTTCAGATCGGACAGTGGACGGGTGGGCGGAGGTGCGATGGACACGGCGGCGGCTCGGGCGTGGGCAACCGGGTATTGTCGCCGCTGACTGGGGTTCTCCCCAGGGCAGCCTGCATAAATGCAGGGCTTTCCAACGGAATAGGCGTCAGTCTCGAGGCGTGGCGGGGTCGGCGGTACGCCGGACGCCATCGGCGCCGCCATGTTCCGCATCGTCGGCCGCGTGGCCGTGACCGGGCAGGTCGTGGCCGCGGCTCGCGTGGCAGACCGGCTGCCGGCCCAGCGCGCCACGCTCGGCGGCGGTCAGCGGCGGGAAGCGGTTCGGCACCACGACCGTCAGCGAGGACAGGTAATGCTCCAGCCGGGCCTGGCCGACCACGATCAGGTCGAAGGCCTCCGGATCCAGGATCCAGTGATGCAGCAGCCCGCCGATCAGCGCCATCAGCCCGATGGCGGCCTGGTGGGCATCGACGTCCTGGGGCAGTTGGCCGAGCGCCTTGGCGCGCTCGAAGGCTTCCCGGTTGTGGGCGGTCCACTCCCGGTGGGCGGCGACCTTGCGGCCGCGGATCGACGCCATCTCGCCGACGAACTCGACACGCAGGTTGGCGATCTCGAAGGCGCGGCGGGTGCGGGCATTGAACGCCGCGCAGTGCATGACGTTCATCAATCTCAGCCGCAGATCGTCCAATGGACGGTCCGGTCCGGGGGACACCGACGCCTCGAAGTCTTCCTCCAACGGCATGGTGGCGCGTTCCATCATCGCGTTGAAGAGCTGGACCTTGTCCTCGAAGTGCCAGTACACGGCCCCGCGGGTCACGCCGGCGGCCTGCGCGATGTCCTGCAGCGAAGTGCGGGAGACGCCGCGCTCATGGAAAAGCTGTTCCGCGGCGTCGAGCAGACGGGCGCGGGTTTCCTGGGCTTCCTGTTTGGTTCGACGAGCCATGTTCCGATTGTAGGAGCACATGGCAGAAACATACATGCATGAATGTATGTATATACTGCGCCACTTTGGTCGAACCGTACCGATGCCGTACGTCGTGGCGGTAGGGCCGCGGTTTGCCCCGTCCGCCCGGCTGTTCGAGCCGGGCCGACCATCTGAATCTGCGAATCTGTACTTCGAGAGGAATCCCATCGTGATCTCTACCCCTCTGACAAGAGCAACGCCGGGGTCGGAGCGCCCGGTCCTGAAGGCCGGCGCACGCATGCTGTATCTGCTGCCGCTGGTGATTTCGATCGCGGCCGTGCTGACCGCGTGCGGCAAGGACGAAAAGGCCGCCGGTGCGCCGGGCGGCGGCATGCCGCCGGCCAACGTCGGCGTGGTGACGGTGGGTCAGCAGGCGGTGGCGCTGCAGACCGAGTTGCCGGGCCGCGTCGAGGCACTGCGCACCGCCCAGGTCCGCGCCCGGGTCAATGGCGTGATCCTCAAGCGCCTGTTCACCGAAGGCTCCGAAGTGAAGGCCGGTCAGGCACTGTTCCTGATCGATCCGGCGCCGTACCAGGCGCAGCTCGACAGCGCCAACGCCAACGTGGCCAAGGCGCAGGCCAATGAAGCCCAGGCCGCCGCGCAGGCCGCGCGCAACAAGCCGCTGGCCGACGCGAAGGCGATCAGCCAGCAGGAATACATCACCTCGGTCGCGACCGCCAAGGCCGCCGCGGCCGACGTGGCCGCCGCCAAGGCGGCCGCGGTGACGGCCAAGCTGAGCCTGGACTACGCCCATGTCTACGCTCCGATCGCCGGCCGCATCGGCCGCGCGCTGGTGACGGAAGGCGCGCTGGTCGGCGCGTCGGACGCCACGCAGCTCGCGCTGATCCAGCAGGTCAGCAGCGTCTACGTGAACTTCACGCAGTCGGCCAACGAGGTGCAGGCGATGCGCCGCGCGCTGGCGGCCGGCCAGCTCCGCAGCGCGGGCACGAACGCCGCACAGGTGGAGATCGTCGGCGACGACGGCACCGTGCTCCCGCGAACCGGCAAGCTGCTGTTCACGGACCTGACGGTCGATCCGACCTCGGGCCAGGTCACGCTGCGCGCCGAAGTGCCGAACCCCGACAGCGCCCTGCTGCCCGGCCAGTACGTCCGCGTGCGCGTGGCGCAGGCGGAGCTGCCGTCGGCGATCCTGCTGCCGCAGCAGGCGGTGACGCGCGGCTCGACCGGCGACACCGTGCTGGTGGTCGGACCCGACAACAAGCCCGCGCCGCGCAAGGTCAAGATCGGCAATGCCATCGGCAACCAGTGGGTGGTGCTCGACGGCCTGAAGGCCGGCGAGAAGGTCATCGCCGACGGCTTCCAGAAGATGTTCGTGCCGGGCGCGCCGGTCAATCCGGTGCCGTTCAACCCGGCCAGCGCCGCTTCCGGCGCAGCGCCCGCGGCCTCGGCCGCGGCGAGCCGCTGAGCGCCTGACGCTCAGGAAGGATCCAAGACATGGCACGTTTCTTCATTGATCGCCCCATCTTCGCGTGGGTGATCGCCTTGTTCATCCTGGTCTTCGGCGGGGTGGCGATCACCCAGCTGCCGGTGGCGCAGTACCCGACCGTGGCGCCGCCCTCGCTGGTGATCTCGGTGGCGTATCCCGGCGCCTCGGCCAAGACGCTGGACGAGGCGGTCGTTTCCGTCATCGAGCAGGAGCTCAACGGCGCGCCCGGACTGGCCTACATGGAATCGATCAGCCAGGCCAACGGCACCGGCTCGATCACGGTCACTTTCGAATCGGGCACCAACATCGACCTGGCGCAGGTCGAGATCCAGAATCGCCTCTCGCGCGCCACGCCGCGCCTGCCGGCGGCGGTCACGCAGCAGGGCGTGCGCGTCGACAAGTCGCGTTCGAACTTCCTGCTGTTCGTGACGATGGCGTCCAAGGACGGCTCGATGGACCCGATCGCGCTGGGCGACTACGCCGCCCGCAACATCGTTCCTGAAATCCAGCGCATCCCCGGCGTCGGCCAGGCCCAGCTGTTCGGGTCCGAGCGCGCGATGCGCATCTGGCTGGATCCGGCCAAGATGCAGTCGTACAACCTCAGCCCCGCCGAGGTGAGCGCGGCCGTCGGCGCGCAGAACGCGCTGGTGCCGGCCGGCGTGCTGGGCGACCGCCCGAACACCTCCAGCCAGACCATGTCCGCGACCATCGTCGTGAAGGGTCAGCTCGAGGACAAGGCGCAGTTCGAGAAGATCGTGCTGCGCGCCAACACCGACGGCTCCAAGGTGCTGCTGAAGGACGTCGCCCGCATCGAGCTGGGCGGCCAGAGCTACGCCACCTACACGCGCCTGAACGGCCAGCCCTCGACCGGCATCGGCGTGCAGCTGTCGCCCACCGGCAATGCGCTGGGCACCGCCAACGCGATCAAGAAGCGGATGGAGGAGCTGCAGAAGTTCTTCCCCGCCGGGGTCGTCTACACGGTCCCGTACGACTCGTCGAAGTTCGTGAAGATCTCGATCTCCCAGGTGGTCGAGACCCTGATCGAGGCGATCGTGCTGGTGTTCCTGGTGATGTACCTGTTCCTGCAGGACTGGCGCTACACGCTGATCCCCACGCTGGTGGTGCCGGTGGCGCTGCTCGGCACCTTCGGGGTGATGCTGTCGCTGGGCTTCTCGATCAACGTGCTGACCTTGTTCGGCATGGTGCTCGCGATCGGCATCCTGGTCGACGATGCGATCGTCGTCGTCGAGAACGTCGAGCGCATCATGAGCGAGGAGGGCCTGTCGCCCCGTGAAGCGACGAAGAAGGCGATGGGCCAGATCTCCGGCGCCATCATCGGCATCACCACGGTGCTGATCGCGGTGTTCGTGCCGATGGCGTTCTTCTCGGGCTCGGTGGGCAACATCTACCGCCAGTTCTCGCTGGCGATGGTGGCGTCGATGGCGCTGTCGGCGCTGATGGCGCTGTCGCTGACGCCGGCCTTGTGCGCCACGCTGCTCAAGCCGGTCGAGGCCGGCCACCACCACGAGAAGCGCGGCTTCTTCGGCTGGTTCAACCGCGGCTTCTCCCGCACCGCCAAGGGCTACGAAGGCTGGGTGTCCAGGCTGCTCAAGCGCGGCGGCATCATGATGGTGGCGTTCGCCGCGATCGTGGCCGTCGTCGGCTGGCTGTACATCCGCATGCCGACCTCGTTCCTGCCCAACGAAGACCAGGGTTACCTGATCGTCAACGTGCAGCTGCCGCCGGGCGCGACGTCCAACCGGACCGAGCAGGCCGTCGCCGCCGTCGAGAGCTTCCTGCACAAGCAGCCGGAAGTGGCCGACACGATCGGCGTGATCGGCTTCTCCTTCTCGGGCCAGGGCCAGAACGCCGCGCTGGTGTTCGTGCCGCTGAAGCCGTGGGAGGAGCGCGGCGGCAAGGAGCACAGCGCGCAGGCGCTGGCCGGCCGCGTGATGGGCGCGATGATGGTGGGCGTGCGCGACGCGTTCATCTTCCCGCTGTCGCCGCCCCCGATCCCGGAACTGGGCACGGCCACCGGCTTCGCGCTGCGCCTGCAGGACCGCGGCGGCCTCGGCCACGAGGCGCTGCTCAACGCGCGCAACCAGCTGATGGGCATGGCGCAGAAGAGCCAGCTGATCACCGGCATGCGGCCGGACGGCCTGGAAGACGCGCCGCAGCTGCAGATCGACATCGACCGCGAGAAGGCGCAGGCGCTGGGCATCGGTTACGACACGATCGCGCGCACGCTGGGCATCCAGCTGGGCTCGACCTACGTCAACGACTTCCCGAGCAGCGGCCGCATGCAGCGTGTCGTGGTGCAGGCCGATGCGCCCAAGCGCATGACGCCGGAAGACGTGCTGTCCATCAACGTGACCAACGCGCAGGGCGCCAACGTCCCGCTGTCGGCCTTCGCGTCGAGCCACTGGATCACCGGCCAGATGCAGGCCACCCGCTACAACGGCTATCCGGCGATGCGCCTGGCCGGCGACGCGGCGGCCGGCGCCTCGACGGGTCAGGCGATGAAGGAACTCGAGTCCATGATCGCCAAGCTCCCGCCCGGCATCGGGTACGAGTGGACGGGCCTGTCGCGCGAGGAACAGCTGTCGGGCTCGCAGGCCGGCATCCTGCTGGCGTTCTCGCTGCTGGCGGTGTTCCTCTGCCTGGCGGCGCTGTATGAGAGCTGGTCGATCCCGCTGTCGGTGATGCTGGTGGTGCCGCTCGGTCTGCTGGGCGCGCTGCTGGGCGCCACCTTCCGGGAGATGCCCAACGACGTGTACTTCAAGGTCGGCCTGATCACGATCATCGGCCTCTCGGCGAAGAACGCGATCCTGATCATCGAGTTCGCGAAGGACCTGCAGGCGCAGGGCAAGGGGCTGGTCGAGTCGATCCTCGAGGCGGCGCACCTGCGCTTCCGTCCGATCATCATGACCTCGCTGGCCTTCATCCTGGGCGTCACGCCGCTGTTCTTCGCGAGCGGCGCGGGCTCGGCGAGCCAGCGCGCCATCGGCACCGGCGTGCTGTCGGGCATGGTCACCGCGACCTTGCTGGCGGTGGTGTTCGTGCCGGTGTTCTTCCTGGTCGTGCGCCGCTTCTTCAAGGGCAGCGACCGCCAGAACAAGCTGTACGCCCACGAACTGGACGGTCCGGATCCGACCAAGGCCATCGCGGCCGCCAAGAACGCGGACGGAGTCTGAGCATGATGAAGAGCAAACTTTCCGTGATGGCCGCCGCGGCCGCGACCGTGGCGCTGCTGACCGGCTGCGTGAACCTCGCGCCGGACCACAAGCGTCCGGACGCGCCGGTGGCGCCGCAGTGGCCGCAAGGCCCGGGCGCCGAGTCGACCGACGCCAAGGCGGCGACCGAGCTGCAATGGCAGCAGTTCTTCCGTGACGAGCGGCTCAAGCAGTTGATCGACCTCGCGTTGAAGAACAACCGCGACCTGCGCATCGCGCTGCTGAACGTCGACGTCGCACGGGCGCAGGCCAACGTCACGGCGGCGAGCCGCTGGCCGACGGTCAACGCCGGGCTCTCGGCGTCGCGCGGCCCGCAGACCACGTCCAACGGCGACAGCCGCATCGTCAACGCCTACCAGGCGGGTCTGCAGATCACCTCGTACGAGATCGACCTGTTCAGCCGCGTCAAGAACCAGAGTGCCGCGTCCTTCGCGCAGTACCTGGCAACGGGCGAGGCGGCGCGGTCGGCGCAGATCAGCCTGGTGGCCGGCGTCGCGTCGGCCTACCTGGCGGTGCAGGCCGACGAGGAGCTGCTGGCGCTGACGCGCCAGACGCTGTCGACGCGCGAGGACAGCCTGAAGCTGATGCAGCTGAAGTTCGACAACGGTGCCGCGTCCAACCTCGACCTGAGCACGGCGAAGTCGTCGTACGAATCGGCGCGTGCCACCTTGGCCCAGGCCGAGCGCACGCGCCAGCAGGACCTGAACGCGTTGACGCTGCTGGTGGGGCAGGGGGTGCCGGATTCGCTGCCGCAGTCCAGGCCGCTGAGCGACCAGACCATGGGTGCGCTGCTGGCGGGCATGCCGTCGCAGGTGCTGGTGGGCCGGCCTGACGTGGTCCAGGCGGAGCAGCAGCTGGTGGCGGCCGAAGCCAACATCGGCGTTGCGCGGGCGGCCTACTTCCCGAGCATCACGCTGACGAGCAGCGTGGGCACGGCGAGCAGCGCATTGCGTGACCTGTTCAGCCAGAGCGCGTGGAGCATCGCGGGTTCGGCGCTGATGCCGATCTTCGACGCGGGGCGCGTGCGCAACAACGTCGATGCGGCCAAGGCCAACCGCGAGATCGCGGTCGCCCAGTACGAGAAGGTCGTGCAGACGGCGTTCCGCGAAGTGGCCGATGCCTTGGCCGGCCGCGCGACGCTCGACGAGCAACTGCGCGCGCAGGATGCGCAGGCGGCCGCGGAAGCGACCCGTCTGGAGCTGGTCGACCTGAGCTTCCGCAACGGTGCGGCGTCGAGCCTGGATCTGCTGGACGCGCAACGCGCGACCTTCGCTGCTCAACAGGCGGCGCTGCAGGTGCGCCTCGCGCAACTGCAGAACCAGGTCCAGCTCTACAAGGTGCTGGGCGGCGGGGTGTCGAGCGGAGCCGTGGTCAGCCAGTGATGGTGGGGCCGGAATGATGCGAGGGGTTCCCGGAGGGATGCCCCTTGCGTCGTGGAGAGCCCGCGCTTGGCGTGCCGACCGACAGCGTCCTGGCGATCAGCGCAGGCGCTTGATCAAGCTCGACGTATCGAACCGGTTCCCGCCCATCTCCTGCACATCCGCATAGAACTGGTCGACCAGCGCCGTCAGCGGCAACCGGGCGCCATTGCGGCGGGCTTCGTCGAGCACCAGTCCGAGGTCCTTGCGCATCCAGTCCACGGCGAAGCCGAAGTCGAACTTGTCTTCGACCATGGTCTTGCCGCGGTTGTCCATCTGCCAGCTCTGCGCGGCGCCCTTGCCGATGACGTCGAGCACCAGCGGCATGGGCAGGCCGCTCTTCTGTCCGAAGGCGATGGCTTCCGACAGTCCCTGGACGATGCCGGCGATGCAGATCTGGTTGACCATCTTGGCGAGCTGTCCGGCGCCGGCGTCGCCGACGCGGGTGACCGCCTTGGCGAAGTGGATCGCGTAGGGGCGGATCTTGTCGAACACGGCCTCATCGCCGCCACACATGACGGTCAGCGCGCCGTTGACCGCGCCGGCCTGTCCACCGGAGACGGGGGCGTCGATGAAGTGGAGGCCGAGCTTCCCTGCTTCGGCGAAGAGCTCGCGGGCGACCTCGGCCGAGGCGGTCGTGTGGTCGACGAAGACCGTGCCGGGCTTCATGCCGGCGAAGGCGCCGTCGGGGCCCAGCACGACCGAGCGCAGGTCGGCGTCATTGCCGACGCAGCAGAAGACGATGTCCGCGTCCTTGGCTGCTTCACGCGGCGTCGCGGCGGATTGGCCGCCGAACTCGGAGGTCCAGGCTTGCGCCTTCGCGGGCGACCGGTTGTAGACCGTGACCTGCTGGCCGGCCTTGGCCAGATGGCCTGCCATCGGGAAGCCCATCACGCCGAGTCCCAGGAAGGACACGCGGAGGGACGGAGTCGATTCGTACGAACGCTGGCCGATGCTGCTCATGGAAGGACCTGTCACGGGGTGTTGAAGACCGCGTGATTGTGGCCCTTCCATCGGGCTCGGAACGCTTCAGACGATGGTCAGATGCTCGGTGCCCGACGACAGATCGCCGCTGCGCGCCCGCTCGCTGTTGAGCTTGATCTGCAGGCGCAGGTCGTTCACGGAGTCGGCGTTGCGCAGCGCGTCCTCGTAGGTCACCTTGCCCATCTCGTAGAGATCGAACAGCGCCTGGTCGAAGGTCTGCATGCCGAGCTCGCGCGAGCGCTTCATGATCTCCTTGATCTCGCCCACCTCACCCTTGAAGATCAGGTCGCTGATCAGCGGCGTGTTCAGCAGGATCTCGACCGCGGCGACCCGGCCCTTGCCTTCCTGGCGCGGCAGCAGCCGCTGCGACACCAGCGCCTTCAGGTTGAGCGACAGGTCCATCAGCAGCTGCGCGCGCCGCTCTTCCGGGAAGAAGTTGATGATCCGGTCCAGCGCCTGGTTGGCGCTGTTGGCGTGCAGCGTGGCCATGCACAGGTGACCCGTTTCAGCGAAGGCCACCGCGTGCTCCATCGTCTCGCGGTCGCGGATCTCGCCCATCAGGATCACGTCCGGCGCCTGGCGCAGCGTGTTCTTCAGCGCCTGCTCCCAGCCTTCGGTGTCGAGGCCGACCTCGCGCTGGCTGACGATGCAGTTCTTGTGCGGGTGCACGAACTCGACCGGGTCCTCGATCGTGATGATGTGGCCGTAGGTCGTCTGGTTGCGGTGGTCCACCATCGCCGCCAGCGAGGTGCTCTTGCCCGAACCGGTCGCGCCCACCAGGATCACCAGGCCGCGCTTGGTCTGCACCACGTCCTTGAGGATGTGCGGCAGTTCCAGCGACTCGACGGTTGGCAGCGTCTGCGGGATCGTCCGCAGCACCAGCGCCACGTGGCCCTGCTGGATGTAGGCGTTGACGCGGAAGCGGCCGATGCCTTGCGGCGAGATCGCGAAGTTGCACTCCTTGGTGCGTTCGAAATCGGCGGCCTGCTTGTCGTTCATGATGGCCCGCGCCAGCTGCAGCGTGTGCTGGCCGGTCAGCGGTTGCGGCGACACCTTGGTCACCTTGCCGTCGACCTTGACCGCCGGCGGGAACTCCGCCGTCAGGAACAGGTCGGAGCCCTTGCGCGACACCATCAGGCGAAGCAGGTCGTTGATGAACTTGGTGGCCTGATCGCGTTCCATGGCGGCGTCCTGTCCTGTGTGCCGGGGCGTGGCGGTCACCCGCCCGCACCCGGTCGATTTGTCGTTGTGGTGGCGGCCGGCCCGCTCAGCCCGGGAAGTTCTCAGGCATCTTGGCCTTCGCGCGAGCCTCGGCCGGCGAGATGATGTTGCGGCGGACCAAGTCGGTGAGGTTCTGGTCCAGCGTCTGCATGCCCAGGTTGTTGCCCGTCTGGATCGACGAGTACATCTGCGCGACCTTGTTCTCCCGGATCAGGTTCCGGATCGCCGAGGTGCCCAGCATGATCTCGTGCGCCGCGACCCGGCCGTTGCCGTCCTTGGTCTTGCACAGCGTCTGCGAGATCACCGCCTGCAGCGATTCGGACAGCATGGCGCGGACCATGTCCTTCTCGGCGGCGGGGAAGACGTCGACGATCCGGTCCACCGTCTTGGCGGCCGACGACGTGTGCAACGTGCCGAAGACCAGGTGGCCCGTTTCCGCGGCGGTCAGCGCCAGGCGGATGGTTTCCAGGTCGCGCATTTCGCCGACCAGGATGCAGTCCGGGTCCTCGCGCAGCGCCGAGCGCAGCGCGTTGGAGAAGCTCAGCGTCTGCGGACCCACCTCGCGCTGGTTGACCAGGCACTTCTTGGATTCGTGGACGAATTCGATCGGGTCCTCGACGGTCAGGATGTGGCCGTACTCGTTCTCGTTGAGGTGGTTGACCATCGCGGCCAGCGTCGTGCTCTTGCCCGAACCGGTCGGTCCCGTCACCAGCACCATGCCGCGGGGCTTCATCGCCAGCTCGGTGAACACCTTCGGGCAGTTCAGCTGCTCGAGCGTCAGGATCTTGCTCGGAATCGTCCGGAACACCGCCCCGGCGCCGCGGTTGTGGTTGAACGCGTTGACGCGGAAGCGCGCCAGGCCCTGGATCTCGAACGAGAAGTCGACTTCCAGCGTCTCCTCGTAGGCCTTGCGCTGGGCGTCGCTCATGATGTCGTAGACCATGTCGTGCACCTGTCGGTGCTCGAGCGCTTCGACGTTGATGCGGCGCACGTCGCCATGGACGCGGATCATGGGGGGCAGCCCGGCGGACAAGTGAAGGTCGGAGGCCTTGTTCTTGACCGAGAATGCCAGCAGTTGGGTGATGTCCATGGGATGAGGAAAAGCGTGGGCGATTATGGCGACGATCTCCGAGAACATACAACAGCTCCATGGCCGCATTGAGAGGGCTTGCCAGCAGGCGTCGCGGCCTGTCGACAGCGTCACGCTGCTGGTGGTAACAAAGACTTTCCCGGCCCCGGATGTGAGAGAGGCCTTCGAGGCGGGGGAGCGCCGCTTCGGCGAGAACTACGTCCAGGAGGGCGTCGACAAGATCGACGCCCTGGCCGATCTGCGCGGACAGGTCGAATGGCACCTGATCGGCCCGCTGCAGAGCAACAAGACCCGCGTCGTGGCCGAGCGCTTCGACTGGGTGCATGGCGTGGACCGCCTCAAGATCGCCCAGCGGCTGGCGGAACAGCGGCCCAAGGACCTGCCGCCCCTGAACGTCTGCCTGCAGGTCAACATCAGCGGCGAGGACAGCAAGAGCGGCCTGGCGCCGGCGGAAGTCGCCGACGTGGCCCGGGCCGTTGCCGCGCTGCCGGCGCTGCGGCTGCGGGGGTTGATGGCCATCCCCGAGCCGGCGGCCACGCTGGAGGATCAGCGCCGGCCGCACCGCGCGCTCGCCGGGTTGATGGCCACGTTGAACCGGGCCCTCGGCCTGGGCCTGGACACGCTCAGCATGGGCATGAGCGCCGATATGGACGCCGCGATCCTCGAGGGCGCCACGATGGTGCGCGTCGGCTCGGCGATCTTCGGCGCGCGTCCCAGACCGGAGCCTCCGTCCGATCCGTCTCCCCCGGCGGCCTGAATGGATGCGCCGCAGCGCCCCGCAGAGCTGGTACCCCAGACGCCGGGCAGCCTGTCTGTCCGGGCGCTGTGGCGCGAGGGGCGTACGGCGGAGCGCGCGTGGCTGCTCGGCGGCTGGCTCGCGACGATCGCCGCGTGCGTCGTGCTCGGACTCGTCACGATCCGCGAAGGCTGGTCCGGCATCCCGGTCGACCTCGGCGGCGCCAACGCGTTCCTGACCTTCTATCCCCCGGTTCCGTTGTGCCTGTGGTGGACGCTGTGCTTCGGCTGGCGGTGGGGGGCCGTGCCGGCCTGGCTGGCGACTTTCGTCCTGGCGCTGGCCGCCGGCATGACGACGCCCTGGGCGGCACTGTTCGCCTGCGCCAACCCGCTGGGGCTGGGCGTGCTGGCGCTGGGCTACCGTGCCGTCGACGCCCCGCGCGGGCTGGGCAGCCTGCGCGCCTGGCTGTTCTTCGTGCCGCTGTGCTTCGTCGCGGCGGTGTTCAGCTCCTCGGGCGCGCTGATCTGGAACTTCAGCCACGACCTCCCCGCGCATCGCCAGCTGCCGATCTGGCAAGGCTGGTGGCTGGGCGCGTTCCTGCAGAGCGTCCTGCTCGGCGGACCCTTGATGGCGCTGACCTGGCCCCGCCTGTCACGGTGGATCGCGGCGCGGCCGGTGCTATTCACGCCGCCACCCACCGGCCGGCGGGCGATGGGCCTGGGCCTGCTGTTCTCGATCGTGCTGGCGGTGCAGGGCTACGGCCTGGTCAGTCTCGGGCTGGGCTCGCTGCAGCTCCGGACCGCGCTGGGCAGCCACGATTGGGCGAAGCTGGATGAAGCCTCCCGAGTCATGCTCAGCACGGCCTGGGTGTTCTTCTGGGTCTTCACGCTGATCGTGCTGTTCGTCGCCCAGTTCGGCTACCAGGCGCTCTCTCGCTGGCTGCGCTCGACCGAGGCGCTCGTGACGCAACTGGCGCGGGTGAACGCGGAACTGGAGCAGCGCTCGCGCACCGACGGGCTCACCGGCCTGGCCAACCGCATGGCGACGGAGGAGGGCCTGCGCGCCTTGCTGCGCACGGTGCGGCGCTACCGGACGCCGTCCGCGCTGCTCATGCTCGATATCGACCACTTCAAGCAGGTCAACGATCGTCACGGCCACGCGGCCGGGGACGCAGTGATCCGTTCGTTGGCGCAGGTGCTGAAGGCATCCTCGCGCGACGTGGATCTGCCCGGGCGTTTCGGCGGAGAGGAATTCGTCATCGGGCTCGCCCACACGGACCTGCCCGGCGCTCGCCGTTTCGCGGAACGGCTGCGCGAGCGCATCGCGGCCACGCCGGTGGCGATCGACCCGAAGGATGGCGGCGCGGCGTCGGTCGCGTACACCGTCAGCATCGGCGTCACCGTGCTGCGCGACAGCGATCCGGGCATCGAGGACGTGCTGCGTCGCGCGGACGCGGCGATGTACCGGGCGAAGGAGGGCGGGCGCAATCGTGTCGAGGTCCTCGACACGGACGCCGCATCGATGCCCGAGGCGCCGCCGCCGACGTCAGGCAAGGCCTGACCCTTGCCGGACCCGGACGCCCGCGGTTACTGCGCGGGTACGTGCTCCGCGCCGACGTCCTGCGCAGGAATATGCAGGAATCATGAAACCCCGCCGAGCGGCTCATTAGGGCTTCTACCAAGTGGTTCGGACGGCCGTTTTCATTCAGTTGCAAGTGACGCGTCAGAATTCACGGGGCCTCGAACAGGCCATGGATTCCCTGAATCAAGTCCAACGATGATCGCGCCGAAGCCGATGGTCGGTCCGCACGGCGGCGCCACGAGCGCTCGAAGCTCGCCGCGGTCGGTCATTCAAACAACTCAATCGTTGCGAGGGAATCGATGTCGTTTCTGTCCCGCCTGCGTATCGGCCAGCGCCTGACGCTGAGCTACGCGCTGCTGATCCTGCTGCTGGTCGTGATCGGCGCCTTCGGCGCCCACAACGCCAGCCGCCTGTCCCATGACCTGAGCACGACGGCCAATTCCAGCCTGGTGAAGATCGCGCTGGCCAACGCGCTGGAGAGCGACGTCAACGTCATCGCCCGCGCCTCGCGCGACCTGCTGCTGCTGGACACCGCCAACGCGATCAAGCGCCAGAAGGCCGACATCGCCGCTGCCCTCGAAGACGGCCAGAAGCAGCTGACCGAACTCGACGGCAAGGTCTCCGACGCCAAGGACAAGGAACTCGCCGCCAAGGTGCGCGATGCCCAGACCAAGTTCGTCGACGCGGTGTCGAAGTTCCTGAAGGTCCAGCAGGACGGCAGCCCCGACGAAGCCCGCGAAGCGCTGATCAAGGACGTGCGTCCCGCGCAGAAGGACTACCAGGACACGCTGAAGAGCCTCGTCGACCTGCAGTTCGCCAACGGCCGCGACCTCGCCGAAGGCGGCGCCAAGCTGGCCAACCAGTCGATCGTCATCACCGGCATCCTGGTGGTGATCGCCGTGGTCATCGGCAGCGTGGGCGGCCTGACGATCGCCCGCTCGATCATCGTGCCGGCCCGCAAGGCCAAGGACGCCGCCCAGGCGATCAGCTCCGGCGACCTGTCGCAGCACATCGAGGTCGAAGGCTCCGACGAACTGGCGCAGATGCTGCACGCCATGCGCGACATGCAGACCGCGCTGTCCGGCGTCGTCGCCAGCGTCAGCTCGGCGGCCGGCGAAGTGGCCCAGAACTCCAACGAGATCGCCGGCAGCAACGTCGATCTGTCGGACCGCACCGCGCGTTCCGCCGAGAGCCTGCAGAACACCGCCGCGTCGGTCGAGCAGATCGCTTCCAACCTGAACGGCGCCAGCGAACTGACCCGCAAGGCCGCGAGCATCGCGACCAAGGCGCGCCAGTCGGCCTCGGCCGGCGGCACCGTGGTGAGCCAGGTCGTGTCGACGATGGAAGAGATCAGCGCGAGCTCGCGCAAGATCGGCGACATCATCGGCGTCATCGACGGCATCGCCTTCCAGACCAACATCCTGGCGCTGAACGCCGCCGTGGAAGCGGCCCGTGCCGGCGAGCACGGCAAGGGCTTCGCGGTGGTGGCGTCGGAAGTGCGGGCGCTGGCCTCGCGCTCGGCGCAGGCCGCCAAGGAGATCAAGGTGCTGATCCAGGAATCGTCCGTCAAGGTCGAGAACGGCACCGCCCTGGTCAACAACGCCGGCGCGACCATCCGCTCGGTCGTCGACGAGGTCAACAACATGGGCCAGCTGATCGAGGAGATCTCGCACTCGGCCCAGGAGCAGGCGGCCGGCGTCGGCGTCGTGAACAACGCGATGAACGAGCTGGACCGCGCGACGCAGCAGAACACCACGCTGGTGGACGAACTGACCCGCTCGACCGACTCGCTGCGCGACAGCAGCTCGCGCCTGGTGCAGGCCGTGGGCTTCTTCAGCACCGCGCGCGCCGCCTCTTGAATCCCCAGTTCCTACCGGAAACCCGTTTTCCTCATCCAAGACGTACGAGGTCCCCCATGAGCAAGCATCTCACCACCACCGTTTCCCGCACCCTGCTGGGCCTGGCCGCCGCGCTGGTCCTGGCCGCCGGCGCCCATGCCACGCCGAAGATCGTCAAGAAGGTGCCGCCGGAGTTCCCGGCCGAGGCCGCCCGCCAGTCGATCTCGCAAGGCTCCGTGCGCGCCAAGATGAACATCGAGCCGGACGGCAAGGTCTCGGGCGTCGAGATCCTGGAAGCCGAACCCCGCAAGGTGTTCGACAAGGCCGTGACCCGCGCGCTGATGGACTGGAAGTTCGAGCCCAGCGGCCAGAAGGAAACGCACGAGGTCAAGCTCGTGTTCAAGAACGAGGACTGATCGCCGCCGCCGGTCCCCTGGGCCGGCCGCTCGATGTCACCGAAGGGCCGCGCAAGCGGCCCTTGTCTTTTGCAGCCGGCGGGCCGCGTCTTCAGCATCGAATCCCCAGGCGCGTGCCCGCCCCTGTGTCGATCCGGACCCGGGTGTCACATCATGCGTTGTCGCTTGGTCGGCGGCTCGGTCACGACGTCGGTCGCGAGTCTGGCCTGGATGTGCCTCAGTTCCGGGAGCAGCGTGTCCAGTCGGGTCTGGCGGAGGGCCGCGTCGATCGCCTTCAGCTTTTCGAAGGTGGCCGCTTGCAGCGCCTCGTCCTCGCCGTCGCCCCCGTCCTCGCCCTCCTCCTGCAGGCGTTCGTAGTCCCTCAGCACTTCCTGTCTGGCCTCGCGCAGGGCCCTGCAAGCGGGTTCCTGGTCGACGCGGGACTGCAGCATGTCGCCCAGCGGATCGTTCTCGACCGACAGGAGAAGCACGACGCCGGGGCAGTCGTCATCGGACTCGGCGGTGACCAGCGCGAGCGCCGCCTCCTGGAACTTCTCGCTGCGTGTCGCCGAGTTCCAGTCGTCGCCCGCGCCGACAGCGCCGAAGACCGGCTTGTCGGCGACGCGGACCCGATCGGCGCCCAGCAGTCCGGCGAGCACCCGCGACACGTGCCAGCGCAGCACCATGGCCTCCTCGAGCACCTCGTCGAAATCGGGCTGGCGCTGTACGCAATCCGCGTCGACGCGCGCGAGGCAGGCCTGGACGAAGGCATTGCCGGCCACTTCAGACAACGAGCTCGCCTCCGTCGCATCCCGCATCGCTGACATGGCCGACAAGGTCAGCATGCCGGCGTCCACGCAAGGGCCGACCGGCTGTTCGACCATGGCGCGGCAGCGGCGCGCGAAGTCGGTATCGGTGGCGAGTCCGTCGACGATGGTGGCCAGGTGGGCGCAGAAGGCGATGTCCCTGGCGCTGAATTCCCCGACCACCGCGCGCAGCTGACGCACGTTGGCGATGTAATCCAGCACCGGTTCGCCGTCGGGCAGGACGTTGACGGCGCGCGCCCGCAGCGCGGGCGGGAGCCGGCCTTCCGGCCACAGCGCCCGGATCGGTTCCAGGCGCTGCCGGTTGGCGTTGCGACGGCGGTGGAACAGCACCCCCTCGACGCCGGAGGTCCAATCGGGTGGAAGGGCGTCGGGCGGCAGCGACCGGCCGCGCTCCGGCAGCCGGATCAGATAGAGCGACGGCAGTGCGCCGCTCAGGTGGCCGATTCGCCTCGCCAGGTCCGCGGGTGCCAGTTCGTGCGTGTGGTGCAGCGTGACGACGGAGATGTCGGCGTCACGCAGGCTCGAGGGGAGCGTCGAATGCGACAGCGGTGGCGTCGCGATGTCGATGTGACGGACGCCCAGACGGTCCAGCAGCTTGGCCATGCCATCGCTGGCGTGCAGCCGTTCGCCGCGCCAGATCAGCGTGCCGCGATCGTTCAGGCTGTCCGGCGGCACCAGCTTCAACAGCGCGTTCATCGGGGGCAGCGCGCAACCGCGACGCAGCATGGGGGCGGACAGCAGGATCCGCCCGTCCGGGTTGGACGCCCTCTCGCAAAGCAGTTCCACCCAACGTTCCCGACGCACGCCTTCACGGCCCTGCGCCTGACGAGCCCACGCGACGAGTGCGGCGGGGGTCTCGATGTCACCGGTGTAGCGCGACAGGGGTGCACCGCTGAGTCCCGCCACGGCCGGGGCGTGCGCCACCCGTGTCATGCGCAGGTGGCCATGCGTCGCCAGACGCAACAGCGACATCTGCTCCGGTGACGGGGTGGCAGTCGGGTCGTCGATCAGATCGTCCAGGACGGCAAAGGCCTGCGCGCGCAGCCATTCGTGCGCCGCGGTGATCAGTCTGCGATCCAGGGACGCCAGGTGCGCGCGCAGTGACGCCGGACCGTCGAGCGAGCGCGGGATGACGGCGAGGTCCAAGGCTGCGCCGGGACTGTCGAGCGACAGCAGGTTGGTCGACGGCAGCCATTGCACGGATTCGAGCGAGGGCAGGTTGACCTCGGACGCGACGTGCGACTCCCGCGGGCTGCGACTGCTGGTCATCAACGGGGCGAGGCCTGTCGCCTGGCGGCGTACGACCAGTGACGGTGGTCTCGACGAAGTGTGCTCATCGGCGACCCGCCCGGACGTCGAACGCCCGTCGTCGCCGTCAGGATCCGGTGTCTCGATGTCGCTCAGCAGGCGTTCGAAGAAGGGGATGTTCAATCCCGCGCCGGGTGTCCTGAGCGGTCCCTCGGGGATCGGTCCGGGGGACGTCACGGGATCGATCCCATCGATCGTTGGCCAGACGGCGCCGGGAGACGGCAAGGACCGGCCCGAGGTGAAGGGTGTGCCCGGCGTGCTCTCAGGCGTCTGCAGGCTGTCGATCGACGACAGGCTCGAGATCGATGACGTCGGAGGGGAGCCCGACGGATCTGGCGAGGCGGGGCGCGGCAGGCAGGATTGCGGCATCTCCCTGGCGGCCTGGAGCACTTCCACCAGCAACATCACCCGTCGTGCCGGTAAGGCGTCGGGTTGTGGCCGCGCGTGTGCGGCCGCCAGGGCCGCAGTGAGGTCGTCTCGCATCACGCGGTCGACCAGCTGGCAGATCTCGGCGGCGGTGGCTGCAGAGATGGGCGGACAGCTTGCGCCGGCGGTGGCGCGAATCTGATCCAGCAATTCCGGCACGCCCGCCGCATTCAGGCGTCGCCATGCAATGCGAGTGCCGGAGTGCAATTCGGCCATCGGCCCCAGCGCCGCGATCGATGCCCGGGGATCGCCCGCCTGCAGTTGCCGACCCAGCAAGTGACGCAGTTGGCCGCGTCCATCCGTTCTGACCGTGCCGGCGATTTCCGCAGGCGCAGCGGTGCCCGCCCATCGAGCAAAGACGTCGCTCGCCGAAAGCGGACGGACGCCGGGCTCCGATCCAGCCGGGCAGGACGAGGCGGTCGGCGCGAACGACGACGGCAGGGTCGATGCCGACCTGTCCAGGTCGCCGAAGTCGGGATGAGGATGAGTGGATTCGGGACGAAGAGGGTTCATGGGGCACGTTCTTGGATGAGCGGAGCTTCCTCAGTGTTCACACGGCTCCACTCGACCTGTCCTACACTCCGCCCCATGTCCCGCCTGAACGCACCCGGTCCGCGCCGGCTCCTCTGGAGCCGCTGGCTGGTGCTCGCGCTGCTGAGCCTGACCCTGCCGTTGCAGGGCGCGTTGGCCGCGACGATGGGCATCGGCATGGCGCTGATGCCGTCGAACGCGGGCGCGGCCGTGATGACGATGCCGAGCGACTGCGAGGACATGGGTCACGACCTGTCCGCCATGGCGGGGATGTCGCAGGACATGCCCGGCATGGACCACGCCGGCATGACCGCGACGGGCCACGCTGCGTGGCAGGACGACGGCGCGGATCATGCGTCCACCTCCGATCATCATTGCGGCATCTGCCTGCAGTGCTGCATCGGCGCCGCGATGCCGGTCGCCCCGCTGACACCGGCCGCGCACGACCTGCGCGACGCCGCGCCCTCGCTCGACGCCCACGGTGCGCCCGAGCAGTCTCCCCAGCCGCTTGAGCGGCCTCCCAAAGCCTTCCTCGCCTGAACGCCGGCGCCCGTCCTGGACGAGGCGCCGTCCCAGCCGTCATCCGTCTGCGCCTTCGCAGCGGATCGGCATCGATCCTGTTCATCCGCGAGGAAGCCATGTCTTCTCGTTTCATTCCCGCACTCGCGCTGACGATGTGCCTGGGCGCCGCCATGGCCGCGCCGCCCGATCCCGCCGACGCGCGCCAGGGCGCCGCCCCGCCGCGACCCAGGCCTCCCGCCGCCGCATCGAGCGCCGCGGTCGTCGATCCCGGCGTCGGCGACTGGCGCCAGGCCAACCGTCGCGTGCTCGACGCCGGCGGCTGGCGCGCATTGCTGCGTGAGAGCCAGGCCGCCTCGGCGCCGGCCGGCGGCCATCATCACCATTGAGGAGCGTCCGATGTCCTCCACGATGACCTCCGGTCGACCCGAAGGCCGGTACACGCCGCGGCTGTTGGCACTGGCGATGGCCTTCACGCTGTCGGCCTGCGCCTCGCTGTCGCCGGAGCAGGCCGTCGCGCCCGTCCAGCAGAAGAGCCGCGACTGGCTCGGTGCCGACCTGCCCCTGCAGCGTTCCGACGATCAACGCGCAGCCGCGCGCGCGCGCACCGAGGCGCTGCTCGCGCAGCCGCTCGACGCGCAGGGCGCGGTGCAGCTGGCGCTGCTCAATCACCGCGGCTTGCAGGCCGGGCTGCACGGCCTCGGCATGGCGGAAGCGGAGCGCGTGCAGACGCTGCTCTGGCCGAATCCGGTGCTCAACATCGGCCGGCTGGTCCGGGGTGACGAACGCGAGATCGAACGCGGCCTCCAGTTCAACCTGCTGAGCCTGCTGGGCCGCGGTGCCCGCCAGGACGCCGGCGCCCGGGCACTCGAACGCGAGCAGGCCCGCGTCGCGCAGCAGTTGCTCGACGTCGCCGGCCAGGCACGCCGCGGCTGGATCCAGGCGGTCGCGTCGCAGGAGCAACTGCGGCATGCGCGGACGGTGCTCGACTCGGCGTCGGCAGGCGCCGAGCTCGCGCTGCGGATGCGCCAGGCCGGCAACGTCAGCGCGTTGCGACTCGCCCGCGAGCGCACCGTGCTCGCCGAGGCGCAGCTCGCGCTGGAACAGGCGCAGTTGCAGGCCGAGGGGGACCGCGAGGCGCTGATCCGCGCGATCGGCCTCTGGGGCGACGACCTTGCCGCGCTGAAACTGCCCGAGCGCCTGCCGGACGTGCCCGCCGATTTCCGGACCGCGGACGACGTCGAGCGCCAGGCCGTCGCGCAACGGCTGGACATCCTGGCGGCGAAGCGCGAGTCGGAGCAACTGGCCGCGCAACTGGGGCTCACGCGCCGGACCGGCCGGGTCAACGTGCTCGAACTCGGCCTGCAACGCAACAGCAGCAACGAGGAGCCGACGCAACGCGGCGTCGAGCTCAGCGTCGAGCTGCCGCTGTTCGACTGGGGTCAGGCGCGTGTCGCCGGTGCTCGCGAGGCCTACGGCCAATCGCTGGAACGGACCGCGCAGATCGCGATCGAGGCGCGTTCCGAAGTGCGCGTCGCGCGTGCGCGCGCCGAGGCCGCCTGGCGCATCGCGCGGCGCCATCACGACGACGTGCTGCCGCTGGCCAGGCAGGTCTCCGACGAGACCCTGCTCCGCTACAACGGCATGCTGGTCGGCGTGATGGACCTGCTCGCCGACGCGCGCGCGCAGGCACGCGCCGTGTCCGCGACGCTGAACGCGCAGCGCGACTTCTGGCTCGCGGAATCCGAGCTGTCGCAGAGCCTGCTCGGCCCCTTGCGAGACGGCGCCGCCACGGCCTCCTCTTCTTCATCGACCGCCAGCGCGCCTGAAGCCGCTGGCGGCGCCGCGCACTGAGCGCGCGGCATCGAAAGGACCTTCCGATGATTTCCCGGAGAAACCTCTTCGCCCGAGCGGCCGCCGGTGCGGCGCTCGGCGCTGCCGGAGCGGTGAACGCGAGCGGGGTCTCGCGCGTCGCCATGGCGGCGCTGCCCGAGCCCGCCCTGCGCGACAACGCCGAGACGGCCCCGCCGCTGGTGCCGCCGAACGGCCGGCCCTACAACCCGGTCGTCACGCTCAACGGCTGGACGCTGCCCTGGCGCTTGCGCGACGGCGTCAAGGAGTTCCACCTCGTTGCCGAGCCGGTGCTGCGCGAACTGGCGCCCGGGTGCACGGCGCACCTGTGGGGCTACAACGGCCAGTCGCCCGGTCCCACCATCGAGGTCGTCGAGGGCGACCGCGTCCGCATCTACGTGACCAACAAGCTGCCCGAGCACACCAGCGTGCACTGGCACGGCCAGCGGCTGCCCAACGGCATGGACGGCGTGTCGGGCCTGACCCAGCCGGCGATCAAGCCGGGCGAGACCTACGTCTACGAGTTCGTCGCGCGGCGTCCCGGCACCTTCATGTACCACCCGCACGCCGACGAGATGACGCAGATGGCCATGGGCATGATGGGCTTCTGGGTCACGCATCCGAAGGGCCGGCATCCGCAGATCGCCGAGGTGCAGCGCGACTTCTGCTTCCTGCTGTCGAGCTACGACATCGATCCCGGCAGCTACACGCCGCGCACGATGACGATGACCGACTTCAACCTGTGGACCTGGAACAGCCGCGTCTTCCCCGGCATCGACACGCTCAACGTGCGCCAGGGCGACCGGGTGCGGATCCGCGTCGGCAACCTGACGATGACCAATCACCCGATCCATCTGCACGGGCACGAGTTCGAGGTCACCGGCACCGACGGCGGCCCCGTGCCGAAGACGGCGCGCTGGCCGGAGGTCACGACCGACGTCGCGGTGGGGCAGATGCGGCAGGTCGAGTTCCTCGCCGACGAGCCCGGCGACTGGGCGATCCATTGCCACAAGAGCCATCACACGATGAACGCGATGGGGCATGAGGTGGACACGCTGATCGGCGTGGATCACCGCGGTCTCGCGGCGCGCATCAACAAGGTCATCCCCGACTACATGGCGATGGGCGAACGCGGCATGGCCGACATGGCCGAGATGGAGATGCCGCTGCCCGAGAACACCGTGCCGATGATGACCGGGCAGGGTCCTCACGGCTCGCTCGAGATGGGCGGCATGTTCAGCGTGATCAAGGTGCGCAAGGACCAGAAGCCCGGCGACTACGGCGATCCGGGTTGGTACGCGGCTCCGGCGGGCACGGTCGCCCGCCCCGTGGCGGCACCGGCCGGCGCGCCGATCGCTCCCGCTCCGAAGCCTGCCGCCGCTCCCGCCGCGGAACCGTTGCGCGTCCGCAAGCCCGATGGACACGGACATCAGGGGCATTGAGCTCCGACGCCCCCCACATTCACGAATTCAGATAGTCATCATCATGAACCGCATTCACACCACTTTCGCCGCCCTCGTCGTTGTCCTGTCCGCTGCCGCTTTGCCGGTCCGCGCGCAGGAGCATTCGCATGAAGGCCATGAACAGCACGCGCAGGCGACCGACGCCGCGACGCCGTCTTCGCAGGACTGGATCCCGGCCGAGGTCCGCCGCGTCGATGCCGCGCAGCAGAAGCTCACGCTCAAGCACGGCGACATCCGCCACCTCGACATGCCGGGCATGACGATGCCGTTCCGGCTGGCGTCCGGCGTCGTCAGCGCGGCGCAGCTGTCCGCCATCAAGGTCGGCGACAAGGTGGAGGTCCGCATCGAGTCACGCGACGGCGCGCCGACCATCGTCGAGCTGCGTCCGGCGACTGCCTCGAACTGAGGGCAGGCCGCCGCTGGTTCAGGGACGGCTGTGCTTGAGGTTTTGACGCTCGCCGTCAAGGCCTCATGCACTGGCGGCCAAGCGCTGAGAAGACGCAGGTGGAAAGCTGCTTCCCGGATCGCCGACAATCGCCCCCATGGCGATTCAATGGTTTCCCGGGCACATGCACAAGACCCGGGGCGCGATCCGCGAGCGCATGAAAAGCGGGATCGACGTGGTCATCGAGATGCTCGATGCCCGCGTGCCCGCGAGCAGCGCCAATCCGCTGCTCGCGCAGCTGACGCAGGGCCGGCCGGCGCTGAAGCTGCTCAACAAGCAGGATCTGGCCGATCCGGCCCGCACGGCGGAGTGGCTGGCGTTCTATCGCGCGCAGCCGGACACGCGGGCCGTTGCGATCCATCAGGGCCAGCCCGGCCTGGCGAAGATGATGGCGGCCGAGTGCCGGGCGCTGGCGCCTCACCGCGGCGGGCTGGACAAGCCGTTGCGCGTGCTGATCTGCGGCATCCCGAACGTCGGCAAGTCGACGCTGATCAACACGCTGGTCGGCAAACGCGCCGCGGCCACCGGTGACGAGCCTGGCATCACCAAGATCGAGCAGAAGATCCTGCTCGACAAGGGTGTCTACCTGTTCGACACGCCGGGCATGCTGTGGCCCAAGATCCGTGTGCCAGAAGCGGGCATCAACCTCGCCGCCAGCGGCGCGATCGGCCGCAACGCCTTCGAGGAAGAGGTGGTGGCGCTGGACCTGCTCGGCTATCTGCGCCGTTACTACCCGCAATCACTGAAGAGCCGCTACCAGCTCGAGCCCGACGCCTCGCTGCTCGACGGCGAGGTGCTGCAGCTGATCGGCAAGCGGCGCGGCGCGGTGCTCTCCGGGGGGCGCATCAACATGCAGAAGGCCGCCGAGGTCCTGCTGTACGACCTGCGTCAGGGGCAGCTCGGGCGCATCACGCTGGAGACGCCGGTTGAGTTCGAGGAGTGGACCGTCGCCGCCGAAGCCGCTGAAGCAGCCAGGATCGCCGAGAAGGAAGCCCGCGCCGCCGAAGCCAAGCGCGGCACGCGGGATGCGCAGCAGGCGCATGCCGCGGACGACCTCGAAGACGACGACGAGGACGAGGACGAGGAGGAGGAGGACCTCGACCGCGAGAAGTGAGCCGCGAGGGACCGAGCACGACGGCAGAAGCCGGGTGCCCCCTCGCTCATACGCTCGCAGGCTCCGCTAAATCGCTCAGGGGCACCCGGCTTCCGCCGTCCGGAAAGGATGACCGGTGCGCTTGTCAGGGATGCACTTGCAGCATCTGCAGCGCAGGCAGTTGCCAGCCGAAGTACAGCGCCGCCAGGCGCAACGCCGCAACACCCACCATGCCGGTGACGAAAGCCCAGCGCATCGGCACGCCCATCGCCTTCAGCAGGAAATACAGCGCGATGCCGCCGATCGCGGCCGTCGCGTAGATGTCCTTGCGCAGCAGCAGCGGCGCCTGCCCGCTGAGCAGGTCCCTCAGCACGCCGCCGCCGCACGCCGTCAGCGTGCCCATCAGCAGCGCAGGCATCGGCTTCAAGCCGTGCTCCTCGGCGATCTCGGTGCCGCACAGCGCGAACAGCGCCAGCCCCAGCGCGTCGGCGATCTTCAGGATCCCGATCGCATGCTCCGGGAACGGCCCCACGATCAGCGCCGCCAGGGCACTGGCGATGATCACCAGCAGGTAACGCGTGTCCTTCATCCAGAATACCGGATGCCGGTTCAGCAGCAGGTCCC
Organism: Roseateles sp. GW821-FHT09H11; assembly: GCF_059415845.1. Classification (NCBI taxonomy): domain Bacteria; kingdom Pseudomonadati; phylum Pseudomonadota; class Betaproteobacteria; order Burkholderiales; family Sphaerotilaceae; genus Roseateles; species Roseateles sp. GW821-FHT09H11. The sequence continues at coordinate 413,510 of NZ_JBWKOA010000005.1, read as the reverse complement.
GCAGCGTGCCGCCGCCCACCGCCGTCATCGCGGCGATCACCAGCAGCCCGAACAGGTCCAGCCCCGCCTGCATCGCGGCCAGCGCGCCACTGACGGCAAACACCGCCACGCCCAACAAGTCGAACCAGTAGATCATCGGCATAGGGCGCGGAGTGTAGAGGCGCGTGCCGTCCCCCCTTGAAATCGGACCGGGCCGGGCCCATCTGTCGCCGCGATAATCCTGGCCCCATCGGGGCTTGCCCTGTCGCACCCCGTTGGCATCCCTTTGGCATCACCGCTCTCACGAACGATGGACAAGCAAACCCATTCCTTCCAGGCCGAAGTCAAGCAGATCCTGCATCTGGTGACGCACTCGCTCTACTCGAACAAGGAAATCTTCCTGCGCGAGCTGGTCAGCAACGCCTCCGACGCCTGCGACAAGCTGCGCTTCGAGGCGCTGGACCATCCGCAACTGTTCGAGGACCAGCCGAACCTCGAAGTCCGCGTGTCCTTCGACACCGAGGCCCGCACCGTCACCATCAGCGACACCGGCATCGGCCTGTCCGCGGAAGAGGCCATCGCCCACCTCGGCACGATCGCCAAGAGCGGCACCCGCGAGTTCATGGCCAAGCTCGAAGGCGACCAGAAGAAGGACGCGAACCTGATCGGCCAGTTCGGCGTCGGCTTCTATTCCGGTTTCATCGTCGCCGATCGCATCACGGTCGAATCGCGTCGCGCCGGCCTGCCGGCCGAGCAGGGCGTGCGCTGGTCCTCCGAAGGCACCGGCGACTTCGAGGTCGAGACCATCACCAAGCCCGGCCGGGGCACCGACGTCATCCTGCATCTGCGCGAAGGCGAGGAGGAGTTCCTCAAGACCTGGCGCCTGAAGTCGACGATCTCGAAGTACTCGGACCACATCTCGCTGCCCATCCTGATGCGCAAGGAAGAGTGGGACGCCGACAACGCGACCCAGGTGCTGAAGGACGAGTGGGAGCCGGTGAACAAGGCCTCCGCGCTGTGGACGCGCGCCAAGAGCGACATCACGCAGGCCGAGTACGACGCGTTCTACCAGCAGATCAGCTACGACACCGAAGCGCCGCTGGCCTTCACGCACAACCGCGTCGAGGGCCGCAGCGAGTACACGCAGCTGCTCTACATCCCGGCCAAGGCGCCCTTCGACTTGTGGAACCGCGACAAGCGCGGCGGCGTGAAGCTGTACGTCAAGCGCGTGTTCATCATGGACGACGCCGAGGCGCTGATGCCGGTCTACCTGCGCTTCGTCAAGGGCGTGATCGACTCGGCCGACCTGCCGCTGAACGTCAGCCGCGAACTGCTGCAGGAAAGCCGCGACGTGAAGGCGATCCGCGAAGGCTCGACCAAGCGCGTGCTGTCCATGCTGGAGTCGCTGGCCAACAGCGAGGACGCCGGCGAGCGCGACAAGTACGCGCGCTTCTGGACCGACTTCGGCCAGGTGCTGAAGGAGGGCGTCGGCGAGGACCACGCCAACCAGGAACGCCTGGTCAAGCTGCTGCGCTTCGCGTCGACGCATGCGGACGAGAACGTGTCGTTCGCCGACTACGTGTCGCGGATGAAGGAAGGCCAGGAGGCGATCTTCTACATCACGGCCGACAGCCTGGGCGCCGCGAAGAACAGCCCGCAGCTCGAGATCTTCCGCAAGAAGGGCATCGAGGTGCTGCTGCTGACCGAGCGCGTCGACGAGTGGATGCTGTCGCACCTGCATGAGTTCGAGGGCAAGGCGCTGCAGTCGGTCGCCAAGGGCGCCGTCGACCTCGGCCAGCTCCAGGACGAGGAAGAGAAGAAGAAGGCCGAGGAAGCCGCCGAGCAGTTCAAGCCGGTGCTGGACCGTCTGAAGACCGCGCTGGAAGGCCGCGCCAAGGACGTCCGCGTGACGACGCGGCTGGTGGATTCGCCGGCCTGCATCGTGGTCGAGGAACACGACATCAGCGGCCACCTGGCCCGCATGCTGAAGCAGGCCGGCCAGACCGCGCCGGTGTCGCAGCCGACGCTGGAGATCAACCCCGACCACGCGCTGGTGAAGAAGCTGGGCGCGATCGAGGGCGACGACGCCCGCTTCGGCGATCTGGCGCAGGTGCTGTTCGATCAGGCCTTGCTGGCCGAAGGCGGCGTGCTGGAGGATCCGGCCGCCTACGTGAAGCGCGTCAACGCCTTGCTGCTGGGCTGAGCCGCCGGCCGCCTGATCGTCGCGGCGGCCCCCGATCCTCGTGGGGTCGATCCGCGGCGTCAGGGTATCGATGCGGCCGTGGCGTGGATCGCGGCCGTTGAGCGGCACGGCGATGACTGCCAGGTCAGCGCCAGGCTCGGGGGGACGCCGGGCGGCCCCTCGCCGCCCGCCATCGCGTCGATGAACTGCGCAGCTTTCAGCCGCCAATGGGCAGGCGCCACGGCGGCCGCCGTGCCTCCAAGCGGGATGTCCCGGCCCTGAGGCCGTCCTGCCCCGTCGGCAACGTCAAGGGCACGCTGCAGCAGCGACTCTCCGTCGGCAGCCCCTAGATCACTCGCCAGCGACCATCTCTGTGGCGAGCTCTGCGATGCATCGGCCATGAGCGTGGCGAGCGATGCCGGCAGTGCCGCCATGCGCCACGCATCGGGAGCGATCGGATGCCGCAACAGCGCGACGGGTTCCTCGTCGGCGCCGACGGCGGCCACGGCGGCATCGGATGCCAGGATGTCTGGCAGACGGACACGGTCCCAGAGCGCCCCGTCGCTGATCAGCAGGTCGGCGTCGTCCCGGGTCGTTTCCAGTTGGCCGCTGCGCACCGTCAGCAAGGGCCGCGCCAGCGTGCGCGACACCGACGGCCATGCCAGGCAGCGCGCCTCGCCTTGACCGGTGATCCGGGTGGACGGGTCGGGCCGCCAGTCGTCATCGACGGGATCGTCCGACAGGACCGTGAGTGCATTGCGGATCCGGATCAATTGGCCGCTGTCCGGCCGGTGGATCAGGAGATCGCTGCCTTCGTAGAAGGCCTCGTCGTCATCGAGCCCGAGGTCGTCCAGGTCGATGCGGCGCGGTGCGCCGTCGATCTCCTCCAGGATCACGATTTCCGCTGCTCCCAGCGCGGTGGCGCCATCCAGGTCGATGGGGCGTCCGTTGCCCTGGATGAGCACCAGCGCCGGCGCCGCCCGACCCGCGAGGAATTGCGCCTTGAAAGCACGGAAGTCGGCGTCGTCCTTCAAGTGGAACGGCGTGGTGTCGCCGTCATCCAGGCGGATGTAGAGGCGGCGACCTTCCGTGAAGCCGAAGTGCGTGCGTCCCTGGGTCGTCGCTTCGAAGCCCGTGTCGTCGAGCTGGAAACCGGAGTAGCCGTCGGGCGACCAGGCGGGAGACAGCTGTCGCATCCACCATTCGATCAGCCCGCGGGAGAAGGTCTGAGGTCGCGCGGGGTCCGGGTCCACGCGCAGGCGCAGGTCCGTGCCCAACTCCCTGGCGCTCCCGATGTCGGCCCAGTAGAGGTTGTCCCTCGACGTCGCGGAAACGGGCGGGAGTTGGTGGAAGGCGGGATCGGGACGCAGCATCAGCGCGTAGCGGGCGTCGCCGTCGCCGCCGTCGATCCGGAATACGTCGCCCGGACGCCCCCCTGTCGTTCCGATGTCCTTGATGATCTCGGGGCCCGGCACCAGCCGCTGGAGGGCCGCCAGCAACTGACGGCCCAGCAGCGCGTCGTTGGCCAGCGGCGCGTGCGACAACTTCGCGCGGTCCATTTCGTCGCGCACGCGGATCAGCCGATCGCGCAGGGCGGTGGCCGCCGATTCGCGCAGGCAGGACTCGACCGGACTCCGCGGTTCCGCGTGACGTGCGTACCAGGCGTCCAGCGGCAGACCTTGGACCCCCGCCTGGGCCTGCCAGAGCCTGAAGGTCGCCGACTCGATCTCCCAGCCGTCCGCGTCGCGTGCGATGCGACCCAGCGTCGAACCGGCGAAGTGCTCGGCGGCGGCATCGTCCGGGCCGCTCAGTCCCGGCGACGGGTCTCGCACGGTCAGGCCGGCGCGCCGGACCCGGTCCAGCAGCGTCTGGGGCAGTCCACCCATGCGGCCCTCGGCGCGCAAGGTGCCGGGCTCCGCGGCCCAGGCGGTGAGCGCCTGCTGAAGGGGGCTGTCGACCAGCCCTTCGACGCCCGTGGACGCGAGCACATGGGTGGACCGGTCGTCGCGCGTCAACTGATCGGTCAGGTCCTGCATGAACAGCCGCAGGGTGGGCGGCAGGACGTCGTAGTAGTCGTGCGGGCCGTCCCGGTCGGTGCTGCGCGAGTCGGCCGCCAGGGAGTACACGTCGATCCGGATGTCCACGCCGGCATCGCGCAACAGATGGACCAGTTCCGAGGATTCGGGCGGCGTCGCCCCCAGCCTGATCCACGCCGACCCGTGGTCCCTGGCGGCCAGATGCTGGTCGAGCAGGTGCTGGAGGCGGTTCACCAGCCCCTGGAGGTGGAGGCGCTGCGGCGCGGTCAGTCGCGGCAGCGCCGGCAGCAGATCCGCGGGTGCCGTGCCCGCGGCCAGGTAGGCCTGCGCCTGGTGGAGGATGAGCCACTGTTTCGTCAGCGCGATGTCATCGGAGGACAGCGCCTGGACGCCGGGATTGCGCAGGGCGCCGACGCCGACGCCGGCCAGCGACAGCGCGCCGGCCAGCGTGGGATCGGCGGCCAGACTCACCGTCGGCGCGCCGGCCGCCGACTGCTCCAGCGCGTCCACCCGGCCCCAGAGCGCCAGGAAACTGGCACCGCCGGACGGGCGGAGGGTGGCCGACAGGCGGTCGGAGAATTCGATCGCCTCCAGGGGCTGCGGGGGACCGCCGTCGGGGCCGGCGAGTTCCGTGCCTGTCGCGAGCTGCTCGTTCAGGAACGTGGTCAGGCGTTGCGGCGTCCATCGAGGATTCCCCCGAAGCCATCGCATCAACGCTTCTTCGCCGGCGTCGGTGAGCATCACGGGCTCGCGGGCGAACTCTCCGGATTCCTGCCGGAAGGTGTAGGTGATCGGCTGCAGGAAATGTCCGCCGTCGTAGCGGACCATGGGACGTCCTTCGGGGTCGAGGCTGACCTCCCCGCCGCGCAGGTCATAGCGGGCCCACGCGCCGGTGCCGATCGTGGCGCCCGGTCTGAAGAGCATCAGATGCCGCTTGCTGTGGAGCGCGGCCGCGCCGGAGACCGGGTCCATCAGCCCTGAGAGCGCCTCGCCGTCTTCCAGCGAACTGGACAGGTGGATCTGCCGGTGGATGTGTTCCTGAGCGAGGGGCAGGAACAGCGAATCGGGACGGAGCTCCGCCGGTGGTGCCAACGCGATCAGTGCCCTCCTCAGCGCCGTCTCGGGACGCAGGGTGGCGGACCACGTGGGCAATGCCAGCATCAGCGAGGCCCGCCGGTTGTCGAGGTCCAGCAGAACCCGCACGTCGGGTACCAGGGGGTCCGCGAGTTGGATGACCGCATCGTTCAAGGCTTCGAAGCGCAGCTCCTGGCCGCCGATGCGGACGCCCTTCTGGTCCCCGTCGATGAAGTCGACGGGCTGGCCGCCTCGGGCCAGCCCGCCCTTGCGCATGAAGGTCCAGACGTCGCGTCCCTGGGTGGCGGGCAAGATGATGACCGGGTTGCGCACGGTGCCGTCCGGCGGCAGCGCCAGCGTGTAGCGGCCGCCGCCGCCCAGCAGCCGGAGATGGACCAGCGACTGGTCGAGCGGCAGGAGGGTGCGGGCATTCTGGTCGTCGAAGACGAACCGGTTGCCCTCGGCCTCCGAGGCGGCGGGGAGCGCCAGCACGCGGTTCTGGTCGTCGAGGACGACCTCCAGCAGGGTGCTCAAGTACTCGTAGCGCCACAGATCCGCCGATTTGGCGAAGCTGCTCGAGGTCACGTAGTCGCCGACGAATCGGGCATCGCTGTTCACCTGCATCCGTTCGATCAGGTCGTCGTGCAACAGCGAGAAATCGCCGCCGGCCCGGGAGGAGGAATACCCGTCGTGGTGGATCCGGACATTGGGCGACGTCATGAGCACCAGCACCAGGCCTGGATCGCGCAGCGGCCGGGGAAGCGGCACGCGCGGAACGGTGGCCCGGTCCGCGGTGCGCATCAGCGTCCAGAGGTCCATGTCCAGCCCGTCGCGCGCATAGGTGGCCTGCCGGTCCGAGCCGTCGGCCACCCACCAGTCGTGCAGTCGCCGGCTGCCGGCCTGCCAGTACAGCTGGCTGGCCTGCAGCGCCGACGCGCCCATCGATGCGTCGGCGAACACCACTTCGCCCTTGCGGAAATCGATGCGTTTCATCGGCGCCCAGCCGTTGGCCAGCAGCACCTCGGCGCCATGCGTCGGGCCGGCCCGCACGCGCCGCAGCGGTTCGATGTATCCCCGATTGATCTGGCGCAGCGGCCGGAGGTTGCGATCGACGCGCGCGATCGCGCCGGTGACGGCCCGGTTGAGTTCCACGATCCCGTAACCCAGTCCCGTGATCGGCACCAGGGCGCAATCGGCCGCGGCGGCAAGCAGCGAGGCGCCCAGCAGATCCGCGACCGCGGCGGCCCCCGCCAGCAGCAAGCCCTCGGAATCGATGACCAGCTTGACCGTGGCGCGCGAGACGTCGGTGCTGGTGCCGAGATTCAGCGCCTGGACCAGTTCGTTCAGGTCGGCCATCAGGACGCCGGCCTGCGCCGCGCCGCCCAGTGTCGACAGCGCCCTGGACAACTGATTGCTCGTACGCACCAGGCCGTCCATCGGAAGCAGCTGGGACTGGCTCATGGCCGCGCGGACATCGGCGACCATCGCCGCGACATCGGCGCCCGCCTGCAGACCTTGCTGGGCGACGCCCAGGTACCAGAGCGCGCCCTGATAGCGCAAGCCCTCGGGCGAGTTCGTGGACAAGTCCTTCAGCGACAGGGCCAGCATGCCGACGTTGAGCAGGTCCAGGCCGCGGCCGGCGGATGTCACGTCGTTGTCGCGCGTCTCGAGCTGGGACAGCCCGTCATGGATCATGGCGATGCCGGCGCGCAGCGCCTGACGATCGGCGGGTGCGGTGACGGTGCGACTCACCGTGGCGTCCGTCGACAGGTCGAGGTAGGTCAGGGTCAGAGGACCCTCGGCCAGGTCGTCGATCCGGGGGAGCAGCACCATGCCCGCGGGGCGATGCTGATCCACCACCTCCTTGAACCGCCGGCGGATCTGGAAACTCTCCCCGATCCTGGCGCGCGCGAACGCGTGGAACCGCTCGGTCGCGCGGTCGTCCGCGGCGCCGTCCAGGACGACGCAGCAGGCGGCGCGCGCCGGCTCCCCCACGCCGCCATCGGGGTACTTGTCGCGGACGCGGAGGCTGCCCGTGTCCGGATCGGACCAGTACACCCAGGTCTTTCCCGCGGCGCGGCGCACGGCAGGTGCCTGGGGGTGGGGCCGCGTGCCCTTGCGAAGGCGCCGGTGGCCGTAGTCCAGGAGCACGGTGTCGGTGTAGACCGTCGTTTCCATGCCCGGCCGCCCCAGCGCCTGGGTCACGGCTTCGCTCGTGAACTCGCGGCCGAAGCTGCGAAGCGTGGCGGGCGTCTCCAGCGAGCAACTGAGCAGATCGACGCTGGAGATCTTCGGAAGCGGACGGTCCGGCGTCTCGAGCCTCGTCATGAGCCCTTTCAGCGCCACGGCCAGGTCCGTCGCAGAGCGGCCGCTGAGCAGCCGCTCCTTCGTGATCCAGGAGGTGTGCCCGTGACCGTTCACGATCAGCTTCACGCGCGCATCCGGCATGGCGTTCGCCAGCAACGACTGACCCCGCACCACCTTGTAGCTGCCGTCCGGATGGAGTTGCACCCAGACGAGTTCGTTCGGATGGATGCGGCTGAGCGTCGCCCCGGCGGCATGGATCGCGGCGTCGTCCTCCATCTGCACGAACACGCGCAGCATCGGGCTGCGGGCGTCCGGCAAGGTGTCGGCGGGCAGGCGCGACGTGTAGGTGCCGGTCGTGGCGCTCCAGGCCGACAGGTCGGGAACGCGCGCACCGTGGAAGGCGGGCTCGCCGAAGATGTGGCGGACCACGGCGGTGCCGTGGGCCTGGAATTCCCAACGCCCGCCGTCACCGCGCTTGACCACGGGAATGTTCCCCACGCGGAACTCGTCCGCGGTCAGGGTGGCTTCGGGAGGCATGCGCTCATGGCGGAAGGGCAGCGAATCTCCGAACAGCGCGACGCAGAACGCGTCCCCGAGCTCCAGATCCAGGTTCTGCGTGCGGATCGCCGCCGGCCCTGCCGACAGGGCGAGCGCCGGCAGATGGAGCTGGAATGTCGGCGCCCCGGGACCTTCGATGCCGGTGAACGTCACGCGCCCGGCCTGCCGGTCCAGTCTCTGCTCCAGGTCGGGCGCGAGCGTGTGGAACAGCGGCAACGGCACGCGGTCGGAAGCCGGCAGGAGCGGGACCGGCGGGTCGCCGAGAAGGTCCGGGTCGCTGGGCATCGTCTCGGGGACCAGCAGCTTCAGCAGCGCGGACTCCTGATGGGTGATGTACAGGCCGGGCCTGACGCGGGCCCAGGGCACTGAACCGTCCGGCGTGCTGGACAGGAAATGCAGCGGGCCCATCATGTCCAGGTTGGACAAGGTCCGCAGCGGGCGCCAGAGTTTCCGCAGCGTGCCGACATGGCCTCGCGCCAGGGTGTCGCGTATCCCGACCACCTTCGCCAGATGATCCAGGTCCAGCAGGAACGGCACGCGGGCGCTCCCCGAATAGAGGGCGGCGGCCGTCAGTCGTGCTGCGGCGATGCGGTCCGCCAGGGCGTCCGGCAGTGAGTCGCCGACCGATTGCCGGACCAGGCTGTTCACCACCAGCAATCCCTCCGCCAGAAGCCCGCTGGCGCGATGCACGGGGATCTTCTGGCGAAGGAGCGGGGACGAGGCTCCCCCCAGGTTCTGCGTGCCGACGTCGCCGATGGTCCAGGTCCGGAGCATCGAGGCGACCCGCAGGTCCTGCGGTTCGAGGATGGCCTTGGCGAGCGTGTCGCGCGGGCCTCCGTTGCCCAGCAATCCCGCGTAGGCGCCATCCAGTACCGCACTCACCAGCCGTTCCGACAAGGTCTGCAGGAACTGCCGTTCCGCGGGCTCGATGCGGGCATCGCGCAGTCGTCCGATCAGGTGGGCGAGCACCTCGTCCCGCAGCGCGTCGCGCCGGTCGGCCAGCAAGGGGGCGGCGTCCGCCGCGCCGCCGCGCACGGCGTGCCCGACGGTCGACAGGATGACATGCAGACGCCCCTCCTCGGCGTGGACGGCCGGATGTCCGAGCGGGGTGAGCAACACTTGTTCAAGGGAGATTCCCGGCCCGGTCCGGGCGGGCGTCGACCGCGCCGGCGTCGGGGTCGACGACAGCCGGGGCAGCGGGATCTGCAGATGCAGCGAGGACGGCATGGCGAACGCTCCTGAGCAATGGAACGTCGTCTCAGTCGTCCGCGCCGAGTGGCCCCGGCCAGGAAATCGGGGACCTCAGCGCTGGACCTTGATCGCCCTCCCTGCCTCGAATCGGTGAGGGGGCCGCTGGAGAGGGCCGTTGCGTCCGGAGCGCGTCGCCGCGCTTCCTGGCGTCATCCGGGCCAGGCGTCGTGACGGCGCGTTTCCACCTGCATGACATCGAGCTGCTCCCGCAGCTTCACGACCTGGTCGCTCCAATAGTTGGGCGTGCCGAACCAGGGGAACGCCGCCGGGAAGGCCGGGTCGTCCCAGCGTCGCGCCAGCCAGGCGCTGTGATGGATCATCCGTTGCGTGCGCAGCGCCTCGACCAGCCTCAGCTCACGCCAGTCGAATTCACGCACGCTCTCGTAGCCGTCCAGCAAGGCATCGAGCTGCCGCCGCGCCGCGTCGGGCTCGCCGGACAGCAGCATCCACAGGTCCTGCACCGCGGGGCCCTGCGCGGCGTCGTCGAGGTCCACGAAGTGCGGTCCCCGATCCGGCGTCCAGAGGATGTTGCCCGGATGGCAATCGCCGTGCAGGCGCAGCGCGCGGCGATCCGGCAGCGCATCGAAGGCAGCGTCGATGGCATCGATGCATCGGGCCGCGGCGTCGTGCCAGTTGGCCGCCACCTCGGGGGCCAGCGTGTCGTTCGCGCGCAGCCAGTCGCGCGCCTCGCGCGCGGGCGCGGCGCTGTTCCATGCGAGGCGATGCTGGAAGGGCTCGCGCTGGCCGACCTCATGCAGTCGCGCCAGCAGGCGGCCGATCCAGCGCAGCACTTCCGGATCCTCGAGCTCCGGCGCGCGACCGCCCTGCCGCGGCGTCACCGCGAAACGCTGGCCATGGAAGTGGCCGAGCGTGCCCGACGTGTCGTCGGTCGTCAGCAGCAGCGGCGGGACGACGGGCACTTCGGCGTCGGCCAATGCGCGCGCGAACGCGTGTTCCTCCAGGATCTGCGCGTCGCTCCAACGGCCGGGCCGGTAGAACTTCGCCACCACCGCCGACCCGTCCTCCAGATGCGCCATCAGCACGCGGTTCTCGTAGGAGTTCAGCTGCAGCAGTCGGCCGTCGGGGCGCAGGCCCGCGTGCTCGAGCGCGTCGAGCATCAGTTCGGGGGTCAGGAGGCCGAAACCGGCCGTCATGTCAGTCATCGGAGCGGCGAGGGCAACAAAAACGGCGCCGAAGCGCCGTCGTGTCCTCGAAGAGCGGGCAGGGGCGTAGCTTAGCGCCGCCCGTAGCGGGGCGAGTCGACGACCACGCCGCCGATGTCGGGGTCCGGCAGTTCGCCGGGCAAGGTCGGGAAGTCGCGACCGTACTGGGAGTCGCGGAACTGCGCATCGCGCCCATGCGGGTCCCGGAGCTGGGGATCGCGGAGCTGGGAATCCCGGAAGCCCGGGGCGTCCTGGGCGCCGGCGCGCGGTCGATAGCCGCGGGCACGCGGCTCCGCGGACGGCAGCGGCGCCTGCATCGATTCGCCGCTGAAGGCGTCGTAGCGGCTGTCCGGCGCGAAGAAGGAATCGCTGAACACCGGCGAATCGTTCCACAGCGTGTTGCGCGATGTCGCCGGCGCGGCCGCCGGGGCCGGGCGGCGCGGGGCGACCGGCGGGGCGCTGGGCAGGTGCGTGGCGCCTGTGCGAGGCATCGCCGCCATGCCGGCCCGGCTGCCCTGGTTGCTGTAAGGCACAAGCAGTTGCAATTCGGTGGCGCTCGGCAGGTTGTCCACCGAGGTGCGCAGGTAGCGGATGCGGCACGCGGCCAGGACCGCCTGCTTGATCTGCAGGTTGCGCGCGGAGCCCGGTCGGTCCGTCTCGATGTCGATCGCGGCGAGCACGCGACCATTGGGGCTGCAGATCGCGAAGTTCACGCTGATGCCGCCCAGCAGCTCATACCAGTAGCGCACGTCGCGGGCTTCGGTCGGCTGGCAGAAGCGCACCATCGGCAGCTTGCACATGACGACGTGGTGCGGCAGCGCCTCGCGCAGCAGGCGGAAGACGCGGCGTTCGTCGGCGCTGAAGACGGGACGGGCGTTGAGCGACCACTCCGTGGGCAGCGGCTTGCGCTCGCGACGCGGGCGCCGCAGCAGCAGTGCGGCGGCCAGCCCCAGGACTGCCAGCGCCGACAGCCCCGCGATGATCCACGGAAGCAGGTTCTGCATATCCCAATGAGCTGGACGGACCGGACGGATGGCGCGCGAGGACGCCGGCGGACGCACGGGAGCAGCGGATCAGAGACACCGTACCGGGCGGATCGCGGGAATGTAGCGGAAAGGCGTTACAAATTGCATCCGCAATCGCCCCGGAACCCCCTGGAATCGGGTGGGCCGGGAGGGAATGAAACCGGTACCTGTGCGATCAGCGGTTTGTCAGCGTTTGGAATCCGGGTCGTCGGAACGGTCGCGCACCTTGCGGATGCGGGACTTCACTTCCGCCACGCCGTCCAGGAAGTCGCCGACGGTGCGCATGTGGCGCTTGAACTGGAAGTCCCATTCGGCCATGTGACGCTCGAGGGCCTCGTCCACGTGCGAGGACACCGAGTCCGGCGGCAGGCGCAGCCAGGCTTCGGATTCGCCGCCATCGCGCTCGACCGTCGCGCCGGCGTTGCGGGCGATCTTCAGCATCGGGGCGTTCTCGCTGAGCGCGTGGATGAAGAGCGTGTCGATGCCGCGGTTGCGCGCGTGCAGCGAGGCACGTTCGAACAGCCGGCCGCCGAAGCCCTTGCCACGGGCGGATGTGGCGACCGAGACGCCGAATTCCGCCATCGCCGGACGGCCCTTGATCTGCGGCGCCGGCGCGTAGGCCAGGTGGGCCACGGCGATCAGCTGCAGGCGGCGGTTGAAAATGCCCAGCACCTCGTCGCGCACCAGATCCAGGCCGGCGACGTACTTCCCGATCTGCTCGTCGCGCGCCGGATAACCGAAGCGCAGGTAGCGGTCGCGCTCGCCGAGCGCCAGCAGGTGCTGCAGGATGCGCTTGCGGTGGCGCTTGCCCAGCGAGCGGATCGGCACCCAGCCGGTCCAGCGCGCCAGCATCGAGCGCGGGCTCCAGCGGGAGGACGGCGCGGCCTCCGGCGCCTTCGGCCGGGGCGTGTTCGGGCGGGGATCGGGCGGGGTGGGCATGGCGGGCTCGGCGATGGGGAGGGATGCTAGCGGGGAACGGTCCCGGCGCCTCCCCGGACGCGTCACAAATCGGGTCGGAAGGGCGGTGGGCAGGGCGGATGGGGCCGCTTCGGCGGTCAGGATTTGGGCTTTCGAACGGGTTCTGCTAGACTCGTCGGCTTTCCCGTTTCCAAGGCAGCGGGGGAACGTCCGTGAGAGGCCGCAAGCAAAAGCGTGCACCGAGCGTACGGGGGCAGATCGCCCGAAGTTTCGCCTTTTGAAAGAATCTCATGAAGACCTTCAGCGCCAAGCCGGCCGAAGTGACGCACGAGTGGTTTGTGATTGACGCCACCGACAAGGTGCTCGGACGTGTTGCCAGCGAAGTGGCACTCCGTTTGCGCGGCAAGCACAAGGCCATCTACACGCCTCACGTCGATACCGGTGACTTCATCGTCATCATCAACGCCGAGAAGCTGCGCGTCACCGGCAACAAGGCCACGGACAAGGTGTACTACCGTCACTCGGGTTTCCCGGGCGGCATCTACGCCACCAAGTTCAAGGACATGCAAGCCAAGCATCCGGGCCGTGCCCTGGAAAAGGCCGTCAAGGGCATGCTGCCCAAGGGCCCGCTCGGCTACGCGATGATCAAGAAGCTGAAGGTGTATGCGGGCGACACGCATCCGCACACCGCCCAGCAGCCCAAGGCGCTGGAAATCTAAGGAGCGGAGATGATCGGAAACTGGAACTACGGTACCGGCCGTCGCAAGTCGTCTGTGGCACGTGTCTTCATCAAGAAGGGCACTGGCCAAATCACGGTGAATGGCCGCTCGATCGAGCAGTACTTCGGCCGTCAGACGTCCATCATGATTTCGCGCCAGCCTCTGCTGTTGACGAACAATGGTGAAGCGTTCGACATCAAGGTCAACGTGCACGGCGGCGGCGAGTCCGGCCAGGCCGGCGCGGTCCGCCTGGGTATCACCCGCGCGCTGATCGACTATGACGCGGCCCTGAAGCCCGAACTGAGCCGCGCCGGCTTCGTCACGCGTGATGCGCGTGAAGTCGAGCGTAAGAAGGTCGGTCTGCACGGCGCCCGTCGCCGGAAGCAGTTCAGCAAGCGCTGATCGACTTCCGTCCGCTGGTGGCATCCGGGTTGGGATGTTGCCGGCGGCGAAAGCTCAAGAACAAGGCCGCTGCTTCAGCGGCCTTGTTTTTTGTCCGGCAGGGTGCATATCCTGCTGAAGGGGCTTATCTCCAAACGTCTGTTGCATGTGCGGGGGCTTTGAGATAATCCCGCCATTCCTCCGACACAACAGGATCCACGATGAGCGCAGTCCTCGAAACCACATCCACCGATCTGGGCGGCATGCCGGCACCGCTGGTCTTCACCGACAGCGCGGCTGAGAAGGTGCGCGAGCTGGTGCTCGAAGAAGGCAATCCGGAACTGAAGCTGCGCGTGTTCGTGCAAGGTGGCGGTTGCTCCGGCTTCCAGTACGGCTTCACCTTCGACGAGGCCGTGAACGACGACGACACGCAGATGGCCAAGAACGGCGTGACGCTGCTGATCGACGCGATGAGCCTGCAGTACCTGGTGGGCGCCGAGATCGACTACAAGGAAGACCTGCAGGGCGCCCAGTTCGTGATCAAGAACCCGAACGCGCAGACGACCTGCGGTTGCGGTTCGAGCTTCTCGGTCTGATCGGAGCACGCTCCGGACTCGTCGGATGCACCGGCCCTCGGGCCGAATGACAAAGACCGCCTTCGGGCGGTCTTGTTGTTTCTGGGGTGTGGAGCCTGTTCCGAGGTTCTCAGGCGGGTGTGTAGCTGCCCAGCACACGAGGGCCCGACGCGCCGGTCACTGCGGGCAGGTTGCCGGGCAGCCCGCGCACATGACGCATGGCCAGCCATGCGAAGGCGGCGCCTTCGACTTGCATCGGTGGCAATCCCTTCGCCGCGGTGGTGCTGACGGCCACCGTGGGCAGCAGCACCTGCAGCCGCTTCAGCAGCGTGTCGTTGAACGCGCCACCGCCGCAGACGAGCAGCTCGCGCCATGCGCCCGGCGCGAAGGCGACCAGACTGTCGAGGACGCAAAGCGCGCTCAACTCAAGCAACGTCGCCTGCACATCAACGGCGGAAACACGCGGCGCGTGCGCCGCGATCCTGGCATCGAGCCAACCGAGGTGGAACAGATCCCGCCCCGTGCTGCGCGGCGGGGCCTGGCGGAAGTAGGGCTCGGCCAGCAGCGCATCGAGCAACCCCGCATGCACCTGCCCCTGCGCGGCCCATTGGCCGCTGGCGTCGTATTCGGCGCCCTGATGGCGATGGATCCATCCGTCCATCAGGCAGTTGCCGGGGCCGCAGTCGAAGCCGCCGCTGCGGCCGTCGGCCCAAAGGAGGCTCACATTGCTGATGCCGCCGACGTTCAGCACGACCATGTCGGTGCCGTCCTGCCCCAGTACCGCGCGGTGGAAGGCCGGCACCAGTGGCGCGCCCTGACCCCCCACCGCCAGGTCGCGACTGCGCAGATCGTGGACAACGGCAATGCCGGTGAGCTCGGCCAACAGCGCGGCGTTGAGCAGCTGGATCGTGAAGCCGGTGCCATCAAACTCGCCGGGCCGGTGCCGCACCGTCTGCCCGTGCGCGCCGATCGCGCGGATTTCCTGCGGCGCCAGTCGCTGGGACATCAGCAGTGATCGGCAGGCCTGCGCGTAGGCGCGGGCCACGGCGTTGCCAGCGAGCGCGGCACGCTGCAGTTCGTTGTCACCGGGGCTGTTGAGCGCGAGCAGCTCCGCGCGCAGCTCTGGACCGAAGGGCTGGTAGTCGTGGGCGAGGGCGTGAACGCGACCATTGGCCTCGGCGCGTACCAGTACCGCGTCGACACCATCGAGCGAGGTGCCGGACATCAGTCCGATGTAGAGCTCGGCGCCGGAGGTCGTCATGGCCGAAGGGGCTGGGAAGCGGAGCGCTTGCGGCGAGCGCGGGACGCCTTACTCGCCGACGACGCCGTCGTGGATCGAGGCCGCAGCCTCGAGCGCGTTCTTCGCGCTGGCGACCTGTGCCTTGAATGCGGCCTTGGCGGTCGCGGGCAGCGTGACGGCCTCGGAGGCGCGGGCAATCACACGCGGATCCTGCTGCTTGCCGTTGACGCGGAATTCGAAGTGCAAGTGCGGCCCGGTGGCCCAGCCGGTCGAGCCGACGGCGCCGATCTTCTGCCCTTGCTCGATCTTCTGGCCCTTCTTGACGTCGATCCGGCTCAGGTGGGCGTAGACCGTCATGCGGTTGCCGCTGTGCTTGAGCTGGATGACGTTGCCGAAGCCGTTCTGCCAGCCCGCGAACTCGACGTTGCCGTCGCCGACGCTGCGCACCGCGGTGCCGGTCGGTGCGCCGTAGTCGATGCCCTGATGCTGGCGCCAGGTTTGCAGGATCGGATGGAAGCGCATCGCGAAGCCGGATGTGACGCGCGAGAACTCCATCGGGCTCGCCAGGAACGAGCGGCGCTTGCTCTCGCCGTCGAAGCCGTAGTAGTTGCTCTTGCCGCTGGTCGGGTCGCGGAAGAACACGGACTGGTAGCTCTTGCCGTTGTTCACGAACTCGGCGGCCAGCAGGCGGCCCGAACGGTTGCCCCAGGTGATGGGTTCGCCGTCGGCGGTCAGGGTTTCGTAGACCAGCGAGAAGCGGTCGCCCTTGCGCAGTTCGCGGTGGAAGTCGATGTCGCCCGAGAACATGTCCGCCAGCTGCGTGGCGATCGCGTCGGGCACGTTGGCCTCGTCGGTCGCGGCGAACAGCGAGGACTGGATCGTCCCGCTGCCCAGGCGTGTCTGGGTCTCGTATGCCACGGTCTCGAGCTTGGAGACGAACTTGTCGCCTTCGCGCGTGATGCTCAGGCGGGTGAAATGGGTGTCCAGCTGCTCGCTGGCTTCGGCGGCGTAGCGGGCGACGATGGACTGCACCTCGCCGCTGGCGGTCGCGACGACCTGGACGCGCTTGCCGACACGGCCGGTCAGCAGCTTCTTGGCGGTGTCGTCGGTGCGCAGGAAGGCGGCTGCTGCCGTGTCGAACGCGCCCATGCGCTTGAGCAGCGCATCGGCGGTGTCGGCGGCGCGGGTGACGTCGCTGCGCGAGAGACCCGGATCGAACGCGGCCAGGTCGGCCAGTTGCTCGTCCAGCGACTGCAGCGGGATCGATTCGGAGACGACGCGTTGCGGGAGGTCCGCGGCGTCAGGGGCCATCGGCGCGACGCCGAAGGCGGTCACGGCGAAGCAGCTCAGGACACCGACCACGGTGCCGGTCAGGGCGCGCGGGTGTTTGGCCGCGAAGGATTCGGCGCGAGCGAGGGTGCGCTGCACGCGCTGCCATTCGTCATTCCAATTCATCACGCGCCGAAGACCTTTTTCTGGAGCCTGAGAAAGTGCCGCCCGCCGCCACGCCTGCAAAAGCGCGTGGCTCGAACGGCCCGTGCCGGAGATCCGCAGCGCCTGCAAAACGAAGGACGCCCTGAAGGGCGTCCAGATGCTGCGAGGAGCGTCCACTAGAATCGCCGTCTTGCGTTGCAGCGACAGGTCAGGCATGTGAATTGCCCTCCTCGCGCCCCGCAAAAACAGCCGAAAGTATAGCGGCGGGCCCGGGTTACAAATGCTAGAAAACCCGGTAAATCAAGACTTTACGTAAGCCCGTGCGGGCTCCGAAGTGCCATGTCTGACATCCGAACCCCCGCCGCGTCGGCCCCTGAATTTCCGATCACGGACCGGGTCCATCATGCAATGCAGCAATCCCTGCGCGGCTGCGAGGAATTGCTTCCGCAGGACGAATGGCTGAAGAAGCTGGCGCGCTCCGAGGCCACCGGCCAGCCCTTGCGGATCAAGCTGGGCCTGGACCCGACGGCGCCCGACATCCACGTCGGCCACACGGTGGTGCTGAACAAGATGCGCCAGCTGCAGGACCTGGGGCACCAGGTGATCTTCCTGATCGGCGACTTCACCTCGATGATCGGCGACCCGTCCGGCCGCAACGCGACGCGCCCGCCGCTGACGCCGGAGCAGATCAAGCACAACGCCGAGACCTACTACAAGCAGGCCAGCCTGGTGCTGGATCCGGCGCGCACCGAGATCCGCTACAACAGCGAATGGAGCGACCCGCTGGGCGCGCGCGGCCTGATCCAGCTGGCCGCGAAGTACACGGTGGCCCGCATGATGGAGCGCGACGACTTCACCAAGCGCTACGCCGCCGGCACGCCGATCTCGGTGCACGAGTTCCTCTACCCGCTGATGCAGGGCTACGACTCGGTCGCGCTGAAGTCCGACCTGGAGCTCGGCGGCACCGACCAGAAGTTCAACCTGCTGATGGGCCGCCATCTGCAGGCCGAGTACGGCCAGGAGTCGCAGTGCATCCTGACGATGCCGCTGCTGGAAGGGCTGGACGGCGTCGAGAAGATGTCCAAGTCCAAGAACAACTACGTCGGCATCACCGAGCCGGCCAACGGCATGTTCGCCAAGATCCTGTCGATCAGCGACGTGCAGATGTGGAAGTGGTTCGACCTGCTGAGTTTCAAGTCGATCGAGGAGATCGCCGCGCTGAAGCGCGAGGTCGAGGGCGGGCGCAATCCGAAGGAAGCGAAGGTGATGCTCGCCAAGGAGATCACCGCGCGTTTCCACAGCGCGCAGGCGGCGGAAGACGCGGAGGCCGACTTCAACAACCGCGCCCGCGGCGGCATTCCGGACGACATTCCCGAGCTGTCGCTGAGCGGTGCGCCGATGGGCATCGCCGCACTGCTGAAGGCGGCGAACCTGGTGCCGTCGAACGGCGAGGGCAACCGCAAGATCGAGCAGGGCGGCGTCAAGATCGACGGCGTGACCATCAGCGACAAGGCCTTGAAGGTCGAGGCCGGCACGATGGTGCTGCAGGTTGGCAAGCGCCAGTTCGCGCGCGTGACGCTGAGCTGAACGCGCGACGCCAACGAAAAACGGGAGGCCAAGGCCTCCCGTTTCTGTTTGCGCAGGTCACTGCTTGATCGGCCGCAGATACGGCCCCGGCTTGGGCGTCTTGATCGGATCCTTCGCGATCGCGTCCTTCAGCCAGGCGATGGCGGCATCGAGCTGAGCATCCTGCCCGTTGGCGGTCGCCCGTGGCGGGTTGTCGACCTCGATGTCCGGCGTCACGCCCTTGCCCTCGACGAGGAACTGTCCGTCGACGGTGATCTGGCCGTTCTCCGCGGCGCGCATCAGGCCGTTGTCCATCAGCCGGTTCTGGTCGGACAGCCACACGCCTGCCCCCGAGGTCGTCTTGCCGATGACGGGACCCAGGCCCAGGCGCTTGAAGCCTTCGGAGAAGGTCTCGCCGTCGGAGTAGGTCTCCTCGTTGGCGATCACGACGACCTTGCCGCGGAACACCTGCTGCATGTTCGGATACGGCTTGCTGCCGTACGGCGAGCGCGGCTGCCAGAAGGCCCAGGCGCGGCGCAGCAGCGTCTGCAGGATCCAGCTGTCGATGTTGCCGCCGTTGTTGTGGCGGACGTCGATGATCAGGCCTTCGCGCTCGCTCTGCGCGTAGAACTCGCGGACGAAATCGCCGATGTCGTCGCGGGTCATCGCACGCAGGTGCAGGTAGCCGATCTTGCCGTCGCCGCCCTTGTCGACAAGCTTGGCGCGGCTGAAGCGCCAGTCGTTGACACGCAACTGGCTTTCGCGGCGCAGGTCGACCGGCGTCACGACGACCGGGCGTTCCTTGCCGGAGGGCTCGCGGATCTGCAGCAGCACCTGCTTGCCGGCCTGGCCGCGCATCAGCTCGCTGGGATCCGGCACCGACTGGGCCTTGCGTCCGTTGATCTGCGTGATCACGGCGCCTTCGGCGATGTTGAGGCCGGGCGCGGCGAGCGGGCCGGCCTCCGACGGCAACTCCGGATCGCCGGCGAAGATGCGCGTGATCTTCCAGCCGTTGCCCTTGGGATCGCGCTCGAGCTGCGCGCCCAGGCCGGCGTAGCCGGGTTCCTCGGCGCCCTTGCGGAGTTCGCCCGGGGCGACCTGGCTGTGCAGCAGGCTGAGTTCGCCGACCATCTGCGCCATCAGCTCGGCGAGTTCGCCGCGCTCGGTGACGCGCTCCGTCAGCGGGAAGTACTTGGCGCGCATGGCGACCCAGTCCACGCCGTGCATGTCCTTGTCGTAGAAGAAATCGCGCTGCATGCGCCAGGCGTCGTTGAACATCTGGCGCCATTCGGCCTTCGGGTCGACCGCGATCTGCCAGTCGGACCAGCGCACGCGCGACTTGTCCAGATCGCCCGGCAGCTTCGGACCGGCGTCGACGATCAGGATCTCGGGCGCGGTGCCCGGCGCGGCCGAGCGGCGGATCATCAACTTCTTGCCGTCGGCGCTCAGGTCCCAGGCGGCGACGCCGTCGGCGAAGGTCTCGATCTTGGTCTCCTGCGGACCGATCGGCAGCTGGCGCAAGGCGGTGCCTTCCTGCACATACAGGCGCTTGGAGTCGACCGCCAGGCCGCTGTAGTTGCCGGCGGCGGCCGGGACCTCGTACAGGCGCAGCGCCAGGCCCGGGATCTGGATCTCGGGCTTGCCGCCCTTCGCGGCGGCAGGCTTGGCTTCCTTGGCCGCGTCGGCCTTGGCTTCCTCGACCTTCTGCTTGGACTCCTTGTTGTCGGGCTTGTCCTTCTCCTGCTCGCGGATCTCGGCTTCTTCCTTGGCCTTCATGCCTTGGAGTTCATCCGGCGCGGCGAACGGGAAGCGCAGGTTCGGCTGCAGTGCGATCGCGTAGATCTTCCAGCCCTTGTCGAAGTAGGGACCCATGTTGCGGTCGCCCCAGGGGCCGGGGTTGCCGGTCACGCTGAAGGTGCGACGCGACAGGAAGTACAGCCATTGACCGTCGGGGCTGAAGGCCGGCGCGGTGGCGGCGTAGCGATCGCTGCCGAGCTGATGGACCTTGCCGTCGGCGACGGTGAGCAGCATCAGCTGCTCGCGGTACGGGTTCGCCGTGGTGCGGACGAAGGCGAGGGACTTGCCGTCCGCCGACCAGCTCAGCGCCGCGGCGCCGTCGCCGAGCGTGTCGTGGTCGACCTCGCGCGTCGCGGCGGCGCGGGCGGGGTTCTTGAGGTCGGTGAGGAAGAGCCGGCCTTCCTTGTCGGTGTGCGCGATCCAGCGGCCGTCGGGCGACGGCGACAGGCTGCGACGCAGCACGGTGGCGCCTTCGGTGATCTGCCTGGGCTGGCCGGTGCCGTTCGCGGCGAAGCGCCAGATCTCGAATTCGCCGCTGAAGTCGCAGAACGCGAAGACGTCGCGGCTGTCGCCGCTGAAGGCGCTGTCGCGGCAGCGGCCGGCGTCGTCGGCGGAGGCGGGGATCGGCAGTTCGGCGCGGCGCAGCGGGCCGACGCCTTGCGTGGCGAGGCGGCCGCGCGCGGTCAGCACGACCTGCTCGCCGTTGGGCGAGAGCGAGACGCCGGTCAGGAAGTCCTGCGGACGAGCGATCCAGCGCTTGCGCTGCTGGTCGTAGTCGCCGGCCAGGCGGAGGTCGATCTTCCGCTCGGCGGTGCTGCCGTCGAGGTCGACGCGGTAGAGGTCCGCTCCGAGCGCGTAGACCGCCTGCGCGCCGTCCAGGCTGGCATGGCGGACGTCCCAGCCCTTGTGGCGGGTGTGCTGGCGCAGGTCGGAGCCGTCGGCCTTCACCGACCACAGGTTGTAGGTGCCGTCGCGGTCGGAGAGGAAGGCGACACGGGCGGTGCCGGACGCGTCCTTGTAGGGCATCGGGCGGCGGTCGTTGGCGCCTTCGGGCAGCAGCGGCCGGGCCTCGGCGGTGCCGGCGAGATCCATCACCCACAGCCGGGCGAGGGCGCCGCCGCGGTACTGGCGCGCGTTGTCGCCGCGCAGGCCGTTGCGGGTGAAGTAGAGGGTCTTGCCGTCAGGGCTCAACGCGCCGTCGCTGGCCTGACCGACCGGCAGCGCGCGATGCAGGCCGCTGGTGAGGGAGACCAGGTGCAGCTGGGTGCCGGGCTCGCCGCGTTCGGTGGCGCCGGAGTAGAGCACCTCGTTGTCGGCGGTGATGCCCCAGACGCGCACGGCGCCGGTGTCCCAGGTCAGGCGGCGGGCGATGCCGCCGGCCGCGGGCATCACGAAGACGTCGCCGGCGGATTCCTGCTGGCCGACGAAGGCGATCCAGCGGCCGTCGGGCGAGACGGCCGGGAAGGTCTCCGCGCCGCCGTGCGTGGTCAGGCGCTGCGCGGTGCCGCCTCCGACGTTGGCCTGCCAGAGATCGCCTTCCGCGACGAACACCAGGCGGTCGCCGCGCAGCGCGGGCTGGCGATAGAAACCGAGCGACGGGTCGACGAGGGCGGGCCGGGCCGGCGTGCTGCGGGCGACGGCATCCGCCGTTCCGGCGGCGGCGGCCGAGGTCGCGGTGGATTCGGCGGCGATGGCGAGGGTGGCCATCGAGCAGGCCGTGGCGATGGCCAGGCGACGGAGCGTGATGCGCATCGGAAGTCTTCCTTGTGGGAGTCCGGGACGGAGCGTCGGAACGTGAAGGGGAAGGGGCCCGGCCTGACGGCTGCCGGAAGTCATGCGGCGCGGATTCTGGCGCCGCGATCGGCGTCAGCGATTCGTCACCCCCATGGCCACGTGCCCGGCGGGCACGTGCGGGACGGCGTTCTGGACGTGGCCGTGCTGGTCGTCGAAGAAGAAGTCGGGCTCGAACTCCCGGAGGAATTCGCCCTTGGGCAGGCCGCCGAGGAACATGGCCTCGTCGACCTCGACGTCCCAGTCCATCAGCGTGCGGATGGCGCGCTCGTGGGCGGGCGCGCTGCGGGCGGTGACCAGGGCGGTGCGCAGGCGCATCGGCACGGCGGGCGCGGCCTGCAGACGCTGGAGCTCATGCAGCACCTGCTTGAACGGACCGGCGGGGAGCGGGGTCAGCTTGCGGGCGATCTCGTGTTCCTGGAAGGCGTCGAGGCCGTCGCGCTGGTAGATCTGTTCGGCCTCGTCGGAGAAGAGCACGGCGTCGCCGTCGAAGGCGATGCGGAGCTCATCGGGATAGGCGGCGGAGGCGCGCGCCGACTGCGGGAAAACACGGGCCGCGGCAACGCCCGCGATGAGCGCTGATCGCACATCGTCCTCGTTGGCGGAGAGGAAGAGCTGCGCCTTGAGCGGCTTCAGATAGCGCCACGGACTGTGGCCGCGGGTGAAGACGCCGCGTTCGATGTTCAGTCCGTAATGCTGCGCGGAGCGGAACACGCGCATGCCGGAGATCGGGTCGTTGCGCGACAGCACGACGACCTCGACGCGGGGCGTCTCGCCGGCCACGTTGAACGCGAGCAGCTTGCGCACGAGGGAGAACGCGGTGCCGGGTTTTGCCGGCTCATCCAGGCGCTGCTGCTGCAGGCGCATGTAGGCGCGGTCGTCGCTGTCCTCGAAGAGCTGGTTCTCCTCTTCGAAGTCGAACAGCGCGCGGGAGGAAAGGGCCACCACCAGGCGGCCGTCGAGAGAGGCGGGCATGGGCGGGATGATAGGCCGCCGCCCGACCTCGAGGCATCGGCGCGTGCGCCGATGGCAAGCCTTACTGCGCCGCCAGCTTGTTCATGTCGATGATCGGCAGCAGCACCGACAGCACGATCAGCATCACCACGCCGCCCATCGCGACGATCAGCAGCGGTTCCAGCAGCGTGGCCAGCGTCATCGCGCGGCGCTTCACTTCATTGCCGAGTTGCTTCGCCGCGCGCTGCAGCATGTCGGGCAGTTGACCCGTCTGCTCGCCCAGTCGTGCAAACATCGAGAGCAGGCCCGGGAAGCGCTTCTTCCCCGCCAACGCCGCGCCCAGCGGCGCGCCTTCGCGGACCTGCGCCAGCGCATCCATCGCGTCCGCGCGCATCGCCTGGTTGGACAGCGTCTCCGCCGCGGCCTGCAGCGCCTTCAGGATCGGCACGCCCGCGCCCGCCAGCATCGCCAGCGTGCCCGAGAAACGCGCCGCGTTGTAGCCGCGTGCAAGCCGACCCAGCAGCGGCAGGTTCAGGAACGCCGCGTCGAAGCGCTGACGCGGCCCTTCGCGCTTGAGGATCTGTCGCATGCCGATGACGCCGCCGACGACGACGATCACGATCAGCAGCCCCCAGTTCCGGAGCACGTCGGAGATGCCCATCATGATCCGCGTCAGCAGCGGCAGCGTCTGGCGCGTCTGCGTGAACACCGCCGCCACCTGCGGCACCACGTAGGTCAGCAGGAAGCTCACCGCCAGCACCGCGATGATGCAGACGATCACCGGATACGCCAGCGCACCGAAGAGTTCCGAGCGCAGCCGCTGCTGTTCCTCGAGGTCGTCCGCCAGGCTCTCCAGCACGGGGCCGAGCGCTCCGCTCTGCTCGCCCGCGGCGACCACCGCGCGGTAGACGTCGTCGAACTCGCGCGGCGCGGTGGCCAACGCCCGTGCGAAGGACGAGCCCGCATTGACCTCCGCCTTCAGCTGCGACATCAGCTCGCGCTGGCGCGGATCCTCGGCTTCATCGGCCAGCGCCGCCATCGAGCGTTCCAGCGGCAGACCCGCCGACACCAGTCCCGCCAGCTGTCGCGTCCACACCGCCAGCCCCGCCGCCTTGAACGCGCGCCGCGCGAAGCGCGACTGCTTGCCCGGCTGCGCCGCCACCGCCTTCACCTCCATCGGCACCAGCCCCTGCGCCCGCAACTGCGAGCGCGCGGCTTTCAGGGTGTCGGCCTCCAGCAGGCCCTGGCGGGCTTTGCCGGACGCGTCCAGGGCGTCGTACTTGAAGGCGGGCATCGCTCGGAACCTCGTGTCTCTACTGCTCGTGCGTCCGTGTCATCGCCGCGATCACTCGCGCGTGACCCGCAGCACTTCCTCTTCGGACGTGATGCCCGTGGCCACCAGCCGGTCGCCGTCCTCGCGCATCGAGCGCAGGCCGTTGGCGCGCGCCGCGGCCAGCAACTCGGACTCCGCCGCCTGGTTGTGGATCAGGCTGCGGATCGCGTCGTCGCACACCATCAATTCGTACACACCGGTGCGGCCCTTGTAGCCGCTGCTCGAGCAGGCCGGGCAGCCCACCGGGTGGTAACGCACGCCGCCGCCGGGCAGCGGCTCCGACGACTTGCACACCGGGCACAGCTTGCGCACCAGCCGCTGCGCCAGCACGCCCAGCAGCGAGGAGCTCAGCAGGAAGGGCTCCACGCCCATGTCGGTCAGACGCGTCACCGCGCTCACTGCGTCGTTCGTGTGCAGCGTCGCGAGCACCAGGTGACCCGTCAACGAGGCCTGGATCGCGATCTGCGCGGTCTCGTAATCGCGGATTTCGCCGATCATGATCACGTCCGGATCCTGGCGCAGGATCGCGCGCAGTGCCTTCGCGAAGGTCAGGTCGATCCGCGAGTTCACCTGCGTCTGCCCGATGCCGGGCAGCTCGTATTCGATCGGGTCCTCGACGGTCAGCACGTTCGTCGTCGACGTGTCCACCGTCTGCAGCGCCGCGTACAGCGTCGTCGTCTTGCCCGAGCCCGTCGGACCCGTCACCAGCACGATGCCGTGCGGCTGCTGCACGACGCGCTGGAAACGCTCCAGCCGCTCGCCGTCCATGCCCAGCGCCGACAGCGTGAAGCGTGATTCCGACTTGTCCAGCAGACGCAGCACGGCGCGTTCGCCGTGCGCCGACGGCAGCGTGCTCACGCGCACGTCGATCGCGCGGCCGCCGATGCGCAGCGAGATCCGGCCGTCCTGCGGCAGACGCTTCTCGGCGATGTCGAGCTCCGCCATGATCTTCAGGCGCGAGATCAGCGCCGCGTGCAACGCGCGGTTCGGCCGCACGACCTCGCGCAGCGTGCCGTCGACGCGGAAGCGCACCGAGCTCTCGCGCTCGTAGGGTTCGATGTGGATGTCGCTCGCGCCGTTGTTCGCGGCCTGCGTCAGCAGCGCGTTGAGCATCCGGATGATCGGTGCGTCGTCGGCGGCTTCCAGCAGGTCCTCGACCGCCGGCAGGTCCTGCATCAGGCGCGACAGGTCGACGGCGTTCTCGACCTCGCCGATCACCAGCGCCGCGTTGTCCTCGCCGCCCGCGTAGGCGGCCTGGATGCGCGTCGAGAGTTCGGCGACGCTCAGGCATTCGATGCGCGACGGCGCGTAGACGCGCTGCAGCTCGGACAGCACCGGCAGCGTCAGCGCCGGCGAGGCCCACAGCGTGCGCTGCTGGCCGTCGTCCTCGATCAGCAGGTGCTGCGCCTTGGCGACGGCGTAGGGAAGGGGATGGCGGCTGGCCATGATCGCTCCGGGCTCAGCGGCCTTGCGGGTTGCTCGGCGGGGTGTTGCTCGGCGTGGCTGGTCCCGGCACCGGCGACGACGCCGGGTACACCGGCAGCGGCAACTGCTGGGGCAGCGTGCCGCCCGGCGTCGAGGCCGGCTTCTCC
Source organism: Roseateles sp. GW821-FHT09H11 (assembly GCF_059415845.1). Taxonomy (NCBI): domain Bacteria; kingdom Pseudomonadati; phylum Pseudomonadota; class Betaproteobacteria; order Burkholderiales; family Sphaerotilaceae; genus Roseateles; species Roseateles sp. GW821-FHT09H11. The sequence goes on along the minus strand of NZ_JBWKOA010000005.1, from coordinate 387,635 downwards.
GGCAGCAGCGGGGCGCCGGTCTCGGGCAGCACCAGCGTGCTCTTCGGCTGCGATTCCTGCTGGTAGGCGCGGATCGCGTCGTAGCGGTCCATCGTCAGCGCCGCGGCGCTTTCCGGCGTGCGCAGCACCACCGGACGCAGGAAGATCATCAGGTTGGACTTGACCCGCTTGCGGCTCTGGTTCTTGAACAGGTTGCCCAGGATGGGGATGTCGCCCAGGCCGGGAACCTTGTCCTCGCCGTCGGTGTATTCGTCCTTGAGCATGCCGCCGAGCACCAGCACCTGGCCGTCCTCCAGCGTCACCGAGGTCTCCACCGCGCTCTTGTCGAAGGTCGGACCCTGCGTGGCCGAGTTGACCGAGGCCACCACGCTGGAGTTCTCCTGATACGCCTTCATGCGCACCGTGCCGTTCTCGCCGACGGTGGCGCGCACCTTCAGCCGCAGGCCGACGTCGCGACGCTCGAAGGTCTGGAACGGGCTGGTGGTCGTGCCCGACGTCGTGGTCGAGTTGCCGGTCAGCACCGGCACGTTGCTGCCGATCAGCAGGTCGGCTTCCTCGTTGTCCTGCACGATCAGCGACGGCGTGGACAGCACGTTGGTCCCGGACACCGAGCCGAGCACGTTGGCGATGGCGCCCAGCGTGTAGAGGCTGCCGACCTTCTTGATGATGCCGACGTTCAGGCCGGTCGGGATCGTCCCGCTCGAGATCGCGCTGCTGACGCCCGTGGTGCCGCCGGCCGTGGCGGCCGTCAGGTTCAGGATGTTCGAGAAGCCGGTGCCGAAGTTGGTGCCGATGGCGCCTTCGCCGAAGAGCTGCTGGAACTGCACGCCGAACTGGCCGGCCTTGCTGGCATCGACCTTCACGATCAGCGCCTCGACGTAGACCTGCGCGCGGCGCGTGTCGAGCTGCTCGACGACCGCGCGGATCTGGCGGTACATCGGCTCGGGCGCCGTGATGATCAGCGAGTTGGTCGCGGGGTCGGCCTGGACGAAGCCGCCCGTGCTGACCTGCGCGGTCTGGCTGACCTGCGTGGAGGTGCCGCCGCTGCCGCCCGACCCGCTCGTGCCCGAACTCGACGAACTGCCGCCAAACGACGAGCTGTTGCCCGCGAAGCCGCCGGACTGTCCCGCGCTGCCGGTCTGCGCGCCGGCGAAGCTGCCGGTGCCGCCCTGGCCGCTGCTGGAGCCGCCCGCGCCCGGGCCCGCGTTGTTCGTGTAGGCCGCGCGCAGCACCGTGGCCAGACGCACCGCGTCCGCGTTCTTCAGGTAGATCACGCGGATGCTGCCGCCGGTGTCGCTGCTGGGCTGGTCCAGCTTGGCGATCATCGCGCGCAGCTGCATCAGCTTGGCCGGATTGGCCGCGCGCACGATCAGCGCGTTGCTGCGCGGATCGGCCATCACGCTGCCGCTGCCGCCGCCGGCGCCCCCCTGCACCTGGACGCCCTGCGTGCCGCCGCCGCCGTCCGACAGCCGCTGCACCAGCTGGACGATGTCCGAGGCCACCGCGTTGCGCAGCGGGATCACCTCGATGTCGGTGTTGGACGGCTGGTCCAGCGCCGCGACGATGCGGCTGATCCGCTGCAGGTTGTCGGCGTAGTCGGTGATGACCAGGCTGTTGTTGCCCGGGTTCGCGTTGATCGTGTTGTTCGGGGTGATCAGCGGACGCAGCACCGCGACCAGGTTGTTCGCGTTCTCATGGCTGAGCTTGAAGATCTGCGTCACGACCTGGTCGCCGCGCGTGCGCGACTCGCCGGCGATCGTCACCGCGCCGGTCTGCAGCTTGGCTTCGGCTTCGGGCACGAGCTTCAGCAGTCCGCCCGTCTCGACCATCGCGAAGCCCATGCCGCGCAGCGAGGCGAGGTAGCTCAGGTAGGCCTCCTGCACCGGCACCGGCTGTTCGGCCGTCAGCGTCATCGTGCCCTTGACCCGCGGATCGACCAGGATCGGCTTGCCCAGCGCGGCGGACATCGCGCGCGACACCGCCTCGATGTCGGTGTTGACGAAGTTCAGCGTGACCGGCGTGCTCGCGCGCACGGCCGGCTGTCGGCGGTTCTGCTGCTGATTCGACTGTGCGCCGGCCTGCATCGGCAGGCTGCCCGCGATCAGGGTGATCGCGACGCCCAGCGCCGTCGGTCGCATCATGTGCTTGTTCATGCTCATCCCACCGAGATGATCGAGCGCGCACCGTTGCGGCGCCCGATGATGTTCAACAAATTGGCCAATGCGGCTTCGCTGCCCGGCGCGGCTGTCGCCTCGCCCCGGAATTGCGTCCGCGTCGCGCCCAGGCTCCCCTGGCCGCTCAGTTGCAGCGGGCCCTGGATCGTGGTCAGGATCAGTTGCGGCGCCTCGCTGCCGCCCACGAGCCCCATCCGGTAGCTGCCCAGCGGCGTCACCTGCGCCAGGCGCGAGGAGAAGTCGCGCAGCTCGACCTGGGCCATGCCGTTCACCTTGACCGTCTTGCCCCGGCCCTCGAAGACGAAGCCCTGCGAGCTGACGGCGATGACGCCGTCCGGTGCCAGCGTGTTCCACGGCGTGCCGAGCCCGGCGAGCCAGGCGGCCGGCCAGCGGATCCACGGCTGCTCGGGCGTGGCGTCGGGCAGGCGCACGGTGACCCGGTCCATGCCGAAGCTCGCCGTCAACGGGACGCCGGGCTTGATGCAGCAGGACTGGTCCAGCGTCAGCCGCATGGCCAGTCCGCCGTCGATCCACGCCGGGCGCAGCGACCAGCCCAGCCGTTGCGGCAGTTCGCTCGCATCGCGGCTGCCTTCGCCCGGGCTCAGGATCACGCGCGCGCTGCCGTTCCAGAGGCTGCCGCGCGCGTCGGCGAGCAGCAGCCGTTCATTCGTGGCCGAGGCCACCGCCTTCGCCAGCCAGGCCGCCGGGGCCCAGACCACGACCGCGGTCAGCAGGCCCAGCACGGCGCCGGCCAACGCCCAGCGCATGGCGCCGCGATCGGTGCGGACCAGCGCCACGGCCTTGCCCGGAGCGGCCAGGAGCATGAAGGCCGACTGCATGAAAGCCGACTCCATGAAGCGTTGTTGTCGCGACATGGCTCAGTTCCCCGCCGCTGCGGGCAGCAGCACCGTCAGGCGACCGCTGAAACCCTGCGGACCGTTCTGCAGCTCGGCTTCCTGAGGCCGGGCGCGCGCGCCCTGGCGCGCCTCGCCGAGCCACATCGCCAGCGCGCCGCCGGGCACGCCGCGCAGCCGCAACTGCGCCTGCGTGCCGTTGATCGTCAGTTCGGCGGCCGGGCCGAGGCGGGCCGTCGCGGCCCGCAGCGCGGTCATCGACTGCTCGGCCGAGACCGGCACGGCTTGCTTCAAAGCCTGCGTCTGCTGAGCCATTGCCCGCATCTGCTGAAGCTCGCGATCAAGCCGGTCGATCTCGCCCGGCGCCTTGCGCAACGTGGCCCAGGCCGGCGCCAGCGCGATCAGCCAGAGCAGCAGCAGGCCGACGATCGCGGCGGTCGCCCGCGCGATCAGACGTTCGCGCGGCGTGGCGGCCTGCCAGCGGGCCCGGAGGTCCCGTTGCATGGTCGTGAGGGCGTTCATCGGTTGTCGGGTCGCAGGCTGAGTTGGAGCGTGTCGCCGTCCTCGGCGACCCGCAGTGCGGGGTCCTGGCCCAGCCGCTCGCGCAGTTGCGCGCGTTGCGGGGGCGAGAGTCCGGCGAGTTGCAGCCGGCCCTGTTCGAAACGGACGTTGGGCAGCGGCGGCTCGCCTTGCGGCCACACGCGCGCCACGGCGCCGAGCAGGTCCTCGAGGTCGCCGGGGCCGACCTGGCCGGCGCTGCCGCGCAGGGCCTCGGTCTCGCGGACCATCTGTGCGCGGGCGTCGCGAACCACGCGGACCTGCGGGAAGGCTTGTCGCAGCAGCGCTTCCTGCTCGGCCTTGCGCGCATCGATGGCGCGGCCTTGTTGCCACGCCATCGCGTTCAAGCCGATGACCTGCACGGCGATCAGGCCGATGACGCCCCAGCGGAACGGCCGCCAGGCCGGCGTCTGCAGCGTCTGCCACGCCTGGTGGACGCGCTGCCAGCCGCGCCGGCGCGGGGTCAGGTCGAACTGCAGCAGGTTGATCGGTGCCTCGCGGGCCGCCCAGGCGCGCTCGGTGTCGTTGAGGACGCCCACCGGGCGACCCAGCCACTGCTCGGCCACCGCCGAGGCGGCGGGGCTCGCGGTCACCGGTGCGTTCGTCCACCAGTCCTCGCCGAGCCAACCGCGCAGCCCGCCGCTGTCCAGCGGGAAGGTGGCCACGCCGTCGACGCGCGAGACGCGCAGCCGGGCGCGGTCATCGGAGCCGGCGTGGATGTGCCCGCCCTCCGTGCCGCCGGCGGTCTGCGGCCACGACAGCGGCAGCAGCGACTCCACCAGCAGACCGGCGGCTTCCATCGCCTGCAGATGCGCGCGCAGCGGTTCGCGCGCGGTCACGGCGATCCAGTGCGACTGGCCCTCGGTGCCGGAACTTTCCATCAGCGCGAGGTGCAGCCGATCGGGGTCCTCGAGCAGGTGATCCTCCATCACGCCGACGACGGCGCTGCGCAACTTTGCGCCCTTGATCTTGGGCAATTGCGCGGGGAGCCAACTGACCTGGTCGTCGCCGAGCAGCAGCATCACGCGGTCGGCGGGCGGCATCGCGGCCAGCGCGGCGCGCTGGCCGTGCCCGCGTGCGTGGGCCGGCGCCTGCGCGTCGTGGCTGAACCAGAATTCGTAGTCGTGCGGGGCGGCACCGTTCTGAGGCGGGCTGGCCGGCAGGAGGATGAGCAGGGTACTCATAGGATCGCGGATTCTAGGAGGGCTTGCGTGACGGAACGGCGCCGCGCGCCCCCGAGCAAGCCCGTAGTCGCGCCTTTACAAGTGCATGCATCCCGTCCCTCTTCTTTCCAATCGTTTCAAGAGCGCGTGGGCGGCGCGCGACGCCGCCTCCGGCGTTCAAGGTGTGGCCCCGTAGCCGTTGGTGGTTCCCGCCAGCGTCGACTGGCGTTGCAGGCGCTGCCGATCGATGACGCGAACGTTAGTGCCGTCCCGGAACACTAGTGAGCGCTGAGCGAGGATCCGATCATCCATGCGCAACTGGCCTTCGACGAAGAAGTAGTTCGAGGTGAAGGCGGCCATCTGCTGGCGCGTGTCGGTGGCGGGGATCCCGGCCACCAGCGAGGTCAGCCGGTCGTCCCAGGCGGTGAAGGCCTTGCTCTGGCGGGCCCGCACGATGCTGTCGGCGACGCCGAGGTCGACGCCCAGGACGTCCGCGATGACTTCCCGGGGCGCGGTGTTCAGGTTCAGCGTCGTCTGCGCCTTGGGCAGCAGCACGGCGAGCGTGCTCAGGCGGGCGATCTGTTCATCGTTGAGGCCGAACCAGCGCAACTGCTCGATCCGGGCCGGCCTCAGCGGCACCTCGCCCTGCTGGTCCGTGCCCTTGCTGCCGGCGGAGGCGATGAGATTCTTCTGGACCTGTTCGGCGATCGAGGCGCTCATGCCCGCGCGCTGGAAGATCCTGCGCGCCGCGTTCAGGTTGTCGAGGGCCTTCTGGACGGCCTGGGGATCGGGCGCCTGTCCGGGCTGGGTCTGCGCCGGCTGCGTCTCCAGGTTGCGCAGGTTGAACAGCCCCTGCGCGTCCTCGATGTGGCCGGAGAGGAACGCGTCGGGCCCCGAGTCCTCCGACTTGTTCTCGTCCTGCGACAGGAAGCTCGACAGCCGCGCCTCGGCCAGCGGCACCGCCCACACTTCACCGAGGTCGTCGCTCTTCGCGGTGTTGTTGCGCGCGGACCGGACATCCTCGCTCAGGATGAGCCGTGCCCAGTCCAGCGCGCCCTGCAACACCCAGTCCGCCTGTGCGCGACCGCGGTCGGCGGCCTCGATCTGGATCGAGCGCGACTGCCGCCACAACATCGCGGCGGACAAGGTCGTCACCAGCACCACGATCAGCAACGCGGTGAGCAGGGCCGCACCCCGGCGCGATCGCGTCGACCGCGGGGCGCGGGCGGGAGCGTGAACGGCGCGCATCAGCTGCCCCCCTCCACCGCGACCTCGCGGACCAGCTCGCCGCGGTAGCCGCTGTCCTCGCCGAACTGCAGCCGCATGCGGACGCCGTCAGGCACCGCGTTGGTCGCGGCCGCGTTCTTGTTCGCCGGGTCGCTGTTCGCCGGATCCTTGTCGAGCGTGGACTGCGCGTTGGCCCACGCCCCTTGCTGGAAGAAGTACATCTGCCAGCCGACGACACGATCGAGCCCCGGCAGCTCGCGCATTTCCTTGGCGTTGAGCTGCTGGCTGCGGAACCACGCGTCCCGCAACGCATCGGCGTTGTTCAGCGTCTGCGACTCCCAGCGCGCCAGCCGGCCTTCCTTCAACTGCCAGGCGACGAGCTGCAGGCCCGTCTCGCGCCGACGTGTGATGCGCAGCGTCGCGCCGTCGAAGGTCAACGCGTCGAACACGTCGCTCTTCTGCACCTCGCGCAGATCCAGCTCCCATTGGCGGATCAAGGTCTGCAGCGTCTCGGCGCGATCCATCGCGACCTCGTTGCGCTCGCGGCTGGTCGTCAACGCCGACACCGCGCGCCAGGCCATGACCGACATCACCGCCATCACGACGAGCGCGACGACGACCTCGATCAGCGTGAACCCGCGCGCCGCGCGCCGGGAGGAGCCTGTGGCGCGGCGCATCAGGAGTTGCGTCCCACGATGGTGGTGATGGTCAGCAGCGGCCGGTCCTTGTCGTCGAAGACCTGCGCCTCGACGCGGCGGAAGTTCGGATTCGGCGTGCCGCGCACGATCATCTTGACGCTGAAGTCGCGGCCGAGCTGCGAGCAACTGACGCTGTTGTCGCCGATGCCCGGGAAGGCCTTGGTCAGGCGCATCTCGGTGAGCTCGTTCTCGGCGCACCACTGCGCCAGCGAGTTGATCGCCAGCCGGTCGGAGTTCGAGGTCATCGCGCCCGCCGCGCGCAGCCCGGCGGCCAGGCACAGCGCGACGATCGTCAGTGCCACCAGCACCTCGACGAGCGTGAAGCCGCGGTCGCGCGGCGCAGGCCTGGCGACGGGCGTGGTTCTCATGTGCCGCCCTTCGCGATCGCGAACGGCCGCAGCCCATCCGTGGCCAGCGTGATGCGGTGATCGCCGCGGATCAGTGTCAGGCGTTGCGCGCCGATCAGCGGTTCAGGCCCCAGACGGATCGAGCGCCCATTGGCGCTGGCGCCCTCGATCTCGACGATCGGCGGGTCGCCCAGCCAAGGCCGCTCCAACTCCAGGCGCTTGATCAGCGCGACCGGCAGGCCGGTGACGCGGTAGCGGCTGGCGTCGTTGTTCGAGTCGGGGACCCAGCGCACGTCGAGCGACGCCGCGCGGGCCTCGGAGCGCGCGGTCTCGAGCACGGACGCCAGATGCAGCGCCTCGCGCTCCAGCTGCACGTCGGCGCGGTCGCGCATGGCCACCGCGACGGTGGCGCTGGCGATCGCCACGATCGTGATCGCGACGATCAGCTCGATCAGCGTGAAGCCGCGTTGAAGCAGTCGGCCGGACGGACGCGCGCGCACGGCTCTGGGCAGTCGGTGGGGGAGGGGACGAAGCGCACGGCGGGCCGCGCGCTTATTCCCAGGAGCCGATGTCGGCGTCGGAGCCCTCGCCGCCCGGCTTGCCGTCCGCGCCCAGGCTGTAGACGTCGATCTCGCCCTTCAGGCCCGGGTTGTCGTACTGGTACGGATTGCCCCAGGGATCCTTGGGCAGCTTCTCGATGTAGACCTTCCAGTTCGGCGCCGCCGGGCCGTTGGTGGGCTTGGCCACGAGCGCGCCCAGGCCCTGCTCGCCGCTCGGATAGCGGCCGTTGTCCATCTTGTAAAGCTTGAGCGATTGCATCAGCGTGTTGACGTCGGAGCGCGCCGCGGTGCGACGGGCTTCGGACACGTGGTTCATCACCGCCGGCACGACCACCGCGCCCATGACGGCGACGATGGTGATGGCGACGATCAGTTCGATCAGCGTGAAGCCGCGGGCACGGCGCGGAGAGAACTTGGAGAAGGGTCGACGCATGGTGTTGCAATCCTCGTGGAGCCACCCTTGGTGGCCCATCGCGCTGCATCATAATCGTCGGATGCATGCACGATGGTTAAGCTTCGTAGTCTGGGCGGCGCTGGCGGCGAGCCTTGCGTATTGGGCGTTGACGCTGATGGTGAAGGGGCCGCAGGCGCCCGCCATGACGCGTTCCGCGACCGGTGAAAGCGCGCCCGCAGACTGGACTCGACTGTTCGCTGCCGCGAAGGTGGCGGAGACGCCGGTCGAATCCACCTCGTCGCGTTTCCAGCTGCTGGGTGTCGTGGCTCCGACCGCCGGCGGGCGCTATCCCGGGGAAGGCGTCGCCTTGATCGCGATCGCCGGCGCGCCGCCGAAGCCCGTGCGCATGGGCGCTTCCGTCGATGGCGACCTGAAATTGATCGAGATCAATCGTCGTGACGTGGGCCTGGGCACCGGCAACGCGGTGACCGTCCGGCTGAGTCTCGCGCCGGGCGCGCCGGATGTGGTGCTCGCTCCGCCGCCGCAGTTCGCGCCAGGTGGCGGCATGGCCCCGCCGCCGAATTTCAACGTTCCGCAGATGCAGCCTCATGCTGGCGCGCCGGGACCCGACGGCATCGTGCCGCCCACCGCCGTCACCGGTTCCTTGCCGCAGATGCCTCCCGGCGACGGCAGCGCCAACCCCATCAAGTAGTTCCAAAGAGGTAGCGCGTGAGGCGTTGAGCACGCCTGGCGCGTCATCGGGCGCATCGGCGCGCGCGCAGGGTCAGTACTTGCTGCCCAGCGTGGACCGGCCCGGACCTGTGTGCAGCGCGCCCGCGTTGCTCGATCCCGTGTCGCGCAGGTCGGACGGACGACTGTGGATGGCCCCGTCGGGCAAGTCCTGCACTTCCGTCAGCAGCGCCGCCGCGCAACGGACCAGCGGCCACGCCAAGGTCGCGCCGGTGCCATCCCCGCATTCCATGCCGAGTTCCAGCAGCGCCGCCGCGTGGAACAGCTGAAGCGCCTCGTCCAGTCCGCGATGGGTGGTGCTGCGGCAGAACACCGCGTAATCAGTGACCGGGGGAGCGATCATGGACGCCACCTTCAAAGCCGCGCACGCGGCGATGCCGTCCACCAGAATCAGCTGCCGCTTCGACGCCGCGACCAGCATCGCGCCGACCATCACCGCCAGTTCGAATCCGCCGAAGGCCGCGAGCACCGCCATCGGTTCGCGCACCTCGCGGTGCCGCTGCTGAGCGCCTTGCAGCACCAGCATCAGATGCGACAGGTCGTCGTGCGGCATGTCGGGGCCGGAGATGATGAAGTCCTGCACCGGCATGTCCATCAACCGGGACAGCACCAGCGCAGAAGCTTCCAGCGAGCCTTGGCCCAGCCCCGCGCAGGCGATCACGTTGCCCGCCAGGTTGTCGGAGATCTCCATGCCGACGCGCACGCCGGCATGCGCCTGTTCCACCGTCATCGCCGCGCCAGCCCGCGAGTTGCGCGTCCCGTGCGCGATCTTGCGCGCGAGCAGACGCTGCTGCGGGCTGAGTGGCTCGGCGATGCCGCAGTCGACCACCGTCACATGCATGCCCTGGTTGCGCGCGAACACGGTCGAGGGCAGGCGGTGTTGCAGGGCGAGCAGGGCCTGCTCACGCGTGCTGCGACCGTTGGGCAATGCGATGCCGTCCACCGCCAGGCCGTGGTCGGCCGCGAACAGCACCAGCGTGGGGTCGCGGAACTTCGGTGTCTGCGTCGCCTGGATCAGGCCCAGTCGCACCGCGAGCGGTTCCAGTTCACCCAGTCGGCCGGCCAGCGTGCAGCGGCGTTCCAGGCGCTGGCGCAAGGCGCGTTCCAGCTCCGGATTGGCGGTCGGCGAGATGAGGGACTGATGAATGGACATGGGGACCGCCATTCTCGGTCCGCGCCGCAGGCGGGCCATCGGCAATTGCCCCCGCCGCCTCGCCTCTGCCCCTTGTCCCGGGGGCAGCTGTTGGTGTCAAGCCGTAACCGCCAGGCCGTCCGGGCGTCGGTGCGCCCGCGCGGTCACGGCCCCTTGACGCGGTTCAACGCAGGAAGAGCCGGTACACCGGGTTGTCGGTCTCTTCGGTACAGGGGTAGTTCAACTGGTCGAGGAAGGTCTTGAACGCCTTGCCGTCGCCCTTCGGAACCTGCAGACCGACGAGGATGCGGCCATAGTCCGCGCCCTGGTTGCGGTAGTGGAACAGGCTGATGTTCCAGTCCGGGCTCATGCTGGACAGGAAGCGCATCAGCGCGCCCGGCCGCTCCGGGAAGATGAAGCGGAAGAGGCGCTCGTTCTCCGCGAGTTCGGTCCGACCGCCGACCATGTGGCGGACGTGCTGCTTGGCCAGTTCGTCGTCGGTGAGGTCGACGGTGGCGAAACGATGGCGCTCGAAGCTGCGGACCAGCTTGTCGGCTTCCTCGCGCTTGGTGATGGAGACGCCGACGAAGACGTGCGCCACCTGGCGGTCGGAGATGCGGTAGTTGAATTCCGTGACGCTGCGGCCCTGGACCAGTTCACAGAAGCGCCGGAAGCTGCCGCGTTCCTCTGGGATGGTGACGGCGAACAGCGCCTCGCGCTCCTCGCCGACCTCCGCGCGCTCGGCCACGAAGCGCAGCCGGTCGAAGTTCATGTTCGCGCCGCAGGTGATGGCGATGTAGGTCTCGCCCCGGGTCCCGTGCTGCGCCGCATACTGCTTGATGGCTGCGACACCCAGTCCGCCGGCCGGCTCCAGGATGCTGCGCGTGTCGACGAAGACATCCTTGATCGCGGCACAGACGGCGTCGGTGTCGACCAGGATGTAGTCGTCGACCAGCTCGCGGCAGATGCGGAAGGTTTCCTCGCCGACCAGCTTGACCGCAGTGCCGTCCGAGAAGAGCCCCACGTCGGTCAGCGTGACCCGCTTGCCGGCGCGCACGGAGCGCACCATGGCGTCCGAGTCCTTGGTCTGGACGCCGATGATCTTGATCTCCGGCCGCACGGCCTTGATGTAGGCCGCGACCCCCGAGATCAAACCGCCCCCGCCGATCGCGACGAAGATCGCGTCGATCGGCCCCGGGTGCTGGCGCAGCAACTCCATCGCGATCGTGCCCTGGCCGGCGATGACGTCGGGATCGTCGAACGGGTGGACGAAGCTCAGTCCGTGCTGCTGCTCAAGCTCCAGCGCGTGCCCGTACGCGTCCGTGAAGGACTCCCCGGCCAGCACCACCTCGCCGCCCAGCGCCTGCACGGCGTCGATCTTGACCTTGGGCGTCGTCACCGGCATCACGATGACCGCGCGGCAGCCGAGTTTCTTTGCCGACAGCGCCACGCCCTGGGCATGATTCCCCGCCGATGCGCAAATCACCCCGCGCGCCAATTGCTCGGGCGCGAGATTTGCCATCTTGTTATAGGCACCCCGCAATTTGAAGCTGAATACCGGCTGCTGATCTTCGCGTTTCAGCCAGACTTTGTTGCCGATGCGCTTGGAGAGATTGCGGGCGGCATCGAGGGAGGTTTCCTGCGCGACCTCATACACCTTGGCGTTAAGAATCCGTTGGAGATAACTCTGGTCGGCCGGGAGTAACGCGGGGTGTTGCGCCGATGGGCGCGTCGAGGTGTTCTTGCGCGATGCGCGGCGGGTGCCGGCCATGGAAATCCCCTCCAGTTCCCCGTCCCGCGCGGACGCGGCGGGAGTCGGGCGGACGATGATAGCGAGGGTCTGCCCGGGGCGCGGGCACGCCTGAGCGGCGGCGGCCCATGCGCTTTCGCCATTGGAGGAGCGAGCCTTGCGCTGCGGAGCGTGCGCGGACGGACGAAAAAAAGCCCGAGGCTTGTGGCCTCGGGCTGAATCCACCATGGAGGCGGTGGAGGAGACAATCGGTGCGGGGCTGACCCTACAGAGTGGGGTAGCGCTATCGCATGCCTAGAATTCTAGGGGGATGCATGTTGCGCTGCAATATTTTTTGGGGGGTCCAGCCCTGGAGTCGGGCCTCTAAATGCGCAAAATCACCGCCAGAGTGGGTGACCGTGATGGGCGGTCCCGCAAGAATTGGGGTCAGATCACCGCCCCGCATGGCTCGAACGGCCCATGGAACGAAGGAACGACGAATGGAATGCACGATCAACTGGATGGGCGCCGACGGCATGAGCTTCATCGCCGAGACCGGCAGCGGCCACATGATCAACATGGACGGCGCGCCCGATGGGGGTGGTCGCAACCTGGCGCCGCGACCGATGGAAACCGTGTTGGCCGGGACTGGCGGCTGCACCGCCTATGACGTGGTGTTGATCCTGAAGCGCGGCCGCCACGATGTGCGCGGTTGCCAGGTCAAGCTGAGTGCCGATCGCGCCGACGCCGATCCGAAGGTCTTCACCAGGATCCACATGCACTTCGTCGTGACGGGCAAGGGCCTGCCGCAGGCGAGCGTGGAGCGCGCGGTGCAGCTCTCCCACGAGAAGTACTGTTCGGCCAGCATCATGCTGGCGAAGACGGCGGAGATCACCACGTCGGTGGAGATCGTCGAGGTCTGATTCCCGCCCGCCCGCCCGGCGGGCGAGGGCGCACGCTAGAGATGGTGCGCCGTGCGCGTCATGACCTTGGCGGCTAGGCGCATCAAACCCCGTACCGGCGCAGGCAGGTCGACGCCGCCGAGCCCGCGCGCCTCTTCGGCGTGACGGGCCTCCTCTTCCTTCATCTGCGCGACGATCGCTCGCGAGCTGTGGTCGCCCGCGGGCAGCCGCTTCAGGTGGCCGGCGAGGTGCGCCTCGACCTGACGCTCGGTCTCGATGACGAAGCCCAGGCTGACCTTGTCCCCGATCAGCCCGGCGACGGAACCGATCGCGAAGGCGCCGCCGTACCAGAGGGGATTGAGCAGGCTCGGGCGGTCGTTCAGCGCACGGAGTCGCCCGGCGCACCAGGCGAGATGGTCGATCTCCTCCTGCGCGGCGTGCTCCAGGTGTTGACGCAGGGCCGCGTCCCTCGTGGTCAGGGCCTGGGCGCGGTAGAGCGCCTGCGCGCAGACCTCGCCGACATGATTGACGCGCATCAGCGACGCGGCGAGCTTGCGCTGCGGCTCATCCAGCGGCTCGTCGGCGGATGCCGCTTCGGGCGCCGGTCTCGCCATCGGCGCGACACCCGCCAGCGTCTTCAGGCTGTGATCCAGCGTGGATATCCACGCGTCCGCTCGAGAAAGTATGCGCGCCGGGCGCTGAGGCTGGGATTCCATCTTGAATGCTCGCGGTGGGCGTGACGCCGCAGTTTAGGAGCGGGGCGTCAAGTGGTTCGGTGGTGCCGGGTGATCCTTTGTGCGAATGCGTGATGACACAATTTTTTAATCCCATACGCGTTGCTTCGATCCAACGAAATCAGGACTTTTACGGGGTGGCTGCTGGTCAGGCGTGATCGGACCTGTTGCAATACACCACAGCTTCATTGCAGGAGCTTGGTTTGCGGGCGATCTACCAACCGCAACCTCATTGAAGATCTAGGAGTCTCTAATGAAGAAATCTCTCGTCGCGCTGGCTGTGCTGGCTGGTTTCGCTGGTGCCGCTGCCGCTCAATCGTCCGTCACGCTGTTTGGCGTGATCGACGTGGCCGCCCGTTACACGAAGGCCAATGGCCAGGACACGAAGCAACTGACGAACGACGGCAGCTCCTCCAGCCGCATCGGCGTCCGTGGCGTCGAAGACCTGGGTGGCGGCCTGAAGGCTGGCTTCTGGCTGGAAGGCGCCCTGGCTGCCGACACCGGCACCGCTGACGCCACCCGCTTCTGGGGCCGTCGCGCTTCCGTGAGCCTGATGGGCGACTTCGGTGAAGTCCGTCTGGGCCGTGGCAAGACCTCGACCCGCCTGGTCGTCGATGATTTCGACGTCTACAGCACCACCGGTCTGGGTGACGTGACCCGCACGTACAGCCTGCTGGGCTCGAACATCGACACGATCAACCGTGCCGACAACCTGGTTCAGTACTTCCTGCCGGCCGACCTGGGCGGCGTGTACGGCTCGTTCGACGTGGCTGCTGGTGAAGGCACCGACGGCAAGAAGTCCTTCGGTGGCCGTCTGGGCTACAAGATCGCCGACTTCAACGTCGCCGGCGGCTACCAGTCGACCGACTCGCTGGGCTCGAAGTTCAAGCAACTGTCGCTGGGCGCCAGCTACGACTTCAAGGTCGTGAAGGTGCAAGGCCTGTTCAGCCAGCTGAAGTTCGGTTCGCGCAAGCAGAACCTGTTCACGGTCGGCGCCGTGGTGCCGGTGACGGCTGCCGGTTCGGTGACCGCTCAGTACACCAAGGCTGAGACCAACGGTGCTGCTGACGCAGTGGTGGCGGCACGCGGCGACGCTCAAGCCTTCACCATCGGCTACCAGCACAACCTGTCCAAGCGCACCGCGCTGTACACGACCGCGTCGATCATCGACAACGACAACTCGAACTTCCGCGTTCAGAACAACGCTGTTGCCGCTGCTCGCGGTGGCAAGTCGGGTGGCCTGGACGTCGGTATCAAGCACAGCTTCTGATCTTCGGATCAGCGCGCTGCGCTACGAAAGCCGCCCCTCGGGGCGGCTTTTTTTCGTCTCAACGTTAGCCCGTAGGGAGCCTGTCGCGCAGGTGCCAGGTCTTGCGCTAGTCGATCAAGCACTGTCGTCGCAACGCACTGTTGTAGATTTTGTAGACAGTCTTCGCGGGTTTTCCCTCTGGGAGGGCGTCACAAACTTGACAGGGTTTGCTCGCGTGGGCGATGTGCAACACAAAGCGTCTCCGTCTGGGGGCTTCGCTGAGAATCGATCTCGGCGACCACACCAAACATACAGGAGACATCACATGAAGAAAGCCGCCTTGGCGTTGAGCATCCTCGCAGCGAGCACCAGCGCCGCCTGGGCACAGTCGACCGTGCAGCTCTACGGCATCGTTGACGTAGGTCTGCGCTGGACCAGCAATGCGAACGCCGGAAGCTCCGAGAAGCAGGTGATCCCCGGTGGCATGTCCCAGAGCCGTCTCGGGGTGAACGTGACCGAGGACATGGGCGGCGGGCTGAAGGCCATCGCCAACCTCGAGCACCGTCTGAACTCCGACACCGGCACCGTGGCCGCCGCCGATTTCTGGCGTCAGTCCTGGGTCGGCATCCAGTCGGCCGACTTCGGCCGCCTCACGCTGGGTCGCCAGTACAACATCCTGTTCGACATCTACACGTCGACCTACGCGTCCTTCAAGTACTCGCCCTACATCGAGGCCTACAAGCCCGAGATCGGCCTGTCGATGGGCGCGCGCCAGGACAACATGGTCAAGTACCTGTTCGAGAAGGGCCCCATCCGCGGCGAGGTCCAGGTGTCGGCGGGTGAAGGCAATTCACAGAACAAGTCGTTCGGCGGCCTGCTGCGCTACAACCAGGGCCCCATCGCCTTCGGCGGCGCCTTCCTGCAGGTCGAGGACACCCTGGGCAAGAAGGTCAAGGGCTACACCGCCGGCGGCGCGTACACGAGCGGCCCGTGGTACATCAACCTGTCCTGGGCGACCAACAAGTTCGACCGGGGCGGCTTGCTGGGCGCGGCCTACACGTCCGGCTTGCTGGGCACGGTGCTGAATGCGGCCGCGAACGATGTGAAGAAGCGGGACATGATCTCGGTGGGCGCCGCCTATCAGCTGACCCCGCAACTGAACTTGGGCGCTCACTATTGGTACGCCACGCAGACGCACTACAGCGCTGCTCTGGCCAACACCAAGAGCAAAGGGCACTACGTGGCCTTCGTCGCGGACTACGCTTTCTCCAAGCGCACCGACGCTTACTTCGAGCTGGACTACACCAAGCACGAGGGCGCGGTCCGCTTCGCCAACAACGCCGAGAAGCGTGGTGGTTCGATCGTCGGTATCCGTCACCGCTTCTGATCGTCCTTTGGGAGACGGCGGACCTGACCACCCCGCCGCCGCCGCGCAGCAAACCGCCTTCGGGCGGTTTTTTCGTTCTTGTGCAACGGTCGGGACGACGTCGCGTTCGCGCCGCGTCAAGGGCTAACCCACTTGCCGGTGGGCGTACGCTGCTTGATGATGGTTCCCTTCTGAAGTGCTCCGCCTCCGGGGTCAGGTCGTGCCAGGGCCGATCACAAGTCGCGTCGCCCGAGCCCATGCCGGAGGCCCTCGTCCATGCTGGTTTTCATTCTTCGCCGTCTGGCGCAGGCCGTCGTCGTCATGCTGACGGTGGCCTTCATCGCCTTCATGCTGTTCCAGTACGTCGGGGACCCGGTCAACAACCTGCTCGGCCAGGACGCCACGCCAGAGCAGCGCGAGCAGCTGCGCAAGGATCTGGGGCTCGATCAGAGCTTCATCGTGCAGTTCGCGCATTTCGCCGGCAACGCGGCGCAGGGCGAGTTCGGCGTCAGCCTGAAGCAGGGGCGCAAGGTCTCCGCGCTGATCGCCGAGCGCTTCCCGGCGACGCTCGAGCTGTCTGCGACGGCCGCGCTGATCGCGCTGGTGTTCGGCATCCCACTGGGCGTCTACGCGGCGCTGCGGCGCGGGACCTTCGGCTCACAGCTGTTGATGACGCTGTCACTGCTGGGCGTGGCGTTGCCGACCTTCCTCATCGGGATCCTGCTGATCCTGATCTTCGCGGTGCAACTGGCCTGGCTGCCGAGCTATGGCCGGGGCGAGGTCGTGATGCTCGGCGCCTGGAGCACCGGGCTGCTCACCGGCGACGGGTTGCGTCACCTGCTGTTGCCGGGCGTCACGCTGGCGGTGTTCCAGCTGACGCTCATCATGCGCATCGTGCGCGCCGAGATGCTGGAAGTGCTGCGCGCCGACTACATCAAGTTCGCCCGCGCCCGCGGCCTCAGCGACCGGACGATCTACTTCGGGCATGCGTTGAAGAACACGCTGGTGCCGGTCATCACGATCACCGGCCTGCAGCTGGGATCGCTGATTGCCTTTGCGATCATCACCGAGACCGTGTTTCAATGGCCCGGCATGGGATTGCTGTTCATCCAGGCGGTGCAGTTCGCCGACATTCCCGTGATGGCGGCCTACCTCTGCCTGATCTCGCTGATCTTCGTCGTGATCAACCTGGTCGTCGATCTGCTGTACTTCGCTGTCGATCCGCGCTTGCGCGTGAGAGGCGGCGCGCATTGACATGAACGCTCCAGAGCACCTGACCGCCGCCGCGGCCGGCACCTACCAGCGACTCTTCGAGGCGCGCGGAGAGCTTGTTGCGCTGCGCCGCGAACTGCACACGATGCCGGAACTCGGCTTCGAGGAGCACCGCACCGCCGCGCGCATCGTGCAGGCGCTGAAGGCCTGCGGCGTCGACGAGATCCACCAGGGCCTGGGCCGCACCGGCATCGTCGCGACCATCCATGGTCAGACGACGCCGGGCACGGCGCCCAGACTTTTCGGGCTGCGCGCCGACATGGATGCGCTGCCGCTGCGCGAGCAGAACGACTTCGCCTGGCGTTCGTCGACGCCCGGCCTGATGCATGCGTGCGGACACGACGGCCACTGCGCGATGCTGGTCGGGACGGCGCGCTACCTGGCGCAGACGCGGCGTTTCGCCGGCACGGCGGTGCTGGTGTTCCAGCCGGGCGAGGAGGGCTATGGCGGCGCGCGCGAGATGATCGCGGACGGGCTGTTCGAGCGCTTCCCGGTGGAATCCATCTACGCGATGCACAACTGGCCGCACCTGCCGCCCGGGAAGATCGGTCTGAACCGCGGCGCGATGATGGCCGCGGCGGACCGCGTGAACATCACGATCCAGGGGCGCGGCGGTCATGGCGCGCATCCGCACCTGAGCGTCGATCCGGTGCTGATCGCCGGTCATGTGATCACCGCGGTGCAAAGCCTGGTGTCGCGCAACATCGCGCCGATCGAGCAGGCGGTCGTCAGCCTCTGTTCGATGCATGCCGGCGAGCCGAGCGCCTTCAGCGTCATCCCCGAGGCCGCGCAGTTGACCGGCACGGTGCGCAGCTTCAAGCCCGAAGTGCAGCAACTGCTCGAGGAGCGGATGACGCGCCTGGTCGAATCGGTCGCCCTGGGTTTCGGCGCGAGCGCCAAGGTCGACTACCAGCGGCTCTATCCCGCGACCGTCAACAGTGCGCGCGAGGCCGACTTCGCCGTGCGCGTCGCGCAGTCGCTGGTCGGCCCTGAGAACGTCGACGACAAACTCGTGCCGAGCATGGGGTCCGAGGACTTCGCCTTCATGCTGCAGGCCCGACCCGGCGCCTATCTGCGGCTGGGACAAGGGGGCCCCTGCGGGCTGCATCAGCCGCGCTACGACTTCAACGACGAGATCCTGCCGCTGGGCTCCGCACTGTTCGCGGCCCTGGTCGAGCAGGGCCTGCCCCTCGCCCCGCATTGAGCGGACCTCCGCGTCCCGCCCGCCATCGTCCCGACAGCCCGCCCTCCTGATCTCCGAATGACCGCCTCCCTTCCTCCCCCGCCGGCCTCCGGTGCACCGGCTCCGCGCCCGCCGACCGCGTTGAACCGCTTCTTCGACGGCGACGTCTGGCATTCGTTCACCCGCTCGCCGTTCGCCATGGTCGCGGCCTTCGTCGCGCTGTGCTGTCTGATCTGCGCGCTGTTCGCGACCTGGATCGCGCCGCACGATCCGTTCGACCTGTCGGCGCTGGAGCTGATGGACTCGCGGTTGCCGCCGGCGTGGATCGAGGGCGGATCGACGAAGTACCTGCTAGGCACCGACGACCAGGGGCGAGATCTGCTGTCCGCGATCATGTACGGCGCGCGGATCTCGCTGCTGGTGGGCGTGGCCTCGGTGATCCTGTCGATGATCATCGGCGTCGGCCTGGGGCTGCTGTCCGGCTTCGTCGGCGGCAAGGTGGATGCCTTCATCATGCGCATCTGCGATGTGATGCTGTCCTTCCCGTCGATCCTGATCGCGCTGCTGATCGACGGCATCGGCCGTGTCGTGTTCAAGGATGCGCACGAGTCGCTGGCTTTCGCGGTGCTGATCCTCGCGATCTCGCTGACCGGGTGGGTGCAGTACGCGCGCACGGTGCGCGGCTCGACGATGGTCGAGCGCAACAAGGAATATGTGCAGGCTGCTCGCGTGATCGGCGTGCAGCCGATGGCCATCATGTGGCGACACGTGCTTCCCAACGTGACCGGTCCGGTGCTGGTGTTGGCGACCCTGCAGGTCGCGTCGGCGATCCTGACGGAGGCGACGCTGTCCTTCCTCGGCGTCGGCGTGCCGCCGACCAGCCCTTCGCTGGGGACGCTGATCCGCGTCGGCAACGACTTCCTGTTCTCCGGCGAATGGTGGATCACGATCTGGCCCAGCACGATGCTGGTGTTGATCACGGTGTCGGTGAACATGCTCGGCGATTGGTTGCGCGATGCGCTCAATCCCCGCCTGCGCTGATTGGATGACGGCCCCATGACCGCCTCTGCTCCCCTGCTGCAAGTCCGCCATCTGCGCGTGGAATTCCCGACCCGGCGTGGCACGCTGCTCGCGCTGGACGACGTGTCCTTCGACATCGCGCCCGGCGAGGTGCTCGGTGTCGTCGGCGAATCCGGCGCCGGCAAGTCGCTGACCGGCGCGGCGATCATCGGCCTGCTCGATCCACCAGGGCGCATCGCCGGTGGAGAGATCCTGCTCGACGGTCGTCGCATCGACAACCTGCCTGCGGACCAGATGCGCCGTGTTCGCGGTCGGCAGATCGGCGCGATCTTCCAGGATCCTCTGACGTCGCTCAATCCGCTGTATACGGTAGGCCGGCAACTGGTCGAGACGATCACGACCCACCTCGGGCTCAGTGCGAAGCAGGCCCGCGCCCGTGCGATCGAGCTGCTGGCGGCGACCGGCATCCCGGCACCCGAGGCCCGAGTGGACCAGTATCCGCACCAGTTCTCGGGTGGAATGCGGCAGCGCGTGGTGATCGCGCTCGCACTCGCGGCAGATCCGAAGCTGATCGTCGCCGACGAGCCGACAACGGCCCTCGACGTGTCGATCCAGGCGCAGATCATTGCCTTGCTCAAGCGTGTGTGCAGGGAGCAGGGCGCGGCGGTCATGCTGGTCACGCACGACATGGGCGTGATCGCCGAGACCTGCGACCGCGTGGCGGTGCTGTATGCCGGGCGCGTGGCCGAGATCGGGCCGGTGCAGGAGGTGATCCATCGCCCGGGCCATCCTTACACGTCGGGGCTGATGGGCTCCATCCCCGCAATGGACGAGGACCGCGAGCGGCTCGTGCAGATCGACGGGGCCATGCCGCGCCTCACGTCGATCCCGACCGGTTGCGCCTTCCATCCGCGCTGTCCGCGGGCCTTCGATCGCTGCCACGAGCAGCGCCCCGATTTGATGAAGGCGCCTGCGACCCAAGCAGCGTGCTGGTTGCACGCCGCGGATGTCGCTGTCGTGCAGGGAGGCGTCGCATGACCGTGTTGAACGAGACGCCACGCGCGACGGACCCGACGAAATCGGGCGACGGCGAGCGAGCCACAGCCAGCCCCGGTGAGGTGCTGGTTGAGGTGCGTGATCTGGCCAAGACCTTCGACGTGTCGGCCCCGTGGCTGAATCGCGTGATCGAGCGCAAGCCACGGCAGTTCGTCCATGCAGTGGATGGCGTCAGCTTCTCGATCGAGAAGGGCCAGACGCTCGCGCTGGTCGGCGAGTCGGGCTGCGGCAAGAGTACCGTCGCACGCCTGCTCGTCGGGCTCTATGCACCGACGCGCGGCGAGGTGCGCTTTGATGATGCGGACATCGCCACCACGTTGAAGGGACCGGATGCACTGGCCTTGCGACGCCGGATGCAGATGATCTTCCAGGATCCCTATGCGAGTCTCAACCCGCGCTGGAAGGTCCAGGACATCGTCGCCGAACCGCTGCGCGAGCACGGCCTGGTGCGCGACGCGCAAGCACTGAAGCAACGCGTCGGCGAGCTGCTGCAGTCGGTGGGGCTGTCGCCGGTGGACGCGGAGAAGTTTCCGCACCAGTTCTCAGGCGGGCAGAGGCAGCGTATCTCCATCGCCCGCGCGCTGGCGACCGAGCCGGAGTTCCTCGTCTGCGACGAGCCGACGTCGGCGCTCGACGTCTCGGTGCAGGCGCAGGTCCTGAACATCATGAAGGACCTGCAGCGCAAGCAAGGCCTGACCTACCTGTTCATCTCGCACAACCTCGCGGTGGTGCGGCATGTGGCCGACCAGGTGGGCGTGATGTACCTCGGTCGGCTGGTGGAGCAGGCCGACAAGCGCGCGCTGTTCGCGACGCCGCGACATCCGTACACGCGGATGCTGCTCGACGCGATTCCCGACATCCACATGTCGGGTCGCTCTCGCACCCCCGTGCAGGGGGAAGTGCCCAATCCGCTGAATCCCCCGAGCGGGTGCAGCTTCCACCCCCGGTGCCCGCACGCGAACGCGCGTTGCAGCGCGGAGCGGCCACAGCTGCTCGAGTTCCAAGGGATCCGCGTGGCCTGCCACGCGGTGGAGGAAGGGCGGATCTGAGGTCCGCCTCGCGCGGACGCGGCGGCGTCAGTTCGCGGCGCTGGCGGCCGAGGCCGGCGAGGAGGCCGTCGACGCCGACGACGGCGTCGGATGCTTCGCCTGCGGCAACTGGAGCGGTCGCTTCTGGCCACAGGCGCTGACGGCGAGCGCAGCCGCGCACAACATCAGGGTTGTCATGGCCTTGGCGGCGCGGCGGCGGGTCGTCTTGGAGGCAGCGCCTACACTTCGCATCTTCACGTTCTTCATGGGCTCGCAGTCTAGTCTCTCGCGAGCCCGCTCCCGATTGCCCATGACGCCCACGCCACTGACCGATGCCGACTACGACGCCCGCACCGACGCCGTGCTGGCCAGCATCGAATCCGACATCGACACCTGGCTCGACGACGACGTGGTCGACATCGACCAGCATCGCACCGGCGGACTGCTGGAACTGGAGTTCCAGGACCGCAGCAAGATCGTCGTGAACACGCAGCCGCCGCTGCACGAGCTGTGGCTCGCCTCGCGGCGCGGTGGGTATCACTTCAAATTCGTCGACGGGCAATGGATCGACACCAAGGATGGCGTCGCCTTCTTCGCGCGCCTGTCCGAGGAAGCTTCGCATCACGCTGGCAAGCCGCTGGTCTTTTCCCGGAGCTGACTGAGCGAGTCCTGAGCGAGATCGTCCCGACCAGGCGGTCGGGGGGAACTAGCGCTTGAAGAGATCGAGGATGCTCTTTTTCTCTTCCTCGGAGCCGGTGGTCGGCACGTGCTCCTCGTTGCCGAGCGCCTTCACGCCGCTGTTGCCGGCGAATTCGTCGTAGTACCACTCGCCGTTGAAGTTCACCACGCCCTCGGGAGGCTGTATCTCCTGGACCGGCGTGTTGCGCAATGCGTATTGCATGAACTCGATCCACACCGGCAGGGCGAGCCCACCGCCGGTTTCCCGGTCACCCAGCTTGCGCGGCTGGTCGTAGCCGATCCACACCACCGACACCAACTCCGGCTGGAAACCCGCGAACCAGGCGTCCATCGAGTCGTTGGTCGTGCCGGTCTTGCCGTAGATGTCTGGGCGCTTGAGCGTGGCCTGGGTACGGGCCGCCGTGCCGCTGCGCGCGACTTCCTGGAGCAGGCTGTCCATCAGGTAGGCGTTGCGAGGTTCGATGGCCCGCTGCGAATCCTCGAACTGCTTGGGTTGCTGCTGGTAGAGCACGCGGCCCGCGTGGTCCGTGATGCGCTGGACCAGCTGCGGCGCGATCCGGTACCCGCCGTTGGCGAAGACCGAGTACGCCTGCGCCATCTGCATCGGCGTCACCGACCCGGCGCCCAGTGCCATCGTCAGATAGGCCGGGTGCTTGTCTGCGTCGAAGCCGAAGCGCGTGATCCAGTCCTGCGCGTACTTCACCCCCACCGATTGCAACACCCGGATCGACACCATGTTCTTGGACTTGGCCAGCGCGCGCCGCAGCGGCATCGGACCGTCGAACTGGCCATCGTAGTTCTTGGGTTCCCAGGGCTGGCTGCCGGTGGTCGTCGCGTCGAAGAACAGCGGCCCGTCGTTGACGATCGTCGCGCCGTTGAACCCCTTCTCCAGCGCGGCTGAATAGATGAACGGCTTGAAGCTCGAGCCCGGCTGCCGCCAGGCCTGCGTGACGTGGTTGAACTTGTTCTTGTTGTAGTCGAAGCCGCCGACCAACGCCCGCACGCTGCCGTCCTTCGGGCTGAGCGCCACCATCGCGCCCTCGACTTCGGGCAGCTGGGTGATCGTCCACTCGTCCTTGTTGTTCCTGATCAGCTTGATCACACGGATCACCGCACCACGGCGGATGCGCGTCTTCGGGTTGCCCTTGTCGGACAGCCCCGAGGTGGCTGGCTTGAGTCCCTCGCCGGTGATGGTCACCGACTCGCCGCTCTGCAGCGCCGCGACGACCTGCTTCGGACCGGCTTCAAGCACCACGGCCGCCAGCAGTTCGTCATTGGCCGGGTGGTCCGAGAGCGCCTCGGCGATGCGGGTGTCCAGTTCCTTGGGGTCGGCCGGCAGATCCACATAGGCCTCGGGTCCCCGGTACACCTGGCGGCGCTCGTAGTCCATGATCCCGCGGCGCAAGGCGCGGTAGGCACGTTCCTGCTCGTCCGCGTGCAGTGTCAGATAGACATTCAGACCGCGCGTGTAGGCCTCGTCCCCGTACTGGCTGAAGATCAGTTGGCGGGCCAGTTCGGCGACGTACTCGGCGTGGCTGGCGGCTTCCTGCGGCGGCCGGATGCGCAGTTTTTCGGCCTTGGCCTGGGCATGCTGCTCGGGCGTGATGAAGCCCATTTCCAGCATCCGGTCGATGATGTATTGCTGGCGCAACACTGCCCGGCGCGGATTGTTGATCGGGTTGTAAGCAGATGGTGCTTTCGGCAACCCGGCGAGCATCGCCGCCTCGGCGATCGAGAGGTCCTTCAGAGGCTTGCCGAAGTACACCTCGCTGGCCGCCGCGAAGCCGTAGGCGCGGTGCCCCAGGAAGATCTGGTTCATGTAGATCTCGAGGATCTTCTCCTTGGGCAGCGCGCTCTCGATCTTCAGCGCGAGCAGGATCTCGTAGATCTTGCGGGTGAAGGTCTTCTCGGTGGACAGATAGAAGTTGCGCGCCACCTGCATCGTGATGGTCGAGGCGCCCTGGCTCTTGGACTCGCTGACGTTGGCCAGGCCGGCGCGGATCACGCCCAGGTAATCCACGCCGCCGTGCTGATAGAAGCGCGCGTCCTCGATGGCCAGGATCGCGTCCTGCATCAACTTGGGGATCTCTCGGATGTCGGAGTAGCTGCGGCGTTCCTCGCCGTACTCGGCCAGCAACTGACCCTCGCTGGACATCACACGCAGCGGCAGCTTCGGCCGGTAGTCGGTCAGTCCGCTGATGTCGGGCAGTTGGGGGTAGGCGATCGCCAGGGCCATGCCGACCAGCAGCACCACTGCACCCACTCCCGCCAGCACCAGGCCGAAGAGCCAGCCGACCAGCCGCACAAACCAGGGCCGGCGCGGCTTGCCGTCGCCCTGGGGCTTCTTGCGGGTGGAGTTGCTCTTCTCTTTCCTGGATGCGGCGCCCTTGCCCGAATCGGACGGGGCGTCGAAGGAGGGTTCGTTGTCGGAGGAATTCTTCGAGGGCATGGGCCGGAGTGTGCAATCTTGCGTGCCTGGCCGCGCCCTATCAGGGCCTGTACGGGTGACGATGCGGGCCGCGAGCGACGATTATAGGAACGGCCCCCACTGGGGCTTCGCCGGGTCAGTCCGCGACCGCTTGACTGTTACAGGAGTTGTGGGGACTTTCGCGGACACTGCGCGGCTGCCTTTTTCCTCCGCCCGGGACATCCCTCTTGAAGGTGTCCCGGAGGGGATTCGGCAAAGCGGGAATCTGTCGCAAAACCGTTCCGAATGGGGAGTAAAAGGGCCATTTTTTGGCGCTTTACCACCCGTCGGTGGCGTGTATGTTACGCAACGCTGCGTTACTTGCTGTGACCGCTTTGCCTTGGGGCGACAAAGGCTTTGCTGATAGCATTCAAGTAACTTATTAACAAACCGGCGCATGAGCGGCGCGTTGGGGGAACGCATCATGGGGCTGTTGGACCTACTGCGCGGACGTGCGCATCCACCCATGATTGGCCTGGACATCTCGTCGTCCAGTGTCAAGCTTGTGGAATTGAGTCAAAACTCGAATGGCGAATACGTTCTTGAACGTTTCGCCACCGAGCCATTCGAAAAAGGCTGGATTACCGACGGCCAGATCGAGAAATTCGACGAGGTCGCGGACGCCGTCCGTCGGGTGGTCACGCGCAGTGGCAGCAGGACCCGGCAGGCTTCGCTGGCGATGCCGCAAAGTTCGGTGATCACCAAGAAGATCATGCTGCCGGCCGGCCTCCGCGAGGAGGAGCTTGAGCTGCAGGTCGAGGCCGAGGCCAACCAGTACATCCCGTTCTCGCTGGACGAGGTTTCGCTGGACTTCTGTGTCATCGGCCCGAGCCCGACTTCGGTCGGCGACGTCGAAGTGCTGATCGCCGCGTCCCGCAAGGACCGCGTGCAGGATCGTCAGGCGCTGGCGGAAGCTGCCGGCCTCAAGCCGGTCGTGCTGGACATCGAGTCCCACGCGTCGCGGATGGCCGTGGGCCGTCTGGTGGAGACGCTGCCCAACGAAGGCAAGGACGCGCTGGTCGCGCTGTTTGAGATCGGTGCCGACACCACTTCGCTGAAGGTGCTGCGCGACGATGAAATGCTTTACGACCGCGATCAGGCCTTCGGCGGCTCGCAGTTGACTCAGCTGATCTCGCGGCAATACGGTTTCTCCTTCGAGGAGGCGGAGCTGAAGAAGCTCAGTGGCGAATTGCCGGATGACTACGAGACGCAGGTGCTGAATCCCTTCGTCGATTCGCTGTCGCAGGAAATCGGCCGGGCGCTCCAGTACTTCTTTACCAGCACGCCCCATCACAAGGTCCATTACGTGATGCTCGCCGGCGGTACCGCCACCTTGCCTGGCCTCAAGGAGCGGGTGACCGAACTGACGGGCTTCGCCTGCATGGTGGTCAATCCTTTCGAGAACATGGTGCTCGGGTCTGCGGTGCGCGAATCCAAGTTGCGCCGTGAAGCCCCGGCCTATCTGACAGCGTGCGGCCTCGCCATGCGGAGGTTCTTTCAGTGATTCTGATCAACCTGCTCCCGCACCGCGAGGAGAAGCGCAAGCGCCGCAAGGCCGCGTTCTTCGTCGGGCTGGGAATGTCCTTCGCCGTCGGCGTGCTGATCGCCGCCTTCATCTACCTGTTGCTGCAGCAGTTGACCGCCGCGCAGGCGAGCCGAAATGACTATCTGAAGGCCGAGATCACCAAGCTCGACATCCAGATCAAGGACATCGCGACGCTGCGTGCCGAGATCGACGCGTTGCGTGCCCGTCAACGCGCCGTCGAAAACTTGCAGAGCGATCGCAATACACCGGTGCACCTGCTCAACGAACTGGCGAAGTTCACACCCGAGGGTGTGTTCCTGCAGTCGGTGCGCCAGGTCAACAAGGCGGTGGTGATCGCCGGCGTGGCGGCGTCGAACGAGCGTGTATCCGAGATGCTGCGCAATCTGAGCCGCGCCGAGTGGGTCGAGAACCCCGATCTCGTCGAGATCAAGGCGGCTCCCGTGAATCCGCGTGATCCGCGCCGACTCTTCGATTTCTCCATCAAGGTCGGGATCAAGAGCGCGACGCCGGAGCCCGCAGCCGGCGCTGCCAGCGGCCCCGGCACCAAGCCGGCCACGAACGCCCCGGCGAAGAAGGCGTGAGGACCCCATGGCAAGCTTGAAAAACCTGGACCTCAACGCCTGGTTCGCAGACTTCTCCGGTCAGTTCCAGAACCTGAACATGCAGGAGCCGGGCCAATGGCCGCCGGCGCCGCGTTATGCCGCCTTCGTGGTGGTGGCGCTGCTGACTGTGGTGCTGGGCTGGTTCGCCGTGCTGTCGGACGAGCAATCGGCGCTGGACGCTGAGGTCCAGAAGGAACCGCAGTTGAAGGAAGACTTCAACAACAAGCTGACGCAGGCAGTGAACCTGCCCGAGCTGCGCAAGCAGAAGAGTCAAGTCGAGGAGTACGTCCTGCAGCTTGAAAAGCAGCTGCCGGGCAAGGCCGAGATGGATGCGCTGCTGTCGGACATCAACCAGGCGGGCTTGGGTCGAGGCCTGCAGTTCGAACTGTTCCGTCCTGGCGGCATCGTCATGCGCGACTACTACGCAGAACAGCCGATCGCGATCAAGGTGTCTGGCCGTTATCACGACATCGGCGCCTTCACGGCGGACGTGTCGAATCTGTCGCGGATCGTGACGCTGCACGATCTGGCGATCGTGGTGCCGGGTGTCTCGTCCAACGCGAATACGCCCCCACGCACGGACACCAATGCGGTGTTGTCGATGGAAGCCACGGCTCGGACCTATCGTTACCTCGATCCGGCTGAGGTCGAGGAACAGAGGAAGGCCGCGGCGGCCGCGGAGAAGAAGAAATGACGCGCTTCATTCGCTCCCGCACAGCGTCGCCCGGCGTGGCGACCCCGGATCGAGCGCCTGTGCGTGCGCTCGGCCTGCTTGGCCTGGCGCTGACAGGTGCGTTGCTGACGGGTTGTACCTCCAGCACTGATGAGCTTCAGCAGTGGATGGAAGAGCAGCGCCAGCAGACGCGCCCGACCGTCAAGCCGCTGACGCCGCCGAAGACCTTCCAGCCTCAGCCTTACGAAGCGCAGGCGATGGTCGACCCCTTCAGCACGCAAAAGCTGACGGTGGCGTTGCGGCGCGAAGCCACCCAGCCCAGTTCGCTGCTGGCTGCGGAGATGAAGCGCCGTCGCGAGCCGCTGGAGGCCTTCCCGCTGGACTCGATGGCGATGGTCGGCAGCGTCTCCAGGGACGGTCGTCCGTACGCGTTGCTGCGGGTGGACAACCTGCTGTACCAGGCGCGGGTCGGTGACTACATGGGGCAGAACTTCGGCCGCATCACCAAGATCAGCGAAACCGAAATCACGTTGCGAGAAGTCGTCCAGGACGCTGCGGGCGAATGGATTGAACGCACCAGTACTCTCCAGCTTCAGGAGCAGGGACGATGAAGAACACTGTTGTGGAGAACGCTTCGATGAGCGTCCGTACGAGGGAACGAGAAGGGCGCGTCAAGCGCTGGAAAGCGCTGGCCTGCGCAGTGGGACTGGCGGTCCTGTTGCCGGCACAAGCCTGGGCGCAGAACATGATCCGGTCGATCAGTGCGACGCAGCAGGCCGGTACGGACATCGTCCGCATCGAACTGGCGCAGCCGCTGACCGAAGTGCCGCGTGGCTTCGCCGTGCAGGTGCCGCCGCGCATCGCGCTGGACCTTCCCGGTGTGTCGAACGGGCTAGGTCGCAACGCGGTCGAAATCAATTCCGGCAACATGCGTTCGGCCAACGTGGCGCAGGCGGGGGATCGCTCCCGCGTCGTGCTGAACCTGCGTCAGGCGAGCACTTATCGCGCCCAGTTGCAGGACAACTCGCTGCTGATCTTCCTGGATGGCGCGCCGGCCGCGGCAACCACCGCCACTGCCGCCACGACGGCTGCGACGGAGCCGGTGCACTTCGCTCCGAGCCAGAATGCCGCTGCACAGGGCTTGCAGGACATCGATTTCCGCCGCGGCAACGACGGCGCGGGTCGCGTCGTCGTGAACCTGCCCAGCAGCCAGGTCGGCGTGGACATCCAGCAGCAGGGGCAGAACCTGGTCGTGGAGTTCTTGCGCAGCACGCTGCCGGAACGCCTGCGCCGCAAGCTGGACGTGACCGATTTCGGCACGCCGGTGCAATCGATCACTGCCACGCAGCAAGGCGATCGCGTGCGCCTGGTCGTGACGCCGAAGGGCATCTGGGAGCACAGCGCCTATCAGAGCGACAACCAGTTCGTGCTTGAAGTGCGTCCGCAGAAGGTCGACCCGAACAAGCTGACGCAAGGTCCCGGCTACGCCGGCGACAAGCTGAGCCTGAACTTCCAGAACATCGATGTGCGGGCGTTGCTGCAGGTCATCGCCGACTTCACCAACTTCAACGTCGTCACCAGCGACACCGTGACCGGCAACGTGACGCTGCGCCTGAAGGACGTGCCATGGGACCAGGCGCTGGACATCATCCTGCAAGCCAAGGGCCTGGGCATGCGCAAATCCGGCAACGTGCTGTGGATTGCGCCGAAGGAAGAGCTGGCCAACAAGGAAAAGGCCGAACTGGAAGCCAAGCAGGCGGTCGCCCAACTGGAGCCGCTGCGCACGCAGTCGTTCCAGATGAACTACACGAAGGCTGAGGAAGTCGCCAAGGGCCTGACCGGCCAGAACAACCAGGGCAGCGGCGGCAATACCCAGACCTCGCGCATTCTGTCGCCGCGCGGCAGCGTGATCTGGGAGACGCGTACGAACCAGCTGTTCGTGTCGGACATCCCTTCCAAGCTCGAGGAGATTCAGGCGCTGATCGCCAAGATCGATATCCCGGTCCGTCAGGTGCTCATTGAGGCGCGCATTGTCGAAGCCGATGACAAGTTCGGCCGCGCTCTGGGCGTCAAGCTCGGTGCGACTGACTTGCGCGGTCAGCAGGGCGGTATCCCCGGCTACAAGGTCGGCGGCAGCAACTACGTGACCATCGGTGGCAACTACAGTGCCGTGGGCGCGCAGACCGGCCAGGTCGGTTCGCCGGTCAGCTACACCGATTCGCAGTTCGTGAACCTGCCCGCCAACGTCGCCGGGGACGCCTTCGGAGGCGCAACGGCCGCGAACTTCGCGCTGTCACTGTTCAGCGCCACCGCGAACCGCTTCCTCAACCTGGAGATCTCCGCGCTGGAGGCCGACGGTCGCGGCAAGGTGGTGTCCAGCCCGCGTGTCGTGACGGCGGACCAGACCAAAGCGTTGATCGAGCAGGGCGAGGAAATCCCGTACCAGCAGTCCACCTCCAGCGGTGCCACGTCGATCACCTTCAAGAAGGCCGTGCTGAAGTTGGAAGTCACGCCGCAGATCACGCCGGAAGGCAACGTGATCCTGACGGTGGACGTGAACAAGGATAGTCGCGGCACGCTGACCCCGCAGGGTTATGCCATCAACAACAAGCATGTGCAGACGCTGGTGCTGGTCGAGAACGGCGGCACGGTCGTGATCGGCGGCATCTATACGCAGGAAGACCTGGAGAGCGAGAACAAGGTGCCTTACCTGGGCGATATTCCGCTGCTGGGCAACCTGTTCAAGAATCGGTCGCGAAGCACTGCTAAAACGGAACTGCTGATCTTCATCACCCCGAAGGTGGTCAGCGATCGGGTGACGGCCCGCTGAGGCCGAAGCCGCAACGGGGGCGATCCGAACAACAGGGAGTGGCCGTGCGCGTCGACGCGTACGGCTTGGCTGGAGTAGCAATCAAATGACGACATTCGCGAAGTACGCCCGGTGGATCCGCACCGCGGCGCTGGGGGCCCTGGTGGCCGGCGCGCTGACCGCCTGTGGCGGCGGCGGCGGTGATGCCGGCACGCCGGTCAACGGCGGTGGCAGCGGCGGTGGCGGCGTCACGCCGACCGCAGCCAAGCTGGTGGTCGAGCTGGACAAGACGACAGTCAACAATAGCGGCACCACGGTGGTCGACGTCAAGGTGACCTCGACCGATGCCAATGGCGCTGCAGTCGCCAACGTGCCGGTCGGCTTTGCCATTGATGCCAACGGCATCATCACGCCTGCGGGCACCAAGACGGACGGCACTGGCGTGCTGCATGCGACGGCCGCCATGGGCGCCGATCGTACGAACCGCACGATCACCATCACGGCAGTGTCGGGCACGATCAAGCAGACAGCGGCCTTCAACGTCGTGGACAGTCTCACCGGCGGCAAGGTCGCCGACCTGTCGATGACCCTGAGCGCGCAGTCCATCCCGAATGATGGGAGCTTGAACTCCACGCTCACGGTGACGACGCTCGATGCCAACCGCAGCGCCATCGGCGGCTCGCCGGTGACGCTGGCGATCGCGGACCCGGCGGGTACGGCCTTTGTCTCGCCCGGCGGCACCACCGACACCACGTCGGGCCAATTGACGGCCCAGATCTCTGTCGGTGCCAACACCAGCAATCGCGTACTGACGGTCACGGCCACGAGTGGCACCGTTACGCGCACGGTCACGGTCAATGTGGTCACCCCGACGTCGTCGACGCCGCAGCTTGCGGATATGACGCTGGTCCTGGACAAGATCAGCATCGGCAACACTGGCAGCGACAAAGTCACGGCGACCGTCACGGCCGTCGATGCGCAGCGCAATGTTGTGCCGGGGATTGCCTTCAAGTTCGAAGTCAATAGCGGCGCTACCCTCACGGTGCTCAACGGCACGACGAACGCCTCTGGCCAGGCGACGGCGACGGTCAACAGCGGCGCCGACAAGTCCAATCGCTTGATCACTGTCAGCGCCAGCAGCGGCACGTTGTCGCGCACGGCCACGTTCCAGGTGCTGGGTGCCAAGCTGGTGAGCTCGGCAGTGCCGCAGCAGCCGGCTGCGGGATCGACCGGCAACAAGATCGACTATCGCCTGAGCGACGTCAACCAGAATCCGATGACCTTCCAGGCGGTCACGGTGACGGCGCCGGGCTTCACCACGGTCACCGGCCAGACGGACGCGAACGGTGCCTATTCGTACATCTATACCGCGCCGACCACGCCAGGTCCGATCGACTTCACGGCCACGGCGGGTGGTGTGTCGATGATCACCACGGTGACGGTGCCCAGTGCGTCGTCGACGGTGCCTCCGGCGGGTGCAGCGGTGGTGTCTTCGTCGCTTTCTGCCAGCCCAACGGTGGTCAGCGTGAACACCGATTCAACCAACAACCGTGCTGAATTGCGGGCGATCTTCCTGGCCGCGAACAATGCCCCGGTGAAGAATGTCCGCGTGCGTTTCGACCTCAATGGCGACGTGAACAGCATTGGCGGAAGCATCGGTTCGGGCACTCAACTGGTTTACACCGATGCCGCCGGCGTCGCGACGACCAACTACAGCCCGGGCAACCGTCCGAGCCCGACCAGCGGCGTGACTATCCGTGCTTGCTGGGACTACAACGACTTCGCTGTAGGCGCCTGCCCGAACCAAGTCCTGACGACCCTCACGGTGGTGTCCGACCCGCTGTCGATCTCGATCGGCACGAACTCGGCGCTGGATGTCACCAATCCATTGACCTACCGCCGTCAGTTCGTTGTCCTCGTGGTCGACGCGGCCGGTCAGCCCAAGGGGGACGTACAGATCACCCCGTCTCTCGACCTGACGAGCTACAACAAGGGCTTCTGGGTGCGTGCCAACAACCTGTGGTCGCCGTTCTATTACGAGACCACGGTGGGCAACACACAGGTCGGCACCGGTCCCTCGTGCCTGAACGAGGACTCGAACCGCAATGGTCTGATCGACGGGACTGAGGACCGCAATGGCAACGGTCAATTGGATCCTCGTAAGTCGGACGCGTCGGTGGTGATGACCGGTTCGACGCGGACCGACGTCAACGGCCAAGCCGTGCTGGTGCTCGAATACCCACGCAGCCTCGCCACTTGGGTGAACTACACGTTGACTGCCTCGGCTTTCGGTGTGCTGAGCCCGCCGGCGAGCTTCAGCGGCACACTGGCTTATGTGGCGGAAGATCTGACCAACACGACGTCGCCAGCCTTCTTGGTCAGCCCGTACGGACGTCGTCGCGTGACGGCAGACGGCGCGTACTGCCTGAATGCTGACTGACCTGACGCAAGGCTCCCGCAGTTGACGTTGGTGATCTCACTGGTCGGCATGCCCGGCGGTGGCAAATCCACCGTCGGCCGTCTGCTGGCCAGGCAGCTTGATATCGCCTACGTCGACTCCGACGCCGAGATCGAAAAGGATCTCGGCGGCGAGTCGATCAAGGACTACTTCGCCCGTGAGGGCGAAGCGTCGTTTCGGGACCTCGAATCGCGCACCATCGCGCGACTGCTCGACGGCGCGAACAGTGGCCAGGAGCTCATCCTGGCGACTGGCGGCGGCGCGGTGCTGCGCGAGATCAATCGCGATCGACTCAAGGCGCATTCGACAGTCGTGTACCTTCGCTCGTCACCTGAAGAACTCTTCAGACGTCTGAGGCACGATACCCAGCGCCCCCTGCTGCAGGTGGCCAATCCACTGGCGAAGTTGCGCGAACTCTATGCGCAGCGCGATCCGCTCTACCGGCGTTGTGCGCATTTCGTGCTCGAATCGAGTCGTCCATCGGTGCATGGCTTGGCGAACATGATCCTGATGCAGCTGGAGTTGGCGGGGTTGATCGATCCAGCGCGGGTCGCGGCCACCGTGGGGGCGAGCGAGGCCCCGTACACTTCCGGGAATGACCGCTCCGGCTCCTGATCCCACATCCACCGTCGCCATCGACCTCGACGACCGGCGCTACGACATCCTCATCGGCTCGGGTCTCTTCGACGCTTCGTCGTCCTGGTCCGGCTTGCCGCATGCCTCCGCTGCGCTGATCGTCACCAACGACGTGGTTGCGCCGCTGTACCTCGAACGCCTCCAGCGACAGCTCGCACCCCATTACTCGCGTGTCGAGACGGTCATCCTGCCGGACGGAGAACAGCACAAGAGCTGGGAGTCGCTCGACGCAGTCATCGACCATCTGCTGGCCGGCGCGGCCGACCGTAAGACGGTACTGTTCGCACTGGGTGGTGGCGTGGTTGGCGACCTGACCGGCTTTGCGGCCGCGATCTACATGCGCGGCGTGCCGTTCGTGCAGGTACCGACGACCTTGCTGGCGCAGGTGGACTCATCCGTCGGCGGCAAGACGGCGATCAATCATCCGCGCGGCAAGAACATGGTCGGCGCGTTCTATCAGCCGGTCCGTGTTGTCGCTGATCTGGACACGCTTGATACGCTGCCGGAGCGCGAACTCTCGGCTGGTCTCGCCGAGATCATCAAGTACGGACCTATCGCCGATGTGTCCTTCCTCGAGTGGATCGAGGACAACCTGGACGCCCTGCTGGCCCGTGACAAGTCAGCGCTCGCTTATGCAGTGAAGCGCAGCTGCGAGATCAAGGCGTGGGTGGTCGGACAGGATGAGCGCGAGGCCGGCCTGCGTGCCATCCTCAATTTCGGCCACACCTTCGGCCATGCGATCGAGACCGGCCTCGGTTACGGTGCATGGTTGCACGGCGAAGGGGTGGGTTGCGGCATGGTGTTGGCCTCCGAGTTGTCGGCCCGGCTGGGGCTGATGCCGGCGTCGTTCGTCGACCGGATGACGCGGCTGATCGAGCTGGCGCACCTGCCGGTGAAGGCCCCCCGGATGCCGATCGAACGCTGGCTGGATCTCATGCGTGTCGACAAGAAGAACGAGGGTGGCGAGATCCGCTTTGTCGTGATCGAGAGCCTTGGCAAGGCGGGCATGAGGGGTGCGTCCGATGTGCTCGTGGCCGAGGTGATCGCCGCTCACACTGAGACAGGGCCGCGTTGAAGGCTTGAACCGACGATGATGATGCTGCGCGCGCCCTTTGCCTCCGATCCCGCGCGCAGCCGCGGTCGACGGCACGTCGAGGTGTCCGCGCCGACGCGCAGCGAGTTCCAGCGCGATCGCGACCGCATCGTTCACAGCACGGCGTTCCGCCGGCTGGTCTACAAGACCCAGGTCTTCCTCAATCATGAAGGCGACCTGTTCCGCACGCGGCTGACACATTCGCTCGAAGTCGCGCAGTTGGGGCGATCGATCGCGCGCAGCCTGGCATTGGACGAAGACCTCGTCGAGACCATCGCGCTCGCGCACGACCTCGGGCATACGCCTTTCGGGCATGCCGGGCAGGACGTGCTGGACGACTGCATGAAGGCGCACGGCGGCTTCGAGCACAACCTGCAATCGCTTCGAGTCGTCGACAAGCTCGAGCAGCGCTACCCGGCATTCGACGGGCTCAACCTCAGTTTCGAGAGCCGCGAGGGCATTCTCAAGCATTGCAGCAAGCGCGACGCCCAGCGCATCGAGGATCGCGAGCCCGGCGGTGTCGCGGCTCGCTTCCTTCGCGGCGGGCAACCGAGCCTGGAGGCGCAACTCTGCAACCTTGCGGACGAGGTTGCCTACAACGCCCACGACGTCGATGACGGCGTGCGATCGGGACTGGTGACGCTGGAGCAGCTGGAGCAGGTGCCACTGGTCCATCGTTACCTGCGCGAGACCTTGGCCGCATACCCGGGGCTCGTGGGGAAACGGCTTCTGGCGGAGACCATCCGCCGCATGCTGTCGCAGCAGGTCTACGACATCATTGACGCTACCCGCACCGCGATCGAGGTGGCTGATCCAGTCGATGCTGAAGACGCGCGCACCAAGGGGCCGCTGGTGCGTTTCAGCCCGGAGATGCGTCACGCGAGCACCGAGCTCAAGCGATTCCTGTTTGCCAACCTCTATCGCCATCCCATGGTGCAGCAGCAGCGCGACCGCGCCGAGCAGGTGCTGCGGGAACTCTTTCAGCTTTACCTCTCAGATGCGGGACACCTGCCTGCGGATTTCGCTGACGCCGAAGACCATGCCCGCGCCTGCTCGGACTACATCGCGGGAATGACCGACCGCTTTGCAATCAAGGAACACGAGCGGCTGACCGGGAAGAAGTTGATCCCAGCATAATTGGGGACAGATTACTGCTGTCCCCCTCATGGCAAGACTCCCACGGCTGGCGCTCGCCGGCCATCTGCATCATCTGATCCACCGCGGGCATAACCTGCAGCCCATCGTCGTCGACGACGAGGACCGAAAGGCCTTGCTTGCTGCGCTGCAGGACA
The DNA here is from genome assembly GCF_059415845.1 of Roseateles sp. GW821-FHT09H11. Taxonomy (NCBI): domain Bacteria; kingdom Pseudomonadati; phylum Pseudomonadota; class Betaproteobacteria; order Burkholderiales; family Sphaerotilaceae; genus Roseateles; species Roseateles sp. GW821-FHT09H11. Next base: position 351,964 of record NZ_JBWKOA010000005.1, on the reverse strand, counting down.
GCGCCGCCACTCACCGGGTTGCCATTCACGCGTACGTCGTGATGCCGAACCATCTCCACCTGCTGGCCACGCCCTCCTCGGACGACGGCCTGAGTCGAATGATGCAGGCGCTGGGGCGGCGTTACGTGAGCGCTTTCAATCTGCGCCATGGTCGCCTGGGCACGCTCTGGGAGGGGCGTTTCCGCGCCGCACCGCTGGAGGCCGACAGCTACTTGCTGGCCGTCATGCGCAGCATCGAGCTGAACCCGCAGCGCGCCGGCCTGAGTGGGGATCCCGGCGAGTTCGTCTGGTCGTCGGCCGCGCACCATCTCGGTCAACGGCGTGATCCGCTCATCACAGATGCGCCGGGGTTCTGGGCGCTCGGGAACACGCCGTTCGAGCGCGAACTGGCTTGGCGTCGCTGGCTGGAGGAGGGAGAGTCCGAGACGGAGCGCCAGAAGCTGATCGATTCGGCGCTGAAGGGTTGGCCGCTTGGCTCGGCACGTTTCCTGCAGACGCTTGGCGAGATCAGTGCCCGACCGATGAGCCCGCGCCCCCGTGGTCGACCTCGCAAGGAGAAGACACCGAGGACAATTTGACTCTTCCCGTGATCTGTCCCCAATTAACAGGCGCCAATTCGCCACGCATCCATTTAATCGATACTGACCCCGTTTAGTTGTGCTTGTGCCCTTGCGGTACGCGTCTTAATCTGCGCGGGTTTCGTTTTCGAGTTCAGGAGGCCACCGATGTCGGCAGCTCAAGATCCGCGCACCGCGCAACCGTCGTCTAGTATCACGAGCCCGGCAACGATGCCGGCCAGCGGGCCGTCCACCAATGAGATCCGCGAGCTTGCCGCACACGGCCTCTACGACGGCGCCAATGAGAAGGACGCCTGTGGTCTGGGATTTGTCGCTCACATCAAGGGCCAGAAGGCGCACCACATCGTCCAGCAGGGTCTGAAGATTCTGGAAAACCTGGACCACCGCGGCGCGGTCGGCGCGGACAAGCTGATGGGCGACGGTGCTGGCATCCTGATCCAGATCCCGGACGAGTTCTATCGCGCGGAGATGGCCAAGCAAGGTGTCACTTTGCCCCCGCCTGGCGAATACGGCGTCGGCATGATCTTCCTGCCGAAGGAACATGCGTCGCGCCTGGCCTGCGAGCAGGAACTGGCGCGCGCCATCAAGGCCGAGGGTCAGGTGCTGATCGGCTGGCGCGATGTGCCGGTGGATCGCGACATGCCGATGTCGCCCACCGTGCGCGAGAAGGAGCCGATCATCCGGCAGATCTTCATCGGTCGCGGTCCGGACATCATCGTCCCCGACGCGCTCGAGCGGAAGCTGTACGTGATCCGCAAGACCGCCTCCAGCGCGATCCAGGCGCTCAAGCTGACGCACAGCCGCGAGTACTACGTGCCGTCGATGAGCTGCCGCACCGTCATCTACAAGGGCCTGCTGCTGGCCGACCAGGTCGGGAAGTACTACCAGGACCTGGCCGATCCGCGCGTTGTCAGCGCGATCGCGCTGGTGCACCAGCGTTTCTCGACCAACACTTTCCCCGAGTGGCCACTGGCGCATCCGTACCGGATGGTCGCTCACAACGGGGAGATCAATACCGTCAAGGGCAATTTCAACTGGATGCGCGCCCGCGAGGGCGTCATGAAGTCCCCCGTGCTGGGCGACGACCTCAAGAAGCTGTATCCGATCAGCTTTGAGCACCAGTCCGACACGGCTACCTTTGACAACGCCATCGAGTTGTTGACGATGTCGGGGTACCCGCTCGCGCACGCGGCGATGATGATGATCCCCGAAGCCTGGGAGCAACACGAGTGGATGGACGAACGCCGCCGCGCGTTCTACGAGTACCACGCCGCGATGATGGAACCGTGGGACGGTCCGGCCGCGATGGTCTTCACCGATGGCCGCCAGGTCTGCGCCGCACTGGACCGCAACGGCCTGCGCCCGGCCCGCTACTGGGTCACCGACGATGATCTCGTGGTCCTGGCGTCGGAATCCGGCGTCCTGCCGATTCCCGAATCGCGCGTCGTCAAGAAGTGGCGGCTGCAGCCGGGCAAGATGTTCCTGATCGACCTGGAGCAGGGGCGCATCATCGACGACGAGGAACTCAAGACCCAGTACGCCAACGCTCGTCCGTATCGCCAGTGGATCGAGAACGTCCGCGTCAAGCTCGACGAGATCCCGGCGCCGGAGGTCACCGCGCCCGTTTTCCCTGCCTCCCTCCTGGACCGCCAGCAGGCTTTCGGCTTCACGCAGGAAGACATCAAGTTCCTGCTCGCGCCGATGGCCGCGAACGGCGAGGAAGGCATCGGCTCGATGGGCAACGACAGCCCGCTGGCCGTGCTCTCCGACAAGAACAAGCCGCTCTACAACTACTTCAAGCAGCTGTTCGCACAGGTCACCAACCCTCCGATCGATCCGATCCGCGAGGCGATCGTGATGTCGCTGAACAGCTTCATCGGCCCGAAGCCCAATCTGCTCGACATCAACGCGGTGAACCCGCCGATGCGGCTCGAGGTCACGCAACCCGTGCTGGACTTCGAGTCGATGGCTCGCCTGCGCGCGATCGAGCATCACACCAACGGCAAGTTCAAGCCTTACGAACTCGACATCACCTACCCGCTGGACTGGGGGCGCGAAGGCGTCGAGGCGCAACTCGCGTCGCTGTGCGCCGAGACCGTCGATGCGATCAAGAGTGGACACAACATCCTGATCATCACGGACCGCCACCTGAGCGCGAACCGGGTCGCCATCCCCGCGCTGCTCGCGCTGTCGGCCGTCCACCATCATCTGGTACGCGAGGGCCTGCGCACGACGGCGGGTCTGGTCGTCGAGACCGGCACCGCGCGCGAAGTGCATCACTTCGCCGTGTTGGCCGGCTTCGGCGCCGAAGCGGTCCACCCCTACCTGGCATTGGAAACGCTGCAGGCGATGACGTCGGAACTTCCGGCCTCGCTGTCGGCCGACAAGGCGGTCTACAACTACATCAAGGCGGTGGGCAAAGGGCTGTCGAAGATCATGTCCAAGATGGGCATTTCGACCTACATGTCCTATTGCGGCGCGCAGATCTTCGAGGCCATCGGTCTGAAGGCCGATCTCGTCGCCAAGTACTTCCGGGGCACGCCGACCCAGGTCGGCGGCATCGGCGTTTTCGAGGTCGCGGAAGAGGCGTTGCGCCTGCACCGCGCTGCCTTCGGCGATGACCCGGTCCTGGAGCACATGCTCGACGCTGGCGGCGAGTACGCGTGGCGCGCCCGCGGCGAGGAGCACATGTGGAGCCCCGACGCCATCGCCAAGCTGCAGCACAGCACGCGTTCGGGCAAGTTCGACACGTACAAGGAATACGCTCAACTGATCAACGACCAGAGCAAGCGTCACATGACGCTGCGCGGCCTGTTCGAGTTCAAGTTCGATCCTGGCCAGGCGATTCCGCTGGAGGAGGTCGAATCCGCCGCCGACATCGTCAAGCGCTTTGCCACCGGCGCGATGTCGCTGGGTTCGATTTCCACCGAAGCACACGCGACGCTGGCAGTCGCAATGAATCGCATCGGCGGCAAGAGCAATACTGGCGAAGGCGGCGAGGATCCGGCGCGTTACCGCAACGAGCTCAAGGGCATCAAGATCACGGCCGGCACGAAGATGTCGGACGTCGTTGGCAGCAAGGTGGTCGAGGCCGACTACGAACTGCAGGACGGCGATTCGATGCGCTCGCGCATCAAGCAGGTCGCGTCGGGCCGCTTCGGCGTCACGACGGAGTACCTGGTCAGCGCCGACCAGATCCAGATCAAGATGGCGCAAGGCGCCAAGCCCGGCGAGGGCGGTCAACTGCCTGGCGGCAAGGTTACCGACTACATCGGCTTCCTGCGCCATTCGGTGCCTGGCGTGGGTCTGATCTCGCCGCCGCCGCACCATGACATCTATTCGATCGAGGATCTGGCGCAGCTGATCCACGATCTGAAGAACGTCAATCCGCGTGCCGACGTCTCGGTAAAGCTGGTGTCCGAAGTAGGCGTCGGCACGATTGCGACCGGCGTGGCGAAGGCCAAGGCGGACCACATCGTGATCGCGGGGCACGACGGCGGGACCGGCGCTTCGCCGTGGAGCTCGATCAAGCACTGCGGCACGCCGTGGGAGTTGGGGCTGGCGGAGGCGCAGCAGACATTGGTGCTGAACCGCCTGCGTGGCCGCGTCCGCGTGCAGGCTGACGGTCAGATGAAGACCGGCCGTGACGTCGTCATCGGCGCTTTGCTGGGTGCGGACGAATTCGGCTTCGCGACGGCGCCGCTGGTCGTCGAGGGCTGCATCATGATGCGCAAGTGCCACCTGAATACGTGCCCGGTGGGCGTCGCGACGCAGGATCCGGTGCTGCGCAAGAAGTTCAGCGGCAAGCCCGAGCACGTGGTGAACTACTTCTTCTTCGTCGCGGAAGAGGCGCGCCAGATCATGGCGCAGCTGGGCATCCGCAAGTTCGACGACCTGATCGGCCGCGCCGACCTGCTCGACACGAAGAAGGGCATCAGCCACTGGAAGGCCAAGGGCCTGGATTTCACCCGCGTCTTCCACCGTCCGGAACTGTCGGCTGACGTGGCCCGCCTGCACAACGACCAGCAAGACCATGGACTGGATCGCGCGCTGGACGTCAAGCTGATCGAGAAGTGCCTGCCCGCGTTCGACAAGGGCGAGAAGGTGCGCTTCATGCAGGAGGTGACCAACGTGCGCCGCACCGTTGGCGCCATGTTGTCGGGCGAGCTGATCCGCCGCCGTCCCGAAGGACTCGACGACCAGACCATCTTCATCCAGATGGAAGGCACGGGTGGTCAGAGCTTTGGCGCCTTCCTTGCGCCGGGCATCACCTTCTACCTGATCGGCGACGCCAACGACTACACCGGCAAGGGCTTGTCTGGCGGTCGTATCGTGGTGCGGCCGTCGATCGACTTCCGCGGCGATGCGACGAAGAACATCATCGTCGGCAACACCGTGCTGTACGGCGCGACCAAGGGCGAGGCCTTCTTCCGTGGTGTCGCCGGGGAACGCTTCGCGGTGCGCCTGTCTGGCGCGACGGCGGTCGTCGAAGGCACGGGCGACCACGGGTGCGAATACATGACCGGTGGTACTGCGGTCGTGCTGGGTCGGACCGGTCGCAACTTCGCCGCCGGCATGAGCGGAGGGCTCGCGTACGTCTTCGACGAGGACGGTCAATTCGCCAAGCGCTGCAACACCAGCATGGTGTCCCTGGACAAGCTGCTGCCCGCGCATGAGCAGGAGGCCACGATGGACAAGGCGCTCTGGCACAAGCTCGGCGACGGGCAGGCCCGCACCGACGAGGCGCTCCTCAAGAAGCTGATCGAGGACCATCACCGCTGGACCGGTAGCCAGCGTGCGCGGGACATCCTGGACCACTGGGCCGAATCTCGCGCCAAGTTCGTCAAGGTGTTCCCGAACGAGTACCGCCGCGCCTTGGGCGAGATGGGTGCCGCCAAGGAAACCGCCGCCACGATTGCCCAAGCCAAGGCGCCCGCCGCCAAGGCCAAGGCCTGATCGTCACCGCATCGAAGATTCAGGAATTCAGGAGCGAGCCGTCATGGGAAAAGTCACCGGCTTCATGGAGTACGAGCGTCTGGAAGAGGGCTATGAGCCCGTCGAGGCGCGACTCAAGAACTACAAGGAATTCGTCATCGGCCTCAATATCGAGCAGGCGAAGCAGCAGGGCGCGCGCTGCATGGACTGCGGCACGCCGTTCTGCAACAGCGGCTGCCCGGTCAACAACATCATTCCGGACTTCAACGATCTGGTGTATCGGGGCGGAGATACGGACTGGAAGAGCGCCATCGCGGTGCTGCACTCGACCAACAACTTCCCCGAGTTCACCGGCCGCATCTGCCCAGCGCCCTGTGAAGCAGCTTGCACGCTGAACGTCAATGACGACGCCGTCGGGATCAAGTCGATCGAGCACGCGATCATTGATCGAGCCTGGGCCGAGGGCTGGGTGCCGCCACGTCCGGCGAAGGTGAAGACGGGGAAGACCGTTGCCATCGTCGGTTCCGGCCCGGCGGGTCTGGCCGCCGCGCAGCAATTGGCGCGCGTCGGGCACAGCGTCACGGTGTTCGAGAAGAACGATCGTGTCGGCGGTCTGCTGCGCTACGGCATCCCCGACTTCAAGATGGAGAAGAGTCACATCGATCGCCGCGTCCAGCAGATGGAGGCGGAGGGCGTGGTCTTCCGGACCGGTGTGATGGTGGCGCATCTGCCGGAGGGGTCCAAGGTCACGAACTGGGCCAAGGACGTGATCACCGCGGACGAGCTGACGCAGCAATTCGACGCTGTGCTGCTCGCCGGCGGCGCGGAACAGTCGCGTGATCTGCCGGTGCCGGGGCGTGACCTGGCCGGCGTGCATTTCGCGATGGAGTTCCTGCCGCAGCAGAACAAGGTCAATGCCGGTGACAAGCTCAAGGGCCAGTTGCGCGCCGACGGCAAGCACGTTGTCGTGATCGGCGGCGGCGATACCGGCAGCGACTGCGTGGGCACCAGCAATCGCCATGGCGCCACGAGCGTGACGCAGTTCGAGTTGATGCCGCAGCCGCCCGAAGTCGAGGACCGGCCGATGACCTGGCCCTATTGGCCGATCAAGCTGCGCACCTCGTCCAGCCATGAGGAGGGTTGCGAACGCGAGTTCGCGATCGCAACCAAAGAGTTCCTGGGCGAGAAGGGCAAGGTCACCGGCGTGAAGACGGTGCGCGTGCAATGGGTCAACGGCAAGGTCGTCGAGGTCCCGGGCAGCGAGCAGATCCTGAAGGCTGACCTCGTGCTGCTGGCGATGGGCTTCGTGAGTCCGGTGTCGGCGATCGTCGAAGCATTCGGGGTGACCAAGGACGCGCGTGGCAACGCCAAGGCAACGACCGAATTCAACGGCGGCTACAAGACGAACGCAGCCAAGGTCTTTGCTGCCGGAGACATGCGACGTGGTCAGTCGCTGGTGGTCTGGGCCATCCGGGAGGGCCGGCAGGCCGCCCGGGCGATCGATGAATTTCTGATGGGAGACAGCGAGTTGCCGCGCTGAGGCCAATCCCGCCGACGCGCTGGATTTCCAGCGCGCTTCGGAAGCTAGCAGAACAGGGGCCCGCCGGTGAAGACCGGCGGGCTTTTTTCCTGCTACTCCACAAGGAAAAACACCCCGGCAACTGTCGTCGCCGGGGTGCTTGAAGCAAGACATGAGGAGGCTACCTCTCATGCAGCCCGCCAATCGTCGGGCTTTATTGAGGAGCGCCGCAGGATCAGAGCGTGCCGCCCACCGAATTTCGCAGCGGGACTTCGCGCCAGTTCAGGATCTTGTTCCCAAGGCCCGGGGTCGGATTGATACATTCGCCGTTGAAACCGTTCGCGTTGTAGCAAGGCGTTTGATTCGGAGGCCTTTGCGTTGGGCTGTCGGTAGAACCGCCGATCGCCAGGATCACCTTGTTGCCGACTTTGATGAACCGCAGATCGGTCACGGAGAAGCCCGGTGAAACGTAAGCCGCATTGTTGGTGAACTGAGTCTTCCCAGTGCCCAGGTCGAGGGCGTACACGACGCTGCTGCCGCTCGGGTTGCAGGGGTCGGTGTTGTTCGGCAATGTTGCCGCGAATGCCACAGTGCTGCCGAAGGACGCCGGGTCATTGATGATCCGATAACCGGCCATGGCATTGAGATACCAGCCGCTCTTCACGTTGAAGTCGATCACGACCGGTTGAGTCACGTCGGTCAACTGAACAAGGTTCGCCGTCGAGATCGGGAAGGCCGTACCCGCGGGAAGATCGGTTTCGCTGGCAAACTTGCCGGCGCTGCCATCGACGACCGCGTACATGCGTTGAATCTGCGTGCTGCCTAGATCGCTCGCGGCGAGCATCTTGCCTGTGCCAAAGGCCAGGAAACGACGGTTGCTACCCGCCTGGATGATCGCCAGCACCCGCGTGGTGATCGGCTCGACCGCGCCTGCGGCATCTGTCGCTCGCGCCACCTTGACTGCCAAAGGATAGCTGCCGCTGGCTGCACTCAGATCGAAACGCCACACCGAGCCGTGCAGGTCGCCCGCATAGATGCTCTCGGCTTGCACCGTTGCCGTGTCAGGGTAATACGCGGAGATATTGGACATGCCGCTTGGATTGGTCGGCGAGCCATCGTCCGCGGTGATAGCGGTGCCGGTCGGCGTGTCCACACGCTGCAGGAGGGCGCCAGTGCGGGCGTTCAGGATGTAGAGGTGATTCTTGCCCGACGGATTGTTGTGGCCCGCCGGCACGATCACGACCCAGCCGTACTGTGCGAGCTTGGTGACCAACGGCTCGCCATATGTGAAGCCCATGTCGCTGTCGGTGAACTCCCACAGGACCTTACCCGCCGCGGCAGTTTCGCTGGTGATGCTTCCGACATCAGTGAGGTCCAGCGCATAGATGCTGCGGCCACCCTTGCCCATGCCGCCTACCACGATCGAGCGCCAATCCGTGCCGGAACCGCCCACGGTCTTGCCGAAGTCGACATCCATCATCGTGAGCGGCCCATCTACCAGGTAGCGATGCTCGAAGTCCGGATTGCCGACCCATTGCATACCGTCCGTGGCCGGCGTGCCGTTAGGGCCGGTGTAGACGCCGCCAGGGACGTAGGCGAACAATTCCTTGCCTGCTGTGGCGCTGGTCAGCGAGCCATCGATGACGTGCACCACGCCGTAGTTGGTTGCCGCGACGACGACGTTGGGACGGTTGGCCTTGAGTGTCATGTAAGCGCCGTAACCAGGATTGCTCGCCTCGGAGAACGGGAAATTCGGCGGGCCGACGACGGCGAGTTTGGCATTGACGATGTCGCCGACCAGTGCAACGCGGGTGCGATAAGCCTTAGAGCTACCCGTCACGGTCGAGTTCTGTTCCTGACTGCGATCACCGCGGATGTAATTCAGGTAGTCCTGGGCATCGTTGCCACTCCGATATGACGTGTCCAGCGCCGCCGATTGCGAGGAGGCAATGCTGCCTAGGCGGAACGGCACCGCCGTTCTTGTCGACGTGTTCCAGGTGGCCATGTAGCGGCCAGTGTCCCAGCCGTTGCCGCCCGCCTGGGCGGCCAGCTTGTCGGTGAAGCGCCAGACGTCTGAGCTCGATGCGCCGTTGCTGTTCGGGTCGAGGCTCAAGCTGCGCGCCACGACCTCACCTGTCCAGCTCGAAGCGTCGAACTGCGCGGCGTAGTTGGCCGTGCCGGTGGAGCTGACCTGCGGATCTGCCAGCGCAAGCGAGGTCGAGTACGCCTTCATGCGCGAGGCGATGCTGGCAAAGGCTTTGGTCAGGCCGCTAACCATGGCGGCGGGCTGGCCGGCGGTGAAGTACGTGTCTGGACGCAACTGACCGCCAACGGTGTCCGTCGAAGCGCCGGTATGCCACCAGCTTTGCGGCAGGTCCGTCGTGCGCGTGGCTGGGTTGAAGTCCGCGGGCAGCTGCGCGCCGCCGTACTTGGTGGCCAAGTAGTACTGGTTATTCGTCTTGTAGGTCTGCGCTTCTAGCACGTCCACCCAGTAGGTCTGGACCGTCTGCTTGCCTTGGGACTTCGTGTCCACGTCCGGACGGATGTCGTTCGAATTGGCCCAGTAAGCCAAGCCCGCCATTAGCGCTCCGTTGTTCGTGCAGCATCCGCCGTAGGGACTGGTGCCGGCGATGTTGCCCTGGCCGTTCATCACACCAACGTAGTTGGTGTACGTCGTCGCGTTCACGCCCGTGTCGGCGGATACCTCGGCCGGCTTGGCGGGCTCGGACGTGCCAGTCGCGCCCGGCAGATTGCGGTCTGCATGCGTGTTGACGTCTCCGATGCCCAGGATGAAGTTCTTCTGGCAGGAATATAGGATGGGATCGTCCCAGGTATCGATCACCGGGAAGCCGTCTGCATAGGTTGCCTTGGTGGAGGCGTTGCTGGTGTTGGGGATCGACCAGGCCGATACATTGCCCAGATTGCGGAAGTAGCGCAGCGCGGCGTAGTACAGCTCGCCGACCGGGTCATAGGTCTTGTACGAGCCGGAACTGCCAAACTTGTTCAGGTAGTTCATCACCCCGCTGTTGCTGATCGGCGTGCCGAAATAGCTCGCCGCTGCGCTTGCGTCAGCTGCGTCCGGGTTTGGGATCATGATGCCGGTCGACGAGTCCCATTCGGCCCGCGCGTTGGCCATCTCCGTGCCGCCCGGAACCGGCTGCGAGGGGCCGACGAACTTCTGGCGGGCGCGCAACACGGCACCGTCACGGCTCAGGTTGCCGTCGTTCAGGTAACCGAAGGCACTGAAGCGGATCTGGTTTGCGTACTGCTGGATCAGCCCTTCCGGCTTGTAGTTCGAACCATATGTTTTGCAATTCGATTCCAAGTAGTCGGTGCCTAGCGTCTTGTCGCAGACCCGCGCGCGGACCGCGACGACATAGGAGGTCCCCATCGCCCAGTTGCCGGCCGTCGGGACGAAACCCGTGGGATTGCCCGAGTTGTTGTCACCGCTGCCGCTGAAGCGCATCTGGATGCCCAATCCCTGGATGCGGATCTTGAGGCTCGTCCAGGTTGAACCGTTGGAGGAGACCAGCGGCGTGGCACCGGCGATGGTGGTGGCGTTCGTGATCGTGCGGTCCGGGAAGTTGCTAGTGCCGCCCTGGCCGCTGGCAGTGGCCTTCTCGAGAACCGTCGCAAAGGTCGTGTCGAAGACGCGGTAGCCGCCGGTCAGCGCCCAGCGGAACGGGTCGATGGTCTGGGTGGTCGCCCAGTTCAGGAAGTTGCCGCTCCACTTGCGATTGCAGACGTGGGCCGTCGCCTTGGCGACCGGTGCGAAGTTGTCCAGCGGAATCGGATTGGTGCCGCTGGTGGTTCCCAGTCTGTAGTCGTAGCACTTGTCGGGATCGAAATATCCCAGATATGCGGTCGCCGGGTTGTACGTCGAGTCGATGTGGGCGTTACCGACAGCGGTCGGGAATTCCACGGAGGGTGTGAGCGCCAGATTGCCGGGCACGGAAACCGAGGCGAATACCGGTTTGTCCGACAACTGGGTCTGTGCCATGGCCCCGGTGGCGGCGAGGAGTGCTGCGGCGACGCCGACCAGACGGCGTTTGGGAATGAGTATGGACATCGGTGGACCTCGATCAATTCATCTGCGTCGTGTAGGTCGACTGGAAGAAGGAGAACGCGTTGTTCGGGCCCATGACCCGCACGGTGATGCGATAAGTCACCTGGGGATCCGGTTTCAGGCCGTCGGGATCATTGCCCCCGGGGGGCGGTTCGCCGGTGACCAGGCAGTTCGTCGTCGAGAACGGACCGACGGTGTTGCAGAGCCGGTCGATGAGGTAATGGATGCGAATCGATTCCGTCGGCACGGTAATCTCTCGTGCAGCGTTGCCAAGACCGTTCAAGGAGGCTGGCGACGAGCCCACGTTCAACATGGCCAGCGGAATACCGGAGGCATCGGTCGGCAGGATCGTGGCGCTGTAGTTCTGGGCCACGTTGGAGGTCTGGCGAGCGCCCTCGTTGAACAGCGCTCCGGTGTTGAGGGCGTCGGCGGCGGCGCGGATACCCTGCTCGGCACGGTTGGCCATGTCGCGCTTGAAGCCGAAGTTGCCGACGCTTCCGAGCGTGACGTTCATCGAGCGCATCGCGACGGCCGCGCCGATCAGCAGGACTGACAGCGTGATCAGCGCAATCACCATGATCACACCGCGCTGGGCCCGGGTGCCGGCCGCGGCACACGCACGCCGGTGCGGCGTGGCGGTAAGGGGGTGCATCGTTGTCATGCTGGTGCGGGGCGTCAAGGGATGGGTTGGCGGGCGGGCGCGTTGGCGATCGCATTGCGCAGCGGCACCGTGAACTCCACGAGGCGGTAGGCACGGTTGCGCTCGTCGCCGGCCGGGACGTTGAAGGTGCGCTGCATGCCGTTCGGAAGCGACTGGAACATCGTCAGCGTGGCCGGCGAGACCGGATCGCTTTCGATCCGGTCGCTGCGCAGCACGATGGCCACGCGGATCGCCATGATCTGTCGCACTTGTGCCCGCGCCGGATCGGAGTCGGCGCTCATGAATGCCGGTGTGAAATTGCCGGTACCGGGTTCAGCCCAACCGGTGATCGTGCCGTCGGGCTGGGGCTTGGCATCGATGCCGTACCGGACGCGCAGGTCGACCACGCCGTCGGCCAGAGGGACTGGCGTCGTCGGCGCGCCCGGCAGATTATTGAGGCGGAGCATGTCATAGCTCACCAACTGGTTCGTCGCGTTGACGCCGAGCAACTGGAACCGTGGGTTGTTGCCGCTCTGGTTACCAAGGTTGGAGAGGTAGGTGTTCCCCTTGCCGACGCCGAACGCCATCAAGGCGGCTGGGCCGACCGCGTTGGCCTGGAAGGGGCCGGCAAGATTCAGGAGCTGAGCCGCGCCGCCGGCAAAGTTGGGGGCGGCCTGCACCATCAGGCAACCCGGCAGTTGGGCTTCCGACAGCAGCAGGAGATCGCCCCCCCGGATGCCCAACGTATTCGAGAGCTGCACAGAGGCCGCCTGGACGCTGCCCGGCGACACGCGCAACGGTGCTTCGCTGACGCCAGCTGAGCCTGTGATCACCTGGATCACGTCCGATCCATTGGCACCGATGCCTGGATACACAAGCAACGGGATTGCGCGGACGGTCTGGTTGACGGCGGCGAAAGGCGCCGGGAAGGCCGACGTTGCCGGCAGGAGTTGCACGCCGTTTCCGGCCACGCTCACGATGCAGCCGAACGACTGCGTGATCTGGTACACGCCCGAGCCGGCGCTGCGCAGTTGGCGGTCCAGGTCGTAGGCGAGGTAGCCGGTATTCAGCGCGAGATCGGAGCTCGATGCGTTTCGACGCTTGGAGATCTCGAAGCGGTTCATCACCACGCCGAGCGCGCCGATCAGCACGAGGCCGATGGTCATCGAGATCAGTAGTTCGATGAGCGTGAAGCCGCGGACGCGTCGCGCCGCCGGGGATTTGGTGGGCGTCGTCATTGTCAGTTCAGCCGAACGTCGGTGAAGTACTGGCGCGCGGCGCCCGCAGGCGTATTCCAGGTGATCGTGATACGGGCGACCTGACCGTTGACCTGGACTACACCGCGGCCATTGCGCAGGCCGGACTGGGTGATGCTCGCCACACGTGCAGTCCAGGCGGCGATGGTGGGAGGATTGATGGTGCTGTAGGCCCACATGTCGTTGGACAGGTCGGCGGCGAGCACCGCCGCGCGTTGAGAGTCCTCGGCGCCGGTCGTGGCTTGCGACGCGCGTGCCATGAGCGTGAGCAGGCCGACGATGCCAATCGTCATGATGACCATCGCGACGAGGAGTTCGATCAGGGTCATGCCGCGCGAGCGGGCGCGCCCGTGGGCGCGGATTCGGGCAACAGGCTGTACGGAGCGGAAAGAGGTCGTCATGATGCGTAGCCTTTAGACGCTGAACCCGGCGTTGGCCACCGGGCAGCCATCGGGTGCGGTGGCCGACTGCACGCGGTCCCGGTCGCACAAGCGGATGCTGCCGCCGAGCGTCACCCAAATCGACAAGCGCTTGAGCTTGTCTGCGGGGATGCTGGTCGACGAGTCGACCCAGTAGACGACTTGGCCGCCGGCGGGGACGTTGCAGGCGGCGGCGCCGCCGGTCAGTGGCGTGGCGTTGGTCAGCGCCACCGGGCGGCCGTTGGGGCCGAAGCAGACGGCCGTCGGCCCCTGGATGGTGACGGTGTTTGTGCGCTCGAACAGTCGGCCGCAGGTGGCAGGGGCGGTGACGGCGTTGTTGGCCATCGTCAGGGCGACGTTGGGCACGACGCGCACCACGAAGTAGTCACCGTTCGCGGATGGGGCCTCGTTACCTGTGCAGGTGGCTGCCGCTGTGCGATAGAACGCGACTGGCTGGTAGCTCTTGACGGCTTCCGCCTGGGCGAGTCGAAGCGCGGTGGAGATGCTGCTGCCCGACGTGCGCGTCTGCGCGTTGGCGCCGAAGGCGCGAAGCGCCGGCGCGGCGAGCGCCGTGGTCAGTCCGATGATGGCAATGACGATCAGCAACTCGATCAGCGTGAAGCCGCGCACTCTGCGGCCGACGGGCATCAGCATGATTCACCCTTGACCATCACCCAGCGTGTCGGACAGGAGGTTGCGTTCTTGATCCAGCCCGCGGGGGCCTTCGCTGTCGCGCGCACGTCCGACTGGTCGACGGTGTAGGCAAAGCCGCTCAGGGTGTTCTCGGTACTGACCGCCTGCAGCGTGTACCCGCCAGCGCCTGTGGCACCGTAGGTGCCGGTGCAACTGACCATGAACTTGCCGTTCTTCTGCGCAGTGGCGCAGGGCGGCGTGTTGCCGCCGTTGGCTGCATAGGTGCGGAAATTCTGGAAGTAGGCTTCCATGTCGGTCCGCATCGAGGTGAGGCCCGCTGCGGCATCGGTCAGGGAGCCGCGGATGACGTAGTCACGGTAGGTCGGCATGGCGATCGCGGCCAGGACACCGATGATGGCGACCACGATCATCAGCTCGATCAGCGTGAAGCCCCGGCCGCTGTGGGGCCGGCGTTGAGCGGAAGAGGTCTTGAAGGTCCCGAACATGAAGCGCTCCTTGTTTCCGAAATTATCGACAGCGGCCTTCGGAAGGCGAGGCCGCTCGTCGTGCCTTGGATTCCGCCCGTCTCGCGACGACCTCCGAATGTGACGTCCGTCACGCCTGGGCGGCGGACCCCTGGCACGAACGCTCCCGGGGCGCCTCATATATCTGCACCCCGCCCCAGGTGCCCTCCGGCATCAATTCGGGCTTTACCCTATGATCCCGGCTCCCGGACGCCTGCCGCCCGGCATCGTCCCGGATCGATCCCAAGGAAATGGCATTCACTGATCCCAATTCATCCAGAAGCGTCCGCCCACTGATCGAAGTGAAGGATGTGACCGTCGGCTATGGCGACCGGATCATCCTGAAAGACGTCAACGTCACCTTGCCACGCGGCAAGGTGATGGCGCTGATCGGCTCATCGGGCGGCGGCAAGACCACGTTGCTGCGGCTGCTGACCCGGCAATTGCGGCCGCGCTCCGGACAGGTGCTGTTCGATGGGCAGGATCTTGCGCCGATGGACCAGACCCAGCTCTATGCTCAACGTCGCCGGATGGGCATGCTGTTCCAGTTCGGCGCGCTGTTCACCGACTTGAGCGTGTTCGACAACGTCGCGTTCCCGTTGCGCGAGCACACACGGCTGCCTGAACCCATGATCCGCGACCTCGTCCTGATGAAGCTCAACGCGGTCGGGCTGCGCGGTGCCCGCGACCTGATGCCGAACGAGGTGTCCGGCGGCATGGCACGTCGCGTTGCTCTGGCGCGCGCGATCGCCCTGGATCCGGATCTGGTGCTGTACGACGAACCCTTCGCGGGCCTGGACCCGATCTCGCTGGGCGTGACTGCGCGGCTGATCCGCGATCTCAACGACGCGTTGGGCCTGACCAGCGTGATCGTCTCCCATGACATCCACGAGATTTTCGGCATCGCCGATCACGTCGTGATGGTGGCCAACGGCGGTGTCGTCGCCCAGGGGACGCCGGACGAGTTGCGCCACAGCACGGATCCGCTGGTGCATCAGTTCGTCAATGCCGAAGCCGACGGCCCGGTGCGTTTCCACCAGCCCGCCAAGCCTGTCCGCGAGGACTTCGGTCTTCCGCAGGAGGCATCGGCATGATCGGTTTCGCCACTTCGATCGGGCGCGGCCTGCGCCTGAAGCTTGGCGATTGGGGCGCCTCGGCCCGGCTCCTCGGTACGCTGATGCTGCATCTGGGCGCCTGCCTGCGCCGCTTCTCGCTGGTGCGGGAGCAGATCTACTTCCTCGGCAACCGTTCGCTCTCCATCATCGGCGTGTCCGGACTGTTCGTCGGTTTCGTCCTGGCACTGCAGGGCTATTACACGCTGCAGCGCTATGGATCGGCGGAGGCCGTCGGCCTGCTGGTTGCCCTGAGCCTGGTGCGCGAACTCGGCCCGGTCGTGGCGGCTTTGCTGTTCGCTGGCCGCGCTGGGACCTCGTTGACCGCCGAGATCGGCCTGATGAAGGCCGGCGAGCAGCTCAGCGCCATGGAGATGATGGCTGTCGACCCGGTGCAGCGTGTGCTCGCGCCGCGCTTCTGGGCCGGCTTCATTGCGATGCCACTGCTCGCGGCCGTGTTCTCCGCAGTCGGCATCATTGGCGGCTGGCTCGTGGCCGTGCCGCTGATCGGCATCGACGCGGGTTCGTTCTGGTCGCAGATGCAAGGCGGCGTCGACGTGTTCAAGGACGTCGGCAACGGGTTCGTCAAGAGCGTCGTGTTCGGCGTGACGGTCAGCTTTGTCGCCCTGTTGCAGGGATACGCCTGCAAGCCCACGCCCGAGGGAGTGTCCCAGGCGACGACGCGCACCGTGGTGCTGTCGTCGCTGGCGGTGCTGGGTCTGGATTTCATCCTGACCGCCATGATGTTCTCGATCTGACGCGCAGCGCGCGATCCATCGACACCACAATCGAATTCAAGAGATATCTCGGAGTTGCCTGATGCAATCCTCTCGTTATGACGCGCTGGTCGGATTCTTCGTGCTGCTGGGCGGCGCGGCCCTGCTGTTCCTGGCCCTGAAGGCGGGCAACCTGCTGTCGTTGAACTTCCAGGACACGTACACCGTGACGGCCAAGTTCGACAACATCGGCGGACTGAAGCCTGGTGCGGCCGTGAAGAGTGCGGGCGTTGTCGTCGGCCGGGTGGGCACCATCAGCTTTGACGACAAGAGCTTCCAGGCGCGTGTGATCCTGAACATGAACCAGGGCGTCGCGTTTCCGAAGGACAGCTCGGCCAAGATCCTCACGTCCGGCCTGCTGGGCGAGCAATACATCGGCCTCGAGCCGGGTGCGGAAGAAAAGAACCTCGCCACGGGCGACATCATCACGCAGACGCAGTCGGCCGTGGTGCTGGAGAACCTGATCGGCCAGTTCCTCTATAACAAGGCGGCCGACGCGTCCTCGACGCCGGCCTCGGGAGAGAAGCAATGACCACCACCACCACGGTCGGGATCGCCGGAGCGGCCCGGACTGAACTCGCGGCTGCGCTGCTGAGTGCCACGCTGCTAGGCGCGGCGGCACCAGCGATGGCGCAGACGGAGCAGCCGCTTGAGCGGCCCCACACGTTTGCCTTGACGGCGCTGCCCGTCCATCAGGCCATCGAGCAACAGCAGGCCGTCGAGCAACAGCAGGCTGACGAATCGAAGGCTGCTGAGCCGCAGGCCGACCAGGAAGAGAAGACCCAGGATCAGGCAGCAGTCGCGGCGTCCGCGGCCTCCGCCGCTGCGCCTGCGTCAGGCGCCTCGTCCGCTGAGCCTGCCGCGGCGGGACAAGCCGGCGCGGCTGCGGCTGCGGCCCAGGATGCGCCAGCGCCGGGCCCGCGGGTGCGCAATCGCCTCGACCCCTGGGAAAGCTGGAACCGCAAAGTCTTCAACTTCAACGAGAAGCTCGACGAGAACCTGCTGCGTCCCGTCGCCACGGCGTACTCGGACCTCGTGCCGCAGCCGGCGCGTCAGGCCGTGGACAACTTCTTCGGCAACTTCTCGGACGCCTGGTCGGCGGTCAACCTGTTCCTGCAGGGGCGCTTCAAGACTGGTGCATCCCAGACGATGCGCGTGGCCGTGAACTCGGTGTTCGGCATCGCCGGCCTGATCGACATCGCCACGCCCGCAGGCCTGGAGAAGACCTCCGAGGACCTGGGGCGTACGCTCGGCTACTGGGGCGTCAAGACAGGT
The DNA here is from genome assembly GCF_059415845.1 of Roseateles sp. GW821-FHT09H11. NCBI lineage: Bacteria > Pseudomonadati > Pseudomonadota > Betaproteobacteria > Burkholderiales > Sphaerotilaceae > Roseateles > Roseateles sp. GW821-FHT09H11. Next base: position 334,231 of record NZ_JBWKOA010000005.1, on the reverse strand, counting down.
CCGTACATCGTGTGGCCCTTGCTGGGGCCCTCGTCGTTGCGTGATTCGGTGACGCTGCCGGCCAACATCTACTACTCGCCGGCCTATCTGTTCGACGATGGCGAATACAAGTTTGCGATCTCGGCGCTTCAGCTGATCAACACCCGCGCCAACCTGCTGCGAGTGACCGACATGCTGGATGGCATCGCGCTGGACAAGTACACCTTCGTGCGTGACGCCTACATGCAGCGTCGCAACGTCAAGACGCACAAGGAACAGGAAGAAGACGATGACTATGAAGTCATCACCCCGGACGAGAAGCCGGTCAACCCTCAAGGCGATCGCTGAGCGACGCGTGAGAGATCGTTGAGTGTCGCAACAACCGGTAACGCCCATTGGGCGCGGCCGGTGAACCGGTACCGAACTTGCCGCGTTGTGATCCGGTCCGTGTCATGAAGAGAAAGAAAGGACAAGCATGAATGCCACCAAACGACTGCTGCTGGGCGCGATCGTCTCGATCGCCGCGCTGAGCCCGCTGGCCTCCTTCGCAGCCGACAGCTCGGCGCCAGATCAGTTGATCCGCGATCTGTCGATCGAAACGCTGGACGCCGTCAAGGGCGACAAGGCCATCCAGGGCGGCGACGTCAACAAGATCATGCAGCTGGTCGACAGCAAGGTGATGCCGCACGTGGACTTCCAGCGCATCACCGCAACGGCGGTGGGCCGCTTCTGGCGCCAGGCGACGCCGGAGCAGAAGCAGCGCCTGCAGGACGAGTTCAAGACCCTGCTGGTGCGCACGTATGCCGGCGCGCTGACGCAGGTCAAGGATCAGACGATCGCGATGAAGCCGATGCGCGCGGCGCCCGAGGACAAGGAAGTCATCGTGCGTACCGAGATCCGCGGCAAGGGTGACCCGATCCAGTTGGACTACCGCCTGGAAAAGCTGGATTCCGGCTGGAAGATCTACGACGTGAATGTGCTGGGCATCTGGCTGGCGGATCAGTACAAGAACAGCTTTGCGCAGGAGATCAACGCCAAGGGCATCGACGGCCTGATCAAGTCGCTGGCCGAACGCAACGCGCGTCCCGCGACGGCTGCTTCGGGCGCGAAGAAGGGCTGACGCGATGCTGAAGCTGCCGTCGCGGCTGCGTCTCGAGAACGTGCCTGAAGAATGGGTGCGGCTCGAGAGCGCGCTGCGCGCCGAGTTGGCTCAGGTTGGCAATGCCGCCGGACGCAGCGTGACCTTGGATGCCAGCGGGCTGATCGACTTCGATTCGGCGGCGCTGAGCTTGCTGCTCAGCGCGCTGCGTCTGTGCGGTCAGGACGGTTGGCAACTGACGCTTCAGCAGGCGCCGCGCGAGTTGCGCGAGTTGGCGCGCGTGTACGCGCTGGAACATCTGTTCTGGGCCGATGCGACGGCTCCCGCCGAGATGGTGTGACCTTCTGTCGCACTGAATGAAATCGGGCCGCTGATGCGCGGCCCGATTGTTTTTCAGCGTCGCGTGCCGACGAGCATGGGAGTCACTGTGCGTAACGCTTGGTGCGGAGGTTGCGTTTGATCTCCTGCAGCATTGGACGCAGGTTTTCGCCCAGTCGCAAAGCGACGCCGGTGGTCAGCACGTCCACGACGATCAGGTGCAGCAGCCGCGACACCATCGGGCTGTAGCGGTCGTAGTCTTCCGGGTGATCGACCGCCAGCAACACCTGGCCTGGCAACTGCCCCATCTGGGCCAGCGGCGAGCCGCTGGCGGTGATGATGATCGTCGTCGCCCCCTTCTTGCGGGCGATCTCGGCGGCATCCATCAGGTCGCGACTGCGTCCCGAGTTGGAGATGATCACCGCGCAGTCGCCCGAGCCCAGCATCGTTGCGCTCATCAGCTGCACGTGGCCATCGCTGCAGGCGAAAGTATTGGCCCCGAGCCGGAAGAACTTGTGCTGCGCGTCCTGCGCCACGATCCCGGAGTTGCCGACGCCGTAGAACTCGATGCGCTGACGCTGACGGGCCGTCTCGGACAGTGCCGCAATGGCGCGTTCGAAGGCGTGGCTGGCGGCGTCGTTGCGGTAGTGGAGCAACGCCGCGACCGCGTTGTCGACGACCTTCACGATCAGATCGCCGGGCTTGTCGTCCTCGTCGACGGCGCGGTGCACGAAGGGCACGCCTTCATTGACGCTGCCGGCGAGCTTCAGCTTGAAGTCGGCCAGGCCGTCATAGCCGACGCTGCGGCAGAAGCGCACGACGGTCGGCTTGCTGACATGCGAGCGATCGGCGAGTTCGCTGACCGGCAAGCTCGCGAACGAGCGCGGATCGGCCAGCAGCAGCTTGGCGACCCGCTGTTCGGCGGGCGGCAGCGCGGGCAGCGCGGCCTTGACTCGTTCGAGCATGCTCATCGCTTCAGCATTCCTCGATCCAGGAGTGGCCGTCGCGCGCCACCAGCGCGCTCGAGGCGGGAGGGCCCCAACTTCCGGCGACGTAGGTGCGTGGTCCGGTGCTGTCCTGCTTCCAGAAGTTCAGGATCGGCTCGACCCAGCGCCAGGCCTGCTCCTGCTCGTCGCTGCGGACGAAGAGGTTGAGGCGTCCGGCGATGGCGTCCAGCAGCAGCCGTTCGTAAGCGCCGACACGGGTGTGGGCGAAGGCCTTGTCGAAGTCCAGGTCCAACGAGACAGGGCTCAGGGCCTCTGTGCTGGAGCCGCCCTTGTTGGCCATCAACTGCAGCTCCAGGCCGTCCTCGGGCTGCAGCTTGATGATCAAGCGGTTGGGACAGCTGCTGCCCGGGAAGATCGGATGTGGCACCGGGCGGAAGTTGATGACGATCTGCGCGTCCCGCGCGGCGAGGCGTTTGCCGGTGCGCAGGTAGAAGGGAACGCCTGCCCAACGCCAGTTCTGGATCTCCGTCTTCAGGGCGACGAAGGTCTCGGTGTGGCTATCCGCGGGGATCTTGCCCTCGTCCAGATAACCCGGCACCGGCTTGCCCTCGGCGTTACCGGCACGGTACTGGCCACGCACCACGTCGCGCGCGACGCTCTCCGCGGTGAACGGCTTGAGCGCGCGCAGCACCTTCAACTTCTCGTCGCGGATCGCATCGGCGTCGTTGCTGGAGGGGGCCTCCATCGCAATCATCGTCAGCAGTTGCAGCGCATGGTTCTGGATCATGTCGCGCAGCGCGCCGGTGCCGTCGTAGAACGGACCGCGTGTGCCCACGCCCAAGCCTTCGGCCAGCGTGATCTGGATGTTGGCGATGCTCTCGCGTCGCCACAGCGGTTCGAACAGCGCGTTGCCGAAGCGCAGCGCCATCAGGTTCTGCACCGAAGGCTTGCCCAGGTAGTGATCGATACGGAAGGCCTGCGTCTCCGAAAACACCGAACGCACGACGCGGTTGATCTCCTGCGCGCTGGCCAGATCGTGGCCCAGCGGCTTCTCCAGCACGACGCGCACGTTCGCGCCGTTGAGGCCCGCAGCGCCGAGCTGCTGGCAGATCTGCGTGAACAGGTGGGGACTCGTCGCCAGATAGAACACGACGGTGTCTGCGTTGCGCTCGCCCAGCCACTCCTTCAGCCGCGCATAGTGGTCGGGCTGGGACAGGTCCATGCGCCGGTAATGCACCAGCTCGGAGAAGCGGGCGAATTCTTCGTCGTTCGGCCGCTTGCCGGCCTCGACCTCCTGGAAGCGCTCCTTGAGCCATTCGCGATAGCGCTCGTCGGATTGCTCGTCGCGGGCGACGGCCAGGATGCGGCCGCCTTCGGGCAGCTTGCCGTGGCGGAACGCCTGGAAGAGCGCGGGCATCAGCTTGCGCCAGGTCAGGTCACCAGTGCCACCAAAGAAGACGAGGTCGAAGGACATGAGCGCGGCACCCCGCATCGGGGCGTAAGAGTTGTTGGCGATGTCTTGATGTAACGAAGTTACCGGAATTATGATGCCCCAGTTTCTTGGGCCGGTCAACGGCGCGGCGCCTCGGAAGGCGGGCGCCGCAAGCAGTTCTAATACGGGTTTCCCTGTCGTCGTCGAGGGGCAAAGCCCATGCCTCCGACGCGTCCCGTCCGTTCTCGATCGCCTCAGGCGCCTACGCTCATGAACCAGCTCGAACAACTCAAGGCCTTCACCACCGTCGTCGCCGACACCGGCAATTTCAAGCAGCTGGCGCAGTTCACGCCGCGCGATGCCACGACGAATCCGTCGCTGATCCTGAAGGCGGTGCAGTCGCCGGACTACGCCCATCTGCTGGAGGACACCGTCGCCGCCAGCAAGACCGATGCGTTGGATCTGATCGTCGACAAGGTGCTGGTGGCCTTCGGCCTGGAGATCCTCAAGGTCGTCCCGGGCCGCGTGTCGACCGAGGTCGACGCCCGACTGAGCTTCGACACCGTCGCCACGCTGGCGCGCGCGCGCCGCCTGATCCAGATGTATGAGGACGCGGGCATCGGCCGCGACCGCGTGCTGATCAAGGTCGCGTCGACCTGGGAAGGGATCCAGGCCGCGCGCGAGCTGGAGCTCGAAGGCATCCACACCAACCTGACGCTGCTGTTCTCCTTCTGCCAGGCGGTGGCCTGCGGCGAAAACGGCATCCAGCTGATCTCGCCCTTTGTCGGCCGCATCTACGACTGGTACAAGAAGGCTGCCGGCCCGAACTGGGACGAGGCCGCCAATGCCGGCGTCAACGACCCTGGCGTGAAGTCGGTCGCCGCGATCTACAACTACTTCAAGAAGCACGGCATCCAGACCGAGGTGATGGGTGCAAGCTTCCGCAACATCGGGCAGATCCAGGCGCTCGCCGGCTGCGACCTGTTGACGATCAGCCCCGATCTGCTCGCCCAGCTGCAGGGCAGCGAAGCGCCGCTGGCGCGTGCGCTCGACGCCGACGCCGCCAAGGTCCAGGACTTGCCCAAGGTCTCCTTCAACGAGGCGGCCTTCCGCTTCGCCCTCAACCAGGACGCCATGGCCACCGAGAAGCTGGCCGAAGGCATCCGCCTGTTTGCCGTCGATGCCGGCAAGCTGGACCAGATGATCGAAAGCCTGCGATGACCGAGTTCCCGCGTTGCGACCGCAGCCCGACCTGGGCGGCCTTGCAAAGTCATTTCCAGCAATCCGGGCGTGCGTTCGACGTGCGCCAGGCCTTCGCGACCGATGAGGGCCGCTTCGCGGCCTGGTCGCTGCAGGCGCCGGAAGTGTTTGCGGACCTGTCGAAGAACCGCATCGACGCTCGCACGCTGGAACTGCTGCTGACGCTGGCCCGGGACGTTCAGCTGGAGTCGCAGCGCGAGGCGCTGTTCAACGGTGATCCCATCAACGCGACCGAAGGCCGCGCCGTGCTGCACACGGCGCTGCGTGCGCCGGCGGGGCTGGGGCCGCACTCGGACGAGGTGCAGGCTTCACTCGCGCGCATGCTGGCCTTCGCCGACTCGGTCCGCGATCAGGCGAGGAGCGGCATCACCGACATCGTCCACATCGGCATCGGTGGCTCGGACCTCGGGCCGGCCATGGTCGTGCAGGCCCTGCAGTCGTATGTGCCGGCTGGCCTGACGCTGCATTTCGTGTCGAACGTCGACGGGCACGACCTGGCCCCGGTGCTGCGCGGTCTGGACCCGAAGACGACACAATTCGTCGTCGCCTCCAAGACCTTCACGACGCAGGAGACGCTGGCCAACGCGATGGCAGCCAAGGCCTGGTTCCAGCAGAACGGTGGTACCGACATCGCGAAGCACTTCGCCGCCACGACCAGCAATGCGAAGGCCGCCGCCGAGTTCGGCATCACGACGACCTTCGGTTTCTGGGACTGGGTCGGTGGGCGCTACTCGCTGTGGTCGGTGATCGGGCTGCCGATCGCGATCGCGGTGGGCTCGGCCCACTTCCGCGCGCTGCTGGCCGGTGCGCATGCCATGGACCAGCACTTCCGCAGCGCTCCGCTGGAAAAGAACCTGCCGGTGCTGCTGGGCCTGCTGGACGTCTGGTACCGCAACTTCCACGGTTTCACGAGCCGCTCGGTGGCGCCGTACCACCAGGGGCTGCGCCGGCTTCCGGCCTATCTGCAGCAGCTGGAGATGGAAAGCAACGGCAAGGGTGTCGATCGCGCGGGCAATCCGCTGAGCTTCGCGACCAGTCCGGTCGTCTGGGGCGAGGCTGGCACCAATGGCCAGCATGCCTACTTCCAGATGCTGCACCAGGGGACCGATGTGATCCCGGTGGAGTTCATCGCCGTGAAGACGCCGAACTTCGGCCCGGAGGTCGGCGGCGAGCTCCTGGACAAGCTCAAGGATCAGCACGTGAAGCTGCTGGCGAACTGCCTCGCGCAATCGCAGGCGCTGATGCAGGGCAAGACCGCGGAGGCCGCGCGTGCGGAGAAGGCGCCGACCGCGTCGCAGGATCTTGATCCGGACGTCTTGGCACGGCATCGGAGCTTCACCGGCAACCGGCCGAGCACGACGCTGCTGCTCGATGCGCTGACGCCATCGTCGCTGGGCGCGTTGATCGCGCTGTACGAGCACCGCGTGTTCGTCAGCGGTGCCGTGTGGAACATCAACAGCTTCGACCAGTGGGGCGTGGAGCTGGGCAAGGCGCTGTGCAACAGCCTGCTGCCGCGCTTGACCAGCGGCGATGTGTCGGGCTTGGATGCCTCCACGGCCGGACTGCTCGCCAAGGTGCGCGGCTGACCTATCTTCCCGATTCCCACGCAGTAGAGAACCCGTCAGATGAAGATCGTTTTTGATTTCGGCGCGGTGCTGTTCCGCTGGCACCCGCCGAGTTTCCTGGCCCGCGTCTGGGCCCACCGTGTCGCCGACGAAGTCGAAGGCGCGGCCATCGCCAAGGACTTCTTCCAGGCCTACAGCGGCGATTGGGGGGCGTTCGACCAGGGTCTGGCCGATGCGCCGACCACGGCCGATCGCATCCATGCGCGCACCGGCTGGTCGCGCGAGGACATCGTCGCCGTGATGGAGGCGGTGCCGTCGGAGCTCAAGCTCATCGAAGGGACCGCGGCGCTGATCCAGGAGTTGAAGGCACAGGGTCACACGCTGCACTTCCTCTCCAACATGCCGGAGCCTTATGCCGACTACCTCGAGCAGAGCTTCCCGCTGAAGGAGTGGTTCGTCTCGGGTGTCTTCTCGGGCCGCGTGAAGCAGTCGAAGCCGTCACGCGAGATCTTCGACCTCGCGCTTGAACAGTTCGGCGCCAAGCCCGAAGAGGTGCTGTTCCTCGACGATCATCCGGCCAACATTGCGGCAGCAAAGGAACTCGGCTGGCACACACACCTGTTCACGACGCCGGAACTGGCGCGGGAAGACCTGGTGCGTCGGGAACTGCTTCCGGCTTGAAGGACGTCGGCTGGCGCGCAGCCCGCGCGTGAAGCGGCCTACTTCGAGGCGTCGTCCTCGTCGATCGTCGTCGGCGGCGCGGCCACACGGAAAGATTCGTCGGACCAGTGGCCCAGATCGATCTGGCGGCATCGCTCGCTGCAGAACGGGCGCCAGAGATTGCTTGGTGCGAACAGGCTGTCACCGCCGCAGGTCGGGCAGGGCACGATGCGGGGCGCCGGCGTGGCGGGGATGAATTTCTCGGTCATGACGAATTCGGAACTGCGGCGTGCGGCGGGGCGCATTCAGCGCCGAGCGCACCAGGTCAGGAACACAGGGTCAGTTCGAAGGTGGCGTCCACGGGCGCTGGTTTCAAGCGTCCGTCCTCGTCCTGGCGCATCAGCCGGATCGAGACCATCAGACGGTGGCCGCTGATCTCCGGAATCAGGCCCAGGCTGGGGTCGATGCGCATGCGCAGCATGTGGAAGCTGCGCCCCGGCGGCAGGCTCTGCTGGTACTGGCCGCCGTGGGCGGCCACCTTGTGCGGCGAGCCGCTGTCCCGCAGCAGGCCCAGCAGCACGTTCAGCGCTTCGGCCAACGGCATCAGCGTCTGTGCCCACTGCATCAGGTCGTTGCGGCGACGCACTGGCAGCAGCTGCTGCCACGCGTAGTAGGCGGGCAGGTCGAACTCGCAGGTGCCGCCCGGGATCGAAATCCGGCTGCGGATGCTCATCAGCCACTCGTTGGTCGTGAGCGCATGACCGGCCTTGCCGGGCAACTGGTTGAGCTTGTCGAAGGCGGCATCGATGCGGCCGACCACCTCGTCCAGCACGGCTTCAGACACCGCGGGATTGCCGCGGTAGCTGTTGAACTGCGTGCGGTGGCGCTCCAGCTCCTTGAGCAGGTCGGCCTTGAGGTCGGCACGCGAGGCGACGTCCATCACCTCGAAGATGGTGGCCAACGCGAAGTGGTGATCCATCGCGGTGTCGCGCGCCATCAACTGACCGAGCCGATCGAACAGGTGTTCGAGTCTGAGCATCGTGCGGATGCTCTCGTTGAACGGGTATTCGTAGAGGACCAAGTCGACATCCCTTTGCGGCAAGTGACCATTGTTCCACAGTGTCACAGTGCCCCCCGATCCGGTAGCGGGGTCAGAGCAGGGGACTGGTCAGCAGCATGCGGACTTCTTCTTTCAACTGTTCGAGCGTGAGACCGTCGTTGTGGATGACCGCGTCCGCGGCGGCTCGGCGTTGAGCGCGCGTCGCCTGCTGCGCCAGGATGGCGCGCACGGCCGGCTCGCTCAGGCCTGATCGCGCGATCACGCGGGCGAGCTGAGTCTCTTCCTGGCAGTCGACGACCAGCACGCGGTCGACCAGGCGCCGCCAACGGCCGGATTCGACCAGCAGCGGCACATCGAACACGACCCGTTGCCCCGGCGTCGCGAGCGCTGCCTGCCGCGCCGTTTCCGCGCCGATCATCGGATGCAGGATGGCTTCGAGCGCGCGTTTGGCCTCCGGGTCCCGGAAGGCCAGTTCCCGCATCGCGGCCCGGTCCAGCGCACCGTCAGGCGCGACGAAGGTCGGACCGAATCGCATCGCGATGGCCGGCATCGCGCCGCCGTCAGGCAGGGTGAGTGCGCGGGAAATCGCGTCGGTGTCGATCAGCAGCGCGCCGCCCAGCGCCACCAGTGCCGACGCCACGGTGCTCTTGCCGCTGCCGATGCCGCCGGTGAGACCGATGCGCACGAGTTGCTCCGAGGAGAGATCAGACTGGCTGAAGTCCCAGCCAGACCGCGACCTTCGCAGTCCCGAGGAGCAGCACCGCAAGTCCGCCGCCGGCCAGGAAAGGCCCGAACGGCACATAGCGACCCTCGCGCAATCCCCCTCGGAGTTTCAGTCCGATGCCCACGAAGGCGCCGATCAGCGAGGCGAACAGCGCGACCGGCAGCACCATCTGCCAGCCCAGCCACACCCCCAGGGCTGCCAGCAGCTTGAAGTCGCCGTAGCCCATGCCTTCCTTGCCGGTGGCCAGCTTGAACACCCAGTAGATGGACCATAGCGAGAGATAACCCACGAGCGCCCCGATCAACGCATCGGTCAGCGAGACCGGAATCCATCCGGCGTACGCCGCGATCAGGCCGGCCCACAGCAGGGGCTGGTTGATGCTGTCGGGCAGCAGCGTGGTGTCCCAGTCGATGCCGGCCAACGCGACCAGCGCCGCGGCGAAACCGCAATACAACAGGCTGGTCGGCTGAGGGCCCAGGCGCCAGGCGATGCCCGCGAACAGAAGGCCGGTGAGCAGCTCGACGAACGGGTAACGCGCGGAGATCGGCGCCTTGCAGGACGCGCATTTCCCACCCAATCGCAGCCATCCGAGCAGTGGCAGATTCTCGTGCCAGCGCAACTGGTGGCCGCAATGCGGGCATCGCGATGGCGGACGGACCAGCGAGAACGCGGGCTGGCGATCGAGCGACTCCCGCAAGGGGCCCGCCGCGGCCGCCAGGTGACGCGCCGCGGCCTCGTCGAGTCCGGCGTGGGTGCGCAGATCGCTTTCCAGCGCCAGTTGGTCAGCGCAGTCGGACAGCCACTCGCGGTGCAGCATCACCGGCAACCGGTAGATGACGACGTTGAGGAAGCTGCCGACACACAGGCCGATGAGGCCAAGGAACGCGGGCGAGAGCAACGCGTCCAGCAGAGCCGGGTCCAGCACTTACACCACCGCGCCCAGCTTGAAGATCGGCAGGTACATCGAGATCACGATGCCGCCGATCAACGTGCCCAGGAACACGATGATGATGGGTTCCATCAGGCTGGACAGCGCCTTGACGGCGTCATCCACCTCTTCTTCATAGAAGTCGGCCGCCTTGCCCAGCATGTGGTCCAGCGAGCCGGATTCCTCGCCGATCGACGACATCTGCAGGACCATGATCGGGAAGATGCCGGTCGTCTGCATCGATGTGGTCAGCGAAGCGCCGGTCGACACGTCTCGCTGGATCTTTTCGGTCGCCTCGACGAATACCGCATTGCCGGAAGCGCCCCCCACCGAGTCCAGGGCCTCCACCAGCGGCACGCCCGCAGCGAACATCGTTGCCAGCGTGCGTGTCCAACGTGCGACCGCCGACTTGTAGATCAACTGGCCGAACACCGGGATTTTCAGCAGGAGCCGGTCCATGAACTTCTGCATCTTCTCCGAGCGTTTCCAGCTCTGGAAGAAGAAGTACAGGCCACCGCCGATGACGCCGAAGATCAGCCACCAGTACGCGACGAAGATCTCCGACATCGCCATCACGAACAGCGTCGGAGCCGGGAGGTCAGCACCGAAGGACTTGAACACGTCCTTGAAGGCCGGGATCACGAAGATCATGATCACGGCCGTCACGACGAAGGCCACGATCAGCACCGCGATCGGATAGGTCAGGGCCGACTTGATCTTGCCCTTCAACGCAACGGTCTTTTCCTGGTAGATCGCCAGACGGTCCAGCAGGGCTTCCAGGATACCGCCCTGCTCGCCGGCCTCGACCAGGTTGCAGTACAGCGCGTCGAAGTAGAGCGGGTGCTTGCGGAAAGCGGCCGACAGCGAAGTGCCGGTCTCGACGTCCTGACGGATGTCGGTCAGCAGCTTGGTCAGGCGGGGATTCGGGCTGCCGCGGGCGACGATGTCGAACGACTGCAGCAGCGGGACGCCCGCGCGCATCATCGTCGCGAGCTGACGTGTGAAGACCGAGATGTCCTTCTGCTTGATGGACTTGCCGCCGGAGCTGCGCCGCTTCTTGATCTTGCTGACCAGGATGCCCTGGCGCCGCAGCGACGCGCTGATGACGGCTTCGCCGCCGGCCCGCATCTCTCCGCGAACGATCTTGCCGTTGCGGTCCTTGCCTTCCCATTCGAAGACGTATTCCTTGATGCCCTTGGCCGCGCTCTTGGCGCCTGCGGTGGTCGTCGCCATATCACCTCCTGCCGTCGCGCCAGACGAGTGGCGCTCCCAATCTTTGACTCGTTCGATCGGTCCTGGTGACCTGACGCCGGACATGCGAACGCGGCGCCCGAGGACGCCGCGTCATGCTCCCAGTGTCATTCGTTGGTGGCCGCCAGCACCTCTTCCAGTGTCGTGACGCCCGCCCGGACCTTGACCAGCCCGGACTGCCGCAAGTCCCGCACGCCATCCGCGCGGGCTTGCTGGGCGATGTCCACGGCCGTTCCCTCGGACAGGATGATCCGCTGGATCGCCTCCGTGATGGGCATCACTTGGTAAAGGCCGACGCGTCCACGATAACCATTGTTGCAATTCGAGCAGCCGACGGCCCGATAAGGCTTCCAGCTGCCGTCGAGGTCCGACTCCACGAAGCCGGCGCGAAGCAGTGCTTCGCGCGGATATTCGGCCGGCGCCTTGCAGTTCTCGCACAAGCGGCGCGCCAATCGCTGTGCGGTGATCAGCAGCACGCTCGAGGCGATGTTGAATGGCGCGACGCCCATGTTCAGCAGGCGGGTCAGCGTTGTCGGCGCGTCGTTGGTGTGCAACGTCGACATCACCATGTGACCGGTCTGTGCAGCCTTGATGGCGATGTCCGCCGTCTCCAGATCCCGGATTTCACCGACCATGATGATGTCGGGATCCTGGCGCAGGAAGGCCTTGAGCGCGGCCGAGAAGGTCAGCCCCGCCTTGTCGTTGACGTTGACCTGGTTGATGCCGGGCAGGTTGATTTCCGCCGGATCCTCGACGGTGGAGATGTTGGTGCCGGGAACGTTCAGGATGTTCAGGCAGGTGTACAGCGACACCGTCTTGCCCGAGCCGGTCGGCCCGGTGACCAGGATCATTCCGTAGGGCCGCTGGATGCAATGCAGCAGCCGTTCTTTTTCAATCTTCTCGTAACCCAGGGCCTCGATGCCGAGCTTGGCCGAGGAGGGGTCCAGGATCCGGATCACGATCTTCTCGCCGAACAGCGTCGGCAGCGTCGAGACCCGGAAGTCGATCGCCTTGGAGCCGAACTTCAGCTTCATCCGGCCGTCCTGGGGGACGCGGCGTTCGGAAATGTCCATCCGCGAGATCACCTTGATCCGCGATGAGAGCTTGTCCTTGATCGCGATCGGCGGCTGCGTGATCTCGCGCAGCTCGCCATCGACCCGGAACCGGACGCGGTAGTGGTATTCGAACGGCTCGAAGTGCAGGTCCGAGGCCCGCATGTTGATGGCGTCCACCAGCATCTTCTGGAGGAAGCGCACGACCGGCGCATCCTCGACGTCGGTGATTTCCTGCGTTTCCTCGGGCGGTGGTGCGTCGTCCTCGGCGATGTCGAAGTCGAAGTCCTCGCCGGAGATCGCCTCCAGGGCCTCGGCGGTCGAAGCGGCGGCGATGCCCAGCAGTTTCGTGAGCTTGTCGTGCTCGACGATGATCCATTCAGGTGTCAGCTGGGTGGCGAATTTGATGCGCTCGACGACTTCCTGCTCGGTCGGATCCGCCCCGCCGATGAACAGCCGGTTGCCACGGCGCGCCAGTACCACGACCTGATACTGCGCCGCGAGCTTCGCGTCGATGATGTTCTGCGGCAGCTTGTGCCCGTCGACCGCATTCAGATCCAGCAACGGCAAGGCGAGCGCATGCGACAGCGTGTGGGCGAGGTCCGTCGGCGAGACGGTGCCCGAGGCCATGACCGCATTGATGAAGCTGGTCTTCTTTTCCCGCGCGAGTTTGACCAGATCCTCGGCCGCCTGCGGCTTGAGCTTGCCGGCGTGCACGAGCACGCGGGCAACGCCTGACAGGGCGGACTGAGGGGGTTCGGCCAGAGTGGTGTCCACGGATATCGCCATCGGGTAGGGTCTTGCCGGATGCCGGCGCGCGCGCCGGAGCAGCCCCTCACTTTACCCCCATGAACGGAGGGCCGGCAGCAGGGGCTGTCCTGGCTTTCACTGAAGTCAGACGCTTCGTGCAATTTCGGCCTTGGTCACTGGAAATTGAGCGCGAAATGTGCGAGACACCCCACTGCCGCCGGCTTCTGCGCAAGGCCTGACCCTCGGATCGTCGGAGCATCGCGCGACGACGCCTTGCGTGGCGTGATCTGGCGCGCAAAGAAAAACGCCGCGAATCTTGCGATTCGCGGCGTCATCGATGTGCCTGGTCGGGGTGAGAGGATTCGAACCTCCGGCCTCTACGTCCCGAACGTAGCGCTCTACCAGGCTAAGCTACACCCCGTTTTGTCACTCGATCGAGAGTCTGTTCAAGAACTTCTCTCCACCGACTGAGCCGCAAATTCTAGCAGGCTTTCTTTCCACTTGGAAAGAGGCAGTGCGGACAAATGTTGTCTCGCCTGTGCGACTTCCGCGCGGGCGGCTTCGCGCGTCGCTTCCAGCGCGCCGGTGCGGCGCACGATCGCGACGATGTCCTGCAGGCGCTCGACCTCGCCGTGCTCGATGGCGTGGCGGATCAGCGCGCGGTCGTCCTCGGTGCCGCGCTCCATCGCGATGAGCAACGGCAGCGTGGGCTTGCCCTCGCGCAGGTCGTCGCCGACGTTCTTGCCCAACGATTCGCTGGTGCCTTCGTAATCCAGCGTGTCGTCGATCAGCTGGAAGGCTGTGCCCAGGGCGCGGCCATAGCCGGCGCAGGCTTCCTCCAGCGCGGGCGGGGCATCGGCCAGCACCGCGCCGAGGCGCGCACTGGCCTCGAACAGCTTGGCCGTCTTGTAGCGGATGACACGCAGATAGCTGTCCACCGCGACGTCCGGATCATGCATGTTCATCAACTGCAGGACTTCGCCTTCGGCGATCACGTTGGTCGCGTCCGCCAGCACTTCCAGCACGCGCATCCGGTTCACGGACACCATCATCTGGAAGGCGCGCGAATACAGGAAGTCGCCCACCAGCACGCTCGCCGCGTTGCCGAACAGCGCGTTGGCGGTCTGCTTGCCGCGACGCAGCGCGGACTCGTCGACGACGTCGTCATGCAACAGCGTCGCGGTGTGGATGAACTCCACGACCGCGGCGAGTTCCCGGCTGGCGGGGGAGTCGGCATCCAGTGCGTTGGCGAACATCAACACCAGCTTGGGCCGCATCCGCTTGCCACCGGCGTGGATGATGTAGGCGGAGATCTGGTTGATCAGGGCGACGTCCGAGCGAAGCCGCTGCGCGATCACGGCGTCGACTTCATTCATCTGCGCATTCAGCGCCTCGAGGACCTCGGTAACTGGGGTAGAGGCAATGGGCTGCACTCTGGACTCACTGTGAGGGGAAGCGCGGATTATAGGAAGGTGCGGACGCGGGCCCGTCCGTGAAGTCCACGCCTTCGCACGGGCGCGTCGTCGTTGCCAGTGGGGCGGGTTCCGGCGCGTGTCGCATCGGCCGCGGATTTCCGCGGACGCGCTGCGGAAGGCCGGTGGTTGCGGGCTTTGCGGCTGCTCAGGGTTTGCATCAGTGCAGCAGGTTGTGCTACATTCTTGGGCTCCGCATCTTTGTGCGGTGTTTTTTCTTGGGCGGTCGGCAGGCGCTTCTGGCACCTGATGCGCCGCTCTCATGTGAAAGGGCTGATATGTACGCGGTCATAAAAACCGGCGGCAAGCAATACAAAGTTGCTGCTGGCGAAAAGATCAAGGTAGAACAGATTGCTGCGGACGTTGGCCAAGAGATCGTGATTGACCAGGTGCTGGCCGTCGGAAACGGCGCGGACCTGAAGATCGGGACTCCCTTGGTTGCGGGTGCAAGCGTCAAGGCCACTGTGGTGGCTCACGGCAAGCACGACAAGGTGCGCATCTTCAAGCTGCGTCGTCGCAAGCACTACAAGAAGAGCCAAGGCCATCGCCAGACGTTCACCGAGCTGGAAATCAGCGCGGTCAACGGCTGATTCCCTGACTCTCTCGTAATCTGATCAAGGAGTAATCCATGGCACAGAAAAAGGGCGGCGGCTCGACACGAAACGGCCGCGACTCGAAGCCGAAGATGCTTGGCGTCAAGGTGTACGGCGGCCAGACCATCTCGGCTGGCTCGATCATCGTCCGCCAACGCGGCACGAAGTTCCACGCTGGTACCAACGTGGGCATGGGCAAGGACCACACGCTGTTCGCGCTGATCGACGGCACGGTGTCCTTCACCGTCAAGGGCGAAAACAGCCGCTCCACGGTCGTCGTCACGGCGATCTGAGCGACTTGATGTCCTGACGCCGCGACGCGGGAGACCTGGTCTCCCGTGTTCGGCGGACCCAGAGCCCCGGCATCGTCCGGGGCTTTGTTTTTCTCGGTGCCTGATACCGTCGGGCGCCGCGCCGACCGCGAGTCCCGGCGAAACCTGACTCGCTCCGATTCAAAGCATGGCCTCGCGCGGGAGCGCGGGGGCGTGAATTACGATAGCCCCGCTCCGGGACTGAAGGCCATCCATGAAGTTCGTTGACGAAGCCACCATCGATATCGCCGCCGGCAACGGCGGGGCGGGCTGCGCCAGTTTCCGCCGCGAGAAGTTCATTCCGTTCGGCGGTCCGGACGGCGGGGATGGCGGCCGCGGCGGCAGCGTCTTCGCGGTGGCCGACCGCAACCTGAACACGCTGATCGACTACCGCTACGCGCGCCGCCATGAGGCCCGCAACGGCGAGGCTGGCCGTGGCTCGGACCAGTTCGGCGCTGCCGCGGACGACATCACGCTGAAGGTGCCGGTGGGCACCATCGTGCGCGACCTGGAGACCGACGAGATCATTGCCGAGCTGCTCGAGCCCGACGTGCCGGTGCTGCTGGCCAAGGGCGGCGACGGCGGCTTCGGCAACCTGCACTTCAAGACCTCGACGAACCGGGCGCCGCGTCAGAAGACGCCCGGCTGGCCCGGCGAGATCAAGAAGGTGAAGATGGAGTTGCGCGTGCTGGCCGACGTCGGCCTGCTAGGCCAGCCCAACGCCGGCAAGTCGACGCTGATCGCGGCTGTGTCGAACGCACGTCCGAAGATCGCCGACTACCCGTTCACGACCCTCTACCCGAATCTGGGCGTGGTGCGTGTGGGTCCGGAGAAGAGCTTCGTCATCGCCGACATCCCGGGCCTGATCGAAGGTGCCGCAGAAGGCGCCGGCCTGGGCCATCAGTTCCTGCGTCACCTGCAGCGCACGCGCGTGCTGCTGCACGTGGTCGACCTGGCGCCGTTCAACCCGGACGTGGACCCGGTGGCCGAGGCCAAGGCCATCGTCAAGGAACTGAAGAAGTACGACGAGGCGCTGTACGAGAAGCCGCGCTGGCTGGTGCTGAACAAGCTGGACATGGTGCCCGCGGAAGAGCGCGCCGCCCGTGTGAAGGACTTCGTGAAGCGCTACAAGTGGAAGGGGCCCGTCTTCGAGATCTCCGCGCTGACGCGCGAGGGCTGCGAGCCGCTGATCCGCGCCATCTACGAGCACGTGGCAGCGATCCAGTCACCGCCGGTGGAAGACCCGGATGCACGGTTCGACGCACCGACGATCGATCCGCCCAAGGCCTTCCAGGAAACGCGCAAGACGCGCGCCACGAAGGCCAAGGTGATCAAGGCGGCGAAGGCTGAGAAGGCCGACAAGGCGGAAAAGCCGCCCGAGCGCGATCCGCGCTTCGATCCGCTGCCCTGACTTCCGTCTTCGACCTCACGGCACCCTGAACCTCCGCGCATGAGCAACGACAACTTGAACGGCCACTCGACGGGTGTCTTGAAGGACGCACGACGCATCGTCGTGAAGGTCGGCTCGAGCCTGGTGACCAATGAAGGCCGTGGCGTCGACGCCGAGGCCATCGGCAACTGGTGCCGGCAGCTCGCGGAACTCGCCCGCGAAGGGCGGGAGGTGGTGATGGTGTCCAGCGGCGCGATCGCCGAGGGCATGAAGCGCCTGGGCTGGGCGAGCCGGCCCAAGGAACTGCACGAACTGCAGGCTGCGGCGGCCGTCGGCCAGATGGGCCTCGCGCAGATGTACGAGACCAAGCTTCGTGAGCAAGGCTTGACGAGCGCGCAGGTGCTGCTGACGCACGCCGACCTGGCCGACCGCGAGCGCTATCTGAACGCGCGTTCGACATTGCTGGCCTTGCTGCAGCATCGCGTGCTGCCGGTGATCAACGAGAACGACACCGTCGTCAACGACGAGATCAAGTTCGGCGACAACGACACGCTCGGCGCGCTGGTCGCGAACCTGGTCGAGGCGGACGCGCTGGTGATCCTCACGGACCAGAAGGGCCTGTACTCGGCGGACCCGCGCAAGGATCCGAACGCCCGCTTCATCGATCGTGCGACGGCGGGCAAGCCCGAGCTCGAAGAGATGGCCGGCGGTGCGGGCACCAGCATCGGGCGCGGCGGCATGATCACGAAGATCCTGGCCGCCAAGCGCGCGGCCAGCAGCGGCGCCAACACCGTGATCGCCTGGGGTCGCGAGCCCGATGTCCTGCTCCGCCTGGCGGCCGGCGAGGCCATCGGTACGGCGCTGATGGCATCGACCGCGAAACTCGCGGCGCGCAAGCAATGGATGGTCGATCACCTGCAGTTGCGCGGGAAGGTCGTCGTCGACGCGGGCGCGGCGATCAAGTTGCGGGAAGAGGGCAAGAGCCTGCTGCCGATCGGCGTGCAGGAGGTGTCGGGTGAATTCCATCGCGGCGACGTCATCGCGATCGTTGATCTGGCCGGGCAGGAGCTCGCACGTGGCCTGACCAACTACGGCAGTGCGGAGGCCCGGCTGATCGCGCGCAAGCCGTCGTTCGACATCGAGCGCGTGCTGGGTTACGCGGCCGAGCCCGAGCTGATCCACCGCGACAACCTGGTGCTGCGCTGACGCAGCGTCAATGCGGCGCCGAAGCGCGAACACCAAGAACAATGGCGCCCGAGGGCGCCATTTTCATTTCCACGGCGGGTTGCGGGCCGTCAGTCCTTCGCGGGCTCCACCGGACCACCATGGGCCGCCGCGGGGGGGGCGACCTCACGGGCGTCGCGCGATTCCTGATGGGAAACCTCTGCATGCGCGGTGCCGTCGTGCTCATGGGGCCGGTGATCGAAGCGCTCATGCCGGTGATGGTCCTGATCACCATGGTCGCCATGTCCGCCCTGGCGGTCGCCGCGCGGAGGCGGCCGCATGCCGGCGCGCAGGTAGCGGTTGTGGTGATTCAGGCGCGGCAGGAAACGCGCCAGTTCAGTCAGCGCCATCTGATACACGCCGCGCTTGAATTCGATCACAGCCTCCAGCGGCACCCAGTACTCGTTCCACCGCCAGGCATCGAACTCGGGATGGTCGGTGGCGCGCAGGTTCATGTCGCTGTCACGCCCCATCATCTGCAGCAGGAACCAGATCTGTTTCTGCCCGCGGTAATGACCGCGCGCGTCGCGCCGGATGAAGTGGTCGGGAACCTCGTAACGGAGCCAGTCCCGCGTGCGCGCGATGATGCGCACGTGGTCCGCAGTGAGGCCAACTTCCTCATGCAGCTCCCTGAACATCGCCTGCTCGGGCGTCTCTCCATGCTTGATGCCCCCTTGGGGGAACTGCCAAGAATGGGTGCGTATGCGCTTGCCCCAGAACACCTCGTTCTTGTGGTTGAGCAGGATGATGCCGACGTTGGGCCGGAAGCCTTCACGGTCGAGCATAATCAACCTTCAAATCATTCGTTGGATTGATTATTGCACCGGGGCTGCAACCCGGCGCGATCATCGCTAACCCTCGGTGATGCACGGTTTTTTCCGCGGCGGCCTGGCTGACCGCGGACTTTTATTTTCTGCGCCCATGAAAGCCTCCCAGTTCTTCATCTCCACGCTCAAGGAAGCGCCCGCCGATGCGGAAATCGTCAGCCACAAACTGATGATGCGGGCCGGCATGATCAAGCGCCTGGGCGCGGGCATCTACAACTACATGCCGATGGGCCTGCGGGTGATCCGCAAGGTCGAGAACATCATCCGCGGCGAGATGAACCGCGCTGGCGCGGTCGAACTGCTGATGCCGGTCGTGCAGCCGGCCGAGCTGTGGCAGGAGACGGGTCGCTTCGACAAGATGGGCCCGGAGCTGCTGCGCGTGAAGGATCGCCACGGGCGTGACTTCATCATCCAGCCGACGTCGGAGGAGGTCATCACCGACATCGCGCGCCAGGAGCTCCGCAGCTACAAGCAGCTGCCGAAGAATTTCTATCACATCCAGACGAAGTTCCGCGACGAGCGCCGCCCCCGCTTCGGGATCATGCGCGGCCGCGAGTTCACGATGAAGGATGCGTACTCGTTCGACCGCGACAAGGAGGCGGCCGGTCGCAGCTACGACGCCATGTACACGGCCTACGGCAGGATCTTCGACCGCCTGGGTCTGCAGTACCGCGCGGTGGCGGCGGACACCGGCGCGATCGGTGGCGATCGCTCGCATGAGTTCCAAGTCATCGCCGAGACCGGCGAGGACGCGATCATCTATTGCCCGACCAGCGACTACGCGGCCAACATCGAGTTGGCCGAGGCGCTCTCGCTGATCGCCACCCGCGGCGCCGCGACGCAGACGCTGGCGAAGACGCCGACGCCCGGCAAGGCCACCTGCGCCGATGTCGCCGAGCTGCTGAAGCTGCCGCTGTCGCAGACGGTGAAGTCGCTGGTGCTGGCGACCGACGAGCTCGACGAGCACGGCACGATCGTCAAGTCGCAGGTCTGGCTGCTGCTGGTTCGCGGCGATCACGACCTGAACGAGGTGAAGGTCGGCAAGCTCGAGGGCCTGAAAGGCGGTTTCCGCTTCGCGACCGCCGCGGAGATCGACGCCCACTTCGGCTGCAAGCCCGGCTACCTCGGCCCGATCGGCCTGAAGCAGCCGCTGAAGATCATCGCCGACCGGACCGTCGCGAACATGGCGGACTTCGTCTGCGGCGCCAACGAGGCCGACTTCCACTTCACCGGTGCGAACTGGGGCCGTGACCTGCCCGAGCCCGACCTGGTGGCCGACATCCGCAACGTCGTCGAAGGTGATCCCTCGCCGGACGGCAAGGGCGTGCTGGCGATCCAGCGCGGCATCGAGGTCGGCCACGTCTTCTATCTCGGCACGAAGTATTCGGCCGCGATGAACGCGAGCTACCTCGACGAGAACGGCAAGCCGCAGCTGATGGAGATGGGTTGCTACGGCATCGGCGTGACCCGGATCCTGGGTGCGGCGATCGAACAGAACCATGACGAGCGTGGCATCGTCTGGCCCGACGCGATCGCGCCCTTCACCGTGGTGGTCTGCCCGATCGGCATGGATCGCAGCGACGATGTGAAGGCGGCCGCGACCAAGCTGCACGAAGAGCTGCTGGATCTTGGCATCGACGTGCTGCTGGACGACCGCGGCGAGCGCCCCGGCGCGATGTTCGCGGACTGGGAGCTGGTCGGCGTGCCGCACCGCGTGGTGATCTCCGATCGCGGCCTCAAGGAAGGCCAGGTCGAGTATCAGGGCCGCCGCGATGCCGCCGCGACCAAGCTGCCGCTGGCCGAGGTCATCGCTCATCTGAAGCAACGCCTGGCGTGAATCCGGCCCGTCCGCCGCAGCGCGTCGCGGCGGTGGACGCGCTGCGCGCGATCGCACTTTTCCCGGTGATCGCCGTCAATTGGGTCGGCTACCCGGCCCTGCCGGATGCCGGACCGCTCAGCCCGCCATCGCCGGCCGATGGGGTCGTGGCCCAGGTGATCTCCTGGTTCCTGCATGCGCTCATCGCGGGCAAGGGCATCGCGCTGCTCGCCTTCCTGTTCGGCTACAGCCAGGGGCTGTCCCAGTCGCGGGGCGATGAGGCCTTGGGCAAGCGCCGGCGTCGGCTGGTCAAGATGCTGACGCTCGGCCTGCTGCACGGGACCTTTCTCTACATGGGCGACATCCTGACGCTCTACGCCGTCGCCGGCGCGGTGCTGGCGATCTGGGCCGGGCATTCGATGGCGATGCTGAAGGTTCGACTGCGCGTGTTGATCGCGCTGGAACTCGCGGTGATCGCGCTCACCGTCCTGATGGCCAGCATGCCGCTGTCAGGCGAGCCGTCGATGCCGCTGTCGGCGCCGGCGTCATGGGGCGACTGGACGCTGCGCAACGCGGGACACTTCCTCGCGTCGACCATCGCCTTCGCCACCCTGGGTCTGCCGACGCCGCTGCTCTTGATGACCGCGGGATTGATGGCGGCACGCTTGCGGCTGTTGTCCCACCCGCGCTGGGAGCCTGCGCTACGGCGTTGGTCGCGCCGCTGGCTCTGGCCGGCGGTGGCGACGAACATCGCGTTCGCCACGCTGCTCTGGCCCGGGCTGCGAGATGGCGACACCTCCGTCACCAGCCGCTACGCGATCTTCTATCTCTATCCGACGATGCTGCTGTTGAGCGCCGCCGTGCCCGCGCTGGTGCTGCGGTTGCGCGGCAATCCGCGACTGCTGAACGCGCTCGCGCCGCTGGGGCGGCACACGCTCACGCTGTATCTCTCCAGTTCGGTCCTGAGCTTTGGGCTGTTCGGCGGTGCCGGCCTGGCGTGGCAGCCGGGGACGGTGGTGGTGGCCGGTCTCGCGCTCGCGTACTGGACCGGGGGCCTGCTGCTCGCACGGGCGCGCGGTCCGAGACCTTTGCCGCTGGAGCGCTGGCTGTCCCGCTGACGGCGGCGGCTCGCGCCGTTATGCTGCCGCGCCTCTTCCTTCCGCATTCCGATCGATACCGATCCCGCTGTTCCCGTGACTGATCCTGGCTTCAAGACGATTGCCCCGACTTCGCGCCGCGCGCTGCTGCTCGCCGGCGCGGCCGTCTGCCTGCCGCGCCAGGCGCTCGCCGGCGCCCAGGTGGAGGAGCCGTTGGCCGACGCGGTCCGCTCCGCGCTGTCCGCGGCGATCGCCTCGGACGCGCCGCCCAAGCCGCATTTCGATTCGATCGAGCCGCGCCTGGCTTACCTGCGCTGGCTCGGCGAAATGAGCGAGCGCATGAAGCGCAAGAAGAGCGAGACGCAGACGCGGATCGAGTTTCTCGAGACCATCTGGTACGAGAGCGCCCGCGCGGGCCTCGAGACGGCGCTGGTGCTGGGACTGGTGCAGGTGGAGAGCGGTTTCCGCAAGTACGCGATCAGCGTCGCGGGCGCGCGCGGCTACATGCAGGTGATGCCGTTCTGGACGCGCTCGATCGGCGATGGACAGGTCTCGCGGCTGTTCCACATGCAGACCAACCTGCGCTTCGGCTGTGTGATCCTGCGGCACTACCTCGACCGCGAGAAGGGGGACCTCTTCCTCGCGCTGGGACGCTACAACGGCAGCCGTGGACGGCCCGAATACCCCAACATGGTGATGGGCGCCCGCAAGGCCTGGCTGATGCCTGGGCAGACCTGACGCCAGGTCAGGCCCGATCTCAGATCAGGATTGAGGCCGCAGGCCCAGCCACGCCTGCGGCGTCGCGCCGGGCAGTTGCGCCAGTTCGAGCACGCGCTCGACGGTCTCCGCCACCATCTCGTCGATCGACTTGGGCTTCAGGTACAGCGCCGGCAGCGGCGGAAAGATGATGCCGCCCATCTCGGTCACCGCGGTCATGTTGCGCAGGTGGGCGAGGTTGAACGGCGTCTCCCGCACCATCAGGATCAGCCGCCGGCGTTCCTTGAGCGTGACGTCGGCGGCTCGGGTCATGAGGTTGTCCGACAGCCCGTGCGCGACCGCGGCCAGCGTGCGCATCGAACAGGGCGCGACAACCATCGCGGCGGTCGGGAAGCTGCCGCTGGCGACACAGGCACCGACGTCGCCGGGCGCGTAAGCGAAGTCCGCCTCGCGCTCCAGCGCGTCGCGTGCGAGCCCCAGTTCATGGTGGGCGTTGAGCACGCCGGCGGGGCTGAGGATCAGGTGGGTCTCAGCGCCGATCGCCCGGGCCCGGCGCAGCAGTTGCAGCCCGTAGGCGGCGCCGGTCGCGCCGGTGATGCCGACGATCAGGCGTGGCCGAGGCGCCGCAGCTGCCGTCATCAGGCCTTGGCCAGCAACTGCTGCAGCTCGCCGCTCTCGTACATCTCCATCATGATGTCGGAGCCGCCGACGAATTCGCCGTCGATGTAGAGCTGCGGGATCGTGGGCCAGTTGGCGTAGTCCTTGATGCCCTGGCGGACGCTTTCGTCCTCGAGCACGTTGAAAGTCTTCAACTCGCTGGCACCGCTGGCCTTGAGGATCTGGATCGCGCGCCCGGAGAAGCCGCACATCGGGAACTGCGCAGTCCCTTTCATGAAGAGCACGATGCGGTTGCCCTTGACCAGGTCGTCGATGCGTTGCTGAACGTCGCTCATGGCGGAGATCCTCTGAAAGCTGATGCGGGAAGGCGTATGCGCTGCACGGCAGGATCCGTTCCGGGCTACGAAGCCTGGGCCGGCGCGGTGCCGCGCGATTCGTGGATTATCAAGCAGCGCGCAAGCCCGCGCTGCGCAGGGCTCAAGTCGCTCGCGCGGCGTCCGGCCAGCGGGAGAGGATCAGAAGCTGTAGCTGACGCCGAACTGGACGACCGGCTTGTAGCGCAGGTCCTGCGACAACTCGCCTTGCGGGGCGCTGTTGCCCAGGCGAAGGCTGGAAGCACCACCGCCCACCACGCCGACGTCGGCGCTGAAACCCCAGCCGCCGCGCAGCGAGTAGCTGGTATAGCCGACGCCCACGTAGGACAACGACAGGTTGGGCTCGCGCTCCGGTCCGGTGAGCAGACTGAGGCTCCGACGGCCGGCCGACAGCGATGGCGAGACCGCCGCGCTCTGGCCCAGTGCCAGGCCGGAACTGCTCTGCAGCAACGACATCGGGCCGAGCATCAGCCCGCCGGTGGCCCGCAGGCCGCCGCGCGTGCCGGCGCCCAGGCCGGATCCGGTGAGGTAATAGTCCGCCAGCAGGTTCGCGCTCAGCAGGCGGCTGCCATTGCGGGCGTCGAAGGAGAGACTGCCGCTGTCCTGGCTCTGGCTCAGCTGAAGCCGGCCTTGCCAGTTGGTGAACGCCTTGCGATCCGGTTTCAGTTGCAGGCCCTGTTGAGCCCAGGCGGCGCCAGCCATGCAGACACTGCCGGCCAGGACCACGGCAACGCGCAGGAGCAAGGGGGCGGCGCTCATGACAGGTCTCCCAGACAGACGACGAACCCGTTTCAAGATGGATCAAAACGGGCACCAAGTCAGACCATGCTACGCCCGCCCCGATGACCGCGCCAGATCGAGTTGAGGGGGATTCCCGGCACTGTTGCGGATTCCCGGCGCGGTTTCTCGCAGTGTGGAAACAGTCTGTGAGCCGCGCCACATTCCTGTGAGGCGCGGCACATTCCTTACGCCGTCCAGCGGCCGCCGGTGGCGCGGGCTTGGCCGCCCAGGTCGCGGCGGTTCTCCACGTCGACGAAGCCGCGTGCGCTCAGCAGATCGGCCACCGCGTCGGACTGGTCATACCCGTGTTCCAGGAGCAGCCATCCGTTGGCGCGCAGCCAGACCGGGCCTCCCTCGATCAGTTGCCGCAGATCGGCCAGCCCGTCGCCTTCCGGCGTCAGCGCCATGCGCGGCTCGTGCCGCAGGGCGTCGAGGTGATGATCGTCGCCGGCAACGTACGGCGGGTTACTGATGATCAGGTCGAACGCCAATTGACCCGCCAGCGGCTCATACCAGCTGCCGAGATGCGCGTCGACCGACAGGCCCAGCCTGCGCGCGTTGTCCTGGGCGACGGCGAGGGCCCCGGCGCTGGCGTCGACCATCCGGACGTCCGCTTCGGGGCGTCGCGACTTGATTGACAGCGCGATCGCACCGGTGCCCGTGCCCAGGTCGACAACTCTCGGCGCGGGCAGGTCGGCGATCCGTTCGAGGGCCCATTCCACGAGCACCTCGGTGTCCGGCCGCGGGATCAGCGTGTCCGGCGTGACGCGCAGCGTCAGGCCGAAGAATTCCTTTTCGCCGCTCAGGTAGGCGAGCGGCACGCCGTCGAGGCGGCGGGCGAGCCATTCCTGGAAGCGCTCACGCCGCGGCGCATCGAGCGGATCCGTGTCGTGTGCGATCAGCCAGGCGCGCGAGACGCCCAGCAGCGCCTGCAGCAGGTATTGCGCCTCGCCGCGAGGCAAGCCAGCGGTGATCGCGGCGCGTTCGGCTGCTGCAACCGTCATCGCATCGTTGGAAGCGCTCATCCCTGGCCGCCTTCCAGCGCCGCGAGCTGTTCCGCGGCTTGTGCCTGTTGCAGGCCGAGCAGCACGTCGGCGAGATCGCCGTCCATGATCGCGCCGAGCTTGTAGAGCGTCAGATTGATCCGATGGTCGGTCAACCGTCCCTGAGGGAAGTTGTAGGTGCGGATGCGGTCGCTGCGGTCGCCGCTGCCGATCAGGCTCTTGCGCTGCGCGGCTTCCTTGGCGGCACGCTCGTTGCGGTCCTTGTCGCGCAGCCGCGCGGCGAGCACCGCCATCGCCTTGGCCTTGTTGCGGTGCTGGCTGCGGTCGTCCTGGCACTCGGCGACCAGACCGGTCGGCAAGTGGGTGATCCGGATCGCGCTGTCGGTCTTGTTCACGTGCTGCCCGCCCGCGCCGCTCGCGCGGAAGGTGTCGATGCGCAGCTCGGCGGGGTTGAGCTGGATCTCCTCGGCCTCGTCGGGCTCCGGCATCACCGCGACCGTGCAGGCGCTGGTGTGGATGCGGCCCTGCGACTCGGTGGCGGGCACCCGCTGCACGCGGTGGCCGCCCGACTCGAACTTCATCTGCCCGTACACGCCGTCACCGTCCAGGCGCATCACGATTTCCTTGTAGCCGCCGAGGTCCGATTCACTCGCCGACAGCACC
This sequence comes from Roseateles sp. GW821-FHT09H11, assembly GCF_059415845.1. Lineage (NCBI taxonomy): Bacteria > Pseudomonadati > Pseudomonadota > Betaproteobacteria > Burkholderiales > Sphaerotilaceae > Roseateles > Roseateles sp. GW821-FHT09H11. Next base: position 308,320 of record NZ_JBWKOA010000005.1, on the reverse strand, counting down.
TCGCAGCGCCAGCCCCGGCCCTCGGCGAAGCGCGTGTACATGCGGGTCAGGTCGCCCGCGAAGAGCGCCGATTCGTCGCCGCCGGCGCCGGCGCGGATCTCGAGGAACGCGGGCCGATCGTCGTCCGGATCCTTGGGGATCAGCGCGAGCTGCAGTTCCTGATCGAGTTGCGCCAGATCCGCTTCGGCGCCGGCGATCTCCTCGCGCGCCATCTCGATCATGTCGGCGTCGCCGCTGTCGAGCAGCTCGCGGGCGGCGGCAAGGTCCTGCTCGCGCTGGACATAGCGGCGGTAGCGCTCGACCAGCGACGACACCTCCGACTGCTCGCGCGTCAACGCGCGATAGCGCTTCATGTCGGCGGCGACGCTGCCGTCGGCGAGCGTGCTGTCCAGTTCCGCCAGCCGATAACCGAGGCGGTCGAACTTCTGGCGCAGGGCGTCTTTCATGGGCGTGGGCAGGGGAAAAGCGGAGGGACGACGGTGCGGTCCGTGGACCGCGAGCGGAAAGGCACGGCGTGCCCCGAAGAGAGCGACCGGAGCCGGTCGCCCGTGCGCGAGGAACGCGCCGCTACGAATCCGCTTCGTCGCCGAGTGCGTCCGGACGGGCGCCCGACGCCTTTGCGCTGCCGCGCAGGAACAGGCGCGACACCGTCTGCGCCATCTGCAGCCGCTGCTCGCCATCGCTGCCGTTGAGCTCGGCCATCGCGCCGTGCAGCATCTTCTGCGTGAGGCCGCGTGCCAGCGCGTCCAGCACATCGTCGATGTCCTCGCCCTTGGCGATCAGCTTGCGTGCGCGCTGGATCTCGGCCTGACGCCAGCTGTCGGCCTGCTGGTGCAGGGCCTGGATCAGCGGGACCGTGTGGCGCTGGCCCAGCCAGTGGACGAAGCTCTGGACGCCGGTCTCGATGATGGCCTCGGCCTGCTGGACCGCGGCTTGGCGCTTCTCGCCGGCGGTCTGGACCAGCTTGGACAGGTCGTCCACGGTGTAGAGGTAGACGTCGTCCAGCTTGGCCACTTCCTGCTCGATGTCGCGGGGGACCGCCAGGTCGACCATGAACATCGGCTTGTGGCGGCGCTTCTTCAGGGCGCGCTCGACGGCGCCGAGGCCGATCAGCGGCAGGCTGGACGCGGTGCAGGAGATCACCGCGTCGAATTCGTGCAGGCGGTCGGGCAGGTCCGCCAGCCGGAAGGCTTCACCGCTCAACTGATGGGCGAGCTTCTCGCCGCGCTCCTGCGTGCGGTTGGCAATGGCGATCGCCTTCGGCCCCTTGGCTGCGAAATGCGTGCCGACCAGTTCAATCATCTCGCCCGCGCCGACCAGGAGCACCCTGATGTCAGTGAGGTTCTCGAACAGTTGCGAGGCCAGTCGCACCGAGGCCGCGGCCATGCTGATCGAATGGCTGCCGATCTCCGTGGAGCTCCGGACTTCCTTGGCCACCGAGAAGCTGCGCTGGAACAGCTGGTGCAGCGTCGTGCCGAGCGTGCCGGCCGAATCCGCCTCACGCACGGCCTGCTTGAGCTGGCCGAGGATCTGCGGTTCGCCCAGCACCATCGAGTCCAGCCCGCTGGCGACCCGGAAGGCGTGCCGCGCGGCGGCGCCGTCCTCGACCACGTACGAGTGGTCCATCAGCGTCGAGCTGCCAACCCCGCCGACCTGAGCCAGCCAGTCGACGGCGGGGCGGACCATGTCGGCGTCGCCGGCGACATAGAGTTCGGTGCGGTTGCAGGTCGAGAGGATGGCCGCTTCAGCCGCGGCGGTGCGGCGGCGGTGGGGCGTGCCGATCTGGTCCTGGAAGCGCAGCAGCGTCGGGGCCAGTTGCTCGAGCGTGAACGCGAAACGTCCACGCAGATCGAGCGGCGCGGACGTGTGGTTCAGACCCAGGGCAAAGACGGACATGCAGCGATTATAAAATTCCCGCCCGACCCGTGTCTCGCACGGGCCTTGGCGGCGCGCTCATCGCCCCGGGATGCGTCAAGAATGACGTCGCTCGACCGCCGTCCTGTTACATCTACCCCTCGCGCGGAGCGTACCGACCTGTGGATCCACTCGACGCCGTCTGGCATTTCGGCAACCTGTTCCTGCCCGCCTGGGGTGTCGCGGCGCTGATGGCGTCAGCGCTCAAGCTGATCTGGCGTGAGACCGTCTCCGGCATGCGTTGGCGCACGCTGGCGTCCTGGGGCGGGCTCGGCGGCACGTTCGGCCTCTGCGCCGCGTTGATGCTCACCGGCCGCGACGGCACGATGGCCGGCTACGGCCTGATGCTGATCGGCATCACCGCCACGCAGTGGGGCGTCAGTTACAAGCGCTGAGGGAACGCGCTACCGCTTTCGAGGGAGGGGCCGCCGCCCCTCCAACGCTTCAGCCCGGGAGATCCTCGGTCACCGGCACCTCGCCGCGCAGCGAATGCGCGAAGGCTTCGGTGATGTGCATCGGGATGATCTGGTGCATCAGCCGCTCGTGGCCCTTGAAGTTGACGATGCGGTTGCACTCGGTGCGGCCCATCAACTCGGTGGCGTCCTTGCGGGCATGACCTGACACCAGCACAGGCACGGTCTTGCCGACCATGCTGTGGTTGTAGCGGATGGCGGTCGCCTCGATCTCGGCCTGCAGCTCCTGCAGGCGGCGGACCTTCACCTCGTGCGGCGTGTCGTCGGCGAGGTTGGCGGCCGGGGTCCCGGGACGCGGGCTGAAGATGAAGCTGAACGACGCATCGAAGCCGACGTCCCGCACCAACTGCATGGTCTTGGCGTGGTCCTCGTCGGTCTCACCGGGGAAACCGACGATGAAGTCCGACGCGATGCGGATGTCCGGTCTCACCGCGCGCAGCTTGCGGACGATGCTCTTGAACTGCAGCGCGGTGTAGCCGCGCTTCATCGCCATCAGGATGCGGTCCGAGCCATGCTGCACCGGCAGGTGCACGTGGTTCACCAGCTTGGAGATCGTGCCGTAGGCGTCGATCAGGCGCTGGCTGAACTCGTTGGGGTGACTGGTCGTGTAGCGGATGCGCTCGATGCCGGGGATCTCGGCGACGTATTCGAGCAGCAGCGCGAAGTCGGCGATCTCGTCGGTGCCGCCCATCGATCCGCGATAGGCGTTGACGTTCTGGCCCAGCAGCGTCACTTCCTTGACGCCCTGGTCGGCCAGTCCGGCGACTTCCTCGAGCACGTCCTCGAAGGGCCGGCTGACCTCCTCGCCGCGGGTGTAGGGCACGACGCAGTAGGAGCAGTACTTCGAGCAGCCTTCCATGATGGACACGAAGGCGGACGCGCCCTCGACCTTGGCCGGCGGCAGGTGGTCGAACTTCTCGATCTCGGGGAAGGAGATGTCCACCTGCGGGCGCAGCTGCTGCTGGCGCTGGGCCAGCATCTGCGGCAGGCGGTGCAGCGTCTGCGGACCGAAGACGACGTCGACGTAGGGGGCGCGTTCGATGATCGCCGCGCCTTCCTGGCTGGCGACGCAACCGCCGACGCCGATCATCACGCCCTTGGCCTTCAGGTGCTTGATGCGGCCGAGGTCGGAGAACACCTTCTCCTGCGCCTTCTCTCGGACGGAGCAGGTGTTGAACAGCACCAGATCGGCCTGCTCGACGTCGGTGGTGGGTTCGTACCCTTCGGCGGCGCGCAGGACGTCGGCCATCTTGTCCGAGTCGTACTCGTTCATCTGGCAGCCGAAGGTCTTGATGAAGACTTTCTTGCTCATGGCTTCAAGGCCTCACGACATCAGGGCTTGCGCCAGACCTGGCTGGCCTGGTCGAACACCAGCTTCGAGGCCTGGTCCGGCGTGGTCGGCCAGGACTTGTTGGTGAGCTCGACCTCGCTCAGCAGCCAGATCTCCATGAGCAGGCCGTTGATGTCGCGGGTGTAGAGCACGGTGGCCTTCTGCTCGTAGAGCGAGCCCGGCGTGGCGACCAGATCGACCGCGTTGCGGATGCGGGCGCCGGGCGCGAGCCGCGCCGGCTTGCCGTTGAGCAGCACGTCGGGCGTGACGCCGAAGACGATCTCGCCGCGCAGCGCGCGCTGCGGGAAATAGCGGTGGCCCGGGGCGATCTGGGCCTGGGCGGAAGTCGGCGTCGCGATCGCGGCGACGCCGCCGAACGTGGCGACCAGCGAGAACAGGGCGGTGCTGGCGGCCGCCGCCATCATCGAGCGACGGCGGGGCGGGACGGGCGGGGCACAGCGGTACATGGTGTAGATCCAGTGGCTGCGGAAATGCGCAAGGGCGCAAGTGTAGCGGGCGTGGTCCCGTCGCCGGCTGGGGCGGGCTCCCGGTTTCCGATGGTGGCCGGGCGGTCCGGAGCGATTCAGAGGGCCGCTCGAAGACGGGTCAGTGGGGGCTCAGGGCGGCCCAGGCGCGGCTCAAAGGCGCCCGCTGGCCGTGTTCTGTGCCACGGCCGCGGAGGCCGGTTCGGGCAGCACGTAGACGACGCCCGGCCCATGGCCGAGCACCGGCGCGACGACGCGGTCGAAGAAGTCGCCCGTCACGACCACGCAACCCAGCGAGATCCGGTTGTCGTCCGGCGACAGCGAGGCGAGCCGCTCGGCACGGCGCTCGTAGGCCGGGCCCGGGCGCAGACGGTGGATGGCGAACGCGGCGTCGTAATCGACCCAGATGACGGTCTCGCCCTTCAGATTGGGACCGGGTTGGCTGTCGTAGCGACCGGAAGGGGTGGTCCGCAAATCCGGCGGGATGCCGGTGCTCACCATCTGACCCACGCCGGGCGCGACCGTGTCGCCGCGAGCCAGGCCCAGCAGCGCCGATGCGGCACCGATCAGATGGCCATCGGCGCTGAAGACGAAGAGTTTGGCTTCCTTCTTGTCGACGACGGCGAAGGGCAGGCCCTTGGCGTCGGCGTGTTCGAAGGCGACCCGGGCCATGGCGCGGGCCTCGGGGGACGCCGCTTCGCCATGGAAGTCGACGGTGGCCGGCGCCATCTGCGCAGAAGGCTGCGAAAGCTGCGTCCGGAGTGCGGGCTCGGCGTTGACGCCTGGAGCGACCGTCGACAGTGCGACGGCCGCTGCCATCGCCATCCATGCCTGTACCGCTTGTTTGGACTGACCCAACGACCCGATCGACTTCATGCTGCCCGATGTCTTTCTGGCGGACGGTCTTGCTTGCTCCGGCTGGGGCCGGGCGGGTCCGCTCGGGCCGCATATTAAGGAGCAACCGGGTGTTTCAACGGTCGATCTGTCGGCAAAAACGGCAGGACTTTCCCGGGAATTTGTAAGGCGTGCGCGTTGCGGCACGAGTTGGCGTACGTTAGGTACGAGATAGGAACTTCCGTCCGGTCGCTGCCCGCTTTTGCGACAGGTTTCGCACCACCTCGATGCCTGCCGCCCAAACGCGGGGTGCGATCCCCCGTACGCGTACGGTCATTACCGATCAGCAATACAGGGCGGCGCGTCGACACACAAAATCCGCGCTCTGCATGACCGGGAAGCGGTCAAAGAAGAGAGCAACGATGACACCGATCGTGGGAACCCGTCCATGCTGATGGCCGCCGTGCGCGTCGCGCTGCGACGTCCTTACACCTTCTTCGTGCTGGCGCTGCTGCTGCTGATCCTGGGCCCGCTGGCAGCCCTGCGCACGCCGACGGACATCTTCCCGGAGATCCGGGTGCCGGTCATCGCGGTGGCCTGGCAGTACACCGGGCTGCCGCCGGACCAGATGGCCGGGCGCATCTCGACGCTGTTCCAGCGCACGCTGACGACCACCGTCAACGACATCGAGCACATCGAGGCCAACACCTATCCTGGTGTCTCGGTGGTGAAGATCTTCTTCCAGCCGGGTGTGAACATTGCGGTGGCCAACGCGCAGGTCACCGCGGTCGCGCAGGTCGCCGTGCGGCAGATGCCGGCCGGCACGACGCCGCCGCTGATCCTGAACTACAACGCCGCCACGGTGCCCATCCTGCAGCTGGCGCTCTCGGGCAAGGGGCTGTCGGAGCAGCAGCTCTTCGACCTTGGCTTCAATACCATCCGCACGCCGCTGGTGACGGTGCCGGGCGCGGCGATCCCGCTGCCCTACGGCGGCAAGCAGCGCCAGGTGCAGATCGACGTCAACCCGGCCGCGCTGCAGGCGCGTGGACTGTCTGCGCAGGACGTGGCCACCGCGCTGGCGACACAGAACGTGCTCACGCCGATCGGCACGCAGAAGATCGGCGAACTCGAATACACGCTGCAGCTCAACAGCGCGCCGTCGGCGATCGAGGAACTGGGCCGGCTGCCCGTGAAGGTGGTCAACGGCTCGACCATCTACCTGCGCGACGTGGCCGACGTGCACGACGGCAATGCGCCGCAGACCAACATCGTCCATGTGGACGGCGGGCGCTCGGTGCTGATGTCGGTGCTGAAGAACGGCGCGGCGTCGACGCTGGCGATCGTCGACGGCGTGCGCGCCAAGCTCGGCGAGTTGCGGCCCTCGCTGCCCGACGAGCTCGAGGTCAAGCCGATCAACGACCAGTCGGTCTTCGTGCGCGCCGCCATCAAGGGCGTCGCGATCGAGGGCGCCATCGCCGCGGCGCTGACCAGCGCGATGATCCTGCTGTTCCTGGGCAGCTGGCGTTCGACGGTGATCATCGCGGTGTCGATCCCGCTGTCGATCCTCGGGTCGATCATCGGCCTGGCGGCGATCGGCGAGACGCTGAACCTGATGACGCTGGGCGGATTGGCGCTTGCGGTGGGCATCCTGGTCGACGACGCGACGGTGACCATCGAGAACATCAACTGGCACCTGGAGCATGGCAAGGGCGTCGAGGAGTCGATCATGGACGGTGCGCGCCAGATCGTGACGCCGGCCTTCGTCTCGCTGCTGTGCATCTGCATCGTGTTCATCCCGATGTTCTTCCTGGAAGGCGTGTCGCGCTTCCTGTTCGTGCCGATGGCCGAGGCGGTGATCTTCGCGATGGTGTGCTCGTTCATCCTGTCGCGCACGCTGGTGCCGACGATGGCGAAGTACCTGCTGCAACCGCACGCGCCGTTGACCGACGGCCACGGGCATCTGGCGCAGGCGCCATCGCGCAATCCGCTGGTGCGCTTCCAACGCAATTTCGAAGCCCGCTTCGAACGCGTGCGCGAAGGCTACCGCCGGATGCTCGAGACCGCGCTGGGCAGCAAGAAGCCCTTCCTGATCGGCTTCGCGGCGGTGGTGCTGCTGTCCTTCGCGCTGGTGCCCTTCATCGGAAGCAACTTCTTCCCGCAGGTCGATTCCGGCCAGATCCTGATGCACGCGCGGGTGCCGGTGGGCACGCGCGTCGAGGAGACCGCCGCGCGCTTCGCGAAGATCGAGCAGGCGATCCGCCGCGTGATCCCGTCCGAGAAGATCGAGACGATGGTCGACAACATCGGTCTGCCGCCGTCGTCGATCAACCTGACCTACAACAACACCGGCGTGCTGGGCACGTCCGACGGTGACTTCCAGATCGCGCTGAGGGAAGGTCACGCGCCCACGGCCGACTACGTGAGGCAGCTGCGCCAGATCCTGCCGCGCGAGTTCCCGGACACGACCTTCTCCTTCCCGCCGGCCGACATCGTCAGCCAGATCCTGAACTTCGGCGCGCCCGCGCCGATCGACGTGCAGGTGCGCGGACGCGATGTCGAGTCCAACTTCGCCTACGCGCAGCAGCTGCTCAAGCGCATCAAGGCGATCCCCGGCGTGGCCGATGCGCGCATCCAGCAGTCCAACAAGGCGCCGACCTTCAATGTCGACGTCGACCGCACGCAGGCGCAGCTGCTGGGACTGACCACGCGCGACGTGGCCAACAGCCTGGTCGTGAATCTCGCCGGCAGCAGCCAGGTCGCGCCGACCTTCTGGCTGAATCCGCAGAACGGCGTGAGCTATTCGATCGTGATGCAGACGCCGCAGCACCAGCTCGATTCGCTGGCCTCGCTGAGCAATCTGCCGATCGGCAACGGCAACCAGGCGGGCACGTCGACGCTCGGCGGCCTGGCGAGCTTCCAGCGCGTCAACAGCCCGGCGCTGATCAGCCAGTACGACGTTGCGACGATGGTGCAGATCCATGCGACGACGCAGGACCGCGACCTCGGCGCCGTCGCGCGCGACATCCGCAAGGTGCTCGCCGACACGCAGGCCGACGTGCCCAAGGGCTCGAACGTGCAGCTGCTCGGCCAGGTGCGCACGATGGACCGCGCGTTCTCGGGGCTGCTGTTCGGGCTGCTCGGTGCGGTGGTGCTGATCTACCTGCTGATCGTCGTGAACTTCCAGTCGTGGCTGGATCCGGCGGTGATCGTGTCGGCGCTGCCGGCGGCGCTCGCGGGCATCGTGTGGATGCTCTTCGCGACGGGGACGACGCTGTCGGTGCCCGCGCTGACCGGGGCGATCATGTGCATGGGTGTGGCCACCGCCAACAGCGTGCTGGTGATCAGCTTCGCGCGGGAGCGGCTCGAGGAACTCGGCGACGCGACCGCCGCCGCGATGGAAGCCGGCTTCGTGCGCTTCCGGCCGGTGCTGATGACGGCGCTGGCGATGGTCATCGGCATGCTGCCGATGGCGCTGGGCCTGGGCGAGGGTGGCGAGCAGAACGCGCCGCTGGGACGCGCCGTGATCGGCGGACTGGTCTTCGCCACCTTCGCGACGCTGGTCTTCGTGCCGGTCGTGTTCAGCATCGTGCACCGACACCACCGCAAGACCGGACCTGCTTCCGACCTTTCCGAATCGAACGACTTGACTGCCGGTGCCGCGACTGCGCTGCCCGGGGCCGGAGATCCTTCCCATGCGAACTGATGCCGACAACGCCGTTGTGTCTTCCCGTCCTCCCGCGCGCTTCAAGCTTGCCGCGACCGTCGCGGTCGTGATCGCGATCGCGGTGGTGGCGGCGGGCCTGTGGGCCCGCAAGTCCAACGCCGAGCAACTGCAGACCACGGCCGACGAACGCAGTCAGCCGAGCGTCGCGCTGGTCACGCCGCAACCCTTGACCGAAGGCGGCCTGGAGCTGCCCGCGCGGATCGAGGCTTGGTCGCGCGCGCCGATCTATGCGCGGGTCAGCGGCTACCTGAAGCGCTGGAACGTGGACATCGGTGGCAAGGTCAAGACCGGGCAGCAGCTCGCCGAAATCGAGACGCCCGACCTCGATCAGCAACTGATGCAGGCCAAGGCCGAGCTGGCGACCGCGCGCAGCAACGCCGCGCTGGCGGCGAGCACCGCCAAGCGCTGGCAGGGGCTCCTGGAGTCGGACTCCGTGTCCAAGCAGGAGGTCGACGAGCGCACCGGCGACATGACCGCCAAGCAGTCGCAGGTCAATGCGCTGCAGGCCAACGTCGATCGCATCGAGGCGCTGAAACGCTTCACGCAGTTGACGGCGCCGTTCGACGGCGTCGTCACCGCGCGCAATACCGACGTCGGCGCGCTGATCAACATCGGCGGTGCGCCGGGCAGCGAACTGTTCGTCGTTTCCGACATGCGCAAGCTGCGCGTCTACGTCAATGTGCCGCAGCGCCAGGTGGCGCAGGTCCGTGCCGGCGGCAAGGCTGTGCTGACGGTGCCCGAGCGGCCCGGCCAGCGTTTCGCCGCGACGGTGCAGTCGACCTCGCAGGCCATCAACACGGCCAGCGGCTCGATGCTGGTGCAACTGGCCGTCGACAACGAGAAGGATGAATTGCTCCCGGGCGGTTTCGCGACGGTGCGCTTCGACGGCGCGGCCTCGGCCGGCGCTGACGCGCCGGCGAATGCCGCTGTCTCGCTGCCGCCGGGCGCCGTGATCATCAACAAGGACGGCGTGCAGGTCGCGACCGTCGACGCGAGCAATCGCGTGAAGCTGCGCAAGGTCACGATCGCGCGCGACATGGGCACGAGGATCGAGCTTGGCGGCGGGCTGACCGCCTCGGATCGCGTTATCGCGAATCCGCCGGACGGCATCGCCGATGGCGACGTGGTGCGCGTCGCGCAGCCCGCGGCCGCGTCGGGTGCTGCGGCTTCGGCGAAGGGGCGTTCATGATGGAGCGCCGGTCAACCCGCCAGGCCGTGCACGTTGCTCGTGGCGTCTCGCTCGCCGCTGGCACCTTGATGGCCGCGCTGATCGCGGGCTGCGCCCAGCCGCCGAAGACGGCGTTGCCCGAGGTGCCGATGACGACGGCCTTCAAGGAAGCCCGTGGTCCCTGGGTCGAGGCTGGCGCCGCAGCCGCCGCCGCCGCGCCGATCGCGTTCGATGGTTGGTGGAAGGGCTATGGCGACCCCGAGCTCGACGCGCTGCAGCAGCGCCTGGTCGAGAACAGCCCTGACCTCGCCTCCGCGCTCGCCCGCTACCAGCAGGCGAAGGCGGCGACAGACAGTCTGCGTTCGGCGCAGTCGCCGACGCTGAACAGCTCGCTCAACGGCCAGCGCGACCGGCAGTCGGAGCGTCGCCCGTTGCGTGTGCTCGGACCGACCTCGCCGGATTGGTACAACAGCGCGACGCTCGGCCTGGACCTGAGCTACGAAGTCGACCTGTGGGGCCGCATTTCGGAACAGGTTCGCGCGGGCCTGGCGACGGAGCGGGCGGCTGCCGCGGACCTCGCCGCCGCGCGACTCGCCCTGCAGGCGCAGCTCGCGGATTCGCTGCTGCAGCTGCGGGGCCTGGATCGCGACAACGCGCTGCTCGCCGATGCCGAAGAGGCCTACACGCGTGCCTTCGATCTGATTTCTCGCCGGCATCAGGCCGGCATCGCGTCGGGCCTGGATCAGGCGCGGGCCGAGGGCCAGCTCGAATCGGCGCGCTCGCAGCGCCGGCAGTCGCAGGCACAGCGCGCGGTGCTGGAGCACGCGATTGCCGCGTTGGTCGGGGCCAACGCGTCGAGCTTCCGCATCGAGCCGGCCTCGTCATTGGATCTGGCAATGCCGGTGGTGCCGCCGGGGCTGCCCTCGACCTTGCTGGAACGCCGTCCCGACATCGCGGCGGCGCAACAGCGCGTGGTGGCGGCGACCGCGACGTTGGGCGTGGCGAAGACGGCGTTCTTCCCGTCCGTCGTGCTGAGCGCGCAGGGCGGATTCCAGAGCAGCGACTTCAGCCGCTTCCTCGAAGCACCGAACCTGTTCTGGGCCATTGGTCCGACGCTGGCCTACAACCTGTTCGACGGCGGCCGCCGCAAGGCCGAGGAAGCGCGCGCGAGCGCGGCGCTGGACGAGTCGGCGCAGCGCTATCGCAGCACCGTGCTCGCGGCGTTCCAGCAGGTCGAGGATCAGTTGGTGCTGCTGGATCGCTTCGGCGAGGCGCTGGTGGCGGAGAACAAGTCGGTCGACGCAGCGGAGCGCTCGCTCGCGCTGGCGACGAACCGCTATCGCGCCGGTGCGGCGGCTTACCTGGAGGTGGTCACCTCGCAGACGGCGGGACTGCAGGCGCGGCGCAGCGCGGTGGATCTTGCGACGCGGCAACGCCGCGCGACGGTGGCGCTCGTGAGGGCGCTCGGCGGCGGATGGAATGCGCCGGTGGAGATGAAGGCGGACGCGCAGCGCTGAGCGCCTCACGCGAGGCCCTTTGCGATCAGGCCGGATGCATGGGCATCGCCACGAGGCGCAAGCCCAGTGCCGCGCAGACCTTGCTCACCGTATCGAAGCGGGGCGAGGCGCCAGGCCGCAGGGCCTTGTACAGCGCCTCGCGGGTGATCCCGGAGTCCTTGGCGATCTGCGTCATCCCGCGAGCGCGGGCGATGTCGCCGAGCGCTGCCGCCAGCAGCGCGGAATCGTTCTCTTCGAGCACCACCGTGAGATAGATGGCGATGTCTTCTTCGGAGGTCAGATATTCGGCGGCGTCGAATTCCTGAAGGTCTGAAATCTTGATCTTCTCGCTCACGGCTCACTCCTCAAGTTGGGTCGCCACTTGAATGGCCCGCTGGATGTCGGCCTGCTGCGTGCACTTCTCGCCGCCGCCCAGCATCCAGATCGCCGTGCTGCTCCGACGCACGTAGTACATGCGCCAGCCGGGACCGAAGTGCTCACGCATTTCATGGATCACGCCGCCGCCGACAGGCGCCACGTCACCCAGGTTGCCGAACTGGACTTTGCGCAGGCGGTTGGTCAGACGCAGCCGGGTGGTCGGGTCTTCGCAGGCTCCGGAGCCAGTGCGAGAACTCGTTCACCTGCATGACCGTATAAGACATGCGCGAAGTGTAATCGAACGATGACACTCACCAGGTCGGTGCGGCGTTTGATAGCGATCCGTAACGCCAGATCGGCAAATGTAAAACGGCTTTTCGAAAATTCGCGTTCTCGTTAGTCTGCGCCCGTTGTCGACGTGGCCGCGCCTGCGCGCTGGCGCATCGACACGTGGCCTGTGCCGACGGCCACCGTCCCCGACGCGGATCCTGCAGGTCCGTGCCGTGCGAGGCGGAGGAAACGGCGTTGGGTTCCCGAACATTTTTTGATTCACCGCTGACCGGTGAGGGCGGAGCCATGTCCGCGCCGGTCGCTTCAACGACTTTGGGAGACATTCGATGAAGAGCACCCGTAATGACGAGTCCGGCGCGCTGATCGCGCCGAAGCCGCCTACCTCTGGCGCGCTGCGCGCGCCGAGCCCGCGGCAGGGACTGATGGCGATGGCGGTCGTGGTCGGCGCCGTTGCGCCGATCGGCGCGGCGCACGCGGTCGATTGGCCGTCCGGCTATTCCAAGTGCGCGGACGAAGGCGGCACCTGCAAGGTGGGCGACACGGCGCGTCAGGTGTCCTTCGGCGTGAAGGACAAGTGGGTCATCAAGACGTTGAGCGGCAACGTGGCCTGCGCGTCGGCCACCTTCGGCGGCGCGGATCCGAATCCGGGCAAGGCGGAGAAGTGCGCGGTGGGACCGGCCGGTTCGCCCGCGCCATCGCCGTCTCCGGCACCGTCTCCCTCGCCGGCGCCTTCCCCTGCGCCTTCACCCGCGCCGTCGCCTTCTCCCGCACCGGCTCCGGCGGGTCACAGCGGCGGCTACGCGGGGCAGGTCACCGGCGGCGGCTCGGCAACGCCGATCACCGTCACGACCGCCGCGCAGATGCAAGCCGCGATCGATGCCTACAGCGGCACCGGTGGCCTGGTGATCCGCTACGCGGGGACCTTCGATTTCGGCACGATCCCCGATCCCTGCGCGCAGTGGAAGAAGGCGGCAGGCGCCGTCGTCGAGGTCAAGAACAAGAGCAACGTCACGATCGAGGGCGTCAACGGTTCGGCGGCCAACTTCGGGCTCGCGATCAAGGCCGCGGCGACCAACATCATCATCCGCAACATGACGATCGGGCTGCTGCCCGGATCCATCGATGCCATCGGCATCGAAGGCCAGAGCGGCAAGTTCCCGGGCTACGTCTGGATCGACCACAACACGCTGTTCAGCTCGACGGCCGAATGCTCCGGCGCCGGCGACCTGGAGTTCGACGGCCTCATCGACAGCAAGGCGGGTGCGCATCACATCACCTACTCGTACAACTACCTCCACGACCACCACAAGGTCGGCCTGATCGGCTCGAGCGACAGCGACGCGAGCGACCGCTACATCACCTTCCACCACAACGTGTACAGCAACGTCGGCTCGCGGCTGCCGCTGCAGCGCGGGGGCTACACGCACCTGTACAACAACCTGTACTCGGGCGTGCTGACCTCCGGCGCCAACATCCGGATGGGGGCGTATGCGCTGATCGAAGGCAATTACTTCGAGAACGCACAGAACCCGGTGACCTCGCGGGACAGCTCGTCGATCGGCTACTGGGAACTGCGCAACAACAACGTGCGCAGCCCGGCCGACTTCGCGACCTACGGGATCAAATGGGTGGCCAGTGGTTCGAGCCCGTCGCGCGACGCGACCGATTGGGTGACGACGGCGAACTTCCCGGTAGGGATCCCGTATGCGTACACGGTGCACGCGCCGGCCTGCGTGAAGCAAAAGCTGCTCACCGTGGCGGGAGCGGGGAAGAACTACGCGACCTTGAGCTGCAATTGAGTTGCCGTTGATCAGTCATTGAGTGACTGACCATGAAGGGAAGGGGCCGTCGCGACGCGATGGCCCCTTGTCGCTGATGGGTGCTGGAGACACCGATCCGGCGACCCCCAAACGGCGACCCCAAACGGAAAACCCCGCAGAACTTGCGTTCTGCGGGGTTTCGTATTTGGTGGCGCTTCAGGGATTCGAACCCCGGACCTGCGGATTATGATTCCGTCGCTCTAACCGGCTGAGCTAAAGCGCCTTGCGAAGACAGCGACTATAGCAAAGTTTTCGCAGACAATGCAAGCCCCGCCGATCACGGCATCGACAGTTCGGCGCGCGAGTCCCACTCGACCCCCTCCATGTTCAGCTTCCTCAAGAAAAAACTGGGCTTCGGCTCCGCCGAACCCACGCCGGCCCCCGCTCCCGAAGCGGCGCCTGTCGTCGATACGGCGCCCCCGCCGGCCTCGGCCTCGGCTTCGGCTTCGGCCGTTGTGCCATCGCCGGTCCCGGCCCCTGCGCCCGCAGCGCCGCAAACCCTGACCTCATCGCCAACGCCAGCGCCCGCTCCGGTCTTGGCACCGACACCCGTTGCTCTGGCTCCGGTTGCAGCGCCGACGCAGCCCAAGCTTCCACCCACCGTAGCGCCTGTTCCCGCTCCCGCACCGGCGCCTGTGACGCCGCCGGTCGTCGAGGTGGCGCCGCGCAAGAGCTGGATGGACAAGCTCCGCCAGGGACTGCGCAAGACCGGGTCCAGCATCTCCCAGGTCTTCACCGGCACGCAGATCGACGACGCGCTGTATGAAGAGCTGGAGGCCGCGTTGCTGATGGCCGACGCGGGCGTGAAGGCGACCGAGTTCCTCCTCGAGGACCTGAAGCGCCGCGTGAAAGACGCCAAGGCCACCGAGCCGGCCGCCGTGCGGCAGTTGCTCGTGGACGCGCTGACCGAGCTGCTGCAGCCGTTGCAACGTCAGCTCGTGATCGGCGAGCACTCGCCGACGGTGATGATGGTGGTCGGCGTCAACGGCGCCGGCAAGACGACCAGCATCGGCAAGCTCACGCGCCACCTGGCCGATGCCGAGGCCAACGTGCTGTTGGCCGCGGCGGACACCTTCCGCGCGGCGGCGCGCGAGCAGCTCGCCGTCTGGGCGGACCGCAACCGCGTGCAGATCGTCAGCCAGGAGGGCGGTGATCCGTCCGCGGTGACCTTCGACGCCGTGGTCGCCGGCAAGGCGCGCGGCTGTGACGTCGTCATCGCCGACACCGCCGGCCGCCTGCCGACGCAGCTCCACCTGATGGAGGAGCTCAGGAAGATCAAGCGCGTGATTGCCAAGGCCCAGGAGACGGCGCCGCACGAAGTGCTGCTGGTCGTCGACGGCAACACCGGCCAGAACGCGCTGACGCAGGTGAAGGCCTTCGACGACGCGCTCGGCCTCACCGGCCTGATCGTCACCAAGCTCGACGGCACGGCCAAGGGTGGCGTGCTTGCGGCGATCGCGCGCGAGCGTCCGATCCCGGTGTACTTCATCGGCGTCGGCGAGAAGCTCGAGGATCTGCAGACCTTCGACGCGCGCGAGTTCGCGCAAGCGCTGCTGGAGTAACGACCGAAGTCCCCGGTCGCAAAACCGTCGAAGGACGGGGATGGTTGGGGACGGTGAGTCGTGGGGTTTCGGCGCTTGCCGCCGGGGCCCCATGACTCGCCGGCCAGCGCGCCGAACCAAGCAGGCAGCAAAAGAAAAGGGCTCCGTGTTGGAGCCCTTGTCATTGGTGACTGACGGTCACATCGGGAACCCGCCGCCTCCGCCGCCCATGAGGTTCTTGAGCCCGCCCATCTTCTTCATCATCTTCATCAGCCCGCCCCCCTTCATCTTCTTCATCATCCCCTGCATCTGGTCGAACTGATTGAGCAGGCGGTTGACTTCCTGGATGTGGACGCCGGCGCCCGCGGCGATGCGGCGCTTGCGGCTGGCCTTGGACTTGCCGTCCATCAGCAGCGACGGCTGGCGGCGCTCCTTGGCGGTCATGGCGTTGAGGATGCCTTCCATGCGCTTCATGTCGCGCTCGGCCTTGTCCATGTCGGGCTGGCCGGCCTTGGCGGTCATCTGCGTGGGCAGCTTGTCCATCAAGCCGGACAGCCCCCCCATCTTCTTCATCTGCGAGATCTGCGCGAGGAAGTCGTTCAGGTCGAATCCGTCGCCGGACTTGAGCTTCTCGGCCAGCTTCTGCGCTGCCTCGACGTCGACGCCCTTCTGGACTTCCTCGACCAGCGCGACGATGTCGCCCATGCCGAGCACGCGGCCCGCGTGGCGGTCGGCGTCGAAGACCTCGAGGCCGTCGATCTTCTCGGACACGCCCGCGAACTTGATCGGCGCGCCGGTGATCTGCTTCACCGACAGCGCCGCGCCACCGCGCGAGTCACCATCCAGCTTGGTCAGCACGATGCCGGTCAGCGGCAGCGCTTCCTTGAAGGCCTTGGCGGTGTTGATCGCGTCCTGACCCTGCATCGCGTCGACGACGAACAGCGTCTCCACCGGCTTGAGCGTCGCGTGCAGGTCGCGGATCTCGGCCATCAGCGCCTCGTCGATCGCGAGCCGGCCGGCCGTGTCGACCAGCAGCACGTCGAAGAAGTGGCGCTTCGCATGATCGAGCGCCGCCAGCGCGATGTCGTGCGGCTTCTGGTCCGGCGCCGACGGGAACCATTCGGCGCCCGCCTGCTTGGTCACCGTCTTGAGCTGCTCGATCGCGGCGGGGCGGTACACGTCCGCGGAGACCGTCAGCACCTTCTTCTTGCGCTTCTCGGTCAGGTGCTTGGCGAGCTTGGCGGTCGTCGTCGTCTTGCCGGCGCCCTGCAGGCCGGCCATCAGGATGATGGCGGGCGGCTGCGCGGCGAGGTTGATGTCGGCGACGCCTTCGCCCATCGTCGCGGCCAGTTCCTTGTGGACCACCGAGACCAGCACCTGGCCCGGATTCAGCGAGGCGACCACCTCCTGGCCCAGCGCCTTCTCCTTCACGCGGGCGATGAAGTCGCGCACCACGGGCAGCGCGACGTCGGCCTCCAGCAGCGCCATGCGTACCTCGCGCAGCATGTCCTGCACGTTGGACTCGGTGATGCGGGCTTGGCCCCGCATGGTCTTGACGAGCCGGCTCAGTCGATCGGTCAGGGTGGATGCCATCGTTTCGGCGCCGCGCAAGCGGGCGCGCCTCATTACACTTTGCGGATGATTTTATCGTCCGCCTCCGCCGAGCCCAGCGGCCTGCTCCTCGCCGCCCTCAGCGCCGCCGGGGCGTTGGCCTATGCCGCCGCCGCCGTCTTCGCCCACCGGCGGCCTCGCACCTGGCGCGCGGTGCTGGTCCTGGCGTGGCTGCTGCACCTGGCCGCGCTGGTCGTGGACATCGGCGGCATCGGGGCCGAGCCGGTCAACGGCGGTCATGCCGCGCGCTTCGGGTTCGCGCCGTCGCTGTCGATGACGATCTGGCTGATGATCGGCGTCTATCTGGTCGAGAGCCGCTTCCTCCCGCTTCCGTCGGCGCAGCGGCTGCTCAGCGTGCTGGGGCTGGTCGTCATGATGGTGGCCTGGGCCTTCCCCGGCGAATACCGGCCGCAGGCGGGCTCGCCGCTGGCGCCGCTGCACTGGGCGATGGGCCTGGCGTCCTACGGCCTGTGCGGCGTCGCGGTGATGCACGCGGTGATGCTCAACCGCGCCGAGCGCCAGATGCGTTCGCAGAAGGGGCAGGGCGCGCCTGCCTTCGGCACGCCGCTGCTGCGGCTCGAACGTCTGACCTTCCAGTTCGTGGGGGCGGGTGTCGTCGTGCTGTCGATCGCCCTGCTGCTGGGCGTGGCCTTCACGCCGCAATGGCGCTGGGACCACAAGACCTTGTTCGCCGTGCTTGGCTGGATCGTGCTGACCGGGCTGCTCACCGGACGTCGCGTCTTCGGCTGGCGCGGCAGGCGCGCCACGCGGTGGCTGTACTTCGGCGCCGCGCTGCTGCTGCTGTCCTACGCCGGTTCGCGCTTCGTGCTGGAAGTCGTGCTGCAACGTCCGCCGGTCTGATCGCAGATCGCCCCCGTGTTCCTCTCCTCGATCCTCCCGACGCCCTCATCGTGATCAAGCTGCTCTTCTGGATCGTCCTGCTGGCGGTGGTCGCCTTCATGCTCGGCTTCAAGCGCGGGCGGCCGGCCTCGCGCGAGGAGCGCGGCCCGACCGCGCCTCCGCCGTCCGCACCGGCGCCCGCGCCGTCCGCGCGCGAACTCGAGTCCATGGTGAGCTGCGCCGAATGCGGCACGCACCTGCCTGCCGGCGAGGCGGTGCCGGGTCGCGGCGGCCAGTTCTGCAGCGTCGCGCATCGCGCCGCCCATGAAGCGCGTCTGGACGTGGCCGAGGCGGAGCGCGCCCGCGGCGGCGGTGCCGGGACTTGACCGCCGGAGCGCGCATGGCCACCAACGAGGCCCGCGGCGCCATCAGCGCCAGCACCATCCAGCGGCTGTACCGTGCCTTCATGGGCGCGCGCGCCGCGCTCGGCCTGGCCTTGCTGGCCACGCAATCGCTGGCCGGCCTGATGGGCGCGCGGCCGACGGGCTGGGTCGCCCTGCTGGCGCTCATCTACGGCGTGCAGACGGTGCTTGCGTGGCTGCTGCCGCGCTGGTTCGGCGGCGGCGAAGCGCCGCCCAAGGACCGCGCGGGCCTGAGCGCGCGCCAGTTCCTGGTCAGCATCGGGGCCGACCTGCTGCTGTTCACGGGACTGCAGTTGCAGGAACCCGGAGGACCCTACGGCGCGCTGTTCTTCATGCCGGCGCTGATGGCCGGGGCGCTCTTGCCGCGCCTTCGGGCGCTGGGCTGCGCCGCGCTGCCGAGCCTGGTGCTGCTGACGCTCTCCGGCTGGGCCGTGCTGAGCGATCGCGACGGCGCGTTGCGCATCAGCCAGGCGGGTCTGCTGGGCTGCGGGCTGTTCGTCGTCACGTTGCTGTCCAACGAGATCGCGTCCCGCCTGGCACGCGAGGAGCGCGCCGCGCGCGGCAGCCTCGAGTACGCCCGCCAGCAGGCCGACCTCAACCGCCTGGTCATTGAGGAGATGGAGGAGGGCGTCCTCGTCGCGGACCGCCGCGGGCTGGTGCGCACCGCCAATCCGGCGGCGCGCGCGTTGCTGGCGGAGGGCGCCGCGCTGCGCTCCGGCGCCTTCCGGCTCGACACGACGCCGGCCTGGAAGCCGCTGCTGCGAGCCATCGAGAAGGCCTTCGGCGGCGAGCACTGGCCCGAGTCCGGCCGCGACCTGCTGCTGGACTTCGGCCGCGGCAAGCAGCGCTCGTTGCGCGCGCGGATGCGTTTCACGCAGCGGCCGGTGGACGGCGACGACCTGTGCGTGCTCTTCCTCGAGGACAACCGGATGCTCGAGGCCCGCAACCGCCAGGAGAAGCTCGCCGCGATGGGGCGCGTGTCGGCGGGCATCGCGCACGAGATCCGCAATCCGCTGACCGCGATCGCACAGGCCAATGCGCTGATGGCCGAGGACCTCGCGGACGACCCGCGGCTGGAGCCGCTGACCCGCATGGTGAGCTCCAACGTGGAGCGGCTCAAGCGGCTGGTCGAGGACGTGATGGAGGTCGCGCCCGGCATCGCGCCGGTGTCGCTGACGCTGGCCGCCGCGCCGCTGGTGCGCGAGTACTGCGCCGACTGGGCCGCGACGCAACGCCTGCCCGAAGGCGACGCCAGTCCGCTGCGCATCGAGATCTGGCGTGACGGCCTGCTCATCAGCTTCGAGCCCGAGCATCTGCGTCGCGTGCTGATCAACCTGCTGGACAACGGTCTGCGCCACGCCCGGCCCGGGCCCGGCGCTCTGCGCGTGCAACTGGCCGAGTCGGACGAGTGGGTGCGACTGTCGGTGTTCAGCCGCGCGGAGGCGATCCCGCCGGAAGTCGAACGACATCTGTTCGAGCCCTTCTTCTCGACGCGCAGCCGTGGGTCGGGTCTCGGCCTGTACATTTGCCGCGAGCTGTGCGAGCGCTACGGCGCCCGCATCAGTTACCACCGCCATGCCGCGCCCACCGGCGGCCCGGCGGATGCCGAAGCCAACGAATTCCGCGTGCTGCTGCCGCGGCCGGCGACGCCGGCCGGCGTGCTGGCCTCGATCCCGTCCGCGGGGCCGGACTCCTACTTCCCTGACACCGAACTCCATGAGCGCTGATCCCCGCCTGCTGGTCGTCGACGACGAGCCCGACCTGCGCACCCTCTACGAGATGACGCTGCTGCGCGAGGGCTTCACGCTGGACAGCGCCGGCACCGTCGAGGATGCGCTGGAGCTGCTCGGTTCACGCCGCTACGACGCCGTCATCACCGACATGCGGCTGCCCGACGGCAGCGGGCTGGACATCCTGCGCTGGCTCGAGCAGCAGGGCCGCAGCGAACGCGCGCTGGTGATCACCGCCTACGGCTCGGCCGAGAACGCGGTCGAGGCGCTCAAGGCCGGCGCGTACGACTACCTGACCAAACCGGTCGACCTGCGCCAGTTCCGCATGGTGGTCGCGTCGGCGCTGGGGCGCGCGTCCAAGACCGAAGGCACGGTGCCGAGGCCCTTCTCGTCGGCCCCGCCCGCCGTGGCTGGTGGCCTGTCCGGTGGCGCCTCGCGCGGAGCCGCTGCTGCCGCCGCCGCCGACACCGATGCGGACACCGACGCGTTCGCTCCGACCGCGCCGGCCACCTTCGACGTGCTGCCCCCGGTGGATGCACCCAGGCCCGGGACGCCGGAACGGCGCAAGGCCCCGCGCCCCGCGCCGCCGCTGACTGGGTCGACCTCGGCGCTGGAGCGGCTGGTCGGCGATTCGGCACCGATGCGGCAGGTGCGAGAACTGATCGAGAAGGTGGCCCGCAGCATGGCGCCGGTGCTGATCAACGGCGAGTCCGGCACCGGCAAGGAACTGGTCGCGCGCGCGATCCACGACGTCAGCGCGCGCCGTCCGCAGCCGTTCATCGCGGTGAACTGCGGCGCGATTCCGGAGCAGTTGCTGGAGGCCGAATTCTTCGGCTATCGCAAGGGCGCATTCACCGGCGCGAGCGAGGACCGCGAGGGCTTCTTCCAGGCCGCGCAGAACGGCACGCTGTTCCTCGACGAGATCGGCGACCTGCCGATTGCGATGCAATCCAAGCTGCTGCGCGCGCTGCAGGAGCGTTCCGTGCGTCCGGTCGGCGCGGTGGCCGAGATCCCCGTCAACGTGCGTCTGCTCAGCGCCACGCACAAGGACCTGGCGGCGGAGGTGGCGGGCGGTCGCTTCCGGCAGGACTTGTATTACCGGCTCAACGTCATCCAGATCCGCGTCCCGCCGCTGCGCGAGCGCATGGAGGATCTGGCGCCCATCAGTGCGCGGATCCTGCTGCGCATCGCCGCCGACGCGGGCGTCGCGCCGGTTCCGGTGTTGACGACGGCCGCGCTGGCGACCCTGTCGCGCTACAGCTTCCCCGGCAACGTGCGTGAGCTGGAGAACCTGTTGCATCGCGCGCTGGCGCTGTCCAGCGGCGATGGCATCGATCTCGCGGATCTCGGTCTGCCCGACAGCGTGCTGGGCCCGGACGACGCGCCGGTCGATCCTGCCTTCGGCAGCATGGATCCGTCGCTGGCGGCTGTGCTGCCGGCCGAGGCCGGCGGCGGCGCACCGCTCCCGTCCGATCTCGCGGCCTACCTGGACGAAGTCGAGAAGCAGATCCTGCTGCGGGCGCTCGAGCGCCATCGCAACAACCGCACGGCGGCCGGCGCGAGCCTGGGTCTGTCGCTGCGCCAGATGCGTTACCGCATGGCGCGCCTGGCGATCTCGATCGGCGGCGACGAGTCCTGACCCCGACTGTCTTCTGCGCGCATTGCGACCATGACCCCACCGCAGGTGGCGACTCAGGGAAGGTCCTCATCGGACTTGTCCTAGCCCCCAGGGACACCCTGCGAAGTCGTCATCGAATTGCCATCGTCGCAAGCGCAGCAACCATGGGCGTTCGCAGCGCATTCGGTCCGCCAGCCCGCGTGGATCCTGGCGCTCCGGACGCGATGTGCGAATCCATCGGGCATGTGCGGGGTCAGGTCTTCCGGCTAGCCCAGCGGGTGGCGGACGTCAAGCGGGGAGGACGCTACCGCTAGTTCCTTGAAGGTCCGGAGACCACTAGATATAGTGTTTTGCATGCTATCCTGCTGACTTCGCAAACACGGCGATGAATGCTCCATCAGAAGTCTTGTCCGCAGTGCCGGCCCCCCAGCCGGAGGAGCGGAATCACCAAGCCAAGGCGCATCTTCAGCATCGCGAGCACCACCTGACCCCCTGATCGTTTGGCCCTTCGGAAAAGCCGGGCCGGGCGCAGCATTTTTTGTTTTCCAGACCAGAACGAGGATCCCATGCAGACAGTCGCCGCCACACCGACCGCTGAAACGGGCCTGGCGCAGGCTCCCCGCGAGTCCGCCGCCGCTTCGGCCAGCTTCCCGCAGCACCAGATCATCCGCCGCAACGGCGCGGTGGTGCACTTCGAGCCGAGCAAGGTGGCGGTGGCGATGATGAAGGCGTTCCTCGCGGTGCACGGCACCAGCGGCGCCGCCTCCGCGAGCGTGCGCGAGACCGTCGACGCGCTGACCGACTCCGTGACCCGCGGCCTGCTGCGCTCGCGTCCGGCCGGCGGCACCTTCCACATCGAGGACGTGCAGGACCACGTCGAGCTGGCGCTGATGCGCGGCGGTCACCATGAAGTGGCGCGCGCCTACGTGCTGTACCGCGAGCGCCGCACGCAGGAGCGTGCCCGCCAGGGTGAACAGCAGCAGGCCGCCGTGCTGGAGTCCGGCATCTCGGTGACCGAGAACGGCGTGCGCGTTCCGCTCGACCTGAACAAGCTGGCCGCGCTGATCGCGTCGAGCTGCGAGAACCTGGGCGCCGACGTCAAGCCGGACCCGATCCTGGCCGAAACGAAGCGCAACCTGTACGACGGCGTGCCGATCGACGAGGTCTACAAGGCCGCCATCCTGGCCGCCCGCACGCTGATCGAGAAGGACCCCGGCTACACGCGCGCCACCGCGCGTCTGCTGATGCACACGATCCGCCGCGAGATCCTGGGCGAGGACGCGACGCAGGCCGAGATGGCCACCAAGTACGCCGACTACTTCCCCGGCTTCATCAAGAAGGGCGTGCAGGCCGAGCTGCTCGACGAGAAGCTGCAGCAGTACGACCTGGCCAGGCTGGGCGCCGCGCTGAAGGCCGAACGCGACCTGCAGTTCGACTACCTGGGCCTGCAGACGCTGTTCGACCGCTACTTCCTGCACGTCGACGGCACCCGCATCGAACTGCCGCAGGCGTTCTTCATGCGCGTCGCGATGGGCCTGGCCCTGGGCGAGATCGACCGCGAAGCCCGCGCCATCGAGTTCTACGAAGTCCTGTCGACCTTCGACTTCATGAGCTCCACGCCGACGCTGTTCAACGCCGGCACGCGCCGCTCGCAGCTGTCGAGCTGCTACCTGACGACGGTGGCCGACGACCTGGACGGCATCTATGAAGCGCTGAAGGAAAACGCGCTGCTGTCGAAGTTCGCCGGCGGCCTGGGCAACGACTGGACGCCGGTCCGCGCGCTGGGTTCGCACATCAAGGGCACGAACGGCAAGTCGCAAGGCGTGGTCCCGTTCCTGAAGGTGGTCAACGACACGGCCGTCGCCGTGAACCAGGGCGGCAAGCGCAAGGGCGCCGTCTGCGCTTATCTGGAGACGTGGCATCTGGACATCGAGGAATTCCTCGAGCTGCGCAAGAACACCGGCGACGACCGCCGCCGCACGCACGACATGAACACGGCGAACTGGATTCCCGATCTGTTCATGAAGCGCGTCATCGAGGGCGGCGACTGGACGCTGTTCAGCCCGTCGACCTGCCCGGACCTGCACGACCTGTTCGGCAAGGCCTTCCAGACCGCCTACGAGGCGTACGAAGCCAAGGTCGACCGCGGCGAGCTCAAGCTCTACAAGCGCATGCCGGCCCGCGACCTGTGGCGCAAGATGCTGACGATGCTGTTCGAGACCGGCCATCCCTGGATCACGTTCAAGGACGCCTGCAACGTCCGCAGCCCGCAGCAGCACGTGGGCGTGGTGCACTCGTCCAACCTGTGCACCGAGATCACGCTGAACACCAACGACAACGAGATCGCGGTCTGCAACCTCGGCTCCGTCAACCTGGCGCAGCACGTCAAGGACGGCCACATCGACCAGGAGAAGCTGAAGAAGACGGTGTCGACGGCGATGCGCATGCTCGACAACGTCATCGACATCAACTACTACGCGGTCAAGAAGGCGCGCGACTCGAACCTGCGCCACCGTCCGGTGGGCCTGGGCATCATGGGCTTCCAGGACGCGCTGTACCAGCTGCGCGTGCCTTACGCCTCCGACGCCGCGGTGGAGTTCGCCGACCGTTCGATGGAAGCCGTCTGCTACCACGCGTACTGGGCCTCGACCGAGCTGGCCGCCGAACGTGGCCGCTACAGCAGCTATCGCGGTTCGCTGTGGGACCGCGGCATCCTGCCGATCGACTCGCTGGACCTGCTGGCCGAAGCCCGCGGCGGCTTCGTCGACGTGGACCGTTCGTCGACGCTGGACTGGGACGCGCTGCGCGCCAAGATCGCCCGCGACGGCATGCGCAACAGCAACTGCGTGGCGATCGCGCCGACGGCGACGATCTCCAACATCATCGGCGTCGACGCATCGATCGAGCCCTGCTTCGGCAACCTGTCGGTGAAGTCCAACCTGTCGGGCGAGTTCACCGTGGTGAACGAGCACCTGGTCCGCGACCTCAAGAAGCTGGGCCTGTGGGACGACGTGATGGTCATGGACCTCAAGCACTTCGACGGTTCGCTGCGCCGCATCGACCGCGTGCCTGAAGAGCTCAAGCAGCTCTACGCGACCGCGTTCGAAGTCGACACCGTGTGGCTGGTGGAAGCCGCCGCGCGCCGTCAGAAGTGGATCGACCAGGCGCAGAGCCTGAACATCTACATGGCCGGCGCGTCGGGCAAGCGCCTGGACGACACCTACAAGCTGGCGTGGCAGCGCGGTCTGAAGACCACCTACTACCTCCGCACGATGGGTGCGACGCACGCCGAGAAGAGCACGGTGCAGAACGCCGGTCAGCTCAACTCGGTGAGCAGCGGCGGCAGCGGCGTGAGCGCCGCGCCGGTCGCGGCGGCACCGATCGTCGTCGCTCCGATCGCTGCATCGGCGGCGCCGGAACTGGGGAATGCGACGCCGGCCACCGACGTCACGTTCTGCGCGATCGACGACCCCGGTTGCGAGGCCTGCCAGTAATCGAAACAGGAGGTGTCGGCGTCATGCGCCGGCACCTCCGACGCTCGCGATGCGAGTGTTCATCGATGTTTGCGGCGATCGACGGTTTTTTCCGCGACGCTTGCCGACGATCGATGAACGCTTGATACGACGCCCCGCCGCGCTCATCAGAAGGCGCGCAGCACACGGTCCCACGCCACCAATGCGATGCGGACCAGCAACAGCGAAGCGGCGTCAAAGTCAAGAAGTCCTTTGTGTTTGAACACAACACTCCGATAATCCGCGACCATAGGAAGACCACCATGCTGGTTTGGGAAGAAGACCGTAAATCCTCGAGCAACGCGCCGCAGTCGGGCGCATCGATCCACGCAGCGACGCCCGCCGTCGCGCGTGATGCCGCCACCGCCGCGGCTGGCTCGGTGTCCTCTTCTGAATCGACGACCAGCACCGCGAGCGAGCGCCGCGTGAACGTCGCCGACAAGCGCATCATCAACGGCCAGACCGACGTCAATCAGCTGGTGCCGTTCAAGTACAAGTGGGCGTGGGAGAAGTACCTCGCCACCTGCGCGAACCATTGGATGCCGCAGGAAGTGAACATGTCGCGCGACATCGCGTTGTGGAAGGACCCGAACGGTCTGACCGACGACGAGCGCCGCCTGATCAAGCGCAATCTGGGCTTCTTCGTCACCGCCGATTCGCTGGCCGCCAACAACATCGTGCTGGGCACCTACCGCCACATCACGGCGCCCGAGGCTCGCCAGTTCCTGCTGCGCCAGGCCTTCGAGGAAGCGATCCACACGCACGCGTACCAGTACATCGTCGAGTCGCTGGGCCTGGACGAGAGCGAGATCTTCAACGCCTATCACGAGGTGAAGTCGATCCGCGACAAGGACGAATTCCTGATCCCGTTCATCGACGCGATCATGGATCCCAACTTCGTCACCGGCACGCCGGAGAACGACCAGACGCTGCTGAAGTCGCTGATCGTCTTCGCCTGCCTGATGGAAGGCCTGTTCTTCTACGTCGGCTTCACGCAGATCCTGGCGCTGGGTCGCCAGAACAAGATGACCGGCGCGGCCGAGCAGTACCAGTACATCCTGCGCGACGAGTCGATGCACTGCAACTTCGGCATCGACCTGATCAACCAGATCAAGCTCGAGAACCCGCACCTGTGGACGCCTGAATTCCGCGCGGAGATCAAGGCGCTGTTCCAGAAGGCCGTGGAGCTCGAGTACCGCTACGCCGAGGACACCATGCCGCGCGGCGTGCTGGGTCTGAACGCGGCCATGTTCAAGGGCTACCTGCGCTACATCGCGAATCGCCGTGCGACGCAGATCGGCCTGGAGCCGCTTTTCCCGAACGAGGAAAACCCGTTCCCGTGGATGAGCGAAATGATTGACCTGAAGAAGGAACGCAACTTCTTCGAGACGAGAGTGATCGAATACCAATCGGGCGGCGCCCTGTCCTGGGACTGAGTTCCAGGCGGAGCGACCTCCGAGCATTGTTTATTGAAGAAGAGATCAAGCTTGGCGATGCACTTTGAGACCGACGCAGAAGCGGCTCGAGCGCATCGCACCCCGATTCACCGCACCGCGGATCGCAACTCCCGCGAGTCGTGGGCGGTGAATACCTGCACCGGCATCAACCGGTTGATGACGGGCAGGGCTATTTCCACTTGATCAAGGAGAACTGAAATGGCAACTGCGAAGAAGGCCGCTCCGGCCAAGAAGTCGGCTCCGGCCAAGAAGGCCGCCGTGAAGAAGGCTCCGGCCGCGAAGAAGGCCGCTCCGGCCAAGAAGGCTCCGGCCGCCAAGAAGGCCGCTCCGGCCAAGAAGGCTGCGCCGGCGAAGAAGGTCGCTGCGGCGAAGAAGGCTGCTCCGGCAAAGAAGGCCGCTCCGGCGAAGAAGGCTGCTGCCGCGAAGAAGGCGGCTCCGGCGAAGAAGGTTGCAGCGAAGAAGGCTGCACCGGCGAAGAAGGTTGCTGCCGCCAAGAAGGCTGCACCGGCCAAGAAGGTCGCCGCCGCCAAGAAGCCCCCGATCAAGGCCAAGGCTGCGAAGCCCGCCGCGAAGAAGGCTGCTGCTCCGGCGAAGAAGGCCGCTGCTCCGAAGAAGGCTGCTCCGAAGGCCGCCGCCAAGCCTGCTGCGAAGCCGGCCGCCAAGAAGGCTGCTGCTCCGAAGAAGGCTGCCGCCAAGCCTGCCGCTGCCCCTGCCGCGAAGCCTGCCGCTGCTCCGGCGCCTGCCGCGAAGACCGCGCTGAGCCCGCAAGCCGCGTGGCCCTTCCCGACCGGCAACAAGCCCTGAGCTTGAACGATGACCGGGCCTTCGGGTCCGGTCCTCTCCCGAAACCCGGCTCACGCCGGGTTTTTTCTTTTGGGCTCCCGCAAGGACGCCACAAAAGCGAAGGGCGCCGAAGGCGCCCTGGGAGGATGGAGCGGGGCCTGCGGCGCGCTCAGGGATAGAACAGCTCGACGGAATAGCCGCTGATCTTCTGCGTGCCGCTGTCGAAGACCAGCTGCAGCTGCTGGTCCGCGCCCCCGGGCAGTGCCGTGCGCCCGGCCTGCATCTCCGTCGGCGACAGCATCCGGCGCACGACGAGCACGCCGCTCGCGTCGGTCAGGCTCAGGTCCACCCACGGTTGCGCGACTTCCCAGTTGCTGCGGTTGCGCAGGCTGATGCTGAAACGGTAGTGGTTGCCGGCGCCGGCCGGATTGAGGCTGCTGCTCTCGACGCTGAGGGCCTCGATGTGCTGCCAGGGCTTGATCTCCTGGCCCATTGCCTGCGCGACGGAGACCAGCACCGGTTTGGCGTCCGGGTACTGTGCGGCGATCGCTTCGCGCGCATGCCACAGCAGTTGGCCCATCAGTCCGAGCGCCAGCACCGTGGCCGTGCCGCCGAGGGCGATGCGCACGCCGGGGCGGCTCCAGCGGCGTGCCGCTTCAGCCTGGCGCATGAAGCTCGGCAACTGATCCGGCATCACGCTCGGCGAGCCCTGCGCGGAGGCCGCGTCAGCCATTGCCGCGCGGGCGGCCATCAACTCGGACTCGGCGGCGAGCACCGTCATCGTCGTCTCTGGGCTTTCCGTCGTCGTGCGCTCGCTCCGACGGCTGAACAGCGACCACCCGCGGCGCGGCTTGGCGGGTTTCTTCGTCGCTTGTCTTGCTGCTTCCTTGGCGGCCTTCCTCGCCGCGATCTTGGCCGACTTCGCGGCGCGCTTGGCGTCGGTGATCGTGTCTTCGTCCGCCGCCATCATCGAAGAGCTCGGCTCGAGTGACGGCTCCTGGCCTGGCGACAGCTCGCCCGCGCGCAACTGCGCCGCGGTCGCGGGACTCAGTGCGAGTGTCACGTCCGGACGCTCGTCGTCGTCGATCATCGGCGGCGGCAGCTCGTCCTCTTCGAAGCGCATGCCCTTCGGTTCGGGGAGATCCTCGCGGGGATCGGGAACGGCTGGCGCTTCGAGGAAGGGCTCGCGGCGCGCCTCGAACGAAGGCTCGTCGAAGCGCGATGTCGACGCCTGGAAGCGTGCGTCGACGACGTCATCCGTCGGCTCCTCGTCGGGCATGCGACGCGGCGGCGCGAAGGGGTTCAGCGACTCGTCGTCGGCGGCCATCCAGCCGCTGTCGCGCGGCGCTTGATGGTGGGACGGCGGCTCCGGTGCGAAGACCGGCGCGGGCGGCGGCAAGGGAGCGGGGCGGCTCGGTGCGAAGTCGCTCGGATGAGGCGCGTAGGACGGCGCAGGCGGCGTGGGGGCGGGCGGGGACGGGCGACGCTCGATCGGCGCGGGTTCGGCCGGTGCGCTCAGCGGCGGCCAGGGCGGCGGGCTGTCGCGCTCGAGGTCGAACAACTGCTCGCGCGCGTCGAACACCTCGGCGCAACGGCCGCAGCGGACCCAGCCCTCGGAGACGCGCAGCTGGTCCTGCACCACCCGGAAGATGGTGCCGCAGGTCGTGCAGCGGGTCGCGAGATTCATGGACGCGATGATGCCACGAAGCAGGGTCAGTCCTTGCCGCGAACACCCCCAGATTGACACTCGGTCACCGGGTGGGCGAAGGCGGAGAACCGGCTGTTCATCGGGGCTGGCGGGCGGCGGGTCGGCGGTGGATGGGGCGGTGGTGAGGCGGCGGGGGCTGGGTTGTCGTCGTCAGACCGCGCGTCGCGCGGTCATCAGGATCCAGCCGTCCTCGCTGTCCGCGACCTCGAGCTGGACATGCGGCGCGTAGGCCGTCTTCAACTCATCGGCCTGGCGCTCGAGGATGCCGGCCAGCACCAGGTGCGCGCCGGGGCGCAGGTGGTTGCACAGCAGCGGCGCCAGCAGCTTCAGCGGCGTCGCCAGGATGTTGGCGAGCACGACCGGGTACTCGCCCCGGGCGGCGTCCGGCATCGCGGCGTTCAGCGTCACGCCGTTGTCCTTGGCGTTCTGCGTCGAAGCGATCAACGCGGCCGGGTCGATGTCGACGGCGTCGATGGCCTTCGCGCCGAACAGACCGGCGGCGATCGCGAGGATCCCCGAGCCGCAGCCGTAGTCGAGCACGCGATCCCAACCGGCCGCCTCGGCGCCGTGGCGCGCGATCCAGCGCAGGCACATGCGCGTCGTCGGATGCGTGCCGGTGCCGAAGGCCAGGCCCGGATCGAGCCGCATCACCTGCTTCGCCTGCGCGGGCGCTTCGTGCCAGGACGGCACGATCCAGAACTCCGGCGTGATCTCGACCGGCGCGAACTGCGACTGCGTCAGCCGGACCCAGTCCTGCTGCGCGATCGTCTGGATCGATTGGACGTGCACGTCCTCCGCCCAGTCCTGCGCGAGCAGCAGCGTCGCGGCCTCGGTCGCCTCCTCTTCGGTGGCGAACAGTGCCTTCACGACCGAACGATCCCAACCCGCGCGCGGCGCCGGCATGCCGGGTTCGCCGAACAGCGCGCGTTCGGCGGGCGTGTCGGCGTCGGCGTCCTCGACCGACACGGCCAGCGAGTCCACCTCCATCAGCGCGTCGCTGACGGTCTCGACGTCCTCTTCGCGGCAGATGAGCACGAGCTCGTGCAGCAGGGGATCGTTGGCGTGGTCTTCGCTCATGGCGGCTCCGGGACTTCGGTGGACTTCTGAAATGGAGAAGCCCTCAAGGCGGACTCGCGTCCACGCCTGAGGGCCTCGGTATTGTCGCTCAACGATCCGTGCCAGCTTCGCTTGGGTGTGGACCCGGCGGAGCCCGTGGAACTGGCTTTTCCAGGCCACCGGGCTCGCCCCTTGAGGGGCCGGCGAAGCCGGTCGGGGTGGTCAACGTTTATGCGCCGCCATCCATTGTTCGAGGTAATGGATGTCGGTGCCACCCTCGATGAACTTCGCATCGGCCATCAGCTCGCGGTGCAGCGGGATGTTGGTCTGGATGCCTTCGATGACGGTCTCCGACAGCGCGATCCGCATGCGGGCCAGGGCCTGCTCGCGGGTGTCGCCGTGGACGATGATCTTGCCGATCATCGAGTCGTAGTTCGGCGGCACGAAGTAGTTGGTGTACGCATGCGAGTCCACGCGCACGCCCGGGCCGCCCGGCGGGTGCCACATCGTGATGCGGCCCGGCGACGGGATGAACTTGACCGGATCTTCCGCGTTGATGCGGCACTCGATCGAGTGGCCGCGCATCGTGATGTTGCGCTGCGTGAAGGGGAGCTTCTCGCCGGCGGCGATGCGGATCTGCATCTGCACGATGTCGATGCCGGTCACCAGCTCCGTCACGGGGTGCTCGACCTGCACGCGGGTGTTCATCTCGATGAAGTAGAACTCGCCGTCCTCGTACAGGAACTCGAAGGTGCCCGCGCCGCGGTAGCCCATCTTCTTGCACGCGGCGGCGCAGCGGTCGCCCACGCGCTCGATCAGGCGGCGCGGGATGCCGGGCGCCGGCGCTTCCTCGATGATCTTCTGGTGGCGGCGCTGCATCGAGCAGTCGCGTTCGCCCAGCCAGACGGCGTTCTTCTGCCCGTCGGCCAGCACCTGGATCTCCACGTGGCGCGGATGCTCCAGGAACTTCTCCATGTAGACCTGCGGATTGCCGAAGGCCGCGGCCGCTTCGGCCTTGGTCATCTGCACCGCGTTGACCAGGGCGGCCTCGGTGTGGACGACGCGCATGCCGCGTCCGCCGCCGCCGCCGGCCGCCTTGATGATGACCGGATAGCCGATCGCGCGGGCGATGCGGACGATCTCCTTCGGGTCATCCGGCAGGGCGCCCTCGGAGCCGGGCACGCAGGGCACGCCGGCCTTGATCATGGCCTGCTTGGCCGAGACCTTGTCGCCCATGGTCCGGATGTTCTCCGGGGTCGGGCCGATGAAGGTGAAGCCGCTGCGTTCGACGCGTTCGGCGAAGTCGGCGTTCTCGGACAGGAAGCCGTAACCGGGGTGGATCGCCTCGGCGTCGGTGACTTCGGCCGTCGCGATGATGGCCGGCATCGACAGGTAGCTCTGCGCGGACGGCGCGGGGCCGATGCAGACGGCCTCGTCGGCCAGCTTCACGTACTTCGCGTCGCGGTCCGCTTCCGAATACACGACGACCGACTTCACGCCCAGCTCGCGACACGCGCGCTGGATGCGCAACGCAATTTCGCCTCGATTGGCGATCAGGATCTTTTTAAACATCTGCGCCTCGGCTCAACTGCGTTGCCGCGCTGCGCGCGGACTGCGCTGTGGCTTCGCCGCAAGGCCTGCGGCCTTGTCCCCGCGATTCGCGATGAGGATCTTCTTGAACATCTCGGACCGCCTTACTCGATGACGATCAGCGACTGGCCGTATTCCACCGGCTGGCCGTTCTCGGCCAGGATCTTGACGATCGTGCCGGACTTGTCGGCCTCGATCTCGTTCATGATCTTCATCGCCTCGATGATGCAGATGGCGTCGCCTTCCTTGACCTGCTGGCCGATTTCGGCGAACGGCTTGGCATTCGGGCTGGACGCGCGGTAGAAGGTGCCGACCATCGGCGACTTCACGATGTGACCGGTCTCGACGGCCGGCGCCGGAGCGGCGACGGGCGCCGCGGCGGCGGCCGGCTGGGCCGCGACCGGTTGGGCGGCCACCTGCGGCGCGGCCTGCATCACGGGCATGGCGGCCACGAGGGGCTGGCCATCGGACTTGACGATGCGCACCTTGCCATCGGCCTCGGTGATTTCAAGTTCAGAAATGTTCGACTCGGACACGAGGTCGATCAGGGTCTTGAGCTTGCGCAAATCCATAAGAACTCTCCAACGGGGATCGGTGATCGGTGGTGATCTTCGGTGATGTCTTCCGGTCCGCGACGGGGATCGACGGACCGCGGCGCTCAGGTGGACGAGGCTGGCCGGCTCAACTGCTGGATCGCGAACTGCAGCGCCAGCCGGTAACCGGTCGGGCCCAGGCCGCAGATGACGCCCTCCGCGAGCGCCGACAGGTAGCTGTGATGCCTGAACGGCTCGCGCTTGTGGATATTGGACAGGTGCACCTCGACGAACGGCAGCGCCACCGCCGCCAGCGCATCGCGGATCGCGACGCTGGTGTGGGTGTAGGCCGCCGGATTGATCAGGATGAAGCGCGTTCCATCGCGACCCGCCGCCTGAATGCGGTCTACCAGCGCACCTTCATGGTTGCTCTGATAGCTCTCCAGAGCTACGCCGGCTTCCTGCGCGATCTGGCGAAGATCTGTATCGATCTCCGCCAAAGTGGTCGCGCCATACACCCCAGGCTCGCGGGTGCCGAGCAGATTGAGGTTGGGGCCGTGTAGTACCAGGACTTGCATTCAGCGACCGGTCCCGCCAATTAGAGCGAAGACACTAGAAGCGTAAAAGGGTGGACTTTACGCGTTTTGAGACCAGATCCCGGCAGCAGCCCAAAAATAAAGAGCTTGACCGGCCCTGGGGCGGTCGCTATGGCTGCGGACCGCCGCTTCTAGGGGTTGACCCGGGGTCAGACTTTGCTGGCGCGCGCCATCGCGCGCAGTTCCTCAAGATTCGTCGCACCCAGTTTGCGCCAGATCGGTTCCCCTTGGATACCGAAGGCGACGGTAAATGGCAGACCGCCCTTGGCGTTGCCCAAGGTCTTCGAGAGATCAGTGCCAGTGAATCCCGCCAGCGCCACGGGGAACTTCAGCGGGATCTTCTCCAGGAATCCTCGCACCGGCGTCGGCGCGTCGACGGCCAGACCGAGCACCTGCCAACCCTGCGCGCTGAACTCGTCGTGGAATTGGTTGATCTCAGGCAGCTCCTTGACGCAGGGCGCGCACCACGTTGCCCAGAAATTCAGCAGCAGCGGCTTGCCGCGCAAATGCGCGGCCGGCTGATAGGTCTGCTGATCGAGGGTGTCGAAGCTGGCATTCCAGAACGCCGCAGCTTCCGCCGACAACGGGCCGGACGGCGCGCCGCCTCCCGGGCCGCCTTCCGCCGCCTGCTTTTCATGATGCAGGGCGAGATACGTGCCCGCGCCTGCCGCCACCAGGCCAGCGGCGCCCAATCCCAGAACAGCGCGTCGTTGCATTCAGTCGTCCTTCGAATTCATCAGTTGGCGCAGCGCACCGAGGTCACCGCGTTCGGTCCGGCCACGGGCATCGGGCTTGAGCCCGCCGCGCAGATCGTCATGGTCCAGGATGGTCAGGGCGATCGCGACGCGTTCGTTCAGCGCGCGACAGGGCGCGTCGAGGATCAGCTGGTCCACCGTCTCGCCCTTCGCATTGCGCGACTGGCCGACGTCGAAATCGATGCCCTGGTTCAGCAGCGCGATCTCCGCCGATTTGCTGTCATCGCAATACAGCTGCAGGTGGATGTGGGACAGCCGCGTCGCCGTGCCGCGCCAGACGGCGCCGGTCAGGTGCGGCCGGAACTCCGCCAAGCGCTCCATCCAGACGGCGGCCAGTTCTCGTAGCGCCTGCAACTCGGCGGGCTGGGTATCGGCGCAGAAGATGTCCAGATACTCGCGGACCTGGTCCTCGAGCTCATCGTTGTTGGGCAGCGCGGTCCGGGGCGGCAGCCCCAGCACCTTCAGCGCGCGGGACTTGGCGGGGCCGTATTCCAGGCCTTCCTCCACCACCAGCCGGGCGGCGGTGGCGGCAATCTCAATCGTCAGTTCGGATGTCATGGCGGTCTCCCGGCCCGGGGTGGGCGGTCCGGAGGGCGCGAACAAAAGCGCCTGAAAAGCGGTCAGGGTACCTCGACCGCGTTCATCCGGGCCTCGATGGTGCCAGCACGGCCGAGCACGTAGGGCGAACCTGGGCGTTTCTCGAACCGCTTCGGCGCCGGCAGCATCACCGCCAACCGGGCGGCCTGGTTCGGCCCGAGTCGGGACGCGTCGATGCGGTAGTAGTGACGCGCCGCCGCCTGGGCGCCGAACACGCCTTCGCCCCACTCGACGTTGTTCAGGTAGATCTCCAGGATGCGCTGCTTGCTGAGCATCGCCTCCAGCATCAGCGTCAGCAGCAGTTCCTGGCCCTTGCGCGCCAGGTTGCGCTCAGAATTCAGGAAGAGGTTCTTGGCCAGCTGCTGCGAGATCGTCGACCCGCCGATGATCTTGGGAACGGGCGGCGGCTTGGCGGGATTGATCCTGGCGAGCCGTGCGGCGCGCTTGTCGGCCTGCTCCTGCGCACGCTGGTTCTTGTCCCAGGCCTTCTCGAGCGCGTCCCAGTCGACGCCGCCGTGTTCGTTGAAGCCGGCGTCCTCGCTGGCGATCACGGCGCGCTTGAGGTTGCGGCTGATCAGGGCGTCGTCGACCCACTGCTGGGACCAGAGGATCTGATGCTTCTCGCGCAGCAGCCGCATCGCTTCTGAGCGCTGGAAGGTCGTCGACTGCGGCGACACGACCGCCATCAGCGCGATGCGCGCCGCGAAGAAGAGCTGCAGGCAGAGGACGCTGACCAGCAGCATCCCGGCGAAGCGCCAGAACTGTTTCATGCCTCGAGGCCTCAGTGGGCGACCAGCCGCTGGCGGAGGTCCGCGAGCACGGTCGCGCTGTCGGGGCGCACGCCGCGCCAGAGGAGGAAGGCTTCGGCAGCCTGCTCGACCAGCATGCCCAGGCCGTCGCGCGTCGCGCCGCCGGGGCCGGCTTGATCGGCCGCCCAATTCAGGAACGGCATCGCGGACGGGCCATACATCATGTCGACAGCCAGACCGCCGCGCGCGAGCACCAACGCCTCCGGATCGGGCAGCGGGAGGCCGGCGCCGCTGAGCGAGGCGCTGGTGCCATTGATCAGCACGTCGTGCCGGCCGTCGGGCGCGGCCTCGTCGAGGCCCCCGGCGCTCAGGCGCACGCCGTGCTCGGCGGCCCAGGCGCGATGGCTGTCGGCGAGCGCCAGAGCCTTGTCGGCGTTGCGGTTGATGATGCGGATCACCGCCGGTCGCCCGGTGATCAGACTGCCGAGCACGCCCGCCGACGCGCCGCCGGCGCCGATCAGCAGCACGCGCTGACCCTGCAGCGGACGCGCGGCATTGCGCTCGATGTCGGCGAGGAGACCGGCGCCGTCGGTGTTGTCGCCGAGCCAGCCGCCCGCCGACGCATCGTCGAAGCGGAAGGTGTTGACCGCGCCGGCCAGTTGCGCGCGCGGCGTCCTGCGTGCGGCCAACCGGAAGGCTTCGAACTTGAACGGCACGGTGACATTGCAGCCGCGACCGCCGGCGGCGACGAACGCACGGATCGACGCCTCGAAACCCTCGAGCGGGCAGAGCAGCCGCTCATAGACCAGCGACTGGCCGGTCTGCGCGGCGAAGGTGGCATGGATCTCGGGGGAACGGCTGTGCGCCACCGGATTGCCGGCGACCACGTAGCGGTCGACGCCGGCGCTCTCAGGGGAAGTCGGCTTGGAGGCCGGGCCGGAAGTCGATGCGGATGGATCAACGCTCATGACAGTTCCATGGAAACAGGACGACCGACGTGTTGACGCTCAGGACGGTCGGGAGCTGAGCGTCGTCTCCACGCTTTCATCGCGGTTGAACCGGAAGCGGAAGGTCATCACGAGGACCTCCGCGCCGCGCCGCATCTCCGACGTGAACTGCCCGAACGGCCCGCTCGCCCGCACGATGGCGACGGCGCGGCGGTCCAGCACCGCGTTGCCCGAGCCCTGGACGATCTCCGTCTCGACGACGCGGCCGCGGTAGTCGACCTGGATGTTCATCGTGAGCTCGCCGTAGAGCTTGCGGCCCTGGTAGCTGGGGAAGTCGCGCGTGCCGCGCGCCTCGATCCGACGACGCAGCTGGTCGTAATAGAGCGCATGCACGGTCTCGCGCGTGGCGGGACTCACATAGCGCTTCTTCGGCCGCGCGTTCTCGGTGTTCACGCGCTTCTCGATCTCGGCCAGCGTCTGGACAAGCTGCCGGCGGTGTTCGGCGATCTGGCGGCCCTCGGCGGTGCTCTTCTCCCGCGCGGGATCCGGCGGCGGCAGCATGGCCAGCTGCCGGCGCAGCACGGTCAGCAGCTGTTCCTGCGCCTGCTGCAACTGCTGGATCTGGCTCTTCTGGAGCTCGATGCTGTCGCCGGTCTCCTCGATCGGCGAGGGCGCCAGCGGCGAGGTCGCCCGCACGTTGGCGGACATTTCGCCGCCGCCGGCCAGGTTGGCCTGCGCGAGCGCCTGGGCCTTGGACGGCGCTTCCTGGCCGCGCGCGTTGACGAGGATCACCTCGAGCGGCTCGTCCTGGAAGATCCGGTCGAACTGCTCCGGCGCGACCAGCTTCAACGTTCCCAGGCCCAGGTGCACCCCGGCCGAGGCGATCAGCGCGTAGTGCAAAAGGCTGAGCTTGGGCATCTTGAAATGGAAGGATCAGGAAGCGGCGGGCGCGGCCGCGGACGAGGTCGGCGCCGCGCCGTCGCCGCTCTTCGCGGTGTCGGAGCCGTCGTCGTTGACGTCGATCGCCAGCGTCAGCACGCCGCTGGGTTCCTCGTCCTCGTCGGCGCCTTCGTCGGCCTGGGCCGGGGCGGCCTCGGCGTCGAGGCGTTCGACCAGGTTGGCATGCAGATCCAGCGTCAGCTCATCGAGTCCCGTGATGCGCACCTTCACGTGCGCGTTGCGCGGCAGGCTTTCGCAGCCGAGCGCGCGGAACACCAGCGGCAGTTCGTCGGCGCGGACCAGGCCGTCCTTCAGCACGGACGCGGTCAGTTCGGTGATGCCCTGCTGCTGCAGATAACGCAGCGTCCAGTAGCGCTCGATGCCGGACTGGAAACCGTTGTACGCGCTGTACGCCGCGTCGAAGCCCGAGATGACCGAGAACAGCTGCGCGTCCTTCGGCTTGAACGGTGCGGCCAGCGCGGCCGTCTTGCCGTGGCGGGCGCACGCGATGATCTGCCACTGGTTCACCAGGTCGACATAACGGCGCAGCGGCGACGTCGCCCAGGTGTACTGCGCGACGCCCATGCCGGCGTGCGGCGCGGGCTTGGTGCCCATGCGGACCTTGATGCCGGGGGCGAGGCTGGCCTGGCTGCGGTAGATGCCGGGCACGCCGCACTCGGCGAGGAAGCCGCCCCAGCTGGAGTTGGCCAGGATCATCGCCTCGGCCACGATCAGGTCCAGCGCGGTGCCGCGCTTGCGCGTCGTGATGCTGACCTGCTCGGCGCCGGCGGGTTCGATCCCCTCGTTGTCGAGACGGAAGTTGTAGTCGGGCCGGTTGAAGGTCTCGGGCTTGCCGCGCACGACCTCGCGCTTGGCCTTGAGGTCCTTGGCGAGCCGGTAGGCGAAGGCCAGTTCCGGCGCGAAGTCGTAGTCGGCCGGCGCGTCGCCGGTCAGCGTCGCGTCGGTGATGACGTCGTCGAGCTTGTCGTGGCGCAGGTTGGCCGCGATGGGCACGCGGTCGAGCCTGGTCTCACGCGCGGTGATCTCCAGCGTCGCCTCGTCCATCGTCAGGTAGATGCTGACGGCGGGGCAGTCACGGCCCTCGATCAGCGTGTAAGCCTGGACAACGTCGTCCGGCAGCATCGTCAGCTTCCAGCCCGGCATGTAGACGGTGGAGAAGCGCTCGCGGGCGACCTTGTCGACCGGCGAATCCGGCTGGATGGCAAGACCGGGCGCGGCGATGTGCACGCCGAAGATCACCGTGCCGGTGCCCAGGCCCTGGACGGACAGCGCGTCGTCGATCTCGGTCGTGGCCGAGTCGTCGATCGAGAAGGCGCGGACCGGAGCGAGCGGCAGCGTGTCCTTGATCTCGGGCGCGGACAGCGCAGGGAAGTTCGTGCCCTTCGGGAAATGCTCGAAGAGGAAGCGCTTCCAGTGGAACTGGTAGGGGCTGGCGATCGCGCCGGCGTCCTTGAGCAGGTCCAGCGGGGCCTTGTGGCTGCGCTTGGCGGCCTCGACGACGGCCTTGTACTCCGGGCCGTTCTTGTCGGGGCGGAACAGGATCTTGTAGATCTGGTCGGCGATCGGCGCCGGGCACTGGCCCTCGGCCAGTTCGGCGGCCCACTGCTCGATCTGCGCGGCGATCTGCTTCTTGCGCTCGATGCCGAGCAGGGCGGCCTTGACGGTCTCGGCCGGCGCCTTCTTGAACTGGCCCTTGCCCATGCGGCGGAAGTAGTGCGGCGCCTCGAACAGCCGGAACAGCGCGCCGGCCTGCTGGGCGAGCGTGGACTTGGCGTCGAAGTAGTCGCGGGCGAGGTCGGCGAAACCGAACTCGCCTTCCGGCGCGAACTCCCAGGCCAGATCGAGGTCGATCTCCTCGGCCAGACGCTGTCCGTCCGCGATCAGTTCGGCCGGGGAGGGCTTGTCGAACTTGAGCAGGACATGGGCGGTCTTCACTTTGACGCGCTTTCCGGATTCGAGCTCGATCTGCATCGAGGAATCGGCTTCGGACAGGATGCGGCCGGCGAGGAATTTTCCGGCGTCTTCGAACAGGGCAAACATAGAGGGCGGATTGTCGCTGATCGTGGAGGGGGTGCCGGGTGGGTGCGCGTGGGGGGCGTGTCAATTCGTTGTCAACACGCGGTCACGCCACTGACGCAGACTCGCCGCGCACTCCGCGCGCCCATGCCCCCACGCTTCCACACCCTCATCGCCGCCCAGTTCTTTTCCGCCCTGGCCGACAACGCGCTCCTGATCGTCGGCATCGCGCTGCTGCGCGAGATGGGGCAGCCGGTCTGGTGGGCGCCGCTGCTGAAGCTGTGCTTCACGCTGGCCTACGTGGGGCTGGCGCCGGTGGTCGGGCTGATCGCGGACGCCTGGCCCAAGGTCGCGCTGATGACCTGCATGAATGGCCTGAAGGCGATCGGCGTCGGCGCGATGGCGGCGGGGCTGGATCCGCTGCTCGCGTTCGGGATCGTCGGCACCGCCGCCGCCTGCTACGCGCCGGCGAAGTACGGATTGATCACCGAGATCGTGCCGCCGACGCGGCTGGTGGCGGCGAACGGTTGGATCGAGGTCTCGGTCGTGTGCTCCGTGCTGCTGGGCACGATGGTGGGCGGGCTGCTGGTCAGTCCGTGGTGGATGGCGGCGATCGGGGAACTGGGCGTCGCCCGGCCGCTGACGGCGTCGCTCTGCGCGCTTCTCGGGGTCTATGCGCTGGCCGCGGTGCTGCAGCTGCGGGTGCCGGAGAGCGGCATCGTCTATCCGAAGCCGCCACGCCGCCTGCGCGAGATCCTGCGTGATTTCCGGACCTCGAACCGGGCCTTGTGGCGCGATCGCTTGGGCGGGCGGCTGTCGCTGTCGATGACGACGCTGTTCTGGGGCGCGGGTGCGACTCTGCAGCTGGCGGTCCTCCAATGGGCGCAGGACGTGCTGGGCTTGCGGCTCAACCAGGGCGCCTACCTGCAGGCGACGGTGGCGATCGGCGTCGTCGCGGGGGCAGGTCTTGCGGGACGATGGATCGCGCTGCACCACTCGTTGCGAGTCATGCCGCTCGGTCTGATGCTGGGCGCGCTGATGCTGGCGACGCCGTGGGTGACTTCCTTGGGTTGGGCCTTGCCGGCGATGGTGATGGTCGGCGCGGTCGGGGGAGCCATGGTCGTGCCGATGAATGCACTGCTGCAGCACCGTGGCGTGCAGATCCTGAGCGCCGGCCGGTCGATCGCCGTGCAGGGGTTCAACGAGAACCTGAGCATCCTCCTGATGCTCGGCGTCTACGCACTGCTGCAGGCCATGGGCGTACCGCTGGTCTGGCTGATGAGCGGACTCGGCGTCGTCGTGTTCACGGGCGTGCTGATCTTGATGATCCGCCGTCGTGCGC
This sequence comes from Roseateles sp. GW821-FHT09H11, assembly GCF_059415845.1. NCBI lineage: Bacteria > Pseudomonadati > Pseudomonadota > Betaproteobacteria > Burkholderiales > Sphaerotilaceae > Roseateles > Roseateles sp. GW821-FHT09H11. The sequence goes on along the minus strand of NZ_JBWKOA010000005.1, from coordinate 268,044 downwards.
GGCGTGAAACCCCGTCCGACGACGTTGTGGAAGGTGGGATCGCCGGTTGAGTCGGTGGAGCGGGACGAAGAGCGCCCGGGGCCGGCGGCGTCGTCCGCCTTGGGGCGCCAACTCGCGACGCTCACCTGCGGTTCGCTCTGCTCAAACAGACGGCGCCCAGTCAGATGGGGAAGGCGGACAACGCCGCCGGCCCCGGGCGCCCTTCGTCAGCAGCGAGCGGTTCAGTGCGCGCGGGCTTCGAGACCAGAGAGGTGGGAGCCGGCGCGCAGCGCCACGGAAGTGCCGTCGATCGCGGAGGCGTAGACCTGCTCGATGCCCTGAACGATGCCGTCCCAGTCGAGCGATTCCGCGCTGCCACGTGCCGCGAGGCTCATGGCGCGGAGCCTTGGCAGGTCGTCCAGCAGTGCCAGCGTGCGCGTCTGGAAGCTCGTGGGATCGTTGAACGGCGCAAGCCCGCCGTTGATGCCGTCGCGCACGAGCAATGCCGCCGCGGCGTACTGGTAGGCCATCACCGGCAGGCCGCTGGCCAGCGCCTCTGGCGTGACGTTGCCGTAGGTCTCGGTGATGCTGGGGAAGGCGAACAGGTCGCCGCTGGCGTAGCAGGCGGCGAGGTCCTCACCGTGTTTCATGCCGGCGAAGACGACGTTGGACGACGGCGGCAGGAGTTGCTGGAAGTCGGCTCGCGCCGGTCCGTCGCCGACCAGCACGAGCCGCGCGCGCGGATGGCGCTGACGGACTGCCGGCCAGAGATCGACGAGCAACTGGAGATTCTTCTCCGCGGCGAGCCGGCCGACGTGCAGCACCACGGGATCGCCGGGCGCTGCGCCCCAGCTGTCGCGCAGCGCGTCGCTGCGGCGCGAGGGGTGGAAGAGCTGCGTGTTGACGCCGCGCGCGATGACGCTGACGTGGCGGAAGCCTTGCGCCATCAGTTCGCCGGCGAGGGCGGCGTTGGGCACCATCGTCGAGTGGCAGCGGTTGTGGAACTTGCGCAGATAGGCGAGCAGCGGCCGGCGCAGCCAGCCGATGCCGTAGTGCTGGGCGTAGGCGTGGAAGTTGGTGCGGAACTCCGACACCACGGGCAGCTTGAGCTGCCGCGCGGCCTGGAGCGCGGACCAGCCCATCGGACCTTCGGTCGCGATGTGGACGATGTCGGGGCGCTTGCTGGCCCACAGGTTGACCAGCGTGCGCTTGGATACGACGCCCATGCGAAGGTGCGGGTAGCGCGGCACGGCCAGGCCGCGCATCAGCACCTCGTCGACGGGCGCGTCGGGCACCGGCGGCGTGCCGGCGGGCGCCTGTCGGGGGCGCAGCAGCTGCACCGCGTGGTCGCGGGCCTGGAGGCCCTGGACGACGCAGGCGATGCTGCGCGCCACGCCGTTGACCTCGGGCGGATAGGTCTCCGTCACGACCGCGACGCGGAAATACCGCTGACGCGTGGGGAGCTCGTCGACTTCGAGTTCGATCGGCGGTGTCGTCATGGCGCGGATGATGGGTCGCGAACGCAACAGTTCTGTGACGGTCCTGTCCGTCACGCGCCTGACACGGCCGATCGACACAGTCGCCACGCGTCCGTCATCGATGCATCACCGGGCCATCACGGCACTGACATCGACCGGCGTCACGCTCACCGCTCATTTCAAGGACGAGGCCCCCATGAAGGACTTTCTGGCACTTCTGAATGAACAGCGCTGGGACGACCACCGCTACTACCACCATTGCCGCATCAACCAGTCGCTGCATCTGCTGAGCGCCTGCTGCTTCGTGGTCGCCTACGGGCTGTTGCTGGTCGATCCCGCGTGGTCGGCGCTGCTGGCGTGGGGCGTGTCGATGACCAGCCGCCAGGCCGGCCATTTCTTCTTCGAGCCCAAGGGCTACGACCACGTCAACCAGGCGACGCACGAGCACAAGGAAGAGATCAAGATCGGCTACAACCTGCGCCGCAAGGTCGTGCTGATGGCGCTGTGGGCCGCCTCGCCGGTCGCGCTGTGGCTGCAGCCGGGCCTGTTCGGCCTGTTCGCGCCGGCCGCCAGCTTCACCGAGTACCTGCATCAGCTCGGCCTCGTGTGGTTCTGGCTGGGCGTCGGCGGTCTGGTGTTCCGCGTCCTGCAGCTGGCGGTGATCCGCGACCTGCGCACCGGGCTGGCCTGGGCGACGAAGATCATCACGGACCCCTTCCACGACATCCAGCTCTATCACCGGGCACCGTTGCAACTGTTGCGCGGTGAGCGGCTGGATCCGGCGTTGTGGCCGCGCGACGATGGGCACAATGCCGGGAACGGCGAACAGGCGGCCTGATCCACCAGGGATGACACGTGCCGCGATCCTCCTCGCGGGGATCGCGCACAGATGCGGGACCGGCCGGTTCGCCGGAAGAAGGAGTTCCCGCATGTCTGGAGTTGAACGGCGCCTTCGGGCGCCGATGTCGTTGGCGGTGGTCCTTGCGACCGCGGCCGCCGTGCTGGCCGGTTGCGCCAGTCCGATGCCGAACACCGGCAACCAGCGGGTCACGGGCGGTCCGATCGTCTTCACGAAGGTGGGTCACGGCGAGCCGACGGTCGTCCTGCAATCGGGTCTCGGCGATGGTCGTGATCCGTGGGCGACGGTGCTGAACGAGCTGCGTGCCGACCACAGCGTGTTCGCCTACGACCGCCCCGGCTACGGCGACAGCACGGCCACGCCGCCGGTGCCGCGCAATCCCTGCGGGATCGCGACCGAACTGCACGGACTGCTGCAGAGCGCCGGCATCAAGCCGCCGTACGTGCTGGTCGGCCATTCGATCGGCGGGCTGTACCAGTACGCGTTCTCGCGGTTGTATCCGGACGAGGTGGCGGGCATCGTGCTCGTCGATGCGACGCATCCGCTGCACTTGCGACGCATGCAGGTCGAGGTACCGGTGATGGCCAACATGCTGGACAGCATGAGCCGGCGGGTGTTCCGGGGCATGATGCAGGCGGAGTTTCTGCAGCAGCAGGACTGCATCGACACGCTGTGGCAGAAGCCGCGGCCGAACGTGCCGGTGCGGGTGTTGACGCGCACGGTCTATTCGCCGACGGAAATGGCGAGCGGGTTCGAGACGATGGTGCACAACCTGGAGCCGAACTGGCTGCCGCTGGTCGGCGGCAAGGAACTTCAGCCGGTCGAGGGATCGGGTCACTACATCCAGCGGGACAAGCCGGAGGTCGTCGTGAAGGCGATCGAGGAGGTGGTCAAGGAGGCGCGGGAGCGCGCTCGTCCTTCCCCGGAAACAGCCCTCGGATCACTCCCAGGAACGCCGCCAGCACGCTGACGGTGACGCCGGTGGTGATGGCGATGAGGACCTGGTCGGACCACATCTCGATGCCAGTCACTGTCTTGACGACGCCTTGCGCGGACAGCAGCAAAGACCACATGCAGAGACAGCCTGTCGCAAGGCCATAGGCCCGGCCCGCGTAGCGACGCCGCAGTTGCCGATTCGCCTTCATGTCGGCGGTGATCTGGGCGGGCATGCCGTCGCCGCCGTCGTCATCATCGTCGATCGAAGGGGCGGGCTCCATGTGGTCGAGATCGGACTGCTCAGACATTGAACTCTCCCGACAGGGTCGGATCGTTCCGGATCATGGCGTTCGAGATGGGGCTGCCGTCCGCTCCCCCGTGCGACCAGGCCGAACCGGGCAGATGAGTGAGATCGGACAGGGCTTGAGCGGAGCGACCGCCATACAGACCAGTGATCTGGTCGATGAAGTGGTGCGCGTCCACGTGTTTCGATGGCAGTGTCGGCGTGCACCAGTTGTCCCGATCGTTGTCTCCGGAGAGTGCCCGGATCGTTTGGGTGATCGGTCGTGTCCCATAGGCCTTCACCTGGTGCAGGATCGAAGGCAGCATCGGACCAAATCGCCCACGCGTGAAGGTGTCTTCGAACAACGGGCGTCCCCAGCGTTTGAGGTGGTGCGCTTGCGCGAAGTACATCAGCTTCTGCAGCTTCATGGATGACAGATCCGGAATGCGGCGAGCGAGCGCGCGTTCGATGAAAGCATTGGCAATCGAATAGGCGGAATACATGTGACAACTCCCAATGGCATACGCAAATGCGCATGCAAGGCGGAGCAGTCTAGGAATCGCGCGGCGCCCAGGACAACGGGGCGCTCTGACATTCGTCAATGAATGTCGAGGCGCCCCGCTTTGTGGGGAGTCATTGGGGAGTCATGGGGGATTCGCGGGGGATGCCTGCCGCCCCTGGTCGATGGCTGACTCGCCGTGATCGTCAGCTGTGCAGCCCGAGCGTCTCCATCAGCAGCCGGCGCTTGATCGCCTTGTTGGTCGGCAGCGCCGGGTTGCTCCACCAGCCGCCGCCGCGCATCGCACGGGCCGCGGCGACGATGCGGCGCTGGACTTCGTCGAAGTCCGCGTCGCTGAAGTCCAGGCTGAAGATGAGCCGGCCCGTGCCGACCCAGCTCAGTGCCAGGCCTTGCTCGCGCAGGAAGTACTGCAGCATCCAGTTGTAGCGCGACGGCTCCGTGTAATAGAGCGTCCAGATCGACGACATGTTGGCCGCGCGCAGCGGCAGCTGTTCTGCCTCGAGCGCCGCGTTCAAGCGCGCGCGCCGGCCATCCTGCTGCTCGTCCTGTTCATCGAGCTGACGCAGGCGGTCGGGGTCCTCCAGCGCGTCGAGGAACACCGACATCGCGCCCATCACGTACGGATGCGTGTTGAAGGTGCCGCGCGCGAAGCAGACATCGGCGGGACGTTCGTCGCGGAAGCGCTTCATCCAAGCCGCGCGGCCGCAGACCACGCCGACCGGCAGGCCGCCGCCCAGCGTCTTGCCGTAGGTCACCAGGTCCGCCTGCACGCCGAAGTAGGCCTGCGCGCCACCCGCGCCGAGGCGGAAGCCCATGAACACCTCGTCGAAGATGAGCGCGATGCCGCGCTCGGTGCAGACCTGCCGCAGCTCGCGCAGCCAGGCGGCATAGGCGGCCTTGTCGTAGGACGCGCGGCGGGAGCTGTCGACCAGCGAGCCGTCGCCCGGCGCCGGCTTGTTGGGATGCAGCGCCTGCAGCGGATTCACCAGCACGCAGGCGATGTCGCGCCGCGTGCGCAGCACCTGCAGGCTGCGTTCATGCATGTCGCGCAGCGTGTAGGTGCGCTCGGCGGGCAAGGGATTGCCGGGGCCCGGCTGCGCCTCGTCCCACCAGCCGTGGTACGCGCCGCAGAAGCGCACCAGGTGCGTTTTCCCCGTGTGGTACCGCGCCAGCCGCACCGCCTGCATCACCGCCTCGGTGCCGGACATGTGGAAGGAGAGCTGGTCCATCCGCGCGTGCGACAGGATGCGGCGCACGTTGTCCTCGACCAGCGGGTGATAGACGCCGAGCACCGGTCCCAGCGCGTCCACGCGCGCCGCGCCCTCGGCGATGCAGCGCTGATAGAACGCGTAGCCGAACAGGTTCACGCCGTAGCTCCCGGCCAGGTCGATGAAGCGCTCGCCGTCGAAGTCGGTCAGCCAGTGGCCGTCGCTGGCGACCATCACCGGCCCCAGCGGCAGCTCGCGCTGCACGAGCGGGCTGAACGACGGCGGTACCCGGTAGCTGCTGGTGAACTGCAGGTCGGGGAGCGACGGCTTCATCGACTGCGTCGCGGCGATGCTGCGCGCGTGGCGCGTCTTCAGCGTGTGCGACAGCGCGGCGAAGCTGGACCGCCGCGTCGCGACGATGTCGGCCGGCGCGTCGTCGGCGTTGAAGAAGTGCGCGTCGTCGAAGCGCTGCGTCGGCATCAGGCGGGCCAGCCGCACCGCCATGCGCGAGTGACCCGCCAGCGATGGATGCTTCGCGCGGGAGAGCTGCAGGCGTCGCCAGCCGGTCGGCGCGTAGTACAGCGCCAACAGTCCCGCCGCCGCCGCGGCGACGGGCAACAGGTCAAAGGTGAAGAACGTCGTCGACATGGGCATGGGCCTCCGGAGCCTCGTTCAGCTGTCACACAGCGTTGGCAAATTACCGGGGTGTATCCGACGGAATTGACATGTCAATGAAACTGGCCCGCTTTCGCGACCGTCTGACCCAGCAGGAGTCCCTCAACTTCCTCCTCACCAACCGGGTGCCCCGCCTGGCGCTGACCCGCTTCATGGGCCGGTACGCCCGGATCGACAGCCCGGCGCTGACGCGTTTCAGCGTCGCGGTCTGGCGGATGTTCACCGACCTCGACCTGAGCGAGGCCGAGCCGCCCGCCCACGGCTACCGCTCGCTGCGGGACGTGTTCACGCGCCGGCTGAAGCCGGGACGGCGGCCGGTCGACCCGGCGCCGGCCACGATCGTGAGCCCCTGTGACGCCATCGTCGGGGCGCACGGTCCGGTCACGCGCGGGATGGCGCTGCAGGCCAAGGGCATGGATTACCGCATCGCCGACCTGTTCGGCGATGCCACGCGCGCCGCGCCCTATCTCAACGGCACCTATGTGACGCTGCGGCTGACCTCGGCGATGTACCACCGCTTTCACGCGCCGGCCGACCTGCGCATCCATCGCGTCACGCACATCGCGGGCGATACCTGGAACGTCAATCCGATCGCGCTCAAGCGCGTGGAGCGGCTGTTCTGCCGCAACGTCCGTGCCGCCGTCGAATGCACGCTGCCCGACGGCACGCCGATCGCGCTGGTGCCGGTGGCGGCGATCCTGGTGGCCAGCCTGCGGCTGCATGCGCTGGACCTGACCTTGCGCCCGGACCACCCCGGTCCGCATCGCTTCGAGGTGGGCCACGATCACGCGCGCGGCGAGGAGATGGGCTGGTTCGAGCAGGGCTCGACGATCATCGTGTTCCTGCCGCCGGGCGTGAACCTGTCGGCCGGCTTGCAGACCGGGCAGCGGGTCCGCATGGGAGAGGCGATCGCGCGTCTACCATCCGCCGATGGCGATGAATGACACGACGCAGCTCCCGGGGGGATTGACCGGTCCCTATGCCGGCCCGTATGGCGGAGACGAGCACGGCCTGATCTGCGGCTTCTGGATCCATCCGGACCGGCCGACCGAGGCGCTGCCGACGCTGGCGCAGGCCCAGGCCCGGCTCTCCCAGCCGGACGGCGGCTATCTCTGGCTGCACCTGAACCTGGCGCATGCGGGCGCGCTGCCCTGGCTGCGCCGCAATGCCGCGCTGGCGGAGAGCTTCGACGAGGCGCAGCAGCAGGGCTCGCGCTCATCGCGGATCGAGCGCGTCGGCGACCACCTGTTCGCCGTGCTCAACGACGTGACCTTCGATTTCGCCTTCGACGTGGGCGATGTCTCGACGCTGTGGATGCAGGTCAGCGAGCACCTGGTACTGAGCGTGCGGCGCGCGCCGCTTCGCTCGGTGGATCGGCTGCGGATGGCGATCAAGCGAGGCGACCGGCCGCGGTCCAGCGTCGCGCTGCTCGACCACCTGCTGCGCGACCAGGCCGATGAGCTCCAGCGCATCGTGCGCCAGGCCACCGAGCGGGTCGACGACATCGAGGATGCGCTGCTCGCCGGGCGTCATGCCGGCCACGGTTCCGAGGTCGCCGCGCTGCGGCGGCTGATGGTGCGCTTGCAGCGGTTGCTGGCGCCGGAGCCGAGCGCGCTGCTGCGCATGCTGTCGAATCCGCCGGAGTGGGTCGCCGAGCGCGACAAGCAGCAGCTGCAGCAGGCCAGCGAGGAATTCGCGCTGGTGCTGCGCGATATCCAGGCGCTGCAGGAGCGGATCCGCGCGGTGCAGGACGAGACCTCCGCACGTGTCGCGCAGGAGAACAACCAGACGCTGTATGTGCTGACGATGGTCACCGTGCTGGCGCTGCCGATCAACCTGATCAGCGGCCTGTTCGGCATGAACGTCGGCGGGCTGCCGCTGCTGGCGCATCCGCACGGGTTCTGGGTCGTCGTCGGATTGATCGTGCTGCTCACCGGCCTGGTGACCTTGCTGCTCCTGAAGGCGACGGGCCGGAGGAAGTAGCGGCGACGGCATGTCCCGCCGGGACGTGTGCGCGGGCGAGACCGGCGATAGCCGCCGGGAATGACCGTCCCGCCGATTGGCATGACCGATGGTCCCGGGGCGCTCCCACAATGCGCGCGACTTCACGCCGCCGCGCCGCCATGACCTTCCCGCCGCTTCGATGCCTTGTCCACGCCGTGCTCGCGACGGCAACGGCGTTCGTTCCCGCGCTCGCCGCCGCGCAGTCGTGCGAGGCCCCCGGCGCGGCCCCCGACGTCGGCGCGCGCATCGCGTCGATCGCGATGCAGGAGTACCAGCGCTTCAACGGCCATCGCATCGATGCACGCGGACATCTGTGGAAGTTCGGCTCGGTGGAGACGGAGACCGAACCGCTGCGCGCCGCCGATGGCGATGTCGCGCCGCCCGCCGATCGCTACGCATGGCGACGTGTGTGGCACTACTGGCAGACGCTGGACCAGCATCGGCCCGGCCTCCTCGGCCAGCGCGACCTCAAGTGGGCGCCGGACCTGCTCGACGATCCGGTGTCGGCCGGCAGGAGCCGCGTCGACGCATTGGGCCCGCTGCTCGCCGCCGTGCCGGCAGACGCGCCGCAGGCGGAGCAGATGCGCGAGGCGCTCGTGCGGACCGCCATCTCCGATTCGCCATGGTCAGGCGCGTTCATCTCGTTCGTGATGCACGAGGCGGGGCTGAGCGACCAGGCCTTCCACTTCTCCGGCGCCCACGCCGTCTACATCGGCGGCGCGCTGCGCGAGACGCCGGGCTACGCCTTCCGCGCCTGCGACATCCGGCGCACCGCGCCGCGCGTCGGCGACCTGATCTGCTACTCGCGCGGCCGGCCGGTGCTCGATACCTTCGCGGATTGGCAGGCCCTGGCCGATCGCATCGACAACCGCACCAAGTCGCACTGCGATGTCGTGGTGTCGGTCGACCGCCGCGCGCTGAAGATCGAATCGATCGGCGGCAACGTGCTGCAGGCCGTGACCCGTCGCCAGCTGATGGTCAACGAGGCGGGCCTGCTGTCCCGTCGCCACTACGCGAGCGCCCCGACGAACCGGCCGCGTCCCGGCAGCCCGTGCGCCGAGGACGTCACCTGCGAGAAGTCCGATCTCAACCAGCAGCACTGGAGCGTCCTGCTGCAGCTGCGCTGAAGCACTTCCAATCGCCGGTCAGAGGCCGAGGAAGGCGGTCAGTTCGTCCAGGTAGTCGTCGAAGTCGGCCAGGCCATGGTCGCTGCCTTCGAGCAGCTTGATCCGGCAGGACGCGTAGCGCGCGTGCATCTCGCGCCAGTCGAGCACCTCGTCGCCCTTGGCGATCACCGCGAGCATCCGGTCGGGATGCGCCAGCGCGCCTGCATTCAGCGCGACGAGTTCGTCGACGAACTCGGGCCGGAAGAAGAAGCGCTCCTCCGGGTTCTGCCAGCAGGTCTGTTCGCCGATGTAGTGGGCGAGGTCCCGGGCCGGATCCACAGCCGGATTCAGCAGCACGGTCCGCGCGCCGGTGTGCTGCGCGACCCAGGTGGCATAGAACCCGCCGAGCGAACTTCCCATCACGGCCATCGTGTCGCGCGGCCAGTCGCGGATCAGCGTGTCGACGAGCGCCATCGCCTCGCGCGGCGACGGCGGCAGCTGCGGGCACACGAAGACCAGGTCCGGACGGTGTTCCGCCGTCCATCGCGCCATCCGCAAGGCCTTCGCCGAACGCGGCGACGAGCGGAACCCGTGCAGGTAGAGGAGGTGGGTGCGACGGGCGACGGCGGGCTCGGTGGGGGAGGGCTGCGCGGCCGGAGCGGAGGAGGGGGGACTCATGGCGGGGCAGTGTAGGCGGCACCCCCCGCGCCGGGTGGCCGGGTCACTTCCGGCACGGGTGGGCGGACGTCGACGTGGGCGATCATCGCCAAGCGCGCGATTCGCAGGGGCTGCGCGCTCGTTAGTGCGCATTGACGCGAGGGCCCCGGCCCCGCACATTGCCCGCTTCACCGGGGCCCATGCGGCGCAACGACCGCAACGCCCGCTTTCTCAACTCGGTCCGGCCCCTCCAGGACGGACCCACGACCACATCGATCCATGATCCACAGGGACACGATCCAGCTGACGGCCATCGCCGCCGCGGCGCTGCTGCTCACCGCCTGCGCCACGACCGGCCCGGCCGGCACCTCCACCACCGCGCCGACTGCGCAGGCGGCGCAGCCGCCGGCCAGCGCCGCCTCGGGGGCACCGGGCCAGCCGGGCGCTTCGTCGCCGATGACGGCGCCGCGTCCCGCCGCCGATCCGACCGCGCCGAAGCCCTTCGCCGAAGTCAGCCGCGACACCAAGCGCGACGACGGCCTCTTCCCGATCCTGCGCAAGGACGAGAAGGTCTGGCTCGAGATCCCGCGGGCGATGCTGAACAAGCCCTTCCTGTTCACCATCAACATCACGAGCTCGATCGGCGAGCGCGGCTTCTACGCCAGCCAGATGGGCCCGGAGATCCTGGCCGAGTGGCGCCGCGTCGGCAATTCGATCCAGCTGATCGCGCTGAACACGGCGTTCCGCGCCGAGGGCGGCGGCAAGCGCGCCGGCGAGGAGGCGTTCTCGCCCAGCCTGATCGCGGCCGGTCCGGTCGCCAGCGCGGACCACCCCGAGCGCAAGGCCTTCCTGGTCGACGCCGGCCTGCTGCTGAGCGACATCCCCGGCATGTCCACGCGCCTGGAAATGGCCTACCGGCTGCCTTACAACGTCGACCGCGGCAACTCGTACTTCGAGCACACCCGCGCCGACGCGCAGCTCACGACGCTGAACGCCAAGGTCCACTACTTCACGCCGCGCATCCCCGCGCCGCCGCTGGTGGCTCCGCCGGTCCCGATGCCGACGCCGCCGCAGGCGCTGCCGGATCCGCGCTCGATGTTCATGGGCTTCGTCTACAACTTCCGCGCGCTGCCGGAAGAGAAGATGGCCACGCGCCGCGCCGACGGCCGCCTGGGTCACTTCACCGAGTCCTTCACCGACCTGAGCGACGACGCCAAGCCCAATCCGCGCGTCCACTACATCGCGCGCTGGCGCCTGGAGAAGAAGGACCCGGCGGCGGCCTTGTCCGAGCCGGTGCAGCCCATCACCTACTGGATGGACAAGAACATCCCGCCGAAGTACCGCCCCGCGGTCGAGGCCGGCATCCTGGAATGGAACAAGGCCTTCGAGAAGATCGGCTTCAAGAACGCGGTCGTGGCCAAGCAGCAGCCCGATGACGCGGACTGGGACAACATGGACGCGTCGCACGCGTCGATCCGCTGGTTCGTCGGCTCCGACGTGGGCTTCGCGATCGGCCCGAGCCATCTGGACCCGCGCACCGGCGAGATCCTGGACGCCGACATCGGCATGAGCGACGTGTTCGCCCGCGGCGGCCGCGCCTTCATCGCGGAAGACGCGCCGCGCGGCATGGCCGGCGGTCAGGTGTCGACGCTGGCGGAAGAGGCGCAGGCGCTGGCCGCGCTGAACCAGGGCTGGCGCGAGGGTCGCAACGCGACCTACTGCACCTACGCGCACGACGCGGCGGCGGAGATGGACTTCGCGCTGGACGTGCTCGAGGCTCGCGGCGACATCGCGCCGGACAGCCCCGAAGCCGACGCCTTCATCCAGGCCCGGATCAAGGACGTGATCATGCATGAGGTGGGTCACACGCTCGGCCTGAAGCACAACTTCAAGGCCTCGACGCAGGTGACGCAGGCGCAGCTCAAGGACAAGGCCTGGACCGACGCCAACGGCCTGTCGGCCTCGGTGATGGACTACAACGCCTACAACATCCCGCTGGAGGGCGAGGCGCCGACCACCTACAACAACACGACGCTGGGCACCTACGACTACTGGGCGATCGAGTACGCCTACAAGCAGGTGCCCAAGGAGCAGGAAGAGGCGGAGCTCAAGCGCGTCGCCGCGCAGAACACGCTGCCGGGTCATGCGTACGCGGACGACACCGACGCCGGCGGCTTCGGTCCGTTCGACGGCATGGATCCGACGATCAACCGCTTCGACCTCGGCGACGACCCGATGGCCTACTTCCGCAAGCGCCTGAAGCTGACGCAGGAGCTGTGGACGCGCGTGCAGAACCGGACGCCAGAAGCGGGCGACGATCCGCTGCGCCAGCGCCGGCAACTGGCCAGCGGCTTCAACCAGCTGGCGCGCGCGTCGGACCTGGTGGGCAAGTACGTCGGCGGCATGTACACGCACCGCGACGTGCCGGGCGCGTCGGTCGCGGCGATGCGGCCGGTCGATCCGGCCAAGCAGCGCGAGGCGCTGCGCTTCCTGGCGCAGGGCATCTTCAGCGCCGACAGCTTCCGCTTCAAGCCGGAGTTCCTGACCTCGATCACGACCGACTATGTCGAGTTCATGCGCGCGGGCTTCGTGAACATCCCGGCGGCGGTGGCGCGGGTGCAGCTGGGGTCGCTGGACCGGCTGCTGCAGGCGCAGACGGCGATCCGCCTGATGGAGCTGCCGGCCTACGTGCCGGTGTCGCAGCGCAAGGGCCTGATCACGATCGGCGAGGTCTACGGCACGCTGCAGGCCTCGATCTGGAGCGAGCTCAAGACCGGCGCGGAGATCGATCCGCTGCGCCGCAACCTGCAGCGCGAGTACCTGCGTCGCATCCAGGCCAACCTGACCAAGAGCGGCGCGGCCTCAGGCCAGTTCGCCGATGCCTACGCGGTGCTGCGCCTGCACGCCGTGCAGCTGCAGAGCGACCTGCGCGCCGCGCAGGGCAAGGGCTCGATCGAGACCCGCGCGCACCTGGCGGAAAGCCTGGACTTCCTCAGCAGCGTGCTGAAGGCGACGATGACGCGGACGTGATGCCAGGCGAGCGGCCTCGCGGTCGCACGCCCAGCAACGCAAAGGCCGGCGAAAGCCGGCCTTATTCGTTGGTGCGGGCGCTGGCCGGTCAGTGGTTGTCCCCGACCGGATAGCGCCGTTCGGCCGCGACGATGTCCCAGACCGCGATGAACATCGCCGCGATCAGCGGGCCGATGACGAAGCCGTTGATGCCGAACACCGCCATCCCGCCCAGCGTCGACAGCAGCACCACGTAGTCCGGCATCTTGGTGTCCTTGCCGACCAGCAGCGGCCGCAGCAGGTTGTCCACCAGGCCGATGACCACGGTGCCGAAGACGATCAGGCCGATGCCGGAGCCGACGTGCCCGGTCGACAGCAGGTAGATCGCCACCGGCGCCCACACCAGCGCCGCGCCGACCGCGGGCAGCAGCGACAGGAAGGCCATCAGCACCGCCCACAGCACCGGCGCGTGAATGCCCAGCACCCAGAACGCGATACCGCCCAGCGCGCCCTGGATCGCCGCCACGGCGATGTTGCCCTTGACCGTCGCGCGGATCACCGTCCGGAACTTCTCGCCCAGCTGGCGCTTGTACGAGTCCTGCAGCGGCAGCGCATCGCGGATGCGCGTCGAGAGCTGCTCGCCGTCGCGCAGCAGGAAGTAGAGCAGGTAGAGCATCACGAAGAAACTCACCAGGAAATCGAAGGTGTCCTGCCCGAAACCCAGCGCCTTCGTCGCCATGAACTGGCTGCCCTGGTTCAGCGCGCTGCCCAGCTTCTCCTGCAGGTTCGCCAGGTTGTGCAGGCCCAGCCGCTCCAGCACGTCGAGCAGCCACGACGGCAGCGCCGCGTAGATCTGCGCCACATAGGTGTTGAAGTTGAACTGGCCGGACTTGACCATCTCGAAGACGACCGCCGCCTCCCGCACCAGCGCGCCCATCACGTAGGTCATCGGCAGCACGACCAGCAGCAGGATCACGAGGATCGTCAGCCCCGCCGACGGCCCGGGCCGCTTCGTCTTGCGCAGCAGCTTGCGATACAGCGGCTGGAACACGATGGCCAGCGCCACGCCCCACAGGATCGCGCTCATCATCGGCCACACGATCCAGCCGAACGCCACCGTCACCAGCGCCAGCAGGCACAGGAAGGACCGGTTCTGCAGCGCAGGCACCAGCTTGCCAGGACCACTCATCGTGAAGTCGCTCCTCGGGAATCTTGAAGGATCTTGCAGGGGGCGGGGATCGCCGGATCGGCACGCGGCGTGCCCATCCGCCGCCGATGCAAACCGGGCCGGCGGCGCAGGATCGCCGGTTTACTTCAGCGCGTCCAGCAGCTTTTCGTGGATGCCGCCGAAGCCGCCGTTGCTCATGCACAGCACATGATCGCCGGGCTTGGCCGCGCGCTTGACCATCGCCACCAGGTCGTCGACGTTCGCGCCCACCAGGCCCTGCTCGCCGAGCGGGGCCAGTGCCTCGCGTGCGTCCCAGGTCAGGCCGTCCTGGTTGCAGAAGCTCAGGTCGGCTTCCTCCAGCGCCCAGGGGAGTTGCGCCTTCATCGTGCCCAGCTTCATCGTGTTCGAACGCGGCTCGAAGACCGCCAGGATGCGTTCCTGCGGCGCGATCCGGCGGCGCAGGCCGTCGACGGTCGTGTGGATGGCCGTCGGGTGGTGCGCGAAGTCGTCGTAGACCTTGATGCCGCGCACCTCGCCGCGCAGTTCCAGCCGCCGGCGCACGTTCTTGAAGCTGTCCAGCGATGCCGCTGCCTGCCCGGCATCGACGCCGACGTGCTCCGCCGCGGCGATCGCCGCCAGCGCGTTGAGCTGGTTGTGCTCGCCAAGCAGCTCCCAGTTGACGTGGCCGACCTTCAGGCTGCCGCGCAGCACGTCGAAGGACTGAGGCTCGCCGCGCGCGCGCAGCGCGCCGGGCTCCTCCTTGCGGGCGCCGAAGCGTTGCACCTCGCTCCAGCAGCCGCGCGACAGCACGCGCTGCAGCGCTTCCTCGCGCGCGTTGACGACCAGCCGCCCCGATGCGGGCACCGTTCGCACCAAGTGGTGGAACTGGGTCTCGATCGCGGTCAGGTCCGGGAAGATGTCGGCGTGGTCGTGCTCGAGGTTGTTCAGGATCGCCGTGCGCGGGCGGTAGTGGACGAACTTGCTGCGCTTGTCGAAGAAGGCGGTGTCGTACTCGTCGGCCTCGATGACGAAGAAGCTGCCGCCGCCCAGGCGCGCCGAGACACCGAAGTTCTGCGGCACGCCGCCGATCAGGAAACCCGGCGCCAGGCCCGCCGATTCCAGGATCCAGGTCAGCATCGAGCTCGTCGAGGTCTTGCCGTGCGTGCCGGCGACCGCCAGCACGTGCCTGCCCTGGAGCACGTGCTCCGCGAGCCATTGCGGTCCGCTGGTGTAGGGCAGGCCGGCGTCGAGGATGGCCTCCATCAGCGGGAAGCGTCCCTCGGACGAGCGCGTCACCACGTTGCCGATCACGAACAGATCGGGCTTGAGGGCCAGCTGTTCCGCGCCGAAGCCCTGGATCAGCTCGATGCCGAGGGCCTCGAGCTGCGTCGACATCGGCGGATAGACGTTGGCATCGCAACCGGTCACCGTGTGGCCGGCTTCACGGGCGAGGGCCGCCAGGCCGCCCATGAAGGTGCCGCAGATGCCAAGGATGTGGATATGCATGTCTGTCTCTCAGCTGCTGTACCAATCGGTAAGCAAGCGTAATGCCTGTCGCGGTTTGAAAGGATCGCGACAGGGCTGGCTCAGTGTTTGCCGAGGCCAGGCTTTCCCGAACCGGCAACCGGGCCGCCCGCCCGGTCTGCCGACGCGCTCAGCGCAGTGCGGCGCGGGCTGCTTCCAGCGTGGCGTCGATGTCCGCATCGGTGTGCGCGGCGGACACGAAGCCGGCCTCGTAGAGCGCCGGCGCCAGGTACACGCCGGCGTCCAGCATCGCGTGGAAGAAGCGGTTGAAGCGCTCCTTGTCCGTCGTCATGACGGTCGTGTAGTTCTGCGGCAGCTCCGGCATCAGGAAGAAGCCGAACATGCCGCCTTCGCTGTCGGCGCTGAACGGCACGCCGTTCTCGGCCGCCACGGTCTTCAGGCCGTCGACCAGACGGCGCGTGCGCGCCGACAGGGCATCGAAGAATCCGGGCTTCTTGATCTCGCGCAGCGTCGCCAGGCCGCAGGCGGTCGCCACCGGGTTGCCCGACAGCGTGCCCGCCTGGTAGACACCGCCCAGCGGGGCCAGGTGGCGCATGATCTCGCGGCTCGCGCCGAAGGCCGCCAGCGGCATGCCGCCGCCGATGACCTTGCCGAACACGCTGATGTCCGGCACGAAACCGGGGATCAGGTCGGCGTACACGCCCTGCGCGCTGCGCAGGCCGACGCGGAAACCGGTCATCACCTCGTCCAGCACCAGCAGGGCGCCGTGCTCGCGGCACAGCTCGCGCATCCGGGTCATGAAGGGCACGCTGGCGCGCACGAAGTTCATGTTGCCGGCGATCGGCTCGACGATCACGCAGGCCAGTTCCGGGCCGTGCAGGGCGAAGGCCTCTTCCAGCTGGGCGACGTTGTTGTACTCCAGCACGATGGTGTGCTGCGCCGTCGCCTCTGGCACGCCGGCCGAGGTCGGGTGACCGAAGGTCGCCAGGCCCGAGCCTGCCTTCACCAGCAGCGCGTCGGTGTGGCCGTGGTAGCAGCCCTCGAACTTGATGAACTTGTTGCGCTGCGTCGCGCCGCGGGCCAGCCGGATCGCGCTCATCGTCGCCTCGGTGCCGGAGCTGACCAGGCGGACCTGCTCGCAGCTGGGGACCAGCGCCAGGATCTCCTCGGCCAGTTCGACCTCGCGCTCGGTCGGCGCGCCGAAGGAGAAGCCCTCCAGCACGGCCTTCTGGACCGCCTCGACGACCGCCGGATGGCCGTGGCCCAGGATCATCGGGCCCCAGGAGCCGATGTAGTCGATGTAGCGCTTGCCGTCGGCGTCGACGATGTAGGCGCCTTCGCCGCGCGTGATGAAGCGCGGTGTGCCGCCGACCGCGCGGAAGGCGCGCACCGGCGAATTCACGCCGCCGGGAATGACGCGCTGGGCGCGGGCGAACAGGGTCTCGTTCTGGCTCATGGGGAAATCCGGTGCTGCGTGGCGCTCGGCCAACTCAAGGCGGAAAAGGACAAGGGCGCCGCGCGGGCGCCCTCGGCGGTCTCAATGGATGCGGCGAGGGCCGCGGCTGGGCGGCTCGTCGATCGGCATCTCGTCGGTGGCCGGCGCGGTCTCGGCGCCTTCCTCCCCCTCCTCGCCGGGCGGCAGCGCCCAGAAGAAGCGGTCCGGCACGACGTTGCCCATGCCGGGGCGGAAGCCCGCCTCCAGCGACTGGTCGAGGAAGGCGAGCGCCTCGCCGACGGCGTCGTGCGGCTCCGAGCCGACCGACAGCAGCGCCGCCAGCGCCGCCGACAGCGTGTCGCCCGAGCCGACGAAGCTGGCCTCGAAACGCTCGAATTTCTCCCCGGTGATCGCGCCCTGGGAGTTGGCCAGCACGTTGTCGATGTACTGGTTGGGCAATTGGATGCCGGTCACCAGGACGTTGGCGGCGCCGTGTTGCTGCGCGGCGACGGCCAGCTCGCGCGGGGACGCCGGGCGGTCCGCGTCCCAGTCGGGCAGCAGGCAGTCGCTCAGCGTCTTCTGGTTGCCGACCAGCACCAGCGTCTGCGGCAGCACCAGCTCCCGGAACGCGTCGAGGTAGCTCTGCTGCTGTTCCTCGTCCAGCCAGGAGATGCTAGGCAGGTAGGCCACCAGCGGCACGTCGGGATAGTCGGACAGGACCTCGGCGACCGAGGAGACGCCTTCGGCGCTGCCCAGGAAGCCGACCTTCCAGGCGGCGACCGGGACGTCCTCGAGGATGGAGCGCGCCTGCTCGACGATGCAGTCGCCGTCCAGGGTCTGGTGGTCGAAGACCTCGGCGGTGTCGCGCATGACGATGGCGGTGACGACCGGCAGGGCGTGCGCGCCCATGGCGGCGATGGTGGCGACGTCGCCCGCGCTGCCGCCCGCACCGCTGGGGTCGGACGCGTTGAAGCTCATCACGCAGGCCGGGGGCGGCGAGTCCTGGTCATCGATCGCGGCGGCGTCCTGGGGATCTTGTTGGTGCGGGTCTGGGCGGCTCATGAATGGTTCGGCGATAAGCCGTGAACTGGTGCGCATAACGTGAAGAAGCACCGCAACCGACTGTTGTTTCATCGGTACTTCCGCCCCCCGGGCCTGACCGGGGGCATGGCTACAATCTTTCGATCATTGTAGTGATGCAAAGTCAACCCATCGTGAGCGAAGCAAGGACCTGGATGTGCCTGATCTGCGGCTGGATGTACGACGAGGCCGTGGGCGACCCTGAACACGGCATCGCTGCCGGCACGCGCTGGGAAGATGTCGACATGAACTGGACCTGTCCTGAATGCGGCGCCCGCAAGGAAGACTTCGAAATGGTCCAGATCTGACCCTCGCATCGAGCTTTCGGCCAGGTGCCGGTCCTCGATCATCCGGCGTTCCTTCCAGTGCTCGGCGCCTGTCGCGAGCCTGAAATCTCTTTGACAACCATTGTCTGAACAATACGGAGAAGAGCTTGGATTCCAGCGCAAGCCCCCGCACGGCGACCAAGGTGCTGGTCATCGATGACAGCAACACGATCCGCCGCAGCGCCGAGATCTTCCTGAAGCAGGGCGGCCATGAGGTCGTCCTGGCCGAAGACGGTTTCGACGCGCTGGCCAAGCTGAGCGATTACCAGCCGGACCTCGTGTTCTGCGACATCCTGATGCCGCGCCTGGATGGTTACCAGACCTGCGCCATCATCAAGCGCAACCCGCAGTTCGCGTCGGTGCCCGTGATCATGCTGTCGTCCAAGGACGGCCTGTTCGACAAGGCCCGCGGCCGGATGGTCGGCTCACAGGACTACCTGACCAAGCCCTTCACGAAGGACCAACTGCTGCAGGCGGTCCGACAGCATTGCCAGGTGGGCTGACCGGCTCGACGGACAGCCCGCTTTCAACGACCTCATCCACGACATCCAACGACGCTCACGCCTGGCTCGAACGACGAATCCACCGACGCGAATCGACACGAGCCAAGACAGAGGGAGATCCCATGCCCATCCACAAGATCCTGCTGGTCGACGATTCGAAGACCGAGCTGCACGCGCTGAGCGACCTGCTGACCAAACGCGGCTTCACCGTGCGCACCGCCGAGAACGGCGAAGAGGCGATGAAGCGCCTGGCCGAGGAAAAGCCCGACCTCATCCTGATGGACGTGGTCATGCCCGGTCAGAACGGCTTCCAACTGACCCGCGCCATCACCCGTGACGAGCGTTATGCCGACGTCCCGGTGATCATGTGCACGAGCAAGAACCAGGAAACCGACAAGGTCTGGGGCATGCGCCAGGGCGCGCGCGACTACGTCGTCAAGCCGGTCAAGGCCGACGAGCTGCTGGCCAAGATCAAGGCGCTGGGCTGACATCATGGCCAACAAGCAAGCGCTGCGCGAACTTCAACAACGGCTGGCGCAGCGCATGCAGGCGGCGCGTGAGGCGCCGCAGGCCGCGAGTTGGCTGGCGGTCGAATGCGCGGGCCTCGGCCTGCTGCTTCCGCTCAAGCAATCCGGCGAAATTTTCACGCCGGTGCCGCTTCAGGCGGTCCCGTACACGCAACCTTGGATGCTGGGCGTGGCCAACTTGCGGGGCGGTCTGCATACGGTCGTGGATCTGTCGGCCTTCCTGGGCCTGCGGGGCCCGGCCCCGCTGACATCGGCCCACCGGCTGGTGTCGATCAATCCGGAACTGGGCATCAACTGCGCGCTGCTGGTGGACCAGCTGCTGGGCTTGCGCGGCGATGAACAGCTCCAGGCCGAGCCCGATGCGGGCGGCCATCCCGATTTCGCTCCTGCCCGCATGCGCGACGGGCAGGGCCGGCGCTGGCAAGTGCTGGACCTGGATGCGCTGACGCAGCATCCGCAATTCCTGCGCATTGTTTTGAACTGATAGCCAGACGACGGTCCCGTCACAGGCGCCGATTCGACGAACGAGATCAAACGAGGGTGAGATGAGCTTCCTGGACAAGATCAAGAACAAGGGCAAGAACGAGGGCAACGACGACTTCGACGCCGGTCCGCAGACCGACGCGGGCTCGGCGCCGGAGGACACGCAAGACTTCCAGCCCTCGATCATCACCACGGCGCAGCCCACGCCGGAGTTCCAGGACACGTCCGCGGGCTATCAGCCCTCGGCGTCCGCCCCGGAATCGCCGACGCCGATGCCGGCCGTGGCCCGCCAGCCCGAGCAGCGCCGCACCGGCCTGCTGACGGCGCTGGTGGCCGCCGGTCTGATCGGCACGACGCTGACGGTGTCCTGGTCGCTGATCAGTTCGAACCGCTCCGCGGCGCAGGTGCGCGGCGCGGGTCAGGCAGCGACGCAGTCGCAGCGTCTGGCGAAGGCGGTCTCGACCGCGCTGCTGGGCAACAAGAACGCGTTCCCGGAAATGAAGGAAGCGTCGGAGATCCTGACCGGCGTGATCGGCTCGCTGCGCGACGGCAGCGGTGAGCTGGCCAAGGCGCCGGGCTCGGTCGATCCGCTGCTCGAGAAGATCGCCCCGATGGTGGCGCGCGCCGACAAGAACACCAAGGTCATGCTGGCGCAGGAAAAGGTGTTGACGCAGGTCGGCGCCGCGCTGCGCGCGATCAACCGGCAGTCGTCGGACCTGCTGGAGAGCGCCGAGGCCGTGGCCTCGCTGTCGCTGCAGAGCTCGGCGCCGACGGGCGAAGTCGCCGCGGTCGGTCAGCTGGTGATGCTGACCCAGCGGATCGGCAAGTCCGCCAACGAATTCCTGACGCAGGAAGGCGTGAGCCCGGAGGCTGTGTTCCTGCTCGGCAAGGACTTGAACGCGTTCCGCGAGATCGCCCAGGCGCTGCTGAACGGCAACCCCGAGCTGCGCCTGAACGGCGCCAAGGACGCGCAGGTGCGCGAACGTCTGAAGGTGCTGCTGTCGCAGTACGACCAGACCCGCTCGCAGGCCACTGCCATCCTGTCGAACCTGCAGGGCCTGGTGTCTGCGCGGGAAGCGCAGACGGCGATGCTCAATGACTCGGAATTGCTTCGCAAGGACCTGGACGACCTGGGCGTCGGCCTGGAATCCGCCGGCGGTCTGAATCCGGCGGTGCTGATCGCCATGCTGGCCTCGCTGGCGGTGCTGGTGATCGGTTCGGTCGGCTTCCTGCGGCTGTACGTGTCCGACCAGTCGCGTCGTGCCCAGATGGCGGAAGAACAGCGTCGTGAAGCCGAGGCGCAGGAGCAGGAAGCCAAGCGCGTCAACGACGCGAACCAGGCCGCGATTCTGCGACTGATGAACGAACTGCAGACGGTGGCGGAAGGCGACCTGACGCACCAGGCGACCGTGACCGAGGACATCACGGGCGCGATCGCCGACTCGGTGAACTACACCGTGGAAGAACTGCGCTCGCTGGTGCATCAGGTGCAGACGACGGCGGTCCGGGTGACGGACACGACCGCGCAGGTCGACCAGACCTCGACCGAACTGCTGGCCGCGTCGACCGAACAGCTGCACGAGATCCGCGCCACCGGCGAGGCCGTGCTGCAGATGGCGCACCGGATCAACCAGGTGTCCGCGCAGGCCCAGCAGACCGCCGACGTGGCCCGCCAGTCGCGGGAAGCGGCCGAGCAGGGTCTGGAGGCGATGCAGAACAACATCGGCGGTATGAACCAGATCCGCGACCACATCCAGGAGACGTCCAAGCGCATCAAGCGGCTGGGCGAGTCCTCGCAGGAAATTGGCGAGATCACCGAGCTGATCTCGGACATTACCGAGCAGACCAACGTGCTGGCGCTGAACGCGGCCATCCAGGCGGCGTCGGCCGGCGAAGCGGGTCGCGGCTTCTCGGTCGTGGCGGAAGAAGTGCAGCGTCTGGCGGAACGTTCCGCCGACGCGACGCGCCGGATCGCGGCGCTGGTCAAGACCATTCAGACGGACACGCACGATGCGGTGGCCGCCATGGAGCGCTCCACGCTGGGGGTGGTCGAGGGGACGAAGCTGTCCGACGCGGCCGGTCGCGCGCTGGAAGACATCGACTCGGTGTCGCGTCGCCTGGACGACCTGATCGGCCAGATCTCGACGGTCGCGCAGAACGAAGCGCGCGCCGCCAACGAGGTCGGCGCCAACATCCAGCACATCTTCGCGGTGACCGAGCAGACCTCCGACGGTACGCGTTCCACCGCCCAGATGGTGCATGAGCTGTCGCGGTCGGCGGAAGCGCTGAAGCAATCGGTGGCCCGGTTCAAGGTCACGTCCTGATCGGACGGGCCCCGCCACGCGGCCACACCGGTAGAACAGGGATCACCCCGCACCGCGTCGACAATTAGAAGAGAACAAGAGCGAGCATGGACCTTACGCGCGAATCCGAGTTCCCCGCCGACCTGAGCCCCTTGGCCTGGGTCCAGGAGGAGCTGCGCCGCACGCTGGAATCGGTGCACAAGGCCCTTCGCCGCGTGCTGCGCGATGCCGATGCGCGGTCGACGACGCTGGGCGGCGACGGCCAGCCCAGTCCCGCCCTGCAAGGCGCGGCCCAGCAGATGCACCAGGCCGCCGGCGTGCTGGCGGTCGTCAGCCTGCCCGCCGCGGCGCATCTGCTTCGAGCCGCCGAGGCGACGCTGTTCCGTCTGGCCGAAAACCCGGCCGCCGTGAGCATCGCCGAGGTCGAGGCGGTCGAGCGCGCGGACTTCGCGGTGCTCGCCTTCATTGCCAAGACACTGGCTGGCGGACAGCCGAGCTCGCTCGCGCTGTTCCCCGCCTACCAGACGCTGCAGGAGCTCAACGGCGCCGGTCGGATCCACCCGGCCGACCTGTGGACCGAGGAATTCCGCTGGCGCGAACTGCCGCTGGACCGTGGCGTGCGCGCGCTGACGTCCGAGCAGATGCGCACCCCGTTCGAGGCGCTGCTGCTCAAGCAGATGCGCGCGCCGGCGCCGGGACAAGGGCAGCTGCTGAGCGATCTGTGCGCCGGTCTGGCGCTGACGCAGACCCAGGCCAACGCGCGGACGCTGTGGATGCTGGCCGCGGGCCAGTTCGAAGCTCAATCGCGCGGCCTGCTGCCGGTGGACACGCTGGTCAAGCGGCTCGGTTCGCGCCTGCTCGCGCAACTGCGCGCCGGCAGCGACGCGGCGCCTTCCGAGCGCCTGGCCAAGGACCTGCTGTTCTTTGCCGCCGCCGCCAAGCATGCGCAGCCCGGCTCCGCGCCGCGCCTGAGCGCGGTGCAGCAGGCCTATGGCCTGGTCGAGGCCGACACCGTCGACTACCGTGACGACGCGCTGGGCCGCATCGATCCGAACTGGGTCGCTGCCGCGAAGCGTCGCGTGGTCGCGGCGAAGGAATCCTGGGCCTCTGCCGCCGAAGGCGAGACCCACCGGCTGGGTGGCCTGGACGAGCAGTTCGCCAACGTCGCCGAGTCGCTGCAGAAGTTGTTCCCGAGTGGTGAAGTGCTGGGCGACACGCTGCGCCGCGCCGTCGTCACGACCCTGCGTTCGGGCCGCGCGCCCGAGCCGGCGCTGGCGATGGAGATCGCCACGTCGATGCTTTATCTGGAGGCCGCGCTCGAGGACGAAGCCTTCGACCAGCCTGAACAGGGCGAGCGCGTGAAGAGCCTGGCCCGCCGCATCGAGTCGGTGGGTCACGGCGAGGCCCCGCTGGCGCTCGAGAGCTGGATGGAGGAGCTCTATCGCCGCGTCGCCGACCGGCAGACGCTGGGCTCCGTCGTCCATGAACTGCGCGCGAGCCTGTCCGAGGTCGAGCGCCAGTGCGATGAGTATTTCCGCGACCCCAGCAAGCGCGACCTGCTGATCCCGGTGCCGGGACAGCTGCAGGCGATGCGGGGCGTGTTCAGCGTGCTGGGCCTGTCGCAGGCCGCGCAAGCCACGCTGAAGATGCGCGACCAGGTCGATGAACTGGCCAACACCGAGGTCGATCCGACGCTGTCGGGGCCGCGCGCGCAATTCGACCGGCTCGCCCACAACCTGGGCGCGTTGGGTTTCCTGATCGACATGCTGAGCGTGCAGCCGCAACTGGCCAAGCGCATGTTCCGCTTCGAAGAAGACACCGGACTGCTGCAGTCGCTGGTGGGCCGCGAAAGCGAACTGCAGGCGGACGGGGAGGAACTGGCCGCTGCGGAAGCTGCGGCACAGCCCCAGCTGATCGATCAGTTGCAGGCCACGGCGCAAGCGGTTGCGCAGGGCGATCGCTCGACTGAGGATCTGGCCCGCGATCTGGAGCGGATCTCTCACGAAGCCCGCGCCGCCGACGACCTCGGCATGGCGCAGGCGGCTCAGCAGGCGCAGCAGCAGCTGTTGTCGGCCGGCGGCGACGCCGCAGGCAGCCATGCGGCCGAGTCGTTGCAGCAGTTCATCGAGGCCGCCGCCCCCGCGGCCCCGCCGGCGCAGGCGCCGAGCGCGCCGATCCCGCAGGCCGAGGAAGCCATCGACGAGGAGATGCTGGGCATCTTCCTGGAGGAGGCGGCCGAGGTCGTGACGACAGCTCGCGAGGCGATGACTGCGCTCGCCCGCAACGGCAGCGACAAGGAACAGCTGACGACCGCGCGTCGCGCCTTCCACACGCTGAAGGGCAGCTCGCGCATGGTCGGGCTGAACGAGTTCGGCGAAGCAGGCTGGGCCTGCGAGCAGCTGTACAACCAGCGCCTGTCGGAGCATCCGCAGGCCGATTCGGACCTGCTGCGCTTCAGCAACGAAGCGCTGGACGCCTTCCAGGCCTGGGCCGCCGCGATCGCCGAAGGGCGTCCGCACGGTTTCCACAGCGCGCCATTCCGCGCTTCCGCCGACGCGCTGCGCCTGGAAAACCGCTACGTGCCGCTGCAGGTGTCGGCCGAGCCGGTCGCCCCCGCAGCCGCGCCGGTCGCCGCCCTGCCTGACGCCATCGAGGTGGTGGAAGTGGTCGAGGTCGGCTCGGTCCCTGACGTGATCGAGGTCGCCGAGGTGGCTGAAGTCGTCGAGGTTCCCACCGTCGACGAAGTCCATGACATCGATCTGTCCGGTCTGCCGGAGCTGTCGCTCGCCGACGAGGTCGCGGCGCCTGCGCAGCCGGCCACGTCCGAACCTGCATCCGACGAACGGGCCGCGCTGGACCTGCTCGCCAGCCTGGACGCGGAACCGGTTCCGACGGGCTCGGTCCTGCCGTCGCTGGATCTGCCGGCATTGGATCTTCCCGGCCTGGACGTGCCGGCGCTGCCGGTGGCCGACCTGGGCATCGTCACCGCCGTCGAGCCCGCAACGCCTCACGCCGATTTCTCCCTGGACTTCCCGGGCGAGCTGCCCGAATTGACCCGGGCGGTGCCGGAACTGCGTTCCTCGATCGACCTGGACGCGCTGTCCGCGGCCGACCTGCCCGCGCTCGACACGACGATGTCGCTGCCGACCGTGGCTGACGTGATCGAGCCGTCGTCGCTGCCGACACCGTCGACAGCCGAGTCGCCACTTGCCGTCGAGCCGCCGGTCTTCCACGACGAGCCGACTCAGGCCCTGGAGCCGACGCTGACGTCCGTCGAAGAAACGGATGTGACGATGGACCTGCCGGCAGGCTGGCCGGAAGATGCGGCGATGGTCGAGATCGAGGCCACGACACCGATGCCGCTGGACGAGCTGCCGGTCGCGTCCGTGGTCGACGAGCCTGCGTTGGACCTGCTGGATCTGTCCGACCTGAATACCGAACCGGTGACCGCGATCGATGCGGCGTCTGCGCCGGATCTGTCGCTGACGCTGGACCTGGGGCAGGAGCTGGTCGACACGCCGCCGGAAGGCCTGTCGCCGCGTACCTTGTCCGATCTGGACCTGCCGGACCTCGACCTGGACACGCCGCCCGTGCCCGCGACGCACGCGCCGGCGCTGAGCCTGGTGGGCGGAACGGCGGTCACTCCGCCGGCCGCCGAGGCACCGATCGAGACGCTCGACGAGGATGTCGACGCCGAGGACAGCGACGAAGGTGTCAAGGTCATCGGCCCGCTGCGCATCAGCATCGCGCTGTTCAACATCTTCCTGAACGAAGCCGACGAGCGTTCGCGCCGTCTGCAGGTGGAATTGACCGAGTGGTCGCTGCTCCCGCAGTCCCCGCTGCCGCAGGACGCGGAAGCGCTGGCACACGGCCTGGCCGGCAGCGCGGCGACGGTCGGCTTCGACGACCTGTCGACGCTTGCCCGCTGCCTGGAACATGCCCTGGGCCGCGCCCAGGGTCATGAGGTCGGCGACCCGACGCTCTTCCAACGCGCCTCGGACGAGATCCGCCGCCTGCTGCATCAGTTCGCCGCCGGATTCCTGAAGGAAGCCGATCCGGCGCTGCTGGTCGAACTGCAGGCCTTCGAGCCGGGCTCGGTGCTGCCCGACGGTCATGCCGACAGCGACGAGGGCCTGCTGGCCATGTCGCTGGAGGAAGTGTCCACCGCCTCGCTGCCGGCCAGCCTGCTGAGCGTTCCGGTGACGCCGGTCGTTCCGGACGAGCCTGAATTCCCCACCTCGCAGGCCGCGTTCCATCGGGCCGCCGAGGCGACCGACGACGATTTCGACTTCAACCAGCCCGACCAGATCGAGCCGGAACTGATGCCGATCTTCGAGGAGGAAGCCGAAGACCTGCTGGGTGAGTTGCACGGCGCGTTGCGCGAGTGGGCGGCCCAGCCGGCGGACACCAGTCGTGCGGCGGCCTGCATGCGTGTGCTGCACACCTTCAAGGGCGGCGCCCGCTTGTCCGGCGCGATGCGTCTCGGCGAGGAAGCGCACCGCTTGGAATCGCAGATCGAGCACCTCCTGGCCGACGGCGAACCCCGCTTCGAGCAATTGCTCGCGTTGCAGGACGCCGGCGACAGCCTGGAACATACCTTCAAGACGCTCCAGCGGACCTGGCGCAATCCGACGCCGGTGGTGCCCGCACCGATGGCGCCGGCCGCGCCGATCGCCGAGCTTCCCGCGTCCGTCCAGGCCGTGGAGACCGTCGAATCGCCCGCCGAGGGTTCGGATGCGATCCCGGCCCCAGTCGGTGACGTGATTGCCGAACCGGAGATCCCGGCCGCGGAGATTGCGGAGTTGGTCGAACCGACTGTGCCGGTTGAAGAACCTGCGGCCGCACCGGGGATCGAACCCATCGCCGAACCCATTGCCGAACCCCTCGTCGAGCCTGTTGCCGCGATCGCTGAGCCGGTCGCCGAGGTGCCGACGGTCGAAGAGGCGCCGGTTCCCGCACCCGTCGTGGCGGCACCCTTGGCCGACATCGAGATCGACTGGGCTCACTTCAGCGAGGTCGCTGATCTTGGCCAGCCGCTGGAAAGCGCGCCGGTCGCTCCGGCCGCGCAAGTGCGCGTCCGTGGCGCGCTGCTGGAACGCATGGCCGCGCTCTCCGGCGAAGTGTCCATCCGTCGTGCCCGTCTGGAATCCGAGCTGGGCCAGATGCGCACGTCGTTGTCCGACCTGGACGACAACCTGGAGCGCCTGCGCACGCAGTTGCGTGAGCTGGAGTTGCAGGCCGAGGCCCGCATCGCCGCTCGACAGGAAGCCGCGCAGGCCACCGGCAAGGACTTCGACCCGCTGGAGTTCGATCGCTACACCCGCTTCCAGGAACTGACCCGGATGCTGGCCGAGTCCGTCAACGACGTGGCGACGGTCCAGCGCGGCCTGCAGCGCAACGTCGCGGCGGGCGAAGACGAACTGGCCGGACAGTCCCGTTTGACGCGCGAGCTGCAGGACGACCTGCTGCGCACGCGCATGGTGGAGTTCGACAGCAGTCTGGGCGAGCGTCTGCATCGTGTCGTCCGGCAGGCTTCCCGCGAAAGCGGCAAGCAGGCGCAACTCGAGATTCGCGGCGGCGGCGTCGAACTGGACCGCGCCGTGCTGGAGCGTCTGACGGGCGCCTTCGAGCATCTGCTGCGCAACAGCGTGGTGCACGGCATCGAGACGCCGGACGTCCGCCAGCAGGCCGGCAAGGCCCCGGTGGGCCGCATCGTGCTGAACCTGCATCAGGAAGGCAACGAGATCCAGGTTCGCTTCAGCGATGACGGCGCCGGCCTGAATCTGGCGCGGATCCGCGCCCGCGGCGAGAGCCAGGGCCTGATCCAGCCGGGCCAGGACGTCAGCGATTCGCAGTTGATGGACCTCATCTACGAGCCGGGCTTCTCCACCGCCGATGCGCTGACCGAAATGGCTGGGCGCGGCGTCGGCATGGACGTGGTCCGCTCCGAAGTGAACACGCTGGGCGGCTACGTGCTGACGCAGTCGACCGCGGGGCAGGGCGCGAGCTTCGAGCTGCGCGTGCCGCTGACGACGGCGCTGACGCAGGTCGTCGTGCTGCGTTACGGCGATCGCAAGGTCGCGGTGCCGGCGGCGCTGATGCTGTCGGTGCAGCGTCTGCCGGTCGAGACGGTGGAGCAGGCTTACGTCGACGGCTCGCTGATGGCGGCCGGCGAGCGCATGCCCTTCTATTGGCTCGGCGGCCTGATGCGCCACAGCGACCGCGGCTTCGCCCATGGCAAGACGCTGCCCGTGGCACTGGTGCACAGCGCGCAGCAGCGTCTGGCGCTGCACTGCGACGAAGTCCTGGGCAACCAGGAAGTCGTGATCAAGAACCTGGGCCCGCAGCTGATGCAGGTGCCGGGTCTGGCGGGCATCAGCCTGCTGGCGTCGGGCGACGTGGCGCTGATCTACAACCCGGTGGCGCTGGCCAACCGCTACGGCCACGCTGCGCAGCAGCGCGTGCACGACGCCGAAGCGGCGGCGCGCCAGGTCGTGGTCGAGGAAGCCAAGGTCCAGCTCGCACCGCTGGTGATGGTGGTCGACGACTCGCTGACCGTCCGCCGCGTCACGCAGCGCCTGCTGGAGCGCGAGGGCTACCGCGTGCTCCTGGCCAAGGACGGCCTGGATGCGATGGAGCGCCTGGGCGGTGACGAGTTGCCCACGGTCGTGCTGTCGGACATCGAGATGCCCCGCATGGACGGCTTCGATCTGGTCCGCAACCTGCGTGCCGACGCGCGTCTGGCGGGACTGCCCGTGATCATGATCACGTCGCGGATCGCTCAGAAACACCGCGAGTATGCACAACGGCTCGGAGTCAACGATTACCTGGGCAAGCCCTATGACGAAGAGCACCTGTTGGGCCTGATCGCCCGATACACTTCGCATCTGTCCGCCGGCCAGCCGGCGAGGGCGTAGCGTCCGGCCTCCCGGACATCGGAAAGCCGGCGCCAGGATCCTCCCTCCACGCTGCAAACACCATGTCCGGGGTAGTCGACCATCTTGCCGAACTGACGGGCTTCCGTGACCGCGATGTCATGGACGTCACGCTCGTCACCGCCCTGCGGGATCTGCTCAACGGCCCGGTGGCCGCGGTGGCGATCTACCGCTGCGTCGGCGAGCCCGGCCAGCAACGCTGGCTGACCCGAGCACGGCTGCGCTCGGGCGACTCGGTCGCAACGGCCGACTCGCTGTGGGTCGATCCCGAATCATTGCCCAGACTGGCCGAGCACGCGCGTCGCCTCGAATGCCTGACGCAGCGCAGCGTGCTGCAGCAGCGCGAGGGCGACGAGTGGGTGACGCTGTTCCCGCTCGCCACCGAGCGCGAGGTCGTCGGCGTGCTGGAACTGCACACCGCGCGCCGCCTCAAGGCCGAGGCGCAGCGCATGGTCTCCAGCGTGCTGCGGATCTATCACAACTTCCAGGGGCTGCTGGACTACAGCGAGCGCGATACCCTGACCGGCCTGCTCAACCGCAAGACCTTCGATGAGAGCTTCCTGAAGGCCGTCTCGGAACTGCCGATGCGCGCGCTGGGCGAGGCCGCCGCGCAGGATGAGACGGGCGAGGATCGCCGGCATGCCGCCGTGCATCCGCGCTACTGGCTGGGCGTCATCGACATCGACCTGTTCAAGTCGATCAATGATCGTTTCGGCCATCTGATCGGCGATGAGGTCCTGCTGTTGCTGTCGCGGCTGATGCGCAGCAGCTTCCGTTTCAACGACCTGCTCTACCGCTTCGGCGGCGAGGAGTTCGTCGTGCTGATGCGATGCGAGGACGAGCCCGACGCGGCCCATGCCTTCGAGCGATTCCGCAACAACACCGCGCAGTACGCGTTCCCGCAGGTCGGCCGCATCACGGTCAGCATCGGCTTCACGCAGATCCGCGGCGGCGATTCGCCGGCTGCGGCTTTCGAGCGCGCCGACAAGGCCGTCTATCACGCCAAGGGCGCGGGACGGAACCAGGTGCAAAGCCACGCCACGCTGGTCGCGCAAGGCGCGATGTCCGAGGCGAAGCACCTGAGCGACGTCGAACTCTTCTGACATCGTGACCAGGACGTGGCGCTGGACTGCGCTCGCCGCCTCGGCGGTCGCAGCGTTCACGGCGCTGCTCATCGGCTGCGCCTCTCCCTCGCCTGCGAGCGGGCCTGACCTGCCGGCGCAGCCCGGGGCGCAACTGGCCGACGACGGCAGCCACCACTGGCAGGACTTCGACTGGACCGATCCCGCTCGCCATCGCGCGGTCCCCGTGCGCGTCTATTGGCCCAGCGGCGCCGCCCCGGCCGGTGGCTGGCCGGTGGTGGTGTTCTCGCATGGCATGGGCGGCTCGCGCCGAGGCTACAGCTATCTTGGCAGCTACTGGGCCGCCCACGGCGTGGTCGCGATGCACGTCCAGCACATCGGCAGCGATCGCCGGCTGTGGACGGGCGGCTTCGGCTGGTCCAACTCGCTGAATCTGGTCCTGCGGCTGCAGCATGCGGCCCAGCCGGAAGAAGCTGTCGACCGCACGCAGGACGTGCGCTTCGCGCTGGACCAACTGCTCGCCGGGCCGTTGGGTCCTCAGCTCGACCCGGCACGGCTCGCGATCGCCGGGCATTCCTACGGCGCCAACACCAGCCTTCTGCTTGCCGGCGCCAAGGTGTCGGCGTCCACGGGGATGCTGGGGGGCGCCGCGTCGATGCCCGCCCTGGCCGATCCGCGCTTCAAGGCGGCGATCCTGATCTCCGCGCCACCGTTCTACGGTGAAGGCGACCCCGTGCCCATCCTGGGCGGCATCGCCATCCCCACGCTGCACATCAGCGCCACCGACGACGAGATCACCATCCCTGGCTACTACAGCGGCCCGGCGGACCGTGTGGCGCTGTTCGACGCGACCGGCGGTCCGCACAAGGCGCTGGCGATGTTCAGCGGCGGCTCGCACAGTATCTTCACCGACCGGATGAACACCGGTGGCTTCGACCTCAATCCCAAGGTCAAGGCGGCCACGCGTGAACTGAGCCTGGCCTATCTCCGTCTGGTCCTGGACGGTGAGGACGCGCCGCTGCGTGACTGGCAACGGCGCCACGGCGCGTTGCTCGCACGCTGGCAAGCCCCTTGATCCGAGCCTGAACAGGACGTGCGACCGGGTCAAGTCCTGACCCCGCGATCGAGTACGTCGTGTATTGAGCGCGGACTCCGGCGGGTCGACGTGGCTTCCGCGGAACGCGGCACGTGAGCAGGGACTTGCTTTTCCGGCGCTACCCCTCTAGCGTTAGGCCCATGTGAACGGTCTCCGCAGAGAGACGCGACACCGGCCCCGGATGCGAGGGGCCGTAGAGAGGCGCGACGACATGTCGCGAGCCACAGAAGCACTGGGGTGGATGTCGGCGCGGATGTCATCGCTGTGATGCCGTCGTCCACAGGGTTGTACCAACACGGGCGCGCAAGCCCGGACCTTTGATGCGCATGCTGACCTTTCCGGTGGCTGCGGGCCTGTTGCTGGCCGGCTGCGTTGCTTTCGTGGCCACCGCCTACGGCGAGTACCGCAGTCTTGGCGAATTGACGCGTCAGGAGAACGTGCGCGCCCACGCGTTGCGCACACAGCAGCTCATTTCCGACCTCAATGCGCTGCTGATCGATCTCGAGACCGGCACACGCGGTTTCCTGATCACCGGCGACGCCGCGTTTCTGCAGCCGTACGAGCACGCCCAACGCGACCTCGATGCCCACTATGCCGAGCTCAAGACCGCGCTCGCGCGTTCGGGCGACCGCCAGGAAGCGGCGTTCGTGCGCCTGGACCGCTTCATCGCCGAGCGCCGCCAGCAGGTCGAACGCCAGGTCGAGAGCCGCTGGAAAGAGGGCGAATCGGTGCTGAAGGACCGTCAGGCCTACGTGGCGGGGAAGCAGCTGATGGACGAGATCCGCGGCGAACTCGGCCGCTTGAAGTCCGTGCAGCAACAGCGGATCGACGGGATCGAATCGGCTGTCGCGATCCAGACGAAGGAGACGACGCTGCTGGCGCAGGTGCTGCCCTTGGCCGGCGGCGTGATGGTGGCTGCGGCGATGGCGGCGCTGTGGATGGAACGCGAGCGGCGTGACCAGGCCGAGCGCGCCTTGCGCGACAGTCACGCGCAACTGGAAGGCGCCGTGGTCGAACGCACCCGCGAATTGACCGAGGCGCTCGGCCAGATCCAGAGCTTTGCGGCGGAGCTGGATCGCAGCGTGGAGGCGGAGCGGCGCCGTCTGGCGCGAGAGGTTCACGATCAGCTGGGCCAGCTCGGCACGGCGGCCAAGATGCTGGCGCTGTCCCTGGCGCGCAAGATCGCGCCGGCCAAGGAACCGATGCATGAGGAGATGCTGACCATCGCCGACGAAGTCATCGGCGCGGCGCGGCGCATCGCCAACACGCTGCGTCCGCCGCTGCTGGACGACTTCGGCTTCGCCGCGGCCGTGCAGCACTACGTGCAGGGGCTGCAGCGGCAGAGCGATCTCATCGTCGATGTCGACCTCGCGTCCGACGAGGCGCTGACGCCCGAGCAGCACAACCAGCTGTTCCGCCTGCTCCAGGAGGCCGCGACCAATGTGCTGCGGCATGCGCAGGCGCAGCAATTGACGATCGAGTCGCGCCTCGAGGACGGCGAGTACCGATTGAGGATCGAGGACGACGGGGTGGGCCCCGGCCATGTGCGGGTGGACGCGTCAGGTTTACGGAACATGCGGGAACGCGCCGTGCTCGCAGGCGGGGACATGATGTTCGGGCCGGCGCCCCAGCGCGGCACGCGGATCGACGTCCGGGTGCCGCTGGACGCCGGCGCAGACGATGCGGGGGGCGCGGACGGCATCACCGGTGGTGCCGTCGCGAGGCGGGAGAACGAGGAGGGTTGGGATGAGATTTCTGATCGTTGACGACCATCCGATCATGCGACTCGGGGTCAAGCAGTTGATCCAGGGTTACTGGCCGCAGGCGGTGATCGACGAAGCGTCGACCATCGCCGAGGGGCTGCAACTCGGCCAGGCGAACAAGCCCGACGCGCTGGTGCTGGACCTGTCGTTGCCCGACGCGAGCGGGACCGAGGGTGCCAGCCGCATGCTGCGCGCGATCAAGGGCGTGCCCGTGCTGGTGCTGAGCCTCAATGCGGAGTCCGCCTACGCGGCGCGGCTGCTGCAGATGGGCGTCTCCGGCTACCTCCCGAAGGACAAGGCGACCGACGAGCTCGTCGTCGCCTTGCAGCGCCTGCTGCAAGGCGGGCGCTATGTCACGGCGGCGATGGCGGATCACCTGCTGGGGCTGCTGAGCGGCGCGACGCCAGGGCAACTGCCGCATGAGCAGTTGTCGGCGCAGGAGCACCGCGTGATGCTGCTGATCGCCGCCGGCAAGACGCCGGCCGAGATCGCCGACACCATGCACCTGTCGGCCAAGACGGTCGGCACCTACCGTGCGCGCATCCTCGAAAAGACGGGCTGGCGCAACAACACCGAGCTGACGAAGTACTGCGTCCAGCACGGTCTCACGGACATCCAGTGATCGGGCGCAAGACGTAGGTGATTGCCCGACAAACCCTGCGGAGGCAACCCGACACCAGCTTGGGCGCGGTGCTGCTGCTGCGGTCGCAAGGGCGCGCGCAAGATGCCGGGCAGGCGGTGACAACCAGTCGCCGCGTCGATCCGGAGCACCCCTTCATGGATATCTTTCTCGTCGAGGACTCGTCGGCCATCCGCCGGCTCCTGGCACGCCGGCTTGAAGACTTGCCCGGCGCGCGCGTCGTGGGCGAGGCGGACTCCGCGCCGCAGGCGATCGCGCTGATCGACTGGCTGCAACCGGACACGGTGCTGCTGGACATGACCCTGCTGGTGGGAACCGGGATCGACGTGCTGCGCAGGCTGCGCGGCAAGGGCTATCGCGGGCGCATCCTGATGCTCACGCATCACGCGATGGACGCCTACCGAGACATGTGCATGAAGGCCGGCGCCGATGGTTTCTACGACAAGGGGAGCGGGCTGGAGACGCTCTTCGGTGATCTCGATGAACTGCTGCAGAGCGAGCTGGTGGTCGGGCGGCAGCAGCGGCCGTCGCCGTTGCTGCGCGATGCCGCGACCGGCCTGCTCGGACAGGTCGCCTTGCTCGAGCGGCTCGACCAGGTGTTGCGCATGGTCCATGCCGAGGCCGGTAAGGTGGCCGTCTCGGTGGTCGTGCTGAAGGGGCTGGAGGCGCTGCTGCGCAGCCAGGGCGTGTCGGCGGCGGCACCGGTGCTGGTCGAGATTGGCCGGAGGATGTCGGGCTGCGCCGGCCCGGCCGACCTTCTGGCGCGGCATGCCAACGAACAGTTCGCGCTGGTCGTCTCCCGCTGCGGATCGGCGCAGGAGGCGGAAGCGTTGACAGACCGCATCCGCGAATCGCTGGCCGACCCCTTCGATCTGGGCGGCCATGAGGTCAGGCTGGACAGCCATGTCGGCCTCGCCGTCTATCCGCGCGATGCGGTCTCCGCACGCGGACTGCTCATCCTGGCGGAGGCCCGCGCCCACGGCACGCGGCTGCCCGAAAGCGGCAGCGCCGTGGTGCACTGACGGGACACCGATGCCCTCAGCATGACGCTCACATGCCCGTGACGTTCATTCCCCGGAGAACCCCCGGTCCTTGACCACGGCATAGCGCGCCATCGTCGCCATCCGTGCCGTCTCATGCCGCACGACCGGCTCCGGATAGTCGCGCCCGAGCACGACGCCGCAGGCCGCGAGTTCTGCCGGCTTCGCCAGCCACGGTGCGTGGATCAGCTTGGCCGGCAGCTTCGCGAGTTGCGGCAGGTAGCGCTTGATGAACTTGCCGTCGGGGTCGAACTTCTCGCTCTGGTTGACCGGATTGAAGATGCGGAAGTAGGGCTGCGCATCGCAGCCGCTGGATGAGGCCCATTGCCAGCCGCCGTTGTTGGCGGCGAGGTCGAAGTCGATCAGCTTTTCGGCGAAGTAGGCCTCGCCGCGGCGCCAGTCGATGCCGAGGTCCTTGATGAGGAAGCTGGCCGTGACCATGCGCAGCCGGTTGTGCATGTAGCCGGTCTCGTTGATCTGGTGCATCGCCGCGTCGACCAGCGGATAGCCGGTGCGGCCCTGGCACCAGGCCTCGAAGTCGGCATCCGCATCGGGGCCGCCGGCCCAGGCGATGCGGTCGTATTCAGGGCGGAACGCACCCCCCACGACATGCGGATGGTGATGCAGGACCTGGTGGTAGAAGTCCCGCCAGATCAGTTCGGACAGCCAGGTCTGCGCGCCCGCGCTGACGTTCTTGCCGGCCTGCGGCGCATGGCCGCGCTGCCAGGCTTCGCGTGCCAGGCGGCGGATCGAGATCGTCCCGAAACGCAGATGCGTGCTGAGATAGCTGGGACCCTTCGCGGCGGGAAAGTCGCGTGTCTCGGTGTAGCGGTCGATGCGTTCAAGGAACTCTTCGAACAGGCGCTGCGCGCCCGCGCTGCCGCCGGTCAACGCCGCGGGGAGACCGGCTGGCTCGAATCCGATGTCGCCCAGCGACGGCACGCCGCGCTGGGGCGCCTCCGCCAGATGGGACGCATAGCGCTCGACCGGATAGCTGCTCAGGAAGAACGGATTGATCTCCCGCAGCCACGCGTTCTTGTAGGGCGTGAAGACGCCGTAAGGCTTGCGTGAGCCCGTCAGGATCTCCGAGCGCTCGA
The DNA here is from genome assembly GCF_059415845.1 of Roseateles sp. GW821-FHT09H11. NCBI lineage: Bacteria > Pseudomonadati > Pseudomonadota > Betaproteobacteria > Burkholderiales > Sphaerotilaceae > Roseateles > Roseateles sp. GW821-FHT09H11. The sequence goes on along the minus strand of NZ_JBWKOA010000005.1, from coordinate 232,367 downwards.
AGACGACGTGGTCCTTGCAGCTCTCCACCTGCACGCCCCGTGCGAGCAGCGTGTCGCCGACATCGGCATCGCGGCGCAGCGCGTCCGGCTCGTCGTCGTGGTTGAAATAGAGCGCGCCGATGTCCAGCGCCGCCGCCAGGGCCGGGATCTGCTCCCTCGCGCTGCCGTGCCGCACGATCAGTCCGGCGCCGGGCGCCAGCGCCGCCAGATCCGCATCCAGCACGCGCAGGGCGTCGACGATGAACTCCACGCGGCGGTCCGCGCGCGGCAGCGCGTCCAGGATGTCCGTGTCCAGCACGAAGGCGCAGAACACGCGCGGGTGGCGCTTGAGGGCGTGGAACAGGGCGGCATGATCGTCCGCGCGCAAATCGCGCCGGAACCAGACAAGGGCGTTCATGGAGAGGGAGTGTCGGTGAAATAGAATCCGTCCCTATGTCCAAGGAACGCATCGACCTGACCAACCAGTTCCTGATCGCCATGCCCGGCATGGTGGACGAGACCTTTGCCGGCTCCGTCATCTACCTGTGCGAGCACAACGAGAAGGGCGCGCTGGGCCTGGTCATCAACAAGCCGATCTCGCTGACCCTGGGCAACCTGTTCGAGAAGGTCGAGCTGGAGCTGTCCGATGTGGACATGGCCGCGCGGCCGGTGTTCTTCGGCGGCCCGGTCCAGACGGAGCGCGGCTTCGTGCTGCATGAGGCGCTGGACGAGCAGGGCAACCACTACAGCGCGACGCTGGCCGTGCCCGGCGGGCTGGAGATGACCACCAGCCGTGACGTGCTCGAAGCCCTGTCCAACGGCGCCGGTCCCAAGCGCGTGCTGGTCACGCTGGGCTACAGCGGCTGGGCCGCCGGTCAGCTCGAGGAGGAACTGGGCCGCAACGGCTGGATCACCGTCGACGCCACGCCCGAGATCATCTTCGACACGCCGATCGAGGAGCGCTACGACAAGGCGCTCGCGCTGCTCGGCATCGACCCGCGCATGCTCAGCCAGGAGGCCGGGCACGCATGAACCCCGGAAGCGCCATGAGCCTCGCTTCCCCGTCCTCCTTCGTCGCTCCCCTCGCGTTTGATTTCGGTATCAAGCGTCTCGGCGTGGCCACCGGCAACCGGATGTTGGGGAGCGCGCGCGGGCTGCGGACCGTGACCGAACAGGGCGACGCCCGCTGGGCCGCGATCGCGGCGCTGATCCAGGAGTGGCAGCCCGATGCGCTGGTCATCGGCGTGCCGCGCCATCCCGATGGCGCGCCGCACGAGATGACCGCCCGCGCGCTCAAGTTCGCCGGGCAACTGCGCGGCCGCTATCGGCTGCCGGTGGTCGAAGTCGATGAACGCTATACCAGCGCGGAAGCCCAGTCGCAGGGCGCGCGCGATCTCGATGCCGCGAGCGCGGCATTGATCCTCGAACAATTCTTCCGGGAACATCCATGAGCACATTGCACCTCGATGCGGAAGCGCTCTACGCCGACCTCGTGCGCGGCGTCCAGCGCCTGCTGCAACCCGACTGCGCGCTGGTCGGCATCTGGTCGGGCGGCGCCTGGCTCGCCGAGCGCCTCCAGCAGGACCTGAAGCTCGCCGGCCAGCACGGCGTGATCTCCAGCGCGCTGCACCGCGACGACTTCGGCAGCAAGGGCATGAACGCCAGCGCCGATCACACGAAGCTGCCCTTCGAGGTCGAGGGCCGCCACATCCTGCTGATCGACGACGTCCTCTACACCGGCCGCACGACGCGCGCCGTGATCAACGAACTGTTCGACTTCGGCCGCCCCGCGAGCGTCACGCTGGCGGTGCTGGTCGACCGCGGCGGCCGCGAGCTGCCGATCGAACCGGTGTTCTCCGCCGCCCGCGTCGCGGTCGCGCCGAACCAGCGCCTGAGCCTGGTCAAGGGTGACGGCGGCCGCTTCAGCTTCGACGTGAAGGAGGACTGACCCCATGCTGAGCAAACGCAATCCGCAGCTGAACAAGCATGGCGAGCTGATCCACCTGCTGTCCACCGAAGGTCTGCCCAAGGCCGTGCTGCACCAGATCCTGGACACGGCCGGGACCTTCCTCTCGGTCAACGACCGCGAGGTGAAGAAGGTGCCGCTGCTGCGCGGCAAATCGGTGTTCAACCTGTTCTTCGAGAACAGCACCCGCACCCGCACCACCTTCGAGATCGCCGCCAAGCGCCTGTCCGCCGACGTCATCAACCTCGACATCGCGCGCTCCAGCACGGCCAAGGGCGAGACGCTGCTCGACACCGTGGCCAACCTGTCGGCGATGCACGCGGACATGTTCGTGGTGCGCCACAGCGAGTCCGGCGCACCCTACCTGATCGCGCAGCACTGCGCGCCGCATGTCCACGTGGTCAACGCCGGCGACGGCCGCCACGCGCATCCGACGCAGGGCCTGCTCGACATGTACACGATCCGGCACTACAAGAAGGACTTCTCCAACCTGACGGTGGCGATCGTCGGCGACATCGTGCACTCGCGCGTCGCGCGCAGCGACATCCACGCGCTCACGACGCTGGGCGTGCCGGAGATCCGCGCGGTCGGCCCGAAGACGCTGGTGCCGGGGGATCTCAAGGACATGGGCGTGCGCGTGTGCCACGACATGGCCGAGGGCGTCCGCGGTGCCGACGTCATCATCATGCTGCGCCTGCAGAACGAGCGCATGAGCGGCGCGATGCTGCCCAGCGCTGGCGAGTACTTCAAGAGTTTCGGCCTGACGCCCGAGAAGCTGGCGCTGGCCAAGCCCGATGCGATCGTGATGCATCCGGGCCCGATCAACCGCGGCGTGGAGATCTCGTCCACCGTCGCCGACGGCCAGCACAGCGTCATCCTGCCGCAGGTCACCTTCGGCATCGCGGTGCGCATGGCTGTCATGTCCATCCTGGCGGGGAACGAAGCATGATTGACGCCGGGCCGTCCCAAGACAATCAACCCTCCCTCGGGGAGGCGGTGCGCAGCACCTGGAGGGCACAATGAAAATCCTGATCCAGAACGGTCGCCTGCTCGATCCGGCCTCGGGCCTCGACCAGGTCGGCGACCTCGCCATCGCCTCGGGCCGCATCGTCGGCCTTGGCAGCGTCGGCGACTTCAACGCCGATCGCGTCATCGACGCGACCGGACTCGTGGTCGCGCCGGGTCTTGTCGACCTCGCCGCCCGCCTGCGCGAGCCGGGCCACGAGCACGAAGGCATGCTGGAGAGCGAACTCGCCGCGGCTGCCGCCGGCGGCGTCACCAGCCTCGTCTGCCCGCCCGACACCGATCCGACGCTCGACGAGCCCGGCCTGGTCGACATGCTCAAGTTCCGCGCCCGCAAGCTCAGCCGGTGCCGGCTGTTCCCGCTGGGCGCGCTGACGCGCGGCCTCGCCGGCGAGTCGCTCACCGAGATGGCCGAGCTGACCGAGTCCGGCTGCGTCGGTTTCTCGCAGGCCTACGTGCCCATCCGCAACACGCTGACCGTGCAGCGCGCGATGCAGTACGCGGCGAGCTTCGGCTACACGCTGTGGCTGCATGCGCAGGATCCGTGGCTGAGCGGCGGTGTCGCGGCCAGTGGCGCGGTGGCGACGCGACTGGGCCTGTCCGGCGAGCCGGTCGCGGCCGAGACCATCGCGCTGCACACGATCCTGGAACTGGTCCGCGTCACCGGCTGCCGCGTCCACCTGTGCCGAATCAGCAGCGCTGCCGGCGTGGAGCTCCTGCGCCAGGCCAATAAGGACGGACTGCCGATCACGGCGGATGTCTCGATCAACTCGCTGCATCTGACCGACGTCGACATCGGCTACTTCAACTCCTCGATGCGCCTGCAGCCGCCGCTGCGCCAGCAGCGCGACCGCGACGCGCTGCGCGCCGCGCTGGCCGACGGCACCATCGACGCGCTGGTCAGCGACCACAACCCGGTCGCCGCCGACGAGAAGACCTTGCCCTTTGCCGAAGCCACGCCCGGCGCGACCGGCCTGGAGCTGCTGCTGAGCCTCGCGCTGCGCTGGGGTCAGGACGAAGGACTGTCGCTGGCGCAGTCGCTCGACACGATCACCGCTCGTCCGGTCAAGGTGCTGGGCAGCGCGCTCGGCTCGTTGGCGGCGAGCGCGGGCCGCCTGGTCGAGGGCGGCGTCGGCGACGTCGTCGTCTTCGATGCCGAAGCCACCGGTGCCGTGACGCCGGAGCGTCTTGTCAGCCAGGGCAAGCACACGCCGTTCGCGTTCGACATCACCGGCTTCGAGCTGCCGGGCCGCGTGCGCTACACGCTGGTGGCCGGCACGGTCGCCTACGAAGCGCTGGTCACCGAAGCCGAGCGGATCGCCTGATGCGGACGCTGGTCGGCGTGTGGCGTGCGCTGCGGATGCTGGCGCACATCGTGCACGGCGTCTACATCGTGCAGGTGCGCTGGCGCGGTTTCGACACGCCGACCAAGCATCGCCATGTCGGCTGGTGGTCCGCCGAGCTGCTACGGGTGCTGGGCGTGCGACTGGAGGCGCCTGGTCCGCAGGCGCCGTCGCCGCGGCTGATCACGGCGAACCACATCTCCTGGCTGGACATTGCCGCGATGCACGCGGTGATGCCGGAGGCGCGTTTCGTCTCGAAGGCCGACATCGCGACCTGGCCGCTGGTGGGCGCGCTGGCGACGGCGGTCGGCACGCTCTACATCGAGCGCGCGAGCAAGCGCGACGCGCTGCGTGTCGTGCACAAGACGGCGGAGGCGCTGGCTGCTGGCGAGACGGTGGCTGTCTTCCCCGAGGGCACGACAGGCGCCGGCTATCCGCTGCTGCCTTTGCACGGCAATCTGCTGCAGGCCGCGATCAGCACGCACACGCCGCTGCAACCGGTGGTGCTGCGCTGGCACCAGCCGAACGTGCCGTACAGCGCCGCCGCGCAGTACATCGGTCAGATGTCCTTGATGGAGAGCCTGTGGCGCATCCTGACCGCGAAGGACCTGTCGGTCGAAGTGCGTTCCTTGCCGGCGATGCCCACGGAGGGTCTTGATCGCCGCCATCTGGCGGGGGCTCTCTCGGACCGAATCAACAACGCACTCCCCAGGCCCTGAGTCCTGGGTTGATCAGGGACGCCCCAACCACCGGGCTCATTTCGCCCAGCCCGGGTATGCCGGATGCCCTCCGGGTCCCGATTGGTGCGAGGATTCGCCGATGCTGCTTTGTTTCGAAGATGAACAGGAGTTGGCCACGCGTCTGGCGCGTGAGTTGGGCCGTCCGCTGGGCGTGATCACGCGCCACCGTTTTCCGGACGGGGAACTGCGCCTGGTCCTGCCCAAGCCGTTGCCGGTCGACATCATCGTGCTGCGTGGATTGCAGCATCAGCCGAACGATCGCCTGGTCGAGCTGCTGATCGCCGCGCCTGCCGCGCGCGGTTGGGGTGTCCGGCATCTGATGCTGGTGGCGCCGTATCTCGCCTATATGCGACAGGACATGGAGTTCACCCCCGGCGAGGCCGTGAGCCAACGGCACATCGCCGCGCTGCTGTCGACGCAATTCGACCGCGTGGTGACGGTAGACCCACATCTGCACCGCATCGCGAGCCTGGACGAAGTCATGCCCAAAGGGCGGGGCGTCGCGCTGTCGGCGGCGTCGTTGCTCGGGCGTTTCATCGCGACGCAGGTCCCCGGTGCGGTGCTGGTCGGGCCGGATGAAGAGTCCGGCCAGTGGGTCGCGGAGGCGGCGCGTGCCGCCAAGCTCGAACATGCGATTGGCCGCAAGGTGCGTTTCGGCGATACCCAGGTGCAGCTCGCGTTCCCGGATCTGGACGTGCGCGGTCGCGCGGTGGTGCTGCTCGACGACATGGCGTCGACGGGTCGCACGCTGATCGGCTCGGCGCGCGAGGCGTTGGAACGCGGCGCGGCCAGCGTCGACGTCGCGGTGACGCACGCGCTCTTCAACGGCGACGCGTTGCCGGCGTTGCGGGCGGCCGGCGTGCGCCACGTCTGGAGCAGCAACGCGGTGCCGCACGAGAGCAACGCGGTCTGCATCGCGGAACTGCTGGCGACGGCGTTGCGCCGCAAGTAGGGCGCATCCGCGCAGCGCGGCGCCTCGCGCGCCATCAACGAAAAAGCCCGGCACTGCCGGGCTTTCGTTCTTCTGCGTCAGTCCCTGTGCGCCACCGAGCGCGGCGCACGAGGACGTCGCCTGACCCTCAGGCCTTGCCCTGGTTCGCCACCGCTGCGGCAGCCTTCGCGGCGGCTTCGGCATCGCCCAGGTAATAGCTCTTGATGGGCTTCAGGTCCTTGTCCAGTTCGTAGACCAGCGGGATCCCATTGGGAATATTCACGCCAACGATGGCTTCGTCGGCGATGCCGTCCAAATACTTCACGAGGGCACGGATCGAGTTGCCGTGGGCCGCGATCAGCACGCGTTGGCCCGACAGAATCGCGGGTGCGATCTGTTCGTTCCAATAGGGCAGCACGCGGGCCACGGTGTCCTTGAGGCACTCGGTCAGCGGAACGTCCGACGGCTGCAGTCCGGCATAGCGGATGTCGCCGCGCTCGCTGCGCGGGTCCGACGCTTCCAGCGCCGGCGGCGGGGTGTCATAGCTCCGGCGCCAGACGAGCACCTGCTCGTCGCCGTACTGCTTGGCCATGTCCGCCTTGTTCAGACCCTGAAGGCCGCCGTAGTGGCGTTCGTTCAGGCGCCAGCTGTGCTTCACCGGCAGCCACTGGCGATCCATCTGATCGAGGCAATGCCACAGGGTCCAGATGGCGCGCTTGAGCACCGAAGTGTGGGCCACGTCGAAGTCGACGCCGGCTTCCTTCAGCAGACGGCCCGCCTGCTTGGCCTGCTCCACCCCGGTGGGCGTCAGATCCACGTCGGTCCAGCCGGTGAAGCGGTTCTCGAGATTCCAGGTCGATTCGCCATGGCGAATCAGCACGAGCTTGTACATGGGTCTTGGGTGGGTTCGTGAGGTTTGGCCGGGTTCCGGCAGGCCCGGCGGATTCTAGAGGCAGCCCTCCAGGGCGCCCGCCTCAAGAAGGCTTCCGCAGGGCCGACAACTGCTTTCGTGCCGGGCGAAAGGCGCACCTGCGCCCCAGTTTGGTTCGTCAAAAGAACATGCCCACGTTGGGCATTCACGCTGTACAGGAGTACTTGCAATGATGGTGGTGAAGAACTTGCGCATGACGCCGCTGGCGCTGGCGTTGGTGGTTTTCGGCGCGCAGGCGCAGGGCCAATCGGACTCGATGTTCTCGTTCTCCGGCTTCGGCACGGTCGGCCTGACCGGCACGACCAAGGATGGCGCCGAGTACGTGATCCCCGGCCAGGTCCACGGCGCGGACAAGACGGTCAGCGGTGAAGTCGACAGCAAGCTTGGTCTGCAGGGCACGGCGAAGTTCAACGCGCAGTTCTCGGCCACCGTGCAGGTGCTGACCAAGCAGACCGGCAAGGGCGACTGGACGCCGCAGGTCGAATGGGCCTTCGCCAAGTGGCAGGCCACGCCGGGTCTGGCGATCCGCGCCGGCCGCATCGGCGCGCCGTTCTTCGCGGTCTCCGATTTCCGTGACGTGGGTTATGCCAACACCTGGCTGCGTCCGCCGATCGACGTCTACGGCCAGGTGCCGGTGAGCCACTTCGACGGCGCCGACGTGAACTGGACGACGCAGGTCGCCGGCAAGAGCGTTTCGCTGCAGGCTTTCGGCGGCGAGGCCTCGTCGTACGTGCGCCAGACCAAGCTCGAGATCAAGAAGATGATTGGCGTGAACGCCACCGTCGAACTGGCCGACGGCCTGAACCTGCGCGTCGGCCATGCGCAGGGCAAGCTGACCGCGCACAGCGCCACTGTCGCCTCGCTGGTCGGCGCGTTGCGCCAGACGCCGTTCGCCTCGGTCGGCAACGAGATCGACCCGACCGACAAGGACGCGAGCTTCTCCGGCGTCGGCCTGACCTACGACGAAGGCCAGTGGGTCGTCGCCGCCGAGTACACCAAGCGCCGCAACGACTCGTTCGTGCCGGACACCACCGGCTGGTACACGACCGTCGGTTATCGCGTCGGCAAGTTCACGCCGTACGCGACGCTGTCGCAGCAGAAGACCGACAGCAGCAACGTCAACAACACGATCCCGGGCACGGTCGTCGTGGGTGGCCTGCCGCTGCGCGCCGTCGTGGACGCGGTCACCGCCGCGCAGAGCACGCCGCAGAAGACCATCGGCCTCGGCGTGCGCTGGGATGCCTGGCGCAACATCGCCGTCAAGGCCCAGTACGACAGCATCAAGACCACCGGCGCCGGCCAGTTCTACAACGTCCAGCCGGGCTTCAACAACGAGCGCGTCGGCGTCTACAGCGTCGCCGTCGACTTCGTGTTCTAAGCATCAGAAGAAGAGGCCCCCATGCAGTTCAACATGATCAAGCCCGTGATCGGCGCGGCGCTGTTCGCCGCCGCCGTGGCCGCGCAGGCGCAAGTCGCCGTCGTGGTCAATCCGAAGAGCCCCGTCGCCAGCATGACCGCCGACCAGGTCGCGAGCATCTTCCTGGGCAAGTCCAACCAGTTGCCCAACGGCAGCGCCGCGCAGGCGGTGGATCTGCCCGACAGCGCCGCGGCGCGCGAGCAGTTCTATTCGAAGGCCACCGGCAAATCGTCCGCGCAGGTGAAGGCCGCGTGGTCGCGCCTGGTGTTCTCGGGCAAGGGCACGCCGCCCAAGGAACTGGGCAGCGCGGCCGACGTGAAGAAGTTCGTCGCCGCGAATGCCGATGCCATCGGCTACATCGAGAAGTCGGCGGTCGACGGCTCGGTGAAGGTGGTGCTCAGCGTCGATTGACGCCGCCACCGGAGCGGCGCTTGCCGCTCCCGCATCGGCCGAGGAGTCCGCGCAGACGGACCGGCGGCTGGTGCCGGGGTGCCTCGCAGGATGCGGGCGCCTTCGACCTCGGGGAGGTCGTTGGGACAAAAGATGGACTGGAGTCAGGCATGAACTTGAAGACCCGTATCGCGATGCTGCCGGTGCTGGCGGCGATCGTTTTCGCGGTGGGCATCGCGGTGGTGCTGTTCTTTTCGTCGCGGACCTCGGGCGCGATCCACGCGCTGGGCGAGGCGGACTATCCGTACCTCGTGGCCACCAACCAGGTGGCCGCGCAGCTTGAGGCGTTGGGCGGGACGATCCAGTCCGCCGTCGCCGAGGGCGAGAAGAAGCGCCTGGACGAGGCCGCCGAGCGCGCGACCGCGATGCGCAAGGTGATCGCGTCGATCAAGGCGATCCCGGGTCGCGCCGATGCCGGTGCGAAGCTGGAGAGCGGCTTCGAGGCCTACTACGCCGCCTCGGTCGAGACGGCGCAGCTGTTCCTCGGCATCAAGCAGGGCGATCAGGCGGGCTCGATCCCGAAGATGCAGGCGGCGCAGAAGGCGCTGGAGCAGACGCTCGGCGACGCGCGCGCCGACGCGAAGACCACCTTCGACGCGACGCTGTCGAGCGCCGAGAAGGGCGTCGGCGCCGGCCTGTGGGCGACGGTGCTGAGCGGGTTGATCGTCGTCGTGTGCCTGGGCGCCGGCTCGTGGCTGCTGATCACCAGCGTGTGGCGCCAACTGGGCGGCGAGCCGGAGTACGCCCGCGACGTGATGCGGCAGATGGCCGAGGGCGACCTCTCGCAGGCCATCCGCGTCGCGCCGGGCGCCGAGGCGAGCCTGCTGGCGGCGGTGCGCGACATGTCGCAGGGCCTGTCGGCCATCGTCGGCAATGTGCGCAGCGGCACCGACTCGATGACGGTGGCCTCGCGCGAGATCGCCGCGGGCAACCAGGACCTGTCGGTGCGGACCGAGAAGCAGGCGGGTTCGCTGGAGCAGACGGCGTCCAACATGCAGCAGCTGACCGAGACCGTGCGCCAGAGCGCCGACGCGGCCAGCCAGGCGAACCAGTTGGCCGGCAGCGCGGCGACCGTCGCGAAGAAGGGCGGCGAGGTCGTGGGGCAGGTCGTCTCGACGATGGACGAGATCAGCGCGAGCTCGCGTCGGATCGGCGACATCATCGGCACCATCGACGGCATCGCGTTCCAGACCAACATCCTGGCGCTGAATGCGGCGGTCGAAGCGGCCCGCGCGGGCGAGCAGGGCCGCGGTTTCGCCGTGGTCGCGAGCGAGGTCCGTTCGCTGGCCCAGCGCAGCGCCGAAGCGGCCAAGGAGATCAAGACGCTGATCGGCGCGAGCGTGACGCGCGTCGAAGCCGGTTCGCGCCTGGTGCAGGACGCGGGCGCGACGATGGAGGAGATCGTGGCCAGCGTGCAGCGTGTCTCCGACATCATCAGCGAGATCACCGCGGCGTCCGCCGAACAGAGCCAGGGCATCGGCCATGTCAACGAGTCGGTGGTGCAGCTCGACCAGATGACGCAGCAGAACGCCGCGCTGGTCGAGGAGGCCGCCGCTGCCGCCAACAGCCTCGAGCAGCAGGCCCGCGCGTTGCAGTCCGCAGTCTCCACCTTCAAGCTCAGCTGACGCGGGCATGGACCGAAGTGCTCGGTCCGAGCTGGCGCAAGCCGGGGCGGGGTCGACGATTTGTGGAGCCTGCGAGACGTATGAGGAGACCCCGCCCCGGCTTGAGCCGGCGAGCGGTGTCCGCGGACCCAAGCCGGCTTCCTATAATCCTCGGCTTTTGCATCCAACCGAACGGGCCCCGCCTTGAAGTTCCTGATTGAAAACTGGTATCTCGTGCTGTCGGCCCTGGTGTCGGGCGGTCTGCTGCTGTGGACGTCGATGCGCGGCAAGGCGGGCGGCGTGCCGACGGCCGAGGCGGTGCGCCTGGTCAACCGCGAGAAGGGTGTTCTGGTCGACGTGAGCGAGCCGGAGGAGTTTGCCGCCGCCCACGCGAAGGGCGCCCGCAGCGTGCCGCTGTCGACGTTGACTGGCACGGACCTTCCGGTCAAGCAACTGCCCAGCAACAAGGCCCTGCCGGTGGTGCTGATGTGCAAGACCGGCGCACGCGCGCAGCGCGCTGCTGGCATCCTGCAGAAACAGGGCTACGCGAACGCGGTCGCTGTCCAGGGCGGTCTGACCGCCTGGCGCGAGGCGAGTTTGCCTGTCGAGACGTCCGCGGCCTGACCGCCCTGGCGACCGAGCCGGCACCTCGATTGCCGGAAGAGGACGCTCGACACGATTCTTGGAGAACTGGCGATGGCCGCCGTGAAGATGTATACGACCCTGGTCTGCCCGTACTGTGTGCGGGCGAAGCACCTGCTCAACCAGCGGGGTGTCAGCCAGATCGAGGAGGTCCGCGTGGACCTGGATCCGTCGCAACGCGACGCGATGATCCAGCAGACCGGTCGCCGCACCGTGCCGCAGATCTTCATCGGCGAGACCCATGTCGGCGGTTGCGACGACCTCATCGCGCTGGACCAGCGCGGCGGTCTGCAACCGTTGTTGCAGGCCTGACACCGCGGCGCCCGAAGTCCTCGCCATTCTCCGGAAACCCCTCACCGGACTGTCGCGAACGCTCGGTCATAATGCCCGCCACGGCTCGCCGCTGGCGGGCTTTTTCATTTGGATGACCCCATGGCCGACGACAACAACGCTCCCGTGTTCCAGATCCAGCGCATGTACCTGAAGGACCTGTCGCTGGAGCAGCCCAACGCCCCGGCGATCCTGCTGGAGCAGGCCCAGCCGCAGGTCGACATCAAGCTCTCGCTGGCCGCCGAACCGGTCGCCGAGGGTCTGTTCGAAGTCAGCGTCACCGCCACCGTCACGACGACGGTGCAGGACAAGACCCTGTTCCTGATCGAAGCCAAGCAGGCCGGCATCTTCGAGATCCGCAACCTGCCGCAGGATCAGCTCGAAGGCATCCTGGCGATCGTCTGCCCGCAGATGATCTACCCGTACCTGCGCGCGATCGTCTCCGACGTCTGCACGCGCGCCGGCTTCCCGCCGGTGATGCTGACGGAAGTGAACTTCCAGGCGATGTTCGAAGCCCAGCAGGCGCAACTGGCCGCCAACGGCCAGGGCAACGGCGAAGCCATCCCGAACTGAGCTTCGGCCCCATGAGCGCGCCGGCCTCGCGGACCTGTCCGCTGGCCGGCGTGTTTCATTGCGAGATTCATTTCACCGATCCTCCGAACAGACCATGACTGCTCCGCGCATGAAGATCAGCGTGCTCGGCGCCGGTGCCTGGGGCACGGCGCTGGCGATCGCCGCGAGCGCGCGCCATGAGGTGACGCTGTGGGCGCGCGACGCCGGCGCGATCGCCGCGATGCGCGCCGACCGTTGCAACGTCCGCTACCTGCCTGATTCGCCGCTGCCGGCCGCCCTGGCCTTGACCGACGACCTCGAGGGCGCGCTCGCGCACGGCCGCGACGGGCTGATCGTCATCGCGACGCCGATGTCGGGCCTGCGCGGCATGCTCGCCCGTTTGCCGGCGGGCGCACGGGCGCAGTGGCTGTGCAAGGGCTTCGAGGCCGGCACCGGTCTGCTGGGCCATGAGATCGCCCGCGAGGTCGCGCCGCAACTGGCCACCGGCATCCTGTCGGGCCCGAGCTTCGCGCAGGAAGTGGCCGCCGGCCAGCCGACCGCGCTCGTGTCCGCGTCCGGCGACGCGGCGCTCGCGCAACTGGGCGTGTCGGCCTTCCACAGCGAGCGTCTGCGCGTGTATTCGTCGGCCGATCCGGTCGGGGTCGAAGTCGGCGGCGCGGTGAAGAACGTGATGGCGATCGCCGTCGGCATCGCCGACGGCTTGCGGCTCGTCGCCGAGGCGAAGGGCGTGAAAGGCCCCGGCCTCAACGCCCGCGCCGCGTTGATCACGCGCGGACTGGCGGAGATGCAGCGGCTCGCGCTCGCGCTCGGCGCGCAGCAGGAGACGCTGCTCGGGCTCGCGGGCCTGGGTGACCTGGTGCTCACCGCCACCGGCGACCTGTCGCGCAACCGCCGCGTCGGCCTGCTGCTCGCCGAGGGCCTGGACCTGCCGGGCATCCTCGTGAAGCTGGGCCACGTCGCCGAAGGCGTCTACAGCGCGCCGACGGTGCTGGCGCGCGCGCAGCGTGCCGGCGTCGACATGCCGATCACCGCCGCGGTCGTCGAGGTCCTGGAGGGACGCATGACCACGCACGAAGCCCTGGATGCGCTGATGGGGCGCCAGGCCAAGTCCGAGTGGTGAAGCGCCGCGCGCTGATCGCCGCGACCGCGCTCGGCGCGCTGCCGCTGTCCGGTCGCGCGGCAACGCCGTGGCCATCGCGGCCGATCCGCCTCGTCGTGCCGTTCCCCGGCGGCAGTTCTCCGGACCTGATCGCGCGTGATCTCGCCGAGCCGCTCGCGCAAGCACTCGGCCAGCCGATCGTCATTGACAACAAGCCCGGCGCCGGCGGCAACATCGGTACCGGCGCGGTCGCGAAAGCCGCGTCGGACGGACACACGCTGCTGTTCACGATCCAGGGACCGCTGATCACCGCGCCGCTGCTGGCGAAGGCCTTGCCCTACGACCCGCAGCGCGAGCTGCGCGCGGTCAGCTTCATCGCGAGCTCACCGAACGTGCTCGTCGTGCCACCGTCGCTCGGTGTGGACACGCTCGCGCAGTTCGTCGCGCTGGCGAAGCAGCGCACGGGAGCGCTGAACTACGGCAGCATCGGCAATGGCAGTGCCGCGCATCTGGCGATGGAATCCTTCATCGCGCGCGCCGGGTTGAAGCTGGTCCACGTGCCGTATGCCGGCTTCCCGCAGGTCGTGAACGCGATGCTGGCCGGACAGATCCACGCCGGCTTCATGGTGCCGGCGATCGCGATGCCGCAGGTCAAGGCCGGCAAGTTGAAGGCGCTGGCCGTGACCAGCGCCGGACGCTTCGGCGCGCTCGCGGAACTGCCGACCGTGGCGGAATCCGGCTATCCCGGCTTCGAGGCCACGTCGTGGCAGGCGCTGCTGGCGCCGGCCGGCACGCCGGAAGTGATCGTGCGTCGCCTGGCCGACGAGGTCATCCGCATCGTCCGCGGCGACGCCTTCCGGCGCCAGCTGCTGCCGCTGTACTTCAGCGCGGCAGGCACCTCGCCCGAAGGGCTGGACAGCCTCATGAGCGACGAACGCAAGCGCTGGGGCGCGCTGATCCGGCAGCTCAAGCTGGAACGCGAATAGGCGGCCTTTGACGGCCAGCAGCGGTGGAAGTGCCGTCGTGGGGCGTCGGCGATCAGACGCCGTCGGCGTAGCCGTTCTGCCGCCACGCTTCGAAGACCGCCACGGCCACCGCATTGCTGAGGTTCAAGCTGCGCTGCCCGTCTCGCATCGGCAGCCGCACGCGCTGCTCGAGCGGGAAGCTGTCGCGCAAGTCCGTCGGCAGTCCCGCCGTCTCACAACCGAAGACCAGCCAGTCGCCGGGCTTGAGCGCGACCGACGGCAGCAGCCGGCTGCCGCGCGTGGTGAACGCGAACATCCGCGTCGCATCCGGCTGCTCCGCGGCGATGAAGCGTTCCCAGTCCGCGTGCCTCAGCACCGGCGCGTACTCGTGATAGTCGAGGCCGGCGCGCTGCAGCAGCTTGTCCTCCATCGAGAACCCCAGCGGTTCGATCAGGTGCAGCCGGCAGCCGGTGTTGGCCGCCAGCCGGATCACATTGCCGGTGTTGGGCGGAATCTCCGGATGGACCAGCACGATGTTGAACATGGGGCGAAGCTCTTTCGACAAGGATCAAGGCGTGCGCGCGGCCACCCAGGCCTGCACGTCGCGGGCGCCCGCGCGGCGCAAGGCCAGCGCGGCCTCGTGCAACGTGGCGCCGCTGGTCATGACGTCGTCGACGATCGCGACACTCAAGCCGTGCACCGGCTTCACGACGGCGAACGCTCCGCGCAGATTGCCGCGGCGCTCGTCGAGCGGCAACTGCGCCTGCTGGTCGGTGTTCCGCAAGCGCATCAGCGTCAGCGCGCAAAGCCGGGATTGTCGCTCGGCCTCCGGCGGCAGCACGAGGCGGCGCGCGATCTCGTGCGCCTGGTTGTAGCCGCGCTCGCGCAGGCGCTGCGCCGACAGCGGAATCGGCACGATGAGGTCGGGCGGCTCGACCTCCGCGAGCGTCAGCGCGCGCGACAACCGCGCCGCGAGCAGCGGCGCATGTTCGAGCCGCTCGCCGAACTTCAGGCCCAGCAACAGTCGGTCCCACGGGAACAGGTAATCCATCGCCGCGATGCATCGCGACAACGGCATCGGATGCGACGCGCATCGTCCGCAGCGCATCGCGTCCGTGGCGCGCTCGCCCGTCGGCAGTCGAAGGGCGCAGAGCGCGCAGCGCGGCCCCGCGTCGACCGGATGCCCGGCCTCGCAGTCCGCGCACAGCGGTCCCTGGCACCAGCATCGGCAGAACGCGCACTGCCCTGGCCAGAACCGCGCGAGGCCGCTTGCCATCGAGGATCGCGCCAATGACCGGCGCCGGAACAGGTCAAGCATGGCCGCCTACAATCCCGCCCCATGACTGGAGATGAGGCCTTGCCGCCAAGCACACAGCAGATCGATGCGGGCGCGGCGCGGCGGCAGCGCCGTCGCCTGGCCGCGTCGGACCAGGCCCCGTGGCTGCATCAGGAAGTGGCCACGCGCATGCTGGACCGACTGCCGGTGATCCGGCTGCAGCCGACGGCCGTGCTGCAGAGCCGCCCGTCGATCGGCGGCGGCGACGAAGGCCTGCGCCAGCACTACCCGCAAGCGACCCAGCTGTGGCTCGAACCCGACGCCGATGTTCGCGCGCTGCTCGCGCAACGCCTCAAGCGCGGCTTCATGCAATCGATGGTGGACAAGCTGCGTGGCAGCGCGCCGACCGAGCTCGTCACCGAGCCGCCGGCCGGCGCCGCGCAACTGGCGTGGTCCAACATGGAACTGCACGCCGAGGCCGACAAGCCCGAACTCGTGAAGCGCTGGCACGCGGGCCTCGCGGTCGAAGGCTGCCTGATGTTCTCGTGCCTCGGGCCGGACAGCTTCATCGAACTGCGCCCGATCTTCGCCCGCGAGGGCTGGGGCCCGCCGGCGCCGGACTGGGTCGACATGCACGACCTCGGCGACCTGCTCGTGCACGCGGGCTTCGCCGACCCGGTGATGGACCAGGAACATCTGCGCCTCACCTGGAGCTCGCCGCAGGACCTGCTGCGCGATCTGCGCGCACTCGGCGGCAACCTTGCGCCGGCGCGTCTGCGCGGTCTGCGCACGAAAGCCTGGCGCGAGCGGCTCATGCACGCGCTCGAGTCCTTGCGCGGCGCGGACGGCCGCCTGTCGCTGAGCATCGAACTGGTCTACGGCCATGCGTTCAAGCCTCAACCGAAGGTGAAGGTGGCGGCCACGACCGAGGTCTCGCTGGATCAGATGCGGGCGATGGTGCGCGGCGCGGGCAAACACTGACCCCCGTCGTTCGCGGGCTCGGCTAGCCCCGCGTTTCCAGAGGGCGAGAGCGCACCATTCTGCGGGTAATCCTGGGCGGTTTGGCGCGCTGCGCCCAGTCATAGTGCGTCAGGGGGGTGGGCTAGAATCCGCCCCCGACTGGAGTACGTCTGCTGGCCCCGTAGGTTTCCGCCATCGCTTGGCGCCGGAGCCCGCGCTACGAGCGGGCTCGAGCACCGAAGCCGCCTGGAAGAGACCTGGGTGACAAGAGCTTGAGAAAGACTGGATAAAGAGACGACCATGACGATTGAACACAGTTGTGTGCAACTGGGGCGCCGCTGCAGCCAGCTCGCGTTCGGCCTGTCGGCCGCGCTGGCCAGCCAGGTCGCCTTGGCGGTCAATGACCTCCCCGGAGGTCCGGCCGTCAACCAGCTGAATCTGCACCCGCCGGTCACCAAGATCGCGCATGAGCAGATGTGGCTGCACAACATGATGCTGATCCTCTGCCTGGCGATCTTCATCGCCGTGTTCGGAGTCATGTTCTATTCGATCTTCAAGCACCGGAAGTCCAAGGGCGCGGTGCCGGCGAACTTCCACGAGAGCGTGAAGGTCGAGATCGCGTGGACCATCGTGCCCTTCATCATCGTCATCCTGATGGCGCTGCCCGCGACCAAGGTCGTCGTGGCGATGAAGGACACCACCAACTCCGACATCACGATCAAGGCCACCGGCTACCAGTGGAAGTGGGGCTACGACTACCTGAAGGGCGAGGGCGAGGGCATCGGCTTCGTCTCGACGCTGGACGCCTCGCACCGCGCGCTGTCGGACTCCGGCCACCCCGGCCAGGTCGACAACTACCTGCTCAAGGTCGACAACCCGCTGGTGGTGCCGGTCGACAAGAAGATCCGCATCATCACGACCGCCGACGACGTCATCCACGCCTGGATGGTGCCGGCCTTCGGCGTCAAGCAGGACGCGATCCCGGGCTACGTGCGCGACACCTGGTTCAAGGCCGAGCAGGTCGGCGACTTCTACGGCCAGTGCGCCGAGCTCTGCGGCAAGGAGCACGCCTACATGCCGATCCACGTCAAGGTGCTCAGCGCCAAGGACTACAGCGCCTGGGTCGGCGAGGAACAGAAGAAGATCGCCGCCAAGGCGGACGATCCGAGCAAGGTCTGGACGATGGACGAGCTGCAGGCCCGCGGCCAGAAGCTGTTCGACGCCAACTGCGCGGTCTGCCACAAGGCCGACGGCAAGGGCACGGGCCAGTTCCCGGCGCTGGACGGCTCGGCGATCGTGAAGGCCGACGACCACACCCAGCAGCTCCACCTGGTGCTCAACGGCAAGGGCCAGATGCCGGCCTGGAAGACGGTGCTCAAGGACAGCGAGATCGCCGCCATCGTGACGTACACGAAGAACGCCTGGTCCAACAAGACCGGCCAGATCGTGCAGCCGTCGGAAGTCGTGGCGGAGCGCGCCAAGTGACCCCGGTCACGCGCGCATGACCTGACCCCCGACCCGCTCCCGCTTCGACTGAACGATTGAACGCCAGATCGCCACGGCGACTAGCCACCGAGGATTTGACATGAGTGCAGTGCTCGACCACCCGACCGGTCATGCCCATGGCCATGACGATCACCACGACCACCACGCCCCGACGGGCTGGCGGCGCTGGGTCTTCGCGACGAACCACAAGGACATCGGCACGATGTACCTGCTGTTCAGCTTCACGATGCTGATGGTCGGCGGCATCCTGGCGCTGTGCATCCGTGCCGAGCTGTTCCATCCGGGCCTGCAGTTCTTCAATCCTGAGCTGTTCAACCAGTTCACGACGATGCACGGCCTGATCATGGTGTTCGGCGCGATCATGCCGGCCTTCGTCGGCTTCGCGAACTGGATGATCCCGCTGCAGATCGGCGCGGGGGACATGGCCTTCGCGCGGATGAACAACTTCAGCTTCTGGCTGATGATCCCGGCGGCGCTGATGCTGGTGGGTTCGTTCTTCATGCCCGGCGGCGCGCCGGCGGCCGGCTGGACGCTCTATGCGCCGCTGACGCTGCAGATGGGCCCGTCGATGGACGCCGGCATCTTCGCGATGCACATCCTGGGCGCGTCCTCGATCATGGGCTCGATCAACATCATCGTGACCATCCTCAACATGCGCGCGCCCGGCATGACGCTGATGAAGATGCCGATGTTCGCGTGGACCTGGCTGATCACCGCCTACCTGCTGATCGCGGTGATGCCGGTGCTGGCCGGCGCGATCACGATGACGCTGACGGACCGCCACTTCGGCACCAGCTTCTTCACGCCCTCGGGCGGCGGCGACCCGGTGATGTACCAGCACATCTTCTGGTTCTTCGGCCACCCCGAGGTCTACATCATGATCCTGCCGGCGTTCGGCATCGTGAGCCAGATCGTCCCGGCCTTCGCCCGCAAGCGCCTGTTCGGCTACGCCTCGATGGTGTACGCGACGGCCTCGATCGCGATCCTGTCCTTCATTGTGTGGGCGCACCACATGTTCGCCACCGGCATGCCGGTCACGGGCCAGCTGTTCTTCATGTACGCGACGATGCTGATCGCGGTGCCCACCGGCGTGAAGATCTTCAACTGGCTGGCGACGATGTGGCGCGGCTCGATGACCTTCGAGACCCCGATGCTGTGGGCCGTCGGCTTCATCTTCGTGTTCACGATGGGCGGCTTCACGGGCCTCATCCTGGCGGTCGCACCGGTCGACATCCAGCTCCAGGACACCTACTACGTGGTGGCCCACTTCCACTACGTGCTGGTGGCCGGCTCGCTGTACGCGCTGTTTGCCGGCGTTTACTACTGGGGTCCGAAGTGGAGCGGCGTCATGTACTCGGAGACGCGCGGAAAGATCCACTTCTGGGGCTCGCTGATCTTCTTCAACCTGACCTTCTTCCCGATGCACTTCCTCGGCCTGGCCGGCATGCCGCGACGCTACGCCGACTACCCGATGCAGTTCGCCGACTTCAACGCGGTGGCCTCGATCGGCGCCTTCGGCTTCGGTCTGATGCAGGTCTACTTCTTCCTCGCCGTGGCCATCCCGATGATGCGCGGCAAGGGCGAGAAGGCCCCGCAGAAGCCGTGGGAAGCCGCCGAAGGCCTGGAATGGGAAGTGCCGTCGCCGGCGCCGTTCCACACCTTCGAGACGCCGCCCAAGCTGGACGTGACGGCCACGAAGATCATCGCCTGACCGAAATCGCCACCGCAGCGGAACCCGAGGACCGATCGATGTCGCCGACACCCGAGCAACGCAAGAGCAACCTGCGCCTGGCCCTCATCCTGGCCAGCGTGGCGGCGATCTTCGGGATCGGCTTCGTGGTCAAGATCGCGTTCCTCGGGGCGTCATGACCGAACCCACCAAGCGCGCCACCTGGATCCGCCGGGAGAACCTGCGGATGACCGGCAAGCTGCTGGTCGTGGTGGCGGTGATGTCGTGCTTCGGCTACGCGCTGGTGCCGATGTACCGCGCGATCTGCACGGCGCTGGGCATCAACGTGCTGTCGCTGTCGGAGCGCCAGCACGCGGTGCGCGCCGAGGACGTGAAGAACACGCAGATCGACTACAGCCGGACGATCTCGATCGAGTTCGACGCCAACGCCCGCGGCCCATGGGACTTCAAGCCGGCCAAGCGCCACCTGACGGTCCATCCGGGCGAGCTGACGACGGTGATGTACACCTTCCAGAACATCCAGACGCGGACCATGTCCGCGCAGGCGATCCCGAGTTACGCGCCCAAGCAGGCGACGCCGTATTTCAACAAGCTCGAGTGCTTCTGCTTCAACGAGTACACGCTGAAGCCGGGCGAGCAGAAGGAGTGGCCGGTGGTGTTCGTCATCGACCCGAAGATCCCGAAGGACGTGCGCACGATCACGCTGTCGTACACCTTCTTCGAGGTTGCGGGGAAGGGCAAGGCGCAGGCGAACCTGTCGGCGCCGACCACGGTGAAGACGCCCGCGGGCGAAGTGAAGATCCAGCCCGGCGCCTGAGCGCGGCGGGCTGAGCAGAACGACGATAGCGACGATGTCCGATGACCTGAAGCCGGGCGAGGATCTCAAGCAGGCGATGCAGCGCAAGGGCTCCTTCTGGGCCACGCTGCGCGCGGTGGCCTGGTCCTTCTTCGGCGTGCGCAAGGGATCGGACTACGAGAAGGATGTATCGCAGCTCAATCCGCTGCACGTGATCGTGGCGGGCGTCATCGCCGCGGCGCTGTTCGTGGTCGGATTGATCCTGCTGGTCCGCTGGGTGGTGAGCAGCGGTGCGGCAATGAACTGAGAACCGAGTTCGAGGAGAAGAACGCATGTCGGCAACGACGACTCATGGCAACACGCCTTATTACTTCGTGCCTGGCCCTTCGCGGCATCCGGCGATGGCCGCGTTCGGCCTGTTCTGGGTGATCCTGGGCGCGGGCCAGTGGATCAACGGCCATGACTGGGGCAAGTGGTCGCTGCTGTTCGGGCTGCTGTGGTGGGCGTTCACGCTCAAGCAGTGGTTCGGCGACGCGATCCGCGAGAGCGAAAGCGGCCAGTACAGCGACCGCATCGACCTCTCGTTCCGCTGGAGCATGGGCTGGTTCATCTTCTCGGAGGTGATGTTCTTCGCGGCCTTCTTCGGCGCGCTGTTCTGGTCGCGCGGCTACAGCATCCCGACGCTGGGCAGCCTGGACAACGCGCTGCTGTGGCCCGACTTCAACGGCCTGTGGCCCAGCGTCGCGGCGGGCGCGACGGCCTCGCCGGCGGGCACCGTGGACGCGTTCGCGACGATGGGCCCGTGGCCGATCCCGACGATCAACACCGCGCTGCTGCTGACCTCGGGCATCACGCTGACCATCGCGCACCATGCGCTGATCGCCGGCCACCGCGCCAAGACGATCGCCTGGATGTGGATCACCGTGATCCTGGGCGTGACCTTCCTGGGCTTCCAGGGCTACGAGTACTTCCACGCGTACCACGAGCTCAACCTGAAGCTGAACTCGGGCATCTTCGGCTCGACCTTCTTCATGCTGACGGGCTTCCACGGCTTCCACGTGTTCGTCGGCATGCTGATGCTGCTGTTCATCACGCTGCGGCTGATGAAGGGGCACTTCACGCCCGACCGCCACTTCGGCTTCGAGGGCGCGGCCTGGTACTGGCACTTCGTGGACGTGGTGTGGCTGGGCCTCTACGTCATCGTCTACTGGATGTGACCGCGCCGCGCGGCGCGATCCCCTGAACGACAAAGCGCCGCTCGATGCGGCGCTTTTCTTTTGCGGCGGTCCGGTCGGCGACCGGAAGGGGCGGTCGGATCAGGCGATGATCGACCGCCGGTCAGGGGCTCACTTCCCGATCGGCAGGCCCGTGGGATGGATCCATCCCATCCAGGCGCTGAAGAGGATGAACAGGAACAGCGCCACCGACAGCCCGACGCGCACCGCCAGCGCGCGGGCCATGGTGGCCTTGCCCTTCTGCTTGCGCAGCATCAGGATGCCGGCCGAGAAGAGCGCGGCCAGGATGCCGATGAACGCGATGAGGACGATGACTTTCATGGCGGACGATTATTCCCACCCGGCCCCGTCGGGGCCATCGGGCCGGGCCCGAAGGCGTCACGCCGTCGTGGTGATCGCGACGATCGCCGGCGTGGCGGCGACGCTGTCGCTCGGGACCTGGCAACTCGATCGGGCCGATCAGAAAAAGACGATGCAGCGGGCGATCGACGAACGCGGTCAGGAAGCGCCGCTCGCGACGGCCACGCTGCCGCGGGCGGACCAGGCGCCGCCGCCCACGCTCGAGCACCGCCGTGCGACGCTCACCGGCCAGTGGGACACGGCGCACACGATCTACCTCGACAACCGCGTGATGGACGGCCACACCGGCTTCTACGTGGTGACGCCGCTGAAGCTCGCGGGTCGCAGCGACGCGATCCTCGTGCAGCGCGGCTGGGGTCCGCGCAATGCGGCGCAGCGCGAGGCGCTGCCGCCGGTGTCGACCCCGACGGGCGAGGTGCGGATCGAAGGCCGCCTGGCGGCCTCCGTGTCGAAGGCCTATGCGCTGGGCCGGGACGCGGAGACCGGGCCGATCCGGCAGAATGTCGACCTCGCGGCCTTGCAGGCCGAGACCGGTCTGCGGCTGCTGCCGCTGGTGCTGCTCCAGACGGAGCCGGACCGGGTGGCGCCGCCGGACCGCGCGGCCCCCGCGACGCCAGCCGCCGACGGTCTGCAACGACACTGGCCACCGCCCGCGGTCGATGTCCACAAGCATTACGGGTACGCGTTTCAATGGTTTGCGCTCGCGGCGCTGATCCTGGGTCTTTATGTCTGGTTCCAAGTCCTCGCTCCCTACCGCGCTGGCCGAGCCGCCCGTGCCACCAAGGTCTCCGATGAACAGCGTGATGCGTGACGAGCACGACCACGGCGGCGATGCCGCCCCGGCGCCCATCGACACGCCGCTGCCGCCGGACGGTCCGGTGACGATGGCCGTCCATTCGGTGCCGATGCCCGACCTCGATCCTCCGAAGCGCACGCGCTGGACGCTGTGGCTGGTGCTGCTGGTCTGCGCGGCGCCGGTGATCGCGTCGTACTTCAGCTTCTACGTGCTGGACCTGCGCGGTCGCGCCTACAGCGACCTGATCACGCCGACGCGCGATCTGCCGGCCGCGATGCCGCTGACGACGCTGCAGGGCGCGCCGGTGGCGGCCGAATCGCTCAAGGGCCAATGGCTGCTGACCTATGTGCCGGACCGCGCCTGCGACGAGGCCTGCGAGCGCATGCTCTTCATGCAGCGCCAGCTGCGCGAGATGCTCGGCAAGGACCGCGACAAGCTCGACAAGCTGGTGCTGCTGCCCGACGACGTCACGCTGACGTCCGCGCAGATCGACGCGTTGACCGGCCACGGCGCGCCGGCGACGGTGCTGCGCGCGCCGCGTGCCGCGATCGAAGGCTGGCTGATGGCTGCACCAGGGCGTCGGATGGGCGAGCACCTGTTCCTGGTCGATCCGATGGGGCGCTGGATGCTGCGCTCGCCGGCGACGCCGGAGCCCTCGCCGCTGAAGAAGGACCTCGAGCGCCTGATGCGCGCCAACGCCGGCTGGGACAAGCCGGGCCGGTGATGAAGAGGACGGCCCGCGCATGAACGGATTGGCGATCGGTTTCGATTTCGAGCCGCTGCTGGAGCTGCTGGCGATGGCTGCGCTCGTCGGCGCGGTGCCGCTGGTCTGGTGGCAGTGGCGACATCGCGGCGACGCCGCGGCGAAGCGGCTGCGCGCGCTGACGGTGCTCGCGACCTTCCTGACCTTCGACCTGATTTTGATCGGCGCGCTGACGCGGCTGACCGATTCCGGCCTCGGCTGCCCGGACTGGCCGGGCTGCTACGGCAGCGCCTCGCCGATCGGCGCGAGCGCCGAGATCCTCGCCGCGCAGACGGCGATGCCGACCGGGCCGGTGACGCATGGCAAGGCATGGATGGAGATGCTGCATCGCTACATGGCGGGTGGCGTCGGTTTCCTGCTCGTGGTGCTGGCGGTCCTGAGCTGGGGGGTGTGGCGGCGAGGCCGCCGCACCGGCGAGGCAACGCCGTCGCCGTGGTGGGCGACGCTGTCGCTCGTCTGGGTCGTGGTGCAGGGCTTCTTCGGCGCCTGGACGGTGACGATGAAGCTCTTCCCCGCGATCGTGACGACGCATCTGCTGCTGGCGCTCGGATTGCTGATGCTGCTGGCCTGGCAGGCCGAGTCCTACGCGCCGAAGCCGCTGGCCTGGTCCACCGGCCTGAGACGTGCATTCATGGCATTCACGGCGCTGGCGATCGCGCAGGTGGCGCTGGGCGGCTGGGTCAGCACGAACTACGCGGTGCTGGCCTGCCAGGACTTTCCGACCTGCCAGGGACAATGGCTGCCGCCGACCGACTTCGAACACGGCTTCACGCTGTGGCGCGAGCTGGGCCGCGGCGCCCACGGCGGCTGGTTGCCGTTCGAGGCGCTGACGGCGATCCACCTGGCGCATCGCGGTGGCGCGATGATCGTGTTCGCCGCGCTGCTGGCGCTGGCCTGGGCCTTGTGGCGCCAGGGCGGCACCGGCACCGGCGCCGGCGGTGATGGCCTCGAAGCCCGACGCTGGGCGCGCCGCCTGCTGGCGGTCGGCGCGTGGCAACTGGCCTCCGGCCTTTCCAACGTGGTGCTGGGGTGGCCGCTGGTGGCCGCGCTGGCCCATACCGGCGGCGCCGCGGCGCTGCTGCTGATGTGTGCGATCGTGCTGGCGCGGCTGCGTGCCGGCACGACCCGCAATGTGATCGAGCCGGCGCCCGTGCGCGCCGGCATCCTGACGATGGGTTCGAAATGAGTTCCGCGACGCAGGCCGCCATGCCCTCCCGCTGGTGGCAGTTCTACCAACTGACCAAGCCCAAGGTCGTGCAGCTGATCGTGTTCTGCGCGGTCATCGGCATGGCGCTGGCCATCCCCGGCCTGCCGCAGGGCGAGGAATGGGTGCGCCTGATCGCCGCCACTGGCGGCATCTGGCTGGTGGCGGGCGCGGCGGCGGCGTTCAACTGCCTGATCGAGCAGCACATCGACGCCAAGATGAAACGCACCGCGTGGCGTCCCACGGCGCGCGGCGAACTCAGCCGCAACCAGACGCTGCTGTTCTCGGGCGGGCTGTGCGCGCTGGGGTCGGCGATCCTGTACGCGCTGGTGAACCCGCTGACGATGTGGCTCACCTTCGCGACCTTCGTCGGCTACGCGATCATCTACACGGTGATCCTGAAGCCGATGACGCCGCAGAACATCGTGATCGGCGGCGCCTCCGGGGCGATGCCGCCGGTGTTGGGCTGGGCGGCGATGCGCGGCGAGCTCGGCGCCGAAGCCTGGCTGATGTGCCTGATCATCTTCCTGTGGACGCCGCCGCACTTCTGGGCGCTGGCGCTGTACCGCAGCGAGGACTACCGCAAGGCCGGGCTGCCGATGCTGCCGGTGACGCACGGCAACGAGTTCACGCGGCTGCAGATCTTCCTCTACACCTGGGTGCTGTTCGCGGCGACGCTGCTGCCCTTCCTGACGGGCATGAGCGGCTGGATCTACCTGGCCGCGGCCATCGTGCTGGGGCTGATGTTCTGCCATCACGCGTTCAAGCTGTGGAAGGCCTATTCGGAAGCGCTGGCGCGCAAGACCTTCCTGTTCTCGATCCTGCATCTGTCGCTGCTCTTCGGCGCGCTGCTGCTCGATCACTACGTCAGTCCCTGGATCAGTTGAGCCGCCTCGGCGCTCGAAACCTTCTTTCGGATCGGATGTGCTGATGATCTCGCGACGTTTTCTGGGCCTCGGCGCCTTGGGGGCCCTGGGTGCGGCGACGCTGCTGGCGGGCTGCGACAAGCTGGGCTTCTCTTCCGCGCCGAAGGCGAGCTTCCAGGGCGTGGACCTGACCGGCGCGGCGTATGCGCGCGGCTTCAGCCTGCCCGACCAGAACGGGAAGACCCGCACTCTGGAAGACTTCAAGGGCAAGGTCGTGGTCGTGTTCTTCGGCTTCACGCAGTGTCCCGACGTCTGCCCGACCACGCTGGCCGAACTGGCGCAGGTCAAGAAGGCCCTCGGGCCAGAGGGCGACAAGGTCCAGGGCGTGTTCATCACCGTGGATCCGGAACGCGACAAGCCCGAACTGCTGAAGGCCTACCTCGAAAGCTTCGACCCCGGCTTCGTCGCGCTGCGCGGCTCGCCGGAGCAGCTCAAGGAAACGGCCAAGGAGTTCAAGATCTACTACGCCAAGGTGCCTGGGAAGACACCGGACAGCTACACGATGGACCACACGGCGGCGAGCTTCCTGTTCGATCCGCAAGGGCGCGTGCGGGTGTTCTCGCGCTATGGCGCGGGAGCGTCGGCGTTGATGGGCGACATCAAGGCGCTGATCGCCGGGCAATGAACGAGCGCTCGGCCTGCGGGGCCAGGGGGTTGGCCCTCATACGTCTCGCAGGCTCCACAAATCGGGCCAACCCCCTGGCCCCGCAGGCCTCAGGGACGAGGCGTTGACATCCGAAAGACGAAGGCCCCGCAGTGCGGGGCCTTCTTCATGGGGCATCGATCAGGGGATCGAGCGGCTTTCCGATCAAGCGGCTTCCGCCACCATCGCCTTGCGCATCTTCTTCATCGCGGCGACTTCGATCTGCCGGATGCGTTCCGCAGACACGTTGTACTCGGCCGCCAGCTCGTGCAGCGTCATGCCGCCGGACCCGTCGTCGTTGACGTTCAGGTAGCGCTCCGTGACCACGCGGCGGCTGCGGTCGTCGAGCTGCTCCAGCGCCTTCTGCAGGCCGTCGGTGGCCAGCCGGTCGCGTGACTTGGACTCGATCACCCGCGTCGGTTCCTGCGTGTCGTCCGCCAGGTAGGCGATCGGCGCGAAGGTCTCGCCGTCGTCGTCGGTCTGCGGCTCCAGCGCCACGTCACCGCCGGACAGGCGCGTCTCCATCTCGACCACGTCCTCGGGCTTGACGTTGAGCTCTTCCGCCACCAGGGCGATCTCGGCTTCCGTCAGCGAGGTGCGCTGCTGGTTCGCGGCGTGTTCCTTGAGCGCGTGCTTCTTCGAGCGCAGGTTGAAGAACAGCTTGCGCTGCGCCTTGGTCGTCGCGACCTTGACCATGCGCCAGTTCTTCAGGATGTACTCGTGGATCTCGGCCTTGATCCAGTGCATCGCGTACGACACCAGTCGCACGTTCTGCTCCGGATCGAAGCGCTTGACCGCCTTCATCAGGCCGACATTGCCTTCCTGGATCAGGTCGCCCTGCGGCAGGCCGTAGCCCAGGTACTGGCGCGAGATCGACACCACCAGCCGCAGGTGCGACAGCACCAGCCGGCCCGCGGCGTCCACGTCGCCATGCGTCTTCAGACGCGTGGCGTAATCCTTCTCTTCTTCCGGCGTCAGCAGAGGAATGTGGTTGATCGCCGTGATGTACGCATCCAGGTTCCCGAGCGATGGCACCAGGGACCAGGGATCGCGGACCTTCAATGCAAGGGTGTTGGACATGTGTTCGTTGCTCCTGTATCGGGCCGGTCCTCCGGCTCGACGCTGAGAATATTAGCACTCATGGACGATGAGTGCTAAGGCTCCGGAAATCGGACGCGTCACGGGAGGGCTACCCCTGAAACCGAGTGTGTGCCTGCCGTCTTAGGATCCACTTAAGTCATTGATCTACCGAAGAAATCGGCAGCTCAAAGCTGAACGTCGCCCCCTCGCCGGCGGTGCTGGCGACCCGCAACTGGCTGCCCATCAGCGCCAGCAGCCGCTGGGTGATCACCAGCCCGATCCCCGTGCCTTCGATGCCGCCGACCTCCCGGCCCAGGCGGTTGAACGGCTGGAACAGCTGCGCCTTCTGCGCCTCGGTCAGCCCCGGCCCGGAGTCGGTGACGCTCAGTTCAACCTGCGAATCCCCGACCCGTCGCGCCCGGAGCCAGACGCGTCCGCCGTCGTGGTTGTACTTGACGGCGTTGCTGAGCAGGTTGGTCAGCACCTGCTTGAGGCGGGTCGCGTCGGCGCGCACCCGGCCGACCTCGGGGGCCAGTTCGACCTCGATGCTCACCCCGCGTCGCTGGCGCTGGGTCTCGATCATGGCGAGGCTGTCCGACGCGATCGGCGCCAGGTCCTGGTCGTCGATCTGCACGCGCAGGCCGCCGGCGTCCAGCCGCGAGAGGTCCAGGGTGTCGTTGATCATCTCCAGCAGGTGCCAGCCCGACTGCTGGATCTGCGCCAGCCAGCCGCGCTGCCGGGCGCTGAGCGTCGACCCGAGGTCCGACTCCAGCAGTTGCGAGAAGCCGAGCATCGCGTTCAGCGGCGTGCGCAGCTCGTGGCTCATCCGGGACAGGAACTCGTTCTTGGCGCGGTTGGCGGCCAATTCGGCCTCATGGATGCGCTCCAGCTCGGCCAGCCGGAGCTGTTCGCCGATGTCCTCGACGACGCCCAGCAGTCGTGACGGCCGGCCCTGCGCGTCGCGCAGCAGGCTGACGGTGGCCCGGACCGTGATCACCTGACCCTGGCCGCCGATGTAGCGCTTGATGCGGCTGTAGCGGCCGAGTTCGCCCCGGATCAGCGCCATGCCCAGCCGGCTGTCCTCGGCCCGGTCCTCGGGGTGGGTGATCGCCATGATCGAGCGCGCCTGCAACTGCTCGACGCTCATGCCCAGCAGCTGGCAGAAATAGGGGTTGATCTCCTGCGGCCGCGCGTTGAGGTCGCAGGAGACGACGCCGATCGGCGCGTGCTCGACGATGGTCCGGAAACGCTCCTCGCTGGCGCGCAGGCGCTGGGTGGCTTCCTCGACCCGGCGCGCCACCCGCGCGGTGCTGCCGGTGACCGAGAGCAGCAGCAGGCCCAGCAGCGCGGTGCCGGCCAGCCCCGCGATCGCGAAGGGCAGGGCGGCGCTGCCGTCCAGGGTCGGCAGTCCGGACGGGTTGTAGACGATCAGGCGCCAGGCCCGGCCGGCGAAATCGAAGTCTCGGGATCGGCTGGGGAGCGCGGCGGGCAGGTGCAGGCAACGCTCGTCGCCGGCCAGCAGCGGACGGCGGCTTCCGGACGTGGCGTCGATGAGGCAGTAATCGAGCCGGCCTGCGCGAGCCGGCAGCGCATCGTGCAGCAGCGCCTCCGGGCGCAGCGTCGCGAAAGCCACGCCGGTGGGTTTGCGGGCGCGGCCGGCGGCGTCGCGCGGATCGGTGGAGCCGCCCTCGTAGAGCGCGCGGTAGACCACGACGCCCATCAGCGTCACGCCGGCGTCCTGCGACAGCGGGAAGCTTTCGCTGGCCGACGGCTCGCCGGTGGCCATCGCGCGCTCCTGCGCGGCGCGGGCCTGCGGGATGTTGCGGATGTTGGCGCCCATCGCCGGCCGGTTGCGCGCGAACGGCGCGATGAGGCGGATCGGCAGCCTGTCCTCGGCCGGGTCGGGGGTCAGGTCGCCGGGCCGGCGTCGTTCGTAGACGCGATAACCGACGTAGCCGTCGGCCTGGGCCGCCCGTTCGAACGTGGGCACCTCCTGCGGACGCACGAGCGGCGCCCAGCCCACCGCGTACACGGCGCCGCCCGCGCGGGCGCGCTCGGCATGGGCGCGTTCGAAGTCTCCGCGGCTGATGTCCGGCGCGACCAGCAGCAGGCTGTGGTTGGCCTCGAGCGCGGTCAACGGCATCGACAGCTTGTCGGACAGCGAGTTCAGTGCATTCACCGCTTCGAGTTCGAAGGCATGGCGCCGGCGTCCATCCTCGTTGCGCGCGACATGCAGCGTGGCGCCGAACAGCAAGGCGCACGCGACCAGCATCGGCAGGGCGACGCTCAGTCGTCGCGGCGCCCAGTGCTTGCGCGGCAGGCCGAACAGCGCCAGCGCCACCGGCGCGCCGATCAGCACGCCGATCGCGTCGCCGACCCACCACGCGAGCCAATGCGGCAGGACCTGCGACGGCCCGATCGCACCGGTGATCCACAGCGCCGCGACGCCGAAGCTCGGTGCGACGAGGCAGGCGATGCCGGCGGTCGCGGCGAGGAAGCGCATGAGTTCGGCGGGTTCGCACAGCGGCGGGTTCGCGCCGATCCAGCGTCGCGCGAGCCACGCGCCCAGCCACGCCTGCAGCGCGCCGCCAAGGCCGACCATCAAGGGCTGCAGCGGTTGAAGATGCGCGCGCTCGACGCCGATCGCCAGGCTGACCGCCGCGCCCCCGATCGCGATGCCCGGCAGCGCGCCGGGGCCCCAACGCAAGGCAGCGGCGACGGCGAGGCCGGCGGCGGGATAGATGGGGGAGACGAAGTCGGGCGGCAGGATCAGCTTGAGCGCCAGCACGCCGAGCGCGGCGTAGGCCACCGCAAGAGCGAAGTTCAGCAGCACCAGCCGGACGGTCCCGCCCGGCGCGCCCGGTGGCGGATCCCCGCTGCCCTGATCGAGCGCGAGCGCGATGGAGGCGGACGTGGCGGGCGCAGCGCCCGCGGCGTTCGTGGCGGCCGGAGCGGGGGAGGACGCGTCGGTCATGAACGCCAGCCTACCCTTGCAACGACGCGCCCGATATGCCGGAATGCCCCCCGGATCGGGCGCTTGTCCTGGGAAACCAACGAGGCGCCCCGCCGCCGGCGTCGCGGCGGCCGAGGCCCGATCGCGCCAAGGTCGGCGGTGGCGGCCTCAGGCCGGCAGGTCCCAGCCCAGGCCCAGGCTCTTCTGCAGCGCGACGAAGTCCTTCAGCAACGCGGACTCGCCGTCCAGCGCCTTGAGTCGCGCGTCGATGTCGCGGCGCTGCGCGTCGAGCAGGTCGATCTGGCTCGCGACGCCGGCCTGGCGGCGTTGCCCTGTCAGATCGAGTGTCCGCGCCGTCGAGCCCCGCTGCGCGAGCAGATGCTGCACCGACTGACGCTGCCGGCCGAAGCGCGCCAGCGAGGTGTTGGCGTCCTGCAGCGCGCCGAGCACGGCGGACTGGTAGTTGGCGACGGCCTCGTCGCGGCCCGCCTCGGCCTCGCGCACGGCGGCGGCGGTGCGGCCGAAGTCGAGGACGTTCCAGCTCAGGTACGGCACGGCGGCGAGGGCCAGGTTGTCCGTCCGCAGCAACTTGCCGGGCTCGGTGCCGGCGACGCCGATGTTGCCCAGCAGGCTGAGCTTGGGGAAGTACTTCGCCGTCTCCTGGCCGATCTGCGCCGTGCGGCCGGCCAGGCGGCGCTCGGCCGCGCGGATGTCCGGACGGCGCTGCAGCAGCGCGGCGGGATCGCCGATGGCGACGCGGTCCGGCGCGTGCGGCAGCGCGGGCGTGGCGGCGGCCAGCGCGTCATCGAGCGTGCCCGGCGCCTGTCCCGTCAGCAGCGCGAGTCGGTCGAGCGAGGCGGCGATCTCCGCGGCCACGTCGGCCAGCGAAGCCTGCGTCGCCTCGGCCTGCTGGGCGCGTTGCTCGACATCGTCGGCGGTGGCGACGCCCTGGTCGCGCCGCTGGCGGACCAGCGTCAGCGCCTGCGCGTCGACCGCGGCCGTGTCGCGCAGCAGCGCCTGCCGGGCTTGCTGGGCGCGCAGGCCGACGTAGGTGGACGCGACTTCGGCCGTCAGCGACACCTGCGCATCGGCCAGGTCCGCCTGCACCGCCTGCGCCTGCGCCGAGGCGGACTCGACCGCGCGGCGCGTGCCGCCGAAGAGATCCACTTCCCAGGTCGCATCGAAACCGACGCTGTAGAGATGAAGCGAAGTCTCGTGGTCGGTGCCCGGGCCTTGCCAGACGCCGGCGCCGAGCGCCGACGCCGAGCCCTTCGGGCGGCCGTTGGCCTCCTGCGCGTTGAAAGCGGCACGCGCCGAACGCAGGCGTGCCTCGGCGGCCTGCAGCGTGGGGCTCTGCCTCAGCGCCTGCACGACGAGGGCGTCGAGCGTGCTGTCGTCGAGCGCACGCCACCAGCGCGACGCGACGGGCGCAGAGGCGTCGGTGGATGCGCCGGCAGACGCGCCTGCGGTCGCGCTGATGGACGCGCCGCTGGTCGCGTCATCGCGTTTGAAGCGCGTCTGCCGGAGCGCGTCGCTCGCGACGGCGGGCGCGCTTTGGTAGTCGGGACCGACCGTGGTGCAGCCGGCGAGCAGCAGCATGGCCGCGGCGGCGGCCACGGCCGACAGCGTCGTGACCGTGGTGAGCCCGACGCGGAGCGGGCTGGGCCATCGCACGCGGGGCAGGAGGGAGACGTGTGGGAAGTGGGTCATGAGGATCTCAATGGGCGTCGTTGGACGCCGGTGCCTGGCCGGGCTGCCTTGGCGTCCTGAGCGTCAGCGCGAGCGGCACGCAGAGCAGCAGCGCGGCCGCGAGCACGTAGAAGGTTTCGGAGAAGGTCATCACGCTGGCCTGCTGATGGACGGTGAGCACCAGTTCCTTCATCGCCTGCAGTTGCGCGTAGGCGAGGTCGCCCCCCTGCGCGAAGTGGCTGGCCGCGCTGCCGGCGAGCCGTTCCTGGACCAGCGTCGAATTCGCGTTGAGCGTCTCGCCCAGCCGATCGATGTGCAGGCTGTTGCGTCGGTCGATGAAGGTGCCGATGACGGCGAGTCCCACCGAGCCGCCCAGGTTGCGCGCCATGTTGTAGATGCCGGCGGCGTCGCCCGATTCCTCGCGCGTGACCGTCGCCATCGAGGCCTGGTTGAGCGGCATCATGCAGAGCATCTGCCCGACGCCGCGCAGCAGCTGCGAGCCGACGAAGTCGTGGCCGACGCTCTGGGCGGTGAGGCTGATGTCGAGCAGGCAGCTCGCGGCGAAGGCCGTGAGTCCGAGGATCACCATCACGCGCAGGTCCACGCGCGAGATCAGCCGCGGCAGGATGGGCATCATCAGGAAGGCAGGCACGCCGGCCAGCAGCATGATCGCGCCCGACTGCTGCGCGTTGTAGCCGGCGATCAACGCGAGGAACTGCGGCACCAGGTAGGAGATGCAGTACAGCCCCGCGCCGACGGTGAACACGATGACGATGACGCTGGCGTAGTGCCAGTTGCGCATCAGTTTCAAGCGCAGGATGGGCCTGGACGCGTAGCGCTGCGAGAGCGCGATCATCGCCATGCCGATCGCCGAGACCAGGCTCAGCGACACGATCAGCGAGGACTCGAACCAGCGTTCGCGCTGGCCTTCCTCGAGCACGACGGTCAGCGTCGACAGGCCGACCGCGAGGCCCACGATGCCGAGCCAGTCGGCGCGGATGAACTCCTCCAGGTGCATGCGCTGCGCGGGCAGTCCCAGCAGCAGCAGCGTCAGCAGCGCGGCGCAGACCGGCACGTTGATGAAGAAGCACCAGTGCCAGCTGGCGTTCTCGGTCAGCCAGCCGCCGAGCACCGGGCCCAGCAGCGGCCCGAGCAGCACGATCAACCCGAACAGCGTCATGCCGACGGGAAGCTGATGGCGCGGCAGCCGCGTGCGGATGATGGTCTGCGCGGTGGGGATCATCGCGCCGCCGGTGAAGCCCTGACCGATGCGGGCGAGGATCAGCATCGGCAGGCTGCCCGAGAGGCCGCACAGCACCGAGAAGAAGGTGAACAGCGCCGCGTTGCCGACCAGGAAGTTGCGCAGCCCGAAGACGCGCGTGAGCCACGCGGCCAGCGGGATCATGACGATCTCCGACATCAGATAGCCGGTGGAGATCCAGGTGCCCTCGGTGCCGGTCGCGCCGATCGCGCCCTGAATCTGCGGCAGCGCCGAGTTGGTGATGGAGATGTCCAGCGTCGCCATCAGCGCGCCGAGCGCGCCGGCCGCGACGGCGATCCAGTCGCCCGTGCCGGCGTTGGGCTCGGCGTGCGGTGTCGCGCCGGCCGCGCGCGGCGGACCTTGCGTGCTTGGTGCACCCATTGCACCCGGCGCGGCCGACGATGCGGCCTCAGCCATGGCGGGCTCCGCGGGTGTCCACGTCGGTCGTCACGGAGAGTCCGGGCAGCAGGCGGTCGCGCAGCGTCGGGTCCGCCTTCGGATCGAGCTGCACGCGGATGCGCACCGGCACGCGCTGGACGATCTTCGTGAAGTTGCCGGTGGCGTTCTCCGAGGGCAGCAGCGCGAACTGCGCGCCGGTGCCGGGCGAGAAGCTCTCGACGGTGCCGTGCAGGTCCAGGTCGGGCAGGGCGTCGACGTGCAGCGTCACCGGCTGGCCGGCGCGCATGCGGCCGATCTGCGTCTCCTTGAAGTTGGCGACGAGGTAGACGTCCTGCGTCGGCACGACGGTCATCATCCGCGTGCCCGGCTGCACGAACTGCCCGACGCGCACGGTGGTGTCGCCGATGCGGCCGTCGATGGCGGCACGCACGACGGTGTCGTCGACGTCGAGGTGGTTCTGGCGCAGCGCGGCCTCGGCGGCCTCGACCTGCGCCTTCGACTGCGCGACCTGCGCCTCGCTCGACTTCAACCGGCCATCGGCGGCCTTCACCGCGGCGTCGGCGGCGGCCAGGCTGGCGACGGCCTGGTCGCGCGTGTTGCGCAGCTCGGCCAGACGTTCGGCGGTCGTGGCGCCGGTGGCGGCCAGCGGC
Source organism: Roseateles sp. GW821-FHT09H11 (assembly GCF_059415845.1). NCBI lineage: Bacteria > Pseudomonadati > Pseudomonadota > Betaproteobacteria > Burkholderiales > Sphaerotilaceae > Roseateles > Roseateles sp. GW821-FHT09H11. The sequence goes on along the minus strand of NZ_JBWKOA010000005.1, from coordinate 198,187 downwards.
GTGTGGCGCGTGACCTCGTCCTGCGCATGCACCAGCGCCAGGCGCGAGGCCTCGGCCTGGGCGCGGGTCTGCGCGAGCTGGCCCTGCTGCTGGAGGATGTCCGCCTCGAAGCGGCGGATGTCCGCCTTGCGGCCGTCGATGGTCGCCTGCGACTGGTCGGCGGCGGCCTGGTACTGGCGGGCGTCCAGCTTCACGAGCGGATCGCCGCGCTTCACCGCCTGGTTGGCGACGACATAGACCTGCGTCACGTAGCCGCCGACCTTGGGCGCGGCGGTGACGCTGTCGGCCTTCAGGTAGGCGTCGTCGGTGGTCTCGATGAAGCGGCCGGTGGTCCACCAGTGCACGCCGTAGGCGCCGGCGGCGAGGAGCGCCGCGGCGGCGATCACCAGCAGCACGGGCTTGCGGCCGGAGAGGGACTTCGGCCCGTTCGGGCCGGCAGGGGTCTGGGACGACATGGGCGGGGCCGGGCAGACCGGCTCGAAGAATTATTCCGACCGATATCTTTTTCCAGTTGGAAGATTTCTGTCAACTGCTATATTTTTGACTTCAGCTTCCTTTACACATGACCGAACGCCCTGTCCGAGCTCCCCGACACCGCGCCGATGCCGCCTATGCACGCGGCGAGGAGACCCGTCGCCGCATCATCGACGTCGCGCTGCGGCTGTTCAGCGAGCGCGGTTTCGAAGGCGCGTCGACGCGGGAGATCGCCAAGGCGGCGGGGGTGAACGCGCCGGCGCTGCAGTACTACTTCGACAACAAGGAAGGCGTGTACCGGGCTTGCGCGCAGTACATCGCGGACAGCTCGGCGGCGCATTTCGGACCGGTGGTCGCGCAGACGAAGGCGGTACTCGCCGACCCGGCGGCGACGCCGGACCAGCTCTTCGAGGCCTTCGGCGTGATGCTGGACGCGCTGACCGATTTCCAGCTGCTGCCCGACGACGCCGAGTACCGCCGCCTGTTCATCGCGCACGAGCAGATCGGGCATGCGCCCGGCGTGCTGTTCGAGATCTTCGACAAGACGATCCGCCCGCAGATGGGTGAGCTGTCGGCGCGCGTGGTCGCGCGCTACTGCGGCATGCCGGAGAAGGACCCGCTGCTGGCGATGCGCGTGATGATGCTGTGCGGGCAGGTGATGGTGTTCTCGCTGGGGCGACGGACCATGCTGACCAAGCTCGGCTGGGAGCGCTTCGGGCCCGAGGAGGTCGCGACGATCAAGCGGTCCTCGCGCGAGCACAGCCGCGTGCTGATGGACAGCTGGCGCGAGGAGTCGCGCAAGAGCGCCGCCGGCCGCTGACGAAGGACGGTGTCCGCGCCTACGCTTATCGCGGCTCGCTACCGGGATCTGTCAGCAGACCCTGCTGCCACTCGCCTGCCATGCGTCTTCCTACATTGAACGGACCGGTCGCGACGGGCGTCGCCATGCAACGCGGCGCAGCGCGATCGGGCTTGTTCAACGATCCCAGGAACGACCATGGCACTGACCGTCACCACGCACCTCAACTTCCGCGCCCAGGCCCGCGAGGCACTCAACTTCTATCACCGCATCTTCGGCGGTGACCTGATGGCCGTGACCTACGGCGAGGCGCATGCCGCGCGATCCGAAGCCGATATCGCGCTGCTGCTGTTCGGGCAAGTCCTGGCACCGAGCGGTTTCCGCGTCATGGCCTACGACGTGCCGACCGAGCTGAGCTGGGACCGCGGCGACCGCTCGTTCTTCGTCTCCATCCAGAGCGGCGAGGCCGAGGAGATCTCGGGCTTCTGGCGGCAGTTGGCCGAGGGCGCCTCGATCCTGCAGGATCTCGCGCCCTCGGCCTGGTCGCCGCTCTACGGCATGCTCACCGACAAGTTCGGCGTGACCTGGGTACTCAACGTCGCCACGTCCTGACCGAAGCGCCGCTCGGCGACCCGAGGCGGGCGTCAGGCCTCCTGCCGCAGCAGTTCCACCTGGCGGCCACTCAGCAGCGGCAGGATGTGTTGCACCACCAGTTCCTTGTAGTGGGCCGAGGCGCGATGCGCCTCGATGGCGGCGTGGTCGGCGTAGCGCTCCAGCAGGAGCAGTTCGCCCGGGACGCCGACGCTCTGGAACGCCTCGTAGCCTTGGCATCCGGGCTCGGCCAGCGATTGCTCGCGCAGGCGGGCCACCAGCGCGAGGACCTCCGGTACCGTCTCCGGCGCCATGCGCCAGCGGGCGATGACCACGATCGGACCGCCGGCCCTCATGCCGCGTCCTTGTTCAAGGCGGCCACGATCTCCTTGGCCAGCGGGGCGCCGGACGCCGGGTTCTGACCCGTCATCAGGCGGCCGTCGACGACGACCTTGGGCTGCCACAAGTCGGCCTTCTCGTAGGTCGCGCCTTGCTCGACCAGCGCGCTCTCCAGCAGGAAGGGCACGTCGGCGATGGCATACCCTTCCTCTTCGGCGTTCGAGAACGCGGTGACGCGTCGACCCTTCAGGAAAGGCGTGCCGTCATCCAGTGTCGCGCCAGCGAAGGCGACCGGGCCGTGGCACACGGCGGAGACGATCTTGCCGCCGTTCCAGGCGCGGATCACCGCCTGCTTCACGTCGGGATCGGTCGCGATGTCGGCCATCGGGCCGAGGCCGCCGGGGAAGAAGATCGCGTCGTAGTCGAGCACGTCGACCTCCGACAGCTTGCGGCTGCGCGACATGCGGCGGAACGCCGCGCTCTCGCGGAAGGCGCGCTGCGCCGGGTCGCTCTCGTCATACGCGTCCGAGGGCGGCGTGCCGCCGAGCGGCGACACGAAATCGACGGCCACGCCGGCGTGGTCGAATACCTCGAACGGATGCGCCACCTCGGCGAAGAAGTAGCCGGTTGGGCGATGGTTCGGGCCGATCTGAGCGGTGTTGGTCAGAACGAAGAGGACATTCTTGACAGTCATGATGAGCTCCTTGGCGGTGCCCGCGTGGCGGGCGATTTGAGGGTCGTCGCTCCCCTGGGGGAGATGAATTTCGACGTCGCCAGGGAATGATGGGCGTTCGACTTCAATTCATGAAATTTATTCGATGGATATCAGTCATTCACAGCGGAGCATGACTCCGGGATTCGTCTGGCTCAGCGAAGCCGCGCGCGTGTTGACCTTCCGCGCGCCGCGCTGGGAGCGGCTCGACGGCGGGCCGTGGACGCTGGTCGTGCTGGTGCTGCTGTCGCTGGCGGTCGGGCTCGGCCTGCAGCGCGAGGCGATCGACGGCGCCGCCACCTTCGAGTGGCGCAGCATCTTCAAGAGCTGGAGTGCGACGGTCGTGTCGGTGTGGATCTGCTGGCTGCTGATCGCGTCGCCCAGGCGCCTCGAGCCGGGGCCCGCCAACGTCGGCACGCTGGTGTCGCTGCTCGTCGCCGTCACGGTGCTGCTGAACATCGCCGACGGTCTTGCCGCCAAGCTCGCGCCCGCGGTGTTCGGCCCGGCCGACGCCTGGCCCGATTGGGGCCGGTGGGTCGCGTGGCTGTTTCCGATGGTCTGGGAGGGCCTCGCGAGCCTGCGCCTGTGGTGGCGGCTCACGGCCTCCGGCATGGTGCGCGTGATCGCGCTGCTGCTCACGCCGCTGCCCATCGCGATCAGCGGCTGCCTCGATCCGATGTACTTCTGGTGGCCGGCCCGTTCCGCCGAAGCGCGCGAGGAGTACTCGGGCCTTTCGCTGAGCGAGGACGTCCTCGACACGCAGTCGCAGCTCATCGCCAACGCCCTGCGCGCGTTGCCGCCGTCTCAACCCGGCGTGGTGAATGTCTACGCTGCGACCTACGCGCCGTATGCGTCCGAAGACGTGTTCATGCATGAGAGCGCCGTCGTCGCGAAGACGATGAGCGAGCGCTTCGGCACGTCGGGACGCACCGTCGAGCTGGTGACGAACGCGAAGTCGCAGAACACGCTCCCGTGGGCGACGCGGCCAAACCTCCACAAGACCATCGCGCGCATCGGCGCCGTCATGGACCGCGAGAAGGACGTGCTGTTCCTGCATCTCACTTCGCACGGCGGACGCGACGGGCTGCTCGCCACCGACTCGTATCCGCTGGAGAGCGAGCCGATGACGCCCGCGCTGCTCAAGCAATGGCTCGACGAGGCGGGCGTCCGCTGGCGGGTGATCTCGATCTCGGCGTGTTTCTCCGGCAGCTGGATCGAGCCGCTGGCCGACGACGGCACCTTGGTAATGACGGCGGCCGACGCGACGCACACGTCCTATGGCTGCGGCTCGCGCTCGCCGCTGACCTTCTTCGGGCAGGCGATGTATGTCGACGCGCTGAAGGCAACGTGGTCCTTCCAGCAGGCGCATGCGCAGGCGCGCCAGCTGATCGAGGTCCGCGAGAAGGAAGCGGGGAAGACCGATGGCTATTCGAATCCGCAGATCCGCGAAGGCGCGGCGATCGGCGAGGTGCTGAAGCGGCTGGAGGCGCAGCAGAGCGCGCAGACGCGTCGTTGACGGCACCATGAAGAAGACCGCCCAAGGGCGGTCTTCCTTCTTCGCGTCGTCATGTCAGCGCAGGTAGTTGAACACCGTGATCATCACGGCCAGCATCCCGCTGCTACCGAAGACCGACGCCACGACGAAGCGCTGCAGGTCGGACATCCGTTGGATCAGGTCGCCCCGCAAGTCGGCCAGATCGGTCTTGGTGGCCATGTCCTTTGTCGCATCGCGAACTTCACTTCGCACGCCCTGTTGAATCGCCTCTGCCGCGGATCGCGCGTCGGCTTCAGACACACCGGCGCCCTTCAGCGCCTGGAAGATCGCGATTTCCATTCATCACCTCACTTTCAGCGAGTCATTGCGGAGAGAGAAATCTACGCCCGCAGGCCAGACTTGGCACTGACTGGTTCTGAGGTTTCTCGTCGCGATCCGACGCGAATGAGTAGTGGTCCTTCGCAGCAATGAGTGACTGCGGCTCGCGCTGTCGAGTGACCGCAACACCTGACCCTGAATCGGGTGCGGTCATCGCGGCGGCCCATTGCGCGGCCGCATCGATTCGCTCAAAATCACGTCCATCATGAAGACCTCCCAAGTGATCAAGGCGACTTTCGCCACCTGACGCGCCCTCCGATCGCATTCGGAAGGCGTGCGCGCCTTCCGGTCTTCCACAGAACCCCGGCAGGCCCAGCGCCCTCCGGGGTTTTCTGTTTTCCGAGTCCACCCATGCGCACCCGCACCTACGACAAGCTGATCGCGACGATTCCCGCCCGCCGGAGTCGCGTCCGCACGCGCCTGCGCCCAAGCCCACGCTTGCGCCCGCGCACCGCGCTGCACTCCGGCAGTCAGCCGCTTCTCTCTCGACGCTAGCCCCATCAGGTGAATCCGCCTGAGGGCCGCGTCTTGCCCTCAGATTTCGAAAGAAGGATTCACCATGAACCCGGTCCACAAGCCTCTGCGCAACCTCGGCGTCATCGCCCACGTCGACGCCGGCAAGACCACCACCACCGAACGCATCCTGTTCTACACGGGCGAGAGCCATCGCATCGGCGACGTCAACGACGGCACGACCCGCATGGACTTCGATCCGCAGGAGCGTCGCCGCGGCATCACGATCAACAGCGCCGCCGTGTCCGTCCAATGGAAGGGCACGCAGCTCAACCTGATCGACACGCCCGGGCACATCGACTTCAACATCGAGGTCAACCGCTCGCTGCGCGTGCTCGACGGCGCGGTCGTGGTGTTCGACGGCGTCGCCGGCGTGGAGCCGCAGACCGAGACCAACTGGCGTCTCGCGGACAAGTACCGCGTGCCGCGCATCGCCTTCATCAACAAGCTGGATCGCGTCGGCGCGGACTTCCTGCGCGTCGTGGCCATGATGGAGGACCGTCTCGGTGCGACCGTGCTGCCGCTGCAGCTGCCGATCGGCGCGGAGGGCGACTTCCGCGGCGTCGTGGACCTGATCGCGATGAAGGCGCTGGTCTGGGAACGCGACGACGCGACCGCGCCGTTCGTCGAATCGGACGTGCCCGCCGCGATGCTCGACCAGGCGCGCGCCCATCGCGCCCGCCTGATCGAGATCGTGGTCGAGCAGGACGATGCCGCGCTCGTCGCCTATCTGGACGGTCAGCCGATCGATGACGCCACGCTGCGCCGCTGCGTGCGACGCGGCGTGCTGTCGGGCGCGTTCGTGCCGGCGCTGGCGGGCTCGGCCTTCCGCAATCGTGGCGTGGAGCCCTTGCTGGACGCGGTCGTCGACTACCTGCCGGCACCGGAGGACATCCGCCGCGCCGACATCGACGACGCGGCGGGGTCGCCTTCCGATCCGGATGGCCCCTTCGCCGCGCTCGCCTTCAAGGTGGCGGCGGACGGTCACGGGACGATGGTCTTCGTGCGTGTCTATCGGGGACGTCTGCGCCGCGGCGATGCGGTGCTCGACGTCAACACCGGCCGCATGGAACGCGTCGGGCGGCTCTACGAGATCCACGCGGACGACCGCGTCGAGCGTGACGAGTTGCGCGCCGGCGACATCGCGGCGGTGATCGGCCTGAAGGAGACGCTGACTGGTCACACGCTGTGCGACCCGGCGAGTCCGCTGCATCTCGAGGAGATCAGCGTCCCCGAGCCGGTGATCGACGTGGCGATCGAGGCGAAGACGCGCGACGACGTGGCCCAGCTGTCGAAGGCGCTGCAATCGATGCTGCGCGAGGACCCGAGCCTGCGGATGCGGTTTGACGCCGAGACCGGGCAGACCATCCTCTCCGGCATGGGCGAGCTGCAGCTGGAGGTCTCGATCGAGAAGCTGCGCGCGCGTCATGGCGTCGAGGTGCAGGTCGGCCGACCGCAGGTGGCGTATCGCGAGACGCTCGGCCGGTCGGTGGACGTGCATCACGTCCACAAGAAGCAGAGCGGCGGCCCCGGGCAGTTCGCGGAGGTCGTGCTGCGCTTCGAGCCGCTGTCGCGCGGCGAGGGCGTGCGCTTCGAGAGCCGCATCGTCGGCGGCGCGATTCCCCGCGAGTTCATTCCCGCGGTGGAGGCGGGCATCCGGCGCGCGGCGCTCAGCGGCGTGATCGCGGGCTTCCCGTGCGTGGACTTCCAGGCCACGCTGCTCGACGGCGGCTTCCACGAGCGCGACTCGTCGGCGATGGCGTTCGAGCTCGCGGCGGCGAATGCGGCGCGCGAAGCCTTTGCGAAGGCCGATGCGCAGCTGCTGGAACCGGTGATGGCGGTGGAAGTCGTCACGCCGGCCGAGTCGCTCGGCGACTGCATCGGCGACCTGAATCGCCGGCGCGGTCTGGTGCGCGGCCAGGCGCTGCGTGGCACCGCGATCGTCGTCGACGCCCAGGTGCCGCTCAGCGAGATGTTCGGCTACATCGGCAGCCTGCGTGCGCTCTCGTCGGGACGCGCGTCGTTCTCGATGCAGTTCGAGCGTCACGAACTGGCGCCGCGGAAGGTCCGCGACGCCGTGGTCCAGTGATCGTCTGAAAGCGATGGTCTGACTGCCGCCTCATGAGGCGGCCCCAAGGAGCCCGCGACTGCGGGCTCCTTTTTTTCGTCAGTGCGACGTCTTGCGACGTCGCGTCGTGAACCCCAACGCGCCGAGACCCAGCGCCGCCAGCAGAGCGGAGGTCGGCTCCGGCACCGCAGACACCGCGAGATTGAGCGACGCGTTGAGCGGCTGCACATCGCTCCACAGGTAGCTGAGCCCGTGGTTCAGATTGCCCGCGTCAGTGATCAGGCTGATCTGCGCGAGACCGCCCTGCAGCGCGTCGAAGTGCAGCGTGCCGAGCAGCAGCGAACCCTGACCGCCGTTGGCGACGCCGGGGAAGCTCGATCCGCCGAAAGTGCCCGCGCCCAGCCACGGGCTGTCGTCGTCCCAGCCGGCGGCAGCGGTGAAGCTGCCGAAGGAGAGCTTCGTCGTGTCGTAGCTGAGGCGGAAGCCGAAGGACAGCAGTTCCTCATCGGAAGGCAGGCCGCCGAACGGATCGACGAGGCTGATGAGCAGGTCCACGCCTTCACCGACCTTCGCCGGACCGGCGGCGGTCAGCGAGACCGTGGCGGCATGAGCGGTCGTGGCGGCCAGCGAGGCGAGCGCCAGCGCAGCGGCGGCGAGCAGGGGCTTGAAGTTCATGAGGGTTCTCACAGGGTGCTGAAGAGCTGGTACCAGACGCGGTAGTCCGCTTGCGTGATGCACTTGTCGCCGTCCATGTCGGCCAGCGGCTCGAAGCGCGCATCGCCGGCGCAGCTGCCGATGGCGTTGCGCAGCGTGTCGCGGTCGGCGGCGGTGACGGCGCCGTCGGCGTTCACGTCGCCGTTCTTGCGGATGCGGACCGACAGGCGCGGCGCGGCTTCGCCGTAGCCGTCATTGAGGAACAGGCCGAAGAAGTAGTCCCCTTCCGGCTGACCGGCCAGTGAGAACACCTGCGATCCCGACGGGCTCGCCACGTAGTTCCACTTCAGCGAGCCGGGGCCGCCCGGCGTCATGCCGACGCGGTAGAGGCCGATCCAGTTCGTCGTGCTCGACGGCAGCCCGGTCCAGCTCAGCGACACGCCGCCGCCGATGCGCACGCGATCGACGTCGGCCTTGAACGTGGCCGTCGGCGTGCTCGGCGGCAGCACCGGCGGCGCGTTCCACGTGACCTGCGCGAGGCCGTTCAGCACCGGGTCGGTGAAGTCCAGGCCGGCGCCTTCGACGTGACCCGCCAGGCGGCGCAGGAAGGCGTTGTCGCCGTCGACGGTCACGACCAGGTCGTACCAGCCGTAGCTGGCCGTGACCGCGCGGACATGGTCGCGGCTCGAGCCGGCCGGCACATCGACCGTGACGACGGTCTTGTCACCGTAGGCGTTGTCGACGATGCGGAAGCGCATGGCCTGCGTGCTCGCGTTGCGCAGCGTCAGCGTGACGCTCGCGGTCGCGGGCTGTTCCTTCAGGCTGGTCGCGGCCAGACGGCCGATGCCGTCAAAGCTCATGCGGAACTCGCGCAGGAAGCCGTTGTCGCCGTGCACGGCGAGCTGCATCGGCGCGCTGCTCCAGTTCCAGACTTCCTGGTCGATGCGCTTGCCCGGCTCGACGGTGTAGTGCCACGGGCCGTCGGTGCGCAGCGTCGAATAGACGATGAACGCCGCCGTGACGCTGCCCTCGTTGGCGAAGCTCAGCGCGAACTGGCGCGCGTTGGTCGCGGCGATGCCGTCGACGGTCGAGCGGTACGGCAGCGGCGCCGCGCGGCGCGGGATGCCGCTGGCGGCCTTCTCCTGGCGCGGCAGGCTCTGGTTGGCCGGCGGCAGCGCGTCCTTCGTGCCCCAGCCCTTGAAGTACACGGCGTTGGCCGGCACGCTGGACGGGAACTCGGCGCCGCCGGACTTGAAGTCGAAGGCGCTGGTCATGTCGCCGCAGACCGCGCGGCGCCACGGCGAGATGCCGTTGCACTGCACGCTGCTGCGCGGGTGGCCGAGGGCCACGAGCCATTCCTCGGTGAAGCGGATCAGCGAGGTGTGGTCGAACAGCTGCGAGCAGACGCGGCCGCCCTTGCTCCACGGCGAGATCACCATCGTCGGCACGCGGGGGCCGAGGCCGATCGGCTGGCTGTTGGCGATCTCGCCCTGCGTGGCGTTGGTCATCGTCGTGCGGCCGCGGTCGGTGTTCAGCGGCGCCATCACCGACGGCATGTGGTCGAAGAAGCCGTCGTTCTCGTCATAAGTCAGGATCAGCGCGGTCCTGGACCAGACCTCGGGCGTCTGCACCAGTGCCTGCAGCAGGCGCGCGGTGAAGTTCTCACCGGCGTTGGGCGTGTCGTCGGGGTGCTCGCAGTACTCGGTCGGTGCGCAGATGTAGGACACGCGCGGCAGGTTGCCGCTGCGGACGTCGGCGGCGAACTGGTCGATCAGCCACTGGCCGGTCGTGCCCGGCGCGTTGGCCTGGGTCGATCCCGCGGCCAGCGCGCGGCCCTGGCGATACAGCGGCGAGGCGCTGGTCAGCTTCTGCCCGTTCGCGTCGGTGCGGAAATTCTTGAAGTACTGGAGGTAGTTGTCGCCGTAGTTGTCCCACTCCTGGTAGACCTTCCAGCTCACGCCGGCGGTCTCCAGGGTCTCGGCGTAGGTCAGCCACTCGTTGCCCTTGGCGGCGGCGTTGTCGTTGGCGATGTCGCCGTTGTAGGTGCCGTTGGTGACGTTGTAGAGCCGGGAATCGGAGATCCCGGTCACGACCGCGTTGCTGTGGCCGGTGAGGGCGTAGAAGCGGTTGGGATCGGTCGGTCCGAAGATCGAGCAGTGGTACGCGTCGCAGACGGTGAACGCGTCGGCGAGGGCGTAGTAGAAGGGCAAATCGCTGCGGTCGAAGTAGCCCATCGTGCGGGGCGACTTCTTCGACACCCAGACGTTCCAGTCCTTCCAGGTGGCCTCGGTGCCCTTCCAGCTGTGGTCCAGGCCGACGCGCAGCGCGTTGGTGTTGCGGATGTCGAAGTGGTAGGGCAGGACCTGCGAGCCCAGGGCGGTGCCGGGCTGCATCCACACGGGCTGGCCGGAGGGCAGGGCGATGGGGCGCGGATCGCTGTAGCCGCGCACGCCGGCCAGCGTGCCGAAGTAGTGGTCGAAGGAGCGGTTCTCCTGCATCAGGATGACCACGTGCTCCACGTCGGCGAGGGTGCCGGTGGCGTTGTTGGCCGGCGTGGCGAGCGCCTTGCGGAGGGTCTGCGCGAACGAATGGCTGCTGGCCATGCCGGCGACCGCGGCGGTCAGGAAGGACCGGCGGGATGTCGTGCTCATGAAGCTTCACCTGGGAGGTCGTGAAGCGCGTGATTTTTTTCGCGGAGGAAGTCAGCAGCGTGAAGGGATGAAGTAGCGCGTGCGATGGGGGGCGCACGTTGACGTCAGAAGCTGTGCCGCAGGCCGGCCTCGCACCCCTTCGAGTCGCCGCCCGCGGGCAGACCCGGAGGGCCGCCGGGAACCACCGCGGCCGCCCGACCCTTGTTGCTGATCCAGGACGCGGTGGTGTAGAGGGCCGTGCGCTTGGAGAGGCTGTGCACATAGCCCATGGCGAGCTGGGTCGACGCGTTGCCGTCGATGCTCGTCGCGCCGACCCGCCCGTCGAACTTCGCCCGGTTGATCGAGAACTTGAGCTCGCCGGCCACGCCCAGCGGGACGACGGCGCCCAGCAGCATGAGCAGCTGCTTGGCATCGGCGTACTTGAACACGCGCAGCGCGCCGGAGAACTTCGCCCCGGCGAGGCTGACGGTGCCGCCGATGCCTGAGTCCTTCAGCTTTCCGGCCGTCGTCAGGTCATTCTCGATCTGCGCATGCGCCACGGAGATCTCGAAGGTCGGTGCCGTGTAGCCCAGGCGGGCGCTCGTCAGCTTGTGCTGTGCATTGGCCGAGAGACCGCCTTCGCCCGCCGCCACCATGACGACGCCCTCCACGCCGCCGAGCTCGCCAGGCAACACGTATTGCACCGCGTTGCTGGATCGGACGGTGGGGGCGAGTCCGGTGCCGAACGCCGACCGCACAGGCCCCACCGCGGTGGTGTTGATGAAGTTGCCGGCGCTGGCGGCGCCCGTGTATCCGAACGGGTCGAACCGCGCCCAGTTGGTGAAGTTGGGTGTGTAGTCGCGGCCGAGGCGAACTTCACCGAGCCGCTTGTCGGCGATGGCGACAATCGCGCGGCGGTCCCAGAACTGCGACGCGGACGCCTGCGTCCCCGAATCGACGAGCACGCCGTGCTCCAGGTTGAAGGAGGCCGTGAGGCCCCCGCCCAGGTCTTCGACGCCGCGTACGCCCAGGCGGCTGGTCATGCCGCTGCCGCTCACGAGCGACTTGATCGAGCCGACGGCGTCGTTGTGGACGTAGCGCATGGCGGAGTCGAGGATCCCGTAGAGCGTGACGGTGCCCTGCGCGTGCGCCGGTGTCGCGATCAGGGGCAGCGTGGCGGCGAAGGCACCCAGGAAGGGGACCAGGGAGGACGGTGGCTTCTGCATGATGCTCTTTCTCCAATGCGCCGTGGCGCTCACGATCGTTGACGGGTTGAGGACTCGGACAACTGGGACCAGGCATGGCTCCGCCCATGGCGGAGGCATCCGCCATACGCTGGGTCGGTCAAGGGAGGGCTGGCGGAGCGCGAGTGGGACACGAGGCCCGCGGCCTCGATGACCTGGCCCAGGTCATCGATCCGGCGGTGTGGAACCGTGCCAGCCCTTCAGGCGTGGAAGTCGAGGGCTCAGCGCCGGTGGCGTCGAAGCGATCCGGGGCAGCGAGGCTTCTGCGGTCGGGCCGGAGCGGGCGTGTCAGGCGCGCCGAGGCTGATCGTGATCGCCGCGGCCAAGGCGCTGCCGGCCCAGCGTTCGATCTGAAGCTGCTGCATGTTTGTCTCCAACGTTTTCTTATCGTGGGGCGTACTCTAGGGAGCGCTGAGCTACTCGGGAATTCGAAAGATAAGATCAACCTATCTGGAATGCCGATCAATCCCGCCACTGAGCCAGCGACTCCTCACGCCGTTGACGCCATGTCCGCAGTCTCCGACCTGCTCGCCGCTTACGACGCGCAACTCCGCTCGGAGGCCGAGACGCCGAGCGCGATTGCGGTCGCGCTGTCGGGGCCGCTGCGGCTGGTGACCTTCGCGCGTGGGCGCGGCTTCGTGACCTACCGGGATCTCGGCGGCGCCGATGCGACGGAGATCCGGCGACTCGTCGGAGCCGCGCTGCGGCACTACCAGGCCGATCCGGCCATCACGCACGTCGAATGGAAGTCGCGGGGGCATGACCTGGCACCGGGGCTGCATGAGGCGCTCATCGAGCACGGTTTCGAGCCCGATCCGCCGGAGTCGATCATGGTCGGCGAGGCGCGGCTGCTGGTCGCCGACGTGCCCTTGCCCGCGGGGGTGACGATCCGCACCATCCGCGAACCGCGGGAGGTCGCGCGCATGTGCGCGATGCAGGCCGAGGTCTTCGGCGACCTCGATCCGGAGCCGATGACCCTGTCGCTGCTGGAACGGCTGACGCGCAACGACGGCATGTCCTTGTGGATCGCCGAAGCCGACGGCGAGCTCATCACCGCCGGGCGCCTGGAGCCCGTCGCGGGCACGGCCTTCGCCGGCATCTGGGGCGGCGCCACGCGCCCGGCCTGGCGCGGGCGAGGCGTCTATCGCGCGCTGACGGCCGCGCGTGCGCGCGCCGCGCTGGCGCTGGGGAAGACGCTGATCCACAGCGATTCCACCGACTTCTCGCGACCCATCCTCGAGGCCTCAGGTCTGGTGAAGGTGTCGACGACGACGCCGTACAACTGGGAGCGGTAGGCGCTGGCCGGCGTACGCCATCCGGCTTATTTCATCGAGGTGACAGTCCGTTCAACATGCGCTCCACGGCACGGCCTCGGGGTGCATGTGCCGTGCCTTGGCCTCACCCCTGGCGGAATCTCCCATGCTCATCGGGCACCTTTCCGATCCTCACGTCCGCCCGCGCGGCCAGCTCTACCAGGGCGTCGTCGATTCGAATCAGGCGTTGCGTGAGGCGATCGACCATCTGCTGCGCATGGACCGCCAGCCGGATTTGATCCTCGTCACCGGTGATCTGGTCGACGAGGGACGGCCCGACGAATACGAGGTCGCTCGTGAGCTGCTCGACACGCTCGGCCTGCCGTATCTGGTGATTCCGGGGAATCACGACCATCGCGAGCAGTTCCGCGCCGCGTTCGCCGATCTCGGCTATCTGCCCGGCGAAGGGCCGTTGCACTACTGCATGGACGACTATCCCGTCCGCATCATCGGTCTCGACTCCTGCGTCCCTGGCGCGCATCACGGCCATATCGACGAGGCAGGACTGCGGTGGTTGACGGAGACCCTCGCGAGCGATCGATCCAAGCCCACCCTCGTCATGCTGCACCACCCGCCTTTCGCCTGCGGGATTCCCTACATGGACGAGTACCGCTACCTCGACCCGGGTCCGTTGGCGTCCGTGCTGGATCGATGCGCGAATGTCGAGCTCGTCCTCTGCGGTCACGTTCATCGCCCGATGCTGCGGCGCTGGGCCGGCACCGTGGTGTGCACCTGCCCCAGCACCGTGACCGAGATCGACCTGCAACTGCATCCTGCGGCCGCGCCCAGCAGTCATGCAGGTCCGCGCGGCGTGATGCTTCACCTGTGGGAGCCGAACCTCGGCATGGTCAGCCACTTGTCGCAGATCGGCGCATTCGCCGGGCCCTATCCCTTCGCGTGACGACCGGCCGCGCCTCGATCAGACACCCGGAATTTCCCGCCGTCGCAGGATGACGTGCGACAGCGCGAGGGCGACGCCGGTGGAGGCGAGGAAGCCGGGCGTCGTCCAATCGACCGGGGACGCGTCCCCGAGTCCACAGGCGCCGAGGAGGACGCCCGCTCCGAAGAAGGAGGTCACGGAAAACAGCAGCAGTGGCCTGAGCCTCGCAATGAAGGCGACGGTGCCGCCGGCACCCAGGCGCTGGTCGATGAGGCTCGCGAGCCACGGCGACATGAACGGGGACCGCTTCGTCCAGAAGGACCCGACGCCGATGACCAGCACGGGCATCACCAGCATGAACAGCCGCATCTCCGGCGGTATCGGCATCGGCGTCGGCAACGAGCAGAACAAGCGATCTGGTCCGCTCGTGAGGCTCAGTACGTTGAGCCCGATGAAGGCGATCCAGAGGCCGATGATCAGCGCGGTCGACTTCCAGTCGGAGCCAGTGACGGCGCCAGGAGCGGTCGTCGATCCGCGCGGCACCGGCACCGGCATCGGCGCCGCCACGGGCGGCGGATCTCCCTGCAGCAGATCCCGTCGCCGGAGCGCGATGAACCGCCAGGTCACCAGGCCGCCGAAGGAGAGGACGGCCCAGATGCGAGCGAAGAAGCCGAAGCTCCGTTGCTGGAGCCGGTCGTATTCCGCCTCCGTGATCTCACGCGCCTCCCCGCGATTGATGCGTTCGAAGTAGCGGTCGCCGCTGGCGTGCCATTGACGACTGGTCACGGCACTGCCGTCCGGCGCCTGCCCCAGACCCCACCAGGGTGATGGCCCCCAGTTCGGGACCGCGACGGCGGCGGACACCAGCGCAAGGACCAGCACCCAGGGTGCAAGAAGCTCACCCAGCCGTGGCGAGACGCGCCCCGCGGGTGCGGCTCCCAGACGGCGCGCCGCCCATCCGCTCGCGCCGACCACGATCATGACCGCGATGTGGTTCCACATCAGGAACACGACCAGGTGTGCCCACTCGGGCACCGCGCTGGCAATGATCGCGATCAGGCTGACGACCAGCAGGACGGCTGACAGGCCCATCATCCGACGGGCGCGGCGCAGTTGTTTCTCGGTGGTGGGTTTCTGTTCCTGAGGGGCGGTCATGCGCTTTCAATCCTGGTCGTGGAACGGGGTCGGAGTGACATGCTCACCGCAGCGTCTGCAGCACCGCCCCCAAGACCAGCGCAGCGATCGCCGCGGCCACCGCCGGGACCAGGAGCCGCTTCTTCGGATAGTGGCTGCCATACGTCTTGATCAAGGCACGGCTCTGCTTCTGCCCCGCGATGACGTACCAGATGACGTTGACGGCACAGAGCAGGAGGCTGGCCTCGAAGACCACGAACGGTCCGTCGGCGTTCTCATGCAGCGCATAGATCCCGACGAGCGAGAGGGCGCTCAGCAGGATGAAGCTGAGCCATGCGTCGGCGCTGAGCCGTCCATCCCGGATGGCCCGGGCGTTCGCGAGCTGGATCCCCGCGCCGAATGCCGGCGTCAGCAGGAAACCGAGCAGCACGGCGCGGTCCGGACTGAACAGCGGGACCGCCAACGGGATCGTCGCAGGCGCGGCGCTCTCTTCGCCTTCGAGCTGGAACGCGCCAGCGTCGAACTCGGCAATCGCTTCCCGCGCCGCGGGGGCCTGCGAACCAGGGACCAGCACCCGGACGCCACCGACCGCGTGCGCGATCAACGAGTAGCTCTGGACCATCTGGTCGTCCGCCACATGCGGCGTGAGGCCGGCGGCCTCGAGCACACCCCTCAGCAGATGCGCTTCGGTCGGCGTGGTCCGCGTCGCGACGCAGACGAAGTCATCGGATGTCGGCTCGTTGTGTTCTGGCATGGATCCTCCCAGCCGCGAAGCTTAAATCGCTTTGCGGCCGGGGCGACCCGTCTGGATGCATGGCGATCACACAGGCACCGCCGCCCTCGGCGCGACCGCCGCCGGCGCATACCGCGTCACATACTGCTGATGCCCCGGCATCTGCGCCACGGTCTTGTCGATGCGCGCGGTGATACCGCCGAGGAAGCCGGCGAGCTCGCGATCCCCCATCAGGTCCGCCGACGGATGATGCTGCTCCGGCACCAGCCCCTGGCCGAGCATCACCTGCACCCACGAGTTCTCGGTGAACAGCTCGTTGGGCACGCGGAACACGCGCCCCGTCTCGCGGAACAGGTCCAGCCGGTGCTGCAGCGAGGCCGGCACCGGCATCTCCCGCATGGCCTGCCACATCGGTGAATCCGTCCGCTGCTGCACGTGGTAATGCAGCACGATGAAGTCGCGGATGTGCTCCAGCTCGTAGCGCATCTGCGCGTTGTACTCGTCGATGTCGGACTGGCGGATCCCGTCCTTCGGGAACATCTGCAGCAGCCGGATCGCCGTGCGCTGGATCAGGTGGATGCTGGTCGATTCCAGCGGCTCCAGGAAACCGCTCGACAAGCCCGCGCCGACGCAATTGCGCTTCCACACCACCTCGCGCTGGCCCGGCTTGAAGCGGATCACGCGATGCGGCGTCAGCACCTCGCCGGCGATGTTGCCGAGCAGCGCGGCGCGCGCCGTCTCGTCGTCGGTGTAGCGGCTGCTGAAGACCACGCCGTTGCCGACGCGATGCTGCAGCGGGATCTGCCACTGCCAGCCCCACGGATGCGCAATGGCGCGCGTGTACGGCACGGCGTCGCGCACCGACGCCGTCTGCAGCGCGATCGCGCTGTCGCAGGGCAGCCAGTGTGACCAGTCCTCGTAGCCGACCCCCAGCGCCTGGCCCAGCAGCACCGAGCGCATCCCCGTGCAGTCGACGAAGAGGTCGCCCTCGATCTCCGTCCCGTCCTGCAGCTTCAGCGAGCGGATGTCGCCGTCGGGCTGCATCAGCACCTCGGCGATCTTGCCCTCGAGGCGCTTCACGCCGTAGCCCTCGCTGAACCGGCGCAGGAACTGGCCGTACAGCGTCGCGTCCAGGTGGTACGCGTAGTTGATGCCCTCGTCGGGCAGGTGCGCGAACTTGTTCTCCTTCGCCGCGCGCAGCTCCAGGCAGTAGTCGCCGTAGTCCGACGCGAGGCCGCGCTCGCGGCCCTTCAGCCAGAAGTGCTGGAAGCCCGCCGTCCAGTGGTCGACGCCGGTGCTGCCGAACGCGTGGATGTAGCTGGCGCCCAGGTCGCGCCATCCTTCGAACTGGATGCCCAGCTTGATCGTCGCCTGCGTCGCGGCCATGAACTCGCGCTCGTCGAGCCCGAGCAGCTGGTGGAAGGTCAGCATCGTCGGGATCGTCGCCTCGCCGACGCCCACGGTGCCGATCTCGTCGGACTCGACCAGCCGGATGTCCAGCTGCTTGCCCAGGTGCTTGGAAATGCAGGCCGCCATCATCCAGCCTGCGGTGCCGCCGCCGGCGATGACGACGCGCTTCACCGGACGGCGCGGGGTGGGGGGCTCTGGCGAGGTGAAGGTCATGGCGTCTCCTCCATGGGGGTGGGGGTGTTCAGCGTTGCTTGAGCCGCTGAATCAGATGTCCGCGCAGGTGGCCGGCGCCTTCCGCCGTCAGCGGGGCGAGCGCATGCCGCGCGTGCTCGGGGATGTGGGCCGCCGTGTCGGCGTCCGCGTTGAACACGTAGTGATCGAAGATCCCGCGCCACGCCGCGCGTTGCGGCGCGGGCAGGTCGCGCATCGACAGCAGCGCCTGCATCAGCGCGAACAGCGGCGGGTCCATGTGCGCCGGCGACTGCCGCCACCAGTAGTTGATCAGGACGTTGAACGCATCGAGCGCCTCGACCTGATGCCACCACATGCTCGGGATGTAGAGCGCGTCGCCGGGACCGAGTTCGGCGACCTGCGCCTGCTCCAGCGCCTGCGCGAAGCGCGGGAATCGCTCGAAGTCCGGGTGCTTCAGATCGACCAGGCTCACCGGCTGACCGGCGGGCGTGAAGTCGATCGGCCCGACGTAGAGATTGGCCAGCTGCTCCGGCGGGAACAGCGTGAAGCGCCGATGCCCCGCCGCGACGCAGGCGATGTTGTCCGGCAGGTCGTAGTGCGGCGCGATGCGGCTGCGATTGCCGAGCCACACGCTGGCCAGCGCGTCCTGCGCCGTGCCTTCGCCGGTCGCCAGCGGTGAGAGATCCAGGTCGTTCGCGGCCCGGAAGCCCGGCAGGCAGGTGTCCACCGTCGTCGAGCCGACGTAGTAGCAGGGCGGACGTTCGACGTCGGCCAGCTTGAGCAGCTCCTCCATCAGCGCCGGCAGCGGCGCGTCGGCACGACCGAAGTTCATGCCGGTGAGGTCGTCGTTGTAGAAGATGCGGCCGTCGATCTCCGGCGGCCCCGTCATGATGGCCACCGGCGCGCCGCGCCAGCAGCCGTGCAGGTAGTCGACCGCCGCGCGGTCGGAGCGCCGCGCCTCCCGCACCATCGGCCAATGCGACACGAGGCCGCGCAGCACCACCGGCTGCGCGGCCTCGAGCAGGTTCGACGGAAGCCGACCCGGGACCAGGTCCTTGATTTCCAGGATCGGCTTCATGCGGGCAGGGGCCCTCGCGGGCTCAGAACTTGTAGCGGAGTCCCAGCATATAGCGGCGACCTGTCTGCGTGACCGAGTAGACCTCCTCCGTCGTCCGACCGTGCTGGCGCAGGATCGAATCGCCGACGTTGATCACCTCGGCCTGCAGGCTCAGCTTCTCGCTGAAGTTGTAGCCCAGGCTGATGTCCACCTGCGAGTACGGCTCCGTGAAGATCGGCGCCGAGCGGCCCAGCTGGTTGCCGTCGTTGACCGCGGCCAGGAACTTGTCGCGCCAGTTGTAGGCCACGCGCACGCTGAACCTCGCGTCCTCGTAGAAGCCCACCAGGTTGGCGGAGTCGCTCAGGCCCACCAGCGCGTACTGCTGCGCGAAGCTCGAGTTGTCGTACTTCAGTCCCGACTTGACCTTCGTGTAGTTGGCCGCGACGCCGAAGCCCGAGTTCCCGAACGCGTGCTGCACGTTCAGCTCGAAGCCCTTCAGGCTGTTGGACTGCGTGTTGGCCGGCACCGTGATCTGGAAGTTGGCGATCGGATCGCCCGGCTGCCCGACGATCGTCCCCAGCGCATGCCCGTTGCTGTCGCCGGTCTTGGTCACGCCCGGCTGGCCGTTGTAGCGGTTGAGGATGTAGTCGCGGATGCAGGTGATGTCGCTGCCGCAACCGCCGGTGGTCGACGCCTCGTTGTAGTACGCGCCGCCGATCGGCGTGTGCAGGTTGAACGGGGTCGCGTTCTCCAGCGTCGAGCCGATGTAGTTGCTGATGTTCTTGCGGAACACACCCGCCGCCACGTAGCTCGACCGGGCGTAGTAGTACTCCAGCGAGAAGTCGAAGTTCTTCGACTTCAGCGGCTTCAGCCCCGGGTTGCCCTGCGAGCCGGTACCGCCGCTCAGGCGCGCCAGGTCGTTCAGCGTCTGCCCGCCCTGGATGGCGTCCCAGCCCGGACGGCCGATGGTCGTGCCGAAGCTGGCGCGCAGCTTCAGCTTGTCGGTGAGGTCGGCCTCCCAGTCGATGTTGGGCAGCCAGTAGCTGTACTTGCCGTCCAGCGTCGTGAAGCCCGGATCGCCCTTCAGCACCGTCAGCTCGTTGTTGGAGCCCCAGGTGATGCCCGTGGCGATCGGCACGAGCGCGCTGGAGGTGACCTTGGTCTTCTCGTAGCGCATGCCGACCGTGGCGCTCATCGGCACGCCCAGTTCCCACTCGCGGGTGTACTCGGCGTAGGCGCTGCTGGACTTCTCCGTCGTGCGGCGGTCGGTCGAGAAGACGTTGGACGCGAGGTACTTCGACGGATCGCTCCAGGACTTCGCCGCCAGGTCGCGGATGGTGCCGAAGTCGAAGGTGTAGAACTGCGTGAACAGGCGCGGGTCGCCGACGCCGCCGATCTTGCCGAAGAAGTCGCGCAGGTCCTGCGGGATCCACACGTTGTCCGGATAGTTGGCCGGGCCGTTGGCCACGCCGCCCCAGTTGTCCAGCTGGACGTTGGAGTAGGCCGAGCGGTTCTTCGCCTTGGTCAGGCCGACGCCGAAGTCCAGCTTCGATTCGTCGGAGATGTTCCAGCTGCCGCGAATCTGCTGCTGGTCGACTTCCGCCTTCATGTAGCTGTTGCGGAAGGACGAGCCCGTCACCTGCTGCAGCGCCGCGTTGCGCGTCGTCGTCGGCATCATCAGGATCGGCAGGTCCTGGCTGAAGTCGACGCCGGTCTGGCCGCGGTTGAAGCTGGCCGTGCCGATCACGTTGTTGCTGCCCCAGGGGCTGTCGGCGCCCGACTTGGCGGTGGACTTGTGCGCGTCGAATTCGAAGCGCAGCTTGTCGGTCGCCTTCCAGTCGAGGTTGAAGCCCAGCGACTTGTTGTCGTTCTTGGTGGCGAAGTCCGCGCCGCCCATGGACAGGTCGGCGTCGCCGCCCGCGATCAGCTCGGTGTAGTTGAGCGGGCCGGACACCGGGCCGCCGGTCCACGAGCTCGACGACGGGCCGAAGCTGAACCACGCCGACAGGTCGTTGCGGCGCGTGTGCACCTTGTTCTGCGAGGCCGTGTAGTCCAGCGTCGTCGTCAGCGACTTGGTCGGCGCGAACTGGAAGGTCACCTGCCCGTTCGTGCGCTCACGGCGGATGCCGTTCATGTTGTAGTTGACGTTCTGCGGCAGCGAGTAGACGTCATTGGGACCGGGACGGTTGGTGATGCGCTCCGACCCCGGCGCGCCCGGCAGCGGGATCGCGCCGTTGCCCGTCTCGTCGCCCTTGAACGGCAGCCAGCCGTTGGGCACGCCGGCGCTGTTGTAGCCGGCGTCGCGCTTCTGGTAGCTGCCGGAGACGGACACGCCGAACATGCCCTCGCCGAAGGTCGTGCTGTAGATGCCCGACACCTCGGGCGTCACGCTGTCGCCCTTGATGTTGTCCGGCAGGCGCGAGTTGCCGCCGTCATGCACGGCCTTGACGCCGATGCTGGCGATGGTCTTCTTCGTGTCCAGCGGACGGGCGGTCTTGATGTTGATCGTCGCGCCGATGCCGCCGGTCGGGGCGCTGGCGCGGCTGGTCTTGTAGACCTCCAGCGCGGCGATCGATTCCGTGGCCAGGTTGGCGAAGTCGAAGGCGCGCGAGTTCGACGGACCCGTGTCCGCCAGCGTCGACGCCGGCATCTGGCGGCCGTTGAGCAGCACCAGGTTGAAGTCGGGGCCGACGCCGCGCACGGTGACCTTGGAGCCTTCGCCCATCGAGCGGTCGATCGACACGCCCGAGATGCGCTGCATCGATTCGGCCAGGTTGGTGTCGGGGAACTTGCCGATGTCCTCCGCGACGATGCCGTCGACCACGCCGCGCTGCTGGCGCTTGAGGTTCAGCGAGGTGTCCAGCGACTGCCGGATGCCGGTGACGACGACGGTGTCGATCGTCGCGTCGGCCTTGCGCTGCGCCTCGGAGGCGGCCGCCTCGGGCGCCGCCGGCGCCTGCTGCGCATGGGCCGCGGCGGCGATGAACAACAGGGCGCAGGCGGCCGCCACGGGCTGGCGCCGCGGTCCGCGGACCTGCCGCAGTCGGGTGGGGTGGACGTGCTTCATCTTGTCTCCTTGTTATCTCTCAGTCTTGACCATGACCCCCATGCGATGGCGGGCCCGATTGTCTGCAGGGCAAGCTGGATCCGTGTATTCGGCGGTAACTTTGAAAGCGCTTTCAGAATTTATCTGCTTCAGCCACGGGACCTCTACTGACTTTCCCTAGCGAGGGGTTCGCGCCACACGGGCGCGGGGGTACTGCGGGGATCGGGGCCGGCCTCCGCGCAGGGAGGCGGGCCGGGGCAGTCCCGCATCGGGACTGCCGGGAGCGTGGCGGCTCAGGCCGCGGCCGGCACCGGAACGCGCGGCTCGAGGGCCCGCGCCTCGGCGTCGAAAGCCAGTGCGTGGTCGGCGGTGGCGATCAGGCGGACGGTGTCGCCGTCATGCAGCGACGCCGCGCCCGCGGGGAGCTTGGCGGTGAGCAGGTCGGCGATGCCGTCGACGCGCAGGTGCAGGATCGAGGTGTCGCCCAGGTGCTCGGCGAGCACGACGGTCGCGGGCACGGCGCCCTCGTCGTTGCTTGTCCCCAGAAGCAGGTGCTCGGGCCGCAGCCCCAGGCGCTGCGCCGCGGGTCGCGACGCGCCGCCGAGCGAATCCCACAGGCGTCGTGCCGCGCCGGGCGCGTTGGCCGTCGGGCGTTCGATGAAGTTGATCTTCGGCGCGCCGAGGAAGCCGGCGACGAACTCGTTGGCCGGACGGCGGTAAAGGTCCATCGGCGCGCCGAGCTGCTCGATGCGGCCCTTGTTGAACACGGCGATGCGGTCGCCCATCGTCATCGCCTCGACTTGGTCGTGGGTGACGTAGATCATGGTCGTGCCGAGCTGCTGGTGCAGCCGCGTCAGCTCGATGCGCATGTCCACGCGCAGCGCGGCGTCGAGGTTGGACAAGGGCTCGTCGAACAGGAAGACCTTGGGCTTGCGCACGATCGCGCGGCCGATGGCCACGCGCTGGCGCTGGCCGCCGGACAGCTGCTTGGGCGTGCGCTGCAGCAGGTCGGTGATGCGCAGGATCTCGGCGGTGCGGCGCACCTGCTCGTCGCGCTCGGCGCGGCCGACGCCGGCCATCTTCAGCGCGAAGCCCATGTTCTCCGCGACCGTCATGTGCGGGTAGAGCGCATAGCTCTGGAACACCATCGCCGCGCCGCGGTCGGCGGGGCGCAGGTCATTGGCGCGGTTCCCGTCGATCAGCAGGTCGCCGGCGCTGATGTCTTCCAGGCCCGCGATCATGCGCAGCGTCGTGCTCTTGCCGCAGCCCGACGGGCCGACGAAGACCATGAACTCGCCGTCCCGGACGTCGAGATCGATGCCCTGGATCACCTCGTGATCACCGTAGCGCTTGCGGATGCCGCGCAGCGTGACTTGTCCCATGACGGTCTCCCGATCAGCCCTGGCGCGCGGCGCGCCGTTGCAAAACAAAATCGCGGTAGGCGAGCGCGCTGTCCTTCGGGGTGCGCTGCTGCGTCGCGTAGTCGACGTGCACGATGCCGAATCGTTTCGCGTAGCCGGACGCCCATTCGAAGTTGTCCAGCAGGCTCCACACCATGTAGCCGCCCATCGGCACGCCCTGCGCGATCGCGTCGCCGACGGCGGCGATGTGCGTGTCGAGGTAGCGGGTGCGGTCGGCGTCATGCACCTGGCCGTCGACGCCGACCGGATCGGGGAAGGCGCCGCCGTTCTCCGTCACGTACAGGCGCCGGGCGCCGGGGTAGTCGCGCTTGATCGACACCAGCAGGTCGGTCAGCCCCTGCGGATAGACCTCCCAGCCCATGTCGGTCAGCTCCAGGCCGCTGGTCTTGCTGTCGACCGGACCGGCCGCGCTGATCAGACCGCGCGAGTAGTAGTTGATGCCCACGAAGTCGATGGGCACCTGGATCTTTGCCATGTCGCCGGCCTCGATGTAAGGCGCGTCGTGGCCGAGGTGGTCCAGCACGTCCTGCGGATACCGGCCCTCGAAGAGCGGGTCCATGTACCAGCGGCGCAGCTTGCCGTCTTCCAGTCGGGCCGCGATCCGGTCCGCGTCCGACTCGGTGGCCGGGTACATCGGCGCCATGTTCAGCACGATGCCGAGCGCGGCCTTCACGTTGAGGGCTCGCATCGCGGTGACCGCGAGGCCGTGACTGAGCAGCAGGTGATGCGAGACCTGCGCGGCGATCTTGCGGTCCTTCAGGCCGGGCGCGAAGACGCCGGACTCATGGCCCAGCTGCGCGACGACCCAGGGCTCGTTGTGCGTGGCGATGGAGACGACCTTGTCGCCGAGCCGCTTCGCGATGCCGACGGCGTACTCGACGAAACGCTCGACGGTGACGCGGTTGCCCCAGCCGCCGATGTCCTGCAGCGCCTGCGGCAGGTCCCAGTGGTTGAGCGTCAGGTAGGGCTTCATGCCGCGGGCGAGCAGGCCGTCGACGAGCTTCTCGTAGAACGCGAGGCCGGCCTCGTTCCAGTCGCCTTGCCCGGTGGGCATCACGCGCGGCCAGGACACCGAGAAGCGGTAGGCATCGACGCCCAGGCGCTGGATCAGGTCCAGGTCCTCTTCCCAGCGCGTGTAGTGCTCGCAGGCGACGTCGCCGTTGCTGCCGTCGGCGATCACGCCGGGCTGGCGGCAGAAGGTGTCCCAGATCGACGGCCCCTTGCCGTCGGCGTCGTGCGCGCCCTCGATCTGGAAGGCGCTCGTGGCGACGCCCCAGACGAAGTCGGCGGGGAAGTCCTTGGCGGCGGCCGTCGGCAGCGCGGACGAGGCGGCGGTCGGCACTGCAGTCGACCCTGCGGTCGATGCGGCGGACGAGACGGGAGTGGCAGATGACATCGATGCAGGCTTTGTGATGCGTTGGAGGAGAGGCGCAGGCGTCGGGCGTCACTTCACCGCGCCGACGGTCAGGCCCGAGATGAGCTGCCGCGAGCACAGGACGAAGAGCACGATCAACGGCAGCGTCGCGATGGCGGATCCGGCCATCAGCGCGCCCCATTCGGTGTCCACCGGGCTCTGCAGCGATCGCAGCGCCAGCGGCAGCGTGTACATGTCGGGCGAGCGCATGACGACCAGCGGCCCGATGAAGTTGTTCCAGGAGGAGATGAAGGTGATCAGCCCCAGCGTGCCCAGCGCCGGCTTGAGCAGCGGCAGCACGATGCGGGCGTAGATGCCCAGCTCCCCGCAGCCGTCCATGCGCGCGGCCTCGACCAGCTCGCGCGGCACGGCGGAGCCGATGAACTGGCGCATCAGGAAGATGCCGAAGGCGCTGGCCGCGCCGGGGATGTAGAGCGCGCGCGGCTGATCGATCCAGCCGAGCAGGTCCATGATCATGAAGCTCGGGATCATGTTCATGAAGCTGGGCAGCAGCATCGTGCCCATGACCAGCCCGAAGAGCGCCTTCTTGAAGCGGAACTCGTACATCGCGAAGGCGTAGCCGCCCATCGAGCAGAACAGCAGCGTCAGGCCGGTGTTGCAGATGCCCACGTACAGGCTCAGGCCCAGGTTGCGCCAGAAGGGCAGGCGCTTGGTGAGGATGTCGACGTTGGCGAGGAAGTCGTCGCCGAACCACATCGGCGGCGGCAGGCTGAAGATCTCGGTGCGCGAGTGCGTCGCGAAGACGAACATGAAATAGAACGGCGCCAGCATGATCAGCGCGCCGGCGCCCACCAGCAGGTAGGCGGCCCAGGCGGTCATGCGCGGCGGCTGCGCGGCGTGGGGCGCGGCGGCGTCGAGGGGGGCGTGCATCGTGGTGCTCATGGCGTTTGCTCCGGTCGGCCCTCAGTCGTCCTTGCGCCGGAACGCACGGTTGGTGAGCCACGTCAGCGCCGCCACGACGAGGAACAGCAACCACGACATCGCGCTGGCGGCGCCGAAGTCGTTGAAGTCGAACGCGTTGCGGTAGAGGTAGACGGCCGCACTCATGCCGGCCTGGTCGGAGCCGCCCTTGCCGCCGGTGAGGATGAAGGGCTCCTCGAACAGCTGCAGCCCGCCGATGACGCTCAGCGTCACGCCGAAGAAGATCATCGGCCGCAGGCTGGGCAGCGTGATGTGGAAGAACTGCTGCAGGCGGCTGGCGCCGTCCATGGTCGCGGCCTCGTAGAGATCGGGCGGGATGGTCTGCAGCGCGGCCAGGTAGAGCACGACGTTGAAGCCGACGTAGCGCCAGAACACGATCATCGAGATCGCGGGCTTGAGCGCGTCGGGGTCGTTGAGCCAGTCGACGGCGGCCTGCGGCACCAGATGGCCGAGCAGCGGGACCTCGCGCAGCGTCGCGATGGCGAGGTTGATCAGGCCGTAGTCGGTCGAGAACAACGAGCTGAACAGGATCGCGATCGCGACCGACGAGGTGATGTACGGCAGGAAGTACGCGCCGACCATCGGGTTGCGCCAGCGCTTGAAGGCCAGGTGCAGGAAGGTGGCGAGCGGGATCGCGACCAGATGCTGCGGCACGCCCGAGGCGATCGCGAGCCAGCCGGTGTTGCGCAGCGACTTCCAGAACCATTCGTCCTGCAGCGCGAAGGCGAAGTTGTCGAGACCGACCCAGTGCATCGCGCCCAGGCCGCTGGTCGGTTCCCAGCTGTGGAATGCGAGGTACAGCGAGAACAGCAGCGGGAACAGCCCGAAGACCACGAACAGCAGCAGGAACGGCGCCAGCAGCGCGTAGGGCGCGTAGCGGGGCGAGAGGCGCAGGGTTTGTGGAAGGCGGAAGCTCATCGTCGTCGTTCCGGGTCAGCGGTGCGCGCGCAGTTGCAGCAGGCGCTGCGCGTCGGCCAGGGCGGTCGGGATGTCCTTGCCGCGGTCGAGCACCTTGTCGAGTTCGGTGTCGATCACTTCCTTGGCGAAGTTGTCCTGCTTGTGCACGGGGAAGGCGCGGATGTGGTCGGCGGCCTCGCGCCAGTCGCGGCGGGCCCGCTGGCCGCCGAGGAAGGGCAGCGGCAGGTCGTAGAAGGGATCGGTCTGTGCGTCGATCAGCGCGGGGAAGGCGTCCTGGGCCTTGAAGGCCGCGAGCTGCTGCGTGCGGTTCATCGTCATGAAGCGGATGAACTCGTAGGCCATCGGCTTGCGGGCCGCGTCGCCGTGGCGCGCGATGGCGAAGAAGGTGCCGCCGTAGGCCGCGAAGGCGCCCTCGGGCAGTTGCGCCGAGCGCCACTTGCCGCGGGTGCTGGGCGCGAGCCACGTGTTCAGGTGACCGGCCAGCCAGGCGCCGGACATCTGCGTGGCGATGCCGCCGCGCTTGAAGCCTTCGGACCAGTCGGAGGACCAGGCGATGACCTTGGCGTCGAGCTGCTGGCGGCGCACGGCGCGGGCGAGCTCGAAGGCGCGGACGAAGCGCGGCGTGTTCACCAGCGGGCGCGAGTCCTTGTCGAAGAACAGGCCCTCGCCGGGCTCCAGGCCGGTGCGGATCAGGATGTCCTTCATGTCGCGGGCATGGGCCATCAGGTAGGCGCCGGTCGCGGCCTTGATCTTCACGCCGGCGGCGACGTAACCTTCCCAGCTCGTGGTCAGGTCGGACTCCTTGAGCCCGGCCTTGGCCAGCAGGTCGGTGCGGTAGAGCAAGGCGCCCGGGCCGATGTCCGTGGGGACCGCGAGCACCGCGCCCTTGGGCGTCGTCGCCTGGTCGAAGGCATAGGCGACGAAGCGCGCCTTGTCGCGGTTCAGGTCGTAGGGCGGGCCGGAGAGGTCCTCGAGGCCGGTGCCCTGCGCGAAGCGGCCGAGGTAGCCGATCTCCAGCGCCATCACGTCCGGCAGACCCTTGGCGGTCGACAGCGCCGTCGTCATCGCGGTGTGGTGGTCGTTGAGCTCGCGGCTCACGATCTTCACCTCGACGTCGGGATGCAGCTCCCTCCAGGCGGGAAGCGCGCTGCGGACGATCTCGTCGATGGCGGGGAAGGCGGCGACGGTCAGCGTGGTCGTGGTCGTCGTGGACGTCGCCGTCGTCGCGGGCGCAACGGGCGAGGACGTCTGCGCGGCAACGCCTGACCCCGCCTGGGCCACGCCCAAGGTCAAAGCCAATGCCGATAGCCACCGGGCCCACTGCCGCATGCTGTCCGTCTCCGAGTTCGTTCTGTTTATGAAAGCGCTTTCATGATATCCAACGAGACAGCGTGACCGTACCAGGGTTATCGCTAGGGAGGGGCCTTGACTGCCTGGGACAGAGCGTTGGCCGCCATTGCATGGGGCCGCAGCCGGCAAGCGGCTGAACCCCAAGCAATGCCGTCCCCCATCACTGCCGTCCTTCGACCGTTTTGCCACCGAGGACTGCGGGGAGGCGGGGAAGGCTCTGGCGTCAGAGGGAGCGGGTGGACGATCGGATGATCAGCCGCGGCTCGGGGAGCTGGGCGGTGGGGTTCTTGTTGCCGAGCAGATCGAGCAGCGCCTGGGCGGCGCAGCGGCCGAGCTCAAGCCCGGCCTGGTGGATCGTGGTGAGCGGCGGGATGCAGTGCGCGGCGCCGGCCAGATCGTCGAAGCCGACGATGGAGACGTCCTCGGGCACGCGCAGGCCGCGGCGGTACAGCGCCAGCGACGCGCCGAACGCCATCTGGTCGTTGGCCGCGAAGATCGCGGTGAAGGGCTCGCGGCTGTCGATCAGGCGTTCGACCGCCATCACGCCGCTGTCTTCGTGGAAGAGACCCGGCAGCACCAGCGCCGGCTTGTATTTCACGCCGGCCGCTTCGAGCGCGGCGCGGTAGCCCTTCAGGCGTTCCTGCGCATCGGGGTGGACCGGGTCGCCGGTGATGAACGCGATCTTGCGGTGGCCCTGCGTCAGCAGGTGATGCGTGGCGAGGCGCGCGCCCTCGAAGTCGTTGAAGTTCAGGGAGTACAGGCTGGTCGCCTTCAGCGTCCGGCCGGTGACGACGACTGGAAGCTCCTTCGCGAGCTTGCGCAGCGACTCGTCGCTGAGCCGGCCGGTGAGCACGATGATCCCGTCGACGCGGCGCGCGCGCAGCGTGTCGATGCAGCGCTGCTCTTCCTTGGCGTTCCAGTGGCCGCTGGCGAAGAGGGGCACGTAGCCGGCGGCGTCGAGGACTTCCTCGATGCCCCGCAGCGCGACGCCGTAGTACGGGCTGTCGATGGCCTGCGTCACCACGCCCACGCTCAGCGAGCGTCCGCCGGCCAGCACGCGGGCGATCGGGTTCGGAACGAAGCCGAGGTCCGCGATCGCGCGGTCGACGGCGTCCTTCTTTTCCTGGCTGACGACGGCGGTGCCGTTGAGGATGCGCGAGACGGTGCTCGGCGAGACCCCGCTGACTTCGGCAACCATGCCCAGCGTCACCTTGGCGGGCGTGCGGGCGGACTTGGTGCTCTTCATGAGGGGGATCGCGTTGTCGGTGGGCGCGGGCGAGTGTAAGGGACGGTTGCAGGACGTTGGCAAGCGGGACGGTGACCGGGTGATGTCAGGGGCGAAGGCCGGTGCCTTGGTGGGGGCACGGATTGATAAGGCGGCGTGAAGACGGTAACGTCGCGCCCCGGCGCATGGCGGGAGCCCTGCGGACACGACCTCGACAACGGGGCGATGTCGAAAAACATAAGAGATTCACTGAGGGAGTGGAACCATGAAGAAGCTGGCAAGGCTGATGGCCTTCGTCATGGCAGCGGTGCTGCCGGTGCAGGTGTTCGCGGCGTTCGAGTGCGATGCGAAGGTCCAGCGACTGATCGTCTATTCCAACGGTGATGTCAATCTCTGGCACTCCGCCCGGAATCAATACACCGTGGTCTGCAACCTGAACGGGACCCACAAAGGGGTGTCGACGACGACCTGCGCGATGTGGACGGCCATGCTGCAGTCGGCGAAGAAGCGCGACGTGATGATGAACTTCTATTACGGCGAGGCGACGGGCAACTGCGCAACCCTGCCGCTCTATGGCGAGGCGCCGGTTCCGGGTTACATCGGCGAGATCCAGTAAGACGGATCGCGGTTCCGGCGGGCGGCTGCGATTCGACAACTGAAGAGCGCCCGCTGGAACGCGCTCACGAGGGAAGACACCAATGATTCGATTCAGAAGCATCGTTGTGGCATGCATGGCCGTGTTGTCGACTGGCAGCTGGGCTGTCGAGAAGGTGACGACGATCGCCGCCGGCGCGCCACTGCAGTTGCGCGCGCACTCGAGCACCCATGTCACTGTCGGCGCACGCAAGATGCAGATGCTCTATGCGCCGGGCCTGGAGAGCGGCTGCACCAGCGTCTACCTGTACGCGGACAACGATGCGGTGCTCTTCAAGACGCTGGCGGCCGCCGTGATGATGAAGAGCGCCATTACGCTCATCTATGACATCGACACCGACAAGCGTGGTCCGTGGGGCGATCCCCTGTCGTGCCCGTTGACGTCGGTGACGGTGCAGCCGTGATGTCCGTGTGCGACTTTCCACATAGAGGGGTCCTCATGCCAACGAGCTGGCTTGCGCGTGCGCGCTTGATCCTAGGCGCGGCGGTCGTCGCAATGACGCTTGCGAATCCGGCCGTTGCGGTCGAAGCGACGGTCACCGGACAGGTCGATCTCATGCGCACACACGACGCGGCGTCGATCCCGGGCTGGCCATCGCCGATCTTCTGGTTCACGCTGAAGAACGTCACGGCGGTCGAGAACTGCGGGAAGTTCTCGAACGGCCAGGTGCTCTTCGTCGGGCGTGACATCCAGATGATGGCCTTCGTGATGTCGGCGTTGGGCAAAGGGATGAACGTCACCGTCAACATCGATCCGCTGGAAACCGCCAACGGCTTCTGCGTGGCGCGGCATGTTACGTTGAGCAAACCCACCTGACGAGGGAGAACGCAATGAAAGTCATCGGACGAATGGGCCGCGCCATCGCGACGGCAATGGTGATGTCGACGTTGGCTGGTGCGTCAGCGCAGGCGGCGGACGGCTACATAGGGCCGGTGTACCTGGATTCGGTCTCCGTGCAGCAAAAGCCTGGATCGACGGGGCACTTGCCTGGGAATCTGGAGGTGAAGGTCCGAGGGGGCTTCACGCCTCCTGCCGGAGTGACATGCGAGAGCCCGTACCTCGCGACCTTGAAGGAAACGGATAGCGATCTGCGCGTGTTCGCCTTGCTGACGGCGGCGCATCTCAAAGGCAAGGCGGTACGCCCGATGCTCAGCGACGATCCGTCGCTCCGTGCGTTTCCAGGCCGCTGCAGCCTGTTGTGGGTGGAAGTGCTGTCCTGATCCATGGGAGTGAAAAGATGAAATCGAGCTGGAGTTTTGGCCGTCCCGCATTCGCTGCGAGGCTCTTGGCTCTGATGTCGCTGGCCGGAACTGCGCAAGCGGCCGAGGGTGACACCGGCCCCGTCTTCCTCGACAACGTCGGCGTGCTGGAAGTCGCCGGCGGCGGGCATCTGGCCGGCAACATGGAAATCAAGATCCGCGGCGGCTTCACGCTGCCGACGGGCATGACCTGCAGCAACGAATACATCACCACGCTCAAGTCCACGGACGCGAGCCAGCGGATGTTCACGTTGCTGACGATCGCGCACGTGAAGGGGAAGGCCGTGCGTCTGCGCATCACGGATGACCCGGCATTGCGGGCGTTCAGCGGGCGGTGCAGCTTGATGTGGGTGGGGTTGGAACCATGAGGAACAGAGGCGGAATTCAATGTCCATCAAATTGATCAAGGCTGCATCGGGAGCCACCTTGCTGGCAGTCGGCGGCCTGAGCTCGCTCGCCCACGCCGCCATGATCCAGATCACCTCCGACCCTGTCACCTGGCGCGTCGAGAACTACGAGAACGATCTGGTGGTGATCTGGTACGCCACGTCCGAGGCCGAGTGCCCGGGCCGTCAGATGGTCTTCGCGCCCAGCTTTACGAAGTCCGACATGAATCGCTTCTGGGCGACGTATTCGATGGCGCGAACAGGCGCGGCAAAGATGCTGCTGTACTACCAGACCGTCGGACAGCCGGTGCGCTGCGAGATCAAGAGCTTCGGTTTCGAAGCCGGCCGATGAAATTTTGAGGGAGCCCACGACCATGAACTTCAAACACCTCGCCGGCGCCTTGCTCGTCGCCCTGCTGCCCCTGAGCAGCCACGCCTACACCGAATGCCCGCCCGTCAAATTGACGAAGGTCTGGAGCGACATCAACGGCAACTTCTTCATTGGTACGGTCTCCGACCTCAACGGCACCATTGATGCGGTGACCAATCCGCCGTTGGCCAAGCCGGCGATCGCAGTGGCGATTGCTGCGTACACGGCCAATCGGAAAGTGGTCATCCGCTACGCACGCGACAACGTCAACTGCGCAGCGCCGAGTTGGAGCGAGTTGATCGGCTCCATCGGCATGGCCGGCGACTGACGCTCACTGGATCCTGGAACATGAAGAGCCACCTCCGACTCCTTGCCACCGGCCTGCTGGCCGCATCCACCTCCTGTGCCTTCGCCGCCGGCGGCAACCTGCCGCAGACCGTGGTGAGCGTCGGCATGCACGACACCGGCCACGCGATGGTCGAGTACGCCGCGGTCGGTCATTCCGACGGCTGCGCGACCGCCGGTCACGAGAAGCTCGTGCTCATCGAGAAGACCAACCCGAGTTTCAAGTACATGTATGCGACCGCGCTGGCCGCCGCCGCGTCGGGCAAGAAGCTCAATGGCTGGGTCGACGGCTGCGTCGATCTGTGGGGCGACGGGCGGGTCCGCATTCCCAAGGCGCTGACGCTCGGGATCATGGGGCAGTGAGGACACATGAAGGCTAAAGCCATCAAGGTGTTCGCGTCGATCGCAACGCTGGCATTCGCAGGCTTCACGATCTCCGCCCATGCAGTGAGCAACAACGGGCTCTACGACGTCCTCTCGATCAACCTCCACGACACCGGCCATGCCATCGTGAACCTGAGTGGCGCCGACAACACCGAAGGCTGCTCGACGCCGGGCAACCGGACGCAGATCCTGATCGACAAGGCCGATCCGCGATTCAAGACCATGTATGCCACGCTGCTCTTCGCGATGGGCAGCGGGAAGAAGGTGTCGACGTGGGTATCGGGCTGCCAGGACGTCTGGGGCGATGGCTCGATGAAGATTCCCTACGTCCGGACGCTCAGCGTCGAGCGCTGAGTCCTTCCGGCAGGCGCCATCCGTTCCTTCTTTCTGAAAGCTCGTCATGACTTCGATCCGCTCCGTGTTCTCGACGGCGCTCGTCGCACTCGGGCTCTTCTCCGCCGTCTCCGCGCATGCGGGCGAGTGGCTCACGCTGAGGCCGCAAGACCTGGCGCAATACGAGCTCGCGCAGGCCAACACCTTCAACAACGCGGCCGAGGGGCTCTACATCAAGCACGTCGGCGTGTTCCAGACGACCATGACCTGCGCCCGCAAGGACTTCGTCATGATCGGTGGCGATGCCCGCGTCGTGAACCGGGCGCTGGCCACCTTGATGTTCGCCATGGCCAACAACAAGACCATCCAGTTCTGGGCGACCAACTGCAGCACCGACTACATCGAGGCGAAGAACCTCATGTTGATCAACCAGTGACCCCGAGCGACCGGCGGCGGCTCTTCAAGCCGGTGTGCCCGACCTAGGGCAATCTCTAGCCTCCATCGCGCCCGCCGGAAATCCAACCGACACGCCGACACGGTAAAGTCGCGCCCTGGCCGCAAGAAGAGTCAGGCCGCGCGGCGCGCCCAGCACCGCGGATCAGGGAGGGTCACATGAAGTTTTCTGTCGTGCGCGTATCGGACGCGCAGCGGCGCGCTGCGCGTGTCGCGAAGCCGTTCGGCTAGCCCGGAACCCGTCATGCATTCGGCAGCAGTTCCGGCCGGATTCCTCCGTCCCGCCCCACCATCGATCTCGTCATGCGCCTGACCGCCATCGACTGGCGGGCGCTCACGGATCCCGCCACGCTCAAGCAACGCCTCTCCCGCGCGCCGACCGCCGTGTGGGTCGTCGTCGCGCTCGTGCCGCCGCTGATCGCTGGAGCGCTGCTCGTCGCCGCGCGCCAAGCCGAGCACCTCTCCCTCGCGCATGAGCAGGCCACCCGCACCGAACTCGCCGCGCTGCGCGGCAAGGCCGCTGCCGCGCCGGCCGCCGACGTCTCCCCGTTCGCCGCGCGCCTGCCGCTGACGCAGTCGTCCGCGCGCGCCGTCACGCACCTGCGCGAAGCGGCCGAGTCGCAGTCCGTCCTCGTCACCGCGATCTCCACCGCCCAGCAGGCGCCGACCGCCAGCACGCTCGGACGCATGAGCCTGGACGTCAACCTGCGCGGCAGCTACGCCGCGATCAAGACCGTGCTGGCCGAGCTGCTCACGCGCGATGCGCAGCAGGCCGTGCTGCAGCAGATCTCGATGCGGCGCGCGCCCGGTACCGCCCCCAATCCGGCGGGCGGCTTCGCGCCGATGAACACGATGAACGGCATGAACGCAGGGCGCCCCGCCGCCCCCGCCGGCGGCGACCTGGAAGCCCGCGTCGTTGCCACCTGGCTGAGCCGACCGCTGGCCGACCAGCCGTCCGCTGCCGCAGTCGTCTCGGCATCCACAGCGATTGCCGCCTCGTCGACCGCCGCGACCGCCGTGGCCGTTTCCGCTGCAGGCGCTGCTTCAGCCGCCACCGCCGCCACCGCCGCATCGAGCACCGCCGTCGTATCGAGCACCACCACCGCATCAAGCGCCAGCGCCGCATCGACCGTCAAGGCTGCTTCGCCGGCACGTCCCATTCCCGCTGCGAGCGCCGCTCCCACGACGGGCCGCTCGCCCGCTCCTTCCGCGTCATCGGCCTCCGCGCCGACGCCGCGTCGCTGAAAGCGCGCTGATGTTCAAGCGCACTCCCACCACCACCGCCGCGGCCGCCACCGGCGCGCCGGCCAAGGGCCTGCGTCCCGGCTTGCGCTGGGCGCTCGGCCTGAGCGCCGTGGCCAGCGCGTGGGCGATGCTCGCGCCGGCCGATCCACCGGTCGTCGCCGCCACCGCGCTCAACGAGGGCGAGACCGTGCAGCGCTGGACGCTGGTTCGCGCCGAGGCTGCCGGCGCGCGGCGCCAGGCGGTGATCCGGTCGACGTGGCCGTGAGGCCTGTGACAGAAATACTCAGGAGGACCTTGATATGAAGAAGACCTTGCTCGCTTTAGCGCTCATCGCGCATACCTTCACCGCTCACGCAAACATCGCCTGCACGGGCCAGATCAACTATCTGGGCTACGACCAGAACGGGGCTGTGGTGGTCGCCAACGGCGCCAACCTCCACACCATCTGCAGTTCCTCCGTCCAGGGGAACTTCCAGATCAATACGCTGGCGTGCAAGGGCTTCTACGCCACCTTGCTCGCGCACCGGATCGCCGGCAAGCCGGTCACGATCTTCTACAACGATCCCGCGCTGACCGCGTGCTCGCAGATCGGTGCCTGGACGAACCAGCCGAGCGCGTACTTCATCCAGATGGCGGATTGACGGAACCGAGGCCGTCGGCACGGAACCATTGGCGTTTTCGAACACAGCGCGCCGTCCGCAAGACTTCGAACGGACATCGCCCCGTGGGATGATCCTCGCCGCAGAAAAAATAGCTCCACAAGGAGTCAGGGAGGAATCAATGAACACTCGCGTCCATCGCGTCCATCGCGTCCATCGCGTCCTGGCCGGTCTGGCCGCCGCGGCCTTCGTCCTGAACCCGTTGGCCGCGCAGGCATTCGATTGTCAAGGCCCGGTGCGTCAACCTTCGGTCGAGGCCTCGACCGGCGATGTGCTCGCCCAGGGCATCGGCGACTTGCGCTGGCCACGCCTGTGCAACTTGCGCGCGACGTCGCCGCAGGGCATCACGCCCGAGACCTGCAAGGTGATCTACGCCACACTGATGACGGCGGCGCTCACCGGCAAGCATGTCCGCGTGGCGACGAAGACTGCGCCCTACGCCTCTTGCGGAGCCTATCCGGAATGGGTCTGGTTGCCGGACTTCTATTGGATGGTGCTGGTCACTGAGTGACCCGAGTCAGAAGGACTTCGACATGAAACGCTTCCTGGCCGTGATGGCCCTGGGCGCGCTCGCATTCTGCGCGAACGCACAACCGTGGGACGGCTCCGCCGTCGGCAAGGTGAGAACACTGGACGTGACGGCCTCCGAGAACTTCGGATTCCGCGTCTACCTGGAGGGGCAGGCCATGTGCACCGGCGGCCCGAGCTGGGCCTACGTGAACGGCTCCGACCCGAGCTACAAGAGCTACGTGTCCTTGCTGATGATGGCGAGAGCCATGGACAAGCCCGTACTCATCTATTCGCAGCGCACCGGGGACTACTGCAAGATCGGCTACGTGTCGATGCAGCCGTGAGCCGCGACGTTGTCTGATTGACGTTCCATCGTCGGGCGGCCTGCGCCCGACCGTGTCGATCGAGCGTTAAAAACCCCCGCTTCCCGGCAACCTGGCGGTCGGACTTCCGGGTTGTCCCGTAGCTGTAACGAAGCATTGCAAGACTCGCGGCGCCTCCCCAGCACCGGCCTCCCCAGGTCCCGCCGCATGTCTCTCAAACATCGTCTCGCCGTCGTCGCGCTCCTGTGCGGCGCCGTCTGCCTGCTGCCGACCGCGCAGCTGGGCTTCAACCTCCTCGACGCCCTGCGCACCGTCAAGGCGCAGCGCGCCGCGCTGCCCGCCAACCAGGCGTGGCAACGCGTGATCGCGGATCTCTCCGAACACCGGCTGGCCTCGGCCACCGCCTCCAGCCATCCCGAGCAGGCCGCCGCGCGCGACGCCGCCGCCACGAAGATCGAGAAGGACTTCGAGGCCGTGCTCGCCGAGCTCGACGACGTGCGGCATGGCGATGCGCTGGTCGACGAAGCGACGAAGGTCCGTGATCAGTTCAAGGCGCTCCACGCCAAGGGCGTGAGCCAGATGCTCCAGGTCCAGGCGCCGCAGTACCGGGCGCTGTTCGACGCAATCTTCGATGCCGTCGCGCAACTGAACGCGCGGTCCGGGCTGCTGATGCAACAGGACGGCGCGACCTACTTCAACGTCGTGGCCGGGCTGCAGGTCGCGCCGCAGTTGACGGACACGTTGGCCGAGCTCGGCGCGATCGGCGCCGCGGCTGCGGTGGACGACGTCGCGGCGGTCGGCAATGCCGCCGGGCGCTACCGCGCGGACCTGCGCCAGCTCAACGCGGCGCTGCGACAGGCGGCCGTCGCGGATGCGCCGCACGCGGCCGACTACGCCGAGACGCTGCAACGCGTCGCCCGGCAGCGCCAGGTGGTGCTGGATGCGCTCGATGCGTCGGCGAAGGACGTGAACTATCCGCTCGATCAACTGGTCGCCACGCTGAAGAAGGGCGCGGTGCTGCAGTCCGAGCTCTCCGCGCGCGTGATGGACACGCTGGCGCAGCGGCTCGACGACAGCGAGTCCGCCGTCGCGCGGCGTTTCCTGTTGACGACGATCGTCGTGATCGGCGGGCTCATCGCGATGGGCCTGGTGCTGTGGCGCACGCTGCTCGGCGTCTGGCGTCCGATCCATGAGGCGGAGACGCTCACCGAGCGCATCGCGCAAGGCGATCTCACCGCCGAGTCCTCGTGGCACACGAACGACGACCTGGGCCGGATGCTCGATGCGATCCGCTCGATGCGCGACCGGCTGCGCGGTCTGGTGACGCAGATGCAGGTCGCGTCGGGCGAGATCCACGGCGCCGCCGACGAGATCGCCTCCGGCAACCAGGACCTCAGCGTGCGCAGCGAACACGCGGCGGCACGCGTGCAGGAGGCGTCGAGCAACGTGCAGCGGCTGTCGGAGACGCTGGACGGCACGGCGCAGGCCTCGGTCCGCACGCGCGGGCTCGCCGATGAAGCCAGCGCGAGCGCCGCCGCCGGCGGCCGGATGGTGCAGGGCTTCGTGGAGACGATGAACTCGATCGGCGCGAGCTCCAGGCGCATGTCGGAGATCGTCTCGGTGATCGACATGATCGCGTTCCAGACCAACATCCTCGCCCTGAACGCGGCTGTGGAGGCGGCGCGGGCGGGCGAGCAGGGCCGCGGCTTCGCGGTCGTCGCCGCCGAGGTGCGCCAGCTGGCCAAGCGCAGCGCCGGTGCGGCCGGCGAGGTCAAGGTGCTGATCGGCGAATCGGTCGCGCGGGTGGAGCGCGGACAGTCCGAGGTGCAGGCGGCCGGCGCGGCCATCGCCGGCATCGAGCGCGGCATCGGCGCCGTCAGCGCCGAGATCGAGCGGATCGCCCACGAGGTGGCCGAGGAAGCCGTCAGCCTCCAGCAACTGCGCGGGACCTTCACCGATGTCGAGCGCATGGTTCAGCAGAACGCGGCGCTGGTCGAGGAAGCCGCCGCGTCGGCCGCCTCGCTCAACGATCAGGCGGAGCGGATGAACGAGCTGGCGTCGGCGTTCCGGCTGGGCTGATCGTCCGACCGATCGAGTGTCCCGCGCCGGCGACCAGCCGCGCGCGGGCTTCGTCGAGTACGT
This sequence comes from Roseateles sp. GW821-FHT09H11, assembly GCF_059415845.1. Classification (NCBI taxonomy): domain Bacteria; kingdom Pseudomonadati; phylum Pseudomonadota; class Betaproteobacteria; order Burkholderiales; family Sphaerotilaceae; genus Roseateles; species Roseateles sp. GW821-FHT09H11. The sequence continues at coordinate 160,191 of NZ_JBWKOA010000005.1, read as the reverse complement.
CCACGAGTTCGGACGATGCGACGTGAACCGCGAAGCTCGCTGGCGAGGTACCCCGATCGTCCGGCGCGTCGCTGCGATCGACGCGTTCGGCGTCGTGCAGCCACAGGGCGAGCCGGTAGGCGCGCTCCAGCAGCGCGGCCAGTTCGCAGCGCTCGTCGCGGGGCGGATCGATGCTCATAGCCCCCGCCACAGGTTCGCGACGCCGAGCACGATGAAGACGACGAACAGCGCGCGCTGGAACGTCGTCGCGCTGATCCTCGCCCGCACGGCGGCGCCGACGCCCAGGCCGGCGAAGGCCGCGGCGAGCGCCAGCAGCGAGGACACGGTCAACACCGATCCGCTCTCGAAGGAATGCAGCCGCGCGGCCAGCGACAGCGTCGCGACGGTGAAGGACAGGCCGAGCGCCTGGATCATCGTGTCCTTGTCCAGGCGGAGCGCCTGGAGGTAGGGCACCAGCGGCAACGCGAAGACGGCGGTCGAGGCGGTGACGAAGCCGGTCGCCAGTCCGGCGGCGAGGCCGATCCACCACGCGTGCGGCGAGACCTGCGGAACGACGGGTTTCCACAGTCCCCACAGGCCGTAGACGACGAGGATCACGCCCAGGGCGAGCCGCGCGTCGATGGGCGCAATCATGCTGAGGTCCGGTCCCCAGACGGTGGAGACGGCCATGCCCAGCCACACCGGCCACAACATCGTGACGATGCGGCGCCAGGCCGGGCCCTGGCACTGCGCGATGTTCGTGACGAGGGACGGCATCACTAGCAGCGCCGCGGCCTGCGCCGGGGCCATCCACAGGCCGAGCAGGCTCATGGCGACCGTCGGCAGTCCCATGCCGGTGACGCCCTTGACGCCGCCGGCCAGGATGAAGACGAACCCGATGCCGAGCCAGGGCGCGAGCGCCGCGAAGGAAGTGGAATCCATGCGGCGCATCTTCGAGGCGTGCCCGACGACTGTCGATCTCGATGTGCGGCGGATATCCTTCGCGTCCGCAAGAGGATTCGCGAGAGGATGGCCTTGATGACCGCAATGCGTTCCACCGCCCGCCCGATCGACTACCGCGTCGATCCCTTCGACCTGCAGCTGTTCGAGGCGGTCGTCGCGCATGGCTCGATCACGGCCGGCGCGGCGGCGATGAGCCTGTCGCTCGCGGCCGCGAGCGCGCGCCTGAAGGGGCTCGAGCACCGGGTCGGCGTGCGGCTGCTGGATCGTTCCAAGGCCGGCGTCGTCGCGACCGATGCGGGCAGGGCGCTCTCGCGCCAGGCCCGCCGGGTGCTGTCGGAGCTGGATTCGCTGCATGTCGAGATGTCGGCCTTCGGCCGCGGGCTGCGCGGCACGGTGCGCCTGCTCGGCAACACGGCCGCGGTGGTCGAGGCGCTGCCGCCCCGGCTCGGCCGCTTCCTCGCGGACCATCCGGACATCGACGTCGAACTGCAGGAGATGCCCAGCGACGCCGCGCTGCAGGCCTTGCGCGAGGGCATCGCCGACGTCGCGATCGTGACGAACCACGTCGACACGACGGGCCTCACCTCGCAGCCCTGGGTGGAGGACGAACTGGTCGCGCTGCTGCCCGCGGTGAAGCGGGGGCGGGCGCCGAAGAGCGTGCGTTTCATCGAGCTGCTGGATCAGCCCTTCGTCGGTCTCGGCGCCGACAGCGGCCTGAGCCGCTACCTGCTGGCGCAGGCCGCGCGCAGCGGCCGCGTGCCGCATCACCGCGTGCGCGTGTCGAGCTTCGAGGCGGTCGCGCGGCTGGTCGAAGCCGGCGCGGGCGTGGCCGTGATGTCGCGCAGCGCGGCGGAACGCGGGAAAACGGACGACGTCAGGATCGCCCGCCTCGACGAGCCGTGGGCGCGCCGCACGCTGATGCTCTGCCATTCGGGGCAGGCGTTGGAGCAGCCGGGGGTGATCGCGCTGATCGCGTCGCTGACGGACGACCTGGGTTGACCCCTTCAATTTCAAGCCGCTTCGATCTGCAAATCCGAAACTGCTTGCAGTAGGCGATTGGCTGAAATCGACGATTTGCAGTCATTGATGAATCGGACATAATTGTCCGAAAGTTCGTTGCATGACTGGCAACGACTTCATCAGGCGAATCAGGGCGCTTGGCCGCGCGCGCGGCGTGAGTGTCCAGTTGAATTCGAAGCGCGGAAAAGGGAGCCATCAACTGCTGCATTTCGGGGAGGCCTACACCGTTGTCCGCAACCCGAAAGACGAGTTGAAGACAGGAACGCTGCACGCGATGTGTACGCAACTCGGCATTCGCGTCACTGAGCTCTAAAGGAGAGAACCATGGAACGATTCGAGTACGCAGTGCATCTGGAGCCTGCCTCGGAAGGAGGGTTCGTCGTGACCTGCCGCGATCTGCCTGCGCTGATCACCCAAGGTGAAGACCTGGATCATGCGTTGAGCGAAGCGAGCGACGCCATGGATGAGGTCTTTGCGCTCTACATGTCAGACGGCATCGCGTTTCCGACACCCACACGAGCACGCCGACGAGAACATCTGGTGTCCCCGCCGCCGGAAACCGTGGCCAAAGCCGCCTTGCACGCGGCCATGCAGTCCGCGAGCGTTTCCAAGGTCCAACTGGCGCGCCGACTCGGTGTTGACGAAAAGGAGGTGCGGCGGTTGCTCGACCCGCATCACTCGTCCAAGTTGCCACGCATCGCAGAGGCGGTGCAGTTGCTCGGGCGCCGTCTGGTGATCGGGCTGGAGGATGTGGCCCTGCGGGGCGGCCGCTAGCCCTTCCGTGCAATTGACGGATGGGTATGCGCTCCGGAAATATCCGCAGTTCACCGATTCAATTTCATGAATCGCCGTTCAGCCTCTAGATTGGGAACAAGCCACTCTTCCCGAAAGGACTTCCCATGGCTCTGAAAGACCTGCTTCCCGGCAAGCTGGGATTCGGCACCGCCCCGCTGGGCAACATGTTCCGCGACATCCCCGAGGCCGAAGCCCGCGCCACCGTCGACGCCGCCTGGAACGACGGCATCCGCTACTTCGACAACGCACCGTTCTACGGCGCCGGCCTCGCCGAGATCCGCATGGGCGACGCGTTGGCCGGGCGCCCGCGCGACGAGTACGTCATCAGCACCAAGGTCGGCCGCCTGATCCTCGACGAGGTCGAGGACGTCAGCGCCCGCGACAACGGCGAGAAGGGCGACGTCTTCAAGTACGGCCGCCCCAACAGGATCGTCAACGACTACTCCGAGGACGCGACGCTGCGCTCGATCGAGGACAGCCTCAAGCGGCTGAAGACCGACCGCATCGAGATCGTCTGGGTGCACGACGTCGCGCAGGACTTCTATGGCGACGAATGGCTGGGCGTGTTCGAAGGCGCGCGCAAGGGCGCCTTCAAGGCGCTCGACCGGCTGCGCGACGAGGGCGTGATCAAGGCCTGGGGGCTGGGCGTCAACCGCGTCGAGCCGATCGAACTGGTCATGGCGCTCGACGGCGCGCGCCCCGACGGCTTCCTGCTTGCCGGCCGCTACACGCTGCTCGATCACGATCGCGCGTTGCAGCGCGTGATGCCGGAAGTCACCGCCCAGGGGCTGGGCATCGTCGTCGGCGGGCCGTATAGCTCGGGCGCGCTGGTCGGTGGTCCCAACTTCGAGTACGCGCCCGCGACGCCGGCCATCCTCGACAAGGTCGCCCGCATCAAGGCGATCGCCGACCGTCACGGCATCAGCATGAAGGCGGCGGGGTTGCAGTTCTCGCTCGCGAATCCGGCCGTCGCCGCCGTCATCCCGGGGGCGAGCCAGCCGAGCCGCCTCGCCGAGGATCGCGCCGCGCTGAATGAGAAAGTGCCGGCCGACTTCTGGCACGAACTGCGTCAGGCCAGGCTGGTGCATCCGGAAGCACCGCTGCCCGGCGGCGCATAAGAAACGCGGGGCATAGAACCCGTCACGGAGCGCGCACCGGGCAGCGAGGAGCAAGGAGCAAGGATCAGAGAGCAGGCGGGCGGGCAGGCAGGCGTCCGGCTTGCCGGGACGTTATCGTTCCAGCCTTCCGCCACGCCGCGCGTCTCCTTGCTCATGCCCATGTCCTTGCCGACCGATTCTCGTCCCCCGCCGCTCTTCGTCGTGTTCAACCGCGCCTCGGGCCGTGGCAACCGGGATGAAGTCGGCCCCGCCGTGGAGGCCGCCTGCCGCGCGGCCGGGCGCGAGGTGCACCTGCTGCCCATCGAGGCGCCCGGCAAGCTGGCCGAGACGGCCCGCGAAGCCGTGCGCCGAGCCCGGGAAGTCGACGGCGTCGTCGTCGCCGCCGGCGGTGATGGCACGATCAACGGCGTCGTCCAGGAAGTCCTCGGCAGCGGTTGCACCTTCGGCGTGCTGCCGCGCGGCACCTTCAACTACTTCGCCCGGACGCACGGGATCCCTGCCGACCTCGACGGCGCGCTGCGCGTGCTGCTCGAAGAGCAGGCTGCACCGGTGCAGGTGGGCCTGCTCAATGAGCGGGTCTTCAACGTGAACGCGAGCCTCGGGCTCTATTCGCAGTCGCTCGAGGACCGCGAGGTCTGGAAGCAGCAATTCGGCCGCAGCCGCCTGATCGCGGCCGGCGCGGTGCTGGCGACGATCCTGCGCGGCCATCGCAGCCTCGGCCTGACCATCGAGCTGCACGGGCAGCCCAGGCACGTGCGCACGCCGACGGTCTTTGTCGGCAACAACGCGCTCCAGATGGAGCAGGTCGGCCTGCCTGAGGCGCAGGCCATCGATCGCGGCGAACTGGCCGGCGTGATGCTCAAGCCCGTCGGACGCTGGGGCCTGCTGAAGCTGCTCGTGCGCGGGGCGATGGGAAAACTTGCCGAGGCGGACCAGATCGTCAACTTCCCCTTCAATCGCCTCACCGTCCGCAGCCGGCGCTTCGGCGCGCGCCGCGTGAAGGTCGCCACCGACGGCGAGGTGCTGTGGATGCGCCTGCCGGTGTGCTTCGAGGTGTCCCCGCATCCGCTGATGTTGATCCGCCCGGAGGGGCTGTCGGAAGAGCGGCGGCAAGCGCAGGCGGCCTTCGCTTCCGATGCCGCTTCCTCACACGCCTCCGCCCCCGCCCCAACGCCAGCTCCCACGTCAACACCGGTCTCCACGGAGCCGAGGACATGACCGTCGTGCTGCAGATGTCCGATCCGCACTTCGGCACCGAGCGGCCGATGGCGGTGGGCGCGCTGGAGCGTCTCTGCGGCGAGCTGAAGCCCGACCTGCTGCTGATCACCGGCGACATCACGCAGCGCGCGCGCCCGATCGAGTTCTCGCGCGCGAAGGCCTTCGTCGACAAACTGGGCGTGCCGGCGCGGCTGGTCATCCCGGGGAATCACGACATCCCGCTCTATGCGGTGACCACGCGGTTGCTGCATCCCTATCGGCGCTATGAGCGCGCGTTCGGGCCCGCCGAGGACGGCGAGTTCGAGAGCGACGACCTGCTCGTCATCGCGCTCAACACGACGCGCCGCTACCGCCACAAGAACGGCGAGGTGTCCGATCCGCAGATCGAGCGCACGGCGCAGCGGCTGGCGCGCGCCAGGCCCGGGCAGGTGCGGCTCGTGGCCGTGCATCAGCCGGTCGCGGTGACCAAGACGGCCGACCTCTCCAACCTGCTGCGCGGCCATGCGAAGGCGGTGCGGCGCTGGTCGGAGGCAGGGGTGGACGCCGTGGTCGGCGGTCACATCCACTTGCCCTATGTGCTGCCGTTGCATGAGCGCCGGACGGACCTGCCGCACCCGGTCTGGGCGGTGCAGGCGGGCACGGCGCTGAGCATCCGCGTGCGCGGCGGGATTCCGAATTCCGTGAACGTGATCCGGGCCGGTCCGGGGCGCGCGGCCGTCGTCGAACGGTGGGACGTCGACGAGACCGCCGGCCTCTTTCAGCGTGTGAGCTCGACCGCGCTGGCCTGACGCCCGACGCGTCTGCGGCGCGCCCAGCGCGCGAGTTCGATGCTGACGATGGAGACGGTCAGCCAGGCGGCGCCGGAAGCGAAGCCGGCCAGCACGTCGCTCGGGAAGTGCACGCGCAGGAAGATGCGGCTGGCGCCGACCGAGAACGCCAGCCCCGCCGCCGCGATCCAGGCCGCCACATGCCAGCGCCGCGGCAGCAGGCGCACGGCGAGGTAGGCGAGCATCCCCATCGCGATCACCGTGCCGGAGCTGTGGCCGCTGGGGAAGCTGAATCCCTCCTCGGTCAGCCAGCGGGTCGGATGCACGGGACGGGCGCGTTCGAAGATGTGCTTCAGCGTCGGATTGAGCGCGGCGTTGCCCAGCATCGCCAGCGCCCAGCCGAGCGCCAGCCCGCGGCGTCGCAGGAGCAGCAGCAGCACGGCCATCGCGATGCCGAGCGTGATCAGCGTCTCCCGGTTGCCGACGAACGTGATCAGGTAGAACGCCCGCAGCGCGAGATCGGGCACGTGATCGATCATCGCGACGATGAAGGCCTCGTCGAGCTGACCGAGTGTCTGCTCGGTGTGGAGCTCTTCCGCGATCTCGGCGAACAGCATCGCGCCGCCGACGATGAACGCGAAGCCCGCCGCGAAGCGCAGCAGCAGCGCGGCCGGGGAGAGCGGTTCAGGCGTGACGGCCTGCCCACCGCGGTCCGGCAGCAGCGCGCGCGCGGCGAGCCAGGTCGTGCCGGTCACCAGGACCAGCAGCGCGCCGTAGATCGCCAGCGCATGGGCGCCGGCGAAGCCGGCGGCGTCGAGGAGAGAGACGTGGGACATGCGTCGATTGTTAGCTCAACATCCACGGATATTTCTGCATCGACCTTCGATACAGCCATTCGAAAAGATCGACGGCCACGGACACGTCGTTGCGCTCGTACACGCCGAGCATCGCCACCACGTAGTCGCTCGCCTCGACGCCGCCGAAGCTCAGCGGCGCGCAGTGCCCCGCCAACAGCGGCATGTTGGCCGATAACCGACCCGTGCGCTTGTTGCCGTCCGCGAACGCCTGCAGGTAGGCGACGTGGATCCAGAGGAAGAACGCGGCTTCGACCGGATTGAGGATCGCTGCTGCCTTGATGGCGATCTGTTGAAGCAGTTCTTCGAGGAGCGCGGGGATCCGTCCCGGCTGATAGCCGGTTCCGCTCACATGGACATGGATGTCGCGCACCCGCCCGCATCGTTCGGGCGGTATCAGACCTTCCATCAGTCGGCCTTGCAAACCGAGGAGCAGGTTGACACTCACCCGGTGCGGGTGGGTCTCGAAGACCATCAACTCCAGTGCCCGTTTGTGATTCACGACGATCCGAGCTTCTTCGCTTCGTTTCGCAGCATCGGTCTGCAGCGATTCTTCCAGGTGAAGGAGGCAGCCGGTCTCGGCAAGCGTGAATCGGCAGCCTTCCAGCTTCGATGACGACCAGCAGAACTCCGTCAGGAATTCGGTCATGAGGGTCAGTGCGCCGTCGAAGTGATGGGGCCCGTTGTCCCATCGCGCGGTGCGATGCAGTTCATCGGCGAGGCTGGGAGGCAGCAGCGAATGGACGTTCGGCGCATACGAGTCCAGGAACTCGCGCCGGTACGGCACCTTGTCCCGGAACTCGACGGGGATGTCCATGAAGTCGAACATCTGGCGGGACCGTTCGGACCAGGTCGGCGGGTTGGGCCGCGGGGCGAAATAGGTCGAATCCGGTTCCGCTACCGCAGGGGACGGCAGTTCAAGCACCTCAGGCATGTATCGCATCACTCACCTTGTTCTCTCAACAACAAGGCATCGATGCTGCTCGGCGACGGGCTTGACCCCGGTCAAAACGCCGCGGGCGGGCTCAGCGGCGTGGCGGGATTTGACGGATCACGACTCGCGCACTCCCTCAAATCTGCAGGTCCGGCTGTCGTGTGGCACCCGATGTGCGGCTTCCACGCGACAAAGAAAAAAGCCGGACCTCGCGGCCCGGCTCTTCCTTGCAGGAGGGACGCTGGTCAGGCGTCCTGAAGAACTCGGCTCAGTACATCATCCAGCCGTTGCGGGCGACGCGGCGCAGCGAGAAGGCCAGGTCCGGGCGTTCGGCCGACTGCTCGGCGGCGGCTTGCAGGACGGCTTCGCGGGGGCGCAGCTCGACGGCGGCGTGGACGAATTCGACGACGGCGTGGCCGGCGCGCAGAGCCAGGCTCACCAGGCGCTCGCCGGCCACATTGGCGGTGCGAGCCCGGGCTGCGTCGGCAGCCATCACTTGGACATTCAGCGTGGCGGTGATCATGGCGGTTCCCTTCTGAGGTGATGTTGGGTGGCGCTTGCTTGGCGGGTGGCCGTGCGCCATGGACGAGATATTGCGGTTTTCACGTACGGCACGCCAATTGCGCTTGGGAATCGCGTCATCACCGCCGGAAATGACCCGTGACGGAATTAGCATCCGACGCATGAGCACCCCCCGCCCCGTCAACTTCCGGACGCTGGACCTGAACCTGCTGCGCGTCTTCGACGTGGTGATGGAAGAACGCCACGTCACCCGCGCCGCGCATCGGCTGTCCATCACCCAGCCGGCGGTCAGCAATGCGCTGCGGCGCCTGCGCGAGGCCACGCACGAGGAACTCTTCATCCCCAGCTCCACCGGCGTCGAGCCGACGCCGCACGCCCAGTCGCTCTGGCCGGTGGTCCGCCGCGCGCTGGCCGCGCTGCAGCAGGCGCTGGAGCCGCAGGTCTTCGACCCGCGCGCCGCCGGCAACACGGTCAGCTTCACGCTGGCGATGGCGGACGCGACCGCGGCGCTGGTCGTGCCGCAACTGAGCCGGCGCTTCCTGGAGGAGGGCATCCACGTCGGCCTGCGCGTCGTGCCGCTGACCACCCGCGACCCGCGCGAGCTGCTGGAGCAGGGCTGGGCCGATCTGGCGATCGGCTTCTTCCCCGACCTGACCGAGCAGTTGATGATCGAGGACGACAGCACCGCCTTCCGGCGCGAGGCGCTCTACGCGAGCCGCTACGTCTGCGTCATGCGCGCCGACCATCCGCTGGCCGAGCACGGCGCGTTGACGCTGGATGCCTACTGCGCCGCGCAGCACCTGCGCGTGAGCTTCGCGGGCCGCGCGCACGGCTTCGTCGACGACGCGCTGGCGACGATCGGCCGCAAGCGGCGGGTGGCGATGACGGTCAACAGCTTCTTCACCGGCACGATGGCCGTGCAGCAGTCCGACCTGATCACGGTGCTGCCGGACAGCTTCGTCCCGGCCACCGGCTTCGCCGGCCAGCTCGCCTGCCGGAACCTGCCCTTCGCGCTGCGCGGCATCGACATCAGCCAGGTCTGGCACATCCGTGCCGAGCCCGATCCGGCGCAGCGCTGGCTGCGGCAGATGATCGGGGAGATCTCGGACGTCATCGCCGCCGGGGCGCGGGCGTTGCCGCAAGCCACGGCGGCGGCCTGAAGACCGCCCGAGGCTGCGGTCCGGCGTCACCGCCGTCCGGGCCCCGGTTCTTCCTGTGGACCCTTGCAGCTTTTGTCTCCTTCCGCCGGGCGGACGGCGCGCCTACATTGCGCGTCTCTCCAGATGAGAGCCGTTCTCATCGACGGAGCTCGAAGTTTCCGGTCCGACTCCGTCCCCGGGGTCCCTCGTCCGTTCTGACGCCTGAGAAAGAGACAACACGATGCGCCGATCTGCCAAGTCCTTGCGTTCCAAGCTCCGCCCGATCGGCGCCACGGCGGCCATGGTGGTGTCTGCCATCGCGCTGGTGCCAGGTGTTGCGCAGGCCAACGTACCCGCCGGTGGTGAGCTGACGCTCTACACGACGCGCGAGGTCGCGCTCGTCCAGCCGCTGCTGTCCGCGTTCACCGCGAAGACGGGCACCAAGGTCAACACGGTGTTCGTGAAGGACGGGCTGCTGGAGCGCGTCAAGGCCGAGGGCGCCCGTTCGCCGGCCGACCTGCTGATGACGGTCGACGTCGGCAACCTGATCGACCTCGTCGAAGGCGGCGTGACGCAGCCGCTGAAGTCGGCCGAGATCGAGTCGGCCGTGCCGGCCAACCTCCGCGCGGCCGACGGCCAGTGGACCGCGCTGTCGCTGCGGGCCCGCGTGCTCTACGCCGATCCGTCCCTGAAGACTGGCGCGATCCGCTACGAGGACCTGGCCGATCCGAAGTGGAAGGGCAAGGTCTGCACGCGTTCGGGCCAGCACCCGTACAACACGGCCCTGGTCGCCGCCATGATCGCCCACGACGGCGAGGCGAAGACCGAGCAGTGGCTGCGCGGCCTGAAGGCCAACCTCGGCCGCAAGCCCACCGGCGGCGATCGCGACGTCGCGCGCGACATCCTGGGCGGCATCTGCGACGTGGGGCTGGCCAACTCGTACTACGTCGGCCAGATGAAGTCGGCCAAGCCCGGCAGCGACGCGCGCAAGTGGGGCGACGGCATCCAGGTGCTGAAGCCCGTCTTCGCGAAGGGCGCGGGCACGCACGTCAACATCAGCGGCGCCGCGGTGGCGAAACACGCGCCGAACAAGGCGGCCGCGCAGGCGCTGATGGAGTTCCTCGTGTCGGAGCCGGCGCAGCAGCTCTACGCGCAGACCAACTACGAGTACCCGGTGCGTGCCGGCGTCACGCTGGATCCGCTGATCCAGTCGGCGATCGGCCCGGTGAAGGCCGATGCGCTGCCGCTGACGGAGATCGCTCGCCACCGCAAGCAGGCCAGCCTGCTGATCGACAAGGTCGCCTTCGACCAGTGACGGCGTGAGGCGTCTCTTCGGCCGACCGCGCGCGGTCGGCCCGCTGTGGCACGCGACGGCCTCGGTCATCGCGCTCGTCGTGCTGGCGCCGCTGGGCGCGCTGGCGTGGACGGCGCTGGGCGCGGGGGCCGCGCATTGGGCCCACCTGTTCGAGCATGTGCTGCCGCGCGCCGCCGCGCAGACGGTGACGCTGCTGATCGGCGTCGGCCTGCTGACGGCGATCGTCGGCACCGGCTGCGCGTGGCTGGTGACGCGTGTCGACTTCCCGGGCCGCGCGGTGCTGCGCTGGGCGCTGCTGCTGCCACTGACGGTGCCGACCTACATCGCGGCCTACAGCTACGTCGACCTGCTGCATCCGATCGGACCGCTCCAAGGCGCCGTGCGGGCGCTGCTCGGGTTCGAGTCGCCGCGCCAGTTCCGGCTGCCCGACGCCCGCTCGATGGGCGGCGCGGTGCTGGTGCTGTCCGCCGTGCTCTATCCCTACGTCTACCTGAGCATGCGCGCGATGTTCTCGACGCAGCCCGCGCGCTTGATCGAGGCGGCGCGGCTGCTCGGCGAAGGGCCGTGGGGCGCGTTCCTGCGCGTCGCGCTGCCGATGGCGCGCCCGGCGCTCGCGGTGGGCGTCGGCCTGGTGCTGCTGGAAGTGCTGAACGACGTCGGCGCGTCCGAGTTCCTCGGCGTGACCACGCTGACCACGACAATCTACACGACCTGGGTGACGCGCTCCGACCTGGGCGCGGCCGCGCAGATCGCCTGCGCGATGCTGGCGATGGTGGCGTTGCTGGTCTGGCTGGAGCGGCAGGGACGCCGCCGTCAGCGCGCAGGCAGCGTGCGCGCGATGCGACCCGCCGCGCGGCGTCGGCTGCGCGGCGCCATGGCGTGGCTCGCGACCGCCGCCGCGGCCTTGCCCGTGCTGATCGGCTTCGTGCTGCCGGCGGGACATCTGGCGGTGCTGGCCTGGAAGCGGGCGGCGGAGGGGCACGGACTGTCCCCGGAGGTCCTGTCCGGCGCGATGCATTCGGCGGGGCTGGCGTTGAGCGTGACGGTGATCGCCGTGGCGGCGGGTTTGGTCGTCGCCTGGGCGTCCCGGTCGACGGGCGGCGCCGGACGTCCGCGCGCGTGGTGGCTGGGCAGTGCCGCGCTCGGCTATGCGGTGCCCGGCACGGTGCTGGCGATCGGCCTGCTGCCGCCGGCATTGGCCGTCGACGGCTGGATCGCGGCTCTGCTGGGCCTGCCCGGGCTGCCGCTGATGAGCGTCGGCGCAGTGCTCGTCGTGGCCGGCGCGATCCGCTTCCTGGCCCTGCCGATCGGCGGTGTCGAGGCGGGGCTGGCGCGCCTGCCGGCGCCGCTGGAGCAGGCCGCCCGCAGCCTCGGCGAAACGCCGCTCGGCACGCTGCGCCGCGTCCATCTGCCGCTGCTGCGGCCGGCGCTCATGGCGAGTGCGCTGCTGGTCTTCATCGACGTGATGAAGGAACTTCCCGCCTCGCTGCTGCTGCGGCCCGCCAACGTCGAGACACTGCCGACGCTGCTCTATGCCGAGGCCGCGCGCGGCAGCTACGAGCATGGCGCGCTCGCCGCGCTGCTGATCGTCGCAGTCGGCCTGCCGGCCGTTCTGCTGCTGAGCCGGGAACCCGCAGGGCGGACGCCTCCCGCGCCGCCCGTGCCGGATGCCAGGTCCGAGGCGGAGACATCCGCCGCGTTCGTGGCGATGAAGGGCACGACATGAAGGCATCGACATGAAGGCATCGGCATGAAGGCATCGGCATGAAGGCATCGGCATGAGCACGCTCACCCTTGAGAACCTCCATCTGCGCTACCCGGGCGGCGAATCCGCCGTCCTGAACGGGCTGTCGCTGACGCTGCCACTGGGCGGCATCGCCTGCCTGCTCGGGCCGTCGGGTTGCGGCAAGAGCACGGCGCTGCGCGCGATCGCCGGGTTCGAGCCGCTGAGCGCGGGGCGCGTACTGCTCGACGGACGGGAGCTGTCCGGCCCCGGTGTCCACGTCGAGCCGGAACACCGCGGCGTCGGCCTGCTGTTCCAGGAGATCGCCCTGTTCCCGCACCTGAATGCGGCGGCCAACGTCGGCTTCGGCCTGCGTCGCCGGGCGGCCGCCGAGCGCGACCGCCGCGTGCGCGAGCTGCTGTCGCTGGTGGGCCTCGACGACCTGGGCTCGCGCATGCCGCACGAGCTTTCCGGAGGCCAGCAGCAGCGGGTCGCGCTCGCACGGGCGCTGGCGCCTTCACCGCGACTGCTGCTGCTCGATGAGCCCTTCTCCAACCTCGACGCCGCGACGCGAGACCGGCTCGTCGTCGAAGTGCGCGACATCCTGCGCTCGGCGGGCCAGACCGCGTTGATGGTCACGCACGATGCCGATGAAGCCGAGGCGATGGCGGACTGGATCGGTGTGATGGCGGACGGGCGACTCGTCGAATGGCGACCTTCCCGCGTCACAGAGATCGAGTGAGCGACACGGACGGTGTGTGGAGCGGCAGGCCAGGGCATCCTGGTGTACACCGCTTATCTCCACCTGCTGAACCACGAAGAGACATGAGCTTCCTCCTCCGCCCCGCCGTTCCGTCCGACATCGCCGCCTGCATCGACCTGCGCGGCCGCACGCGCGAGAACGCCGTGCCGGCCGCCCGCCTGGCCGAGCTCGGCATCACGGAAGCGTCCTGGTCCGGCCAGGTCCGCGATGGCGCGTTGCCGGGCTTCGTTGCGGAGACGGGCGGCGTGATGGCCGGCTACTGCTTCGGCGATGCCGCCAGCGGCGAGATCGTCGTCCTCGCGCTGCTGCCCGAGCATGAGGGGCACGGCCTCGGAAGGACGCTGCTGGACCGCACCGTCGCGCATCTGCGCGGGCTGGGGCATCAGCGCCTGTTCCTCGGCTGCTCGGCCAACCCGGCGCATCGCTCGCACGGCTTCTATCGCCGGCTGGGCTGGCGGTCGACCGGCGAGCGCGATGGCTATGGCGATGAAGTGCTCGAGCTCCTACCGGTCTGACGCCGGCAGCCGACGAGATCGCCCGAAGCGCCGGCTCAGTTTGTCGTCGTCCCGGTCTGATAGATTTCTGCCGCTTGCCGCTTGCCGCTCCAGACTCGCATTCCAAGGACGCAGTGGCAATCCGTCCAGCCAGGACTCCAACATCTTCATCACCGCCATGTCCTTCGCCACCCTCGCACGTCGCGCGATCCCTGCACTGCTGATCGCGTCTTCCGCCATCATTCCGACCACCAGCTTCGCCGCCTTCCAGAGCGCGTCGGGTCCGATCACGCAGCCGCGCGTGGAAGGGGTCGTCGGCCTGTTCGTGCTCGCGCAGTTCAGCGGCTGTGGCAATCGCGCGTGGATGGACGTCTCGACGCCGGAAGGAAAGGCGCAGTACAGCACAGCGCTGCTGGCGTTCTCGATGGGTCGGAATGTCGCCGTGCGCGTTGACGACCAGGCCTTGCGGATGTTCGGCGAATGCAAGCTGTACGACATCGTGATCCTTTGAGCTCGGCCCCGGTTAGAGGGCTTGCGGGACTCTCTTGATGCCGTCTTGATTCCGTTCGGGCTACGCTAGCGTCAAGCAAGAACATCGAGACAAGCCATGCTCATCAACTGTGTCGCCTACCGCGACGGCCGCCGGCTGGCCGATATCCAGCCTGAAGCGATCAGCGACTACCTCAAGCTGCCCGACTGTTTCGTCTGGGTCGCCCTGCGCGACGCGTCGACCGAAGAGGTCCTCGCGATGAAGGAGGAGTTCGACCTGCACGAGCTCGCGGTCGAGGATGCGCTGCACGGCCAGCAGCGGCCCAAGGTGGAGGAGTACGGCGACACGTTGTTCGCCGTGATGCAGACCGTGCAGTTCACGCCGACGGACGAGCTGTGCACGGGCGAGGTGTCGATCTTCGTCGGCAACAACTTCGTGCTGTCGATCCGCAACCGTGTCGCGCAGAGCCTGCTGGGCGTGCGCGCCCGTGCGGAGAGGGAGCCGCACATGCTCAAGCGCGGCCCCGGCTTCGTGATGTACGCGATCATGGATGCGGTCGTGGACCGCTACTTCCCGGTCATCGAGGCGCTGGAGACGGAACTCGAAGCGATCGAGTCGCAGATCTTCGAGCCCGGCGTCACGCGCGAGAACATCCGCCGGGTGTACGAGCTCAAGCAGCGCGTCACCGTCGTCAAGCACGCGGTCTCACCGCTGCTGGATGCCGTCGGCAAGCTGGTGCGCGGCCGCGTGCCGCCGGTCTGCGAGGACACCCGCGAGTACTTCCGCGATGTCTACGACCACCTGGAGCGCATGCAGTCGGCGCTCGACTCGCTGCGTGACACCGCGACGACCGTCATCCAGGTCCACCTGTCGATGGCCGCCATCGAGGATTCGGAGACCACCAAGCGCCTCGCGGCTTGGGCCGGTATCTTCGCGGCGGCCACGGCGTTCGCGGGCATCTGGGGCATGAACTTCGAGGTCATGCCGGAGCTCAAGTGGCGCTTCGGGTATCCCGTGGCGCTCGGTGTCATCACCGCGACCTGCGGCGTGCTCTTCTGGAGATTCCGAAAGGCCGGCTGGTTGTAGCCAGCCCAGCGCTTCAGATCAACGCGGCGATGGCTTCGCCCATCTCCGTGGTGTTGGCCGTGCCACCCAGGTCGCCCGTCCGCGGTCCCGACGCGAGCGTCTGCTCGATCGCCTTCAGGATCGCGTCGTGCGCGGCCTGCTCGCCGAGGAACTGCAGCATCAGCGCGCCCGACCAGATCATCGCGACCGGGTTGGCGATGTTCTTGCCGTAGATGTCCGGCGCCGAGCCGTGCACCGGCTCGAACAGCGACGGGAAGTTGCGCTCCGGGTTCAGGTTGGCCGACGGCGCCAGGCCGATCGTGCCGGTCGTCGCGGGACCCAGGTCCGACAGGATGTCGCCGAACAGGTTGGACGCGACCACCACGTCGAAGCGGCCCGGCTGCAGCACGAAGCGCGCGCTCAGGATGTCGATGTGCTGCTTGTCCACGGTGACCGACGGATATCCGGTGCCGACCGCGTCCGCGCGGCCGTCCCACCACGGCATCGAGATCGCGATCCCGTTGCTCTTGGTCGCGACCGTCAGGTGCTTGCGCTCGCGGCTCTGCGCCAGATCGAACGCGTACTTCAGCACCCGGTCCGCGCCGAAGCGCGAATAGACCGACTCCTGGATCACGATCTCGCGGTCGGTGCCCGCGTACATGATGCCGCCGAGGTTGGTGTACTCGCCCTCGGTGTTCTCGCGCACGACGAAGTAGTCGATCTCGCCGGGCTTGCGGTTGGCCAGCGGGCAGGGCACGCCTTCGAAGAGCCGCACCGGGCGCAGGTTGATGTACTGGTCGAACTCGCGCCGGAACTTCAGCAGCGAGCCCCACAGCGACACGTGGTCCGGCACCGTCGCCGGCCAGCCCACCGCGCCGAAGAAGATCGCGTCCTGGCCTTCCAGCTGCGCCTTCCAGTCGTCCGGCATCATCTGGCCGGTCTCGCCGTAGTAGTCGCAGCTGGCCCACTCGATGTGGGTGAATTCGAACTGGATGCCGAAGCGCTTCGCGGCGGCTTCCAGCACGCGCAGCCCCTCGGGCATCACTTCCTTGCCGATGCCGTCGCCGGGGATGACGGCGATCTTGTACGTCTTGCTCATGGTCGTGCTTTCAACGGGTTCAGTAAGGCGAGCCGGTCGGGGCCGGCAGCGGCGGGGCCAGGTCGAAGTCTGCCGCAAGGCGCCGCGTGGCCTGTGCGAGCAGCGTGACGTCGATGCCGACGGCGACGAAGCTCGCGCCGAGCGACAGGTAGTGGCGGGCGAGCGTCGCGTCGCCCGTCAGCGTGCCGGCGGCCTTGCCGCTGGCGACGATGGTGCGGATCGCGCCGTCGATCGCCGCCTGCACCTCCGGATGCGACGGCTGGCCGCGATGGCCCATCGAGGCCGCGAGGTCCGCCGGCCCGATGAACACGCCGTCGACGCCGTCCACGGCGCAGATCGCCTCGAGGTTCCTCAGCGCCGTGGCGGTCTCGGCTTGGACGAGCACGCAGGCCTCGCCATCGGCTTCGTCCAGGTACTGGCGCCGCAGGCCCCAGCGCGACGCGCGCGCCACGGCGGCGCCGACGCCGCGCACGCCCAGCGGCGGATAACGCGTGGCCGCGACCACCGCCGCGGCCTGCTCCGCCGTGTCGATCATCGGCACCAGCAGCGTCTGCACGCCGATGTCGAGCAGCTGCTTGATGCCGTCCTTGTCCCCGTTGACCGCGCGCACGACCGGGTGGGCCGGGTAGGGCGCCACCGCCTGCAGCTGCTGCAGCGTGCTGGTCAGCTCGTTGGGCGCGTGCTCGCCGTCGATCAGCAGCCATTGGAAACCGGCGGTCGCGCAGACCTCCGCGCTGTAGGCCTGCGCCATCGACAGCCACAGGCCGACCTGCGGCCGGCGCTCGGCCAGGCCCTGCTTGAAGGTGTTGGAGAAGTTCATGGAAGCCTTCATGGATGGCGTCGCGGATGACGTCGTGGATGCATGCCTGGATGCCGCGTCGAGGGGCTCGGCGATGTTTTCGTCGATGTCCTCGTTGACGTCCTCGTTGACGTCCTCGTCGAGGCGCTCACGACAGCCCGCCCTGGCAAACGTACTTGATGTGGAGGTAGTCGTCGAGCCCGTGCGTGGAACCCTCGCGGCCGTAGCCGGATTCCTTGACGCCGCCGAAGGGCGCGGACTCGGCCGCGATCGCGCCTTCGTTGAGGCCGACGATGCCGCTCTCCAGCGCGTCCGCGACGCGCCAGGCGCGGGCGATGTCGCGGGTGTAGAAGTAGGCCGCCAGGCCGAAGGGCGTGTCGTTCGCGGCGGCGACGACCTCGTCCTCGGTCTCGAAGCGGAACACCGGCACAACGGGCCCGAAGGTCTCCTCGTGCCAGAGCAGCATCTCCGTCGTCGCGCCGGTCAACACGGTCGGAGCGAAGTAGTTGGGGCCGGCCGCGACCGCGTTGCGCACGCGCTCGCCACCGGTGATGACCAGGGCGCCGTGCGCGACGGCGTCGTCGACGTGGCGCTCGATCTTCTCGAGCGCGCGGGCGTTGATCATCGGACCGATCTGCGAGTCGGCGCGGCTGGCCGGCCCGACCTTCAACGCGGCGACACGCGCCGCGAGTTTCTCGACGAACAGGTCGTGGATGCCCGCCTGCGCGAACACGCGGTTCGGGCACACGCAGGTCTGGCCGCCGTTGCGGAACTTGGCCGCCATCAGCCCCTCGACCGCCGCGTCGACATCGGCGTCGTCGAAGACAATGAAGGGCGCGTTGCCGCCGAGTTCCAGCGACAGCTTCTTCAGCGTCGAGGCCGATTCGCGCGCCAGGTGCTTGCCGACGGGCGTCGAGCCGGTGAAGGTGATCTTGCGGACGCGCGCATCGGCCAGCCAGACGTCGACGACCTCCGGCGTGCGCTCACGCGACGCGCACACGATGTTGAGCACGCCCGGCGGCAGGCCGGCCTCCACCGCCAGTGCCACCAGCGCCAGCGAAGTCAGCGGCGTGTCCTCGGCCGGCTTGGCGACGACGGTGCAGCCGGCGGCCAGCGCCGGCGCGATCTTGCGCGCGATCATCGCGGCCGGGAAGTTCCACGGCGTGATCGCCGCGACGACGCCGACCGGCTCGCGCAGCGCGAGCATCCGACGACCTTGGACCGGCGCGGGGATGACCTCGCCGTTGGCGCGCGTCGCTTCTTCGGCGAACCACTCGACGTAGCTCGCCGCGTAGGCGACCTCGGCGCGGCCTTCCGCCAGCGGCTTGCCCTGCTCCTGCGAGATCAGCGCGCCGAGCCGGTCCTGGTCGCGCAGGATCAGGTCGTTCCAGCGCTTGAGGATCGCCGCGCGCTGTTTGGCCGGCACCATGCGCCAGCCGTCGAAGGCCGCGTGTGCGGCGTCCACCGCGGCGCGCGCGTCGTCGGCGCGACTGTCGGGCACCTCGGTGATGAGGCTGTCATCGGCGGGATCGACGACCGGAAAGCGGTCGCCGGCGGCCGCGTCGCACCAGCGACCGGCGATGTGGTTCTTCGTCTGCATGGAGGACCTCGGATTCAGGAAATTCAGCTCACGATGCCCAGATGCCAAGGCACGAACTCGTGGTCGCCGAGGCCGAGCAGCTCGCTCTTGGTCGGCTCGCCCGAGGCCGAACGCAGGATGTGTTCGAAGATCCGCTGCCCCATCTGCTCGATGGTCAGCGCGCCATCGATGACGAGGCCGCAGTTGATGTCCATGTCCTCTTCGAGGCGCGTGTACATCGGCGTGTTGCTGGCCAGCTTGATCGTCGGCGCCGGCTTGGAGCCGAACATCGAGCCGCGCCCGGTGGTGAAGCAGATCAGGTTGGCGCCGCTGGCGATCTGGCCGGTGACGGCGACCGGGTCGTAGCCCGGCGAGTCCATGAACACGAAGCCCGACTGCTCGATGGGCTCGGCGTATTCGTAGACCTGCTGCAGCGGCGTCGTGCCGCCCTTCATCGCGGAACCCAGCGACTTCTCGAAGATGTTGGCGAGCCCGCCGGCCTGGTTGCCCGGGCCGACCACGCCGTTGAACTGGCCGTTCTGGCCGCGGGTGTACGCCTCCCACCAGGCCAGCCGGTCCAGCAGCTTCTGGCCGACCTCGGGGCTGACCGCGCGACGGGTGAGCATGTACTCGACGCCGTGGATCTCCGGCGTCTCCGACAGGATGGCGGTGCCGCCGTGGCGCACGAGGATGTCCATCGCCGCGCCCAGCGCCGGATTCGCGCCGATGCCCGAGAAACCGTCCGAGCCGCCGCATTCCAGGCCGATCTTCAAGTGGGCGGCGCTCACCGGCTGCCGCGTCACGCGGTTGGCGATCGGCAGCATGGCCTCGACGGCGCGGATGCCGGCCTCGATCGTCGCGCGCGTGCCGCCGGTGTCCTGCATCACCAGCGTCTTCAGCGTCTCGCCGGGCACCAGGTGTTGCGACTCCATCAGGCCGGCGACCTGGTTGCGCTCGCAACCGAGGCCGACGATCAACGCACCGCCCAGGTTGGGGTGCTTGGCGTAGCCGGCGATCGTGCGGCGCAGCAGGTCGAAATGGGGGCTGGGCGAGGACATGCCGCAGCCGGTGGTCTGCGCGAAGGCGACCACGCCGTCGACGTTCGGATAGTCCTTCAGCCGCTCCGGCGTGAAGTGCTCGGCGATGCGGTTGATCGCGGTCGACGAGCAGTTCACCGAGGCCAGGATGCCGATGAAGTTGCGCGTCGCCACGCGGCCGTCGGCGCGCACGATGCCCATGAAGCTCGCGCGCTCGGACTCGGGCAGGTAGTCGACAGGCTTCACGTCGGCGCCGAAGGCCGGATCGCGGTCGAACTCGACCAGCGCGATGTTGTGGGCGTGGACGTAGTCGCCGGCCTCGATGTCGCGCGCGGCGACGCCGATGACGGCGTTGTACTTGCGGATCGGCTCGCCCGCGGCGATGCGCCGCGCCGCGATCTTGTGGCCGGCGGGGACCTGCGCCTTCAGGCGAAGTCCGAATTCCGGCAGGTCCTGCCCCAGCGTCAGCACCTGGCGCGCGATCAGGACGTTGTCGTCGCGATGCAGGCGCAGCAGCGGCGAGGACGTCGCCATCGCGGCCGACGCGGCGGCCACCGCGTCGGAGGTGGTCGCGCCGGCCGAGCTCACGGCGCCCGGGGCCGTCCCCGTCGCGTATGCCGTCGCGGTTCCCGTCGCGGTTCCCGGCGCAGTGCCCGGCGCAGTGCCCGTGGCGGTGCCGATGGCGGTCATGGTCAGCCCTTCGCCAGCAGCTCGCGCAGCTTCAGGCGCTCGATCAGCTGCGTGTCCTTGCGGTAGGTAGCCTGGATGTACTTCTCGTACTCCGGCTGGTCGAGGTACATCACCGGCGAGTCGATGCGATCGCAGGTGGCGATGAAGTCCGCATCCGCCGTGGCCTTGCGGAAGGCGTCGCGCAGCTTGGCGACGATCGCCGGGTCCATGCCCTTGGGCGCGCCGATGCCGTTGGGCGCGTCGACGACCAGGTCGTAGCCGGCTTCCTTCAGCGTCGGCACGTCGGCGAAGTCCTTGGTGCGCGTCGCGCCCCAGGTGACCAGCAGCCGCAGCTTGCCGGACTTGACGTGCGGTGCCCACGAGGTGGAATCGGCCACCGCGTCCACCTGACCGCCGAGCAGATCCTGCAGCGCCGGCGCGCCGCCCTTGTACGGGATGTGATTCAGCTGGATGCCGGCGAGGAGATTGAACTCCTCCATGCCGACGTGCGTCGCCCCGCCGATGCCGGCGCTGCCGTAGGTGATCAGGCCGGGCTTGGCCTTCGCGGCGGCGACGAATTCCGCCAGCGTCTTCCACGGCGAATCCGCGCGCACGACCAGACCGAAGGTCTGGCCGTTGACACGGGCGAGGTAGGTGAAGTCCTTGAGCGGGTCCAGCTGCACGGTGCGCAGCTGCGCGAATCGGGTCACCGAGATCGGCACCTGGCCGATCGTGTAGCCATCGGGCTTGGACGTCGACAGCACCTTGGTGCCGAGCATGCCGGAGGCACCGGCGCGGTTCTCGATGATGATGGTCTGGCCCAGGACCTTGCCCGCGGCCATGCACAGCGAGCGCATCGTCACGTCGGCGGTGCCGCCGGCGGGCCAGGGGCAGATGAAGGTGATGGCGCGCTCGGACGGATAGGCGGCGGCCTGAGCGAGGCGCGGCAGCCCGAGGGCGCTGGCGCCGAGGCCGGCGGCGCCGGCGAGCAGGACGCGGCGGCGGTCCATGCGGATGGTCATGTCTTGTCTCCTGGCTCGGGGTCGATGCGGGCATCGATCGATGTCGTGGGCGGGGACCTCGTCGGGCCATTGGGCAATGGTCGCGAGGTCTCTGTGCGATGCATTGTGGGCATCCGCTCCATGCAACTCAATTGAGGAACTGGACTGCCTTCATGTCATGAACGGCATGAAGGTCCGTCAAGCTCCTAAGATCGGCCCATGAGCCAGATCGACCGCGTCCTCCGTTCCAACCTGAAGCTGCGCCACCTGCAGATGCTGGTGGCGCTCGACCAGTTCCGCCATCTCGGCCGCGCGTCGGAGTTCCTGTCGCAGACGCAGCCGGCGGTGTCCAAGTCGCTGGCCGAGGTCGAGCGCATGTTCGGCCTGGACCTGTTCACGCGCTCCACGCGCGGCACCGAACCCACGCCCTTCGGTGAGGCGGTGGTGCGTTTCGCGCGGTCGGTGCTGTCGGACTTCTCGCGCACCCGCGACGAGATCGCCGCCGTGGCCAGCGGCGCGGCGGGCCGCGTCAGCGTCGGCGCGATGGTGGTGGCGACACCCGGGCTGGTGGCCGGCGCGGTCGAGCGGCTCAAGCGCCATTCGTCGCTGACGACGGTGCACATCGAGGAAGGCGACCTGACGCGCCTGCTGCCGCGGCTGCGCGTGGGCGAACTCGACGTGATCGTCGCGCGGCTGGAGCCGGGCTACGCGTCGCCGGACCTGGCGACCGAGCCGCTGGTCGAGGAGGCGATGCGCATCGTCGTGCGGCCGGATCACCCGCTGGCGACGGCGCGCAAGCCCAGGCAGCCGCCGTGGGCCGAGCTCGCCCGCATGCCGTGGGTGATGCCGCCGCCGTGGGCCTCGTCGCGGATCAAGCTCAACCAGATGTTCTATTCACAGCAGCTGGACCCGCCGAGTGACATCGTCGAGAGCGCGTCCTTCCTGGTCACGCTGACCTTCCTGCGTCAGCGCGGCGCGGCGGCCTTCGTGGCGGACAACGTCGCGCGCTACCTGGCCCGGGAAGGGCTTGCGAAGGCCCTGCCGATCGACGTGCCGATCGAACTCCCGCCGGTCGGCCTGCTGACGATGCGCGCCCGCCGGCAGTCGCCGGCCGCGGAGCAGTTCATGGCCTGCTGCCGCGAGGTGGCCGCCGCTCACCCGCCTCAGCGCCAACCTCAGCGCCACCCCAAGGCGGCATCGCGGAAGCTGTCCAGGGCGAGCTCGTAGTTCATCTCCCCGAGCAGGCCGACCAGCCGGTCGCGGTCTGCGTTCCACGCATCGACGACATGGCGCCAGGCGGGCGCGAGGGAGCGGGGCTCGGCTTCGTCCGGCGGGATCTCCGCGTCGATCGAGGCCGGCGGCAGGTCCGACGGCAGCATCAGGCGCGACGGCACGGCGGGCCGGTCCGCATCCTCGTCGTATTGCGTATCCGCGTCGCTGGCGTCCGTGCCGGGATCGATGCGCCATCGGCCGTCGTCCTGCACGGTGATGCGCGGGCGCAGCCACGGCTCATGGGCGCGCGGGTTCAGCAGGTGGCAGGTGCGATGGCGCGCATCGACGACCAGCAGGCTCAGCACCGAGCCCCGGCCGTTGGCGAGCTCCTCGACGTAGTCGGGGTGCTCCATCGGGCCGTCGACGTCGACGACGAAGTAGCGGTCGTCGATCCATTCGCCCGACCCGTTGACCGAGCAGCCGAAGGTCAGCTCCTGCGGATAGGGCAGCAGCCGGCCGTCGAGCCAGAGGGCGGCGCCGTAGGGCATCTCGAAGACGCGTCCGGCGTCGGGGTACTCGGGCAGGCGCCCGTCCTCCCACCAGACGACGGCCCGGTGCAGGCGGCCCGGTGCGTCGGCGATGCGGAAGCCGGCGGTCCGCCATTCGGGCCACGAACTCCAGACGCGGGCCTCGACGCGCTCGTCGAGTCCCATCGCGCGCAGGTCGCGGGTGCTGGCGTGCTGCAACAGATGCTGTGCGAAGTGCCGCCACATGGCGGGGCCCAGCGCGCGGGCGATGGGCTCGGCGTCGCGCAGCCAGTCCAGCAGCAGCGGCACGATGGGCGCCTGCCGGGACCACAGCGCATGCGCGGCGATGGACCGCGCCCAGCGGCGCTCGAGCGCCCGCTCGCCCGACGCGTCGGGCGTCGGGGGCGGTGTGGCGGGATCGGGGATCTCGTCGGACAGGGACCGTCCGACGGGCGTGGCGGGCATCCCGACCGAGGAGGGAGGGATGGGCGAAGGCGGAAGGTGGTACAGCGGCATCAGAGGGGGTGCACCGGGGTGAGGGAGGCGGTGGCGCTCGACCGGGGGCAGATGGGAGTCCCGGGGGAGGGGGCGCCCGTCACCGTCGTCGGGGACGTTCGAGGAAAGCGGTGTGGGGCCGGGTCTTGCCCGGCGGCGCGCGGCATCGGAAAAAGCTGCCGTGCGGGCGCCTGTCCCCTCCACGGGGGATGACAGTGCCGGCACCGCGCACCATCCTGACGCCTTGGGAGGCAGATGCGATGACCGATCCAGGGCCGAACCCGCAGGACGTACGCCAGGAGACCGAGGCGCGCGATGGTCGCGGGGAGGCGGACGCGACGGCGGCGCGGGGCGCGCGCGTGGCGGTTGTCGCCGTGCACGGGGTCGCGGATCAGGCGCCCGGTGCCACGGTGCATCAGCTGGCGGCGCTCCTGACGGTGCGGCCTCCCCGGGACGTGCACTACCGTGACGGGACTTGCGACTGCCTGCTGCTGCAGGTCCCGGTCCTGGAGGGCTGCGTGCCGGCGGCTCACGATCCCGACGCCCGGCCCACCGCGATGAAGGCCTTGCGGCAGTCGCTGAGATCGGACTTCCAACGGACCGGATGGATGGATGCCTCGGCCCGCGGCGTCGCGGAGGACCGGGTGAAGGCGCGGGACTACCAGTCGACCGTCCGGTCCGCGCACACGGCCAAGGGGGCGACGTCCCAGGCGCCGGGGGATCCGCTGAAGGGCGAGCCGGACCAGGGCATCGCCTTCACCGACTACCTGCTCTTCAAGGCGCAGCGCGGCAAGGCGGAAACCGAGTACGTCGAGGGCTACCGGATCCGCCTCACCCGCGAGGATGCGCGGGCGCGGACCACCCAGCAGGTGGACCTCCACGAGATGTACTGGGCCGACCTGTCGCGCTTGTCGAGCGCGTTGCCGACCATCCTGACGGAGCTGTTCACCATCCTGTTCCGGCTGTCCAAGCTCGCGCGCGACACGATCGACCAGGCGCGCCACGCGGCCGATGCCGCCGGAGCGCCCGCGGGGATCCGGCAGCGCTGGGCCCGGCTGTCCTGGCTGCAGACGGCGCTGGACTGGTCCTTCGCCCACCTGCTGTCCAACCTGTTCCTGCAGACGCTGCTGCTGGGGACTTTCATCGTGGTGATGTCGGCGCTGAACGGCGACCCCCGGGGCGGGATCGCGGAGAGTGTGCGGACCATGCTCGCCGTCGGGCTGCCGGCCCTGAGCTACTGGTGGCTGGTCTATCGCCATGTTCGCTCGGCGGTCGGGCGCGCGGTGCTGCTCCTGCTGGCGGTGGCCGCCGGGGTCGCGTTCAAGCTCTTCGCCGCGCCCTGGGTGCTGGGCATCGTGGTGCTGGCCGCGCTCGCGCTGCTGTGCGATGCCGGCCTGAAGCTCGCGGACCGGCGCTTCGTGTCGACGCGTCAGGTCGGCCTGGTCTTCCTGGCGCTGAGCCTGGGCACCATCGCGGTGGTGATGCTCTGGTTCTCCCCGCGGCAGGACCTCTGGACCTGGTGGACCGCCGCGGCGCTGCGCGCCTTCGAGCTGATGCTGATGGGCACCTACCTCTGGTGGATCATCGCCGCCGCGCTGCTGGTGCCGTGGACGTGGTACGGCGTCCGGCAGGCCGGGCTCGGCGACGCGGCGCGGGCCAGCGTGGCGACGGCGCGGCTGGGGCTGTTCGTGTCCGTGACCTCGTTCACCGCGGTGGGCATGGTGATCTGGGCCGCCGGCCACCAGGTCCTGGAGCGTGCGGGCGGCAAGTGGGGCTACCGGCCCTGGCTGTTCGACCTCCAGTTCGAGGTGAGCGCCGACGCCTGGGGCTTCCAGCACCGGGCCGCGGAGATGTACCGCGCGCTGCCGGCGGAGAGCTTCCTGACGCTGCGCTACGTCTACAGCACGGCGACCTTCTTCCTCGTGGCCATGCTGCTGCTGGCGCTGGTGGCCTACGTGCTGGTGTCGCTGCTGCCCAGCGTGCTGGCCGAGCTGCAGCGCGGCGTGGGGACGGCGGGCCACCTGGGGCGCTGGCTGACCGGCGGGTATGAGCGGCTGGAGGACTTCGTCGCGCTGCTCGCGATCGCGAGCGCGCTGGTCGCCACCTACATCGGCGGCGTCTACCTGCTGGACCTGCTCCGCCTGGTGTCCCCCTTCACGGCGGCGGACCTGAAGCAGGCCATCGCCGGCACCGGCTTCGGCTCCCAGCTGCTGCTGGCGCCCTTCGTGATCGGCTCGGTGTCGGCGATCGGCGCGTTGACGCTGTTCGGACGCACCCTGTCCAAGTACGCGCCGTGGCTGCGGGCGCCGCTGGACGCGATGCTGGACGTCGACAACTACCTGCGCGAGTTCCCGCGCAAGGCCATTCCGCGCGCCCGCATCTTCGCGCGCTACGTGGCGCTGCTGGAGCACCTGAAGCGGGACGGCGCCACGCGCGTCGTGATCGTGTCGCACAGCCAGGGCACGGTCATCACCGCGGACCTGCTGCGATACCTCACCTACCGCGCCATGCGCGATCCCGGCAGCCGGGCCGGTCAGCTGGGGCAGTGGCTGCAGGACATCGAGGTCCACCTCTTCACCGCCGGCAGCCCGCTGCGCCAGTTGTACGCGGCGCGTTTCCCCGACCTCTACCACTGGGTCCGCACCGGGCCCTTGCTGGATCAACTGGGCGTGGACAAGTGGACCAACGCCTTCGCCGCCGGGGATTACGTCGGGCGCTGGATCTGGGCGCCGTCGTCACCCGAGGCGCCGCATCAATCCGCGTTCTATGCGCCGGGCGCGGCGGCGCTGGATGTGCCGCCGCGCAAGGACCTCTGCGTCGGCGCTGGCGCGCACACGCACTACTTCGATGCCGACAGCGAACTGGTCGCGCAATGCGTGGATGAGTTGATCCGGTCCTGAGCCTGCATCAGCAGGCGGCTCAACGCCGCCGGCGCCACCACAGCCACGTGCCGGTGACGCCCATGCCGAACAGCACCAGTCCGAGTGCGCCGGTGATCACGCGGTTGGCGAGGCCGAAGAGCTCGCCCGCATGCAGCGGGTAGATCCACGCGGTGGAGCGCACGGCGAGGTCGAGGTCCTCCAGGCGCTGCTGGCTGAGCACGCGACCGTCCACCGGATGCGCCCAGATCGACGACAGCCCGTTCGGATGCGGATCGCCCGCCAGCTTGAAGCGCAGGCGCACCGGCCGCGTGTCCGCGGCGCCCAGCTGGATGAAGCCGAGCTGCGCGCCGGGCCAGCGCTTCCGCGCCTCGGCGACGACGAGGTCCAGCGGAACGCGCTCCCCGTGCGCCTTGTCGATCTTGGGCGGCTTCGGCGCGGTCTCGCCGACCAGCGTGTTGAGCCAGCCGCCGATGGGCCGGTAGGCCATCCATGCGCCGCTCGCGACGGCCACCGCGATCAGCAGGCCCAGGACGGCGCCGGCGAAGCGGTGCAGGTCGAACAGGCTGCGCGTTGTGCCCTTGTCCAGCTTCAGCTTGAAGGCGTGCTTCCACTGCGCCGCGTTCATCGGCCACCACAAGATCAGCCCGGTGATCAGCAGCAGGAGATACGCCAATGCGGTGAAGGCGAGCGTCGCCTTGCCGGTGTCGCCGAGCAGCAGCTCGCTGTGGAGCTCGAAGACGAAGTTGGCGACGCCTTCCGTCTCGCCGCGTCGACCGAGTTCGACGATGCTGACCGGGTCCAGGTACACGGTGCCCGCC
The DNA here is from genome assembly GCF_059415845.1 of Roseateles sp. GW821-FHT09H11. NCBI lineage: Bacteria > Pseudomonadati > Pseudomonadota > Betaproteobacteria > Burkholderiales > Sphaerotilaceae > Roseateles > Roseateles sp. GW821-FHT09H11. Next base: position 132,914 of record NZ_JBWKOA010000005.1, on the reverse strand, counting down.
CAGCTCGGCGAGCGGACCGCGACGCGCAGCGACTCGCCGTCCTCGCGCGGCGGACGGATCGTCATCGTCGCCTTCGGGCCGAATTCATCGGCCACGCGGCGTCGCAGCGTCTCGAACGGCGTGCTCGATGCGACGACGGCCGTCGCCGCGTCGTGAGCGGGCGCGCGGAAGAGCTCCGGATGCATGGCCTCGTCCAGCGGGCGCAGCACCGTCATCAGCGAACCGAGCAGCGCCGCCGCGGCGAGCAGCATCCCCAGCGTCAGCCCCATCCAGCGGTGCAGCCACATCCAGACGCGGCGCGCGGTCACCAGAGCCATGGTTCGTTGCTCCCGCGGTTCTGCGATCGGGCGATCAGAAGTCGACCTTGGCGGTCAGGCGCACCGTGCGCGGCGCGCCGACGCCCAGCAGGTTGTTGCCGGCCGTGCTCCAGTAATCCTTGTCGGTCAGGTTGTCGACGTTGGCCTGCAGGTTGACCGCCTTGTCCATCACGCGGAACTGGTAGCGCGCGCCGATCGACAGCGTCTCGTACGCACCGACCCAGCCCTGGTTGAGGTTGTTCACCGCGCGCTTGCCGAAGTGGTACACGCCGGCGTTCAGCGACAGGCCCGGCACGACCGGCACGCGGTATTCGCCGAACAGGCTCAGCGTGTTCTTCGGCGTGTTCTCCGGCGACTGGCCGAGCTCGCCTGCGTTGCTGGTGCCGACGCGGGTGATCTCGGCATCGAGCAGCAGCGCGGAGGCCACGAGCGCGAAGTCGCGCCCGATCTCGCCGCTGGCGGAGAACTCCAGGCCGCGATAACGCGCCTCGCCGCCGACCTGGAAGACGCGGTTGATCGTCGTCGTCAGCGCGCGGTCCGTCTGGAACACCGCCGTCTGCAGCAGCACCTCGCCCACGCGCGCCTTCACGCCCAGCTCGCGCTGCTTGCTCACGGCCGGCGCCAGCACCTGGCCGGCGTTGTCGGCGGTCAGCGGCGCGGTGCCGGTCTCCTCCAGGCCGCGCAGCAGGCTGCCGTAGACGCTCAGGTTCTTCATCGGCTTCCACATCACCGAGAAGTTGGGCGTGACCTTGTCGGCGCGATAGACGCTGACCGGCGCGGTGGGGCTGGTCGCCTCGCTGCGGTAGATCGTCTTGCGCAGGCCGGCCAGGAACTGCCACTGCTCGCCGACGGAGATGCGGTCGAAGGCGTACAGCCCGCGGTCGTTGATCTCGGATGGGAAGCCGGCCTGGCGCAGCGTCGGGGTCAGCTGCGCGATGTCGACCGGCGCGTACAGGTTCTGCGGCGCGGTCGCCGTGCCGCTCATCCAGCCGGCGGACTCGCGCCGGTTGTAGGTCGCGCCGAAGGTCAGCTCGTGGCCGATGCCGACCGTGTCGAAGCGGCCGATGGCCTCGACGCGGTGGTTCGTGTTGGTGTACTTCTGGCCCTTCAGCACGTTGACGCTGGCCGTGCCGGCGCCGGTCTGCGGGTTGTAGTTGATGAAGGTCGTGTTGTTGCGGTCGCGTTCGGTCTGAGCGCGGCCGGTCTCGATGCTCAGCACCCAGTCGTCGCTCAGCGCGAAGTCGCCGCGCAGCAGCACGTTGTCGGCCTGCGCGTCGTAGCGGGCCCATTCGGGCGCGAGGTTGGTCTTGTTGTCCGGCACGCGCGGCAGCGTGATCACGCCGTTCACCGCGGCGGGCAGCTGGATGGCGGCCTGCTCGCTGGTGTTCTTGCGGTAGTGCTCGACGTCGAGCTTGAAGTTGGCCCAGGACGTCGCGCGCCAGTCCGCGGCCAGGGTCAGCACGTCGCGATCGCCTTTGTAGCGGTCGATGCCGGTCTCTTCCTTGCTGGTCGCGGCGTTGACGCGGATGCCCACGCTGTCGTCCTCGCCGAAGCGCCGGCCGATGTCCATGTGGACCTTCGCGCCGCCGTGGTCGTTGACGGTGGTCGTGATCGACGTCACCGGCGTCGGGCCGGCGCGCTTGGTCACGAAGTTGACGATGCCCGACGGCGGCACCATGCCGTAGTACATCGACGAGGCGCCCTTCAGCACCTCGACCTGCTCCTTGTTCTCGAGCGGGATGTCGATCAGGTTGACGACGGGCAGGTTGCCGTTGAGGCGGTAGTTGCTGCGGTTCTCGACAATGATCCCGCGGATGGAGAGGTTGTCGTAGGTGGAGCCGCTGACCTGGGAGCGGGTCACGCCGGCGGTGTTCTTCAGCGCGTCGAACAGGCCCTGCGCGGCCTGCGCGTCCAGCAGGTCGCGCGACATGACGTTGTTGGTCAACGGCACGTCCAGCGGATCCTGGTCGCGGAAGGCGCCGACGCGCACGGTGGTCGGCGCGAAGGTCTTCTTGCGCACGCCGGTGACGACGACCTCGTCCAGCAGCTTCTTCGCCGTGCCGTCGCCGGGGCTCGGGGATGCGGCCTCAACGGCCGATGCATCGGCTGGCGCGGCCTGCGCGTGGCCCGCGAGCGGCGTCAGCAGCGCCATCACGGAGAGGGAGATGAGGGACAGGCGCGGCGCGGAGGCTTGGAGGGACATGGAGTGGGGACCGGGGGCGGGAACTGGGAAGCCGACATTCAGCGTAACGCGACACGTTATCAAATGCGAATGGTTCGCAACATTGTGGTTGGGGCTGAGGGTGCGCAGGCCGCGCGATCTGCCCCCGTTCGGAGCGGAATGCCGGAAAACCGTGGCGTCGTCGCCACCCTTTTGGAGGTAAAGGGGGGAGATGGGGCGCCACGGGCGCGACGGAGGAACAGGTCCGATTGCTGCCAGACGGCGGCAGCAGCGCGGCCTAGCATCCGTCTGTCCCACCGAGGAAGCCGCCATGAGCACCGTGTCGACCCCCGACGAACCCACCTCCGAGACCCAAGCCGCGAAGGCCGCCGCGCTGCGTGCCTTGCACGAAAGACCTGACCCCTTCGTGATCGCGAACGCGTGGGACATCGCCTCGGCGCGCATGTTGGAAGCGGCGGGCTTCGCCGCGCTGGCGACGTCGAGCGCCGCGGCGGCCGAGGCCGTCGGACGCCGCGACGGCCAACTCACGCGCGAGGAGACGCTCGCGCACATCCGGCTGCTCGCGGGCGCCACGCCCTTGCCGCTGAGCGCCGACCTGGGCAACGGCTTCGGACATCGCCCCGAGGATTGCGCGCTGACGATCCGCCTCGCCGCGGAGGCGGGCGCGGTCGGCGGTTCCATCGAGGATTCGTCCAGCGAGGGCGGGGCGCCTATCCTCGACTTCGATCTCGCCGTCGAGCGGGTGGCCGCCGCGGTCGAGGCGGCGCGCGCGTTGCCGTTCCCCTTCCTGGTCACGGCGCGCTCGGAGAACTTCCTCCACGGCATCAACGACCTCGACGACACGATCCGCCGCCTGCAGGCTTTCGAACGTGCCGGCGCCGACGTGCTGTTCGCGCCGCTGCTGCCGGACCTCGACGCGGTGCGCCGGGTCTGCGCGTCGGTGACCAAGCCGGTCAACTTCATGGCCGGCATCCCGGGGCGATCGTTCACGGTGCGCGAGCTCGGCGAGGCCGGCGTGAAGCGCGTGAGCCTGGCGATGTCGCTCTTCCGGCATGCGATGAAGGCGGCGCGACTGGCCGCGGAGGAGATCCGCGATCACGGCAGCTTCGGCTATCTCGATCAGCGTTGAAGCCCCTGAGGGCTGCACGCGGGGAGAGAGGGAACGACACTTGCTCGCTTCGGCGCGCCGTTCCGTCGCCACTGGAGTTCCCCGTGATGAAGATGTTGTCCGCCGCCGCGCTCGCGGCATTCGCCCTCTGCACGCTCAGCGCGCAGGCGCAAAGCGCCCCGCCCACGAAGACCGCGCCGTCGGCGCAGGACGCGCCCGCCTACGGGGCGCGCCTGGAGGGCTTCGACTACCCGCATCCGCAGCAGCGCTTCAAGCTGACGTCGCAGCGGCAGGCGCTGGAGATGGTCTACATGGACGTCGCCCCGACCGGCCAGCCCAACGGCCGGACCGCGGTGCTGCTGCACGGCAAGAACTTCTGCGGCGCGACCTGGGAGCAGACGATCACCGTGCTCACCGGCGCGGGCTATCGCGTCATCGTGCCGGACCAGATCGGTTTCTGCGCGTCGAGCAAACCCGGCGGCTACCAGTTCAGCTTCAACCAATTGGCGGCCAACACGCAGGCGCTGCTGCAGTCGCTGGGCATCGCGAAGGCGACGGTGATCGGGCACTCGATGGGCGGGATGCTCGCGATGCGCTTCGCGCTCGCGTACCCGACGCAGGTCGAGCAACTGGTCGTCGTGAACCCGCTGGGTCTCGAGGACTGGCAAGCCGCGGGCGTGCCTTACGCGACCATCGATCAGCTCTACGCGCAGGAACTGAAGACGACGGCGGAGACCATCAAGGCCTACCAGCTGCGCTTCTATTACAACGGCCAGTGGAAGCCGGAGTACGACCGCTGGGTGCGCATGTCCGCCGGCCAGTACGCGGGGCCGGGCCGCGAGCAGGTCGCGTGGAACCAGGCGCAGACGTCGGAGATGATCTTCACGCAGCCGGTGGTGCAGGAGCTGCCGCGGCTGCAGGTGCGCACGCTGCTGATGATCGGCGGCAAGGACCGCACCGCGCCCGGCGCGGTCCGCGCGCCCAAGGAGATCGCGGAGAAGCTCGGCGACTACGCGACGCTCGGCCGCTCGACGGCGAAGATGATTCCGGGCGCGTCGTTGATCGAGTTTCCCGCGCTCGGGCACTCGCCGCAGGTCGAGTCGCCGAAGGAGTTCCATGAGGCGCTGCTGAAGGGGTTAAGCGCGCGGTGAGTGCGTGTTGAGTGCGTGTTGTGTGCGTGTTGAGCGCGCGCTGTGCGCCTGGTCTCCGGGCATTCGTGTCCGCAGTTCAACAGGCTGTTGATCGCGGCGCGTCTACTGGCGCGTCGCCTCTCTGCCTAGCATCGGGGAACCCCATCCGACCTCGGAGTTCCCATGCGTCTGCTCCTCTCCACGCTGGTCCTTGCGGCCACGCTTTCGTCCAACGCCGGCGCGGCCGACATCAAGTCGGTCTCGCGGCTCGCCGCAGGGCCGGGCAACGTGCTGTTCCTCGCCGACTGGAAGGATGCGAAGGTCCACGCGCTCACCTTGTCGGACGCGCCGGCCAAGGCGGCCGGCACGGCCTTCAACATCCTCGACCTGGAGCCGTTGCTGTCCGCGCAGGTCGGCGGCGCCAAGGTCGTGGTCGAGGACATGGTCGCCCGGCCCGGTACTGCCGAGGTCTACATCGCCGTCAGCTACGGCCCCGCGAAGTCGCCGGCTCTGCTCGTCGTGACCAGTGACCGGCATGCGCGGCGCATCGACCTGAAGAAGGCCAAGACCACCACTGTCGCGCTGCGCGACGCGCCGGCGTCGTCCGGCGTGATCTGGCGGGACCTGCCCGAGCGCAGCTTCACCGTGACGGACATGAAGTGGCGCGAGGGCGAGCTGTTCATCGCCGGCTTGTCCAACCAGGACTTCTCCTCGAGCCTGCGGCGCGTGAAGTACCCGTTCGACGCGACGCAGGCGATGGCGTCGATCGAGATCTATCACACCGGGCACAACCTCGTGGAGACGCGGGCGCCGATCCGCGCGATGAGCTTCGCCACGCTGGCGGGACGCCCGTACCTGATCGCCGCCTACACCTGCACGCCGATCGTCACGATCCCGCTGGACGACATCCGCGACGGCGCGCACCTGCGCGGCAAGACGATCGCGGAGCTTGGCTATGGGAATACGCCGGCGGACCTGATCTCGTATTCGAAGACCGAGGACGGGCAGACGCGCGACTACCTGATGCTGCTCAACTTCGAGCGCGGCGCCAGCGCGATCCCGCTGTCGCAGGTGGAGGCCGCCAACGCGAAGCCCGGCATCGAGCAGGTCGTGCAGTTCGGCCAACTGAGCGGGCTGGAGCCGACGACGGCGCCGCTGGCCGGCGCGATCCGCATCGACAACCTCGACGATCAGTCCTTCATCGTCGTGCGCCGCCGCCTGGAGCAGGACCGCCTGCAACTGGTGACCATCGGCAAGGAGCTGTCCTTCCGGTTGACCGACTTCGTCTCGGAATACGCCTTCCCGAAGTACAGCTTCAAAGGCGACGGATTCCAGCTGAAGTACATCAAGCCGCGTCAGGACATGCTGCTGGAGCAGGAAGGTTTCGCCGACCACATCAAGCCGAATCAGTGATGCCATGCGGCGGGAGCGATTGATCGGGGCGGCGCCGTCACACGCGAGGGGCCATGCGATGGGCCTCGCGAGGGCGATGGCGTTCGCATGGACACTCGCATTGGCCATGGCGGTTCTGCTCGTCGGCATGGAAGCCCGGGCGGCGAATCGCGCCGCGAGTGACGAGCTGCCCGAGATCGTCGGCGTGGGGCCTTCAGGCCCCGCCATTCCCGAGAACCTGCTCCGGATCTCGATCCGCTTTGCGTCCGCCCCCGACGGACCTGTGCTGCGTCGTCTGGCGCTCATCGGCCACGACGATCGACCATTGTTCGAGCCGTTCCTCGATCAGGAACTGTGGTCGCCCGATGGCAAGGTGCTGACCGTGCTCTTTCACCCGGGCCGGGTGAAGACGGGACTGATCGCCCATGACGAGCTCGGCGGTGTCCTGGTCCAAGGCGAGTCGATCCGTCTCACCCTCGACGGCCGCGAACTGCAGCGCTGGCAAGTCCTGGCACGGGACGAGACGGGGCCGCGTGCCGACACCTGGGCGCTGTCTCCGGTGGCGGTCGGTCGTCGCGATCCGCTGCTGGTCCGGCTCGATGCCCCGGTCGACGCGCTGGAGGCCGGCTACCTGGCCGTGCTCGACGCGCGAGGTCGGCGCGTCCCCGGACGCGGCGAGTTCCTCGACGGCGAGACCACCTGGCGCTTTTCGCCGGCGCGTGCCTGGACGGGCGGACCGTTCCGGTTGGTCGTGCGAGGCACGCTCGAAGACCCCGCAGGCAATCGCCTCAATGGCCGGTTCGAGGTCGCCGCCGGGGAGGTCCCTCCGCCTGCGCGCGATGTCGTGCTGCCGCTGACGCTCTGTTCGAGCAAGGCGGCCTGCCCAAGTCGCTGAAGGCGTTCCAACCTTCACCCCACCGCCAGATTGCTCGGCACCGTCTTCAACGCCGGCGCATGCGCCTTCTTCCGGAACAGCTGCGCGGGCCGGTGGCTGCCGCCGCTGGTGAACGCGCCGGGGATCTCCTCGATCACGTCGAGCTCCTCGATGCGGCGGCGGAAGCCGCGCTTGTCGAGCTCGGCACCCAGCACCTGCTCGTAGGTGCGCTGCAGCTCGCCGAGCGTGAACTCGGCCGGCATCAGGTGCACCGGCAGCGATGAGTACAGCGTCTTCGACCGCACGCGCTCGACCGCCGTGCGCAGGATCTGCGCGTGGTCGAAGGGCAGGGAACGCAGGCTGTCGACGGCGGCCCAGCGGAAGCGTTCGTCGGCGCTGGCGTCGGCGTCAACCGTTGCCCGTGTGTCGACATCAACCGGCACGACCGCGTAGTAGCTCACCGACAGCGACCACCCGCGCGAGTCGCGATGCATGCCCGAGAAGGTCCGGAGCTGCTCCAGATACGGAGACACGAGACCGGCCTTCTCGCGCAGGATCCGGGCGGCCGCATCATCGGCGTCCTGGTCCGTGTCCGTGTGTACCCAGCCGCCAGGCAGCGTCCACGCGCCGAGCGCCGGCGCCTTGTCGCGCTGCGCGAGACCCGCATGCAGCGCACCGTCGCGCAGCGTCAGCAGCACGATGTCGACGGTGACGATGGGGCGTTCGAAGTCCACGGCGTTCTTCTTCTTAGTGCGGAAAAGCACGAATTATGGGCGGCAACGATTCAAGACGTCAAACCGCCGCCTTGCACGCATCCTGGAATCAATCGCACACCGCGCTACACCTCGTTGCACCGTGGGACGTGTCATGTCGATTCACTTAGTGCAAACAAGCACGAAGTGAGATATGCTGGCGCCACGACATGACAAAGACGGAATCGGAACTCTCATGACCCAGCGCCTCCAGCAACCCCTGCAACTGCTGATCGTCGACCCGCAGAACGACTTCTGCGACATCCCCGGCGCGACGCTGCCGGTGACCGGCGCCGACGCGGACATGAAGCGCCTGGCCGCGCTGGTGGACCAGGCCGGCGGCGCGATCGCGGACATCGTCGTGACGCTGGACTCGCACCCGGTTTACGCGATCGAGCGGCCGGCGTTCTGGCAACAACCCGGCGCCAATGGCGCTGACGGCGCTGACGGCGCTGACGGCCCCGCCGGTGCGCCGCAGCCGGTCGCACCGTTCACGCAGATCAAGGCCGAGGACGTCCGCGCCGGCCGCTTCGCCCCGCGCGATGCCGCGTTGCGCGATCAGGTGCTGGCCTACCTCGATGCCCTCGAGGCCAGCCCGAAGAAGTACATCCTGATGGTCTGGCCGACGCACTGCGTCGTCGGCACCTGGGGCCACAACGTGCATGGCGATCTCGCCGCCGCGCTGGGCCGTTGGGAAGCCGCGCGGCTGCGCACCGTGGAGAAGGTCCTCAAAGGCCTGAACCCGATGACCGAGCAGTACAGCGCCGTGCGCGCCGAAGTGCCGATCGCTTCGGACCCACGCACGCAGACGAACCGCGCGCTGGTCGACCGCATCGTCGACTTCCCCGGCCTCACCTTCATCGCCGGGGAGGCCAGCAGCCACTGTGTCGCGGCGACGGCGGAAGACCTCTTCGCCGAGATGAGCGCCGAACGGCTTGCGCGCATCGTGCTGATCGAGGATGCGATGAGCCCCGTCGGCGGTTTCGAGGCCGGTGCGACGGCCTTCGTCGACCGCGCCCGCGCGCTTGGCGTGCGGACGATGACTGCGGCACAGGCGCTCGGCCTGCTGTCGGCCTGATCGGAGCGATGTCATGAACGACGCCCCTGTCATCCGCTCGCTGCTGGAGACCGACCTCTACAAGTTCACGATGTGGCAGACGCTGCTGCACGCCTTCCCCGCCAACGACGCCGAGTACCGCTTCGTCTGCCGCAACACGCCGGTCTTCCCGCTGAGCGAGCTCAGCGATGCAGTGAACCGCGAGCTGGACCACCTCTGCACGCTGAGCTTTAGCGATGAGGAACTCGCATACCTCGGCGGCCTGCGCTTCATGAAGTCGGACTTCATCGACTTCCTGCGGATCTTCCGCTTCCAGCGTCGCTTCATCGACGCGCGACCGGGCGAGGGCGCCGAGGCGGGCCAGTTGGTGATCGTCGCCAAGGGACCGCAGGTCCACGTGATGGCGTTCGAGATCTTCGTGCTGGCCATCGTGAACGAGCTGTACTTCCGCCGCCTCTGCGCCGGGCGCGAGCAGGAGGTGCTGGTCGAAGGCCGCGCCCGGCTCGCGGCAAAGACGGTCCGCCTGCGCGACTACGCGGCGGCCGTGCCGGGCACGCTGGGCGACGACGCCTATCCCTTCGAGTTCTTCGACTTCGGCCTGCGCCGCCGCTTTTCCGGCGACTGGCACGACGAGGTGGTCTCGACGCTGAAGCGCGAGATCCCGTCGGTCTTCAAGGGCACGTCCAACGTCGAGCTGGCGCGTCGCCACGGCCTGATTCCCATCGGCACGATGGCGCATGAATACCTGCAGACCTACCAGGCGGTGGGCGTGCAGCTGAGGCTGTCGCAGAAGGCGGCGTTGGAAGGCTGGGTGCAGGAGTTCCGCGGCGACCTCGGCATCGCGTTGACCGACGTGATCGGCATGGACGCGTTCCTCGCCGACTTCGACCTGTACTTCGCGAAGCTCTTCGACGGCCTGCGGCATGACAGCGGCGATCCGGTCGTGTGGGGCGAGAAGGCGCTGGCGCATTACGCGAAGCTGCGCATCGATGCGCGCACCAAGCGGCTGGTCTTCAGCGACGGCCTGAACTGCGACGAGGCCTTCCGCCTGCACACGCACTTCGCGCGGCGCGTGCCGGTGGGCTTCGGCATCGGTACGTACCTCAGTAACGATCTCGGCCCGAAGCCGCTGAACATCGTCATGAAGCTGGTCCGCTGCAACGGCCAGTCGGTCGCCAAGCTCTCGGATGCGCCCGGCAAGACGCTGTGCGACGACCAGACCTTCCTCGATTACCTGCGGCAGGTGTTCAAGGTGAAGCAGGTCGGATGACCGCAGCCCTCACCCCCACCCTCTCCCGCAAGCGGGAGAGGGAGTCCGACCGGCGCCCTGCTTACCCCCTCTCCCGCTTGCGGGAGAGGGCAGGGGTGAGGGCCAGCGGCGGATGAAGTACTGAAACCCTCAAGGAGCGAAGTCATGCTCAAGATCACCCTGGCCCAGATCAACCCGACGATCGGCGACCTCGACGGCAACCTCGCGCTGCACCTGGATGCGGCCCGGCAGGCGCGCCACGACGGCGCGGACCTGGTCGTCTTTCCCGAGCTCTCGCTGACCGGCTACTACCCCGCCGACCTGCTCGACGACGAGGACTTCCGCCAGCGCCTCGACCGCGCGATGACCGCGCTGCTGGCCGCGACGCGCGAGGTCGGCTCGCTGCACTGGGTCGTCGGCGCGCCGACGCGCAATCCCGGCGCGGGCAAGGCTTTCCGCAACTCGCTGCTGGTGATCCGCGACGGCGAGGTGCTGCTCGAGTGCCACAAGCAGCTGCTGCCGACCTACAACGTCTTCGACGAACGCCGCCACTTCGAGCCGGGCCCGGACGTCGCGCGCGTGCTGCGGATCGGCGGCACGCAGGTCGGCTTCATGATCTGCGAGGACGGTTGGAACGACGATGGCAAGGACTATGCCGTCAACCCTTTCCAGCGTCTGGCCGATGCGGCGCCGGACCTGATCGTCTCGATCAACGCGAGCCCGAGCAACGTCGGCAAGCGCGAGCAGCGCCACGCGGTGTTCCGCGCCGCCTGCTGGCGGCATCGCCTGCCGCTGGTGTTCGTGAACCAAGTGGGCGGTCATGATCAGCTGGTCTACGACGGCGCGTCCTTCGCGATCGAACCGGAACCGGGCGTGGTCTTCGAGGCCGAGCGCTTCGAATCGCACATCGTCACGCTGCGCTTCGAGACGGACCGCGGCCTCTTCTCCTCGCGCGATGGCGGTGCGCTGCCACCAGCCAGCGCCGGGCTCGACACGATGGCGTTCTACCGCAGGCAGATCGTGCTCGGCCTGCGCGACTACGCGCGGCGCTGCGGCTTCGATCGCGTCGTCGTCGGTTCATCCGGTGGCATCGACTCGGCGCTGACGCTGGCGCTCGCGGTGGAGGCGCTCGGCGCGGACAAGGTCGCGGCGATCACGATGCCGTCGAGGTTCTCGTCGTCGGGCAGCGTCGACGACTCGAAGGCCTTGTGCGACGCGCTCGGCATCCCGCTGGACGTCTGCCCGATCGAGGACATCGTCCGGCAGGTCGGCGACACCATGGCGGGCAGCACGCTGGGACTTCGGCCCTCTGGACTCGCGCTGGAGAACCTGCAGGCGCGCGTGCGCGGCATGCTGCTGATGACCGTGTCCAACGCGCAGGGCCATCTGCTGCTGACGACCGGCAACAAGAGCGAGATCGCGGTCGGCTACTGCACGCTCTACGGCGACACCAACGGCGGGCTGGGGCTGATCGGCGATCTCTACAAGACGGAGGTCTTCGCGCTGAGCCGGCACCTCAACGAGACGGCCGGCCGGGAGATCATCCCGACGGCGATCCTCGACAAGCCGCCCAGCGCCGAACTGGCGCCGGACCAGCGCGACACCGACAGCCTGCCGCCCTACGAGGTGCTGGACGAGGTGCTGAAGGTGCTGATCGAAGGCGAACGGCTCGCCGAGGACGAACGCACCGCCGCCGAGGTCGCGGTCGCCGCGCTGCGCGGACGCGACGAAGGTCAGGCGCTGATCGCCCGGATCAAGGGCATGATCGCCCGCAACGAATACAAGCGCCGTCAGGCGCCGCCGATCGTGCGGCTGCGTGCGCGGGCCTTCGGCAGCGGCCGGCAGTTGCCGATCGCGGCGAAGCACTATTGAGAACAGGAAGGACCTTCATGACTCGCAAGACCGTCGCTGTCGTCGTCGGCCGCTGGCAGTTGGTGCACCTCGGGCAGGAGGCGCTGTTCCAGGCGGCCTTCGGCCTCGCGGACGAGGTGATCGCGGTGCTGGGTTCGTCGTACAAGGCGCGCGATCCGCGCAACCCGTTCGTCCATGAGGAGCGCCGGCAGATGCTGCTGGCCAACCTGACGCCGGAACAGCAGCAGCGGCTGCACGTGCTGCCGGTGCGCGACTACTTCGACGACCAGCGCTGGAACGCCGCCGTGATGATGGGCGTGCGCGCCATCGCCGGAGAGGACGCGGACATCGTGCTGGTCGGCCACCAGAAGGACCACACGAGCTACTACCTCAACAACTTCCCGCGCTGGCGGCAGCAGCTGGTGGAGCGGCTCGCCGACGTCGACGCGACGGCGATGCGCCAGGTCTTCTTCGAGGCCGACGATCCCGACGCCGCGCTGACGGTGATGACGCCTTACGTCAGCGCGCCGGTGCGGGCGTGGCTGCAGGCCTGGAGCCGCCTGCCGGAGTACCGCAGGCGCAAGGCCGAGCATGCGGCCATCGCCAGCTATCGGAAGAAGTACACGGCGGTCGCCTACATGACCGGCGACGCGGTGGTGACGGTCGGCGACCACGTGCTGCTGGTGCGGCGCAAGGGGCCGTTCGGCGAGGACCTCTGGGCGGTGCCCGGCGGCCACCTCGACCGCGGCGAGAAGCTGGTCGCCTGCGCGATCCGCGAGCTGATCGAGGAGACGCGCTTCCCGCTGCTGCCGGCTTCGATCCTGGCGGCGCTGCACGGCGTCGAGACCTTCGAGGATCCGCTGCGCAGCGCGCGGGGCCGGCTGATCACGATGGCGCACCACTTCAAGTTCGGCGAGATGGGCACGCTGCCCGAAGTCGTCGGCAGCGACGACGTCAAGGAAGCGCGCTGGTTCCACCGCGACGAGCTGGCCGCGATGGAATCGCAGCTGTTCGAGGACCACTTCGTGATTCTCGACCACTTCCTCAACATCATCGTCGGCTACAGCGGCAGGCCGACGTAGTTCTCGGCGAGCGCTCGCTGCGCGGCTTCGGATCCGAGTACGTAGTCCAACTCTGCGGCCTGCAATTTCGCCTGGAAGGCGGGCTCCTGGTCGAAGTTGTGCATCAGGCTGGTCAGCCACCAGGAGAAGCGCTCGGCCTTCCACACGCGGGCGAGGCAACGCGCGGAGTAGTGATCAAGGCCGGCATCGCTGCGCTCGCGGTAGTGCTCGATCAGCGCCTGCGACAGGTAGCGCACGTCGGACGCCGCGAGGTTGAGCCCCTTCGCGCCGGTCGGCGGCACGATGTGCGCCGCGTCGCCCGCGAGGAACAGCCGGCCGAAGCGCATCGGCTCCGCCACGAAGCTGCGCAGCGGCGCGATGCTCTTCTCCAGCGAGGGGCCGGTGACCAGCGACTCCGCCGCTTCGGGATCGAGCCGCCCGCGCAGTTCGTCCCAGAAGCGGGCGTCGCTCCAATCCTCGACGCGCTCCGTGAGCGGCACCTGCAGGTAGTAGCGGCTGCGCGTCGCCGAGCGCATGCTGCACAGGCTGAAGCCGCGCGCGTGGCGGCTGTAGATCAGTTCCGCCGACACCGGCGGCGTGTCGCTCAGCAGGCCGAGCCAGCCGAAGGGGTAGACCTTCTCGTAGAGCTGGATCGCGCCCGTCGGGACACTCGCGCGGCAGACGCCATGGAAGCCGTCGCAGCCGGCGATGAAGTCGGCGGTGATCTCGACCGGCTCGCCGTGGATCGAGCAGAACGCGCGCGGTGTCGATGAGTCGAAACCTTCGATGCGGACCTCAGCGGCCTCGTAGAGCGTGGTCAGACCCGCTTCGGCACGCGCTTCCATGAGATCGCGGGTGACCTCGGTCTGCCCGTAGACCAGCACGGTCCGTCCGCCGGTGAGCGCGCGCAGGTCGATGCGATGGCGCACGCCGTCGACGGCCAGCTCGAAACCGTCATGCACCAGCCCCTGCGCATGCATCCGCGCGCCGACGCCGGCCTCGTCCATCAGGTCGGCGGTGCCTTGTTCGAGCACCCCGGCGCGGATCCGCGACAGCACATGGTCGCCGCGCTGTCGTTCGACGATGACGGTGTCGATGCCGGCCCGGTGCAGCAACTGGCCGAGCAATAGCCCGGAGGGCCCGGCGCCGACGATGAGCACCTGCGTGCGTAAGGTCTTCATGGGATCGAGGCGCTGAGCCGAAAGCCTTCTTGCGAGGCATTGCGGCGAGGCCGTGGTGTTGTCTCCGATGAGTCGGAGCCTACGGGGCGACCGCAGGACGGTGAATGGACGAGTGCGACCTTGGCTTGCACAATCCGAACCATGGTCATCGACAGCAAGCCGCGCCGGTCTTCCCGTCGACAGGGGACGATGCCCGTGTATTCGCTCTACGGCGAGGAAGGACGATCGTCGGCGCTGGACGGGTTGCACCTGGAGTCGATCGCCGATCGCAGCCGCTTGCACAATTGGGAAATCCAGCCGCATCGCCATGGCGCGCTGGTGCAGCTGCTGCTGGTCGAACGCGGCCGCGTGACCGTCCGCATGGACGAGGAGGAACGCGTCCTGCGCGCGCCGGCGCTGGTGTGGGTGCCGGCGCTGGCCGTGCACGGCTTCCGCTTCGCGCCGGAGACGGAAGGGCTGGTGGTCACGCTGGACCAGAGCCGCCTGCGGGACCTGCTCGACCACCTGCCCGAACTGCTGGACAGCCTGTCCGAGCCGCGACTGGTCGCGCTTGATCGCGGCGCGACCGTGACGCGCGCGCTGTTCGCGGTCGGCCACGGCTTGCGCGAGGACTACGCGGGCGCCGGCGCCTGGCGCGGTCCGTCGCTGGACCATGCGGTCGCGCTGCTGGCGACCCAGGCGGCGCGCTTCGATGCCGCCCAAGGGACGCACCACGCGGCCGGTGAAGGCCGTGCGTTGCAACACCTGACCCGCTACCGCGACCAGGTCGAGCGCCACTACCGCCGTCAGCCCGCGGTGGCGGAACTGGCCGAGCCGCTGGGCATCACGCCCACGCAGCTGAACCGGTTGTGCCGCCGGCACCTGCAGTGCTCGGCGCTCGCGGTGCTGCACCAGCGCGTGCTGCTCGAAGCCAAGCGCGAGCTCGGTTATACGAACCTGATGGTCCGGCAGATCGCCGATGGACTCGGCTTCGCCGACGCGGCCTACTTCACGCGCTTCTTCCTGCGCCACACAGGGCGCTCGCCCAGTGCGTGGCGGGAAGAGGTCGGCGGACGCTGAGCGACCTCAAAGGCCCAGTTCAGTCAGCCCGGGATGGTCGTCCGGACGCCGTCCCTGGGGCCAGAAGAACTTCCGGTCCTCGGCCTTGATCGGCTGGTCGTTGATGCTCGCGTGGCGATGCGTCATCAGGCCTTGCGCGTCGAACTCCCAGTTCTCATTGCCATGGCTGCGGAACCAGTTGCCGGCGTCGTCATGCCATTCGTAGACGAAGCGCACGGCGATGCGGTTGCCGTCGAAGGCCCACAGCTCCTTGATCAGGCGGTAGTCCAGCTCGCGCGCCCACTTGCGTTCCAGCAAGGCCTGCGCCTCGGCGCGGCCGCGCGGGAACTCCGCCCGGTTGCGCCATTGCGTGTCCGGGCTGTAGGCCAGCACGATGCGCGCCGGGTCGCGGCTGTTCCAGCCGTCCTCGGCCAGGCGGATCTTCTGGATCGCGGTCTCGCGCGTGAACGGGGGCAGGGGCGGGCGGGTGTCCATGGTCTAGGTCCTCTCGTCGATGGATGGAAAGTCTGTGCGACTCATGTAGACAGGTCTGTCTACTCGTCCCGATTCTGGCGGATGTAGACAGGTCTGTCTACAATGACCGGATGAACGACACCGAACGCAGCGTGGATATCGGCGAGCTGCCCGCCCGCGAGCGCATCCTGCGCACCGCGCACGACCTGTTCTATGCCGAGGGCATCCGCGCGACCGGCATCGACCGCGTGATCGCGGCGTCGGGCGTCACGAAGGTCACCTTCTATCGCCACTTCCCAAGCAAGAACGACCTGATCCTGGCCTACCTCGAGCTGCGACACGGGCGATGGATGGGCTGGTTCACCGGCGCGCTGGAACGCCACGGCGGCGCGACCAAGGGCGCGGCGGCGCTGGTGCCGACGATGTCGGAGTGGTTCGGCGGACAAGCGCTCGGCGAGTTCCGCGGCTGCGCCTTCCTGAACGGCGTCGGCGAGATGGGACCGAGCCTGCCGGAGGTGGTCGACGTGACCCGTCGCCACAAGCAGGACATGACCGATGCGATCGCGGCGCTGCTGCCCGCGTCGCGACAGCGGAAGAAGATCGCCGCGGCGCTGTCCATGGCGGTCGATGGCGCGATCGTGCAGGCGCAGTACGCGGAGGATCCCGCGCCGGTGCTGAAGAGCCTGCAGATGATCGTGGACTTCGCCGCCGGCAGCGCCGTCTGAGCTGGCGAACGGCGTCGCTCTGACGCCCGACCGGCGCCCGGGCGACAGCCGACGGCAGGCGTCGCGACAGCGGGTGACACCGGCGTGCGGGTCTCGCCCCCGGCGTCCGACTTCGAGGGGAAACGCGGAAGCGTCGACGGGGACCGACGCCTACGCTCCATCGGCCGCGGCTGTCCGCCAGGGGCGGGCCGCGGCGGAGCACTCAACCTCGAAGGAGACCGCGATGGACCGACGTTCCCTGCTCAACACCTCGGCGGCGATGGCTGCCGGCGCCGTCGCTGGCTGCGCGCTGCCCGGCCAGGCCGATCCAGCGTCCGCGACGGCGAAGACGCCGTTCGACGTGCCGCAGACCACGATCCCCATCGTCGGCAGCGACCAGCGCTTCCCGGTGCGCCGCATCTACTGCATCGGCCGCAACTACGCGGCGCACGCGCGCGAGATGGGCAGCGACCCGACCCGTGAGCCGCCGT
Source organism: Roseateles sp. GW821-FHT09H11 (assembly GCF_059415845.1). NCBI lineage: Bacteria > Pseudomonadati > Pseudomonadota > Betaproteobacteria > Burkholderiales > Sphaerotilaceae > Roseateles > Roseateles sp. GW821-FHT09H11. The sequence continues at coordinate 116,053 of NZ_JBWKOA010000005.1, read as the reverse complement.
TCTTCTTCCAGAAGCCCACCGATGCGATCCAGAACGTCGCACCCGGCACCGTCGCCGATCACCCGTATCCGACGCTGACGAAGAACTATCACTACGAATGCGAACTGGTCGCCGCGCTGAACAAGGGCGGCCGCGACATCACGACGGAGCAGGCGCTCGACTGCGTCTTCGGCTACGCCATCGGGCTCGACATGACGCGCCGCGACCTGCAGCGCGGCATGGGCGACCAGAAGAAGCCGTGGGAGATCGGCAAGAGCTTCGACCGCTCGGCGCCGATCGGTCCCATCCACCCGGTGGCCCGGCTCGGTGGTCACCCGTCCAAGGGCGCGATCTGGCTCAAGGTCAACGGCCAGACCAAGCAGGATGCGGATCTGAGCCAGATGATCTGGAGCGTCGCGGAACAGATCTCTCAGCTGTCGCGTGCCTTCGAACTCAAGCCCGGCGACATCATCTACAGCGGCACCCCCGAGAACGTCGGCCCGGTCGTGAAGGGCGATGTCATCGACTGCCACATCGACGGCCTGCCGAACCTGGGCATCCGGATCGTGTAGCCACCCTCCAGCGCCAAGTTCCCCACGCCTCCCACGCACCTCCAGCGCATCCCAAGGCCCGCGACCAGCGAGCCTTGCTGGGGCCGGAATGAGGCTGGGGGTTCCCGGAGGGATGCCCCCTGCCTCGTGGAGTGCCCGCGCTTGGCCCCCCGCATGAACGAGCGCTGCCTCATTCCGCAGCATTGCAAGCAATTCCCTGCCACGACAAGCACTTGCAGCATCCTTGCCCGGGCAGCCAACAGACTTGTCCACAGAGGCCGTGGACAGTCTGGCGGCCCGGTGCACAACCGGTGGGCACTGTGAGCAACTGCGGCGAGGGAACGAAGTTTGCCTACCCTGCCGGCTGGTCGAGTCAAGCGCTGATGGTCACCAACCGCCCCGGCCTCCGTGCTGCCTCGTTTTGGAGCACGGAAAGCTTTTCCCTTGTACAACAACGGCTTACGTCGCCCCTGCAGAGGCAGCCAACAGACTTGTCCACAGTTCGCAGGGACAGTCTGGCGGCGGGCAAAGCTCGCTTCGGATGGCTCGTCCGGATCACTGCCTCATTTCGCGGCATTGCAATGAATTCCGTGACGAATCAACGGCTTGCAGCATCCCTGCCCGTTGAGCCAACAGAGTTGTCCACAGAAGCCGTGGACAGTGTCAAGGCAGTGAGGCCGGGAGGGTGAGGCGGGCTTCGAGCCCCCCGCCGGTCCGGTTGTGGAGGGACAAGCTCCCTCCCATGGCGGTGGCGAGTTGCAGCGCGATCGCGAGGCCGAGGCCGGTGCCGCCGGTGTCGCGATTGCGTGAAGTCTCCAGCCGGTGGAAGGGTTTGAACACCGCCTGCAACTGGTCTTCGGGAATCCCGGGGCCCCGGTCCAGCACCGCGATCGTCAGGCGAGGGGTCGGGTCTTGCGCGGCGCTGCGCGTGACCTGGATCTCGGCCTGTCCGCCGAACGCCAGCGCGTTGTCCAGCAGGTTGACCAGGATGCGCTTGAGCGCCTGCGGCTGCGCCATGATCGGCGTCCCGGCCTCGCCGCTGAGCGTCACCGCTTCGCCGGCGTCCTCGTAGTCGCCGACGATGCTTGCGAGCAGCGCGTCCGCGTCCAGGCGCGCGGGCACTTCGGAGGTGCCGTGCAGCGTGCGCGCATAGGTCACGCCTTCGCGGACCAGCAGGTGCATCGCGTTCAGGTCATGGCGGAACTTGTCGCGCAGTTCCTCGTCGTTCATCAGGTCCGCGCGCAGCCGCATCCGCGTGATCGGCGTCTGCAGGTCATGCGAGATCGCGGCCAGGATCTCCACCCGTTCCGCCGTGTAGCCGGCGATGCGCTGCTGCATCGCGTTGAAGGCACGCGCGGCGTGCGCGACTTCGGCGGGGCCTTCCTCCGGGATCAGCCGCGGCGACAGGTCCGGACCGAGGTCGTCCGCCGCCGAAGCGAGCGTCTTGAGCGGACGCGTCACCAGCCGCACCACCATCCAGCTGCACACCGCCAGCACGATGAGCTGCGCGCCCAGCACCCACATCACCCACTCGGGAACGGGCATGTCGACGCGGCGCGCGTGCACGGTCACCGCCGATCCGTCGTTGAGTCTCACCAGCAGTTGATAGCGTCTGGCGCCGAGCTGCACGACGCGCTCGATGCGGAAGGGTTGCATCGCCTGCGTCAACGCGTCGACGAAGGGCCCGTTGAAGTCGGTCCGCTCCACGGGGCCGGCTTGCGGGTCGATCTCGTCGGCGAGGGCGAAGCGGTAGTTCGGGCGCTCGAGCCGGTCCAGCCAGGCGCCGCGTTCGGCCGCGGGCAGGCGGTCCAGCACGGCGACGCCGGTGGCGATGTCGCGTTCGACGCCGGACATCATCAGCGCCCGCAGCGCCATCGAACGCTCCTGGCGGATCGCGACGTAGGCCATGGCCTGCGCGATCGCGATGCCGAGCACCATCAGCCAGAAGACGCGCGCGAAGAGCGTGCGCGGGCCGAAGCGGCGCTTCGGCGCCGGCGTGGAGGTCGGCTCGGGCGCTGACGCGCGTGTCGAAGCGGGCACGGTGCTCATGCGCGGTCGGCCGCCAGCGCGCGCTCGACGAAGTCCAGGCGGTCCTGGCCCCAGAACAGCTCGCCGTCGATGACATAGCTCGGCGCGCCGAACAGGCTGGCGTCGATGGCGCGCTGCGTGTTGGCGTCGTACTGCGCGCCGATGTCGTCCTCGGCGGAGCGCGTCAACCGCTCGGCCGGCAGACCCTGCTCCGCGAGGATGGCCGTCAGCGTCGCGTCGTCGGCGATGTCGCGCTGCTGCTCCCAGACCGCGCGCAGCAGCGCGCCGGTCACGCGCATCGCGGCGTCCGCGCCGTCGGCCTGGTCGACCGCGATGATCAGCCGCGCGGCCTTGTGCGGCGCGACCGGGAAGCAGGCCGGCTCGACGTTCATCGGCATGCCGAGGTGCTGCGAGAAGCGTCGCAGCTCCAGCAGGCGATAGGCCTGGCGTTGCGCGGGACGCTGCGACAGCGGCAGTCCGCCGGAGACGGCGAACAGCTTGAGCAGGTCGATCGGTATCAGCCGCACGGTGGCGCCGGCGTCGCGCGCGATGGCCGAGAAACGCTCGTGGCCGAGGTAGGTCCAGGGGCTGATCGGGGCGAAGAAGTAGTCGATGACGCGGCTCACGAGGATCTCCAAAACATTGGGCGGACGACGTTCACCAGGATCTCCGAAGCGTTGGAGAAACGGCGAAGGCAAGAGGCCCTTCTTGCTCCCTCTCCCGCTTGCGGGAGAGGGCGGGGGTGAGGGCCAGCGGCGATGAAAGTGCTGAATCCCGCAGGCAGGGTTATAGGCGCGGGCGGCGCGCTTGTGGGCGCCTTTGTATTGGCGTGTATCCGTGTCCCGCACCGGAGACACAACATTGCCCGCGCGTACCACCGGCGCCCTCGGGCCCGGTACATTGCAGCTCATCCCGTTCGATGCCTTTTGCCCAAGCCCGGGCCGAATCCCCATGCAGACGTCCGCCCCCACCCAGGATCATGTGTTGATCGTCGACGACGACCGCGAGATCCGCGAGTTGCTCACCACCTACCTGACCCGCAACGGCCTGAAGGTGACGGCCGTGCCGACCGGCCGGCACATGCGCATCGCGATGGAGACCGGCACGCCGGTGGACCTGGTGATCCTGGACCTGATGCTGCCGGGCGAGGACGGTCTGTCGCTGTGCCGCGACCTGCGCGCGGGCAAGCACAAGGCGACGCCGGTCATCATGCTGACCGCGCGCGGCGACGAGGCGGACCGGATCCTCGGACTGGAGATGGGCGCCGACGACTATCTCGCCAAGCCCTTCGCGGCGCGCGAGCTGCTGGCGCGGATCAAGTCGGTGCTGCGGCGCGCGCGGATGCTGCCGCCCAACATGCGCTCCACGGACGAGTCGCCGCGGCTGGCCTTCGGCGAGTGGGTGCTCGACACGATCGAGCGTCACCTGATCGACCAGCAGGGCACGGTGGTGCCGCTCAGCGGCGCGGAGTACCGGCTGCTGCGCGTCTTCCTCGACCATCCGCAGCGGGTGCTGAGCCGCGATCAGCTGTTGAGCCTCACGCAGGGGCGCGAGGCGGAGCTCTTCGAACGCTCGATCGATCTGCTCGTGAGCCGCATCCGGCAGCGGCTGCGCGACGATGCGCGCGAGCCGAAGTACCTCAAGACCGTCCGCAGCGAAGGCTACGTCCTGTCCATGGCGGTTGAGGGTCGCGACTGAACGTCGCGCCCTCCCGATCATTCAAGCCTGCTCGCTCAACCCTGCTGCTTCAGCAAGGCCTGGATCTGTGCCTCGGTCTGCTGGTACTGGCCCTCGCCGAAGTGGGAGTAGACGATCTTCCCCTGCTTGTCGATGAGGTAGATCGCCGGCCAGTAGCGGTTGCCGTAGCTCTTCCACGTCTTGAAGTCGTTGTCCTGCGCGACGGCGTGGCGGATGCCCAGGCGCGCGATCGCGTCCTTGAGGCCGGCGGTGGAGCGCTCTTCGTCGTACTCCGGCGAATGCACGCCGACGACCACCAGGCCCTGGTCCTTGTACTTCTCGTGCCAGGCCTTCACGTAGGGCAGCTGGTTCAGGCAGTTGATGCAGGTGTAGGTCCAGAAGTCCACCAGCACGACCTTGCCGCGCAGTTCGTCGATCTTCAGCGGCGGGCTGTTGATCCAGTTGTCGATGCCGGTGAAGGCGGGCGCGGGTTTGCCGGCCATGCCGGTGCTGCCGAAGAGCGACGCCGCCGCCGCGTCGGAGGTCATCGGCGGCAGCGAGAAGGCCACCGCCGCCACGGCGGAAGCGCCGGCGAGCAGCAGCGGGAACAGGGAACGACGAAGGGGGGAGCGTCGGGTGGTCGGTCGCATGGGGAATCCTTTCCAGGCTGGCAGCGGAATGCTGCGATGGAGCGGATTCTTCGGGGACCCGTCGATCCGCGATACGGCTTTCGTATGCCTGTGTATCCCGCCCGGGAAGGAAAGACGATCCGATGCTCAGCGCAACAAATGCAGCGTGATGCCCGTGAGCTCGCGCTTGAAACGCGCCGGGTCATCCGGCAGCGTCGACACGGCGCGCATCACATGCGCGTAGGCCACCGTCTTGCTGATGCCGTTCATCAGCACCGAGAACAGCAGCGCCGGCTCGCAGCGGTGCAGTTCGCCGGCGTCCATCGCGTCGCTGAACAGCGGCAGGCAGACATCGTGGAAGGGCCGCACGATCGTGTCGACGAGCACGTTGAGCCGCTCGCCTTCCTCGGTCGCGGCGGTGGAGAAAAAGATGCCGATGTCGGGATGTTCGAACACGCGGTCGATGAACGACAGCATGCAGTGCTCGACGCGTTGCCGCGGCCCCAGCGCGACATCGCTGCGCAGGTCCGCGGCCGTCTGCAGCATCGGGTCCATCAGCACCCTGATCTGCTCGACGACCGCCAGCCACAGCGCCTCCTTCGACCCGAAGTGATGCGCGATCAGCGCCGGGTCCACATCGGCCTGGCGCGCGATCTCGCGCACGCTGGCGGCCTCGTACCCCCGCAGCGCGAAGATCCGCCGCGCCGTGCGCAGCAGGTTGTCCGCGCCTTGCGCACAGTCCGCGCTCGGCCGCCCGCGGCGCCGTGGCGCCCTGGCCGCCTTCGGGGTCTTGTTCATCGGGAGGGCCGCCTTTGTTATATTCATCACGCGTTGAATTATTTCAGGCTTTCACGCCGGATTGTCGGCGGATGAGAAAGGCGGTGTCGCATGTACAGGGATCTCGCGAGCGATCCGTCCCGGGACGGTTGGCTGCGCACAGTGGCGTGGCTCGGCAACGGCGGCGTGCCCCATGCGCCGCAACCCGCAGTCGCTCGACACGTGAAGGCAGCCCCCACCATCCACGTGCTCGATCGGCCGACACCACGCACCGCCGCCATCTCCTGGTCCGATCCAGGCGCCTGCCATTACGGCTATCAGATCTGGGACATGGTGCCGTCCAAGCGCGACGGCATCTGCGTGCTCACCGGCTCCACCATCCGCATCGGCGAAATGATCTACACGCCGCGCGTTGATGAGCCTTCACCCATCAACGCGGGCGAGATGATCGCGGCAGCGTACGTGGACGCTTGAGACCGCGGCGGACGAGCTTGGCCGGAGCCGGCGGCTCACGCCTCGCTTGGCGCGCCAACTCGCTCCGCTCGCCTTCGGCTCTCTTCGCTCAGGCAGACGGCGCTCAAGTCAGTTCTGGAACGCTCGGCTTCGCCGCCGGCTCCGGCCAAGCTCTTCGAAACATCACAGCACCACGAAGAGGAACCAGACCACCACCGGGGCAATGACCGTCACCGCGGCACCGTAAAGCAGCAGCAGGCGGAAGAAGCGGTCGCGGTCCATGCCCTTGGCATTGGCCAGCACCAGGGCACCGTTCGTGGAGAACGGGCTCACGTCCACGATCGTCGAGGACACCGCCATCGCGGCGATGAAACCGATCGCCATCGTCGAGTTGTCGCCCGTCAGGAAGGGCACACCCAACGGAATCAGCGAGCCCAGCACCGCCGTCGACGACGCGAAAGCCGAAACCACTGCACCGACGAAACACAGCAGCAGCGCCGCCATCATCGGCGACGTCAGATTCGCGACGCTGTGGCCCACGTACTCGATCGTGCCCATCTTTTCCATCACGCCCACATACGTGCTCACGCCGACGATCAGCATGATCTCGGGCCACGACACCTGGCCCAGCGCACTCTTCTGCAGGCGCGGCTGCATCAGGCTCAGGACCAGACCGATCGTGATCGACACGAAACCGATGTCCAGCTTGTAGCCCAGCGTCAGCACCGCCAGCAGCAGCAGGCCCAGCGCCGTGATCACCTGGTGCGGACCGGTCGTCTTGAAGGTCTGCGTCTGGACCTGGCCCAGCATCGAGGACTTGCTCGACGCGACGCGGCGGCCTTCGCCGTAGGACGCCGCCTCCGCATCGCCGAAGACCTGCGGGCCCCCTTGGGCGCGCGCGACCGGCGGGATCGGCGCGAGTTCCCCGTCGTCCGCGACCCGGCCGCGCCGGATCAGCTGCAGCCCGCCGAGCGCGATGAAGAGCCCCAGCGACACCGCGAAGTTGACGCCGAAGCTCGCCAGCATCGTCGTGATCTCGCTCAGCGGCAGACCGGCCTTGGCGACGATCTTGTTGGTGATGCCGCCGTAGATGCTCATCGGCGAGAAACCGCCCGCCTGCGCGCCGTGGATCACCATCAGGCCCATCATCAGCGGATTGATGCCGTGGCGCGCGGCGAAGCCCAGGGCGATGGGCGCGATGATCGCGACCGCCGCCGGGCTCACCGCGCCGACCGAGGTCAGCAGCGCGGCAATCAGGAACATGATCCACGGGATCGCCGCGATGCGGCCCCGCACGGCCCGCACGGCAAGCCGCACCAGCCAGTCGATGGTGCCGTTGTTCTGCGCCAGCGCGAAGAGGTAGGTGATGCCCGCCAGCGTCAGGAACAGCTCCGCGGGGAAGCCGGCCATGATGGCCTTGGCGCTCATGCCGGCGACCAGCGTGCCGACGAGGAACGCGCCGACGAAGGCCAGCACCCCCATGTTGATGGGCAGGGCCGTGGCCACGATGAACATGGCCACGAGTGGAAGGATCGACATCCAGTGAATGCTCATCGCTGTCTCCTGTTGTGACGGTCCGGCAAGTCGGGCGCCGGCCGCATCGTTTCTCGATGAAGCGCACGGTATCGACCGTGCGACGGCGCTTCAATCAAGGTGGCGCGCGGACCGTTACGCGCGCCGCAACGATCGAGGGAGAACCCGCGCCGCGCGCCTCACGGCGCGGAACGCTCGATCCACGCGAGCACGCCGTCGAGCGTGCGGAACTCGTCGGCCGAGCGCGCGGGAATCAGCGGGTGCCGCTGCTGCCAGAGCCGCGCGAGCGCCTGGCCGCCGCCGATCTCCAGCACGCAGGACGGCCCGCGCGCGGCGAGCTGATCCATGACCTCGTCCCATCGCACCGTGTGGGCGATCTGGCGGGCGAGACCGGCGCGCGCCTGGTCGCCGGTCCAGACGCGGTTGGCGTCGCTGTCGAAGAGCGCGAGCGCGGGGGCGCGCATGGCGGCGCCGGAGAGTTCGGAGGAAAAGCCCTCCGCCGCGGCGCGCATCAGCGGCGTGTGCGAAGCAACGGCCACGGCGAGTCGCGTGCAGCGCGCGCCCCGCGATGCGAGCGAGGCTTCGACCGCATCAAGTGCCTCCGACTTGTCAAACATGTCGGACGCGTCGGACGCGTCGGACGCGTCGGATGCCTCGGGAGCCACGGCGCCAAGTGTCGGGCGGAGGAGCCCGCCGATCACGACGGAGTCCGCCCCATTGCGGATCGCGATGCTCACCGCGGTGCCGCGCAGGACGTCGTCGACGTCCGCGGACGCGAGACCGGTCACCCCGCAGAGACCGCCGGCATGCGCGCGGCCCGCCTCGTCCATGAGGGCGGCCCGTCGCGCCGCAAGCGCGATCGCGTCCGCGTGATCCAGCACGCCGGCCGCCGCGCATGCGGCGAGCTCGCCGACGCTGTAGCCGGCGACGCCATCGATCTCGATCGAAGCGGACACCAGGCGCGGCGCGATCTGTGACCACGCGGCCAACGCGGTCGTGGTGATCAGCACCTGGGCGTGCGCGTTCGTGCGCGCCCATGCGGGATCGGCGAGCGCCGCACGCCAATCCGCAACGTCCAAGGTCTCGCGCATGAGGGAAAGCAGTGCCGTGGTGGACGGCGATGCATCGTCGCCCAGCCACGGCAGCATCGCGGGATGCTGGTTGCCCTGTCCGCTGAAGACGATGGCGACGCTCACCCGATCCTCTCGATCCCTTCGATCGCACCGAGGCGCCGCATCCAGCACACGGCAGCCAGCATGTCGGCGGATCCGCCGGGCGAAAGCCGACGGGCTTCGAAATCGGCGGCGATTGCAGCGGCGCGCTCGCCCGCGTCCGGTGCCGAGGCGCCGCCCTGTTCGAGGAAACCGCGCGCGGCGCGCTGCGCGAAGCGCAGGCCTTCCAGCCCGCCGCGATGCGCGAGGTTGCTGTCGTCCAGCGTCGCCATCAGGTGGAAGAGCGTGTCGAGCAGTGCGCGCTCGCGCGGGAGGCCGCGCGCGACGGCGGACCGCATCGCGGGCACGGCGGTCTCGAATACTGCGGGAAAGCCGAGCGCGGCCTCCTCGGATGCGCTGCGCAGACCGAGCCGCCGCGCCGCAGTGCCGCCCGGCAAGGTCGAAGGCCGCAGCGCGCGCTGTGCCAGCGCTGCTCCCCATCGTTCGATCAGCGTCGTGCGGATCGACTCAGGCGTCAGTCGCCGATGACCGGCGACCACGGCGCCAGCGGACGCGCACAGCAGCCCCAGCTGGAAGATCGCGCCGCGGTGGGTGTTGATGCCGCCCGTCGCCTCGAGCATCCGGGCTTCGGCCTCGATGCCGGCGCGCTCGAGCGCCGGGAAGTCTGCGTCCATCGCCCCCAGGTGGGCGATGCGGACGAAGTACCGTCGCAGCGATGAGATGCTGCGCATGAAGGTCCGTGCATCCATGTCGCGATGGCTGCCGTTGCTTGTCAGCGTGACCAGGCCCGGCTTGGGCGAGAGCGCCAGTTCGTCATGCAGCGCGACCGCGGCGGCGCGCCCGATGTCGCTGGCGGTCAGTCCGCGCCCGGCGGACACGGGGTGACGGTCCGAACGCCACGCGCTGTGCCACGCGGAGTCGTGGGCCAGGACAGGCCTGTTCATCGTGTCCTCCTGGACTGGGCGGCCTTCATGTCGCGCTGCCATGTCCGACCTCACGCGGCTGCCTTGACGTCGCGGACGATCTCGCCGAGCGCCGTCGCGAGCCGGCTGCCGCCGATGGATTTCACCAGGATCGAGCGCACGCCGCCGGCGCGCCACGTGAGCCATTCGCGCCAGGACACGGCGTTGTCGCCGTCGAAGACCAGCTCGCCGTCGAGCCGCAGGCCCGGAACCTCCGCGTCCGCCAGCAGCGCGGCGACCTGGTCGGCCTGTTCGGCGTCGGTCACGGCCACCCACAGGTCCGCGTCGGAGTCGGCCCGCACATGGCCCATCGCCGACAGCGCCTGCCAGCCGAAGCTGCCGTAGACGCGCGGCTGCACACCGCAGGCGTGCGTCGCGCGGCACAGCCTGTCCCATGCGGCGCGCGCCGGCGCGGGCAGCAGCTTGGCGACGGCGCGGGCGGTGGGGAACTCGTCGAAGAACATCACCTCGCCGCGAGGGACGCTCACGCCGATGCGGCGCGATTCCCAGCGCAGCGGCGCCGACAGCCCCATGGCGATCCACGCCGGATCGGTCCCCGCGTCGCAGCGCTGCTGCGTCACCACCAGCGGCAGGCCGCGCGAGGCCCACAGCGTCAGGCATTCCCGCTCGGTGGCGTCGCGCGCGATCGCGCGCAGCCGCTCCCACGCGGCGGGCGTCAGGTGCACGAGTTGATGGCGGTGCAGGCGGGTCATGGCGGACTCAAGCGGGGTCAGGCGGCGTCGAGCACGCGTTGCATCACGCTGGCGGCCAGCCGTCGACCGCCGCGCTCGGCGCCGTCGACCGCGCGCCGGTCCTCGGTCGGCGCATCGGTCAGCGCCTGCCGCAGCGCGGCCCGCAGGTCGCCGGTCCACAAGCGGCGCACGCCGCCCATCGCCACGTAGTTGTCGACGCCCGGCGCGAAGACCGGGTTCGTCTCGGACAGCGCGGTGAGCATCTCTTCCGGCAGCTTCGTCACGCGCGACATCGCCGGAATGCGCATCACGCGGATCTCGGCCTCCGGCAGCGCGTCGCAGGCGTCGGCGATCAGGCCCGAGGTGATGAAGCCGCCCGACAGCGCCTGGTCGTAGACCAGCCCCAGCACGCGATGCCCGCGGCGGCGCGCCAGATCGATCGTCATGCCCAGGTGCGCCATCGCGCGGTTGATGCCGAGCAGCTCGTCGCGCCGCCGCAGCTGCTGGCCCTGCGTGTCGATCAGCAGCAGGATCGGCCGGCCGGGATGCCGGGTCAGCGTGTCCAGCACGACGCGCGTCTGCGCCAGCGCGAGCTTCACGCCGATCGCCGCATGCCCCGTCGTGCCCACGATGGTCAGCGGCTCGCCGTCGAGCTCGACGGTGCCGTGCAGGAAATCGCCGTCCAGGGTCAGGCCGCGGTCCGATCCGAACAGCGTCGTCGCCAAGGTGTTCCAGTCCATCTTCGAGTCTCCTACCGGGTTCGGTCGTTCAGCCGTTCAGCCGTTCAGCCGCTCAGGTGTCCGGGCGCTAGCGCCGCGGCCGCACGACATTTCAACGGGTCAACGGCCACGAGGCCGAGGGACGCAGCGGAATGACCTCGGCCACGTCCAGGTCCGGCACGCGCGCTGCCTCCTCGACACCGAGCCGTGTCCACAGCACCTGCGCGTCGTCGCCGTCGACGGCTTCGTCGAGCAGCGCCAGGCGGCGCGCCAGCAGGGCACGCTCCGCTTCCAGTGCGTCGAGCGTGACCGGGCGCGATGTCGGCAGCCGGTCCATCGCCGCGATCGCCGCCCGGCGGAAGGCGGCGACGTCGTCCTCGACGAGGGCGTCGCAGTCGCCGCTCAGCCAGCGGTGCTTGCCGCCGGTGGTGCGCCAGACCAGCGCGCGGTCGCGGGCGTCGAACTCCTCCACGCCGTTGGACGCCTCGATGACCTCCGGGCCGGACATCGCGAGCCGGCCCAGATCGCTCATGACGACGAAGTCCGTGCACCGCGCGACGATGCCCATGCCGCCGAAGCAGCCGTTGGCCGCGCCGATCAGCGTGATCACCGGGATGCCGGCGTCGCGCACGTCCAGCACCGCGCGCATGACCTCGGACACGGCGATCAGGCCGGCGTTGGCCTCGTGCAGCCGCACGCCGCCGGAATCGAGCAGCAGCAGCACGGCGGCGGGGCGGTCGCGCCGGGCGCGGCGCAGCAGGCCGACGAGCTTGGCGCCGTGGACCTCGCCGACGCCGCCGCCCATGAAGGCGCCTTCCTGCGCCGCCACGAAGATCGGCCGACCGTCGAGCACGGCCCGTCCGATCGCGACGCCGTCGTCGAAGGCCGAAGGCACGCCGAGCTGCGCGAGGTGCGGGCTCATCACCCGCTCCTGCGGCGGCAGCCATTCATGGAAGCTGCCCGCATCGAGCAGCAGCGCCAGCCGCTCGCGCGCCGAGCATTCGGCGTAGGAGAGGATCGTCATGGCTGCAACTCCTGGACCGCCTGATCGAGCCGCAGGCTGACGACCGCCGGCGTGGCGCCCATGTCGTTGATGGACACGCGCACGCCGGCCAGGTCGTGACGGCGGTGGAAGTTGTCCAGCACGGCCTGCCAGATCGGCGCGAAGCCACGCGCGGAGGTCTGGACGCGGACCGCGCAGTCGCCGCCGGGCTCCGGCTCGAGCATCACCTCGAGGTTGCCGGAGCCGACCACGCCGACCAGCACCGGCGCGAAGGTGGCGCTCTGGGCCTGGGAGCCGGCGAAGCGGAAGTCCAGGGTCTCGAGACCAGGGGGGACAGGCGTCATGGCATTGCTCTCGTGTTGTCTCTCACCAGTTGCGGAAGCGCTTCGGCGGGCGGTACAGACCGCCGGAGGCGCGCACCAGGTCGCGCATGCCGCGCGCGGCGAGCAGGTTGCGGGTGGCGTCGCGCGGATCGATGCCCAGGTCCTCGGGGCGCTTGATCACGCCGCGGTCGCGCAGGTTCTCCACGGCGCGGCGATCGCGCCCCAGGCCGACGGCCGTGTAGCCGGCGACGCCGCGGATCGCCTGCTCGCGTTCCTCGTCGCTGCGGCACAGCAGCAGGTTGGCGATGCCCTCTTCGGTGAGGACATGCGTCACGTCGTCGCCGTAGATCATGATCGGCGGCAGGTCCATGCCGGCCTGGCGCTGCAGCTCCCACGCGTCGAGGTGCTCGACGAAGGCGGGCTGCATGTGCTCGCGGAAGGTCTCGACCATCTGCACGACCAGCTTGCGTCCGCGCGGCGTCGCGGCGGCGCCGGTCAGATGGCCGCGCGCCTCCTCGCCGGCCTTCAGCCAGGCGGGGCTGGCGTGACGGCGGCCGCGCGCGTCGGCGCCCATGTTGGGCGCGCCGCCGAATCCGGCGATGCGGCCGAGCGTCGCCGTCGAGCTGTTGCCCATCAGGTCCATCTGCAGCGTCGAGCCGATGAACAGGTCGCAGGCGTAGTGGCCCGCCGCCTGGCTGAACGCGCGGTTGCTGCGCAGGCTGCCGTCGGGGCCGGTGAAGAAGATGTCGGAGCGGGCGCGGATGTAGTCCTCCATGCCGAGCTCGGAGCCGAACGAGTGGATGGACTCGACCCATCCCGCCTCGATCGCCGGGATCAGCGCCGGGTGCGGGTTCAGCGCCCAGTGGCGGCAGATCTTTCCCTTCAGCCCCAGCGACTCGCCGTAGGTCGGCAGCAGCAGCTCGATCGCTGCCGTGTCGAAGCCGATGCCGTGGTTGAGGCGCTGCACGCCGTATTCCGCGTAGATGCCCTTGATGGCCATCATGGCCATCAGCACCTGGATCTCGCTGATCTGCGCCGGGTCGCGGGTGAACAGCGGCTCGATGAAGTTGGGCGTCGGCGCACGCACGACGAAGTCGACCCAGTCCGCGGGCACGTCGACGCGGGGCAGGGTGGTGCCCTCGGGCAGCAGCTCGTTGACCTGCGCGATGACGATGCCGCCGGAGAACGCGGTCGCCTCGACGATCGCGGGCGTGTCCTCGGTGTTGGGGCCGGTGTAGAGGTTGCCCTGGGCGTCCGCGGCGTGCGCGGCGATCAGCGAGACCTTGGGCGTCAGGTCGACGAAGTAGCGGGCGAACAGCTCCAGGTAGGTGTGGATCGCGCCGATCTTCAGGCGTCCGGCGGACAGCAGCTTCGCGAGCCGCGCGCCCTGCGGCCCGGAGAAGCTGAAGTCGAGCAGGCTGGCGATGCCGCGTTCGAAGACGTCCAGATGCTCCGGCAGCGCGAGCACGGACTGGACCATGTGCAGGTCGTGGATGCGCGCCGGATCGAGCCGCACCAGCGCCTTGGCCAGGAAGTCGGCCTGCTTCTGGTTGTTGCCCTCGAGGCAGACGCGGTCGCCGGGCTTGAGCACGGCGTGGAGCAGGTCGACGATCGCGTCGGTGTCGGCGTGCCTGCCGGCCAGGCGCGAGCCGAGTGCTTCGCGGGCCGCGGCGAGCCGGGCGGCGCGGTCGCGGGCCTTGGTGTCCATGGGAATGCGGTCCATGGAGACGGAAGTTACGGGCGCCGATCCACCCGATCAATCAACCGGGGCGCGGGACGATTACGGGGAGCGGAACGGTTGCCGGCCGGGCGCCCCCCTGCTGGCGAACCGGCGGCGAGGGGATACCCGGAGATGTCCGGAGATCTCTGGACATCGCCGGACGAGGCGGGGGCGTCCGGCTCAGTGGCCGCCGAGCTTGAGCGTCCGGCTGGCGGCCAGCAGGGCCAGCAGGTTGGGGTCGCGCTCCCGGGTCCGCAGGAAACACAGCGCGATGGTCTGGCGCACGGCGGCGTAGCTTTCCTGGAGCGGGATCAGCCGCACGCTGGGCGGCAGCACGCCGCGCACGCGCCCGGGCAGCAGGGTGCAGCCGATGCCGCCGCCGACGAGGTTCATCAGCGAGAAGATGTCGTTGGTCTTCATCACGATCTGCGGCTCGAACCCGGCGATGCGGAAGGCGTCGACGAAGCGGCTGTAGGTGACGAAGCCTTCCTGCAGGCTGACGAACCGTTCCTCGGCGCAGTCGCGCAGGTCGATGCGCTCGAGGTCGGCGTAGGGGGACTTGGCGGGGGCGGCGAAGAAGACGTCGTCCTCGAAGAGGGCGTGGGTCTCGAACTCCGGCGCGGCCTCGGGCAGGCCCATGACGGCGGCGTCGATGGTGCCGTCGCGCAGGCGCTGGGTGAGGTCGGAGTTGGACCCGAGGATGAGCTCGGCCTGCACATCGGGCTTGCGTGCCTTGAGCGCCATGATCATCGACGGCACGGTGCCGCTGGTCAGCGAGTACAACGAGCCGATGCGGATGCGTTCGGCGCCGTAGCCGGCGATGGCGCGGGTGGCGTTGATGCCTTCGTCCATGCGCTGGAGGATCTCGCGGGCGACGTCGGCGAGCACGTGGGCGGCGTCGGTGGGCTGCAGGTTGCGGCCCTCGAGCCGGAACAGCGCGCAGCGCGTGCCGGCCTCCAGCGAATGCAGCGCGCGGTGCACGCTGACGGCGCTCGTGCCCAGCCGCTCCGCGGCGCGCGCGAGGCTGCCGCTCTCCAGGAACGTGATCAGGATCTCGAGCTTGCGGAAGGTGATCTCTTCGCTGATGCGGGGGAGCATGGGCGCGACGTTGGGAGTCGGAGGAAGCGTCCATTGTGCGGGCATCGAATGCGGGGCGCAGATTTGCGTGACGGCGGACGGCCCGCGATCGCCTGACGGCGATCAACAGTCTCGGCTGCGAACGCCGCAAAGGCCGTCATCGCCGACTGATTCCAGGGATCTGGCATCACTCAAATCACGCATCGATGCAGGCGTACCGACCTTCATCTGCCGTGGGTGTTGCACGCGCATCTACCAACGAATTGAGGATCGCGTTGCGCGGCAGAGCGCAGTGCAATGAGCGCATGCAACAACTCAATCTGAAGGGCCTGTCGACGCGGGTGGCCCTGGAGAGCTCGCTCAACCCGCCGCGCCTGTTGCTGAACCTGCACAAGCCGGAAGCTGGGTACCGGCACTGCTCCGCCTGGTCCCGTGCGATCCATCCTTTCGAGGTGCGTCAGGAGTGGTACCGCGACTACGTCCTTGAGCTGGGCGAGGACCCGCTTCCCTTCGTTGGAAGCATCACCGTGAATGGTGTGGAACGCATTGCAGCGTCCTCGATCGTGGCGTTCCTCGGTACGCGCGGAAGGACGACGTGCTGGCCCGAGCCTCGAAGCCATCTGTTCGATGTTGTCGTCGACATGGCGGAAGCGACCGGCATTCTTGTGATGACAAGTCCGTGGGTCGCCGATGCAGCGGTTGCCTCCCCTGATGGGAAGGAAGTACATGGCTTCACGCTCGCCGATGATCTGGCGCCGTTGATTGTCATCAACGAGCGGCAACCCAAGGACGAACAGCTTCTGACGCTCGCCAGGCACCTGGCCTTGTTGTGGCTCGGACAGTCGGGCATCAGCACCGCGGCTTCTCCAGTCAGCAGCGACGGCAGCCTGCCGAGCTTCTGTGACGTTGTCGCCAGGGAGGTGGTGGACAGGCTTCATCGGCATGTGGCCGCGAACAAGCTGGTCGTCCCATCGATGCCCGCCATCGATGGCTGGCTGGCCGTCGCCACCCGGTCGAGCCGCACCTTCACCCGGGCCCTGATCGGCAACACGGGGGGAACGTCGACGACCTTCCTCTCGGCATTCCGGATGCTCGGCATCCGATCCACCGACGTGTTCAACGCGATCGGCCGATCCCTTGATCTGGAGGTCTGAGATGGCTTATCTGCTGGATGCGAATGTGTTCCTGGAAGCCCGAAAAACGCATTACGGCATGGACTTCTGTCCCGCCTTCTGGCGATGGCTGACGGTCAGCCAAGCGGATGGCCAAGTGTTCAGCGTCACCCAGGTGCGCGATGAACTGACTGATGACGTCATCGTGCCCTGGGTTGCCGCGCAATCCCCAGGCTTCTTTCTTTCCGCGGATGACACTGTCGCCCTGGCGATTCACGCGGTCACGCAATGGGTCAACAGGCAGCCCCTGCTGGATCCCGTGATCCACGAGTTCATGGACTCCGCGGACATGTACCTCGTGGTGCATGGGCTCGCGCATGGTCACACGGTCGTGACATTGGAGAAGTCGGCCAAGGGGTCGAAGAAAAGGATCAAGATTCCGGACGTATGCGCCGCCCTCGGCGTGCGCTGCATCGAGCCGCACGTGATGCTGCGCGAGCTCCAGGCCCGCTTCGTGCTCGGCCCGATCCACGAGCCGTACGAAGGCGCGAATCTCGCGAAGATCTCGAAGGACGAACCGCCGAGACAAGCGGCTGCGGACGTTCAGGAAGCGCTGCTGCGCTCGGTGGCCACGGGCACGGATTGACTCGCGCAGGTCGCCAGCGCTTCATCCAGCCGCGCCTGCCAGACTGCGTTCCATGAACGCGGCGTGGCCTGGGAAAGCGCCTGCAGCGGCTCGACCAGACGCGGATCGGCAAGCGCCTCGGCCGCATCCAGTTCGTACATGTGGCACTCGGGCGTCAGCAGACCGATCAGCCGTTCGACGATCCCCTCGTCCCGCCGCCGCGCCAGCCCGACCAGCGCTTCGCCGCGCACATCGATGTCCGGATCGTCCAGGTTCCTGCGCAGCGCCGCGCGGATCGCGGGCGTGTCGTCCATGCGCAGCGAGCCCAGCCCGAACGTGGCCCAGTCGCGTACCTCGGCGGACGGATCCGTCGCGAGGCGGATCAGGCCCTCGATCGCCTCGGGCTCCTCGTAGGAACCGAGCGCCACCGCGACCTGCCATCGCATCTGGCTGTCCGGACTGGCCGAGAGTCGCAGCAGCGCCTCGACGCTCGCCGCATGCGGACGGTGCCCCAGACCGGCCACCGCCGCGCGCACCACGTCATGATGCGGATCGGACAGCCCGTGCAGCAGCAGCTGATGGGTCTCCGCCTCCGCGTACATCGCGAGCTGCCCCTGCACCTTGTGCATCAGCTGCCCGGCGATGGCCAGGCCGACCGCGCGCCGGCGAGCCCGCAGGCTCGTGCACAGCGCGGTGATCGTCGCCAGCAGCTGCGGCGACCCCCGCACGTGCAGTGCCTGCACCGCGCGCCAGCCATCGTCGGCATGCCAATGCCTCAGCGCATGACGCAGCAGGCGATCGACGCTGAAGGACTTCAACCGGTTGCGGGCAAGGCGTTTCATCGGCGCGAGTCTCGAAGACGAGATGTGCCGACTCTACTGGCAGTGCTGAAGCCTCTTTCAGCGCGTCGCCGTTTCCTCATCCCCCGTCGGCAACCGCAGCGCCCCGGTGTTGTAGTCGTACTCGAACACCTCGCCGTGCCGCGCCCAGGTCACCGCCGTCTGCAGCACCGCATCCGCCTCGGTGTCGTCGAGGTGCTCGCTCAGCAGTCTCAGCACCGGCTTGTCCGGCATCACGCCGCTGGGCTCCTGTTCCAGGCTGTGCCGGATGTGCGCGATCAGCGGCACATGGGCGAGCAGCTGCTGACCGAAGAGATCGCGCCGCAGCCCATGCGCACCTTCCACGTACCGCCGCCCCAGCGGCGTCAGCTGCAGGTCGCCGCTGTCGAGCTGCGCCAGCCCCAGCAGCGCCAGCGCGTGCGCGACCGGCAGCAACTCGGAGTCCGGCAGCCCCGCTTCCTCGCACAGCTGCGGCAGGTCCGCGCGGCCGTCGAAGGGCGGCTCGGCCAGCAGCTCCAGCAGGCCGTCCATCCGCGCCACGTCCGCCGCCGGCAGGCGCTCGGCCAGCGGCGCCGGCGCCGTGGCGGCGTCGACCGTGCCCGCCGCGCGCGACGGCCTCGCCGCGCCCGCGGTCATCAGCGCATAGACCTCGTCGATCAGCGCGCGCACGTCGGCGCTCTCCGGGTCGCGCGGCCGCGGCAGCTGCACCGACAGCTGGCAACGGATCCTTCCCGGATCGCTCGCGAAGATCAGCACGCGGTCGGCCATCATCACGGCCTCCTCGATGTTGTGCGACACGACCAGCATCGCCCGCGTCGGCATGTGACCGCCGTCCCAGAGCTCGAGGATGTCCTCGCGCAGGCGCTCGCCGGTCAGCACGTCCAGCGCCGAGAACGCCTCGTCCATCAGCAGCACGTCCGGCTCGGTCACCAGCGCCCGCGCGATGCCGACCCGCTGCCGCATCCCGCCCGACAGCTCGCGCGGCAGCGCGCCCTCGAAGCCGCTCAGGCCGATCAGCGCGATCGCCGCCTCGGCCTTGGCCTCGCGCGCGGCCTTGGCCACGCCGCGCGCCTCCAGCCCGATCTCGACGTTCTGCTGCACCGTCAGCCACGGGAACAGCGCGAAGGACTGGAACACCATGCTGATGCCGCGCGCCGGTCCCGACAGCGGCTGCCCGCGATATCGCACCTGGCCCGCGTCGGCCGGCACCAGCCCGGCCATGATCCGCAGCAGCGTGCTCTTGCCCGAGCCCGACTGCCCGAGCAGCGCGACGATCTCGCCTTCGCGAAGGTTGAAATCGACGTCCGCCAGCACGGGACGCGGATGGCCGTCGGCCGAGCGGAAGCGCTTGCCCACGCCGTGGAGTTCGATGATGGATGCGGTCATGCCGTGCTCCTCACAGATCGCAGTTCAAAGATCACCGTTCACAGGTGCATGCGGTCTTCGGCCAGCCGGTACAGGCGGCGCCAGACGAAATGGTTCAGGCCCATCACGAAGATGCACATCACGCCGATGCCCAGCGCGATCCGCGGGAAGTCGCCCTTGGCGGTCATCTCCGCGATGTAGCTTCCCAGGCCGTGCGCCTTGAGCGTGGTGTCGCCCCAGGAGACGTACTCGGCCACGATGCTCGCGTTCCAGGAGCCGCCGCTGGCGGTGATCGCGCCGGTGACGAAGCTCGGGAACACCGCCGGCAGCAGGTAGCGGCGCCATTTCAACCAGCCGCTCAGGCCCAGGTTGCGCGCCGCGTGGCGCAACTCGGCGGGGATGTTGGACGCGCCGGCGATCACGTTGAACAGCAGGTACCACTGCGTGCCGAAGATCATCAGCGGCGAGAGCCAGACGTCCGGGTTGAGCTTCCAGCGCACGATCAGCACGACGGCCACCGGGAACAGCAGGTTGGCCGGGAACGCCGCGAGGAATTGGGCCACCGCCTGCAGTCGCCCCGACCAGCGCGGATTCATGCCGATCCAGATGCCGACCGGCACCCAGACCAGCGCCGCCAGCGCGATCAGCACCAGCACGCGCACCAGCGTCAGCATGCCGAGTCCGAAGACGTGGCCGGCCTCGGACCAGCCGACCTCGGTGTGGACGAAGCGGACCAGGTGGTACAGCGCCACCATCACCGCCGCGGCCACGACCGCGTCCCAGGCGCGCGTCCAGGTCGCGCTGGCGATGCGCGGCCGGGCGCGGATCGAAGTGCCGTCGTGATGACGGCGGAACCAGATCAGGCTGCCTTCGAGCCGGTCCACCAGCCAGGCCGCCGAACGGCGCGTGAACGAGGTGCGGCGCAGCCAGTTCAGCATCCATGAGTTCGGCGCGGCGTCGGTGCCGCTGTCCTCGAAGCGGAACTTGTCCGCCCACGCGACCAGCGGCCGGAACACGAGCTGGTCGTAGAGCACGATGCCCACGAGCATCGCGACGATCGCCCAGCCGATCGCGCCGAGGTCGCGGGCCTCGATCGCCATCGCGATGTAGGACCCGACGCCGGGCAGCTTGATGCTCTGGTCGGAGACCGAGATCGCCTCCGACGCGACGACGAAGAACCAGCCGCCGGACATCGACATCATCATGTTCCACAGCAGGCCCGGCATCGCGTAAGGCAGCTCCAGCCGCCAGAAGCGCTGCCAGCCGGAGAGCTGGAACACGCGCGCCGCCTCGTCGAGTTCCGACGGCACCGTGCGCAGCGACTGGTACAGGCTGAAGGCCATGTTCCAGGCCTGCGAGGTGAAGATCGCGAAGATCGCCGCGCACTCGACGCCCAGCAGGTTGCCGGGGAAGAGGGCGATGAAGCCGGTCACCGTGATCGACAGGAAGCCCAGGATCGGGATCGACTGGAGGATGTCGAGCATCGGCACCAGCACCTTCTCGGCGGCACGGACCTTGGCCGCGAGCACCGCGAAGACCGCGCTGAAGAGCAGCGCCAGCACCATCGCCGCCAGCATCCGCAGGTTGGTGCGCAGCAGGTAGTAGGGCAGGTGGGACGGGTCCAGCGACAGCGGCAGCGGATCGCCGAGCGCGAACGGGCGCGCCATCTGCGCGGCCCCGTAGGCCAGCAGCACGAGCAGCGCCAGCACCAGCGGCAGCAGCGCCCAGTCCCAGCGGTTGGTGCCCGCCTCGACGACAGGGCGGGGGAAGAATTGGCGGCGGTCCATGAGCTTGCCTTTTTGTTCTGCATGGATTCCAGGGAACAGACGGCCTCCTGGGCCCCCCGCACGAAGGTGCGCAGGATGCCTGGGGTGGCCTTCAGAAACCTGTCCCGTTTCTGATGGGAGTCTGTCTGGGGGAGATCGCCCACCTGACTCGGGTGAGCGTTGGCCGCGAGGTCATGGGGCCCCTGCGGCAAGCGCGGGAACCCCACGACCTCCCGTCCCCCATCGTCGCCTTACTGCAGCGGATCTGCTACCGAGGACTCCGGGAGGTTCTTCAGGGCGGTGGCGGTGTCGAAGAATGAGTTCAGCAGGAGACTGTCCCGGCGTTCCTTGAGGCAGTAGATGTGCGTCTCGGTGAAGGCGGGATCGCCGTCGATGCGCACGGGGCGGAAACGGGCGTCGGGGATGAACTCCGCCTCGGAGACGACGCCGATGCCGATGCCGCGCGCGGCCGCTTCCCGCAGCGCCTCGCGGCTGCCGATCTCCATCGCGACGCGCGGCGCGATGCCGGCCTGCCGCAATGCCGTTTCGAGTGCGCGGCGCGTGCTCGATCCGTCCTCGCGCTGCAGCAGCGGCTGGTTTTCCAAGGCTTGCAACGGAACGCTCTCGTGCTTCGCGAAAGGGTGATCGAGATGCACGAACAGGATGATCGCGTGCCGCGCGTACGCCATCGTCTCGAAGCCCGGCGCGTCATGGAAACGCGCCAGCACGCCGACGTCGATCACGTAGTTCTCCAGGTCCCCGAAGACCTGCGCCGAGTTGCCCAGCCGGATCGACACGTCCACCTTCGGGTAGCGCTGGCGGTAGGCGTCCACCATCTCGATCACGTGGAACGGGCCCACCGCGCCGAGCTTGAGCTGACCCCGCGTGAGCTCGCCGCAGTCGTGCAGCAGGTTGTAGGCCTCGACCTCCAGGGCGGCCAGCTGCCGTGCGATCGGCAGCAGCTGATGGCCGACGCTGGTCAGCTCGATCCGGTGGCCGCGCCGGTGGAAGAGCTCCACCTTGTGCTGCTGCTCCAGCCCCTGCACCTGCGTCGTCAAGGTGGGCTGCGACAGGCCCAGCGCCCGCGCCGCGGCGCTGAAGCTGCCATGGCGGGCGACGGCGAGGAAGGCGCGGAGCTTGGCGGCCGACATGGGTATAGAGACTCTCGATGATTTCGTGCGGTTCGCGATATTGATTCGATCGAGTGACGGTCACGTGACGTTCCTACGCTGCGGGGGCTTTATTCCTCAACCCGCTCGTTCGAGCCTGGAGCCTTCATGACCCTGATCCTTTCCCTGAAACGCCAGGCGGCCGCGCTGCGCGCGCTGGGCGCCGCCCTGGCCCTGGCGGCGCTCGCGCCGGTCGCCGGCGCCCAGACCGCGCCGTCGCCGCTGACGTCGTTCACGCGCACGATCAACGCCGCGATCTCGGGCTACAACCGGGAGCACCTGACCGCCGTCACCCCGGAAGCCTGCGCCGCCGCGTGCCTGAACGACTCGCGCAAGTCCTGGTGTGTCAGCTTCGACTTCTACAAGAACGCCCAGCAGTGCGACCTCAGCGACAAGCGCGCCGCCGATGTCGGCGGCCTGAAGACCGACTACGCCGGCAATCCGTATGACCATTACTCGCTGATGCCCGGCCCGGGCGTGCCCAATCCCATCGTGGGCCCGAACGGTCGCAAGCATGTGCTCGTGGTCGGCATCGACGGGTTGCGCGGCGACGCGCTGTTCTGCGCCGGCTGCGTCGCGACGCCGGCGCTCAGTGCGCTCGCCGGTAGCGGCGCATTCCACGGCAACGTGCTCGCGGGCGGCTCGCAGGCCACGCTCAGCGGCCCCGGCTGGGGCACGTTGTTCACCGGCTTCTGGGCCGACCAGCACGGCGTCACGAGCAACGACATCGCGTTGCCGCTGAAGAAGCCGCACCTGTTCGACCGCATCAAGACGGCCTATCCGACGGCCACCGTGGCGGTCGTCGGCGACTGGGCCAACATCACCGGCAACCTGAAGCCCGCGGGTGCCGACTTCGTGGTGGCGAATGCGGCCAAGAACTCGCAGCAGGCCACCAACGCCGTCAAGGGCTGGCTGTCCTGGACGAATCCGCCGACGGCGATCTTCTACTACCTGCACAACGTGGACATCCACGCCGCCAGCTACGACCCGTTCAACGCGTACTACCAGTCCAAGATCGCGGGTGAGGACGCGCAGATCCAGCAGGTGCTGGACGCGCTCGCGGCGCGGCCGACCTACGCCGCGGAGGAGTGGCTGATCGTCGTCGTCTCCGACCACGGCGGAACGGGCAGCGGCCACGGCGGACAGAGCGCCGGCGAACGCGATGCGACGCTGATCCTCACCAACAGCTACCGCAATCCGACGAAGCCGGCCTACTGCCAGGGCGACCTGACCGGCACGACGCTGCCGCAGACCGGCGCGCTGACGCCGCACGTGCTCGACTTCCTGGGCCTGGCCAACGACACGGCGGGAACGAAGCACCCGGCCTGCGGCCAGCACTGACCCTTCGCCAAGCCTCCGTCGCATCCATAGATCACCTCAATGGTTTGATCATGAATTCAACATGGCATCGATGGATGTCCTGTCATGTTGGATTCATAGAGTGGCGGCATCCGCTCACCACTCCCTGGATGCCGCCATGCGCCACGTCCCCCACGCCCCCCATGCCCGCTCGTCCGCTCTCCGCCGCGCCCTCCTGGTCGCTGCCGTCGCCGTCGCGGCGGGGCTGCCGGCCGTTTCTTCCGCCCAGCAGCAGACGCTGACGATCGGCCTGATCCCGGCCGAGGACTCGCAGGCAATGATCGAATCCAGCCGCCAGGTGCTGGACGCGCTGCAGCAGCAACTCGGCATGACGGTGAAGCCCTTCGTCGCCACCGACTACAACGGCGTCATCGAGGCGCTGCGCTCGAAGAAGCTGGACGTGGCCTACCTCGGTCCGTTCTCGTACGTGCTGGCCAGCTCGGTCGCGAACGTCGAGGCCTTCTCGGTCGCGGTCACGAAGAAGACCGGCCAGAGCGCCTACAAGAGCGTGATCCTCGCCCGCAAGGACAGCGGCGTGCACACGGTCGCCGAGTTGAAGGGGAAGAACTTCGCCTTCGTCGATCCGAGCTCCGCCTCCGGCCATCTGTTCCCGAAGGCCGGCCTGCAGCAGGCGGGCTACGACCCGGACGCGCTGTTCGGCCGCGTGCTGTTCTCCGGCTCGCATGACGCCAGCATCCTGGCGGTCGCCAACAAGAAGGTTGACGCGGCCGCCGTCGCCGACCGCATCTTCGCCAGCGCCGTCGCCAAGGGCACGGTGAAGCAGGACGACTTCGTCGTGCTGTGGTCGTCCAAGCCCATCCCCGAATCGCCGATGGTCTGGCGCAAGGACCTCGATCCCGCGCTGAAGGACAAGCTCGCCAAGGCGCTGGCCAACCTGAAAGACGTGAAGTGGGGCGACCAGGGCGTGCTCAACGGCTTCCAGCCGACCAACGACGCCGCCTACGACGTCGTCCGCGACACGGCCAAGGTGCTCAAGCTCGACCTGCGGAGCATGAAGTGATCACGCTGCGCGGCGTCACCAAGCGCTTCGGCGACAACGCCGTGCTGCGCGGCGTGGACCTGGATGCGAAGGCCGGCGAGTTCCTCGTCGTGCTCGGCCCGTCGGGCGCGGGCAAGTCCACGCTGCTGCGCTGCATGAACCGGCTGGCGCAGCCGGACGCCGGCGCGATGACGATCGCGGGCCTGGACGCGATGTCCGGCTCGCGCGCGGCCGATCTGCGCGAACTGCGACGCCGCGTCGCGATGGTGTTCCAGCATCACCACGTGGTGCCGCGCCTGAGCGTGGTGAAGAACGTGCTGACGGGGCGGCTCGGCGCAGTGTCGACCTGGAGCTCGGTGCTGCAGCTGTTCCGCGCCGCGGACGTGACGCTGGCGTTGGAGTGCCTGGATCGCGTCGGCCTCGCGCACAAGGCGCAGGAGCGCACCGACTCGCTGTCCGGCGGGCAGATGCAGCGTGTGGGCATCGCCCGCGCGCTGGCGCAGCGCCCGCAGGTGATCCTTGCCGACGAGCCCGTCGCCAGCCTGGATCCGCACACCGCGCGCCAGGCGCTCGGCTATCTGAAGCAGGCGTGCCGCGAGCTCGGCATCACCGTCGTCTGCAACCTTCACCAGGTCGATTACGCAAAGGAATTCGGCGACCGCATCGTCGGGCTGTCCCAGGGTCGGGTCTTGTTCGACCGGTTGCCGGGCGAGCTGTCCGATGCGGAGCTTCATGAGCTCTACGCCGGTCGCGCCGGCCGCGCCGGTAACACCGGCCTGCAGCTCATCGAGCCCGTGGCGGTCGAAGAGGAAAGGAAAACCGCATGACGACGATGAATGCCGTCGACCGTGCCGCCGCCGACCGCTATCGCTGGCTGGTCGGCCTGCCCACGACGCCGGGCGGCTGGACGAAGCTGCTGGCCGCGATGGTGCTGGGCCTGTGGGCGCTGCAGTGGAGCGCCAGCGGCGCGCAGCTGAGTCCGTCGGAGCTCGCGAACGGCCTGCCGCAGATCGCCGACTTCCTGAGCCGCACGTGGCCGCCGGACTGGCGCATCCTCGACCGGCTCTGGGCGCCGGCGCTGGAGACGATCCAGATCGCGGTGTGGGGCACGCTGCTGGGCGCGGTCGCCGCGGTGCCGGTGTCCTTCCTCGCGGCGCGCAACCTGCAGGGGCCGCGCTGGCTGTACCAGCTCACGCGGCAGGGCCTGAACGTGACGCGCAGCATCAACGAGCTGATCCTGGCGCTGGTGTTCGTGTCGGCGGTGGGACTGGGGCCGTTCCCCGGCGTGCTGGCTTTGGCGGTGCACGGCGCGGGGATGCTCGGCAAGTTCTTCGCCGAGGCGATCGAGGAGATCGACCAGGGGCCGCTCGAGGCGCTGCGCGCCACCGGCGCCCGGCCGCTGCAGGTGATCGTCTTCGGCGTGCTGCCGCAGGTGGTGACCGCGTGGATCGCCGTCGTGCTGTACCGCTTCGAGGTCAACCTGCGCTCGGCGACGGTGCTGGGCATGGTCGGCGCGGGCGGGCTGGGTTTCGAGCTCGTGGGCAGCCTCAAGCTGTTCAAGTACCCCGAGACCGCGACCTGCATCATCGTGATCACCGTGATGGTGGTCGCCGCGGACTTCGTGTCGAGCCAGTTGCGCCGCGCGATCCAGGACAGCGGCCGGCATTGAGAACGAGGACAACGACGTGAACGTGTGGAAGTTTCACAACCCGGTCGACGTGCGGGCCGGCATCGGCGCGCTGGAACTGTTGCCCGACCTGGTCGGCGAGCGCGATGCGCTGCTGATCGCCTTTCCGGAGGCGGAGCCGCTGGGGCTGGTTGGTCGGGTGAGGGCGATGCTCGGCGACCGCCTGGTGGCGGTGGAGACCGACATCTCCCCGAACCCCGATGTCCGCTGGCTCGCGCCGCTGTACGAGCGCCTGTGGCGCGACCACGGCGGCGCGCGCTGCGTGATCGCGCTGGGCGGCGGCAGCAGCATCGACGCGGCGAAGGCGATGCTCACCGCCACACCGTCGGGCCGCTTCGACGAACTGCTCGACCATCTGGTCGATCCGAAGGCGGCACCGCTGACGGTGAACGGTCCGCATCGCGCGCTGATCGCGATCCCGACGACCGCGGGCACCGGCAGCGAGGTCACGCCCTGGGCCACGCTGTGGGACGCGGGGCGCTCGCGCAAGCATTCGCTGCACCTGCCGTGGACCTGGCCGGAAGCCGCCCTCGTCGACCCGTCGCTGATGGTCAGCCTGCCCGCGGGCGCCACGCTGGCCAGCGGCCTGGACGCGCTGTCGCATGCGCTGGAGTCGCTGTGGAACGTGCATCGCAACCCGGTGTCGTCCAGCCTCGCGGCGAGCGCCGCGCGCGCCATCGTTGCCACGCTGCCCGCGCTGCTGCGCGAGCCGCGCCGGCTCGACCTGCGCGAAGCGCTCGCGATCGCCGCACTGCAGGCGGGCATGGCCTTCTCCAACACGAAAACGGCGCTGGCGCACTCCTTGTCCTACGACATCACGTTGACGCGCGGCACCGTGCACGGCATCGCGTGCTCGTTCAGCCTGCCGCGCGTGATGCGGCTGGCCTTCGGGCGCGACGCGGCGCTGGATGCGCAACTGCTGGCGATCTTCGACGCGGCCGATGCCGACGGCGCGGTCGCCGCGCTGGAGCATTTCCTCGACGCGCTCGGCGTCTCCACCGATCCCGCCGACTACGGCATCGCGCCCGCCGACTGGGACGCGCGCGTCGAACAGGCGCTGCGCGGTCCGCGCGGTCGCAACTTCATCAAGGCCTACGCATGAACACGCTCTATCCCCATCTCCAGGCGGTCATCTTCGACTGGGCCGGCACGCTGGTCGACCATGGCTCGCTGGCGCCGACGCAGATCTTCGTCGACGCGTTCGCGACCTTCGGCATCACGCTGACGCTCGACGAGGCGCGCGGCCCGATGGGCCTGTCCAAGCGCGATCACATCCGCACGCTGCTCGAGGACGCGTCGCTGCAGGCGCAATGGCAGGCGCGCTTCGGCCGCCCGTCGACCGCCGCCGACATCGACGCGATCTACGAGCGCTTCATGCCGATGCAGATCGAGAAGGTCGGGCGCTACTCGCAGCCGATTCCCGGCGCGGTCGAGATGCTGGCCGCGCTGCGTCGTGCGGGGTTGAAGATCGGCTCCTGCTCGGGCTATCCGCGCCAGGTGCTGGACGTGCTGCTGCCGCAGGCGAAGGCCGACGGCATCGCGGCGGACCACGTCGTCGCCGGCGACGAGCTGGCCGCCGGTGGCCGGCCGGGCCCCTTCATGGCGCTGGCGAACGTGCTGGCGCTGGGCATCGGCGACGTGCGCGCCTGCGTGAAGGTCGACGACACGACGCCGGGCATCGAGGAAGGCCGCCGCGCCGGCATGTGGACCGTCGGCCTCAGCCTGTCGGGCAATGAGACGGGCCTGACCTTGGCGCAACTGCAGGCGCTGCCGGATGCCGAAGTCGTGGCGAAGCGCGCCGCCGCCACACAGCGCCTCACGGCGGCGGGCGCGCATCTGGTGATCGACTCGGTTGCCGACTTGCCGAAGGCGCTGGCTGAGATCGATGCGAGGATGGCGCGCGGATTGACGCCCTGAGGCGCTTCCCCTCCAATGCCTGCTTCCTTCTTCGGGACGCAAGACATGGCTTGGACTCTCTTCGGATCGGCCGCCTCCGGATCGACCGCGGTGGAAGCGGCGCTGACGCTGCTCGGCATTGATTTCGACCTGATCGAGGGCGCGACGTGGGAGGCCGAGGCCGCCCGGGTGCGCGTGGGCGCGGCCAATCCGATGCGGCAGATCCCGACGCTGGTCGATGCCGACGGCCGCGTGATGACCGAGAGCGCCGCGATCCTGATCCACCTCGCCGACACGCATCCGCAGGCGCGGCTCGCGCCGGCGATCGACGATCCGCGGCGCGCGGAGTTCCTGCGCTGGATGGTGTTCGTGTCGTCGGCGATCTATTCGCTGCACTGGATCAAGCCGGACGTGACCCGCATCGGCGCGCGGCCCGATCAGCGCGACCAGGTGGTCGACGCGGTGCATGACCGCATCGCGTTCTGCTGGGGCGTCATGGACGCGCAGATGACGCCGGGACGCTACCTGCTCGGGGACGAGCTGTCGGTGCTGGACTTGTACGTGACGGTGGTGTCGCGCTTCGGGCCGTGGCGGGAGCGCTTCTACGAAGTCGCGCCGACGATGTCCCCGATCGTCCGCCACGTCGACGCCGACCCGCGCCTGCAGGACTTCTGGGCGGCGCGTTTTCCGCTCGACGAGGATTGACCTTCACGGCGTGCGAAGCGCGTGCGCGCCCTGGCAGGCGCGCGCGATGGCGCTCCTATCATCGACGGCGAATTCCCTGACTCCATGAGGTCGCCGTGTCCGTCAACCCTTCGTCCGCCAGTCCCTCGTCCGGTTCCCCCCGTCGATTGCTCGTCCTGATGCCGACGGCGGAAGAACATCTGGCGCAGTTCCGCGCGCGCTACGACGTGATCTACGCGCCGACGGCCGAAGCGCGCGCGAAGGCGGTCGCCGAGCACGGCGCCGACATCGAGATCGTCCTGACCATCGGCGCTGTCGGCCTGCGCGCCGACGAGATCGCGGCGATGCCCAAGCTCCGCGCCGCCGCGGCGCAGGGGGCCGGTTACGAGGCGATCGACCTGGCCGCCGCCAAGGCGCGTGGCCTCACGTTGTGGAACGGTGCGGGCACCAACGATTCATGCGTGGCCGATCACGCGATGGCGCTGCTGCTGGCCTCCGTGCGCGCGCTGCCGCAGCAGGAGCAGGCCCTGCGCGCCGGACTGTGGCGCGACGCGCTGCCGCTGCGTCCGAGCGTCAACGGGCGCAAGCTCGGCATCCTCGGCATGGGCACGATCGGACTGCGCATCGCCAGGCGCGCGCTGGCCTTCGACATGGAGGTCGGTTATCACAACCGTCGCGAGCGCAACGACTCGCTGGGCTGCCAGTACTTCGGCTCGGCGCTCGAGCTGGCGCAGTGGGCGGACTTCCTGATCGTCGCCGCGCCGGGCGGCCCGACCACGAAGCACATCGTCAACGCCGAGGTGCTGAAGGCGCTCGGCCCTCAGGGGCACGTCGTCAACATCGCCCGCGGCAGCCTGGTCGACACGGCCGCGTTGGCTGCGGCCTTGGCGGCCGGCGAACTCGGCGGCGCGGCGCTCGACGTCTACGAATCGGAGCCGAAGCCGCCGGAGGCGCTGCTCGGTTTCCCGAACGTGATCCTCACGCCGCACATCGCGGGCTGGTCGCCGGAGTCGGTGCAAGCCACGGTCGACCTGTTCCTCGAGAACGCCCGGCGCTGGGAAGCCGGCGAGCCGGTGCTCACCCCGCTGTAGTCGACATCGCGTCCAGCCGCGCCACGGCGTCGGCGGGAAGCGTCAGCGAGGCCGCCTGCAGGTTCTGCCCCAGGTGATCGACCGACGAGGTGCCCGGGATGAGCACGAGGTTGGGCGAGCGCTGCAGCAGCCAGGCCAGCGCCACCTGCATCGGCGTCGCGCCGAGTTCGGCGGCGACGGCCGACAGCGTCTCCGACTGAAGCGGCGAGAAGCCCCCGAGCGGGAAGAACGGCACGAAGGCGATGCCTTGCCCCGCCAATTGATCGAGCAGCGCGTCGTCGTTGCGGTGCGCCAGGTTGTACTGGTTCTGGACGCAGACGATCTCGACGATCTTGCGGGCATCGGCGACCTGACGTGCCGTCGCGTTGCTCAGGCCGATGTGGCGGATCAGGCCTTGCCGCTGAAGCTCGGCCAGTGCGGTCAGCTGCGGCTCCAGCGAGCCTTCCGCCGGGCCGTGCACGTCGATCATGCTGCGCAGGTTGACGACGTCGAGCACGTCCAGGCCCAGGTTCCGGAGGTTGTCGTGGACCTGCTGCGTCAGGGCCTCGGCCGACTGCGCGGGTTGCCAGGAGGCGTCCTCGCCGCGCCGGGCGCCGACCTTGGTGACGATCGTCAGGCTGTCGCGATAGGGGTGGAGCGCCTCGCGAATGATCTGGTTGGTGACATGCGGGCCGTAGAAATCGCTGGTGTCGATGTGATCGACGCCGAGCGCGACGGCTTCTCGCAGCACGGCGACGGCGGCGGCGCGGTCCTTCGGCGGCCCGAAGACGCCGGGCCCGGCCAGTTGCATCGCGCCGTAGCCGACGCGCGTTACCGTGCGGGTGCCCAGCTTGAACGTGCCGGCCTGGTCGAGGAGGCGGGAAGGGGTGTTGCTCATGGGGGGAATCCTTCAATGCTTCGGAGGGAGTTCGGGAGAACGTCGAATGAACTTCGGGGGAGATCGGCGACGTCGTGGAAGGACTGTAGGCAGCGCGCGGTCGTACGATAAGGGGATCGAATCTGCACGGGCTGTGCGAAATCAAGGACAGTGAGATGGAACTGGGCGATCTGTCGGCCTTCCTCGCCGTGGCGCGATCGGGCGGCTTCCGGGAGGCTTCGCGGCAGTCGGGCATGAGTCCGTCAGGACTGAGCGAGGCGGTGCGTCGGCTGGAGACCAGGCTCGGCGTCCGGCTGCTGCATCGGAGCACCCGCAGCGTCGCGCCGACCGAAGCCGGTGCACGCCTGCTGGACCGACTCGGACCCGCACTGGGCGAGGTCGAGGCGGCACTCGACGTCGTCAACGGTTTCCGCGAGCGGCCGGCCGGCACGCTGCGGCTCAATGTGCCGGCGAGTGCCGCGCGGCTCGTGCTGCCCAAGATCGTCCCGGCATTCCTGAAGGCGTACCCGGACATCAAGCTCGACATCACCGTCGAGGAGAGCTTTGTCGACGTCCTCGCCGCCGGCTGCGATGCCGGCATCCGCTATGAGGAGCGGCTGGAGCAGGACATGATCGCAGTGCCTATCGGCCCGCGGACGCAACGCATGGTCACGGCGGCATCGCCGGCCTACCTCGCCGAGCACGGCCAGCCGGCACATCCGCGTGACCTGCTCGCCCACCGCTGCCTGCGAGGCCGCTTCCCGAGCGGAACGATGCCCGCCTACGAGTTCCAGCGCGAAGGCGAAGTCGTCACCGTCGATCCCGACGGTCCGATGATCGTGCGCCTGGGCGGCGGCCTGGACCTGGCGATCGACGTGGCGGTCGCGGGTGGCGGCGTCATCCAGACCTTCGAGGATTGGGTGCGACCGCACCTGGACAGCGGCGCGCTCGTGCCGGTACTCGAGGACTGGTGGGTGTCCTTCAGCGGTCCGTTCCTCTACTACCCGGGCCGGCGCTACCTGCCCGCGCCGTTGCGTGCCTTCGTCGACTTCGTGAAGGACGGACAGGCTGCACCGGATGGATGGGGCGGACAAAAAAAGTCCGCCGCTTGAGCAACGTCCAGGACCGGGGTCAGGCGTTGCTCAAGTCGAGCGGACGAAAGGTGTGAGAACTGAAAATGGCCCCTCGAAGCAGGGACCGTGGCTCCGCGAACGGAACGCTGGAGGCGAAGGGCTCGCCAGGCTGAGCTAGGATCTCAACCCAGCAGGCCCGTCGCCAGTCCGAGGCAGGACATGACGCCGATGCAGACCACCCAGGCATCCGCGTTGTTCAACGAAGACCAGACCGTTTGCTTGAGCATCTGCATGACCATCTCCTGCTGCAGCCGGGTTGGCTGCGATGGATGGAAATATACTGTATGCCCATACAGTATTCAACAGGGAAGCGCCGGATTGTGCGCGCCTTGCGACAGACGCCTCGGATTCAGCCGGCCCTTCAACGGTGGCGCTTCGCCCGGCACTCCGGGTTCGAGCACAGCCCGTACAGCGCGAGCGCATGCTCGACCAGCTCGTAGCCCCGCTCTTCGGCGATCTCGCGCTGACGCTGCTCGATGCCGGCGTCGTAGAACTCCTCCACCCGGCCGCAGGCCAGGCACACCATGTGGTCATGGTGCTGGGCGGAGTTGAGCTCGAACACCGCCTTGCCCGATTCGAAGTGCTGCCGCGCCAGCAGCCCCGCCTCGACGAACTGCATCAGCACCCGGTAGACGGTCGCCAGGCCGATGTCCGCGCCGTCGAGCAGCAGCGCGCGGTAGACGTCCTCGGCGCTGAGGTGGCGCTGGTCCGATTGCTCGAAGATCTGCAGCACCTTGATGCGCGGCAGGGTGGCCTTCAGGCCGCTGGATTGCAGGCTCTCGATCTGGTGCTTGGGGGAATCGGGCTTGTGCGAGTCAGGCATGTGCGGTGAGTGTGATCGTGCGGACTGGCGATCAGGCGGCCGCGGTTTCGGGATTCTTGGCGTCGTCCAGGTCGTCGGCGGTCGAGGCCGACGCGCCCTTCGCGCCCTTCTTGTCTGTCCTGGCGCCCTGCGGCTTGCGCACCCACAGGTAGAGGCCGCTGCCGAGCACGACGATGGTCGCCACGTCCAGCAGCGCCCACAGGATCTTCATCGGCATGCCGCCGTAGTCGCCGAAGTGCAGCGGCTGCGACACCAGCAGCGCCGTCAGGTACCACGGCAGCGCCGGTGCCGCCGTGAGCTGCGAGGTCTTCGCGTCGATCAGCAGCGGCTGCAGCAGCTTCGACGTCAACGGCGTCGTGCCCTTCAGAAAGAAGGTGTTGTGGTGCGGGCTCGAGAAGGCGGTGCCGGGGAACGCGATGAACGAGACCTTGCGCTGGGCGCCGACCTGCATCGCCGTGTCCAGCGACCCCTGCAGCGGCGCGCGCTCGGCAGCGGTGAGCAGCGGCTGGTCCTTGTACGGCGCCAGCAGCGCGGTGACCTTGTCGTACTGCCAGTACTGCACCAGCAGCTCCGCCCAGGTGTTGATCATCCCGGTCGCACCGACGACGAAGCACCACACCAGCGTCACGATGCCGACCAGGTTGTGCAGGTCCAGCCACTTCACGCGCGTCGAGCGGTTCTTGCGCACGGCGCCGAAGTCGAGCTTGCGCATGAACGGCGCGTAGAGCACCACGCCGCTGACCAGCGCGATCAGCAGCAGCAGGCCCATCAGGCCGAGGAAGAGCTTGCCCGGCAGACCCGCGAACAGGTCGACGTGCAGCCGGAACATCAGGTCCATGAAACCTTCGCCGATGCGGTACTCGCGCACCGCCAGGCCCGTTCGGGCATCGACGGCGACCGACTTGAACTGATCGGTCGGCGCCGGCGTCGGGGCCAGCGTGAACCACCACAGGCGCGGGTCGTCTTCGTTCTCGCCGGCGTACTGGATCACCATCGTCGGATGGACCGCGTTGGCCGCCTTGGCCATCACGTCCAGCGACACGCGCTGCTTGTCCATCGCGGCGGGCAGTTCGGGCGCCTCGATCTCGTCGCCGAGCAGGTGACCGATCTCGTGATGGAAGATCAGCGGCAGGCCGGTCAGGCACAGCAGCAGCATGAACAGCGTGCAGACCAGGCTCGTCCACTTGTGAAGCCAGGTCCAGACGCGGATGGCGCGCGAGCTCAGCATCGTCGTGTCCTCAGGCCTTGCGTTGGGAGCGCTGCGGCCGCCACGCGTACCAGGCGATGACCGCCACCGGCACGCCCAGACCGACCCAGGACCAGGCGTCGCCCCAGTCGTCCGACACCAGCGCGGTGAGCAGGCCGGAGGTGCTCAGCAGGCCCAGCGCGATCGGCCAGGCCCAGAGACGGCGGGATTCGGGAGACAGCATCGGACGGCGCCCAGTTTGCAAATAACAATTATTCGCATTCTATGGCGAAGCGCCGCTCCGGAAAGGGGGCGTCAGCGGGAATCGGCGGGGGGGCCCCGCCTGCCTCAGGCCGTCACGCGAGCCACGGCGGCAGGGCTGAGGCGCTCGGCGCGCGCCGCGTCCTGGCGGGCCAGGTACTGGTGGATGCTGGCGACGACCTGTGCGCCTTCGCCGATCGCGCCGCCGACGCGCTTCACCGAACCCGAACGCACGTCGCCGACCGCGAACACGCCGGGGATGCTGGATTCCAGCGGCTCCGGCTTGTACTCGGACAGCGGGCAGGCGCAGGCGCGGCCGGTGATGATGAAGCCGGCCTGGTCGAGCTCCAGGCCGCATTCGGCGATCAGGCCGGTCTCCGGCTCGGCGCCGATGAACATGAAGAGGTGCTGCAGCGCCAGTCTGCGTTCCTGGCCGTTGCGGCGGTCGCGCCAGCTCACGGCTTCCAGCGCGTCCCCGCCTTCGAGCTGGCAGAGCTCCTGGTGCGGCAGCAGTTCGATGTTGGCCGTGCCCTGGATGCGGTCGATCAGGTAGCGCGACATCGTCGCCGCCAGCCCCGGACCGCGGATCAGCATGATGACCTTCGCCGCGTGGTTGGCGAGGAACACCGCCGCCTGTCCCGCCGAGTTCCCGCCGCCGACAATGACCACCGTCTGCCGGCTGCAGATGCGGGCCTCGATCGGCGAGGCCCAGTACCAGACGCCGCGGCCCTCGAAGCGGGTCAACTCCTCGATATTGGGCCGCCGGTAGCGCGCGCCGGTGGCGATCACCGCGGTGCGGGCGCGCACCTTGCGGCCGTCCTCGAGCGACAGGTGGAGTTCGTCCTCCATGCCTTGCCGCTCGCAGCTCATCTGCATGACCTTCGCGGGGATCAGCATGTCCGCGCCGAACTTCTGGGCCTGGACGAAGGCCCGGCCCGCCAGCGCCTGGCCGGAGATGCCGGTCGGGAAGCCGAGGTAGTTCTCGATCCGCGAACTCGCGCCCGCCTGGCCGCCGAACGAGCGGCAGTCCAGCACCAGCACCGACAGCCCCTCGGACGCCGCGTACACGGCCGACGAGAGGCCCGCTGGGCCGGCGCCGATGATGGCGACGTCGTACAGCTCGGTCCGCTCGCGCATGTCGACGATGCCCATGCAGCGCGCGACTTCATCGTCCGTCGGATCGACCAGGACCTCGCCGCCGGGGCAGATGACCAGCATCTGCACGCCCTCGGTCATGTACTGGTCGGCGAGGGCCTTGGCGTCCTCGTTCTGGTCGGGCTCCAGCTGCTGGTGCGGGTAGCCGTTGCGGCCCAGGAAGCTGCGCAGCCGCATCACCGGCGCGGACTTGCCCCGGCCGATCAGCGTCGCACCGCTGGCGCCGGCCTCGATCAGCCCGACGCGGCGCAGGATGAAGGCGCGGGTCAGGCGCTCGCCCAGATCGGCCTCGCCGATCAGCAGCGCGCGCAGTTGCGGCGGGCTGACGTCGACGGCCTCGACCTCGGTCTCTGCGATCGCATCGATGAAGGAGGGCCGGCCGCTGAGCTGGCCGACCTCGCCGAGGAAACCGCCGGGCCCGTGCCGGTGGATCGGCGTCACGTGGCCGAGGCTGTCGCGCTGCGACACGGTGATCTCGCCGCTGAGGATCAGGATCATGCCCATGCCGGTGTCGCCGGCGCGGACGACCCACTCGCCTTGGGAATAACGCCGGAACCGGCCGAAACGCGCGACGCGCGCGATGTCGGCGACGCCGAGCGCGGGGAACATCTGGGCACCGCGCGTGTCGACGATGCTGGGCTGCTGGACCTGGACCATGGAACCTCCTGGCATCCACCCTAACCGACGCGCGTGTCAGCGGCAAGCGCCATAAGAGGGAACCTCGGGGCCCCAGGAGTCTGGCACCATGGCGGCCACTCCCTCACTCCCTGATCCGATGCCGGATCCCGCGCCATGGACCTGCCTTCCCATCAACTCACGATGACCGTGCTGATGACGCCGGACATGGCCAACTTCTCCGGCAACGTGCACGGCGGCACCATCCTGAAGCTGCTCGACCAGGTCGCGTACGCCTGCGCCAGCCGCTATGCGGGCCGCTACACGGTGACGCTGTCGGTGGACCAGGTGATGTTCCGCCAGCCGATCCATGTCGGCGAGCTGGTCAGCTTCCTGGCGACGGTGAACTACGCCGGCACCTCGTCGATGGAGATCGGCATCAAGGTCGTCACCGAGAACATCCGCGACCAGGTCGTGCGCCACGCCAACAGCTGCTTCTTCACGATGGTGGCGGTCGGCGAGGACGGGCGCCCCGTGCCGGTGCCCACGCGCACGCCGACGACCCCGGACGAGCAGCGCCGCTGGGACGCGGCGCTGGAGCGCAAGAAGCTGCGTCAGGAATTGCAGAAGCGCCACGACGAGCTGCGCAGCTCGTCGCTGCCGGGCTGAGCACCGGACCCGTCGCCTTTCGCGGGAACTTCAGTCC
Source organism: Roseateles sp. GW821-FHT09H11 (assembly GCF_059415845.1). NCBI lineage: Bacteria > Pseudomonadati > Pseudomonadota > Betaproteobacteria > Burkholderiales > Sphaerotilaceae > Roseateles > Roseateles sp. GW821-FHT09H11. The sequence goes on along the minus strand of NZ_JBWKOA010000005.1, from coordinate 79,430 downwards.
ACGATGAAGAAGCGCCGGCCCAACTGGCGGTTCCGCTTCTCCATCGCCTTGAGCAACGCGTCCCGCCGTGACTCGGGCTGCAACTGCTCAAGCTCCGACCGACAGATGTGGATCTCCTTCACATCGCGGTCCAGCTTCAGCCGGCCATGGATCTGCGCCTCGATGTAGCCGTGTTTCTTGCCTTTGCCGTAGCGGGCCGGCACCTTGCCGACGATACCGGCGGCGGCGTCTTTCAATGTGGTCAGGCAGTTGTAGCCGACCTCGTTGTTCTGGGCGTGGACGATCAGGCGGGGAAAATGGTGCCAGGTGCAGACACGCTCCGGCTTCACCATTCTGCTCCTCGATGGCGACAGGTCGCGAGCGAATGAATCGACCGACGAAAACGTGCTGACGTGCTTCATGTGCTCGGCCAGAACGAGGTAGGACTTCCCGTAAGCCTGAGCCCCTCCGCGCGGTGACTTCAGGAAATCCACCGCGCAATAGAGTGGGCGGCTGGTCCACTGGAACGAAGGATTGCCGCCGTCTCCGCCGTTGGCGGAGCGGTATTGTCCAAAGTCGCGGTAGGCGCTCCTGGCCAGCGTCTCGTGCATGCCCAGGGCCTGCTCCTCGAGCTTCGCGCGTTGCGGAACGTAGTCGGGGCGCTTTTGTATCTGGCCTGAGCGGGCGAAGCAGTTGAGGTACTCGCCACCGGAGCCGGGCGCCATGAACTCGAGCAGCCGCTCGAGCGGCATGTTGATGGTGAGCCGCGCGTCTTGCAGCACCGCGGTCATCTTGTCCAGCAGCACCTGGGCCTGCGCTGGCGCCACGCCGGTCTGGCGAAGCCGGCGCAGCGCCGCATCCCGGTCCTGTTCAAGCGTGTGCTCGCAGTCGTCGAATACCTGCCGCAGGAAGTCCGCCCTGAAGAACTGTCCGAGGATCTCGCGATGCTCGTGGCCCAGTGTCTCCAGTAACCGTCGCTCGAACGGTGGTTCGCCCGGAGTCTGTTCGGGCTGCTGGATATCGCTGTCGTTGGAAGGGAAGCCGGAGCCTGATGCGCCAGGGAATTTGACCGGAGGCATGCGCTCTCCCGATGGGGGAAAGCGATGTCAGTTGACAGACGCGCCGATCAGTTCGCCTGTCGATCTGAATTCAGGAACGCCCCGCGGCGTGTGGCTCAACCGCGCAACTGCGCGGGATCGAGATACTGCTGACGGAAGGTCTCGAAGTCGACGGTGTCCGCCGCTTCGATCGCGGCCTGCGCCTCCAGCGAGGCGCGCGCCGACTGGTCGAAGCGCGCCATCAGGCCGTCGGGCAGCGGCGCCTCCAGCATCTGGCGGCGCGACGCCTCCGACTGCGCCGCGACGAAGGCCAGGTGCGAGGACTCGTACTTCGCGCGCATCGCCGCCAGCACGCGGGCCGACGGCAGTTGATCGGGATCGTCCCAGCGCTCGAGCGCCTGCGCGAGCGCCTCGCGGTACAGCGAGCCGCCCAGGGTCGCGTCCACCTTGGCTGCGATCGGCGCGAACTCGCCCAGGAGTTCGCGGCCCCAGTCGCGCAGCGACACCTCGCCGCCGCGGCGCTCCAGCTTCAGGCCGGGTTCACGGCCGGCCGAGGCGGTGCGGTGCTGGTTGCGCGCCAGCGCGCCGAGTTCCTCCGGCGTGTCGTTCGGGCTGTCCGTCAGCCAGCAGTGCAGCAGGAAGAGGTCCAGGAAACGCATCGTGCTCGCGGCGATGCCGACCGGCTCGAATGGGTCCAGGTCCATGCAGCGGACCTCGATGTATTCGACGCCGCGCTCGCGCAGCGCGTGCAGCGGGCGCTCGCCCGAGCGGATCGTGCGCTTGGGGCGGATCGTGCCGTAGAACTCGTTCTCGATCTGCAGCAGCGTCGTCGACAGCTGGTTGTACTCGCCACCCGGATTGACGACGCCGACCTTCTCGTAGGCCGCATACGGGCGCGTCAGCGCGTCCTGCAGCGAGGCGGCATAACCGTCGATGCTGTTGTAGCTCACCGCCAGCGAGGCCTGCGCGTCGCTCTGGTAGCCGAGGCGGCCCATGCGCAGCGAGGTGCCGTAAGGCATGTGCAGCGTGCCGTCGACCAGCGGCTGCAGGCCGTGCTCGCGGCCGGCGACGAAGCTCGCGCACAGCGCCGGCGACGCGCCGAACAGCGTCAGCAGCAGGAAGGAGTGGCGGCGGAAGTTGCGGATCAGCGCGAAGTGGTCCGCGTTGTCCAGGCCCGGCATCGACCAGTTGTAATGGATGCCGGAGATGGTCTGCATGCGCCGCCCGTAGCGGTGCCCCAATCCCATGCGGTAGACGCTCTTGGCACGCCCGATGTTGGAGGCGCCGTAGCGGCCGATGGGGATGGTCTCGTCGGCCGGGAGCTGGCAGGGCATGCTCGACGCCCACATCAGTTCGTTCCCGAGACAGCGGTAGACGGCCTGGTGGATTTCGGTCAGCTGGCGTTCGCAGTCCTCGGCGGACGCGTGCACCCCGGTGATCAGCTCGAGCTGCGATTCGCTGAAGTCGGTGGTGACGGTCTCGTGCGTCAGCGCGGAGCCGAGCGCCGTCGGGTGCGGCGTCAGTGCCAGGGAGGCGCCGCTCGGTTGCGCGCGCAGGCTTTCCTTCTCCACGCCGCGGCGCATGCCCGCCAGACGGGCCGGATCCAGGGCCTCCAGTCGCTTCAACCAATCGTTCAAATGCCGCTCCTCGTTCACTGTGGGCGCGCAAGTTACCAGAAGTGCACGAATCCCGCTTGACTTGGATTTATGTGAATTGTGCTAGCCCGGCGCAGGGCAAAAGACGGGCCGGCAAGGGTTCACCAGGATCCGGCCCCGAGGAAGTGATGCTAAGCCGGAGCGCCCATCCGGCGGCGGGTGCGACGGAGTTGCTGGTCCGAGCTGAAGCCGGCCGCGAGCGCCGCCTGCGCCGGTCGTACCCCGCGCTGGAGTTCGCGCCGGGCCAGTTCCAGCCGGATCGCGCGCAGGTAATCGAGCGGCGTCGTGCCGCCGTGCTGCGCGAACAGCCGGGTGAGGTGCCGGGGCGTGACGTGCGCCACCTCCGCCATGCGGGCGAGGCTCCAGTCGGCGCGCGGATCGCCGCAGACGGCGTCCTGCACGCGGTGCAGCGCCGGATGCAGATGGTGCCGGTGCGCGAGCATCGGCGACAGCTCCGGATCTTGCGCGCCGCGGCGCAGGTAGACGACCATCACCTGCGCCACCGACGCGGCGATCGCCTCGCCGCAGTGCTCGGCGATCAGCGCCAGCACCAGATCGATGCCGGCCGTGATGCCCGCGCTGCTGGCCAGCGGACCATCGAGCACGAACACCCGGTTCGCCTGCACGTCGGCACGGGGCGCGGCGTCGCGCAGCGCGTCCAACGCCTCGTGGTGGGTCGTGCAGCGGCGGCCGTCCAGCAGCCCGGCCCGCGCCGCCAGCAGCGCACCGGCGCAGATGCTCAGCAGCCGGCCCTGTCCGCCCGCCAGCAATGCGCTGCCTTCGCGATGCAGCCAGCGCTCGATGCGCAAGGCGTCTTCCCGGTCGGTGGTGTCGGTCGGCGGGTCGTCCGGATGCGGATGTCGCCGGCCGCTCAGGATCAGCCAATCCCGCTCGCCGAGCGCCGGCAGCGGTTCCAGCGCGGCGAGCGTCAGGCCGACCGACGTGGACGCCGATTCGCTCGCGGCGCAGTACCGCAGCCGGAACGCCTCCGGCTCGCCGCGACGGCGCAGGGCCTGGTTGGCGAGCCGCAGCGCCTCGGCGGCGCCGGCCAGGTCGAGCAGCAGCGTGTGGCGCTCGACCAGGATCCAGACGTCGACGAGGGCGGCGTCCCGAGTGGCGCCGGAAGCCGGATCGGGCGCCGAAACGGAATCTAAAAAGGACATCGCCGCAGTATGCGCTCAGACCGCGCGGGCCAGCGCCTGCTCGACGCTCACGATCTCGGCGAAGCGGCCCTGCAGGGCGACCTCGGTGCGCAGCTTGAGGTCGGCGACGCCGACCACGACACCGCTGGCGTGCGGGATCGGGAAGGTGTGCGTCGCCTCGGTCACGTAGTCGACGGTCCAGCCCTCGTCGCTGGCGTGGCGGGTGGTGGTCTCGCAGCACTGCTCGGTGCGGATGCCCGCGACGATCAGCCGGCGGATGCCATGCTCGGTCAGCCACACCGACAGCCCCGTGCCGACCAGCGCGCTGTGGCGGCGCTTGAGGAACTCGGCGGCGATGGGCACCTGGGCCAGCCCGTCCAGCGGGCGGACGTGGCCGCTGACCAGCGAGAAGGGGTTGTCCGCCGTCTCGGGGCCGTCGCTGTGGAGGATGCGGATGATCGGCAGGCCACGAGCCGCCGCGCCGTCGAGCAGGGCGTTGGTGCGTTCGAGATACGCGGGCCAGGTGGTCTCGTCCCAGTACGGGCGGTGGCGGAACGACTCCTGCACGTCAATCAGCAGGACGGCGGTCGTGGGGGTGGCGTGGGCGGCGGTGTTCGAGGCGGTGGTCATCAAGGACTCCATCGGGTGGTTGATAGGAGTCATCGTGCCGGCGACGGGTCGATCCGTCGCGCCGCCGGCGGACCAGTCGCGGTCAAATCAGGACATCAGGTCTGCCACGATCGCAGCCCTTGCCCAAGCCCTTTTTGCCCCCTCTCCCGCTTGCGGGAGAGGGGAGGGGTGAGGGCCAGCGGCCTCTCGGCGGGCTCAGTCCTCGCGCGTGATGCGCTGGGCCAGCGGCAGCTTCGCCTCGACGTCCAGCGCCTCCCAGCCCTTGCGGCCGATCCGGCGCAGCGTGTCGATGTTGGTCTCGTAGATCGCGTCGGTGTCGGGCATGGTCTCGACGGCGCGCTCGATGCTCTCCTCGCGCAGCAGGTGCAGCGTGGGGTAGGGCGAGCGGTTGCTGAGGTTGTCGACGTCGTCCGCGTCGGTGCCGTCGAACTGGTAGTCCGGGTGGAAGCTCGCGACCTGGAGCACGCCGTCCAGGTCCAGGTCCTCGACCAGCGCATCGGCGGCGCCGAGGAAGTCGTTGAAGTCCAGGAAGTCGTTCAGCACCCAGGGGTGGACCAGCAAGGTGGTCTCGGTCTCGTCCGGATCGGCGCGATTGAGCGCGAGCAGCTCGTGGGCCAGTTCCTTGAGCAGGTCCTCGGGCGTGCGGGCCGCGCTGACCACGGTGCGCAGCCGCTGGTTGACCTCCACGCTCTTGGCGAAGGGGCACAGGTTCAAGCCGATCACCGCCCGCTGCAGCCAGCGGTGGGTGTCGTCGAGGACGGTCTTTTCCTGGTCGTCGGTCATCGGTCGGAACCCGTCATCGGGCCTGCTTGAACCAGGCGTCCACCAGCCGGACCCACATCGAGCCGCCCAGCGGGATCAGCTCGTCGTTGAAGTCGTAGCTCGGGTTGTGCAGCATGCAGGGCCCCAGGCCATGACCGCCTTCGCGGTGGCTGCCGTCGCCGTTGCCGATCAGGAAGTAGCAGCCCGGCACTTCCTGGAGGTAGTAGCTGAAGTCCTCGGCGCCCATGGTGGGCTCGAAGGCCTGCACGTTGGATGCGCCCAGCATCTCGGTCAGCACGCCGCGGACGAACTCGGTCTCGGCGGCGTGGTTGATCGTCGGCGGATAGTTGCGGTGGAACGAGAACTCGCACTGGACCTCGAAGGCGTCCCCCGTGGCCTCGGTGATCTGCTTCATGCGGCGCTCGATCAGGTCCAGCGTCTCCAGCGTGAAGGTGCGGACGGTGCCCTGCAGTTCGCAGCTCTCGGGGATGACGTTGGTGGCCTCGCCGGCGTGGATCATCGTCACCGAGATCACGCCCGCGTCGATCGGCCGCTTGTTGCGGGTGATGATGGTCTGGTAGGCCTGCACCAGCTGCGCGGCCACGACCACGGGATCGGTCCCCAGGTGCGGCATCGCGCCGTGCGCGCCCTTGCCCTTGATGGTGACCTTGAACTCGTTGCTCGAGGCGAAGACCGGGCCGCTCTTCAACGCGAACTGGCCGGCGGCCATGCCCGGCCAGTTGTGGATGCCGAACATGGCTTCCATCGGGAACTTCGTGAACAGCCCGTCCTTGATCATCTCGCGGGCGCCGCCGCCGCCTTCCTCGGCCGGCTGGAACACGACGTAGACGGTGCCGTCGAAGTCGCGCTGCGACGCCAGGTGCTTGGCGCCGGCCAGCAGCATCGCGGTGTGGCCGTCGTGGCCGCACGCGTGCATCTTGCCGGGGTGCCTGCTGGCGTGGGCGAAGGTGTTGTGCTCGGTGATGGGGAGCGCGTCGATGTCGGCGCGCAGGCCCAGCGTGCGGCCGCTGGCGCCGCCGTCGCGGCCCTTGATGATGCCGACCACGCCGGTCTTGCCCAGGCCGCGGTGGATCTCGATGCCCCAGTCGGTCAGCGCCTGCGCGACCACGTCGGCGGTGCGTTCCTCGTGGAAGCAGAGTTCGGGATGCGCGTGCAGGTCACGTCGCAGCTTGGCGATGGCCGGGGCGTCGGCCAGGATGGGTTCGATCAGCTTCATGGGCGGGCACTCCGATGTCGTCGCGACAGCGCGTCGGGCTTGCCGCGGGCCAGAAAGGCCGCGGCGCCGCTCAGGGCGGCGCCGCTGTGGTCGGACCAGTGTACCCGCGGGTCCGGATCGTCGCCGCCAGCGGCGTGCGATCCGGCGTCCGGGTCTGCCCGGGGAGGGCAGGTCAGCGCTTGACGCGCCCGTCGTTGGTCAGCATCGTCATCTCGACGAAGCTCGATCCGACATGCTTGTTGGGCTTGAAGTTCACGTTGAAGCCGCCGACGTTGTAGTTCGCCAGGGTGTCGAGCGCCGCGACCAGGCCTTCGCGGGTCGGGCGGGTCATGCGGCGGATGCCTTCGCTGATGACCTTGGCGCCGATGTAGCCCTCGATGGCGGTGTAGTTGAACTTCTGGCCGGCCTTGGTGGCGGCCTGCTGGTACTCGTGGACCACGCCGACCTGCGAGCCGAACGGATAGGGCATGACCTGGCTGACGACCACGCCCATCGCGTCCTTGCCGAGCTCGTCCAGCAGCGACTGCGTGCCGACGAAGGACACGTTGTAGAACACGCCGCCGTAGCCGGCCTTGCGGGCGGCGCGGATGAAGGCGGCGCAGCTCTTGTAGGCGCTGATCATGACGATGGCCTCGGGCGGCGCGCCGTTCTGGATCAGGTCCTTGACGGCCTTGGTCACCTCGACGCTGTTGCGCTCGACGGTGGAGGTGGCCTGCGGCTGCAGCGCCAGCGGCTTCATCGCGCGCAGCACGCCGTCCAGGCCGGCCTTGCCGTAGGCGTCGTTCTGATGGAAGACCGAGATGCGCATCAGGCCCAGATGGGTCAGCTGCTTCACGATCAGCGCGGTCTCGTCGTAGTACGAGGCCCGCACATGGTAGACCCACGGGCTGAACGGGTCGCGCAGCGCCTCGGCGCCGGTGAAGGGGGCGACGAAGGGGATCTTGGCCTGGTTGACCAGCGGCAGCGCGGCCAGCGAGGTCGGCGTGCCGACGTAGCCGAACAGCGCGAACACGTCGTCGGCGATCAGCTTCTCGGTGTTGGCCTTGCAGCGGTCGGGCTCATAGCCGTCGTCCAGCGTGCGCAGCTCGATGGTCGTGCCGTTGATGCCGCCGGCGGCGTTCTGGGCGTCGAAGAACAGCTTCGCGCCGGCCTGCATCTGGATGCCCAGCTGGGCGGCGGCGCCCGTCAGCGGCACCGACTGACCCAACACCAGGCGTTTGCCTTGTGCGCGGACGGCCGTCGGGATGGGCAGGGTGGCGAGCGCGCCCAGGGCGCTGGCGGAGGCGAGAAGTTGGCGGCGATCCAAGGGGGACTCCCAGAGGGGTGCGAATTGATATTGTGGCGTCCGCCGGAGGGCAAGCGCGCCAGGAGGCTCGACACGACCTATTTCGGCCTCCTGGCGCGCGAGCTTAGCGGCTCGTGCGTCCAGCGTTGTCGCCGACTCCGGTAAGAAAACGCAAGGGTGTGGCGCCTGTGCAATAGTTGACGCATGTCGTCCGTCCTCTCTGAATCCGCCGTGAACCTCCCGCCACAGGCCGCCGATCGCGGCACGCGCATCGTCAAGGGAGCCTGCCCGCACGACTGTCCGGACACCTGCGCGTTGCGCATCACGGTCGAGGACGGCAAGGTCGTGAAGGTGCAGGGTCAACCCGAGCATCCGAGCACCCACGGTGCGCTGTGCACGAAGGTGTCGCGATATCCCGAGCGGACCTATCACGAGGAACGGGTGCTGCATCCGCTCAAGCGCGTCAGCGCGAAGCACGAGGCGCCGCGTTTCGAGCGCATCGGCTGGGACCAGGCGATCGCCGAGATCGCCGGCCGGCTGAAGGCCGTCGCGGCGCGCGATCCGCAGGCGATCCTGCCCTACAGCTACGCCGGCACGATGGGGATGCTGCAGGGCGAGGCGATGGCGGGGCGTTTCTTCAACCGGCTGGGCGCGTCCTGCCTGGACCGCACGATCTGCGCGTCGGCGGGCGGCGCGGGGCTGGCGGCGACCTATGGACACAAGGTCGGCATGCACCTGCCGCACTTCGCGGAATCGAAGCTGATCGTCATCTGGGGCAGCAACTCGATCGCGTCCAACCTGCATTTCTGGACCTTCGCGAACCAGGCCAAGCGCAACGGCGCGAAGCTGGTGTGCATCGATCCGCGCAAGACCGAGACCGCCGACAAGTGCCATCAACACCTGGCCCTGCTGCCGGGCACGGACGGCGCGCTGGCGCTGGGGCTGATGCACGAACTGATCGCCCACGACTGGCTCGATCACGACTACCTCGTCCGGTACGTTGACGGCTGGGACGAGTTGCGCGAGCGGGCGCTCGCGTGGCCGCCCGAACGCACCGCGGCCGAATGCGGGCTCACGCCGGACGAGGTCCGCGGCCTGGCCCGGGACTACGCGACGCTGACGCCGGCGGCCATCCGGCTGAACTACGGCATGCAGCGCGTGCGCGGCGGCGGGAACGCGGTGCGGCTGATCGCGCTGCTCCCCTGCCTGACCGGCGCGTGGCGCCATCGCGCGGGCGGGCTCCTGCTGTCGAGTTCCGGCTGGTTCGCGCCGTTCAAGAACCCGGCGCTGGAGCGTCCGGACCTGCGTGCCGGCCGCCCCTCGCGGACGATCAACATGAGCACGATCGGCGACGACCTGCTGCGCGAGGCGTCGCCCGCGTTCGGCCCGAAGGTGGAGGCGCTGATCGTCTACAACAGCAACCCGGTCGCGGTCGCGCCGGAGTCGCCGAAGGTCGTGGCGGGCTTCCAGCGCGAGGACCTGTTGACGGTGGTGCTGGAGCACTTCATGACGGACACCGCCGATCTGGCCGACTACGTGCTGCCGGCCACGACGCAGATGGAGCACCTGGACATCCACACCAGCTACGGCCACACCGACGTGCTGGTGAACGAGGCCGCGATCGCGCCGCTGGGCGAGGCCCGGCCGAACACCGCGATCTTCCGCGCACTGGCGGCGGCGATGGGCTTCGACGAGCCGGCCTTCCACGAAGACGACGAAACGCTGTTGCGCCAGGCGTTCCGCGACGACGTCGATCTGGCGCAGCTGCGCGAACGCGGCTGGTTCAAGCTGCCGCTGGCGGAGGCGCCGTTCGCGCAAGGCGGCTTCCCGTCGGCGAACGGGAAGGCCGATGCGCGTGGCGCGGACTACGTGCCCAACTACGAGAGCCGGGCGAGCGACCCGGCTCTCGCGGCGCGCTATCCGCTGGCGATGATCTCGCCGCCGGCGCGCAATCACCTGAACAGCACCTTCGTGAACGTGAAGAGCCTGCGCGACATCGAAGGCGAGCAGGTGCTGGAGATGAGCGCCGGCGACGCCGCGGCGCGCGGACTTGCCGATGGCCAGCTGGTGCGCGTGTTCAACGACCGCGGCAGCTATGCGTGCCGGCTGGACGTGAGCGCACGGGCCCGCGAGGGCGTCGTGCACGGGTTGGGCATCTGGTGGCGCAAGCTGGGCGCGGACGGCCGCAACGTCAACGAGGTCACGCACCAGCGGCTGACCGACCTCGGACGCGCGCCGTGCTTCTACGACTGCCTGGTCGAAGTGGCCGCGGCCTGAGCCGGGTGCAAGGCGCACCGAACGATGCCCGCAACGATGACGAAACGCGCGCGACGACTGCTGCTGCTGCTCCTGCTGGCCGCGCCTGTGCTGCTGGCGATGACGGCGCTCGGCGGCTGCGCACAGCTGTCGTACTACGGCCAGTCGTTGTCGGGGCACCTGTCGCTGGTGCGCTCGGCCAGGCCCGTCGACGAATGGCTGGGTCAGCAAGACCTGGACCCGGAGATCCGCCAGCAGCTCGAGCTGTCGAAATCGCTGCGCGATTACGCGTCCTCGGAACTCAAGCTGCCGGACAACGACAGCTACCGCCGCTACGCCGATCTCAAGCGCGGCGCGGCGGTGTGGAACGTCGTCGCGACCCCGGAGCTGAGCCTGCAGCTCAAGACCTGGTGCTACCCGATCATGGGCTGCGCCGGGTACCGCGGCTACTTCGATCCGCACGATGCGCGCGAGCTGGCGCAGGAGCTCCGCAAGGACGGCTTCGAACCCTACGTGTACGGCGTGCCGGCGTACTCGTCGCTGGGCTGGAGCAACTGGCTGGGCGGTGATCCGCTGCTGAACACCTTCATTCGCTATCCCGAGGCCCAGCTGGCGCGGATGATCTTCCACGAGCTGGCCCACCAGGTCGCGTATGCGGGCGACGACACCGCATTCAACGAGAGCTTCGCGACGGCGGTCGAGCAGATCGGCGTGGCGCGCTGGCTGAAGGATCGGCCCGAGGCGCTGCGCGACGACGAGCAGTCGAGACGCCGTCAGGACGAGATCCAGGCCTTGCTCAAGTCGACGCGGGAGCAGCTGCAGGACGTGTTCCGCAGCACAGCCAGCGACGATGAGAAACGCGCCGGCAAGGCCGCGGCCTTCGCGAAGCTGCGCGCGGACTACGAGGCGATCAAGCGCGACCGGTGGAACGGCGACACGCGTTTCGACCGCTGGGTGCTGGGCCTGAACACGCCGGCGCTGGCGATCCAGGGCAGCTACACGGACCTGGTGCCGGACTTCGTCCGGCTGTTCGAGCGGCAGGGCGCGGACTGGCCGCGCTTCTATGCCGAAGTGCAGCGGCTGGCGAAACTGCCGAAGGATGAGCGTAGGGCGGAGTTGGCGCGCTGAACCGCATCTGCCAGGGCGATGTCAAGTCGTTGGCGCCGCGACAACGCAACTTGGGCGGTTTGATTCCAGCATCGTTTGATCGCGATCAACCGTTCCCCAATCGACGCTATCTTCTGTCCGATGTGATTTCTAGACTGCGCACCTCCTTTGAAGTTGGAGTGCTCCTCATGTCGATGATTCACAGCGCCCGGTCACCGGGTTCCCGCGCGCCGATGCGCTGGCGGCGCAAGGCCGAGATCCAAGTCGTCCCCGCCGTCTGCCATGGCGTGGTGTCCCCGCCCCGCGGTAGTGGCATCACGTTGCATGGCGTGGCCGAACGGGGCATGCAATGGTGGCCGCACCGCCGGCAACGCCAGCTCTATGCGAAGTTGATGAACGGCACCTTGCCATTGCGCCTGCTTGTCAATGGCCGCGAAGCCGCTCGTTTCGGGCATGACTTCGTCATGGTCAGTCGCGCAGCCGATGGGTTGACGATTCAGGCGGTCTTCGACCGTTGGCCGGAATGGGAGGACTGACCGATGGTCCGACATGTCACCACACGGCCGCGGGAAGCGGCAGGTTTGCGGGGCAATCAGTTTCATCGCTGCCACCACTCGCGACTGCAGCTCGTGCAGGCGGCGAGCCAGTTGGAAACTCTGTTGTCGGCCGCTCCGGAAGAAGGCTTTCGTGAGCGACCTCTGCTGGAATGGTTCGGCGCGGCGACCGAACGAATGGCGTTGTTGGCGCACGCGGGCGGGCATGTCTATCCGACGCATGTGGCCAGGGAGTTGATGCTCGACGACATGCGTACGGACTTCGCGATACTCAGCGTTCCAGACTTCGAGGATGCAGCACCTCGACTGCTGCTCGTGGAATGCCAGGGCGCTCGCGCCAACACCCTTTTCGAGCAGAGGGGTCGACAGCTGAAGCATTGGGGACAGGACTTCCTGGACGGCTTCGGTCAACTGGTCGATTGGGATTGCTTCAGCGACGTGGCCGGACGCAACCAGCGCGTGGCGTCCTTGGTGGCTCACTGTCGTCGGCCTCTTGAAGTCAGCTATCTGCTGGTTGCTGGGCTCCGGAAGTTCTCAATGGACGCGCTGTCGGTCGAACGGCTTCACTTCTGGTCCAAGACGCTTCGGCTTGGCGCCCATTTCCAGATTCGCCGTTTCGATGACGTTGCCGTCGATGCGCAGAATTGGATTCAGCAGGCACTCTGGGTTGGGCCCACGGTCGAAGGCGTACGACCGGATACAGCGCATTTGCCAGGCATCGAACGTGCCTTCCCCTCGGTGGGAGGTCGTGGGTCGCTCAAGCTGCTCTGAAAAGCAAAAGCCACCCGGAGGTGGCTCTTGCACCTGTCCGGCGCGAGCGCCGGCACTTGAGGACTTACTTCAAGCCTTCGACCAGGTCGATGTAGTCCTGCATCGCCTCGTCGTTGGTCTTGCCTTCGAGGTTCTTCCAGGCGTCCCACTTGGCGCGGTTGACGAAGTCGGTCATGCCGGGGCGGTCGCCCTCGACATCGCCGGTGGTCGCCTGCTTGAACAGCGCGTACAGCTTCAGCAGCGTCTGGTTGTCCGGGCGCTCGGGCAGATTCTTGGAATCGGCGACGGCGGCGTCGAATTGGTCCTTCAGGCTCATGGTGTGTCTCCCGTGGCGGTGAGCAGGGCGTCCCGTTGGCGACAATCGGGACGGACGGCCGCGATGTTACCCACCCCACCCCCACGTGCGGACTGGGGCCGCCTCTCTAGATGACGGATGATCCGGGCGTCAGCGCCTCGTCCCTCGCCCCGTACTTCGCCCCGTCCGTCCAGGAGACCGCATTGCCCACCCCCGCCGCGTCGAGCCCGTCCCCCCGCCGGAGCGCCAAGTCCACCCCGTCGACGACCGCTCCCTCGAAGCGCGGCACCGCCGGCAAGACGCCGCTCAAGGCCTCCGGGAACGGGCGCGCCGGTCGCCCCGACGGCCTGCCGAAGGGCGCCGAGCCGATGTCCAAGGTCGACACCGCCTGGCTGCGCCTGGACACCGAAGCCAATCGGATGATCATCCACGGCGTGCTGCTGCTGAAGCCCGCCATCGCGCTTGAGGACCTGCGGGCGCGCGTCGCCGAACGGCTGCTGCGCTTCCCGCGTTTCCGGCAGCGCGTCGTGGAGGCGGGCGACCGCGCCTGGTGGGTCGAGGACGCCGAGGTCGACATCGCCCGGCACGTCGTTCCTGAGACCTTGAACCGCCGCCGGGGGCGTCCGCTCGAAGGCGCGCTGCAGGACCGTCTCGCCGACCTCGCCGCCGAGCCGCTCGATCCCGCGCGTCCGCTCTGGCAACTGCACCTGATCGAACATTACGACGGCAGCAGCGCGCTCATCGCGCGCGTGCATCACTGCATCGCCGACGGCATCGCGCTGATCGCGGTACTGCTGTCGATCACCGACGGCGGTGCCGTGCCGCCGGCGCTGCCGACTGCGAAGACAGGCAAGGCCGCCAAGGGAACGAAGGCCATCCCCGACGAGGCCGCCGAGCCCGAATGGCTCGCCGACGCGATGGTCAAGCCGATCAACGCCTGGACCGTCCGCGAGATCCAGGCGCACGCCGGGTCGGGGACGCCGGATGTCTCCCCGGCCGAGCGCCTGGGCAAGCAGGTCCTCAAGGACGCCGCGGCGCTCACCGAAGCGCCCGACGACGCGAAGACCCGTCTCAAGGGCAAGGCCGGACGAGCCAAGCGCGTCGCCTGGGGCGCGCCGCTGCCGCTGGACGCCGTCAAGGCGGTCGGCAAGTCGATGAACGTCTCGGTGAACGACGTGCTGCTGAACTGCGTCGCCGGGGCGATCGGGCTGTATCTGCGCGAACACGGCGACGACACGGACGGCCAGGAGATCCGCGCGCTGGTGCCGGTGAACCTGCGTCCGCTGGAGACGGCGTGGCAGTTGGGCAACCGCTTCGGCATGGTGCCGCTGCCGCTGCCCGTGGGCATCACGAATCCGGTCAAGCGGCTCTACGCGGTGCATGCGCAGACGCAGGCGCTCAAGAACAGCCTGCAGCCGGCCTTGTCGATGGGCCTGATGGCGACGTCGGGCTCGGTCGAGAAGGCCGCCCAGCGCGCGATGCTGAAGACGCTCTCGCGCAAGGCGACGGCGTTGATGACCAACGTGCCGGGGCCGGCGCAGGCCTTGCAGCTGTGCGGCTCGGCCGTCGAGCGGGTGATGTTCTGGGCCCCGCAGGCCGGCGACATGAGCCTGGGCATCAGCATCCTGACCTATGCCGGCCAGGTGCAGTTCGGCCTGATCGCCGACGCCGGCCTGTGCCCCGATCCGGAGCGCATCGTGGCCCACTTCGAGCCCGAGTTCCAGCAACTACTCACGCTGGCGCTGATGCTGCCGTGGGAGGTCAAGGCCTGACCCCGGGCGCCGGGTTCAGGCCCCGCCGCCATGAAAAACGCCGCCCGAGGGCGGCGTTCGTCGTTCCGGAGCCCGTCGTTCCGGACCCCGGCGTATCGAAGCCCGGGTTTCCATGTCCGGGTTCGAGGCCTGGTGTCGAAGACGGACCGATTACTTGGCGGTCTTCTTGGCCGGCTGCGGGCGGCCCGCGGCGGTCGGGTAGGCGGACATCACGCGGACCGGATCGGCGCTGGCCAGGTATTCGGCGTACTGCGTCTGGCCGCAGGCGACCGATTGACCGGCGGTGGCTTCGCCGCGGTATTCGCCGCGGTTGTAGACGAAGCGGTACTCGTTGGCGGCGGCGGCCTGCTCGAACTTCACCGCGTGCTGGCTGGCGCACTCGGCGCGCAGCGCCTTGGCATCGGCGTTCTCGGCGGTGGCGGCGTGGGCCATCGGGGCGATCAGGGCCAGCAGGGCGGCGGTGGTCAGGATGCGCTTCATGGAATCGGTCCCTTGATGTCGGTGAATGCGATATCCCTAATTTATAGGGTGTCGTTTTTCGCCGCCAACCGCGACCAGGGGGTCCGGCTTCGCACGAATCCAGGGTTTGTGCGGAGGACCGGCCCCGAGCTTGCTGCTAGCCGGGAGGCTCGTCATTCCCACGCGAAAGGGTCCATCGAGACTCGCAGGTCCGCCAGGTGAGCGCGCCCCAGATCACGCCGATGACGAGGTAGGTGGTCCCCAACGCGATCCATCGCACCAGGGAGACCGACACGCCCGAGAGGATCATCATGCCGACGATCGGCGCGGCCAACCATGGCGCGATGCGAAGCAGGCCGAATCGGACGACGAAGCCGAGCGGCCCAGTCCGCCTCCACCGCTCCCAGTCATTCAACAAGGACGACGGGCCCCAGGGCGTAATCCCGAACATGCTCGATGCTCCAGACAAGTCCGCGGCAATGTCGCCGCCCTTGCACCGTATTCATCAAGCGGCGGGCGCGCATGACTCAAGCCAGTCAATCCGACTGGCAGAGATGAGTCAAACGAAGAGGGGTTTGACAAGCATCAAGCCGACGTCGAGTCCCGATGGCGAGACTCGATCGTTCATGCTTGGGAGGCGCCGCCCGTTGGCGGCTGGTACTTCCCCACCAGCTGGAACAGGTGGTCGCGCGAGGCGGGTTCCAGGTACGGCAGCAGCAGTCCCAGCACATGGAAGGCGCCGCGCATCAGCGCCTCGCCGGCGCGCTCGGGCTCGAGCGCATTGCGCGGATCGCGCACGTATTCGTAGCTCAGCCAGTAGCTCAGCAGCACGACCATCGCGTTGGCCGTCGGCACCGCCTCGCGGACCTGCATCGTCAGCGCGCCGCTGGCCTGCAGGCCGCCCAACAGGCCGACCATCGCCTGCGTCTTCTGCTCCAGCACGTGCTGGAAATGGGTCTCCAGCTTGCGGTTCTTCGACAGCAGGTCGTTGAGGTCGCGGTACAGGAAGCGGTGCTGCCAGATCAGCTCGAACAGCATGTGGAAGAACAGCCAGGCGTCCTCCACGTTGCGCACGTTGCCCACCGCCCCCAGCAGCTCCGACAAGGCCTTGTCGTAGCGGTTGAAGAGCGCGTTGATCAGCTCGTCCTTGGCCGGGTAGTGGTAATACAGGTTGCCGGGCGAGATGCCGAGCTCCGCCGAAATCAGCGTGGTGGAGACGTTCGGCTCGCCGAAGCGGTTGAACAGGTCCAGCGTGACTTCGAGGATGCGTTCGGCGGTGCGGCGCGGCTTCTTGGTGGCCATGGGCCCGGGGGCGTTGAGGGGTGGGGGAGGTGGGCGCATTCTGTCATGACCCCAGGCCGGCGCGGGACGGACCCCCTGCCTACAATCGCCGCCCATGCCCGCAAGCCCCCCACAACAGTCGGCCGCCATGTCCGTGCCGGCCGGCGGTCCGCCCGCCCTGCGTTTCACCAATGTCAGTAAGACCTACCGCGACGGCCAGTTCCGTGCGCTGGACGGTGTCAGCTTCGACATCCAGCCCGGCGAGTTCTTCGGCCTGCTGGGCCCGAACGGCGCCGGCAAGACCAGCCTGATCAGCATCCTCGCCGGCCTGTCCCGCGCCAGCGGGGGGCAGGTCTCGGTGCTCGGCCATGACGTGGTCGACGACTACGCCGAAGCCCGCAAGAAGCTCGGCATCGTGCCGCAGGAGCTGGTCTTCGACCCGTTCTTCAGCGTGCGCGAGACGCTGCGCATCCAGTCCGGCTACTTCGGCGTGCGCAACAACGACGACTGGATCGACGAGCTGCTGCTCAACCTCGGTCTGGCGGACAAGGCCCACAACAACATGCGGCAGCTCTCGGGCGGCATGAAGCGCCGCGTGCTGGTCGCGCAGGCGCTGGTGCACCGCCCGCCGGTCATCGTGCTGGACGAGCCCACCGCCGGCGTCGACGTCGAACTGCGCCAGACGCTGTGGCAGTTCATCGCGCGACTGAACCGCGAAGGCCACACCGTCCTGCTGACCACGCATTACCTGGAAGAGGCCGAGGCGCTCTGCCATCGCATCGCGATGCTGAAGCAGGGCAGGGTCGTCGCGCTCAACCGCACGTCCGAACTGCTCGCGGGCACCGCGTCCACGATGCTGCAGTTCAAGACCGATTCGGCGCTGCCGCTGTCCTTGTCCGAACGCGCCCGCAGCACCGGTCGCATCGTCCAGATCACCGCGCATGACGCGGCGGAGGTCGAGCAGATCCTCGCCACGCTGCGCGAAGCCGCCGTGCCCATCGAAGACCTGGAGATCGGCCGCGCCGACCTCGAGGACGTCTTCCTCGAAATCATGCAAGGGGGCCGGGCATGAGCGCCAGCCATTTTCCGATCCGCCTCGAAGGCGCCCGCACGCTCTTCTACAAGGAAGTGCTGCGCTTCTGGAAGGTCGGCTTCCAGACCGTCGGCGCGCCGGTGCTGACCGCGGTGCTGTACCTGCTGGTCTTCGGCCATGTGCTGGAGGACCACGTCAAGGTCTACGGCACCGTCGGCTACACCAGCTTCCTCATCCCGGGCCTGGTGATGATGAGCGTGCTGCAGAACGCCTTCGCCAACAGCAGCTCCTCGCTGATCCAGAGCAAGATCACCGGCAACCTGGTGTTCCTGCTGGTCACGCCGCTGTCGCACTGGGCCTGGTTCCTGGCCTATGCCGGCGCGTCCATCCTGCGCGGCCTGATGGTGGGCGCGGGCGTGTTCATCGCCACCGTGTGGTTCGCGCCGCCGGGCATGGCCAATCCGCTGTGGGTGCTGGCCTTTGCCATCCTGGGCGCCGGACTGATGGGGTCGCTGGGCCTGATCGCCGGCCTGTGGGCGGAGAAGTTCGACCAGATGGCGGCCTTCCAGAACTTCATCGTCATGCCGATGACCTTCCTGTCGGGCGTCTTCTACTCGGTGCATTCGCTGCCGCCGTTCTGGCAGGGCGTCAGCCACCTGAACCCGTTCTTCTACATGATCGACGGCTTCCGCCACGGCTTCTTCGGCGTCAGCGACGTCTCGCCGTGGGTCAGCCTGGGCGTCGTCGCCATCGCGTTCGCGGCGGTCGCCGCCATCGCGCTGGAACTGCTGCGCCGCGGCTACAAGATCCGTCACTGAGCCCAGGTAGAATCCCGCTCCATCATGGCCGATCCGACCCCCGCAGAAGTCCAGAGCTACATCGCCCAGGGACTCGCTTGCAGCGAGCTCCAGGTCGAGGGCGACGGACGCCATTTCTTCGCGACGATCGTGTCGGCCGAGTTCGAGGGCCTGAGCCGGATCAAGCGCCACCAGCGCGTGTACCAGGCCCTGGGCGATCGCATGCGCGAGCAGATCCACGCGCTGTCGATGAAGACGCTGACCCCCGACGAGTTCGCGCAGCAAGGCACCGCGCACCACCATCACTGACAGCCACCCGGCCTGCAGGCGGGTGGCGGTGTGTCCCCGTCCGGTGAACCCGCTGCCGTCCCCCTGAACACCCGAGGCCACAGCCCGAGGCGCTTCTTCGCGAGGCGCGCGTTCACCGAGGACACCGCATGATCACCCTGGCACTTTCCAAGGGCCGCATCTTCGAAGAGACCCTGCCGCTGCTGGCCGCCGCCGGCATCCAGGTGCTGGAAGACCCGGACAGCTCCCGCAAGCTGATCCTCCCGACCAATCAGCGCGAGGTTCGCGTCGTGCTCGTGCGCGCGACCGACGTGCCGACCTATGTCGAGTACGGCGGCGCCGACATCGGCGTGGCCGGCCGCGACGTGCTGATCGAGCACGGCGGCGCGGGCCTGTACCAGCCGCTGGACCTGCGCATCGCGCAGTGCCGCATGAGCGTCGCGGTGCGCGACGACTTCGACTACGACAACGCCGTCCGCCAGGGTTCGCGGCTGCGCGTGGCGACCAAGTACACGACGATCGCGCGCCAGCATTTCGCCGACAAGGGCGTGCACGTGGACCTGATCAAGCTCTATGGCTCGATGGAACTGGCGCCGCTGACCGGCCTGGCCGATGCGATCGTCGACCTGGTCTCCACCGGCAGCACGCTGAAGGCGAACCGCCTGGTCGAGGTCGAACGGATCATGGACATCTCCTCGCGGCTGGTCGTGAACCAGGCGGCGCTCAAGCTCAAGCGCGAGGCGCTCAAGCCGCTGATCGACGCGATCGCTTCCGCCATTCCTGCCGCCTGATCCGCCGCCTGGAGCCTCGCCATGACGACGACCCTTCGCACCCTCAACACCGCCGATGCCGATTTCGAGACCCAGTTCCAGCGCGTGCTGCACTGGTCGGCGGAGACCGATGCCGCGATCGAGACGCGCGTCGCCGAGATCCTGGCCGACGTGCGCGCCCGCGGCGACGCGGCGGTGCTCGACTACACCGCGCGCTTCGACGGATTGCAGGCGGCGTCGCTGGCGTCGCTCGAGCTGACCCGCGAGGAACTGAAGGCGGCCTTCGACGGCCTGCCCGCCGACCAGGCGAAGGCGCTGACCCAGGCGGCCGAACGCGTGCGCAGCTACCACGTGCGCCAGAAGCAGGCCTGCGGCGAGAGCTGGAGCTATCGCGACGAGGACGGCACGCTGCTGGGCCAGAAGGTCACGCCGCTGGACCGCGTCGGCATCTACGTGCCGGGCGGCAAGGCCGCCTACCCGTCGAGCGTGCTGATGAACGCGATCCCCGCGCAGGTCGCGGGCGTGCCGGAGATCGTGATGGTCGTGCCGACGCCGCGCGGCGAGAAGAACCCGCTGGTGCTGGCCGCGGCCTACGTCGCCGGCGTGCACCGGGCGTTCACCATCGGCGGCGCGCAGGCGGTGGCCGCGCTGGCCTACGGCACCGCGACCGTGCCGCGCGTCGACAAGATCACCGGCCCGGGCAACGCCTATGTCGCCAGCGCCAAGAAGAACGTCTTCGGCCAGGTCGGCATCGACATGATCGCGGGTCCGAGCGAGATCCTCGTGCTGGCCGACGGCACCACGCCCCCGGACTGGGTCGCGATGGACCTGTTCAGCCAGGCCGAGCACGACGAGATGGCGCAGAGCATCCTGCTGTGCCCGGACGCCGGCTACATCGCCCAGGTCCGCGAGGCCATCGAGCGCCTGCTGCCCGGCATGCCGCGCAAGGACGTCATCCGGGCCTCGCTGGAAGGGCGGGGCGCGCTGATCCAGACGCGCTCGATGGAAGAGGCCTGCGAGATCAGCAACCGCATCGCGCCGGAGCACCTGGAAGTCTCCAGCGCAGACCCGCACCGCTGGGAGCCGCTGCTGCGCCACGCGGGCGCGATCTTCCTGGGCGCCTACACCAGCGAGTCGCTCGGCGACTACTGCGCCGGGCCGAACCACGTGCTGCCCACCTCGGGCACGGCGCGCTTCTCCTCGCCGCTGGGCGTCTACGACTTCCAGAAGCGCTCCAGCCTGATCGAGGTCAGCGAGGCCGGCGCGCAGGTGCTCGGACCGATCGCCGCGACGCTGGCCTATGGCGAGGGCCTGCAGGCGCACGCGCAGGCGGCGGAGTTCCGCCTCAAGCGCTGAGCGCGTCGGCGCGAGCCGACAACGCGGGCAACCCGGCCGTCGGCGGGGTCGCGCAGATTTCACGCGGCCACGCCGGGCAAACCCTGGATCGCGGATAAACCGCCACATTTCCTGGTGTTTCGCGGTTCGCCCTTTCGTGCGAAACGCCTAGCATGCGTCGACATCTTCATAACAGGACGTCGAAGCATGAAGGTCTCAGATCTGCGCGTCGGGGTACGCATCTCCCTGGGTTTCGCGGCCGTGCTGCTGGCCACCGTGCTGGTCGGCGTGGTGGCGATCAGCCGCATGCAGGTGATCCAGGGCAACGTGGAGGAAATGGGGGGCGACTGGATCCCCTCGATCAACGCCATCAACGCCTTGCGCGGCGACCTCAACGAGTTGCGCCGGGCCGAGATGGGGATGTGCCTGAAGGACGTCATCCTCGAGGTCGAGCAGGAGCAGGAGCGCATCAAGAACCTGCGCGAGAAGTCCCTGCCCGCGCTGGCCAAGGCCTACGAGGCCATGGTGTCCACCCCGGAGGAAGCCGAGCAGTGGAAGGATGCGAAGGCGAAATACGCCACCTTCATCGCCGTGCAGGACAAGCTGATCGCCGCGCGCAAGGCCGGCAACCGCGGCGAGTACCAGTCCACGGTCAACGGCGAATCCCAGCAGGCCTTCGTTGCCCTCATCGGCGCGGTGCAGAAGCTGGTCGACATCAACACGCAGGGCGCGGACGCCAGCGTCGAGGAATCGCGCAAGGCCTACAAGGCGGTGCTCACGACGATGGCGGTGTTGATCGTCGCCGCGCTGGCCGCCGGTGGCGTGCTCGCGTTCTATCTGACCCGCAGCACCGTCAGGCCGCTGAACGACATGGTGAGCGTCGCCAGCCGTGTCGCCGAAGGTGACCTGACCGTCGAGATCGACACCTCGCGTCGCGATGAACTGGGCCAGTTGGCCCAGGCGCTCTCGGCGATGCAGGGCGCGCTGAACCGCTCGCTGTCGGCGGTGCGCACCAGCGCCGAGAGCATCGCGATGTCCAGCGCCGAGGTCGCCGCCGGGAGCAGCGACCTGTCGGCGCGGACCGAGCAGATGGCCTCCAGCCTGGAGGAGACCTCCGCCACCATGCACGCGTTGACCGACACGGTCCGCCTGAATGCCGATTCCACGCGCCAGGCCAGCCAGTTGGCGCTCAATGCCAGCCAGGTCGCGGATCGCGGCGGCGTGGTGGTGTCCGAGGTGGTCAGCACCATGGACCAGATCAATGCGTCCTCGCGCAAGATCTCCGACATCATCGGCACGATCGACGGGATCGCTTTCCAGACCAACATCCTGGCGCTGAACGCCGCGGTGGAAGCGGCCCGAGCGGGCGAGCAGGGTCGCGGTTTCGCGGTGGTGGCAAGCGAGGTCCGTTCGCTGGCCCAGCGCAGCGCCGAGGCGGCCAAGGAGATCAAGACCTTGATCGGTGCCAGCGTCGAGCGCGTCGACGTGGGATCGAAGCTGGTCAGCGATGCCGGCGAGACGATGCGGGAGATCGTTGCCGCGGTGCAGCGGGTGACGGACATCATCCAGGAGATCTCCTCGGCCACGCAGGAGCAGAGCACCAGCCTGATGGAAGTGGGCCAGGCCGTGCACCGCCTGGACGAGGTCACCCAGCAGAACGCCGCGCTGGTCGAAGAGTCTTCGGCCGCTTCCGAGTCGCTGCGCGAGCAGGCTGGCAGCCTGCAGCACGTCGTCGCTCAGTTCCGCCTGCACCCCTGACCGACGCAGTCAAAAAAGAACCGAACGCCGTCAAAGAACCGGAGGCAGCGAGTCTCCGTGGGGCCGGAATGACTCTGGGGGTTCCCGGAGGGATGCCCCCTGAGTCGTGGAGTGCCCGCGCCCGGCCTCCCAAAGTCGGCCTTCACAGAACACGAAGTTCGTGCACCACGAACTTCGTGTTACTCTGAAGCCCTGATGAAGAATGTCACCGTGACCATGGAAGACAGCGTCGCCGAATGGGCGCGGCTGGAGGCGGCGCGACGCAACACCAGCGTCTCGCGGCTGGTCGGCGAGCTGCTGGCCGAGAAGATGCGCCACGACGACGCCTATGAGCGCGCCCTGCAGGACTGGCTGCACCGCGAGCGCACCTGGTCTTCCGACGGTCAGCCCTACCCGGGACGGGAGTTGCTGTGAGCGCCCCCGTCGAACTGACTGCGCCGGTCTTCGTCGACACCTCCGTGCTGATCCTCAGCGAGGATGGCGCCGATCCTGCCTCCCGCGCGCAGGCGATGGCCTGGCTGCGCTGCCTGTGGCAGCAGCGCCTGGGCCGGACGTCGAGCCAGGTGCTCAATGACTTCTACCGTTCGGTGACGACGCGCATCTCGCCCGCGATGCCGAACGGCGATGCGCGGGCCGAGGTCCGCCGCTACCAACGCTGGGCGCCGTGGTCGACCGACCACGCGACCGTCGAATCGGCCTGGTCGATCGAGAGCCGCTTCTCACTGCCATACGCTGACGCGTTGATCGTCGCGGCCGCGAAGGCGCAGGGCTGCGAGATCGTGCTGAGCCGGGCGCTGCCGCACGGGCAGCTCTACGACAGCGTCCTGATCGTCGATCCGCTGCGCGCGCTGCCGGCGGGTGTTTCCCCTTCCGACTTGCTGCCCGCCGCGGCGCTTGCCCCATGAACGCTGCCCTCGATCGAGCCCTCGGTGTCCTGCGCGAGGACGTCCGCGCGACGCATGCCTACCAGGTGCATCCGTCCGCCGGCCTGATCAAGCTGGACGCGATGGAGAACCCGTTCCGGCTGCCGCCCGACCTCCAGCGCGCGCTGGGCGAGCGCCTCGGCGCCGTCGCGATCAACCGCTACCCGGGCGAGCGCACCCAGGCGTTGGCGCAGGCGCTGGCCGTGCACGCCAAGCTGCCGGAGGGTCAGGCGCTGATGCTGGGCAACGGCTCGGATGAATTGATCTCGCTGCTGGCGATGGCCGTCTGCCAGCCGGGCGAGCGCGTCGTCGTGCTGGCGCCGGTGCCGGGCTTCGTCATGTACGAGCTGTCGTCGAGGTACCAGCACCTGGACTTCGTGGGCGTGCCGCTGACGGCGGATTTCGAGCTTGACGAGGCCGCGATGCTCGCCGCGATCGCCGAGCACCGTCCCGCGATCGTCTACCTGGCCTATCCGAACAATCCGACGGCCAACCTCTGGGACGACGCCGTCATCGAACGCATCGCCCAGGCCGCGCCGGGGCTGGTCGTCATGGACGAGGCCTACCAGCCCTTCGCCGCGCGCGACTCGATGGCGCTGATGGCGCGGCATCCCCAGATGCTGGTCATGCGCACGATGAGCAAGTTCGGCCTGGCCGGCGTGCGCATCGGCTACATGATGGGCAACGCCGAGCTGATCGGCCACATCGACAAGCTGCGTCCGCCGTACAACGTCAGCGTGCTGAATGCGGAAGCGGGGCTCTTCGCGCTGGACCACGCCGAGGTCTATGAGCGACAGGCCGCCGAGCTGCGTGCCGAGCGCGAGAAGCTGCAGACCGCGCTCGCCGCCCTGGCAAAAACCGCGGACGTGCATGCCTATCCGAGCGAAGGCAACATGATCCTCGTGCGTGTCCCCGACGCCAACCGCCTGCATGCGGACCTGAAGGCCCGCGGCGTGCTGGTCAAGAACGTCTCCGGCATGCATCCGCTGCTGGCGCGCTGCCTGCGCCTGACGGTCGGCACGCCGGACGAGAACGCGGCGATGCTGGCGGCGATCGACGCCGGTTTGAAGCAGACCTGAACGTCCACCGTCCCTCCTTGATCCTTCCTGATCTCCCTGGAATCCCCATGAGCTCCGAACGCATCGCCGAAGTCCGCCGCGACACCAAGGAAACGCAGATCCGCGTGCGCGTGAATCTCGACGGCACCGGGCAGTCGACGCTGAACACCGGCATCGGCTTCTTCGACCACATGCTCGACCAGATCGCCCGTCACGGGCTGATCGACCTGGACATCGAGGCCAAGGGCGACCTGCACATCGACGGCCACCACACCGTCGAGGACGTCGGCATCACGCTGGGCATGGCCGTCGCGCAGGCGATCGGCGACAAGAAGGGCATCACCCGCTACGGCCACAGCTACGTGCCGCTGGACGAGGCGCTGTCGCGCGTGGTCGTGGATTTCTCCGGCCGTCCGGGCCTGGCGATGGAGGTCAAGTTCACCGCCGGATCCGTCGGCGCCTTCGACACGCAGCTGACCTACGAGTTCTTCCAGGGCTTCGTCAATCATGCGCTGGTGTCGCTGCACGTGGACAACCTCAAGGGCCACAACGCGCACCACCAGTGCGAGACGATGTTCAAGGCCTTTGGCCGCGCGTTGCGGATGGCGATGACGCTGGATCCGCGTTCGGCCGGTGTCATCCCATCGACGAAGGGCACGCTGTGAGCACCCCCGGAGCCAGCCAGCCGCGCACCGTCGCGGTCGTCGATTACGGCATGGGCAACCTGCGTTCGGTGTCGCAGGCGGTGCTGGCGGCGGCGCAGGACCAGGGCGTGCGCGTGGTCATCACGTCCGAGCCCGACGAGGTCTACGCCGCCGAGCGCATCGTGCTGCCCGGCCAGGGCGCGATGCGCGACTGCATGCGCGAACTCGCCGACAGCGGCCTGAAGGAGGCGGTGCTCGACGCTGCCGCGCGCAAGCCGCTGATGGGTGTGTGCGTGGGCATGCAGATGCTGCTCGATCACAGCGAGGAGCAGGACACGCCGGGGCTGGGGCTGATCCCGGGCCGCGTGAAGCGCTTCCGGCTGGAGGGTCAGGTACAACCCGACGGCAGCCGCTACAAGGTGCCGCAGATGGGCTGGAACCGCGTGCACCAGACGCGGGCGCATCCGGTCTGGGGCGAAGTGCCGGACGAGAGCTGGTTCTACTTCGTCCACAGCTTCTACGCCGAGACGTCGGACCCGCGCGACAGCGCCGGCGAGAGCGAGTACGGCCCGCGCTTTACCTGTGCGGTGGCGCGGGATAACATTTTTGCCACTCAATTCCACCCCGAGAAAAGTGCCGCGTCCGGGCTCGCCCTGTATCGCAACTTCCTGCACTGGACGCCCTGAGCGCATGACGCGCGGCTTGGCGTCCGGTGCCGGATGCGCCGCACGCGCCGTTCTCGAGTCCCGCCGAACCCTTCCCCTTCCTTCACCCCCACTGCCTCGGCCATGCTGCTGATTCCCGCGATCGACCTGAAAGACGGCAAATGCGTCCGCCTCAAGCAAGGCGACATGAACGACTCCACGACCTTCGGCGAGGATCCCGCCGAAATGGCTCGCCGATGGGTCGATGCCGGCGCCCGGCGTCTGCACCTCGTGGACCTGAACGGCGCCTTCGCGGGCAAGCCGGTCAACGAGGCGGCGATCAAGGCGATCCTGCGCGAGGTCGGCGACGACATCCCCGTGCAGCTGGGCGGCGGCATCCGCGACCTCGACACGATCGAGCGCTACCTGGACGACGGCCTGTCGTACGTGATCATCGGGACGGCCGCGGTGAAGAACCCGGGCTTCCTGAAGGATGCGGCCTCTGCGTTTGGCGGCCACATCATCGTGGGCCTGGACGCGAAGGACGGCAAGGTCGCCACCGACGGCTGGAGCAAGCTGACCGGTCATGAGGTCATCGACTTGGCGAAGAAGTTCGAGGACTACGGCATCGAGGGCGTGATCTACACCGACATCGGCCGCGACGGCATGCTCACCGGCATCAACATCGACGCGACGGTGAAGCTGGCGCAGGCGCTGTCCATCCCGGTGATCGCGTCGGGCGGGCTGTCCAACATCGCCGACATCGAGGCGCTCTGCGCGGTCGAGTCCGAGGGCGTGGGCGGCGTGATCTGCGGCCGCGCGATCTACACCGGCGACCTCGACTTCGCCGCGGCGCAGCGTCGCGCCGACGAGCTGAACGGGGACTGACCGGTGCTGGCCAAGCGCATCATCCCGTGCCTGGACGTGACTGGCGGTCGCGTCGTCAAGGGCGTCAATTTCCTCGAGCTGCGCGACGCCGGTGATCCGGTGGAGATCGCGGCCCGCTACAACGAGCAGGGCGCCGACGAACTGACCTTCCTCGACATCACGGCGACCAGCGACGGCCGCGACCTGATCCTGCCGATCATCGAACGGGTGGCCTCGCAGGTCTTCATACCGCTGACGGTCGGCGGGGGCGTGCGCGCGGTCGCCGATGTGCGGCGGCTGCTGAATGCGGGGGCGGACAAGGTCAGCTTCAACTCGGCGGCGGTGGCGGATCCGGAACTGATCCGCGCGGCTTCGGACAAGTACGGCGCGCAGTGCATCGTGGTCGCCATCGACGCCAAGCGGCGTCAGGGCGACGACGGCCAGCAAGGCTGGGACGTGTACACGCACGGCGGCCGCAAGAACACGGGCCTGGACGTCGTCGAATGGGCGACCCGCATGGCCGCGTTCGGCGCGGGCGAGATCCTGCTGACCAGCATGGACCGCGACGGCACGAAAAGCGGCTTCGACCTGGCGCTGACGCGCGCAGTGTCGGACGCCGTGGGCGTGCCGGTGATCGCGTCGGGCGGCGTGGGATCGCTGCAGGACCTGGCCGACGGCATCACCAAGGGCGGCGCCGATGCGGTGCTGGCCGCGAGCATCTTCCATTACGGCGATCACACCGTCGGCGAAGCCAAGGCGCTCATGGCGTCGCAGGGCATCCCGGTGCGCCAATGAGCACGTCCGGTGGTCGAGGCAAGGGTCGCGAGGGCCGGGATGGCCGTGACGGCCGCGAGCGCGAGCAGGCGCCGGACATCGACGGCCTGCGCCGGCCGGGTCGTCCCGGTCCACGCGTGACGGTCGGCGAGGGCGCGGTCAAGCCGCGTCCGCGCGAAGCGGGGCCGGGCGAGGTCCGCATCGTCGGCGGTGTCTGGAAGCGATCCAAGCTGCCGGTGCCATACGTTCCCGGTCTGCGTCCCACGCCCGACCGCGTGCGGGAAACGCTGTTCAACTGGCTGGGCCAGGACCTGGGCGGCTGGCGCGTGCTGGATGCGTTCGCCGGCAGCGGCGCGCTCGGCTTCGAGGCCGCGTCGCGCGGCGCGGCCAGCGTGACCTTGCTGGAACGCGACGCGCAGCTCGCGAATGCGCTGCGCGCCAACCTGAAGCGGCTCGACAAGGACGGCACGGTGCCGATGACGATCGCGAACGCCGACGCGCTCGCCTCGATGCGTCGGGGTGCCGCGGGATCGTTCGACCTCGTGTTTTTGGACCCGCCGTTCGCGGAGGGGCTGTTCGTCGACGCCCTGACGGCCGCGGCCCCGCTGCTGGCCGAGAACGGGCTGATCTACCTGGAGTCGCCGGAGGCGATCGAGGCGCCGGCGGCGCTGGGCTTGTCCGTGTGGAAGGAAGGGCGGGCCGGGGCGGTGCATTACCGCCTGCTGCGGCGCGGCGGATAATCCCCGCCCATGACCTCCCAGATCCTGCTGACGGCCGTCTATCCCGGCACCTTCGACCCGATGACCCTCGGCCACGAGGATCTGGTCCGTCGTGCCAGCCGGCTGTTCGAGCGCCTGGTGCTGGCGGTCGCGGCGGGACATCACAAGAAGACGATGTTCAGCATCGACGAGCGGTTGGACATGGCGCGCCAACTGGTGGCGCCCTATCCCAATGTCGAGGTGGTCGCGCTCGAGGGCCTGCTGAGCCACTTCGTGATCGCGAACGGCGGCAAGGTCGTGGTGCGCGGGCTGCGGGCGGTCTCGGACTTCGAATACGAGTTCCAGATGGCCGGCATGAACCGGCAGCTGATGCCCGAGGTCGAGACGGTCTTCCTGCCGCCGTCGGACCATTACCAGTTCGTCTCCTCGACCTTCGTGCGGGAGATCGCCACCCTGGGCGGCGACGTCTCCAAGTTCGTCTCGCCGCTGGTCCGCGAGCGTCTGGAAGAGCGGATCGCCAAGAACCGCGTGGAGCAGTAAGCCATGGCTCTCATGATTACCGACGAATGCATCAACTGCGACGTCTGCGAGCCGGAGTGCCCCAACCATGCGATCTCGATGGGCGAGGAGTACTACCAGATCGAGCCCAGCAAGTGCACCGAGTGTGTCGGGCATTTCGACGAGCCACAGTGCGCGATGCTGTGCCCGGTGGCCTGCATTCCGGTCAATCCGGAGCACGTCGAATCGCGCGAGACGCTGATGCAGAAGTACGTGCGACTGACCCAGCAGAGCGCATGAGGCATTCGCCTACTTGAATGGGCAATTGAAGCGCCGACCGCCTCGACGCAAGATCACCGCCTTCTGATTCCGGAACCCTTGTGAGCGTCGTGCCGATGCCGATCGCTGCGCCGGGATCGCTTCAACGGAAGGACGGTGGTGATGGCGGACATCCATGATGTGGCGGACTACTTGATCGTGAAGCTCTGGGAGGCTGGAGAGCGTCCCAGCGTGCATCGGCTGCACAAGCTGCTCTATTACGTGCAGGGCTGGCATCTGGTCATGCACGAACGACCGCTGTTCCCGGAGCGGTTCCAGGCCTGGATTCATGGGCCGATCAGCAAACCGCTGTTTGATCGCTTCGCGTTCGATCGCTCGCTGTACGCGATGGTGGAGCGCCGGGATATCCGGGAAGGATTCACCTTCGATGCGCTTTCCCCGATGGAACGCGATCATGTCGATCGGATCCTGGACGAGTACGCGATCTATCCGACCTTTCAGTTGATGCGCATGTCGCGGGAGGAGCTGCCTTGGCTCAAGGCCAGGGGAGGAATCCCCTTGGACGAGCGCAGCGAGCGGGAATTGGAAGAGTCGGTCATGCGGGACTTCTTCCGAAGCCAGATGGAGGATGAGCATGAGCCCGACGGCATGCAAGCGCACGCCTGAGCGCCATCGAATCCGATACGCCGGCAATGCCGCCGCGCCGGACCGACGACCTCGTGCTGCCGAAGTCTCAACCCGCCCGGCAAATCCCCAATGGTCCTTCGGACTCAAATTTTTCCGGGAGACCAAATTCTTCGGTTTCGACGCGCCGGACATTGACCGACGTTGGATGGTCTCGATGCTTTACCGGCTCGGCGAACTCTCTGGCCTCCGGGTGCTCGATGTCATGGACGATGCCGGGGTCCGCGAGGGCACCCTGCGCATTCACGACATTGATTGGGCGGCGCGCAATGTGCCAATCAAGCCCGAACAGTTCGACTGGTTGCCCCCGGCATGTCGAGCGGCGGGCGATGAACTCGTGCTGATTCAGATCGCGGTGTCGAAGGCGGAGGGACGGCTGATCGGCTTCTTCGACGAAGAAGCGATCTTCCAGATCGTGCTTTTCGATCCCCTGCACAACGCCCAGCCCAGCAAGTACAACGACTACAAGGTCCGGCTGTCCAAGCCTTTGGGCTGCGAGGTGACGGCACTGCGGCATGAAGTGACGCAGGTGATGGCGAAGAGCCGGGATCGCGCCTGCGGATGCGAGTCGGACCTTGCCGCGGCGCTGCAATGGCGCCGCGATCAGCGTGGCAGCGCGATCGTGATGCCAGTCATCGACGGCACCGAGATCGAGGACGCCGACCAACTCATTGCCGAAGGTCGCATTGGCAGCTATCGAGACATCTTTGCAGCCGGCCTCGTGGCTGTGTTGGAGAGACGTCTCGATAGCTGAGGCTGATGCCGCGGCTCAGAGCTCCCAGCGCTCCGAGTAGGCTGGCGGTCGCGGCCATTGATCGGCTTGAGGCGGCGCGTCGGGATGCTCCTGTCCCCACCGCCTCGCCAGCATCCACCCGCCATGGCTGACGACCAGCGCGCCGCTCGACCACGTCGAGGCGCGCTCCAGCAATGCCGTGAGCGACTCGCCGCCCGCCGGTGCAAAGCGAGCGAAGTCGGCGACCCATGCATCGATCTCGTCTTTTGGGATCTCCGCCCAGGGCCGGCCATCCCACGCGCCAAAGTCGATCTCCGCGAGCGCCGCATCGACGCGATGCCGCCATCCCCAGCGTTTCAGCCATCGCCCCACGTCGGCACAACGCCGCAGCGGTGAGGTCCACACCTCATGCGGCAGCCGGAGTCGTCGCGCGTGGGCCTGGATGCGTCGCGCAAGCCGCTTGGCACGGCGGCGTTCCACCGGCAGGTCGCAACGTGCGCCGACGCACAATCCCGTCGCCCCTTCGGGCCGCGGATGCCGCCAGACAGTGATATCGGCGCAGCCGTCCGCGCTCATGCTCATGCTCAGGCTGACGCTCAGTCCGCCGGGAACAGCGGCGCCATCGCCAGGAACGCCAGTAGCGCGCCCAGCTCCACCACCTGCTGCGTCGCGCCGAGCGTGTCGCCGGTATAGCCTTGCAGCCGACGCTCCAGCATCGACTGCATGTAGAAGGTCAGCCCCGCGGACACCACCACGGCGGCCAGCATCTCCGGCACGTTTTCCGGCGTGATCCACGCGCCGGCGATCGTCGCGAGGACCACCAGCGCCAGCGCGATGATCAGGCCGGGGCCGGTGATCTGTGTCGCCAGCGGCTTGGCCTTGGCGTGCTCGGCGTCGCCGGCGTAGGGCAGGGCATGCAGCAGCCAAACGGGCGCCGCGCGCGAGGCCACATGCGCCCACACGATCGCGAGCATCGCGAGCGTCGGATCGAGGTCCGCGAGTCCCAGCAGCACCGTCGCCTTCAGGCCCAGCACGAGGATCAGGCCGAGCGCGCCGTAGCTGCCGATGCGCGAGTCCTTCATGATCGCCAGCGCCTTCTCGCGCGAGACCGAGCCGCCGAGCGCATCGCAGCTGTCGGCCAGTCCGTCCTCATGGAATCCGCCGGTCAGCCAGACGCTGGCGGCCATCGCGAGACCCACGGCGACCGTGGCCGGGAAGAGCTGCAACGCGCCCCACAGCACCAGCGCCGAGACGCCGCCCACCACTGCGCCGACGAGCGGGAAGTAGCGCGCGCACTGCTGCAGCCAGGCGGATTCGAACCCGACCCAGCGCGGCACGGGCACGCGCGTGAAGAACTGCAGGGCGATGAAGAAAAGGCGGAGTTGATGCATGGACGCGGACCGGGGAACCGGCCGCGATGATAGGGCGCTTCAGCGCGGCCGATCCCGCTCCAGCAGCCCCTCGTACGCGATCGCGACATTGGCGCAGAAGATGTCGAGCATCTCCCGCCCGTCGTCGTCGAGCGGATCCGACAGCACCATGTACAGCAGGCTCTCGTTGCCCGAGTGCGTCCGGTAGTACCCGATGAAGCGCCCGTCCTCGAAACTGCTCTGCCGGGTCGCCAGCGCGCGGTCCAGCGCCTCGCGCACGTCGGCGGGCAGGTCCGAGACCTGGGCGTCGGCGAGCAGCCCCTGGTACTCCGACGTCGCGGCCAGCACCTGCAGCCGGCCCTCCACGTGCGAGGCGGCGTACATGCGGCTCGCGCACAGCCCTTGCGCCTGGTAGCCGAGCATGTGCCCGACCTGCTCCAGCAGCGCCGACGCGAAGTGGCGCAGGTTGCTCGAGTCGTGGATCTGCGTGATCGCATCGATCGAGCGCCGCAGCGCCGCGCGCGACTGCGACAGGATCACGATGTCGCGGTACGACCGCAGCGCCGAGTAGAAGACCGTGATCAGCTTGCGCTTGGTCAGCTCGGTCTTCTCCTTGTAGTCATTGATGTCGTAGGTCTTGATGACGTGTTCCTCGGGCGCCTGGCCCGGCTGCCCGGTGCGCAGCACGATGCGCACCTGGGTGTTGCGCAGCTCCTCGCGGATGAAACGCGCCACGTCGAGCCCGGCGTGCTCGGACTCCATCACCACGTCGAGCAGGATCAGCGCGATGTCCTGGCGGTCGCGCAGCAGGTCGCGCGCTTCGGCGCCGTTGTAGGCGTTGAGGAACTGCAGCTTCCGCCCCGCGAACTCGAAATCCGCCATGACCAGCTGGGTCACCTGATGCACCGCCGGATCGTCGTCGACGATCATCACCAGCCACGGATCGAGCGTGCGCGTCCGGGTGTCCTCTCCGGGATCCGGCAGCTCGTCGGCGAACACCATGTCGGTCATCGGTTCCTCCCTGGCTGATTTTGTTGCGAGCCATTATCAACAGCGGAGGTGACATGGGAAGACCGAGCCGCGTGCCGTGGCGGCCGCCGGTGTGACCCTCGCACGACATGGCGGGAATCCGTCGGGATCTCAGCAGGAAGGCTCGAGCGGCATCGGACCCGTGCGGTCCCTGCCTTGCCGCGTACGCTTGGCCTCGTACATGCGCATGTCGGCGCATTCCATCAGCGCCGTCGCGTCGCGCCAGTCCTCCGGACAGCGTGACGCCCCCATGCTGGCGCGCAGCTGCAGCACGCGATCGGCGTAGGCGAAGGACCCCTCGATCGCCGCGTGGATGCGCAGCAGCGTCGCCTCCAGCGTCGTCGGGGATCCCGCATGGGTCAGCAGGATCGCGAACTCGTCGCCGCCCAGCCGGGCGACCGTGTCCGTTTCGCGCGTGGTGCTCGCGAGCCGGCGGCTGAACTCGATCAGCGCCGCGTCGCCGGCCGCGTGGCCGAGCGTGTCGTTGATGTGCTTGAGGCCGTCCATGTCCAGCAGCACGATGGCGATCGGCGGGTCGCCGCGCTCGACCTCCGCGGTGGCGTGGCGCAGCCGGTCCATGAAGAGCGAGCGGTTGGCCAGCCCGGTCATGTCGTCGTGGGTGGCGCGGTGGAACAGGTCGTCGCGACCGTAGCGCGTGGCCCAGTACATCGCGGCGCCCAGCACCTTGGACATCAGGGACAGCACCTCCACCTCGTGGTTGCCGAAGTTGCGCACGCGGGACGAGAAGGCCTTGAGCACGCCGACCGGCGTGCCCTGGTGCGTCAGCGGCAGCACGACCATCGAGCGCAGCCCGACGCGCCGGCAGGCCTCGATGTCGACGCGGCTGTCGGAGTCGACGTCGTCGCAGATCAGCGGGATGCCCTGGCGCAGGCAGGTGCCGGAGAGGCTGCCGTCGCGGCGCACGCGCACGCCGAGCTGATGGCCCGCGGCGCCGGCGACGGCGCGGTAGACGAGGTCATCGCCCTCGGCCAGTTCGATGGCGGCGCCGTCGGCGTCGACGAGCTCCAGCGTGCCGTGGACCGACAGCGACATCACGCCCGCGAGGTCCAGCCCGAGCTGGGCGACCTGGCTGTGGATATCGATGATGCGGAGTAGTGCTTCCCGGCTCGGCATCGACCGCCCCGAAAGAACTCGCTCCCTGGCCCACGCCGGCCTCCTCCGCGCGCGCACTGCGTGCATCGATGCGCGGGACCACCTGCCGTCGTGCCGCCAGTCTAGACCTGGCGCCCCCGCGATTCATCCCCTGTTTCCGGTGACGTTGCGGCGCGGCACCGGTGGCCTCGGGGAATCTCCCGATGGAGGCCATGTCTTTACGCTGCGGATACGAGGGATGCGCAGAATCGCGCCCCATGTCAGAAAACAAATCCTCCGCAGCCGATGGGCTCCCCCCCGGCGTGGCCGCCGCGGACACGGCCGGCGCCCAGCCCGGCGCGCCCGCCCCGATGCTGGCCTTCACGCCCTATCAGAAGCTCGCCGCCGGGCTGATGGCGCTGCTGCAGTTCTCCGTCGTGCTGGACTTCATGATCATGTCGCCGCTGGGCGTGATGATCATGCCGGCGCTGAGCATGAGCTCCGGCCAGTTCGGCCTGGCCGTGTCCGCCTATGCCTTCAGCGCCGGCATCGCCGGGCTGCTGACGGCGGGCTTCGCCGACCGCTTCGACCGCAAGCGGCTGCTGCTGTTCTTCTTCTGCGGCTTCCTGCTGGGCACGCTGTGGTGCGGCCTGGCGACGAGCTTCCCCTCGCTGCTGGCGGCGCGCATCGTCACCGGGCTGTTCGGCGGTGTGATCGGCTCGATCGTCATGGCGATCGCCGCGGACCTGTTCCCGCCGGCGCAGCGCGGCCGGGTGATGGGCCTGCTGCAGGGCGGCTTCGCGGCCAGCCAGGTGCTGGGGCTGCCGTTCTCCATCTTCCTGGCGTCTCGCTTCGACTGGCATGCGCCGTTCATCGCCATCGTCCTGTTCGGGCTGCTGGCGGCGCTGGTGATCGCCTTCAAGCTGCAGCCGGTGAACGCCCACCTGGGCGCAGGCGGCACCGGACAGCACAGCGCGGCGCGGCATCTGCTGCAGACGGTGCGCATCCCGCGCCAGCAGCTGGCCTTCGCGCTGACCGCGCTGCTGACCACCGGCGGCTTCATGCTGATGCCCTTCGCCAGCGCCTTCGTCGTGCACAACGTCGGCATCCCGCTGGACCACCTGCCGATCATCTACCTGATCACCGGCATCTGCACGCTGGTGTTCTCGCCGCTGATCGGCCGCCTGTCCGACCGCATCGGCGCCATGCCCGTCTTCTACGCAGGCTGCGCCATCACGATCGCCACGGTGGCCTTCTATACGCACCTCGGCACCTCGCCGCTGTGGGTGCTGATCGTGGTCAACGTGGTGATGTTCGTGGGCATCTTCTCGCGGATGATTCCGGCGCAGGTGACGCTGGCCGGCGTGCCCGCGCCGGAGCAGCGCGGCTCGTTCAACGCGATCAACTCGGCGCTGCAGCAGCTGGCCGGTGGACTGGCCTCGCTGGTGGCCGGGCACATCGTGCACATCGGCCCGGACGGCCACGTCAACGACTTCCCGTACGTGGGCTATGTCGTCATCGCGTCGACGCTGGTCGCGGCGCTGCTGATGCGCCAGCTCGTGCGCGGCCGGTCGTCAGGCGGCGTGCCAGCCACGGTCAAGCCGGGCTGAGTTCGGACATCGATCCGTGATGGATGTCACGGATCGGTCTTCCTTCCGGTCAAACCGTCTAGAGGCAACACTCGAGCGTGGGGCGTTGGTGACAACTTGGGAACGTCGTCTCCCTAGAATTCAGGGTTTTCACCGACCCGGAATTCGAGCATGTCCTTCGCGATCCGGCGCCTGAGCGGCGCTTTCGTCCTGTCCGCCGCTGCGCTGACGTCGCTGTCGGCCGCCGCCGCAGGCCCCGCCGTCGACACGATGGCCCGCATCAAGGACACCCGCGCGATCACGCTGGGCGTGCGCGAATCGTCGCGGCCGTTCTCCTTCGTCAATGAGCAGAAGCAGGGTCAGGGCTACTCGGTCGACCTGTGCCTGGCGGCCGTCGAGGAGATCAAGAAGGAACTGAAGCTGCCCGAGCTGAAGGTCAACTACGTGGTCGTGTCCGGCGCGGACCGCATCCCGAAGCTGCAGAAGGGCGACATCGACCTGGAATGCGGCTCGACGACCAACACCAAGGCGCGTCAGGAGCAGGTCGACTTCAGCTACACGATCTTCGTCGCGGGCATGCGCGTGATGATCCCGAGCGGCGCCAAGGTCGACACGATCAAGGACCTGGACGGCATGACGATCGCGCTGACCAAGGGCACGACGTCGGAGAAGCTGTTCACGCAGCTGAACACCTCCGGCGAGGCCAAGATGCAGCTGGTCCAGTTCCCCAACAACACCGATGCCTTCAAGGCGCTGCGCGAGGGCAAGGCCCGCGCGTTCGCGCAGGACGATGCGCTGCTGCTGGGCCTGGCGTCGAAGGACAAGGCGCTGGACAGCCTGAGCCTGGGCCAGATGGCGTTCTCGGTGGAACCCTACGGGATCATGATGCGCAAGGGCGACGCCAAGCTGGCCGCGGCCGTGGACCGCGCGCTGAGCCGCGTGTACGGCAGCGGCGAGATCGAGCAGCTCTACAACAAGTGGTTCCAGACCGCGGCGCTGTCGATCCCGATGAACCGCCTGACGCGCGACGGTTTCAAGCGTCCGAACCGGGAAGCCGGCGTGGCGATGCTGCTGGGATATTCGATCTGATCCTCGATCGGATCGATCCCTCCGGATCCTGGTGAACGAGCGGGCCTGCGGGCCCGCTTTGCATTTGAGCGCCACAAGACGTCGGCCTGCGGCGGGCAAGACCTGGACCCGCGAGGTCCGGACGCACTCCCTAGCCCTTGGGGGACGCATTCGCGCGCATCGCCGGGACACTGCGCCCTTCCCGTTGCTGCAGGAAGATCATGCGTTGTCTCGAAGTCGTCCGTCGTTGTTCATCGATCCTTGGCCATGCGGCCTCCGTCGCGGCACTGGCCGCAGTGGCCGCCGCACTGTCGGCGCCGCTAGCGCCCGCGCTCGCGTTCGACGCTCCGCCCGGCTGGACGCAGCGCGTGCACGAGGACGGCCTGCTGCTGCAGCCCGCGGACCTGCCGCCGGGCAAGGTGATGCAGCTCTGGGTCGCGCCGCCGTTGGAGGTCGGGCGCGATGACGGACTTGCCGCGTTCGCGCGCATCAAGGAGCCGATGCGCGGCCTCGGCGCCGCGGGTCAGCCGGCGTGCAAGCCGCCGCAGATGCTGCAGGCCGGCGTGGTGCTCCAGAACTGCGTGGCGACCGTGAACGGCGCGCCGATCGAGACGCAGATCTACATGCGACCGTCGCGCAACGGCCAGCTCGAATGGATGCGCATCGCGATGTCGCAGGACGAGGCGCTGCTGCAGCGCTACGGCGGCGGATTGAAGACGCTCTCGGCGAAGTCGAACGAGTTGTGGCCTGCGTTGAAGGCCCTGGCCGGGGACGAGCGTCGCCAACGGGAAGCCGCCGAACGGGCGGCCACGCTGGAACGCCGCGCCGCCGCCGATCGCGCGATCCACGTCGCGCCGGGCAAGGGCGTCGCGGAGCGCGACATCGCCTTCATGCTCTGGACCTGGTACCAGCCCAGCGGCGAAAGCCTGGTCGAGAACCTGCACCTGCTGCTGAAGGACGGCACCGGTTATCGCAACCTCGATCTTCCGCCGGACGAGTTCGACATGGCCGCGGCGCGTCGCTTCAAGCCGGAGCGCGTGATCCAGTGGCGCCGCAGCGGCGGCGACTGGCAGATCAAGGACCACGACGACAAGGACTGGCGCACGATCAGCGGCACGCCCGCGACGCCAGCCACGGCGGGCCAGCGGATCGACGGCACGTTCACGCACTCCTGGTACTCGATCCTGGGCGGCGGCAGCTCGCAGAACCGCTTCCATTTCGAATCGGACGGCAGCTTCGAGCAGACCGGCAAGTCGGTCTTCGGCACTGGCGCCATGGCCGCGGCGAACGGCGTGGCGGGGATGGCGACGAACACCTACTCGCGCGGCGGCAGCACGACGACGTCGTCGGTCAGCGCCGTTGGCGCCGGTGCCGGCGGCGCGCAGCGGCAGCGGCGCAACGGGGCCGACTTCGCGGGCCGCTATCGCCTCGACCGCTGGGCCATGGTCGTCGAGCGCGAGAACGGCGAGCAGGAACGGGTGCTCTTCGCGTTCAACGGGGAGAAGCAGCGGGCCGTGTTCATCAAGGACATGGGCTACTCGAGGTAGGCCGCCGATGAGCGACGACGTCTTCGCGGGGCTGCCTTCGACCGAGCCGGATCGGTGGCTGCTGTCGCTGGGCCCTTTCGAGGACGAGCGGGGGAAGCACTTCCGGCTCGCCATCGACTGCACGCTGGACCGATCGAGTTGGCAGGCGCGAAGGAAGCGCCTGCTGTGGGCGCTCGGACTGCGTCGTGCCGCGGATCGGATCTCGCTCCACGCGCGCATCGACATCGAGCTGTTCGGCGTCGAGCCGATTCAAGGCGACCTCGTCGACCGCAACGGCGTTCCTCGCGAGGATCTCTTCGTTCCGAGGCGTCCGCGTGTCCTCGCCCTCCAACTGGAAGTGACGCCCGCGCAGGGCGTCCAGTACTACCTCCTCACGCTAGCCACCGACGCGGGCCGTGCGGAGTTTCCGTCGTTCGAGGCCGTCGTGCGGTGGCGCGCACCATGAGGCAAGACCTGGCTCCGGGTGACAGGGACGAGACGTCGGCCGAAGAGTCGCAGATGCAAATGGGCACAGGCAGAGGCGCGCCAAGGTCGGCAGAATCGCCCGCGGAGGGGCTCGAAGATGAAGCGGAAAGTCATTGCAGTGGTGGTTGTTGTGCTCGTCGCTTTGATTGGGTTCTGGCTGTACGGGCAACTCAAAATTGACTCCTGCTTGGACAATGGTGGCCGCTGGAACAAGCAGCAATCGGCCTGCGAGTACCAGTAGCGGCAATTCCTCTCGAAGCGGGTGACGAAGCCTTCGCCGCTGGCGGGCACGTTCCAGTCGCGCGCGATCTCGACGGCGTACTGCTCGTTGGTGACCGGATAGAAGATCGGCTGGTCCGGAAGCCGCGGCGGCCAACGCCGATAACCCGACTGAGCCACGAGCGCCAACTCCTGCGGGCCGGTCGGCCGGAAGAGCGTGACGGTGGTGAATGTCATGGCATCACTTTCAAGTAGGTGTGCGGCACGGCGTCGGTCAACCAGACCCCGTTCTCCGTCCTGAAGAACTGATGACCGTCCCGGTGCATCCGGCCGGCGTCGACTTTCAGCAGCACGACTTTGCCGTAGCGCGAGCCGACCTGGCGCGCCGTGTCCGCGTTCTCGCTGAGGTGCACATGGTGGCGTTGCCGCTTGTCGAGCCCCTCGGCGAGGATGGCGTCGAGGAAGCGCGTCGCCGTCCCGTGCAGCAGCGTCTCGGGCGGCGCCACCGGGGACAGGTCGAGGGCCACCTCGACCGAATGCCCCTGGTTCGCGCGGATGCGCAGGCCATCCTCGCTGAAGGCGAAACGCTGCTTGTTGTTGGTCTCGACGATCTCGCGCAATAGCGGCAGGTCCAATCGCTTGCCTGCGGCCCGCGCGCCGGCGAGCAGCGCGTCGACCGTCACCCAGCCGTTCTCGTCGAGCGTGAGACCCAGCGTCTCGGGCTTGTGCCGCAGCGACAGGCTGAGCAGCTTGCTCAGCGAGGTCAGTGCCTTGTCGTTGTGCAAGTCGCTCATGGTCCGGTCGTCTCCTTTGCCGCTTTCAGCCGCGCGCGGACTTCCATCAACGCGAAGCCGAGCAGGTTCAACCCCTTC
Organism: Roseateles sp. GW821-FHT09H11; assembly: GCF_059415845.1. NCBI lineage: Bacteria > Pseudomonadati > Pseudomonadota > Betaproteobacteria > Burkholderiales > Sphaerotilaceae > Roseateles > Roseateles sp. GW821-FHT09H11. The sequence goes on along the minus strand of NZ_JBWKOA010000005.1, from coordinate 40,132 downwards.
CACTGCGCAGGGTTGCGGGCGTCGGCATCGTTCGCCGCGAGCCCGATGCCCCAGACGGAATCGACGGGGCTGGCCTCGACCAGCACCTGGTCACCGGTACCCAGCAGAAACCGTCGCAGCGGACCGTTTCCTCCGAACTTGCCCATGTTGGCGGCCACCACGATGTCGAAGCGATGCTCGGCCCATCGACGCTCGTCGAAGCCTGCGACCTGGCGACCAAGTTGTTTGGCCAAGTCAGGGGTCTTGGCTTCCAGAATCTGCTGACGCAGTACTTGGTCGCCGAAGAGCATGGCCTTGGCAGCCATCATGAAGTGCTCCGCCGTACGGAACGTCTCCGTCCCGACCTGGAACGACGCGTCGTACCACTGGCTGAAGCAGGACGCGTTCACGCCGCGATCCTTCGGCGGGCGATGGCCCCAGAAAAGGATGTACTCGGCCGTACGGCCGGCCTGCAGGGATTCCACCAGACTGCGGACGTCCCGAGCTTCGCTGGCTTGATTCATTTCTTGTTCTCCCAATGTCTGTCGAGTTGTATAGTGCAACTCATTGAAGGTTGCACAATACAACTCTCCGCCGATCCGATCAAGTGAGAACGACGATGACGACCGATGCTTCGCGCCGGAAACCACAGCCCGCGCCGGCGATGGCCCCTTCTCCACCGGCTTTTCCACTGCCGTTCACGACGGTCGACGTGGTGATCTTCTCGGTGCTCGAGGACCAGCTGCGCGTCCTGCTGGTGCAGCGGCCCTCGAAGGACGAGGAGCCGTTCCCCGGCCGCTGGGCGCTGCCGGGCGGTTTCGTGGACGTTGATCGCGACCGCGATCTGGAGGCCTGCGCGCGTCGCAAGCTGTCGGAGAAGACCGGCGTCGCCAGTCCGTATCTGGAGCAGCTCGGCAGTTGGGGCGGCAGGGACCGCGATCCGCGCGGATGGTCGGCGACCCATGTGTACTTCGCGCTGATGCCCGCCGACGGCGTGACGCTGGCCAAAGGCGCGAACGCCGCCGACGTCGGCTGGTTCGAGGTGGAGACGCTGCTCAAGCGCCCCCGTCTGGCCTTCGATCACGCGGCGATCCTGAAGACTGCCGTCGAACGCTTGCGCGGCAAGGTCGAGTACACGTCGCTGCCGGCGTTCCTGCTGCCGCAGGTCTTCACGCTGCCGCAGCTGCAGCGGATGTACGAGGTCGTGCTGGGCCGGCCGGTCGACAAGAGCGGTTTCCGGACGCGGATGCTCGCGGCCGGGTTCCTGGAGGAGGCCGGACCGATGGCCGGCGACGCCAAGCGCGCCGCGATGGGTTATCGCCTGCGGGACCGCAAGAGCGCGGTGGTGTTCCCGCGGACCTTCAGTCCGCGACAGGGAGAGTGAGATGACGACATCGACACAAGCGCTTCGCCGCGATCGGGCGCTCGGCGCCTTGCTGGGGCTGGCCTGCGGCGACGCTGTCGGCACCACCGTGGAGTTCGAAGCGCGCGGCAGCTTCGCGCCGGTCACCGACATGGTGGGCGGCGGCCCTTTCTCGCTCGCCGCCGGGCAATGGACGGACGACACGTCGATGGCGCTGTGCCTCGCGACCAGCCTGGTCCATCGCGACGGATTCGATCCGGTCGATCAGATGAACCGCTACGTCAACTGGTGGCAATGGGGTTATCTGAGCAGTACCGGTGAATGCTTTGACATCGGCCTCACCACCGCCAAGGCCTTGCAGCGCTACCAGGTCTCGGGCGACCCGTACGCGGGCGACACGGATCCACGCAGCGCCGGCAACGGCTCGTTGATGCGGCTGGCGCCGGTGGCGCTGCATTTCCTGTCGGACCGCGCGGCGCTCCGACGGAACGCCCGCTTGAGCTCGATGACCACCCATGCCGCCGTCGAGGCTGTCGACGCGTGCGAGCTGTTCGCGGACCTGCTGGCCCGCGCCATCGACGGCGACGCGAAGGCCTCGTTGTGGGCCACCTCACGCGATGCGCACCTGAGCGCGACGGTCCTCAGTGCTGCCGATCCGTCGCTGTGCGACAAGAGCGTCGACCAGATCAGAAGTTCCGGCTACTGCATCGACTCGCTCGAAGCGGCGATGTGGTGCTTCGCGCGATCGTCCTCCTTCGAGGCAACGATCCTGACCGCTGCCAATCTTGGGGGCGATGCCGACACGGTCGCTGCGATCGCGGGGCAACTGGCAGGCGCACATTACGGCGCATCGGCGATTCCCCCGCGGTGGCTGGAACGGCTCGCGATGCGCGGCGAGATAGAACGCCTGGCCGAGGCACTGCTGACGACGGTTCCGGGCTGAACGCAGACCGCCGCGCGCGGCCTCATCCTTGCAGGAACGGCTGGAGCCACCGTTCGAATTCGTCCTGCCACGCGCGCTGAGCGGCCTCGAGGATCGCCTCCGGATCGTCGACCGGCGCCAGCTGCAGCTGCGCCCGCAGCCAGTCGATGTAGGCGTCGAGCCCCTCGCTCTTGCGGTAGTGATGCTCGCTGCGGAAGTAGTGGATGCGGTCGAAGTCGATGCGCGGCTCTACATCGCAGCTGCTGACGCGCAGCAGTTCGCGCACGTCGCGCGCGACGATCCATTCGCCGCCTTCATCGCCGAAGGCCACCACCGGCCAGCGGTCCGGCACCAGCGCTTGCGACGGGTCCGGATTCCACAGCGCGTAGAACGATCCCGACGCGGTCGCCCGCGCGAACGGGATCAGCCGGGACAGGAAGGCGGGATCCTCCGACCAGCCGTATCGCAGGCCGTCGTGGTCGTCGTCGGTGAGCGTCAGCGCGGCGGAGTAGTTGCCATCGCCGATGTCATTCTGGAAGCGCAGCAGCGCGAGCAGGGACTCGGGAACGGGCAGGTCGCCGAAGGGCGCGGCGAAGTCGGTGGGATCGATCATGGGAGGAGCGGGGAGTCGGTACAACGACCGGCTGGACCCGGCCAACCCCGCCTCTCTGGACAGCCGCGGAGCCGCCGCGAATCTAGCGCCCATCGGCCTTCCCGGGACGTGACCTTCGTCCACTTCCGCGCCCATGTCCCCTGACCCGGCGTCGCACGCGGATCGTGCGCGCGTGCACCACGACGTGCGTGGTGGCGGTGCGCCTCACCAGGTTTGTGCCGCCGGCGTCCCCTGGTGATATCGCATCTGCCACCCCTCCGCCGTCTTCAGCCAGAGCGAGGACCGCAGCGTGTGATGCACCAGCGAACCGTCTTCCTGGCGATGCGCCGAACGGTAGGTCAGCAACGCCGCATCGGGTGCGAGCGGCGCGATGCGGAACTCGTCCGGCACGACCTTCGGCGGCTCCTGGTCGTCGGCAAGCCAGCGGATGATGGTCTCGCGGTCGTACTGGCGGCCGGAGCGGCCGACCTCGTGGAAGTCCGGGTGCAGCAGCTGCGACAGCCGCTCGGCGCTGCAACGCACGCCGGGGTGGTGGAGCTCGACTTCCAACGCGCGCAGCGTGTCGAGCAACGAGCGCTCAGTGTTGGACATGGCGGTTCGAATCCTTGTGGAGCCGCGAGCATAGCGTCGGCTGCCCGCCTGACCGCTCGCGGAAGCGGCGTCAGGTCTTGTCGCTCACGCCCGCCGAATCGAAGCTCGCCATCTCGCCCAGCACGCGGCAGGCCGATTCCAGCAGCGGCCAGGCCAGCGCCGCGCCGGAGCCTTCGCCCAGGCGCAGGCCCAGATCCAGCAGCGGCTGCGCCTGCAGCGTATCCAGCATCAGGCGGTGGCCCTGCTCGTTGGAGCGGTGCGCGAAGATGCAGCGCTCCAGCACCGCCGGCTGCAACTTGGCGGCCACCAGCACTGCCGCGCCGGTGATGAAGCCGTCGACGACGATCACCCGGCGTTCCAGCGCCGCCTGCAGCACCGCGCCGACCATCATCGCGATCTCCAGCCCGCCCAGCGCGGCCAACGCCGCCAGCGGCTCGATCGCGCGCGGATGCTTCTCCAGCACGCGCGCCAGCACGCCCAGCTTGTGACGCAGCTGCGCGTCGTCCAGGCCGGTGCCGCGGCCCACGCAATCGGCCAGCGCAAATCCGCCCAGGCGCGACAGCAGCAGCGCCGCCGACGAGGTGTTGCCGATGCCCATCTCGCCCAGCAGCAGCGCATTGCCCGGCCGCTTCTGCAGCAGCGTCTTGCCGGCGGCGATGGCGGTCGCGCACTCGTCGACCGTCATCGCCGGGCCCTCCAGCATGTCGCGGCTGCCCATCGCGATCTTCGCGATCAGCAGGCCCGGGCGCGGCTCGAAGCTGTGGCGCACGCCGGCGTCGACGACGCTCAACTGCAGCCCGTGCTGACGCGCCAGCACGGAGACCGCCGCGCCGCCGGCCAGGAAGTTCTCCACCATCTGCCAGGTCACGTCCGACGGGAAGGCCGACACGCCGTGCGCCGCCAGCCCATGGTCGGCCGCGAAGACCATCATCTGCGGGTCCACCAGCTTGGGCTGCTCCGTGCCCTGGATCATCCCCAGACGCAGCATCAGGCCCTCCAGCCGGCCCAGCGAACCCAGCGGCTTGGTCTTGCGATCGATGCGGTGCTGCAGCGCCGATGCCAGCGCCGCATCGTGCAACGAGGGGATCGAGGGAATCAGGTCTTGCTTGGTCATGGGACTTCTCGGGACATCAAGGGGAAGGAAGAGAGGGCGGCGACGGGGACAGCAGGCCCATCAGCACGCCGGGCGCGAAATGGCGGTCGATGTAATCGGCCAGTTCGTCGAAGACCTGGTCGAGCGGACGCGCCGGCCGGTCGAACAGCGCGGCCAGCACACGGTCGTCCTCGAACAGGCCGTGCAGGTAGTGGCCGAGCACCGGCCCGTGCTGCCAGCCGACCGGCTCGCCCAGGCCGTCGAACAGCACCGGCCGCGCCGCGGGCAGGCCGGGGTGCTGCGCCGTGCGGCCATGGTGGATCTCGTAGCCGCGGGCCACTTCGTCGTTCAGCGACGACCACGGCGCGTCCAGCGACGGCGCGAAGCGGCACTCGGCCTCGCGCAGCAGCTTCTCGCGCTCGAACAGCGTCACCAGCGGCAGCAGGCCCAGGCCCGGCGCGTTGCCATCGAGCCCGTGCGGATCGACCAGCGCCTCGCCCAGCATCTGCAGCCCGCCGCAGATGCCCAGCACCCGCCGGCCGGCGGCCGCGTGCGCCGCGACCGCGACGTCCAGCCGCTGCGCGCGCAGCCAGGCGAGGTCGGACGCCACCGCTTTCGACCCCGGCAGGATGATCCAGTCCACGCCGTCGAGCTCGGCCGGCGTGCGGACCCAGCTCAGGCGCACGTCCGGCAGATTGCGCAACGGCTGGAACTCGTCGAGGTTGGACAGCCGCGGATAGGCGATCACGGCGACGCGGATCACGCCGCGTCCGCCGCCATGGACCCCACCTGCACCAAGGCCGCCGGTCGTGCGGTCGTCGAAGACGCCGTCCTCCTCGGGCAGCCCGTGGCCGCGCCACATCGGCAGCGTCGCGAGCGTTGGCACGCCGGTCATCTGCTGCAGCATCTCCGGGCCCGGCGACAGCAGCGCGGCGTCGCCGCGGAAGCGGTTCAGCACGAAGCCGCGGATCAGCGCGCGCTCGTCCGCCGGCAGCAGCGCGTGCGTGCCGTACAGATGGGCGAAGGCGCCGCCGCGGTCGATGTCGGTGACCAGCAGACAGGCGGCGCCGGCTTCGCGCGCGGTGCGCATGTTCACGTAGTCGCTGCTGTGCAGGTTGATCTCGGCGGGCGAGCCGGCGCCCTCGATGACGACGACGTCGTTCTCGTCGAGCAGCTCGTGCAGCGCGCCGCGTGCGCGCGTCCACAGCGCCTCGCTGCGTTCGCGCCACGGCGCGCGGCTGAGCGCCTCGTCGACCTCGCCCATCACGACGACCTGCGAGGCGGTGTCCTTCTCCGGCTTCAACAGCACCGGGTTCATGCGCACGTCGGGCCGTGCGCGGGCGGCCAGCGCCTGGAAGTACTGGGCCGAGCCGATCTCGCCCTGCCGACCATCGAGACCTGGCACCACGCGCGCGTTGTTGCTCATGTTCTGCGCCTTGTACGGCGCGACGCGCAGCCCCTGCCGCGCATACCAGCGGCACAGCGCCGTGGTGAGGAAGCTCTTGCCCGCGCCGCTCGTGGTGCCGAGCACCATGACGGCCCGCCCCCGCCCCCGACCCCGCCCGGCCACCCCCTCCGGGGTCAACGAGTCACCCTGGGGCCGGAATGGGGCTTGGGGGTCCTGGAGGGATCCCCCATGCCCCGTGGAGAGCCCGCGCTTGGCGGTCCGGCTGACATCATCCGACGCAGGACCGCTCACAGCGTTTCTCCAAACGGATGCGTCGTGTCGAACGCGCCATGGCGCGACGGCGGTGCCGGCAGCGGCGTGTGGCCGCCGAAGGTGAGCATCGCGGCGGCCAGCGCGTCGACGGCCTCCGGCGCCTGCACCGACACGCGCACGAGCCCCGGCAGTCCGAACGACGTCGCATCGCGCAGCTTGATGCCGAGCGCGCGCAGGCCTTCGAGCAGCGGCTCCGGCATGCCGTGCCACGGCGACGGCAGGGCGGCGAGCCAGAAGTTGGCGATGCCGCCGTCGATCTGGTCGAAGCCCATCGCGGCCATGCGCGTCCACTGCGCTTCGCGCCACTCGCGCAGCAGCGGCAGCGAGGCTTCGAGTTCGTTGCGGATGGACGGCGTGGTCCAGGCTTCGAGCAAGGCCTGACCCTCGGACGACAGCACCCAGCTCGGCGCGAGCTCCTCGACGCGATCGATCCAGAGGCCGTCGCGCGGACCGATCAGGTAGGCGCCGCGCACGCCGGTCAGCCCGAAGGCCTTGTTGGGACAGACCAGCCGCCAGGCCCCGTCGGCGATGGGCTGCGGGAGCGCGCAGCCGCCGGCCAGGCGCAGCGCGTCGTAGGCCTGGTCGACGACGAGCTGCGAGCCGCTCTGCCCGAGCGCCAGCGCCACGGCCGTCCACTCGGCGGGGCCGAAGCTCGCGCCGGTCGGGTTGTTGGGATCGCAGACCCACACCAGCGAGGGCAAGGTCAGCGCGTCGGCGAGCTCGAACGCGTCGTCGTAGCCGGTCACCTGCAGGCCGAGCGCGTGGGCCGCCGCCGCGTAGTCGCCGAAGCCGGGCTGCGGCACGCAGACGCGCGTGACCCCCGACAGCATCGCGGCGAGCGTCAGGCGGCGGATGGCTTCCGAGCCGCCGGAGGCGGGCAGCACGCGTTCGGGCTCCACGCCGTGCCAGTCGCCCAGGCGGGCGCGCAGCGCGGCGTAGGTCGGGTCGGGGTAACGCAGCCGGTCGGCGCGCAGCACCGCGTCGAGCGCCGCCGGCGGCGGGCCGAGCGGGTGGGCGTTGGTCGAGAAGTCGTGACGCACCGGCGGCCCGGCATCGGTGCCGCCGTGCGTGAGCGATGGGAAGCGAGTCATCGTGCGAATCCGCCGCGCAGTGCGGCGGTACCGAGCGCCAGCAGCGCGGCGAGGCCCAGCATCGCGCGGGCGGCGAGCCGTTGGGCGGTGAGCATGTCCTCGGCGACGACGTCGCTGCCGGACGGATTGAGCCGGTAGTGGCCGGGCTTGCTCAGCGCGCGGCCGAGCCGCAGCGCCATCGCGCCCATCGGCCAGCCGCCGTTGGGCGAGGGCGTGCGCGTGGCCTCGCGCAGCAGCGGCGCGAGCAGCGCGGGACGCAGCGCGACGATCGCCAGTCCGGTCAGGCGCGCCGGGATCCAGGACAACACGTCGTCGGCGCGCGCGGCCCACTTGCCGGCCCATTCCCAGCGGCCGCGATAGCCCCACATCGCATCGGCCGTGTTGGCGAAGCGGTAGACCGCCGCGCCTGGCAGGCCGGCGACCATGAACCAGAACAGCGGCGCGATGACGGAGTCGTTGAGGTTCTCGGCGAGTGTCTCGATCGCGGTCTCGCGGACCTCGAGCGCGGAGAGCTGCCGCGTGTCGCGGCTGACCAGGCGCGACAGCTGCGCGCGGCCCTCGTCGAGCGATCGTGCGAGCGCGGTGTCCACGGCGGCGACCTCGTCGCGCAGCATGCGCCACGCGAGCATCGGCTTCAGCGCGAGTCCCAGCAGCAGCGCCGCGACCGCGAGCCGCCAGCCGCCGAACCATGGTTCGAGCCCGACGATGACCGCATGCTCGATCGCCCACGCGGTGACGGCCGAGAGCGCGATCCCTGCGGTCCACGCGAGCGCACCGCCGATGAACGCTGCCTTCGGCGACATCGCGCAGAGCCGGTCGCCGAAGAGCCCCAGGAAACGGCCCATGCCGACGACCGGATGCACGGCGGCGGGCGGCTCGCCGAAGCAGCGGTCGAGCAGCAGTGCGATGGGGATCGCGAGGGCGAGCAGCCAGGACATGGAGTTCAGAATAAGGATGTCAGCAAGCGCGCTGACGAGGGCGAGCAGGGCGGCGGAATCCGTCCAATCTAGGCGCAAAGCGGAGCAGTAGCGGCGCTACTGCGAGCATTTGCAACGACGAGTGGGCGGATTCTGCCGTCATGAGCGTCCTCGTCAGTCTTCGATTCCTCGCTGGGCCGGCACTCCTGCCTTGAAGTGATGTTTCACCATTGTCATTTCCGTCACCGTGTCTGCCAGATCCATCAATTCCTGAGGCGCGTTGCGCCCGGTCAGGCAGACGTGCACCTGCGACGGCCGCTCGCGCAGCGTCTCCAGCACCGGCTCCAGCGGCAGCCATCCATAGCGCAGCGGATACATGATCTCGTCCAGCACGACGAGGAAGTGTTCGCCGGCCAGGATCGTGGCCTTCGCCCGTTCCCAGCCGTCGCGTGCGAGCTGCGCCGAATGGTCCAGGTCCTTGCTTTTCCACGAGAACCCGTCGCCCAGACCCTCGATGGGCACGCCGATCTGCTCGAACAGCCGGTGCTCGCCGAAGCGCGCGCTCGGCACCTTCATGAACTGGTAGATGTGGACCGGCTTGCCGCGCCCATGTGCGCGCAGCGCCAGCCCGAAGGCCGCCGTGCTCTTGCCCTTGCCGTTGCCGGTGTGGACGATCACCAGCCCGCGGCGTTCGCCGTCGGGAATGATGCGCACCCGGTCGACGGGCGGTTTTTCGATTTCCATGTCGATGCTCCGATGAATGCGTTCAGATCCGCGCGCGCAGGCTGAGACGGAAGGTGCGCGGCTCCATCGGATGCACGAGGCGCCCGTTGATGCCTTCGCCGTTGTTGCAGCCCGCGCCCTCGGCCCGGGTGCAGGCGGCGCCCCAGTACTCGATGTCGTTGGCCTTGGTGTCGAAGAGGTTCAGCACGTCCAGGCCGAGCTGCCAGCGGTCGCTGAGCTGGTAGCCCAGACGCCAGTTGGCGGTGAACACGGCCTTGGACTTCTGCGTGCCGGTCTCCTCGAGCGCGTAGGCGCCCAGGTACCGCAGCTTGAAGCCGCTGGACCACGGACCCGCCGGCGCCCAGTTGGCCGACATCGACGCCGACCACGGCACCGCATTGGGCACGCGCTTGCCGCTGCCGAACTCGGTCTCGGTCGCCTCGACGAAACGGGCGCGGGACCAGGCCACGTCCGCGTCGATCAGCCAGTCGCGGCCGACCTGCACGTCGTTGGACCATTCCAGCCCCACGCGCTTGGACGCACCGCGCGCTTCGGTCACGCCCTCGTCGCCGACGAAGACCAGCTCCGAGGCCAGGTTGGCCTGCCACAGCGCCAGACTGGTGGTCCAACCCGTGACGGGCTTGGTGCGCAGCCCCAGCTCCGTGCTCTTGGTGCGCGCCAGCAGCGGCAGGCGGTCGACCTCGCTGCCGTCGGCGGGATTCGTCGTCGAGGTCGCGCCGCGCGCATCGTTCGAGCGGAAGGCCCGTGCCCAATGCAGGTAGACCTCGGTGTCCGCCGCGACGCGCGCGATCAGGCCCAGCTTCGGGCTGAACTGCGACTGGCTCGCCTTGCCGCCGTTGTCCATGTTGAACTCGCCCGCGGTCGGCGAGACCGTCGCGCGCATCGTGTCCCAGCGCGCGCCCACGGTGCTGCGCAGCCAGTCGGTCCAGCGGCTGCCGAGCTCGACGAAGACGCCCGCGTTGTCCTGGCTGACGCGGTCCTCGCGCACGGTGTGCGTGCGCACGCGGTCGACGGTGTCGTACAGGCCGAGCGTGCCGATCTTGTCGTGGCGCCATTGCAGGCCCCAGGTCAGTTGCTGGTCGGCGGGCAGCCACGCGGCGGGCAGCTGGTGCTTCAGCGAGCCGCCCCAGAGCTTGCGGTGATCGGCCTGCTCGTGCTGGTCACCGTCGGGGCCGTTGATGAAGCCGGACGGCGCGGAGAACAGGTTCAGCGCGTAGTCCACCACCCAGGCGTCGGCGGTCCACTGGCCGCTGCCCTGGTTGTAGGCGAATCCGCCGCTCAGACTGTGGCGGTGCGTGCGGCCGCCATCGTTGGCCAGCAGCGTGCCGTAGCGGCCGATCTCGCCGCTGTCGATGGCGCGCTCGGGCACGTGCTCGCTGGCCCGCCAGGCGGCGCTGTAGCTCAGCAGGTCGACGTGCGCGCCGTTGCGCTCGTCGCCGCGCGTCAGGCGCAGCACCGCGTTGCGGCGATGCAGGTCCTCGGCCTGGTCCCACGGGCCGTCGTAGACGCTGCCCTCGACCGCGCCCAGCAACGACCAGCCGCCGCCGACCTTCGCGCTGCCGGCGCTCAGCGCGCGCCGGTAGCCGTAGGGGCCGGCCGTCACCTGCGCGAAGGGGCGCTCGATCTCGCTCAGGTAGCCGATGCGCGCGGCGCCGGTCGTCGCGAAGTCGCCGTCCTCCGCGTTGAACGCGCCCTTGCGGTAGCGCAGGCTGTCGACCAGCTCCGGGATCAGGAAGTTCAGGTCCATGTAGCCCTGGCCGTGAGCATGGCTCGCCATGTTCACCGGCATGCCGAGCACGAAGGTCGCGAAGTCGCTGCCGTGGTCGAGGTTGTAGCCGCGAAGGAAATACTGGTTGGCCTTGCCGTCGCCGCTGTGCTGCGTGACGGTCATGCCGGGCATTGCTTCCAGCAGCTCGGCCGGGCGCAGCAGCGGACGCAGCGCCAGCCGCTCGACGCCGACCTCGCCCTCGGAGGCGCTTTCGGCTTCGCCGAGCTGCGCGCGGCTGCTGATGCGGACGGTGTCGAGCTTGTTGGCGTCCTGCGCATGGGCGGCGCCCGCGAGCAGTGCGATCGCGCTTGCGATCACGGTGATCCTGTTGTTCGAGTTCAAGCGGCTCCCCGTGGGATCAGGTGGTTGTCGTTATGGAAATGCAGGCCCGCTCGATGTGGCGCATTCGATCGGCGCGATTGCCAGATGGCGCCGGCGCACATGAGCAGCGCCATCGCGATCCAGGCGAGCGCCTGTTCGAGGCGCTCTGCCGTCGGCGCGGCCGTTGTCGGCTTCGGGGGCTCGGGCACGCGCTGCAGCGCGAGACCACGCACGGTCGGAACCGGCGGCACGGCGGGAGTCGCGCGCCGTTCCGCAGGCTTCTGCGCCTTGTTGGCCGGCTGCGGCGCGACGGGTGACGCCGGCTGGAAGGCCGGCACGTCCTGCGGCAATTGATCCGCCGTCCAGCGGCGCACCGAAGCCAGCTCGTTGTTCAGCGGCGCCGCTTTCGTCAGGTCGCGGTACAGCGAGGCGATCTCCTGCTTCGTCCGCGCATCCGGCTTCCAGTACCCCATGCGGTCGGCCTGGACCAGGCGCTCCAGCGCCTGCGCATAGGCCTGCGGGTTCTGCTTCAGCCACGCCGGCACGCCGAGCTTGTGCCTGTCCTTGACCAGCACGTCGTAGAAGCTCTGCCAGTGGTCCGCCCGCACGGTGCCCGGCGCGATGCTCTGCCAGCCGAAGCTGTACTGCACCGCCTTGAGCACCTGCAGCGCGCCGGACCAGCCCTCGGCCTGCTGCGCCTTCAGCCAGCCGGGGTGCAGGTAGCGGCTCTGCATCTCCAGCGCGATCGCCTGCGCGGCGGTCTCGGTGTGCTGCTCGGCGGCGTCCTGCAACTGGCTCACGTGGAGGGCGACGCCCGTCGTGTTGCCCGCGACCTTCGCCGCCGCGGCCAGGCCGCCGAGGTACTGGAACGGATCGTCGCTGCTGACCATGGCGTACAGGTGGCTGCTGCGCGACATCAGCGCCGCGTCGGTGTGGCGCAGGTGCGCGCCGAGCGCCTGCTGCGCCTGCGCCGGGGGCACGCTGAGCGGCTCGCCATCGACGTAAGGTTGGCTCATGGTCGACAGGAAGAGCTGACCCAGGCGCGGATCGGTCTGGCCGTCCTTGCCCTTCAGGCCGTTGTCCTGCACTGCATCCGCGATGCCGGTGCCGTAGTCGCCGGCCGGGTTGCCGAACACGCGTGCCTGCGCCAGCGCTTGCGCCTGCGCGGGCTTCAAACCCACCTTGCGGAGCTCACCCGCGATCGCGCGGTTGTTGCTGGCGATGGCGTTGTCGGACTCGGCATCGCCGGCCGCGGCGACCGCCTGGTCGATCAGCTTCATCAACGCCGGGAACTGGTCGCGGTAGGAGCCGGTGATCGACAGCAGCACGTCCACGCGCGGACGGCCGAGCTCTTTCGGGCTCAGCAGCTTGATCGAGGTCGGCCGGCCGGTCGCGTCCCACACCGGCGTGGCGCCGAGCGCCACCAGCGCCTGCGCTTCCATGATCCCTTGATGGCGGAGCGTCTCGCCCGCCCACAGCGACAGCGCGAGCCGCCGAGGCGCGGTGCCGGCCTTGGCCTGCTCCTCGTACCAGCGCTTGAACAGCGCCTGCGCGGCCTCGAAGGCCTGGCGCGTGGGCAGCCGATTCGGATCGAGACCCGTCAGGTTGCGGCCCGTCGGCAGGCTCTCCGGATTGCGCAGCAGATCGCCGCCGTAGGCCGCGGGGATGAAGCGCCCATCGAGCGCACGCAGCAGCCCGGGCATCTCGCCTTCGGTCGAGAGCCGCGTCGACATCTCCTGCGCGCGCAGCGCGAGTTGGTACAGCGCGGCCTGGTCGATCGGCTTGCGCGCGGCGCGGTTGGGGACGAAGCCGTCGCCGCAGGTGACCAGGGGAGCGCTCGCGGCGGTGCCGGGTGAGGAGGCTGCGTGCTTGAGCTCCGCCGCGACTGCGGAAGCGGCCGATGCCGCCGCCGCCGTGCCGGCCGCGATGCAGGCGGAAGGACGTAGATCGAGGTGGCTCGCTGCGTCCGCGTCCTTCAGCGCGAGGTCCAGCCAGCGCGCCGGCCGTGCCTTCGCCACGCCCTCATGGTTGATGAGGAAGGCCTCGTCGATGTCTTCGCCGAGCGCCTCGATCAGCGGCACGCGCAGCAGCTGCAGGATCGAGCCGCGACGCTGGTCTTCATCAGGCACGACGCCGAACACCGCCAGCCCCTGGGGTTGCGAGCTCTGCGCGAGCCGATCCAGATACGGATGCAGCAACTCCAGATAGCCGCTGAAGTTGGCGGCGATCTGCTCGGCGCTCCAGCCCAGGTCGCGATGCAGGTTGTGCTCGACGAACTGCTGGATCATCTGCCGCTCCAACCCTTGCCGGGTCGGACCGGGATCGACAGTTTCCCACTCGTGCATCAGCTCATGCATGTGGGCCATCTGCGCGTTGAACCCGGCCGGCGCGAAGCTCGGCGTGCGATGGCTCACCATCAGCGCGCGACCGCGGCGCTTGGCGGTGAGTGCCTCACCGAGGTTGTCGACGATGTAGGGATAGATCACCGGCGTGTCGCCCAGCGGCAGCCACACGGGATCCATCACATCGGGCCCGCGGATCTTGCCCGGCGCCCATTCCTGCGTGCCGTGCGTGCCGAAGTGGATGATCGCGTCCGCCTGCCGCGCCCACAGGTAGGTGGCGAGGTAGTGGTGCGACAGCGGCGTCTTGCTGCGATGCATGAACGGGTCCTGCCCGTTGCGCAGCGTCTCCTCGCGCGGCGGCTGCGGCAGCACGGTGAGCGCGCCGAGCTTCAGGCGCGGGATCACGAAGACCGGCTCGCCGCGCACGCGCAGGACGTAGCGGCTGCTGGCCGGCGTGCCCCAGCGCGCGACGATGGGATCGCGCACGGCCTTGGGCAGCGCGTCGAACCACGCGGTGTAGCGCGCGAGCGGCAGCGCCTCGGCCTGGTCGGCATCGAGCAGCGCCTGCAGATCGGTGCCCGGGTAGTACGCGGACAGCAGCGGCTTGAGGCCGGAGATCCAGTCGGCCTCCGCCATCGGCGTGACGCCGTAGCCCGCGTCCTTGAGTCCGGTGCTGACGCGCGCCAGGCTGCGCGGCACGTTGAGGAACGAGGCGCCGAAGTTGCTGCCGCCCGGCGGGTAGTTGTAGACGAAGGCGACCAGGCGCTTGTCGGCGTTCGCCTTGGTCTGCAGCGCGACCCAGCGCGCGGCCTTGCCGGCGACGCTGGCGGCCTGACGCTCGATGAGCTCGGGCTCGCCGCGCTTCGGATGCGCGACGACGACGACCGGATCGATGAGCCCGGCCGCCTCCGGCTGCGCGAAGTAGAACGGGATGTCGGCCTGCGCGAGGCCGGTCTCGCTGCCTTCCCACACCGCGGCTTCATCCTGGCGATACGGCTGCGTCTGCAGCACCGGCACGCCCCAGCGCTCGAAGGTGGGTTGCAGCGTCGCGCCTTGCGGCAGCAGGCTGTGGTTGACGATCACGCGCGCCTGCACCTGGCCGTCGCGCTCGAGCAGCTCCGACAAGGGCTTGTCGCTGAGCTGGCCGCTGAAGGCGGCGTAGGCGAGCAGGCCCTGCTTGCGGAACATCGCGAGCCAGCGGTCCAGCCACTCGGTGTTGCCCTGCACGAAGTGATAGCGGTGCAGCAGGATGGCGACGGGCTCGCCGCGCAGCCCTTGCTGCGCGGCCCAGGCGCGGAACTCCGCCGCGTCGGCGAAGAGCTTCGGAGCACCGGGATAGTGGACGCCGCGCTGCGGGATCAACTGCGGCGGGCCGAGGTCGGGTGCGCGCTTGCCATCGAGTTGCGCCCGCGCGATCGCGAAGGCCGCGCGCGTGTTGGCCGGACCGCCGGCCTGCAGATATGCGCGCAGGCTGCGATCGCTCGCGGCAGGCTCGCCCGCGGGAATCCACAGCACGCGCGGGGCGGGCAGGGCGGCGCGCTGCAGCGCGGCGTCGAGGATCTGATGCAGCCGCGCTTCCGCGGTGGCATGCGGGATGTCGATCCAGACGAGGTCCGCTTCGCGCAACGCGCGATCGAGCGCCGGATCCTTGTCGACCGGCGCGCCGCGCAGCGGGTACTCGATCTGGCGCACCTCGAAGCCGAGGGCCTTGCCCTCGCGCTCCAGCAGCGCATGCTTGGCGGCCGGCGTGATGTCGACGCTGAGGAACAGCACGCGGGACGACGCGTTCGCGGCGCTCGCGACGAGCGGCACGCACAGCGACAGGACCGCGACCGCGAGGCCGCGCGCCAGCAGGGACGCGATCCTCATGGCTTGGGCGCTTCCCCGGCCTCGGGCACGTAGATGATCGAGCCGTCCTTCAACTTGTACGCGACGCCGGCGCGCTCGCCCTGGCCTTCGGCGCTGCCGCCGTTGCCGCGGTACTTGATCTCCTGGCCGTCCTTGCGCACGACGATCTCCATGCCCGGCTGGCCGGGGTTGCGGATCACCGTTTCGTCCGCGTGCGACTGCTGCTGCAGCGCGACGGCGGTCAGCAGCGCGACGACCAGCACCAGGAACACGTCCACCAGGTTCACCGCGGACAGCATCGGGTCGTCATCCTCTTCGGCGAGGATGGAGAGGCGGCGGCCGGCGCTCATGCCCAGCCCTGTTCGGTCTTGATGGCGAGCAGCTCGGCCAGCAGCCAGCGGCGACGGATCGAGTACACGACGAGCGCGATGGCGGCCGCCGCCAGCGCGAGCACGACGCCCGAGAACGCCGAGCTGAACACCGCCAGCGCCGCCTGACCCTGGCCGGCGGCGACGCTCTGCAACGCCGGGCCGAGCGGGACCATCGTCGCGATCAGGCCCAGCAGCGGGGCGACGCGGCCCAGCAGGCGCGGCGCCTCGAGGCTGCGGACGATCTGGAGCTCCAGCGTCTCCAGGTTGCTCGTCGCATGCACCTTCAACTGACGGTAGCCGGGCTGGCGGCGCTGCACGGCCTCCATCAGCGTGGCGCCCGCCGTCCACAGCGCGTAGACAAAGCCGAGGGCAACAAGGATCAGCACCGGCCACAACAGGGCCTGCGCAATGTGGGCGAATCCGGATTCGAGGAACATGGTCGGTGGGCTCAGAGCTTGGAGAATGAATCGGTGCCGCCGAAGAACGCGGCGATGGCACCCGGGTTCGACGGGAAGTAGTGGTGGACGTAGCTCGCGCGCAGCGAGCCGACGGCATACAGGCGCTCGGTGGCGCGGCCGGCGTTGGGGTTGGTCGCTGTGGCGATGGGGGTGAGCGGCGTCTCCATCGCGGAGTAGTGGAAGGTGTGGCCCCGCAGCTCGCCCTCGGGCCAGGCGATCGTCTGCAGCCCCAGCGCGGCCAGCCGCTTCTGCATCGCCGCGCGGCCCGGCATCAGCGCCGCCATCGCCTGCGCACCGCCGTCGGCATCGCTCAACTCGTCAAGCAGCACCAGCATCCCGCCGCATTCGGCAAGCAGCGGCTTCTCAGCTGACAGGTGCGACGCAAGATCGCCGAAGAAGCGCGGATGCGCGCGGAGCGTCCGCGCATGCAGCTCGGGGTAACCGCCGGGCAGCCACAAGGCGTCGCATTCGGGAAGGTCTTCGCCCGCGATCGGACTGAACTCTCGGACATCCGCGCCCAGCTCGCGCAGCACATCAAGATTCGCCGGGTAGATGAAGGAGAAACACGCGTCGTTGGCGACGGCGATGCGCCGCCCCTCCAACGGACGATCGAGCGCAAGACCGACGGGCGGTGGCCCCTTTTCTCCGTGTCCCTCCTTCAGTTGCCTGCCGGCAACTGAATTCCCTCCTTGACCTCCGAAAAGGGGCCACCGCCCGTCGGTCTTCGATCCGCTCTGGAAAATGTCCCGCAGCGCGCCAACCTCCCACGCGTTCGCCCACGCCTCCAACTGCTTGTCGATGTCCGGAAGCTCCAAGGCCTGCACCAGACCCAGATGCCGCTCGGGAAGGGACAGCGTTGCATCGCGCTTCAATGCGGCAATCAGCGGGAGGTCGTCGGGAAGACCTTCACCCACCATGCGCGCGTGCGCATCACTGCCGACACGATTGGCGATCACGCCGGCAACTTGGATGTCATCGCGGAAGCGAGCCAGTCCCGTCGCCAAGGCGGCGAAGGTCTGCGCCATCGCCGATGCGTCCAGCACCACGATCACCGGCAACCCGAACGTCGTCGCCAGATCCGCGCTGCTCGGCTTGCCGTCGAAGAGACCCATCACACCCTCGACCAGGATCAGGTCGGCGCTCTCCGCCGCCCTCGCGAGCAACTGTCTGCAATGCGCCTCGCCCCCCATGAACAGGTCGAGCTGGTAGACCGTGTGACCGCTCGCGCGCTCCAGCACCATCGGATCCAGGTAGTCCGGCCCCGTCTTGAAGACACGCACGCGCAATCCGCGCCGGCGCGCCGCACGCGCCATCGCCGCAGTCACGCTCGTCTTGCCCTGGCCGGAAGCCGGCGCACTGATCAGGAAGGCTGGGCAGGCAGTCATCGGGAGTTCATTCATTGAGCGCGACCCAGCGGCCTTGCACTTGAAGGATCAGCAGTCGGTTGTGGAAGACGCGCTGCAGCGCGTCGTGCGTCGTCGCGTCGTGCGGGGCACCCTCATGGACGATGCGACCACCATCCATCACCACCAGCGTGTCGGCCTGCAGGGCGACGTTGAGCTCATGAAGGACGCTGACGACGGCGCCACCCGCCGCGACACGCTCGCGCACGATGCGCGCCCAGTCGCTCTGATGCGGCGGATCCAGGTGGGCCAGCGGCTCGTCCATCAGCAGCACGCCCGCGCGTACCGCCAGCGCGCGCGCCAGCAAGACGCGCTGCCGCTCGCCGCCGGACAGGCTGCCCAGCGCGCGGTCCTTCCAGTCCCAGCTTTGCGTCTGGCGCATCGCGTGCTCGACGGCCTGGTGATCGGCGGCGCTGGCCGGCGCCAGCCAGGGCTGATGAGGCAGCCGACCCAGCATCGCAATGTCGTAGGCCGTGAGATCTTCCGAGGCCGCTTCGTTCTGGCCGAGCCACGCGACCTGCCGCGCGCGCTGTTTTGCCGGCCAGGCCGTCCAGGGCTTGTCGTCGAGGGTCAAGGTGCCGTCGAAAGGCAACAGGCCCGCGATCGCGCGCAAGAGCGTCGACTTGCCCGCGCCGTTCGGGCCGACGATCGCCGTCCATGCACGTGGCGCAAGTGCCAGCTTCAGTGCGTGAAGCACGGGGCGATGGCTGAGGGACAGCGACTTCAGGTCGATGCGCAGCGACGGCACGTGGCCGAGATCCACGGCGTCCGCGCTCATCGCGAACCTCCGGTGCCGCCGAAGTGCGCCTTGCGCCGGTGCATCAGCCACAGCAGATAGCTGCCGCCGAGCAGGGCGGTGATGATGCCCACCGGCAGTTCCTGCGGCGCGATGACCCAGCGCGCGGCGATGTCGGCGGCGAGGAGCAGCGCACCCCCCGTCAGCGCCGAGAGCAGCAGCAGCGCGCCGTGGGTGGTCGGTCCCCAGCTGCGCACGAGGTGAGGCGCGACAAGGCCGACGAAAGCGATCAGTCCGCATTGCGCGACTGCCGCGCCGGTCGCCAGCGAGAGCGCGGCGATCAGGAGCAGTCGGATCAACGTGAGCCGCTGTCCGAGCGAGCGCGCGGTGTCCTCGCCCAAGGTCAGCGCATCGAGCGTGCGGCTGCAGCCGAGCGCGACCAGCAGGCACAGCCCCATCGCGACGACCATGACCTGCACCGCGCTCCAGCCGACATAGCCGGTGCTGCCGAGCATGAAGGCCTGCATGGCGCGCAGGATGTCGGGATTCATCAGCGTCAGCAGCGCGGAGCCGGAGCCCAGCACCACGCCGACGACCACGCCGGCCAGCAGCAGTCGCAGGCTCTGCGTGACGCCGCGCGCGAGCACGAGCGTGAGCAGCACGGCGCCGATGGCGCCGACGAAGGCTGCGCCGGTCATGCCGACGCGCAGCGCCAGCGCGGCCGCGGCGGGCGAGACGCCCATGACGAAGAGCAGCGCCGCGACGCCCAGCGACGCGCCCGCGGAGCAGCCCAGCAGGTACGGATCAGCGAGCGGGTTGCGGAACAGGCCCTGTGCGATCGCGCCGGCCAGTGCCAGCAGCGCGCCGGCGAGCCACGCGCCGATGGAGCGCGGCGCGCGGATGTCCCACAGGATCATGCGCATGGTGTCGCTGCTCTCCGTCCACGGACTCCATCCCATGCTGCCGATGGCCAGGCCCAGCGCCAGCAGGGCGGCGCCGAGCAGCAGCAGCGCCGTCAGCTGCGCCGCCGTCTTGGGGGAGAGCAGGGAGGAGGGCCGCATCAGCGCATGCCCCCGGGCGGCGCGTTGAAGGGCACCGTCGGCAGCGGCACGGGGCCGGCCGCCGCCTCACGCAGGCAACGCGCCATCAGCGCCGCGGCCTCCGACATGCGCGGGCCGGGGCGGACGAGCACGTCGGACTCCGACGGGATCCAGACGCAGATCCGCTGGTTCTTGACCGCGCGGATCGCGGGCCAGCCGGGTCGTTGCGGCAGTCCCGCCGCGTTGCGCTGGCCGACCATGATGACCTGCGGATCGGCGCGGACGATGAATTCGGGGTTGAGCTTGGGGAAGGGACCGAGCTCGGCCGGGATGATGTTCTTCGCGCCGAGACGCGTCAGGATCTCGCCCATGAAGGACGCCGTGCCCGCGCCGTAGGGGCCGGCGTCGACCTCGTAGTAGACGCTGAGGCCACGCGCGCCCGGAGGCAGCGTCGCGGCGCTCTGCGCGATGTGGCCGTCGACGCGGTTCCACAACCGGCGCGCGTCGTCCTCCTTGCCGAGGATCTGCCCCATCTTGCCCAGCACGCGCTGGACGTCGTTCATGCTCTTGGGCTCCAGCGCGACGACCTTCAGGCCGAGGCCCTCCAGCCGGTCGATGACGCGCGCGGAGACGCCCAGCACCACGACGTCCGGCTTCAGCGCCACCAGCGCCTCGATGCTCGTGTCGTCGAGACCGCCCAGGCGCGGCAGCTTCTGCACGCTCACCGGGAAGTTGGAGAAGCGGTCCACGCCGACGACCTTCGCGCAGTCGCCGAGCTCGCAGATGGTCTCGGTCAGCGAGGGCAACAGGCTGACGATGCGTCGCGGCACATCGGGCAGCGTGACCGTGTGGCCGCGGTCGTCCTTCAGCGTGATCGGCGCGGCGATCGCGGTCGTCGCGAAGGTCGAGAAGGTCGCGAGCATTCCCAGCATCGCGCCACCCGCCGCGATCCTGATCGCGCCTCGCATCCAGCGTTCCATCGACGTCATCCGTTGTGCTCCTCGTTCGCTTCGTTCGCCTTGTTCGCCGTGTCGGTGGTCTGGCCGGCGCCGTCCGGGTCCTCGACGGGCCGTGTCCATGGCTGTCCCGCGACCATCAAGGTGAGCTCGGCGCACTGCCGCGCGACGAGCTGGTTGAGCCAGCCCAGCTCGTCCACATAGGCGCGCACCTCGCGACCCATCGGCATCACGCCCCAACCGACCTCGTTGGAAACGAAGACGACGGGCGACGCCAGTTGCGGCAGCAGTCGCTGCAGGTCGGCGCATTCGGTGCGCCAGTCGTCGAGACGCGGCGCGCCGTCCATCGGCATCAGCCAGTTCGTCAGCCAGAGCGTCAGGCAGTCGACGACGATCAATCGCTGCGGCGAGGCCGCGGCGCGCAGCGCCTCGCACAGGCGCAGCGGCGCTTCGAGGGTGTCGAAGCCCGCCGGGCGGTCCGCGCGATGGCGCGCGATGCGCTCGCGCATCTCGTCGTCATGGGCCTCGGCGGTTGCGATGACGGTGACCCGGTGCGTCGGCGTGCGCGCCCAGCGCAGCGCGAGGCGCTCCGCGTGGCGCGACTTGCCGCTGCGTTGGCCGCCGATGATCAGTTGATGAGCGGACATCCGGAATCTCCAGTGAAAGCCAGGCATTGACGCCGAGAGACAGACCTTACCGCCTGGGCCCGCCGCGTCGGATTACAGCGACGGCGAATACCGCAGCGTGACGAACCAGGTGCGCGGCGCCTGCTGGTAGAAGTTCGCCGTCTGGTAGTCGCGGTTGAAGGCGTTGTCGACGTTCAGCTGCAGGCGCCAGTCCTTCGCGAAGGCGTATTGCGCGTCCAGGTTGAGCAGGCCGTAGCCGCCCAGGCGGGTCTTGTTGGCGGCATCGTCGAAGCGCTGCCCCGAGCCGACGACGTTCGCGCCCAGCGTCCAGGCGCGCAGGGTGGTCTCGGCGCGCAGCGTGCCGAAGCGCTTGGCGCGGCGTTGCAACTGGCGGCCGGTGTTGGCGTCGGTGGGGTCGAGGAAGTCCGCCGTGGCGCTCAGGTTCACCGGACCCAGCTGCGCACCGCCCTTGAGGCTGGTGCCCTTGAGCAGCGCGCGCGCGACGTTGCTGTAGCAGCCGGTCGTCGAGCGGCAGGTCCCCGCCGCGCCGAAGGCGATCAGGTCGGTGACGCGGTTGTGGAAGGTCGTGACCGAGAAGTCGACGTTCCCTTGCGCCCACGCCAGCCCGGCTTCGCGGTTCTGCGCGCGCTCGGGGCGGAGTGCCTCCACGCCGGCCTTGGTCGTGTCGGGACCGTAGACGCTGCCGCGCTGATAGAGCGTGGGGGCCCGGAACGCATTGCCGGCCGAGGCCGTCACGCGCCAGCCGCCGCCGATCTTGAAGCCCGCCGCCAGGCTGCCGGTGTCGATGCCGCCGAATTCGCTGTCGTCGTCATGCCGGCCGTGCGCCTGCAGGCTGAAGGCGCCGAGCGTGCCGAGGTAGCTCAGGCCGAGCGCGTTCTGGTCGCGGTCGCCCTTGCCGCCGCCGACGAGGTCGGTGTTGACCAGGCGATCTTCGCGACGCTCCAGCAGGGCGTTGAGCTGATGTTGCTCGTTGATCCGGTAGAAGCCCTGCAGCGAGGCGCTGCGGATGCGCGTCTTCGTCAGGTAGGGCGAGCTCGGCTTGGTCTCGTAGTTCTCTTCGGACTGACCCGCCGACAGCTGGGTCGACAGCGCGGAGGACCAGGTGGAGTTCAGGCTCAGCTTGCCCGCCAGCGTCTCGGTGATGCCGCGGTCGTCGGCGTTCTTGCCGGCGTCGTAGCCGGCGTTGGTGCGGCTCTTCAAGCCGATGAACTCGAGGCGCTGGCCGTCGGCCACGCGACCGCCCAGGCGCAGGCTGCCGCTGTAGTTGCGCCAGCCGTCGGCGTCGGGGTTGTAGCTCCGGGCCGCCGTGTTCAGGTAGGCGTTGAAGCCGGTGCCGCGATCCAGCGCGAGCGAGCCGGCGTAGTCGAAGTCCGCCGTGCCGCCGCTGATGCCGACGTCGGCCTTCACCTGGCCGAGGTTGCCGCCGCCGAGGCCGAGGTCCAGCTGCGTGCGGCCCGCTCCCCGGCGCGTGAAGATCTGCACCACGCCGCCGATGGCGTCGGAGCCGTACAGCGCGCTGGCCGGGCCCTTGAGGACCTCGATGCGCTCGATCTGCGAGACCGGCAGGTTCTGCCAGCTGGCGCCGCCGGAGGATTGGCCGTCCACGCGCACGCCGTCGATCAGGACCACGGTGTGCCGGGTCTCGGCGCCGCGCACGAAGACGGAGGTCGAATTGCCCGGCCCGCCGTTGCTGGTCATCTGCAGGCCGGCGACGTTGCGCAGCAGCGCGGCGATGTTGCCGAAGCCCTGGCGCTCGATGGTGTCGCGGTTGATGACGGTCAGGTCGGCCGCGACGTCGGACAGCTTCATCGGGCTGCGCGTGCCGGTGACGGTGACGTCGTCGAGCCGGCTCGAAGGGCTGACGGTGGGGGAGGCCGCGGGGGAAGCGGAGGAGGGGGCGGACTGCGCGGCCGCGGCCGCGGCCGTGGAGAACGCCGCGAGCGCCGGGAGCGCCGGGAGCGCCAGGAGCGTCGACAGGGCGAGCGCCATCGGGGTGAGGGCAGGCAGCGAGCGGGCACCAGCGCGCGCGCGCGAAACGAACGGAAGCATGAGGAACGGACCAACGACGGAGTTCAGACGCCTGCTCACCCGCAGGGCCTCTGAGAAACGGCGTCGCCGGCTCGTCGTCGGGTCGTCCTTGTGAAAGCTCACGAAGGACGCGTCGCGCGATCGGCTGGAGACGCCACCTGTTGGCCGGTATCCGGGCTGGTGGCCGCTGCCTGTGTCCTTCCCAGCGCAGAGGCGCCAGTGGACGTGGGGACAGGCAGTGCCGGCTGCCGCCCGGTGTTCCCTCTTCAGGATCCCGGGCGCGCGACCGGCGGCCACTTACCGTTGCGGGGACAGCTCAGGTTGGTTCGCGCATCGGGGATGCGACCACTTCCTGATTCCCGTTTAACTGCACGGACGCAATGTCCGCACGAGCACCAACGGCGCGCATTCTAGCGAGCTGCGGGCGTCGTGGTGCTGTCGCTCGTCGTGGGCTTGGGCTGCAGCGCGCCATCCGGTGACTTCGGCACCTTGGGCTTCTTCTTCGGCGGCTTCTTCGGATCCTTGGGCTTGGGCTTCTTCGGATCCGCGGGTTTCGCCGGCTTCGCGGCGCGCTGTCCCGGCAGGCGGCCGTCGATGCCGGCGGCCTTGGGCGGCGCCTTCGCCGACTGGCGTTCGCGCTCACGCTCGCGCGCGGCCAGGTCGCGCGTCTCGGCGGCCGTGCGCTTGCGCGCGGCGTCGGCCTCCTTGGGATCGACCGGGTCCTTCGGGACCTCGGCCTTGCGGCCCTGTCCTTCGGGGCAGGGGCTGTCGCGCAAGTCCTGACCCTCCGGGCCGCAGCGGTAGAAGCCGAAGGTCCGCTCCTGCTGCGGGGGCGCCTTGGGCACGTCCTGCGCGTTCGCCGCGCCAAGCATGAGGACCAGAACAGCAGTCGTCAGGATCAGGGCGGCGCGCGCGGGCATGTCAGTCTCCGGGGATAGGGGGTGGGGCAGGGGGAACTGCCGGGGAAGGCACAGGACCAGGGGCAGGGATTGCAGCGGCTGCCATGGCTGCGGCCGTCGAGGCCGCGGTCACCACCGTGCCGGCAACCGGGGCGCCAGCCGTCGGCGCGGCGCCTGCGGCACCGGGCTTGGGCGGCAGGGTCGTCGGCAGATTGGCGGGCAGATTGGCAGGTCTGGGCGGCTTGGGCCGGGGCGGCTTGGCATGCAGCAGCGCCACGGCCTTGGCCATGTCGCCGCCCGTCATCAGCTTGAAGGCCTCGAGCGACTTGCCGATGCAGTCCTCGACCGCCTGGCGCTCGGCCACCGGCGGCTTGCGCAGCACGTAGCCGGCGACCTCGCCCTTGTGGCCCGGATGGCCGATGCCCAGGCGCAGGCGCCAGAAGTCGCCGCTGCCCAGCTGGGCCTGCATGTCCTTCAGCCCGTTGTGGCCAGCGTTGCCGCCGCCCTGCTTGAGCTTGAGTTCTCCGGGCGCGATCTCGAGCTCGTCGTGGATCGCCAGGATCTCCTCCGGCGCGATCTTGAAGAAGCGCGCCAGCGCCGCCACCGACTTGCCCGAGAGATTCATGTAGGTCATCGGCTGCAGCAGCCAGATCGGACCGGAGGCGCCCGGTGCATCGTTCACGCGCGCGACCAGGCCGAAGTACTTGGTGTCCAGCTGCGGCGTGACCTTCAGGCCGCGCGCCAGCGCATCGATCCACCAGAACCCGGCGTTGTGGCGGGTGTCCTCGTATTCAGGGCCGGGATTGCCCAGGCCGACAAAGAGACGAATCATGGGGCGCGATTATCAGTGTCGAGCTCAAAAGCAGAAGGCCCCGCGAGCGGGGCCTTCTTTGGAGGGAAGCCACCCTGAAGGGGGCCTCCCGGCAACGAACGCAGACCTCGTCAGGCCAGCGTCCGGAGAGGAAGAAATTACTTCTTCTTCTTTTTCTTGTCGTCGGCCGGGGCAGCTGCCACGACGATGACTTCTTCCGCCGCGGCCGGGACCGGGGTCGCGACCACCGGGTTCGGCTTGCCGTGCGTGACGATCTTGATGTGATCGGCCAGCTTCAGGTCGTTCACGTGGATCGAGTGACCCATCGTCAGACCGCTCAGGTCGACTTCGATGAACTCGGGCAGCTGTTGCGCCAGGCAGGTGATTTCCAGCTGGGTCAGCACGTGGTTCACGGTGCCCTTGTCGGTCTTGACGGCCGGCGACTCGGCTTCACCGACGAAGTGCAGCGGCACCTTCTTGGTGATCTTGGTCGTGGCGTCGACGCGCTGGAAGTCGACGTGCAGCACTTGCTGCTTGTACGGGTGCATCTGGAAGTCACGCAGCAGCACTTGCGTGGTCTTGCCTTCCACTTCCATGTCGAGGATGGAGCTGTGGAAAGCTTCCTTCTTCATGGCGTGGAACAGCGCGTTGTGATCCAGCTCGATGACGGCCGGCTCGCCAGCACCGTAAACGATGCCCGGAACCTTGCCAGCGTGGCGCAGGCGGCGGCTCGCTCCGGTCCCCTGCAGCTTGCGCTCAAAAGCGACGAATTTCATATCAATCTCCAAGAATGGACGGAGCGCCAGGATTGACGCTCCGGATGAAGGCCCCGCGACCAGGCGCCTTCGCGAAACGGCCGCGGTCCTTGCGAACAGCGGCCGGAACTCAGGATGCGATCAGAAGTTGTTGTTCTGCTCGCTGAAGAGGGAGGTCACCGATTCACCGTCCGAAATGCGGCGGATGGTCTCGGCGAACAGGAAGGCCACCGACAGCTGGCGGATCTTGCCGCAGGCCTTGGCGGTCTCCGACAGCGGAATCGTGTTGGTGATGACGACTTCGTCCAGCAGCGAACCCGCGATGCGCTCGATGGCCGGGCCCGACAGGATCGGGTGCGTGCAGTAGGCGAAGACGCTCTTGGCGCCGCGTTCCTTCAGCACTTCCGCGGCCTTCACCAGCGTGCCGGCCGTGTCGATCATGTCGTCCATGATCACGCAGTTGCGGCCGTCGATCTCGCCGATGACGTGCATCACCTCGGAGACGTTGGCCGACGGACGGCGCTTGTCGATGATCGCCAGGTCGCAGCCCAGCTGCTTGGCCAGCGCACGGGCGCGGACCACGCCGCCCACGTCGGGGCTGACCACCACCAGGTCCGCGTAGTTGCGGGCCTTCAGGTCCGACAGCAGCACCGGCGAGGCGTAGATGTTGTCGACCGGGATGTCGAAGAAGCCCTGGATCTGGTCCGCGTGCAGGTCCATCGTCAGGACGCGCTCGACGCCGACGGTCTCCAGCAGGTTGGCCACGACCTTGGCCGAGATCGGCACGCGCGTCGATCTCGGGCGGCGATCCTGGCGTGCATAACCGAAGTAGGGAATCACGGCGGTGATGCGGCGCGCGCTGGCGCGCTTCATCGCATCGACCATGATCAGCAGCTCCATCAGGTTCTCGTTCGTCGGCGCGCAGGTGGGCTGGACGATGAACACGTCGCGGGCGCGGACGTTCTGCTGGATTTCAACAGCCACCTCACCATCGGAAAATCGACCGACCACGGCCTTTCCGAGCTCGAGGCCCAGATGCGTGGCGATTTCTTTGGAGAGGGTCGGGTTTGCGTTACCCGTGAAGAGGACGGTATTGAGCAGCACAGCGGGCCATCCTTAGACTTATGGCCCGGTGGCCAACCCAGCGGGTCCCGGATTGAAACTGAAAATTTGGCAGGGGAGGAAGGACTCGAACCCTCGCATGTCGGAATCAAAATCCGATGCCTTGACCAACTTGGCGACTCCCCTACACCGGACACTGTTCGTGGAACAGCACCCTACAACCTTCAATCTTCGGCCCAGCCCCGCAAAGGGTGAACCGACAGACTGCGACACATTTTTCCGACCCAACCGTCCGGGAGTTTTTCGAACTCACCTTCCGGTGTCGCCTTGAGATTGCTCTCCAGGCCGGAAACTGCATCTATCTTTTCCGCTGCTGTCTGCATTGCATTCAGCGAGGGTCGAACTATAGCAAAAACTGCACTGCCTGAACCCGTCATACGAGAATTTTCGTAGCGGGTCTGCAACCATTCAAGCGCCTTCGATACTTCGTGGCTCGCAGCTTCTGCGGGAGGTTGCAGATCATTTCTGCCCCATCCTTCAAACAACTGCCCAACGAGTATTTCCGACGTTTGGTGATCGCCGGCAATATTGCCTTTGCGTCCACCCCAGCTATTGGTTTCGTCGCTTCGGGAATCTGTTGCCAGAACCCCTTCGCTTCGTCTGCCGTTCGCTGCAGGAAAGCCCGCTACTATAGCCACGCTTTCAGACCTTTGCAACAGCGGGCTGGAAAAAATGTCCTTGGTGGCGATGCTCGCCCCGGGCTTGACCACCGCGAGCCGCAGCTCCGGTACCTCCAGCGGGGTGAGCACCTCGCCGATGCCTTCGACGAAGGCGTTCCGCCCCCCGACGAAGAACGGCACGTCCGCGCCCAGCGTCAGCGCGATCGGCAGCAGGCGCTCGCGCGACCAGTTCAAGCCCCACAACCGGTTGAGCGCCAGCAGCGTGCTGGCCGCGTCCGACGAGCCCCCGCCCATGCCCGCACCCGAGGGCAGGCGCTTCTCGATGTGGATGTCCGCGCCGAAGGTGCAGCCGCTGGCTTGCCGCAGCGCGCGTGCGGCGCGCAGGCACAGGTCGTCCGGCGGCAGAGAGTCGCCCTGGTCGTGGCGATGCAGCGCGCCGTCGTCGCGGCGCTCGAAGTGCAGCGTGTCGGCCCAGTCGATCAGCACGAACAGCGATTGCAGCAGGTGATAGCCGTCCGGCCGCTTGCCCACCACGTGCAGGAAGAGGTTGAGCTTGGCCGGCGCCGGCACGTCGTAGAGCGCCTTGAGCGGCGCCGCGGAGGGGGAGGAGATCATGGACGTCGTGGACGTGGGGACGGGGTGGCCAGAGGGAGTCAGGGCGACGCCGGCGCGTCGAGTTTCAGGCGCAGCGTGGCCAGCGGTTCCGGCCCGTTCGGATTGAGGCGCTGGGCGGAGATCAATTGATTGTCGAAGCGCCGCAGGTCGACCTGCCAGCCGAGCTGCTGGAAGCCCGACTCGCCGGCGGCCCGCGACGGCGCCTGCGGCCACGGCCGTCCGCGCAGCCAGTCGAACAGCGCCTGCAGCGGCAGCGTCTCGCCGAGCAGCTCCTGCGTCAGCGCGTCGATGTCGTCATAGGCGCGGTCGCCGTCCGGTGTCTTGACCCAGGCCGAGCCCGGCTGCCACGACACGCGCGCCACCAGGCTGCCCATGGGGGTGCTCATCTCGAGCTGGCCACGGCGCGGATCGCCGAGCAGCTCGAAGTTGGCGTTGACGTTCTGTCCGCGCTGGCCGGCGGCACCGGCCGGGACGATCAGTCCGAACTTGCCGGTCAGGCGCGGCGCATCGGCCAGCGCCGCGGCGTCCGTGCCCGATGCCTTGGGCACCGAGCTGCAACCGGCGAGCGCGACCCCGGCGAGCGCCGCCATCGCGCTCGCGCTGAACTGCCGCCGCCGCATCAAGGACGGACCTGCAGTCGCTGCATCGCCGACTGCAGCGCTTCATTGCGCGGATCGCGGCGGGCGGCGTCGGCGAAGACACGGCGCGCCTCGTCCTGCTGACCGGCGGCCCAGAGCACCTCGCCCAGATGGGCGGCGATCTCCGCATCCGGACGCGAGCCGTAGGCCTGGCGCAGCAGCCGCTCGGCCTCGCCGAGCCGGCCCAGTCTGAACTCCACCCAGCCCATGCTGTCGACGATGAAGGGCTCGCCCGGCGCGAAGCTCAGCGCCTTCGAGATCAGGTCGCGCGCCTCCTGCAGCCGCTCGTTGCGATCGGCCAGCGAGTAGCCCAGCGCGTTGTACGCGTGGTAGTGCTGGGGCTTGAGCTGGATCACCTTCTGCAGCAGCGCTTCCATCTCCTGCGCGCGGCCGAGCTTCTCGGCCATCATCGACTGCTCGTAGAGCAGGTCGGCGTCCTCGGGGGCGTCCTTGATCGCGGTGCCGAGCAGGTCATAGGCGGCCTGCCACTGCTTGTTGTCGCGCAGCAGCTGCGACTCGGCCAGCGTGCGGGCACGGCGATCCTGCTCGCGGTCGGCGGGCAGTTGATGCAGCAGCTTGCGGCCTTCCTCGAGCTTGCCCTGGCGCGCCAGCAGCGAGGCGCGGCGATAGGCGATGTCGAGGTTGCCCGGCGCCGCCTCGATCGCGGCCAGCCGCTTCTCGGCGGTCTTGAAGTCGCCGCGCATCTCGGCGGCTTGCGCCAGCAACAACTGACCCTGCTGCTTCGCTTCACGGTCCGCCTTGTCCAGGCCGGCGGCGGCGATCGCGCGCTCGGCCAGCGACGAGACGTCCGGCTTGTCGACCAGCTTCATGTAGCGCTGCAACGCGTCCTCGGCGGCGTCGGGATGCTGCAGGTCCAGCTCCAGCGAGCCCAGCGCCAGCCAATGGCCGGGCTCGTCGGGCGACTGCTGCGTCAGCGTACGGAACTCGCGGGCCGCGTCGCCGGGGCGCTGCGCGCGGGCCAGCGCGCGGGCGTAGGCCAGGCGCAGCGACTGCTTGTCCGGCTTGGCCTGCAGCTCGGCGGTGATCAGCGCCTCGGCCTCGGGGCGGCGGGGCAGCAGCTCCAGCGCCATCAGCAGCGGTTCCTCGCGGTCCGGGAAGTCCTTGGCGGCGGCGCGGACGTGGATCAGCGCGGTCTCGTAGCGGTCGGCCTTCTTGGCGAATTCCGCCAGCACCAGCAGCGAGGCGAAACGGGTCTCGGGCCTCGCGGCGGTCTCGCGCAGCATCGGCTCGAAGGCTTCCTGGATGCGCACCGGTTCCGGGTTGCGCTGGAACAGCGCCGGCAGCGCGGCGATCAGCGGGCCGCGACCGTCGGCCGGCGTCATCGCGAGCAGCGAGCGCAGCACCGGCGGGATCTCGGCCGGGCGGTTCAGCAGCGCGAGCAGCTGGATCTGCGTGCGGTGCGCCTCGACCGAGGTCGGGATCGCCTCGCGCCAGGCGCGGGCGGCGATGACGGCCTGGTCGCCGGCGCGCGACTGCAGCGCGATCTGGACGACGCGGCGGAAGAGCTCCTCGTCGCCGCTGCGCCGGGCGGCGTCGAGCAGCACCTGGAAGGCGACGCCGGGTTCGCCGCCCTGGAGTTCCATCTCGCCGATCAGCAGCTGATAGAACATCGGCGCGTCGAGGTCGGAATTGACCACGGGCGCGGAGGCGGCGGAGGCGGGCGCGTCCGCGGCCGCCGGGGCGGGAGACGGATCGGACTGGGGCGACGGCGAGATCTGGGCGTGGGCGGCGCAGCTCAGGGCGAGGGCGGCGGAGAGCCACCAGCGGTGGCGCACAAGGGCGGGCATGACGTGACTCCTGAACTGGGCGGGAAGGCTCGCGGGGCAAACCGGGGGCCGCGGACCATTCTAGGGACCCCGGAACCAGGTCGCGCCTATGATCCCGGGATGCCCGAGTTACCGGAAGTTGAAGTTACACGACGAAGTTTTGCGCCGGCCATCGCCGGGGCGCGCGTGCTGGATGTCCGGCTGGGAAAACCGCTGCGCTGGCCGCTGGGTGTCGCGGCCGAACGGCTGGTCGGACGGCGCGTCGGCGAGACGACGCGGCGCGGCAAGTACCTGTGGCTGCCGCTGGTGCCGACCGCCGAGCAGCCGGGCCATCCGGAGGAGGACGGCGGCGGGCTGCTGATGCACCTGGGCATGTCGGGCTCGCTGGCGTTCCGCGAGCAGCCGCCCCCGGCGGGGCCGCACGATCATTTCGAACTGGTCACCGACCGCGGTGTGCTGCGGCTGACCGATCCGCGGCGTTTCGGCGCCGTCGTGTGGTCGGACGGGCTGGATGTGGAACCGGCCGCGAAGCTGCTGTCCCGCATCGGGCTGGAGCCCTTCGACATCGAATTCCACGGTCCCTATCTGCATGCAGGCTTCCGCGGCCGGCGCGTCGCGGTGAAGCAGGCGATCCTGGCGGGCGACGTGGTCGTCGGCGCGGGCAACATCTATGCGTGCGAGGCGCTGTTCATGGCCGGCGTCGATCCGCGCGCGCCGGCGGGCAAGCTCAGCAAGCCGCGCGCGGAGAAGCTGGCGGGCGCGCTGCGGCAGGTGCTCGGCGAGGCGCTCGAAGCCGGCGGCAGCACGCTGCGCGACTTCAAGGACGCGCACGGCGTGGCGGGCAGCTTCCAGATGCAGGCGCGTGTCTACGGACGCGAGGGCGAACCTTGCCGCGTCTGCGGCACGCTGATCCGGCGCATCGTGCAGGGGCAGCGGTCGACGTTCTTCTGTCCAAGTTGCCAGAAGCGATGAGCCCCAAACCGCGAGCCGAGCCGCCAGCCTTGAGAGACCTGACCCTTCCGCCGACCTCCCCGATGACCGACGACGAACTGGACGCCCGCGTCGAGGCGGTGCGCGGCGATTTCGCGCCGCGGCTGCTGGCCTGGCAGCGCCGCGACGGCCGCCATGACCTGCCCTGGCAGAACACGCGCGATCCGTACCGCGTGTGGCTCTCGGAGATCATGCTGCAGCAGACGCAGGTGACGACGGTGCTGGGCTACTACCGGCGCTTCCTGGAGCGCTTCCCCGACGTGGCCGCGCTGGCCGCCGCGCCCAACGACGAGGTGATGGCCGCCTGGGCCGGACTGGGCTACTACAGCCGCGCGCGCAACCTGCACAAGTGCGCGCAGGCGGTGGTGGCGCTGCATGGCGGCGCGTTCCCGCGCAGCGCGGCGGTGCTGGCGGAGCTGCCCGGCATCGGCCGGTCGACGGCGGCGGCGATCTCGTCGTTCTGCTTCGACGAGCGGGTCGCCATCCTGGACGGCAACGTGAAGCGCGTGCTCGGCCGTCTGCTGGCCTTCGACGGCGACATGGCCTCGGCGGCGCAGGAGAAGCGGCTGTGGCGCCAGGCGGAGCTGCTGCTGCCGACGTCGCCCGCGGACATGCCGGCCTACACGCAAGGGATGATGGACCTGGGCGCGAGCCTGTGTTCGACGCGCAGCCCGCAATGCCTGCTGTGCCCGGTGGCCTCGCTGTGCGCGGGGCTGGCGGAGGGCGATCCCACGCGGTACCCGATCAAGACGAAGAAGCTCAAGCGCGGCCAGCGGGAGAACTGGTGGCTGTGGGTGGAGCACGAGGGCCGCATCTGGCTGCAGCAGCGGCCGGCGGAGGGCGTCTGGGGCGGCTTGTGGACGCTGCCCCTCTTCGATGACGAAGCCGCGTTGACCGCGCAGAGCGCGGCATTGGGCGTCGCGGCGCCGGAGACGCTGCCGCGGGTGAAGCATGTGCTGACGCACTTCGACTGGCTGCTGCACCCGCGTCGCGCGCTGCTCACGCGCGAGACGCGGCCCGCGGGCGACGGCGTGTGGGTCGCGCGCGAGCGGTTGGCGGAGTACGCGCTGCCGGCGCCGCTGAAGAAGCTGCTGGACTAGGGCAGCGCCGCGGGACTCACGCGGCGCGTCCCTCGCGGTCCGGACCGGCGACGGGCGGCCAGGGGCGCTGCTGGAACTTGAAGTTCCGCATGTCTTCGCCGCGCTCGTCGAGGGCGGCATTGAATGCCGTCAGCTGCGAGCGGATCTTGGCGATCGCCTGTTGAGCGACGGCCTCGGGCTTGCTGCTCCTGGCCAGGGCGCGCAGTGCGGCCGCCTCGGTCCGTCGCGCTGCCTTCAGGATCGGGTTCAGGGTGCTACTGACCCACGCCGTGCGGTCCTGCCACTGCGCCACCGACTGCGGATCGGGCACGCCGGGCTTGAAACCGAAGAGGCTCACGCGGAGTTCCGCCCCCGAGAGGTCATCGTCCAGCAGCGACAGCTCCTCGCGCAGCGGCGCCTGGGCCTCCTTGCGCCGCGCCATCTCGGCGAGCTTCGCCTCTTTCATCCGCTGGGGCGACAGGTGCTGGACCAAGGCGTTCCGCGCCGACTGCGCGGTATGGGCCACACGCGACAGTGCGCCGCGCAGCAGCGTGGCGGGGGAGACCGTGCGCCGTGCGGCGCTCGGGATCGGTTCGGGATGCGGCGTCTCGGGGAGTGCGTCGTCCGGGTGGATGACCTTCTTGAGTTGGAGGATGCCGCGCAGACTGGCGGTCTGCCCCGTGATCGTCGTCACGTCGTCGTGCAGGGCCTGCGCGCGGCCGGCCATGAGGTTGTCGCGACCCGCATCGATCGCCGAAGCAATGCGCTTGGCGGTCGCGCGAAACTCCGCGAAGCGGGGTTCGGAAATGCCATACCGGTGGCCGCCCCCGGCGATGCGATCCAGCGCCGTGCTCAGCCGGGAGAGTTCCCGCTGGTCGTACGCGAAGGCGTCGAGGTGGGCCGCGACCTGATGCAGTCCTTGCGGCAACTGGTTGATGTCGCGGTCGAGCTCGTACAACTGGGTGGCGCTCGCCCGGGAATTGCCAAGGAACTCGTTCGCCCGCCGCGACAGCGTCTGCGTTTGCGCGCGCAGCGAGTTGTCCGCGCCCGGCCACTGTCGCGCGACCGTGTTGAGCCACACCGCCCGCTGCTTCACCCTGTCCTCGATGCCGGGATTGTTCTTCGGGCTGAAATTCGTCTCGATGTCGAGCGCCGCCAGCGCTTCGTCGATGGCATCGTCGGTGTGGAGGTCGGTGCGGGCGCTGGGGTGTTCGGAAATGGTCGTCATGCTGATCTTCCTGCGGACATTGCGTGCAAGGAGAGTCAGTCGTCTGATAACCGATCAGGTTCCCGGGTGGCACCTGCCGCTGTCGCGCGACGTCCGGCCGGTGCCCGCGGAGACGCCGGTGGTCAGGCGTCTCCGGCTCGGTGGCCGCGGGCGCCTCCGGGGTTCCGCGCGTTACCGGCGGGCGCTGCTCCGTTATGCTCGCGCGGATCACGGACGGGGGGCCAGGGCGGCTCCGCATCCGCTTCCACCGCATCCAGGGACACCATGTCGAACGACGTCAAGCCGGGCCGGGCCGCGGCCATCAAGAGCGCATTGGAATCGGCCTTCATCGCGCTGCTCGCCAGCGGGGTGTGCCTGTGGTTCCTGATCAGCGAGACCCAGGTGGCCGGCGAGGGCGATCCGGCCAAGCTGACCATGCTCGGCATGGGGCTCTTCGCGGGCTTGTGCGCGCACTTCGCGTACATGGGCATCGCGGTCAAGCGCGCGGAGCGCGGCGTGGTGCTCTGGATGATCCTGATGCTGGTGCTGATGCCCTTCGCGTCGGTCGTGCTGGGCATCCTGCTGTTCAACCAGGTGCAGGAGATCGAGCACCAGGCGGTCGAGCAAAGCTGAACGCCGCGGGGGCGACCCCGTCCGCGCCTGGCGCGCCTGCCGTGCGCGCAAGCCCGCGTCGGCTCAGCGCGCGTCGAGTTCCCGATGCCGCTTCAACACCTGCCCGTGGAAGGCGAACTGCTTGGCCAGCGTCTCGACGAGGTAGACCGAGCGGTGCTGCCCGCCGGTGCAGCCGATGGCGACGGTCAGGTAGCTGCGCTGGTCCTGCGCGAAGTTCGGCAGCCACTGCGCGATGAAGGCGCCGATCTGGCTGAGCATCAGCCGGACCTCGGGCTGGCTCTCCAGGTAGGCCGCGACGGGTTCGTCGCGGCCGGTGAGCGGACGCAGCTCGCGGTCGTAATACGGGTTGGGCAGCACGCGGACGTCGAAGACGAAGTCCGCGTCGCTGGGCACGCCGTGCTTGAACGCGAAGGACTCGAACACCAGCGTCAGCGATGAACCGCTCACATGCACCAGGTCGCGCAGCCAGCCGCGCAGCTGCGCGGGGCGGAGCTGGCTGCTGTCGATGACGGTGGACTCCATGCGCAGCGGCGTCAGCAGCTCGCGCTCGAGCGCGATCGCTTCCTGCAGCGCGCGGTGCGTGTCGCCGTCGTCGCGCGCGTCGTAACGCGCGCGCAGCGGGTGCGGGCGGCGCGTCTCGGAGAAGCGGCGCAGCAGCGTGTCGTCGTCGGCGTCCAGGAAGATCGCGCGCAGCGAGACGCCTTCCTGGCGCATTTCCTTGATGTGCAGCAGCAGCTGCGGCAGCGAGCCGGCGCTGCGCACGTCCACCGCGATCGCGACACGGCGCCAGCCGCGCTGGCGTTCCAGGTCGAGGAACTGCGGCAGCAGCTCGGGCGGCAGGTTGTCGACGCAGAAGAAGCCGGCGTCCTCGAGCGCGTGCATCGCGATCGACTTGCCGCCGCCGGACATGCCGGTGACGAGCACGACCTCGCCGCGGGGCGAGGTGGCGGTGGGGGTGGCGAGGGCCGGGGGCACCGGAGCGGTATGGGGCGCGCTCACGGCTTCACCTTTCTGTTGGAGGGCTTGCCGGCCGGGTCGGCGGGACCGCCCTTGGCGGACAGCTCCAGCATTTCCTGCGCATGGGCGAGCGAGGTCGACGACAGCCGTTCGCCGCCGAGCATGCGGGCGATCTCGGCGGTGCGGGCCTCGCCGGCGATGGGGCGGACGTCGGAGTTGGTCTTGCCGTCCTTGAGTGCCTTGGCGACGAGGAAGTGATGATCCGCGCAGGCGGCGACCTGCGGCAGATGGGTGACGGCGAGGACCTGCGCGCGCTGGCCGAGCTGCTTCATCAGCCGGCCGACGGTCTCCGCGACCGCGCCGCCGACGCCGGCGTCGATCTCATCGAAGATCAGCGTGCCGGCGCCGCTGTTCTGCTGGCTGGTCGTGACGGCGATGGCCAGCGCGATGCGCGACAGCTCGCCGCCGGAGGCGACCTTGGCCAGCGGGCGCGGCGTGCTGCCGGCGTGGCCGGCGACGAGGAACTCGGCGGACTCCAGCCCGAAGCTCTGCGGCTCGTCCTGCGGCAGCAGCGCGACCTCGAAGCGGCCGCCGGACATGCCCAGCTGCTGCATCGCCTGCGAGACGGCGTCGGACAGCGTCGGCGCCGCCTTGGCGCGCGCGGTGCTGACGGTCCTGGCTTCCTTCTGATACCGCTTCAACGCGGCGGCCTGCTTGGCCTGCAGCGCGTCGAGGTCGGTGGCGGCGTCGAGCTGCGCGAGCTCGGCCTTCCATTCCTCGAGCAGCGCGGCCAGCTCGGCCGGCTGACGGCGGTAGCGGCGCGCGAGCGTGACCCAGGCGGACACGCGTTCGTCGAGCTGCTGCAGCCGGTCGGGGTCGAGGTCCGCGGCGTTCAGATAAGAGCTGAGGCTGTGCGCGGCGTCCTGCAGCTGCGCCTGCGCGCCGAGCAGCGCGCTGACGGTGTCCTGCAGGCCGGCGTCGTAGACGAGCACGTCCTGCAGCGCGGAGAGCGCCTCGTCGGTCAGCGATTCGGCGTTGATCTCGGCCTCGGCGATGCGTTCGAGCGCGCCGCGGGCGGCGTCCATCAGCGACTGCGCATGCGACAGGCGCTGGTGTTCCGCGTTCAGCTCGTCCCACTCGTCCGCGCCGGGCGCGAGGCGGCCGAGCTCGCCGATCTGCCAGCTCAGGCGCTCGTGCTCGCGGGCGAGGTCGGCCTGCTTGGATTGCGCGGCGGACAGCGCCTCGGTGGCCTGGCGCCACTCGGTGAAGGCGGCGGCCATCGGCCTGGTCTCGATCTGGGCGAAGCTGTCCAGCAGCTCGCGCACGCTCACGGGGCGGGTCAGGCCTTGCCAGGCGTGCTGGCCGTGGATGTCGAGCAGGTGTTCGGCGAGTTCGCGCAGCTGGGCGACGGTGGCGGTGCCGCCGTTGATCCATGCGCGGCTCTTGCCTTGGGCGTCGATCACGCGGCGCAGGAGCAGCGTGTCGTCGGCGCCGTCGACGGCGGAGTCGAAGCCGGCTTCCTCGAGCCAGGGGGCGAGGACGGCGGGGCGGTCGAACTCGGCGGAGATTTCGGCGCGGGTGGCGCCTTCGCGGACGACGGCGGCGTCGCCGCGGGAGCCGAGGGCGAGCTGGAGGGCGTCGATCAGGATGGACTTGCCGGCGCCGGTTTCACCGGTGAGGGCGGAGAAGCCGGCGGCGAAGTCGAGTTCGAGCGCCGGGACGATCACGAAGTCCTTGAGGGCGAGGCGGCGCAGCATCAGGTGGTGCCTTCGTTCCAGCGGAGTTTGCGGCGCAGGGTGGCGTAGTAGGACCAGCCGCTGGGGTGGAGGAAGGGGGCGCGGTGCTGGGAGCGGCGCACGGTGATGCAGTCGCCGTGGAGCAGGGAGGCGAGGGATTGCATGTCGAAGTTCACCGACGCGTCGCGGCCGGCGACGATGGTGAGGCGGACCTCGCCGTTGTCGGGCAGCACGATGGGGCGGTTGGAGAGGGCGTGGGAGGCGATGGGTAGGAGGACCCAGCCGGCGATGCCGGGGTGGAGGATGGGTCCGCCGGCGGAGAGTGCGTAGGCGGTGGAGCCGGTGGGCGTGCCGACGATGACGCCGTCGGCGCGCATGTTGGCGACGAACTCGTCGCCGACGTCCACGCGCAGTTCGACCATGGCGGCGGTGGCGCCGCGGGAGACGACGACGTCGTTGAGGGCGACGCCGGAGAAGATCTGTTCGCCGTCGCGGATCACGGCGCCTTCGAGGAGGGAGCGGTGTTCGATCTCGAAGTCGCCGGCGAGGATGGGGGCGAGGGCGTCCTTGAACTGGTCGGCGGAGATGTCGGTGATGAAGCCGAGGCGTCCCTGGTTGATGCCGACGAGGGGGAGGTTGTAGCGGGCGACCTGGCGGGCGAAGCCGAGCATGGTGCCGTCGCCGCCGACGACGATGGCCAGGTCGCACTGGGCGCCGAGTTCGGCGTGGGACAGGCCGGGGAGGGCGGTGATGCCGGTGCTGTCGGCGGTGGCCTGTTCGAGGGAAACATCCAATCCCTGGGAGGCGACAAAATCGGCAATCTCTTCCAGGATGGGCCGGATGCCCCGCGACTGGGGTTTTCCGACGATGGCCACATGGCGGAAGCGCTTGGACATGGCGGGAATTACACCACAGCGAACTGCTGGGACCGGGGGTATGCGGGGGGTGGCGCCGCCGGCTTCTTTAGAATGAAAAACATGCTCGACGATCGCGCGAAGACACTGCTGAAGGCTCTGGTGGAGCGGTACATCGCCGACGGTTCGCCGGTGGGGTCGCGCACCTTGTCGAAGGCGTCGGGGCTGGAGCTGAGCCCGGCGACGATCCGCAACGTGATGGCGGACCTGGAGGAGCTGGGGCTGATCGCGAGCCCGCACACCAGCGCGGGGCGGATTCCGACGGCGCGGGGGTACCGGCTGTTCGTGGACACCTTGCTGACGGCCAAGCCGGGCATGCCGCGCGAGGGGGTGGGGTCGTTCGAGAGCCAGTTGTTGCCTGATCAACCGCAGAAGGTGATCGCGAGCGCGGCGCATCTGCTGAGCAGCCTGTCGAGTTTCGTGGGGGTGGTGACGTCGCCGCGGAAGACGGCGGTGTTCCACCACATCGAGTTCCTGCGTCTGGGGGATCGACGGGTGCTGGTGATCATGGTGTCGCCGGACGGGGATGTGCAGAACCGGCTGGTGTTCACGGCGCAAGACCTGACCCAGTCCGACCTGACGGAGGCGAGCAACCGGCTCAACGCGCACTACGCGGGGCTGAGCCTGGACGTGGTGCGGGACCGCCTGAGGTCCGAGGTGGATCAACTGCGCGGGGAGATCGCCAAGCTGATGAGCGCGGCGGTGGACGTCGGGCAGCAGGGGGTGACGGAGCACGAGCCGATGATCATCTCGGGGGAGAGGAACCTGCTGACGGTGCAGGACTTCAGCCACGACATGGGGAGCCTGCGGCGGATGTTCGACATGTTCGAGCAGAAGACGCAGCTGATGCGGCTGCTGGATGTGTCCAGCCGCGCGGAAGGCGTGCGGATCTACATCGGCGGGGAGAGCCAGGTCGTGCCTGTTGAAGAGCTGTCGATCGTCTCCGCGCCGTACGAGGTGGACGGCGAGGTGGTGGGCACGCTCGGCGTCATCGGCCCGACGCGCATGGCCTACGACCGCATGATCGAGATCGTCGACATCACGTCGAGGATGGTGAGCAACGCGCTGTCGCAGAAGTAGCCGCGCTTCGCGGCTCGTCGGGCCGGCCCCCAAGCATGCTTACAATCCGCCGCTCCGGTGCAACGCCGGAACCAACGAGCCCGCCAGGGTTCGTATATGCGATTACCCCGGGGGCCGTTAGCTCAGTTGGTTAGAGCAGAGGACTCATAATCCTTTGGTCACAGGTTCAAGTCCTGTACGGCCTACCAATATCATTGTCACGGTGGACAGGGCCGCCGGGCTAAGCGTCAATCTTTGCGACTTAGTTCGCCGTTCCGGCGCCTACCATGCGTATTTTGGTCAAACGGCTGAAATGACGCGGTTTTTGAAGTACATCCCCAGACCTGGTCTGAACAAAAAGGCCCCCACGCGCTGTAGCAGATTCAGGGCATATTCTGGTCTCAACTGCGCAACAACTATGGCTTCACGTGTCGAGGTGCTTAGCTTTCCATCTTCTTCGCTCGTAATAAAAACGCGAAGCTGGGAAGCGCCTTGGAAACGACCAAGATCGTCTGCAAACATTTGTTCCCATTCCGGATTTCTCCCGCCAAGTGACCCTTCGGGATAAATGGAATAGGCTTCAGTATTGCCTTCGTGACTTAGGAAGACAAAGTTATTTGTAGATGCGCTCTTGGTGGCTTCATCTTTATCGATCTTCCAGAGTCGGAATGCAATAAATGGAATGGCATTTCCCAGTCGCTTGTTCCATCCAGAAGTCTTTTGCCCGGGCACCAAATCGCAGGCGGGAGAAAGACAGATCCAATAATCGTCCCCGATTCTGAAAGCATGACCCGTAGTAAGGTGGCCACGGTCAAAGCGTTTGGTGCTAATAAATCGATTGTAGTTCAGGATCGTTGAGGGGAGTTGAAGATCGCTGTGTTTCAAGCCGCAGCGGTCAAATACTTCCTGCTGGTTAGCCTCTCTAAAAGCAGCGCGAACCTTCTTACTGAACTCGACAAGATTATCGCGAATATGGTCTCCAAGTGCGTCCCAATGTCGCTGCACTGCAGACATTACTGCGGAACCTTCGTCCGCCGGAGCGGTGGCCAAGAAGTCGCTTAGCCAGGCCGCTTGAACATCTCGATCAGACAATACTGCGTTCTGTGCCCGCGCGCCCTCTTCGTCAATGCAAGTCCGCATACGAGCAAGCAGTAGATTGTGCGGAGAAGGATATGAATCGAGCAACGCTTCGGTAAGAATCGATTCAAACTCTTTCGGCTGATTTTTCTTCGCTACCACGATAGCAAATAGGCGATCAGCTCTTAGCCATTGTGCGGATGAGTGTTGATTCCCGCGCGATCCTGACCCACCGTTTCCATCCAATCTTGACCCACACTTGTTCGAGCCACTGAGGCTCAG
>NZ_JBWKOA010000004.1:0-652792 GCF_059415845.1 Roseateles sp. GW821-FHT09H11 | reverse complement strand
CCCCCCCCCCCCCCCCCCCCCCCCCCCCCCCCCCCCCCCCCCCCCCCCCCCCCCCCCCCCCCCCCCCCCCCCCCCCAGGCCCGAGCCACCGAGCCCGACTGCGGAGGGCGGGACGCTACTTACGCATTTCTGCGAAGCTTGCCGGCGGGGAGTCCTGCCCTACAATTGACGTTTACGTAAACGTAAGACGAACAGCCCAGCGGCCGCCCGGAGAGGCGTCCGCGGAGGCGGTCGAGGAGACAAACCCATGAGCCTGCCCGGTCTGAACTTCCACCTCGGCGAGGACATCGACGCCCTGCGCGACGCAGTGCGCGAGTTCGCGCAAGCCGAGATCGCCCCCCGCGCCGCGGAGATCGATCGCAGCGACCAGTTCCCGATGGACCTGTGGCGCAAGATGGGCGACGTCGGCGTCCTGGGCATCACCGTGCCCGAGGAGTACGGCGGCGCCGCGATGGGCTACCTCGCCCACATGGTGGCGATGGAGGAGATCAGCCGCGCCAGCGCCTCGGTCGGCCTGAGCTACGGCGCCCACTCCAACCTGTGCGTCAACCAGATCAAGCGCAACGGCACCGACGCCCAGAAGCAGAAGTACCTGCCCAAGCTGATCTCCGGCGAACACGTCGGCGCGTTGGCGATGAGCGAACCCGGCGCCGGCTCCGACGTCGTGTCGATGAAGCTCCGCGCGGAGGACAAGGGCGGCTACTACGTCCTCAACGGCAACAAGATGTGGATCACCAACGGTCCCGACGCGGACACGCTGGTCGTCTATGCCAAGACCGAGCCGGAGCTCGGCGCCCGCGGCATGACCGCTTTCCTGATCGAGAAGGGCATGAAGGGCTTCTCGATCGCGCAGAAGCTGGACAAGCTCGGCATGCGCGGCAGCCACACCGGCGAGCTGGTGTTCCAGGACGTCGAGGTCCCGGCCGAGAACGTGCTGGGCCAGGTCGGCGGCGGCACCAAGGTGCTGATGTCGGGCCTGGACTACGAACGCGCCGTGCTGGCCGCCGGTCCGATCGGCATCATGCAGGCGGTGATGGACAACGTCGTCCCCTACATCCACGACCGCAAGCAGTTCGGCCAGTCGATCGGCGAGTTCCAGCTGATCCAGGGCAAGGTCGCCGACATGTACACCGTGCTGCAGGCCGCCCGCGCGTTCTGCTACACCGTGGGCAAGAACCTGGACGCCCTCGATGGCGCCCATGTCCGCCAGGTGCGCAAGGATTGCGCGTCCGTCATCCTCTGGTGCGCCGAGAAGGCCACCTGGATGGCCGGCGAAGGCATCCAGATCTTCGGCGGCAACGGCTACATCAACGAGTACCCGCTGGGCCGCCTCTGGCGTGACGCGAAGCTCTACGAAATCGGCGCGGGCACGTCCGAGATCCGGCGCATGCTGATCGGTCGCGAGCTCTTCGCCGAGACAATGTGACCCCCCCTACCGGCTTCGCCGGCCCCCCGAGGGGGCGCACCCGATGGCCTGGCAGAGCCAGTTCCATGGGTGCCGCTTGGTTGGAAAGCCGCATTCGCTACTGTCACGCCATGTGACGCGACAATGCTGGTCATGAGTACGAACGAACTGCAAGACCTGCTGGACAACAACAAGCGCTGGGCCACCGCGACTGAGGAACAGTCGCCCGGCTTCTTCTCGCGCTTGCTGAAGCAGCAGACGCCGCAATACCTGTGGATCGGCTGCGCGGACAGCCGGGTCCCGGCCAATGAGCTGGTGGACCTGCTGCCGGGCGAGCTCTTCGTCCACCGCAACGTCGCGAACGTCGTGGTCCATTCGGACCTGAACTGCCTGTCGGTCATGCAGTTCGCCGTGGACCAGCTGAAGGTCCAGCACATCATCATCGTGGGCCACAGCAACTGCGGCGGCGTGCGCGCCGCGCTGGAAGACCTGCGCGTCGGCCTGGTGGACA
Source organism: Roseateles sp. GW821-FHT09H11 (assembly GCF_059415845.1). Taxonomy (NCBI): domain Bacteria; kingdom Pseudomonadati; phylum Pseudomonadota; class Betaproteobacteria; order Burkholderiales; family Sphaerotilaceae; genus Roseateles; species Roseateles sp. GW821-FHT09H11. Next base: position 650,876 of record NZ_JBWKOA010000004.1, on the reverse strand, counting down.
ACTGGCTGCGTCACGTCCAGGACGTGCGCAACCACCACCAGGAATGGCTGGACCAGGTGGCCGCCGACCAGCGCGCCAATGCGCTGTGCGAGCTCAATGTGCTGGAGCAGGCCCGCAACGCCTGCCAGACCACCGTGGTCCAGGACGCCTGGGCGCGCGGGCAGTCGGTCGCCGTGCATGGCTGGGTCTACGGCCTGCACAACGGCCTGCTGAAGGACCTGAGCATCACCGTCGGCAAGGCCGAAGACGTCGGTCCCGCCTACCGCAGCGCCCTCGAGGCACTGCACCGCCGCTACGAGGCGGCCATGGGCCGCTGAGCCCGGACGGCCTCCGCGCGGATACAACGGACACGATCGGGACGGAGCAAGACGCCATGTTCCCCCACGAGCTCAACGATCCGCGCGCGTTCGAGATCGCCCAGGCGATGCTCGCGGGCTTCGACAAGCACTACCGCCTGTTCCGCGCCGCGTCCGCGACCGCCAAGCAGCGCTTCGAGCAGGCCGACTGGCACGGCCAGCAGCGCGCGCAGCGCGAGCGCATCGAGTTCTACGACCTGCGCGTCGACGAGGCCGTCATCGAGCTGGAACAGCGCTTCCGCACCAGCGAGCTGCCCAGCGAGGTCTGGCAGCAGGTCAAGCTGCACTACATCGGCCTGCTGACCAAGCACCTGCGGCCGGAGCTCGCCGAGACCTTCTTCAACTCGGTCACGACGCGCATCCTCCACCACAGCTACTTCCACAACGAGTTCATCTTCGTCCGGCCGGCGATCTCCACCGAGTTCATCGAGAACGAGGAACCGGCCGCGCAGCCGACCTACCGCTGCTACTACCCCTCGCAGGACACGCTGCGCGACACCTTCATGCGCATCGTCTTCAACTTCCAGCTGGCGCTGGAGTTCGAGGACCTCGGCCGCGACATCGACCTGGTGCTGAAGGCCGCCGGCCAGGAGCTCGGTGCCTTCCGCTGGCGGACCAACTTCCAGGTGCAGGTGCTGTCCTCGCTGTTCTTCCGCAACAAGGGCGCCTACATCGTCGGCAAGATCATCAACGGCTTCACCGAGACGCCGTTCGCGCTGCCCATCCTGCACAAGGAGTCGGCCGACGGCACGACCGATCCCTCGGGCGAGCGTCAGCTCTACATCGACGCCGCGCTGTTCGGCGAGGACGAGCTGCAGATGCTGTTCAGCTTCGCGCGGGCCTACTTCCTCGTCGACATGGAAGTGCCCAGCGCCTATGTGCAGTTCCTGCGCTCGCTGATGCCGCGCAAGCCGCGCTCGGAGATCTACGCGACGCTCGGCTTGCAGAAGCAGGGCAAGAACCTCTTCTACCGGGACTTCCTCAACCACCTGCGCCACAGCAGCGACAAGTTCCGCATCGCGCCCGGCATCAAGGGCATGGTGATGCTGGTCTTCGACCTGCCGTCGTATCCCTTCGTCTTCAAGGTCATCAAGGACTTCTACCCGCCGCAGAAGGACACGACGCGCGAGCAGATCCAGTCCAAGTACCTGCTGGTGAAGCAGCACGACCGCGTCGGGCGCATGGCCGACACGCTGGAGTACACGCGCGTCGCCTTCCCGCGCAACCGCTTCGAGGACGAGCTGGTGGCGGAACTGAAGCACTTCTGCCCCTCGCTGCTGGAGGAGACCGGCGACGACCTGGTCCTCAAGCACCTCTACATCGAACGCCGCATGGTGCCGCTCAACATCTACCTGCAGGAGGCGTCGCCGGCGCAGCTGGCGCATGCGGTGGTCGAGTACGGCAACGCGATCAAGGACCTGGTGGCGGCCAACATCTTCCCGGGCGACATGCTGTGGAAGAACTTCGGCGTGACGCGCCACGGCAAGGTCGTGTTCTACGACTACGACGAGATCGAATACCTGACCGACTGCAACTTCCGCAAGGTGCCCGAGGCCCGCAACGAGGAAGACGAAATGTCGGGCGAGGTCTGGTACACGGTGAACAAGCACGACGTGTTCCCCGAGACCTTCGGGCCGTTCCTGCTCGGCCATCCGGGCGTGCGCGACGTCTTCATGGCGCACCACGCCGACCTGCTCGATCCCGCGTTCTGGCAGACCCACAAGGAACGCATCCTGGCGGGGCACGTCGAGGACGTGTTCCCGTACGACCCGCACAAGCGCTTCCACGCCCGCGACGTCGCCCCGGCCCTGAGGGTGCCGGAGTCGCAGGACCGCGAGCTTCCGATCCACTGATCACCGACCGCGCCCCTCGCCTCCATCGTTGCCGGCGCATTCCCTGATTTCTTTGAAGGAGACCCCCATGTCCGATTCCATCGTCATCGTTTCCGCCGCCCGCACGCCGATCGGCGGCCTGCTGGGCGACTTCGCCGGCCTGGCCGCGTGGGAGCTGGGCGCCGTCGCCATCAAGGCGGCCGTCGAGCGCGCCGGCATCCCGACCGATTCGATCGAGGAAGCCTTCCTCGGCAACTGCCTGATGGCCGGCCAGGGCCAGGCCCCGGCGCGCCAGGCCGTGCTGAAGGCGGGCCTGCCGCAGTCGGTCGGCGCGGTGACGCTGTCCAAGATGTGCGGCGCCGGCATGCGCGCGACCATGTTCGCGCACGACACGCTGAAGGCCGAAAGCGCCGACATCCTGATCGCCGGCGGCATGGAATCCATGACCAACGCGCCGCACCTGATGTTCGCGCGCAAGGGCGTGAAGTACGGCGCCGCGCAGATGTACGACCACATGGCGCTGGACGGCCTGGAAGATGCGTACGAGCGCGGCAAGGCCATGGGCGTCTTCGCCGAGCAGTGCGTCGACAAGTACGCCTTCACGCGCGAGGCGCAGGACCAGTTCGCCATCGCGTCGACGGAGCGCTCCAAGCGCGCCAACGAGGACGGCAGCTTCGCGTGGGAGATCGCGCCGGTGACGATCGCCGGCAAGGGCGGCGACACGGTGATCTCGCGCGACGAGCAGCCCTTCAAGGCCAAGCTCGACAAGATCCCGACGCTGAAGCCGGCGTTCAAGAAGGACGGCTCGATCACGGCCGCGACCTCGTCGTCGATCTCCGACGGCGCCGCCGCGATGGTGCTGATGCGCGAGTCGACTGCCAACAAGCTGGGCGTGAAGCCGGTGGCACGCATCGTCGGCACCGCGGTGCACGCGAACGCGCCGGAATGGTTCACGACCGCGCCGGTCGGCGCGATCCAGAAGCTGCTGGCCAAGAACCAGTGGGATGCGAAGAGCGTCGACCTGTGGGAAGTCAACGAGGCCTTCGCCGCGGTGACGATGGCGGCGATGGCCGAGTTCAAGCTGCCGCACGAGATCGTCAACGTCAACGGCGGCGCCGTGGCGCTGGGGCATCCGATCGGCGCGTCGGGCGCCCGCATCCTCGTCACGCTGCTGGGCGCGCTGAAGCATCGCGGCCTGAAGCGCGGCGTCGCGGCGCTGTGCATCGGCGGCGGTGAAGCGACCGCCGTCGGCGTCGAGCTGATCTGAGGACGGACCGGATGACGCAAGTCCTCATCATCGGCGCCTCGCGGGGCATCGGCCTCGAGCTCGTGAAGCAGCATCGCGAGCGCGGCGACACGGTCGTCGCGACGGCGCGAGACGACGCCAGCCTCGAGAAGCTGCGCGCGCTCGGCGCGACGGCGATCAAGCTCGAGGTGTCCGACGTGGTCAGCATCGCCGGCCTGGCCTGGCAGCTCGACGGCTACCAGTTCAACCGCGTCATGTACGTGGCCGGCCTCTACGGCCCGAAGACCATCGGCCTGCAGCCGCCGAGCCAGGCGGACTTCGACGCCGTCATGCACACCAACGTGCTGGGCCCGATGCGCGTGCTGCCGCAGCTGCTGGACGCGCTGGCGCCGGACGCGCGCATCGGCATCCTGTCCTCGCGGATGGGATCGCTGACGCTGCGCGCGAACTCGGCGGGCTGGGTCTACCGCGCGTCGAAGGCGGCGGTGAACTCGGTGATGAAGGACGTCGCGCTGACGCTCGACGGCCGTGCGATCTGCGTCAGCCTGCACCCGGGCTGGGTCAAGACCGACATGGGCGGGCAGGAGGCCGACATCGACGTCGCCACCAGCGCATCCAGCCTGCGCGGCGTGCTCGACGGACTGAAGCCGGGCGACAACGGCGCGTTCTTCAACTACGACGGCAGCCCGCTGCCCTGGTGACGCGCTCGTCCTCCCTCTCCCGCTTGCGGGGGAGGGCAGGGGCGAGGGCTGCGGTCGTCCGATACTCGCTGACCACAGAGCAAGACTCAGGGAGAGAACGATGAAGCGGTGGGCTCGCGTGACGCTGAAGATCCTGGGCGGCTGCCTGCTGGGCGTGGTCACGCTCGCGGCGGCCTGGGCGGCGTTCAACAACCGGCTGGTCGACGACGCGCCGCGTCCGGTGCCGGAGGCGCTGCGCGTGCCGGCGCCGACGCTGCCGCCGGAACGCAACGCGTTCTTTGCGTTGATCGGCCTGACGGCCGCGGGCGACGATCCGCACGCGGAAGGCGTCAAGCGCTGGGCTGTGATCGACGCTGGCGAGATCGATCTGCGCGAGCCACCTGCGCCGCGGCAGTGGCCCTCGACCGCGGAGCGCAGTCCGGCCACCGACGCGTGGCAATGCGACGCGCAGACACAGGATTGCGTGGCCGTCTGGACGCGCGAAGCCACGGGGTTGCGTGCGCTGATCGACGCTCACGCCGACATCGGCCGTCGCTGCGAAGGCGTGGCCCGTGCGGGCGTGACCCTCGAAGAACCGATGATCACGCCGCGCGCGGAACTCAAGACGGCCGGCGACAGTTACTCGCGTCGCGCGACCGGGCTGCAGTGGCACTCGACGGTGAATTGCCTGCGCTGGCTCGAGGTGCGCGCCGCTCTCGCGGGTGAGTCGGGCGACACCGCCGCGATGCTGGGCTTCGCCAGGCAGGCCGAGGCCTTGTCCGGCGCGATGCTCGCGGGCACGCGCACGTTGATCGGCATCGGTGTCTCCGGCGCGATGGCGCGGATCCACTGGCGCGTCATCACCGATCTGGCCGCACGTTATCCAAAGGCAGGCTCCGATCTGCACGCGGTGCTGCGGCCGCTTCCGGCGCAGGCGCTCGACGCGTCCATCTGGATCCGGAGCGAGTCCCAGTTCGGTCGGGAGTCCATCCGTGAGATCGCCTGCATCGACGAGGGCGTGAATCCCCATGCCGCGCCGTCGACCACGACCTTGCGCTGCGAGCCCCAGTTCTGGACGATGCCCCACGCGACGCAGCACCTGATGGATGCGCAGTGGGAAGAAGCGCGGCGGAAAGCCGGTGAAGGCCCGCTGACGCTGCTCGACTGGCAGCCGGATCTGGCCTCGCAGTGGGTGCTCGGCGTGCCGTGGCGCAACTCGATCGGCGGGATGCTGGTCTCGGTCAGCGCGTCGAGCTATCCGCACTACGCCCGCAAGCAGGCCTCCCTGATGCTGCTGAACGAAGCCGCCCGCCTCGCGCTGTCGGCTGGAGCTGTCGAACCCGCGAAGCGCCCCGCCTGGCTGGCCCGGCAACCCATGGACGCCCGCCTGCGCGAGCGCCTCGCCGTCGACGGCGACCACATCGTCGCGCGCCCCTGGTCGACGGTGTCGAACCAGGACACGCTCCGCTACCGCATTCCCCCCGGCGCCACGAGCGCCGCCACCGTCACGGGATCCACCCCCGATCCCTCTCCGACCAAGAGCTGACCATGCTGCTTTCCGAAGACCACCGCGCCGTGCAGGACGCCGTCCGCGCCTACGTGCAAGACCAGATCGCACCGAAGGCGGCCGCGTGGGACAAGTCCCACCAGTTCCCCGCCGAGGAGCTCAAGGGCCTGGCCGCGCTGGGCTGCTACGGCGTGGCCGTGCCGACCGAGTACGACGGCGCGGGCCTGGACTACCTGGCGCTGGCGATCATCCTGGAAGAGATCGGCGCCGGGGACGGCGCGACCTCCACCGTGGTGAGCGTCAACAACTGCCCGGTGTGCAGCATCCTGATGGCCTTCGGCAACGAGGACCAGAAGCAGCGCTTCCTCAAGCCGCTGGCGCGCGGCGACATGCTGGGCGCGTTCTGCCTGACCGAGCCGCATGTGGGCTCCGAAGCCGGCGGCCTGAAGACGACCGCCGCGCTGGATGGCGGCGAGTACGTCCTCAACGGCGTCAAGCAGTTCATCACCAGCGGCAAGAACGGCGACGTCGCCATCGTGATGGCGGTGACCGACAAGGCCGCGGGGAAGAAGGGCATCTCGGCCTTCCTGGTTCCGACGAGCACGCCCGGCTACATCGTGGCGCGCATCGAGGACAAGATGGGCCAGCACGCCAGCGACACGGCGCAGATCCTGTTCGAGAACTGCCGCGTGCCCGCCGCCAACCGGATCGGCGAGGAAGGGCAGGGGCTGAAGATTGCGCTGTCGGGGCTGGAAGGCGGCCGCATCGGCATCGCGTCGCAGTCGGTGGGCATGGCGCGCGCGGCCTTCGAGGCGGCACTGCGCTACAGCAAGGAGCGCGTGGCCTTCGGCGTGCCGATCTTCGAGCACCAGGCCATGCAGCACAAGCTCGCCGACATGGCCACGCAGATCGAGGCCGCGCGCCAGCTGATCTGGCACGCCGCCGCGCTGAAGGACGCCGGCCAGCCCTGCCTGAAGGAGGCCGCGATGGCCAAGCTCTTCGCCAGCGAGATGGCGGAACGCGTCTGCTCCGCCGCGATCCAGGTCCACGGTGGCTACGGCTACGTCAGCGACTTCCCGGTCGAGCGGATCTACCGCGACGTCCGCGTGACGCAGATCTACGAAGGCACGTCCGAGGTGCAGAAGATCCTGATCGGACGCGCGCTCGGCTGAGCCGGCCCGCGCTCGCGCCCTCGTCGTGCGTGCGGCGCCGTGCGCCGGCTCACTCGCTTTCCTGGACCACCCGCGCGTTCAGCGCCTGCACCGGCCGCGCATTCCGGCCGACCAACTGGCGGAACGCGGCGATCTGGCGCGACGACAACGTCACCGGTTCCTTCAGCACCATCCAGTGCACCCCCTCCGAGCAGGGCGGCGTGGTCAGCGAGCCGGCGAAATCGTAGTAACCCAGCGACTTCGGCAGCAGGGCGCCCAGGTCCAGCGACCACTCATCCACGGTGATCTTCTCGCCCACGCGCGGCAGGTGCTGGAACACCGAGTCCCACGCCGCATTCGAACGTCCCGCGCGGATCAGCACCGCCACCACGCCGAGTTCGCCCGCCGCGTTCCTGTGCACGAAGTGCGCCACCATCGGCAGGGACTTGCCCTGGATGTGCTCCTCGCTGGGCGTGTGGAAGTGGAACTGCAGCAGTTCGTAGCTCTGCCCGCCGACCTCCAGCGTGTTGCCGGCCGGCAGGTTCACCTGCACCGTGTGGCCGTTGTTCCAGATCGTCGGCGCGGCGTTGCCGTAATGGAAGGCGAGGGCGGGCAGCGCCGCCTTCACCGTCTTGACGATGTTGATCGGACTCTGCTCATGGCCCGAGGCGCAGGCGGCGAATGACGGATCGATTTCGCCCCAATGCGCGGCGCCCTTGTCGCCGGTGTATTCCCAGTGCGACGCCGCGGCGGCGGGCAAGGTGGACGACAGGAGACTGGCCGACAGGGCGGCGAGCAGGACGCGGGTGTGTAGGGACATGAGGACTCTCGGGGCAGGGCTGGAACGGCAGCACTCAGTGGAAAAGTTGCCAGCGTAGCGTTCGACCTGTGAGCAAAACGTTATGAAAGCGTTGAATGTGGCGACTTGCCTGCGAACGCTTGTGCATATCGCCGAACTTCTTGGAGGGGGGCGGTTTCGTCCGCAGGGATCTTGGCGTTTTCCCGATCCCCCTTCGGACTGGCTTGCCTGGGAGCGACGGGGGACGTAGATTCCGGCGCGCTGGCGACAAGACCTGACCCTCGACGAGGGCATCGGGCGCCGCCTTCGATCAGGGAGAGATTCATGTTGTCGACGATGCGGCGGCGCCTGCCCGCCCTGGGAAACCTGTGCGCGCCAATCGTGGCGCTGATGGTCTCGGTGATGCTGTCCGGCTGCGGCGGCGCGGTCGAGAAAGCGATCGGGAACCTGCTGGACGAGACCAAGGTCCCGTATTCGCTCAGCCAGAACACGGCCGATTGCAAGCCCGCGGAGCCGGGCGCCTCGTGCCCGGACGTCAAGATCTATGCCTCCAAGCGGCATGACGGGATCAACACGGTCCGACCGCTCTGGAACGAGGTGCCGGACAACAACGCGACGCTCCGTGTCGTGGACCATGTGTACCGCGACGTGCTGCCCAGCGGCGACGTGCAGCTCAGCGTCGGTTTCGTGACGCAGTTGCAGCCGGGCGTCTACACCGGCACGATCGAGATCAACGTCGTGCTCTTCGAGATCCTCACCAACTACGTGCCGAACAAGGTGCGTTACCGGCTGGAGATCGGCACCGGCGGCGCCCCCACGCTGACGACGCTGCCGGCGGCGATCCCGGGCCAGTCGGACTGGGCCGGCTACGGCGGGACGTCATCCCGCACGGGCTACGCGCCGCTGACGCTCGATCCGGCGAAGTTCAGCGCGCGCTGGGCGCGGTGGTTGTACGGCGGGACGATCCCGGGCGAGGCGCTGGGCCTGGGACAGGGTCGCATTGCGGTGCCCACGCTGCGGGCCGACAGCGCGGCCACGACGAACGCGTCCGTGATCGGCCTGCAGGACGGCAAGGACCTGTGGTCGGCGACGCTGCCGATGGCGCCGACGCAGGCGATGGTCGCGGGCGACCGGCTGTTCTGGAGCACGCGGCGCAGCCGGGTGATGATGACGTCGACCACCAGCGGCGATCTCCTGGGCGATCACACCAGCCAGGCCTACGCCACGATCGATCCGGGCTGGACCGTGTCGGGCGATCGCCTGCTGCTGCCGGTCGATCCCGAGGTCAACTACGTGTCCGCGTTCAACACGGCGGACCTGAGCCAGGTCTGGCGCACGGTGCTCTCCGACCGGGTGGCCAACGTCAACTACATCGGATGGGGACCGACGGTCGACGCGACGGCGGGCCTCGTGTACATCAATGCGGGCGGCATGTACCGCGTGCTCCGGCTGAGCGACGGCGGCATCCTCGCCGAGCAGCCCGTCCCCACGCGCGAAGACCAGAAGTTCACCCAGTTCGCCACCTTCCAGGCGCCGGTGCTGCCGGACGACGGCGTGAGCGCCGTGCTGCTGAGCCATCGCGAGATGGCACCGGGCGAGGTCGTCGACAACCATCTGACCGTGGTCGACCGCGCCACCGGCGCGCAGCGCTGGGATGTCGCCGGCCAGTTCATGGATCACCCGGTGACGGCACACGGCATCGTCTATGCGTCCAACCAGCAGACGAAGTCGGTGGAGGCCCGCCAGCTGAGCGACGGCGCCCTGCTGTGGTCCTGGCCGATGGAATCGACGGACGGCTACTGGCAGCGCCAGATGGTGCTGACCGACAGCCATCTGTTCGTGTCCACCGACAAGCAGACGCTGGCGCTGGACCTCGCGACGCGTCAGGTGGCCTGGCGCACGCCGAACGGAGGCTGGCTCGGCCTGACCCGCGAGGGGGTGCTGGTGGTGCTGGCGCAGCCCGCCAGCGCGCAGCCGCTGACGACCTTGAAGACCTTCAACCTGCGCTGAGCGCCTTGTAGACCCGGGCCCGCCGGGCCGGGTCATTCACGCGATTCAGTCCTCATCGATGCTCAGCCCGGACTGCCAGACCGGCAGCGCCGCGTCGAACATCGACGGCGCGCTTCCCAGCGCCTTCGCATCACGGGCCAGCTTGAGCCACGCGAGCGTGTCGTGGTGGCTGCCCGGCAGCAGGTCGCGGCTGCGTTCCTGCATCAGCCAGGCGTGCAACGCGGCGTACTGGTCGGGATGACGCTGCGCGGTCCAGCCCAGTGCGACGAGGTCGCCGTAGCCTTCCTCGCGGCGCACGGACTTCATCGACAGGTAGGCGCGCTGCAGGTCCGGACTCAGGCCGTCGGGCACCGGCGTGGCCGAGAAACCCACCGGCAGGTTGAACCACGCGCCATCCAGGTAGCGGCGGCAATGGCCGAGTTCATGCGCCGCCATCAGTTCGAGCGCGCTGTCCTCCAGGCCCGCCGGCAGGCGCTGCGTCGTCGCTTCGCCCTCGGGGTTGCCGCGCAGGCTGAGCACCAGCTTGCAGCGGCCATCCTTGAAGCCCAGGGCGAGCGGCGCCGCCTCCGGCGCGTCCTGCGGCTGCACGACGATGTCGACCGGCATGCCCGAGGTCTTCGCGTGTTGCAGGACCGGCGACATGCCCGCGATCCAGCGCTGTTCCAGCGGCGTCAGGCCGGCGGCGTGCGCGGTCGTCGAAACGACGGGGAGGGCGGCGGCGAGCGCGGCAAGCGCGGCGAAAAACTTCTTCATCACGGCTCGGGTCCTGCAGGCAAGAAAGCAGAACACCGATGGTGAAGGGACGTGCGGGGCTTGTGGGCGGCCGGTCCCGTGCGCGAGCGGGGGCCGCGTGAAAGGCTGCCGATTGAACGCGGCGAGTTGTAAACCAGGCGGAAGGGGCGCGTTACGGATGCCGGAGGCCAGGCGCCGGACGCTCAGCCCAGCGCCGTGTCCAGCACCATCATCAGCGCGAAGCCAAGCATCAGCCCCTGCGTCGCCCAGCGCTCGTGGCCTTTGCGGTGCGACTCGGGAATGATCTCGTGGCTGATGACGAAGAGCATCGCGCCCGCCGCGAAGCCCAGTCCCCACGGCAGCAACAGCGGCCAGGCGGAAACGACCCAGGCACCCAGCACCGCGCCGACCGGTTCGACCAGCCCCGACGCCGCGCCCAGCAGCAGCGCCTTGCGCCGCGAGTAACCCACCGTCATCAGCGCCACCGCGATGACGAAGCCCTCCGGCAGGTCCTGGATCGCGATGGCCAGGCTCAGGCTGGCGGCCGCGACCGGATCGTTGGCCGCGAAGGCCACGCCGATCGCGAGGCCCTCCGGCAGGTTGTGCAGCGTGACCGCGATCACGAACAGCGTCGTGCGCCGCAGCCGCGTCGGGTCCATGCCCTCGCGGCCCTTGATGAAGTGCTCGTGCGGCAGCCAGCGGTCCAGCGCCATCAGCGCCCACGCACCCAGCAGCACCGCCAGCGCGACCTGCGTGGCGGCGCCGGTCGGCGTCGAATGCGCGCGCGCGGCCTCGAGGCCGGGAATGATCAGGGAGAACGAACAGGCCGCCAGCATCACGCCGGCGCCGAATCCCATCAGGGCGTCCTGCCCGCGCGCGGACAGGCTGCGCGTGCCCAGCGCGGGCAGCGTGCCGAAGGCCGTTGCCGCGGCGGCCAGCAGGCCCGCCTGCAGCGCCATCGTGATCACCGAGCCGTGGCCGATGCCGCCGCCCGGTCTGATCCAGGTCCAGCCCTGCTGCAGCAGCAGGACCGCCCCGATCAGCAGGATCGCGAAGCCGAAGCCCTGGCGCAGCCGATGCCGGCGCGCCAGCGCGCGGTCGTCGCGGGGGATCGCGTCAGAGTCCGCCATCGGTCAGCTTTGCGGGATCCAGCATCTGCTGGAGCGTGGCGCGGTCGAAGTCGGTCATCTCCTCGGCGACGTCGAGGATGGGCCGCTTCTCCGCATACGCGCGCTTGGCGATCGCGGCGGCCTTCAGGTAGCCGATCTCGCGGTTCAGCGCGGTGACCAGGATCGGGTTGCGCGCCAGCGCGTGCTGCAGCCCGTCGGTGTTGACCTTGAAGTCTCGGATCGCCTGTTCCGCCAGCGCCTTGGTGGCCGCGGACAGCAGCGCCAGGCTGTCCAGCAGGTTGGTCGCGATCAGCGGCAGCATCACGTTGAGCTGGAAGTTGCCCGACTGACCCGCGATCGTGATCGCCGCGTCATGGCCGATGACCTGCGCGCAGACCATCGTCACCGCTTCCGGAATCACCGGATTGACCTTGCCCGGCATGATCGACGAGCCCGGCTGCAGCGCGTGCAGCTCGATCTCCGCCAGGCCGGCGAGCGGGCCGGAGTTCATCCAGCGCAGGTCGTTGGCGATCTTCATGAGCGAGACCGCCAGGCCCTTCAGCGCGCCCGACAGCGCCACCGCCGTGTCCTGCGCCGACAGCGCGGCGAAGAAGTCCGGCGCCGGGCGGAAGCTCAGGCCGGTCAGCGTGGACAGCTCCTCGGCAAAGCGCTGCGCGAAGTCCGGATGCGCGTTGATGCCGGTGCCCACCGCGGTGCCGCCCTGCGCGAGCTCGCACACCGACGGCAGCAGCGCGCGCAGCTGCGCGCGGCGCGCCTCGATCTGCGCGCACCAGCCGCCGAGCTCCTGGCCCAGGCGCAGCGGCATCGCGTCCATCAGGTGGGTGCGGCCGGTCTTCACGTGATGGCCGACGCTCTGGATCTTCTCCTGCAGCGTCTGCACCAGCAGGTCCAGCGCCGGCAGCAGCTCGCCCTGCAGCGCCTGCGCGGCGCTGATGTGCAGCACCGTCGGGATCGAGTCGTTGCTGCTCTGGCCCGCGTTGACGTGGTCGTTCGGATTGACCGTCACCGGATTCGCCGCGCCGCTGCCGATCAGGCGCGTGGCCACGGTGGCGATCACTTCGTTGGCATTCATGTTCGAGCTGGTGCCCGACCCGGTCTGGAAGATCTCCACCGGGAAGTGGCTCATCAGCGCCGGGTCCTGCAGCAGCTGCGTCGCGGCGCGGTCGATCGCCTGGCCGATGTCGGCCGGCACCTGCTCGAGCGCGATGTTGGCGCGCGCCGCGGCCGCCTTCTGCAGCACCAGCGCGCGCACGAAGCGCTCGGGCATGGGCTGGCGGCTGATGGCGAAGTTCTCGATCGCGCGCTGCGTCTGCGCGCCGTACAGCGCGTCGACGGGCACGGCGACTTCGCCCATGGAATCGCGTTCGATGCGGGTGGCCTTGCTCATGGGAATTTTTCTTTCCTGGTCATTCCTGAAGGGGGCTGCGGCTCAGGCGCCAATGGAAGCGCTGCAGGCGCGCGACGAGGGCGGCGTCGCCCTGGGCGTCGGCCAACCGGTGCAACGCCGCGAGCGGACGGTTGAGCTGATCCAGGCAGGCACATCGCCAATGCCAGGGTAGCAGCGAGTTGTGAGCGGCGCCGTACAGCAGCCGGAGGGCCTGTTCGTGAGCGGGGATCGGCGCGAGGACGCCAGCGTCGACCAGTTGCTCCAGCGCCAGCTGGTGCTGCCGCAGCAGGGCCGGCTCGTCGGGGGCGAGGCCGCAGGTGATCTTCAGCGCCATCCAGCGCAGGCACTCCACGCCCGGATGATCGGCGGCGGCGCATCCCCCGTCGACCGCCATCGGGGCGGCCCGCGACTCCCCCGCGGGAGGGAGGCCGGGGCCGGAAGCGGGCAGGGAAGCGCCTTCGGGCGCGGGCATGCGGGAGGGAAGCAAGGGCATGGCGACTCCTGACGATCAAGGCGTGAACCGGTCGGGCCGGCGGACACGGGCTGGCAGGAACGCTTGCTGTGGCGGGAACGGGAAGTGAAGTCCGGCAAGGCCGGCTCCCGACGCAAAAAGAAAAGAGAGGTCGAGCCGCGAAACGATGCCGATCGCATCGCGGCGCAACCTCTCTGCAAGTTGCATTGGTCGCGCGGGGTCGGAACCCGCAGGAGTCTTCTCGTTTGAGGATGATCCTAGATGAGAATTGATCTCATCTGCAAGCCTTCGCCTGCAAGCGCTTGCAAGGCCTGGGGGCTTTGGGCGAAGCCGTGTCAGATCAGGCGAAGGTCCTTGGGGCGGACACCTGGGAAGACACGGGCCAGGGCCTCGCTGGACAGCCCGAACTGGCGTTGCCACAGCCCGCCCAGCACGGCGCGGTAGTCGTTGAGCACGGGGTAGTCGCGGTTCTGGAACAGCGAGGTCGCCGTCAGCGCGATCTGGTCGCCGGCCACCGGACTGCCGGTCGCGAGGCCGCCGCCCAGCAGCCAGTACACGCTGCCGTGACCGTGGTCGGTGCCGCGGTTGCCGTTCTCGCGGAAGGTGCGGCCGAATTCGCTGATCACCATGACCGTGGTCTGCCGCCAGAGATCCGGTCCCAGTTCATCCGCGATGGCCGCGAGGCCGCGGCCGAGCTCCTCGAAACGATTGGCCAGTTGCCCGGTCGCGCCGCCCTGGTTGACGTGCGTGTCCCAGCCGCCGACATCGATGAAACCCAGGCTGAAGCGTCCGCGCATCAGCGTCGCGATGCGGCGCGCCTCCAGCTCGAAGCCCTTGGCGGGAATCGCATTGCGACCGGCGGCATCGGTCATCGTCTTCATCCGGTCCGGCGACAGGTCGCGCGCGAGTTCCTCGCGCAGCGCGAGCCCTTCCTCCACGGACGCGCCCAGGCTCTGGCCCTGGTACATGCTGGCGATCAGCGCGCGGTTCTTCGCGTCGACGGCGGGACGCGCGGTCTCACGGAGGCCGGCGTTGGCGATGCGCACCGGGCCGCGGAACGCGATCGGCAACTGGTCCGTGAACGACAGCGCCTGCTGCGCGTCGAGCTCCGCCGCCAGGCGGTTCAGGAAGCCCGAGTTGTAGTCGCGCGAACCGCCCACCGGCTGGCCCAGCTCGATGCTGTCCTGCGTCTCGAAATGGCTGCGCGACAGATCCTCCGTGCCGGCGAACGGGAGGAAGCGCGCCTGGCCCGCCTGCACCAGCGGGAACAGGCTCGCGCGCAGGGCAGGGTGCAGCCCCCAGTCGGCGTTGAGCGGCAGCGCGGAGGCAGCGTCGGTCGGCGAGGGTCTGGCGATGGCGATGCGCGGTCTTTGCTCGTAGTAGAAGCTGCTGCTCGTGGGGATCAGCAGGTTGGTGGCGTCGTAGCCGCCGCGCAGGAAGACGAGCAGGAAGCGGGGCCGTCCGACACCGCCCGAAGCCGGTGACGCCGGTGCCCCTCTCCGCTCAATCGCCTCCTCACGCTCGGCATTCGCTCCAAGGGGCACCGGCGTCACCGGCTTCTCCAGACCCTGGCCTGCGGTGCTGGTGGCGCCCGTGGCGAAGAGGCGGGCGTGCGAGATCGTCAGGGATCCGGCCGCAAGCCTTCGGAGCAGGTGTCGTCGGTCCATGGTCAGCGATACATGAAGTCGGGACTGGAGAGCAGCAGCGTCAGCCATTGCTGCGGGGAGGTGGTCTGCGCCAGCGCGGTGCGCGTCGCCGGCGCGAGCGTCGGCTCGATGCGCGCGCGCAGCGGCTGCAGGTCGGGCAGCGGCACCGGCGTGTTCGTGCCCTCGGGTCGATACAGCGCGGCCGCACCGCCGCCGATCTGGCGCGCGACTTCGAACCGCAGCGTCATCTGCCCCGGGCTGTTCCAGGCATCCGCCGTCAGCGGATAACCGTCCGGCGTCTGCTTGTCGTAGAGGCCCTGGCCCAATCGCCGCAGCCAGTTCTGCAGCGGCTGCGCGTTCTGCAGCTCACGCTGCTCGAAGCCGGCGCGCAGGCTCGAGAGCAGGTAGACGTGCGGGTCCTTGAAACGCGGCGCGTCCGCCGAGGCGAACTGCGGCGCGTAGAGCATCGGGCGCAGTGTGGCGGGCAGGTTGCCCTTCGTTCTCAGGAAGGCCGCGGACATCGCGTCGACCACCTCGCGCGGCGGCTGCTCGCCGAGGAAGAACACCGACAGCTTGCCGCAGACGAAACGCGCCGTCGCCGGCTGTGCCACCAGCAGGTCGAGGACTTCGTCGAGTTCATCGGCCCCGCGGCCCTTGATGGTGCGGCCCAGCAACTGCTTGTCGCCGAAGTCGTGTCGGGCCGGGTGGAATTCGAAGAGTCCGTCGCGTTGGTAGAGCGCTTCGAAACGTGGCGCGACCTTGGCGGGCTCGGGATCGACCCGCACGCCGAAACCGGTCAGCACACGCGCCAGCTCCTGCACGTCGCGCTGCGTGTAGCCGCCGTCGACGCCCAGGGTGTGGAGCTCCAGCAGCTCGCGCGCGTAGTTCTCGTTGATCGCGCGCACGGCGTTCTGGTCGTTGTCCAGGTAGCGCAGCATCGCCGGATGCCGCGCGACCGCGCCCAGCATCGTCCGGAACGATCCCAGCGCGTGCGGTCGCAGCGCACGGTCCTGGTAATCGGCGAGCAGCAGCCGGATGTCGCGCTTGCCCTGGTGCACGTTGAAGTGGTTGAACCAGAACCACGACAGCTGTTCGAGCAGCTGCTGTTCCGCGTAGAGCTCGCGCAGCAGCTGGCGTTCGCCGGTCTCGCGCGCGGCCTGGCCTTGCGCGTCCTGGTAGGCCTTGCGCGCGGCGACGCGTTCCTCTTCCGTCGCGACCTTGTTGTCGCCGTTGCGCCGGAAGGATTCGGCGGCCCACACGCGCGACGGCAGATCGCCCTGGCTGATGCCCATCGCGTCGATGCGGGCCTGGACAGCCCCGGGCATCGGCGCCTTCGGATCAGCCTTGAGCTGGCGTTCGACATAACGACCCCAGCCGAGACGTTCGATCTCGCCCAGCTGCGATTGCGTCGCGCCCCAGCCGATGCGGTTGGCCGCGCGCAGGCGCTGCGACGCGTCCATCGGCATGTCGGGCGTGGAGGGCAGGCCGCCGCACGCGGCGAGCGCGGCGGAGGCTGTTGCGCCCAGCAGCAGCGAGCGACGACGGAGCGCGGAGTTCGAGCGTGACATGCGACAAGCATGCCGCCGCCGTGTCGGCCGTGTCCAGTGGCCTTTGCGCTACTTCACAGTTGTAGCTTGCCCGTCCTCAGAGTTCGGCCACGCCCTTCACACGTTCGGGGGTCTTCGTCAGCGGTACGACGGCAATGGGCGCCTCCACCGCGCGACCATGGAAGCGGTCGAGCAGATCCTTCCATTGCGCGCGCACGGTGACGACGTTCGCCAGCTTCACGTGGCCGTAGCCGCGGATGCCTTCGGGCAGGCGCGCGAGCTTGATGGCGACGTCGAGCTTCGCGGCGGTCAGGTGCGCGAGCAGGTCGTCGACGAGCGCTTCGTAGTCGCGCACCAGCTGGCGCTCGATGCGGCGCTCTTCGGTCTTGCCGAAGAGATCGAGCATGCCGCCGCGCAGGCCCTTGAACTTCGCCAGCGTCTTCAGCGCCTTGAAGGTCCATGAGCCGAACTCGATCTTCTTCGCGCGGCCGTCGGCGCCCGGCTTGGACAGCAGCGGCGGCGCCATGTGGAAGCTGAGGTGGTCCCAGTCCTCGAACTGCGCCTTCAGCGCGGCCTCGAACTTGCCGTCGGTGTACAGGCGCGCGACCTCGTACTCGTCCTTGATGGCGAGCAGCTTGGCGTAGTAGCGCGCGACGGCCTTGGTCAGGCGCAGGCCCTTGCCGGCGTCGCCGAGCGCGGACTCGGCGGCGCGCACGCGCTGCACCAGCGCCTCGTAGCGCGACGCGTAGGCGGCGTCCTGGTAGTCGGTCAGGAAGGCCTTGCGGCGCGAGACCAGGCCCGGCTGGCCGTCCTTGTCGTCGAGCTGGTCGAAGTTGAACCACTGCACGGCGGGGCCGCTCTGCTCGCCGGCCAGGCGGCGCAGCGCCTCCGGCGCGGCGATCGCGAGGCGACCCAGCGCGAAGGCGGTCTTGTTGTTCTCGACCGCGACGCCGTTGAGCTCGATCGCGCGCATCAGCGCCTCGAAGGACACCGGCACCAGGCCACGCTGCCAGCAGGCGCCCAGCATGATGATGTTGCTGGGCATCGTGTCGCCCATCAGGCGCTTGGCGATGTCCTGCGCGTCGATGCTGGCGAGCAGGTCCTTGCCCTCGCCAACGGCGTGGCGCATCTTGGCGATCAGCGCGTCCGCCTGCAGGCTCGCGTCCGGGTTGCGGACGAAGGCGGCGGTCGGCAGTTCATGCGTGTTGGCCAGGATCACCGTGCGGCCGGCCTTGATCGTGGCCAGCGCGTCGGCGCTCGCGCCGACGACCATGTCGCAGGCCAGCAGCACGTCGGCCTGCTGCGTGTCGATGCGGACCTGGTTGAGCAGGTCCTGCGTCGGCGCGACGCGCACGAAGGACAGCACCGCGCCGCCCTTCTGCGCGAAGCCCATGAAGTCCAGCACCGAGCTCTGCTTGCCTTCCAGGTGCGCGGCCATCGTGACCAGCGCGCCCACCGTCACGACGCCGGTGCCGCCGACGCCGGTGACCAGCATGTCGAAGGGTCCCGTCCACGCCCAGGGCGCGGGCGGCTGGATCGCGGCGATCTCGCGCGCCAGGTCCGCCGGCCCGAAGGCCGCGCCGGCGCGCTTCTTCAGCTTGGCACCGTGCACCGACACGAAGCTCGGGCAGAAGCCGTTCACGCAGCTGAAGTCCTTGTTGCAGCTGCTCTGTTCGATCACGCGCTTGCGGCCGAAGTCGGTCTCCACCGGCACGACCGACAGGCAGTTGCTCGCCTGCCCGCAATCGCCGCAGCCCTCGCAGACGGACTCGTTGATGAAGATGCGCTTGTCCGGGTCGGGGAACTCGCCCTTCTTGCGGCGGCGGCGCTTCTCGGCGGCGCAGGTCTGGTCGTAGATCAGCACGGTGACGCCGGCGATCTCGCGCAGCTCGCGCTGCACCGCGTCGAGCTCGGACCGGTCGTGGAAGGTCGTGCCCGCAGGGAAGAGGCCGTGATGGCCCTCGTACTTGTCGATGTCGTCGGAGACCACGACCAGGCGCTTGACGCCCTCGGCCTCGACCTGGCGCGCGATCTGCGGGACCGAGGTCTGGCCGTCGACCGGCTGGCCGCCGGTCATCGCGACCGCGTCGTTGTAGAGGATCTTGTAGGTGATGTTGGCCTTGGCCGCGATGGCCTGCCGGATCGCCAGGTAGCCCGAGTGGTAGTAGGTGCCGTCGCCCAGGTTCTGGAAGACATGCTTCTCGGTCGTGAAGCGCGAATGCGCGGCCCAGTCGACGCCCTCGGCGCCCATCTGGATCAGGCCCGAGGTGCCGCGTTCCATCCAGCTCGCCATGAAGTGGCAGCCGATGCCGGCCAGCGCGCGCGACCCTTCCGGCAGCTTGGTCGACGTGTTGTGCGGGCAGCCCGAGCAGAAGTAGGGCTGGCGGCGCACCGCGTCGGCGCTGTTGGACAGCAGGCAGGGCGTCAGGAAGTCGACGACCAGATGGCGCCGGTCCAACGCCGGGTTCAGTCGCGCGAGCCAGTCGGCCACCGTCGGCATGATGCGCGACGGCCGCAGCTCGCCGAGCGCGCTCAGCACGGCGGCCCCGTGTTCATCGGACTTGCCGACCACGCGCGGACGCTGCGCGTCGGGCAGGTGGTACAGCAGTTCCTTGATCTGGCGCTCGACGACGGGCGCCTTCTCCTCGATGACCAGCATGTCGGTCAGGCCCTGCGCGAACTCGCGGATGCGCGTCGGCTCCAGCGGGTACACGAGGCCGACCTTGTAGACCCGCACACCGGCGGCGGCCAGCGCGTTGGGGTCGAGGTCCAGGCGGCGCAGCACTTCCATGAAGTCGTAATGCGCCTTGCCGACGGTGACGATGCCCAGCGATGCGCGCGGGCTGACGACGATGTGCTTGTCGATCGAGTTGACCTTGGCGAAGGCCAGCACCGCATCGATCTTGTGCGCGAGGCGCGATTCCAGCTCCAGTGACGGCAGGTCGACGGAACGGATGTGCAGGTTGGTCGGCGGCGTGTGGTCGACGGGCAGCTCGAAGTCCATCGGCACCGCGTCGAGGTCGACCGTCATGCCCGACTCGACGACTTCCGAGATCGCCTTGAAGCCGACCCAGGCGCCGGAGAAGCGCGACAGCGCCCAGCCGTAGAGGCCGAACTCGAGGTACTCGGCGACGTTGCCCGGATGCACCAGCGGCATCGACCAGGCCTGCAGCGCGAGGTCGCTCTGATGCGGCGTCGACGAGGACACGCAGCCGTGGTCGTCGCCGCAGACGACGAGCACGCCGCCCTGCTTCGCGGTGCCGTAGACGTTGCCGTGCTTGAGCGCGTCGCCGGAGCGGTCCACGCCGGGCCCCTTCCCGTACCACATCGCGAAGACGCCATCGACGGTGCGCTTCGGATCGAGCGCCACGCGCTGCACGCCCAGGCAGGCGGTGGCGGCGAGGTCCTCGTTGATCGCGGGCAGGAAGTTGACGGCGGCCTTGTCGAGGAACTTCTTCGCCTTCCACAGCTGCTGGTCGACCATGCCCAGCGGGCTGCCGCGGTAGCCGCTGACGAAGCCGGCGGTCTTCAGGCCCTGGCGTTCGTCCTGGGCCTTCTGCATCAGCAGCAGGCGCACGAGCGCCTGCGTGCCGGTCAGGAACACCGGCCCGGCGCTGGCGGCCAGGTTGTCGGACAGCTGGTAGGGGCGCAGGGCCGGCGCGGCGGCAAGACTGGCTTCGGTCATGGCTTGTCTCCCCAATGGGGCGAGCCGGCCGGGCGGGGCGCCGGTCGGCTCGGATGGTCAGAAGAATGAATGGAGGGATTCTTTCCCAGACAATGCGCACTTTCTTGCTCCGTTTACTAGAGCGGTGGCACGGATCGACCAGATCATTCTCAGAAAGTGCCGATATGGAGAACGAACGTTTCGATCGAGCGACGCGCTTGATCCTCGAGGCGCTGCAGGCCGACGCGCGGCAGAGCACACAGCAGCTGGCGGAGAAGGTCGGCCTCTCGGCGACGCCGGTGTGGCGCCGCGTCAAGGAGCTCGAGGAGCGGGGCGTGATCCGGCGCCACGTGGCGCTGGTGGACCGGGAGCAACTGGGGCTGTCAATCTGCGTCCTGGCGAATGTCAGCCTGGTGCGGCACACGGAAGGCGCGGTGGATGCTTTCGAGGCGATGGTGGCGGGCAGCCCGGAGATCGTCGAATGCCAGGCGATCACCGGCGAGGCGGACTACGTGATCAAGATCGTCGCGCCGGACATGAAGGCCTACGACCAGTTCCTGCAGAGCAAGGTCTTCCGCGTCCCGGGCATCGCGAGCGTGCGCAGCAACGTGGTGCTGCGCGAGGTGAAGTACGAGACCGCCTACCCGGTCCCGTGAGCGTCGCCGCCGATCACCATCGACCGTTCAACGTGCAGTCAAAGACTGGCAGTGGGGCCGGAATGACGCTGGGGGTTCCCGGAGGGATGCCCCCTGCGTCGTGGCGTGCCCGCGCCTGGCGTCTCGCAGGAGGGCGACCCCCGCAGTGCGCGTTCTCCTCAATGGGCATCGCGTTTTCGACGTGAGATCCTGACGCCATGTTCTCCGTCTACGGCACCTCCGGAAAGATCCTCACCGGCGGCCTGGAGCAGGTTCGCGACCTGGCTCCGGTGCAGGCGGTGGCGCGCACGCGCGCGGTGGCGCCGATTGCTCGCCAGGGCGACCTGACGCCGTCGACGGTGGTGCTGGCCGGCGTCGGGCAGGGCGGCGGCGGTGTCGGCGGTGCGCCGGGATTCGGCCCCTCGGCCTACATGGCGCACGAGGCGTTGGCCGCCTACGCCGGCGACACCACGCGGGTGCCGTTGACGCAGGTGCATCAGCTGATGAGCCGCAAGCTGATCAGCGTGATGTCGGGCTCGTCGCTGCGTCAGGCGATGCGGACGATGTCGCGCGCCGGCGTCGCGCAGGCGCCGGTGCTCGGCGACCAGGGCGAGGTGCGCGGTCTGGTGTCGCGCGGCGATCTGACGCGCGGTCTGGCGGAGGATCTCGAGGAGATGGCCGAGATCATGGTCATCGCGCGGCGGTTGGCCGCGCCGGTGGACGACGTGATGTGGACGCCGGTGCCGGTCGCCCAATCCGACACGCCCTTGCGCGAGGCGGCGCAATTGATGCTCGACCTGGGCCTGCCCGGCCTGCCGGTGGGCGACGACAACGGCCACCTGATCGGCTTCCTCTCGCGCAGCGACCTGCTGCGCGGCATGACGCACGAGCCGCCGCTGGACCTCTGGTCCTGACGACTGCGCCCCCTGGGGGTCAGTACTTGCGCATCCCGCGCTCGGCCTCTTCCTGCTCGATCGCCTGCAGCGTGCGCCAGTCGGTGCAGACGAAGACGCCGTCCTCGACGATGCGGTCCGGCAGCGAGCCGTCGCCGCGGGCGACCTTCCCGTCCTTGCAGATCATGGTGCCGCGCGCCTGACCCTGCTCCTGAAGCGCCTTGCCGACGACCATCGAATCCCGGGTGTACAGCGTCAGCATCAGCAACGCGAACAGCACGCCCAGCATCAGCGCCACGCCAACGACGATGTCGCTGACGTCGCGCAAGGCGGACGGCGGCGCCGGCTGCGCGGCCTGCGCACGAGGCGCCGCAGCGAAGCTGCGTCCGTCGTCGCGCGAGGCGCTCGAGGGCGAACGCGACGTGGACGTCGAACCAGACCGCGCGTTGGTGCGATTCAAGCCGGGCGAAGGACGGGTGGTGGCCATGTTCATGAAACGGATCGCTTTGCCAAAGACAGACACCAGCAAGGGCGGACCGAAGACGGACGGGATGAAGGCTACAGGCGACGGCGTGGGTCAACTGCTTAAATGCGGGGCTCCCCACCAAAAATGCACGGGCGCCCGCGACCCTTTCCGTTGGTTACAGCAGTTGCAGAACTAAGATTTCCGCACTTGAAAAGAGCGCCGTCCGAGCGCTTCTGAAGCGCCGCAAACAGCGCTGTGCGCACATCGCGCAAACCCACCCGCCGACCCTGCGACCACCTTCGCGAGCTCGATCACCATGTCCCAATCCGCTACCCCTCTCACGGCCGCCGCGCACCAGGCGCTGCAGAAGTTGTCGCACGAGTTGCCGGATGCCTGCGAGCGCCTGGACTACGTCAAGCGCATGACCGACCAGGCGGCCAACAAGGTGCTGGGGATCGTCGAGTCGGCGCAGGAGGATGCGCAGGCGGTGGCGCGACAGGGTCACGAGTTGTCGGAGTCGCTGCAGCGTCTGGCCGCCGCGCCGGACCTGAGCGTCGAACGCGCCCGCGCGATGATGCGGCTGTGCGCGGCCTATGCGGCCGGCGCCGCCGGGTTCGCGGACCGCGTGAAGGGCCTGCAGACCGAGATCATGATGGCCCAGGACTTCCAGGATCTGTCCGGCCAGGTGATCAACAAGGTGCTGAACATGCTGCGCCCCGCCGAGGAGCCGCTGCAACAGCTGCTTGCCGCGCAGGAACAGGCGGCCCCGCAGGCGGCCGTGGAAGAGCAGCTCGCCGGCGTGCAGACGCCCGACAAGGCGCTGCAGCAGGACGACGTCGACGCGCTGCTGGCGGAGATGGGCTTCTGAGGGCTTCTGAAGCCGTCCCCGGCCCTTCGACGATCTCCGCGATCCTCGCTCAGGACCAGAGCATAGGATCCACCTCGTAATACCGGCGCAGCTCCGCGTACAGCGCCGGATGCGCCTGGGCCAGCGCCCACGGCTGCCCGAAGAAGCGCTCGCTCGCGACGGCGAAGAATTCCGCCGGTTCGGTGGCCGCATAGTCACCCAGCGGATCGGGCTCGCCCGCGGCGAGCCGCGCCCGCAGCAGGTCGAAGCTCTGCTGCATGACCACCGCCCAGCGCGCCTGCCGCGCCCGGTTCCCCAGCCACGGCGCGCCGTTGGCCAGGCCCTTGACCTGATCGAGCTGGTGCGCGAATTCGTGCACCGCGACGTTGTGGCCGCGCTCCGGTTGCGCGGCGTCCCGCAGCACGTCGTCCCAGGACAGCACGACCTGACCCTCGCCCCAGGATTCGCCGCTCAGCACCTGGCGGTCCTGCATCTGCAGCGGGCCTTGATGCCGCACCCGGTCGACGATGAAGGCGCCGGGATAGACCAGCACCGTATGCAGCTTCGGGTAGTAGCCGCGGCTGCGGCCGAGCAGCGGCAGCGTGGCCAGCGCCGCGATGGTCACGCGGACCTCGTCGGTGATGACCTGGCCGGCGCAGCCGATGAAGGACTTCTCCGCGAGGAAGACCTGCATCTGGCGCTTGAGCTTCAGTTGCAGGTCCGCCGGCAGCCGCGCGACCTGCGGCACGTTGCGGCGCAGGATGGCGCGCCACACGGCGGGAAAGGCCTTCGCGCGCAGCGCGGCGCGGCGGCGCGCCTGCCGCCAGGAATGGCTCATCAGCCAGAAGCAGATCAGCGCCGCGATCAGCGCGAGCAACAGCAGGGTCATGGCGGTGAGCGCATCGGCGCTTCGCTGCAAGACTCCCAAGATGCGCGCGCATCGAACGCTTTTCAAGTGCGGGTCAGGTCTTGCGGCCAGGTGATCGTGTCGGGAACCGCTGTCCGAACAGGACTGCGGCATCGGCGCGACGAAGTCCGGCGCCTCGGGCGATTGACGGTCGGCACGAGGCGGAGAGGCTCGTTCCGGTCACGCGCGGCCCGGACAATTTCGGCCTGGACGACCGCGGACTTGAGCGCTGATTGAAGCGCCACCCCCGGACGGTCGCCTTGATACGAACCGATGAGCATGAGGGAGGGCGGCAACCGGCTGGAAGGCGCGGTGGCCGTCGAGGTGATTTGAAGTTTTCGGAAGTGCAGGCGACGTCGCTCAGGACGTCGCCGTTTGACGTCAGTCCGCTGCAGCAGTACCGCGCGAAAGTCCAGCAGGAGATGCTGGACGGCCCACCGCCGTCCGTGGTGCTGCGCCTGTCCCCGTTCATCGGGACGGAAGGGCCGCTCAAGGAGATGTACGCGCAGAACAGCGCCGACGTGACCTACGGTCGGCATCCGCTCGGCCAGGAGGCGCCGCCGGTCAGCCGTGTCGAGACGCCGCCGTACTCCCACGGCACCTACACGGCCGCCAACTTCCCCGACTTGCGGGTGCAGGTCGAGCTCGGACCGATGCTCGTCAGCCACGTCGACCGCGCCGGCGGAACGCCGCGCGTGCTGGACGTCACCGCCTGACCCGCTTTAGCATCGCCTGAAGCCGTGTGCGATTGGCGCGCGGATCGAGCAACGTGGGGGAGGACAAGATGCGTCAACCAGGTCGGCAGGATCAGCGCGTGCGCTGGATGCGACGAGTCATCGCGGCGCCGGTCGCGGCGGGACTGGTGCTGGGCGGTGCGCCGGCACGAGCCGCCGAACAGACGATCGAGCTGAACTCGCGGGGCGGCTATCAAAGCCACCGGCTGCCGGACGGCGCGACCGATGTGGAGCTCCTGCAGCAGACCGCCGGTGGTTGCCGCTTCGGCCGGACCTGGGGCTTCGACCTGACCAGCAAGGAAATGTGGGTCGACGGCGGCTGCGGTGGCCGGTTCAAGGTCACGGTGGCGGCGGGCGGCACGGGCGACAGCGGCAGCTCGGACAACTCGAGCAATGTCGGCGCGGCCGTGGCCGCCGCGGCGGTGATCGCCGGCATCGCGCTGCTGGCCAGCAAGGACAAGGACAAGGACCGCGACGACGACTGGCACGGCGATTCCGGATGGAACAGCCGCCAGATCCGCGGCAAGGGCGGGCTCTGTCTCGACATCGAGGGCGGCGCGCGTCCCGGCCACAACCTCATCGTCTACGACTGCAACGGCGGCGGGAACCAGCGCTTCGAGTGGAACCGCAACGGCGAACTGCGCGTGTCGGGCCTGTGCCTGGACGTCGCCAACGGCAACACCTCGGACGGCGCCCGGGTCATGGCCTACGAGTGCAACGGCGGCGCCAACCAGCGCTGGCGCACGCGCGGCAGCGAGATCCGCAGCGCGGACTCCGGCAAGTGCCTCGACATCGAGAACGGCCGCGCCCGCCCGGGCATGGCCGTCATCATGTACCGCTGCAACGGCGGCGAGAACCAGCGCTGGTCGTGGTGATCAGCGTGCGACGGTCTCCGTGCGCGCGGCACGGACCGCCGCGCTGAGCACGTCCAGCACTTCGGTCGAGTCGTCCCACGCCAGGCAGGCGTCGGTGATGCTCTTGCCGTACTCCAGCTTGGACGGATCGTCCTTGCCGGGGCTGAACTTCTGCGCGCCGCCTTTCAGGTGGCTCTCGACCATCACGCCGAAGATGCTGGTGCCGCCGGCGCGGATCTGCGCGGCGATGTCGCGCGCGACGTCCAGCTGCCGCTCATGGTTCTTGCTGCTGTTGGCATGCGAGCAGTCGACCATCAGCCGCGTGTCGAGCTTCGAGGTCGCCAGGTCCGCGCAGGCCGCCGCGACGCTCTGGGCGTCGTAGTTCGGCGCCTTGCCGCCGCGCAGGATCACGTGGCAATCGCGATTGCCCTTGGTCTCGACGATCGCGACCTGGCCGTTCTTGTGGACCGACAGGAAGTGGTGCGGCCGCGCCGCCGCCTGGATCGCATCAGTGGCGATCTTGATGTTGCCGTCGGTGCCGTTCTTGAAGCCGATCGGCGCCGACAGTCCCGAAGCCAGCTCGCGGTGCACCTGGCTCTCGGTGGTGCGCGCGCCGATCGCGCCCCAGCTGATCAGGTCGCCGATGTACTGCGGCGAGATCACGTCCAGGAACTCCGAGCCCGCCGGCATGCCCAGCCGGTTGATCTCCAGCAGCAGCTGGCGCGCGATGCGCAGGCCCTCGTCGATGCGGTAGCTCTCGTCGAGGTAGGGATCGTTGATCAGGCCCTTCCAGCCCACCGTCGTGCGCGGCTTCTCGAAGTAGACGCGCATCACGATCTCCAGCGTGTCGGCGTGCTGCTCGCGCAGCGTCACCAGGCGCTTGGCGTAGTCGAGCGCCGCGGCCGGGTCGTGGATCGAGCACGGCCCGATGATCACGAGCAGGCGGTCGTCCCGGCGCTGCATGATGTCGCGGATGCGCTGGCGCGTGCCGACGACGAGCTGCTCCATGGCCGTGCCACGGATCGGGAAGAAGCGGATGAGGTGTTCAGGAGGCGGCAAGGGCGTGATGTCCAGGATGCGTTCGTCGTCGGTCTGGGAGGTCTTGTCCTGCGGCGAATACCAGCGCTCCGCCTGGGTGGCGCTGGGATAAGGACTGGTCGACTTGGCATTCATGGGAATCACGCTTTCTCGTGGTGGACGGGCTGCTGCTGGGTAGTCACTTCGCCCGGCCGAAAAAAAACCGCCGGGCTGTGGGCCCGGCGGTTTCTTGAGGATTCTTTGGCGCTCTGCTTATGCGTTCGCCTCTCCTCCGCCGGGGCGGTGCGAGAACCAAAAATAAGCAAAGTAAAACTTGGGTGCGGAACGCATGGGGCCAATAGTGCCTGTGCTCAATGCGGCGCGTCAAGCGCCGCGGGGTGACAGCCGCCCGTGTCGCACGACGACATCGGGCAAGCCACCCTTCGTGAATTCCTGGGTCAACGGGGTCAGCGGGGTCAGGCCGTGCCGCCGACGGTCAGGCCGTCGATGCGCAGCGTCGGCTGGCCGACGCCCACCGGCACGCTCTGCCCTTCCTTGCCGCAGACGCCGACGCCGGTGTCCAGCTGCATGTCGTTGCCGATCATGCTCACGCGCGTCAGCGCGTCCGGGCCGTTGCCGATGATGGTCGCGCCCTTGACCGGGTACTGGATCTTGCCGTTCTCGACCCAGAAGGCCTCGCTGGCGGAGAACACGAACTTGCCCGAGGTGATGTCCACCTGGCCGCCGCCGAAGTTGGTCGCGTACAGGCCCTTGTCGATGCTGGCGATGATCTCCTTCGGATCCTTGTCGCCGCCCAGCATGTAGGTGTTGGTCATGCGCGGCATCGGCATGTGGGCGTAGCTCTCGCGGCGGCCGTTGCCGGTCGGGGCGACCTTCATCAGGCGGGCGTTCATCGCGTCCTGGATGTAGCCCTTGAGGATGCCGTCCTCGATCAGCACGTTGCGCTGCGAGGCGCAGCCCTCGTCGTCGACGTTGAGCGAGCCGCGGCGGTCGGGGATGGTGCCGTCGTCCAGCACCGTCACGCCCTTGGCGGCGACGCGTTCGCCGATGCGGCCCGAGAAGGTGGACGAGCCCTTGCGGTTGAAGTCGCCTTCCAGGCCGTGGCCGACGGCCTCGTGCAGCAGCACGCCGGGCCAGCCCGGGCCAAGGACGACGGTCATCTCGCCGGCCGGGGCCGGGCGCGATTCGAGGTTGGTCAGCGCCGCGCTCACCGCCTGCTCGACGTAGGACGCGATCATCTCGTCGGTGAAGTAGGCCAGGCCGAAACGCCCGCCGCCGCCGCCGGAACCCACCTCGCGGCGGCCGTTGCTCTCGGCGATGACGGTGACGGACAGGCGCACCAGCGGCCGCACGTCGGCGGCCAGCGTGCCGTCGGCGCGGGCGATCAGGACGACCTCGTGCTCGGCGGCCAGGCCGGCCATCACCTGCGCGATGCGCGGGTCCTTGGCGCGGGCCAGGCGCTCGGTGCGCTCCAGCAGCGCGACCTTCTGCGCGCTGTCCAGGCTGGCGATCGGGTCGGCGTCGCCATAGAGCGCGCGGCTGCCGGAGACGATCGGCTCGCTGGGCACCTTCACGCGGCGGCTCTGGCCGGCCGTGGCGATCGCGCGCACGGTGCGGGCGGCGTCGAGCAATGCGGCCTCGGAGATGTCGTCGGAGTACGCGAACGCCGTCTTCTCGCCGGCGACGGCGCGCACGCCCACGCCCTGGTCGATCGAGAAGCTGCCGCTCTTGACGATGCCTTCCTCCAGGCTCCAGCCCTCCGCGCGGGTGGTCTGGAAGTAGAGGTCGGCGTCGTCGACACGGTGCTCCGTGATCAGGCGCAGGGCCTGCGAGAGCGACGCATCGGTCAGGCCGAAGGGTTCGAGCAGCTGGGCACGGGCGGTGACCAGGCGGGCGAGGGTGGGTTCGCGCGAAATCATCGGCTGATTGTAGGCATCGCCCGTGACGCCCGCCCGGGGGCGGGCGCAGCCGACCCTCCCGGAGGGATGGTGACCGCCGGTAGCAATCGCTTCACCGATCTTTACGGTGACCCGGTCACCGTTTCCGACAGGACCGTCGTTGTCTCCGCAGCGGCAACGAAAACCGCAGCCAACCTCCCAAGGAGAACCTCGATGAAGCGCATGTCCCTGTCGATCGCCCTCGTCTCCAGCCTGATGGCCGCCACGGCGTTTGCCCAGACCGCCGCTCCCGCCGCGACCGCGACGCCGCGCGTCGACCAGCGCGAAGCGAACCAGCAGCAGCGCATCGCCAACGGCGCCGCTTCCGGTCAGCTGACCGCCAAGGAAACCCAGCATCTGGAGAAGGAACAGGCCCGCGTGAACAACGCCGAGGCGAAGGCCAAGTCCGACGGCGTGGTCACCGCCAAGGAACGCCGCCAGCTGCAGCGCAAGCAGGACGTCGCCAGTGCCGACATCCGCCGCGCGAAGCACAACAACCGGACTGCCGGCAAGTGATCGCCGGCTGAGTGTCCGAGCGCGCCACCCCCGACTGGGCGCCGGAAAGCACGAACGCCCCTCGGGGCGTTCGGTGCTTGTGGGCGTCGGGTCTGCCTTGCGGTGCTGACGCGATGCCGGCGCTGAAGCGATCAGCGGTCCGCGTCGTGGTCCGTGTCGACGTCCTGATCCTCGTCGCCTTCGGCGTCCTGCTTCCATTCGAGCGCCTGCTGGTAAAGCGCCTTGCGCGACACGCCCGTCAGCTCGGCGGCCAGCGCCGCGGCCTGCTTCAGCGGCAGGTCTCGCACGAGCACGCGCAGCGTGCGCAGCGCCTCGTCGGGCAAACCATCGGTGGCGGACGCCGCCGGCGCCGCATGCAGCACCAGCACGAATTCGCCGCGCTCGCGCTGCTTGTCCTCGGCCAGCCATGCAGGCAGCGTCGCGCACGGCGCGGTATGGATGGTTTCGAACTGCTTGGTGACCTCGCGGCACACCGTCAGCGTCTGCTCGGGCGCGAGCTCGGCCAGCAGCGCGATCAGCTCCTGGATGCGATGCGGCGCTTCGAACAGCACCTGGCTGTGCGGCGCGCCGGTCAGCGCCTGCAGCGCGGTGCGGCGCTCGGCGGCCTTGGTCGGCAGGAAACCCACGAAGCGGAAGCCCTGCGCCCGCGCGTCCCCGGCGACGCTGAGCGCCGCCGCGGCGCTGCTGGCGCCGGGCAACGGCATGACGCGCACGCCGGCCTTCGCCGCCGCGGCGACCAGCACCGCGCCCGGGTCCGAGATCGCCGGCGTGCCCGCGTCGCTGACGTAGGCGATGCGCTCGCCGGCCAGCAGCCGCGCGACGAGGCCTTCGGCCGCCTGCTGCTCGTTGTGCTGGTGCAGGGCCACCAGCGGCTTGTGCAAACCGAGCCAGCGCAGCAACTGAGCGCTGACGCGCGTGTCCTCGCAGGCGACCGCGTCGACCAGGCCCAGCACGTGGATCGCGCGCAGGCTCAGGTCGGCGAGGTTGCCGATCGGGGTCGCGACGACGTAGAGCGTGCCGCCCGGGTGTTGCTGATGACCGGCCGCGGCGGAAGCGGCGGCGATCAGCGAAGCGGACGGGGACGTCGACATGTTCAAGAAATTCTCCAGGGGAAGCACGGGCGCCACGGACGCCGTGGACAAGCAGGCGCGCGGTGCCGAGGCCGAGCAGCGCGCCCTCGACCATCTGCGGCGGCAGGGTCTGCGGCTGGTGGCGCGCAATTATCGGGTGGCGCGCGGACCGTCCGCGCGCGGCGGCGAGGTCGACCTGATCCTGCGCGACCGCGACGGCACGCTGGTGTTCGTCGAGGTCCGCGCCCGCGAGAGCGATGCGCACGGCGGCGCGGCGGCCAGCGTGACCCGGGTCAAGCAACGGCGTGTGATCTTCGCGGCGGAATGTTTCCTTCGCACGCAGCGCGTCGTGCCGCCGTGTCGGTTCGATGTCGTCGCGATCGACGGCGACCGCATCGAATGGCTGCGCGGCGCGTTCGACGCGGCATCGCCGTGGTCGCGGGACGGCTGGGCGCCCGATTGATGACGGTCGCGCCGGCGCCGGTGGCACCGCCGTCCGCCTTTATCATCCCCGCACCTATGTTGGAACAACGCATACAACAACAATTCTTCGAAAGCGCGGACCTGCTGTACCAGATCGCCGAGGGCCTGTCGCGCCCGCTGGCGGTCGCGGCGCAGATGATGGTGGACGCGCTGACGGGTGGCGGCCGCGTGCTGAGCGCGGGCCTGGGCATCTCGGCCGCGGACGCGACCTACATGGCCTCGCTGCTGTCCGGCCGCTTCGAGCAGGAACGGCCCGGCCTGGCCGCGATGGCGCTGGACGCGCAGGCGCAGGGGTATGCCGATCCGGCGTCGGCGTTGATGCGTCAGATCCAGACCTTCGGCCATCCGGGCGATCTGCTGCTGCTGTTCGAGGCGCAGGCCAGCGGCGCCGCCGCCGCGCTGCTGCAGGTGGCGCACAACCAGGAGATGAGCGTGATCGTGCTCAGCGGCACGCAGGACGACGAGTGGCGCGGCACGCTGCTCGACACCGACGTGCAGCTGCGCGTGCCGCACAGCCGCTTCGCGCGGGTGGCGGAGGCGCACCGTCTGCTCTCCCACTGCCTCAGCGACGCGATCGACCTGCAACTCCTCGGCGCGGGCGAATGATGCGGACGTCGATCCGGCACTCGACCCCGCGCTCGACCCCGATCCTGAACCCGACGGCGATGCCGACGACCCCCTCCGACCTCTCCGACATTTCCAAGGACCTCCGCATGACGACCCAGACCCGTTGGAACCGCCGCCTGATGCTTGCCGCCGCGCTCGGCGCCGCCCTGCTGCAGACCGCGTGCGTCCCGCTCATCGTCGGCGGCGCCGCGGTGAGCGGCGCCCTCGTGGCGACCGACCGCCGCACCTCCGGCACGCAGCTCGAGGACCAGGGCATCGAGCTCAAGACCTCCAACCGCATCCGCGAGCAGCTCGGCGACCGCGTGCACATCAGCGTCAACAGCTACAACCGCATGGTGCTGCTGACCGGCGAGACCCGCAACGACGAGGACAAGGCCGCCGTCGAGCGCATCGCGCAGGGCGTCGAGAACGTCAGCAGCGTGCTCAACGAGGTCGGTGTCGGCATGCTGAGTTCGCTGTCCAGCCGCGCCAACGACGTCGCCATCGCGGCCAAGGTCAAGGCCAGCCTGGTCGATGCGAAAGATCTGATCTCGAACGCGTTCTACGTGGTGGTCGAACGCGGCAACGTGTACATCATGGGCCGCGTGACCGAGCGCGAAGCGACCCGCGTGACCGACATCGCGCGCGGTGTGCGCGGCGTGCAGAAGGTCGTGCGCGCGATGGAGATCATCAGCGAGGCCGAGCTGGCCGCGATGGGTCAGGCGCAGCAGGCCAAGCCCAAGAGCAATCCTTGAACGGCCGCGCTTGAACAGCGCTGCTTGAACGGGACCGGCGGCGCGATCCGCCGACCGTTTTCTCTCCTCGCAGGGACCGCACACGCGGTCCCTTTTTCATGTCCGCGACGCCTCCCCGGAAAAAGGGGCGCATCAGTGTCGCGACCTCCGTGGGCGGTGCGATCTCGACTCGTCGCTTTCGAGCATTTTTGCGAGTCCTTTGACTTGCCTCACACATGAAGGCATTCGCTGCTGACGGATCGGTCAGTGCTCCCCATCATCGCGCCTCCCTCAACAGGCAAATCGGAGGCCGAGTCGATGTACTTTCCCTATCTCCATGGCAAACAGAAGGAGGTGCTGGCCTTGCGGCACCTCGCGCCGCTGCTCGGGTCGGAAGGCCGGGTGCAGCCAGTGCTGGAGCCGGTGCGCCAGGCGGCCACCTCGGTGCGTCACACGCTCGAGGCCTGCGAGACGCACCGGCTCCAGGTCTGGCTGGTGGTCAATCCCGTGCGGCAGGATTTCGAACTGCTGCCGCCGGCGCAATCCTTGGAATGGGGCCGTCAGCTGTTCACGTCGTTGCCGCAGCGGCAATGGATCCATCCGACCCTGATGCTCGGCCCGTCCCTGACACCGGCCGTGATGCGGCGCTTCGTGCAGCTGTTCGGATCGCGGCCGCTGGGCATCGTCGTCGGGCCGGATGCGCCGCCGCTGCCGGACATGATGGCGCTGCTCGGCGGCGCGCAGGTGCGGATGGTGTTCTTCAAGGACATCGAACCCACGTCGGCGGCGCGCGCGGCGGTGGGCGCCGCCGGATGCGTCTGGGTGGAAGACCGCCGGCTGCCGGAGAACCCGGAGCTGCGCGTCAGCGAGCGGCACCTGTTCACCGATCGCGCGCTGACCTTCCGCAGTGACGGGCTGGCCGGGTTCTCGGACTACACGACGCTGCCGTCGCGCCCGGAAGCGCCGGAGCTGCCGTCGCGGCTCGCGGCCTTCCGGCTCAGCTGCCTGCGCACCGCGCCCGCCTCCGGCGAGTTCTGGATCGAGCACTTCATGGGCGGGCGACTCGGTCCCGAGGAGGGCGGCGCGGATGCCCGCTTCCGCCAGGCGCTGCAGGCCTTCCATGCAGCGCTGGACCGGACCGACGTCAGCTTCGGCCCCACGGAGGCCGTGCGGCGCTACCTCACCGGCCTCATCGACGGCATCGTGCCGACGCGGGCGCTGAGCAAGCAGTGGGAGGTGATGCACCACCTCGAACTGGTCAGCGGCGTGCTGGCGGGACGCTTCCCGGCGACACCGGCGGCCGGTGTGCCGGACAGTCTGCTCACGACGCCGCCGCGCTCAGGCGCACTGGAATCCCGCTGAGCACCGAGGTGCCCGAGACCGGGTCCCGGGCCTCGTCGTCCAGCAGCAGATTCATGTTCACGCCCGGGTGCAGGGCCGCGACCGAGAGCCGGCTGCCGGTGAGGTCGTGGCCCCAGCCATGCGGCAGGCTCACGACGCCCGGTCGCATGTCCGCGCTGAGCGTGATCGGCGCGATCAGGCTGCCGCGTGCGTTGCTCAGGCGCGCGGACTGGCCGTCCGTCAGACCGGCGCGGGCGGCGTCGTCGGGGTGGACCAGCAGCGTGCAGCGGTCCCGCCCCTTCGCCAGCACTGGCAGGTTGTGCATCCAGCTGTTGTTGCTGCGGGTCTCGCGGCGGCCGATCAGCAGCAGCTCGTCGCCGGTCGGATGGCGCAGGGCGGCATCCGCGTGGACGAGGTCCGCCAGCAGCGCGGCCGGGGCCAGCTCGATGCGGCCCGAAGCCGTGCGCAGGACTTCGGGGATTCGCGGCTGCAGTTCGCCGAGGTCGATGCCATGCGGCGCGGCGCGCACGCGCTCGAGCGTGAGTCCGTCCGGCTTCGCGCCGAAGCCGTCGCCGTACGGACCTGAGCGAAGGCCCAGGTCAAGCCACCGCGCTGGACCCGAGCCGCCGTCCAGCATCGCGAAGATCGTGTCGGCGTGGTCGCCCGCCTGGCGCTTGAGCTCGCCTCGAAGCGCCGCGTCGTCGAAGGCTTGCAGGTCCGCGTCGGCCGGCTGGCCCGCGGCGATCGCGGCCAGTCGCAGGAGCGTCTGCCACTCGGCGCGGGGCGCCTCGGAGGGTGCGCTCCCGTTGTCGCGTGTGTCTGTATCGGCAGGCATCACCGGGCCGGACCAGCGCGCGTGATTGCGCCAGGACAGCTGAGCGAACACCATGTCGTAGTGCCAGTCCTCCAACGGCGAGGGCGGCGGCAGCACCAGGTCGGCATGACGGCTGGTCTCGTTGATGTACGGATCCAGGCTGACCATGAAGTCCAGGCTTTCGAGCGCGCGCGCGAGCCGTGCGCCGTTCGGCGACGAGAGCACGGGGTTGCAGGCCACGGTGATCAGCGCGTGGACCTGGCCGTCGCCGGGCGTCTCGATCTCTTGCGCGAGGCAACTGATCGGGAACTCGCCCATCACCTCGGGCGCCTTGGCGACGCGGCTCTGGCGGCGGCCGGTCGCGACGCCCTTGCCCTGGCCCGGCCGGCCCATCGTGTTGGCGGCGAAGGCTGCGGCCTTGGGGAACATCAGCCCGCCTTCGGTGTCGAAGTGGCCGGTGACGATGTTGAGCGCGTCGATCAGCCAGCTGTTCAATGAGCCGAAGCGCTGCGTGCAGGTGCCGAAGCGGCCGTAGAGGACGGCCTTGGGCGTCGTGGCGAACTCGCGCGCGAGCCGCCGTTGCGCGTCTGCGGAGATGCCGCAGTGCGCGGCGCCGCGTTCAGGCGGGAAGTCGGCGACGGCGGCGCGCAGCGCGTCCAGGCCCTCGACGTGATCGGCCATCCGGCCCAGGGTCACGAGTCCTTCCTCGAACACCGTGTGCAGCAGGCCGAGCAGCAGGAAGACGTCTCCGCCGGGGCGGATCGCAAGGTGCTCGTCGGCGGCCTGCGCGGTCTCCGTGCGGCGCGGGTCGATGACGATGATCCGCCCGCCGCGCGCGCGCATCGCCTTGGCCTTGCCGCGGTAGTCGGGGCTGGTCCACAGGCTGCCGTTGCTGACCATCGGATTCGCGCCGAGGCAGATGAACAGGTCGGTGCGCGGCAGGTCCGGCACCGGGACGCTGAGCCAGTGGCCGTACATCAGCCCGCAGGCGAGCTGCTTGGGCATCTGGTCCAGCGTCGAGGCCGAGAACAGGTTGCGCGTGCCCAGCGCGCGCGCCAGGTGGGGGAAGTAGCTGAACAGGCCGATCTTGTGCGAAGCCGGATTGCCGATCGTCAGCGCGACCGAGTCGGCGCCGAACTGCGCGCGCAGCGGCGGCAGGCGCTGCGCGATCTCCTCGAAGGCTTCGTCCCAGCCGATCGGGTCGAAGCCCGAGCGGTCCGCGCGGCGCCGCATCGGCTGGCGCAGGCGGTCGGGATCCTCGTGCAGGTCCTTCAGCGCGAAGCCCTTGGGGCAGATGTAGCCGTGGCTGAACGGGTCCGCGTCATTGCCGCGAATGGACACGATGGACGTGCCCTCGGCGGATTGGCGGGTGCGGATCTCGAGGCCGCAGCAGGCCTCGCAGAGCGGGCAGATGCGGGTGTGCGTGTGTTCGGTGGCGGTGGTGTCCGCGGCGGCGTCGATGGCCATGGCTGTCTCCCGTCGTTTGTGGACGATTGTGGGAGTCGTCGTGTGCCCTCGTGGTCATGTACGCGACAGCGGCGTGGCCATCACATCTGCCGGAACAGATGGGTGTAGCTCTCCGCGACGATCAGGGCGTCCTCGCTCTCCTTGAGCTTGACCTGCATGCGGCCGCGGAAGTCGCGCGATACGCCGGCGACCGCCGCCGCGTTGACCAGCGTGGAGCGGTGGATCTGCCAGAACTGCTGCGGATCGAGTTCCTCGACCAGTTCCTTGAGCGGCTTGCGGATCAGCGCCTCGCCCTGGCGCGTGGCGACCCGGGTGTATTTGCTGTCGGATTGGAAGTACAGCACCTCGTCGACGGTGATCAGCTTCAGCGTCTGCCCGACCGACGCGTTGATCCAGCGCAGGTACTGCCGCTTCGTGGTCGCGCCCGCCTGCGCGCCGAGCTGGCTCAGCACCGCGCTGAGGTCGGCGGGCGGACCCGCCAGGCGCTGCTTGATGCGCTGGATCGCGGTGAACAGGCGTGCCGGCTCGAGCGGCTTGAGCAGGTAGTCCACCGCGCCCTCGTCGAAGGCGGCGACGGCGTACTGGTCGTAGGCGGTGACGAACACGACGTGCGAGCGGCCTTGCACCTGGCGCGCCACGTCCAGGCCGGTCGCGCCGGGCATCTCGATGTCGAGGAACAGCACGTCGGGCTTGACCTCGTGCAGCAGGCGCAGCGCCTGCACGCCGTCGGCGGCCTCGCCGAGGATGTCCAGTTCCGGCCAGAGCTGCGAGAGGCGCTCGACGAGTTCATGGCGCAGCGTGGCCTCGTCCTCGGCGACGACGGCGGTCGGGTGCGGGGTCATGCGGGCAGCTCCAGCGTGAATTCGGTGTCGTCGGCATTGCTGCGGCACTGCAGCCGCGGCGGCGGCGTGCCGGGTGCGCGTTCGAGGCGCTCCAGCCGTTCGCCGAGCGCGTGCAGCGCGGCTTCCTCGCCGCCCAGCCCGCCGCGGTCGAAGGATAGTCGCAGCCGCAGGCCGCCGCCGGGCGCTTCCTGTGCGCTCAGCCGGGCCTGCGAGGGCAGCCGCGCGGTGTCGCGCAGCATCAGCTGCGCCAGCGGCAGCAGCAGCATCGGCGGCAACGGCCGCGTGGCGAGCCACGCGGACCACTCGGTCGACAAGGGCAGCAGCCGGCGATGGCGCCCCGCGACCACGGCGAGGTAGCTGTCCAGCAGCGCCGCCTCGGAGGCCAGCGTCACGCCGCGATCGCGCAGCCGGGGCAGGGCCACGCGCAGGTGGCGGATCAGACGCTCCATCTGATCGGGCGCCTCATGGTCGGCGCGTCCGTAGGCGCGTTCGATGTCGACCAGCGTATCGAACAGGAACTGCGGCTCCACCTGCGCCTGCAGCGCGGCCAGCCGCGCGGCGACCGCGTCGCGCTGCATCGCGCTCTGCTCGCGCAGCAGCGCCTCCAGCCGGGCGCGGGTGTGGCGACGCCGCATGACCATCTCGATCCAGGCCACGGACAGCCCGGCGTTCACGCAGATCGACAGGCTCTCGCCGATGAAGTTGAGCGAGCGGATCGGCAGGTACGGCCCCTCGCCCTTGCGTTCGCGCGCCAGTTCGGCGATCGAGGGCAGGTGCAGCAACGGCATCAGCTGGCTGTAGAGCAGCTTGGCCAGCAGCGCGCCGATCACCACCGCGGCGCCCAGTCGCGCAATGCGCCAGCGGTCGTCCAGCGCGCTGCGCGCCGCGGGCAGCCAGGTCAGCAGCAGCGCCAGCGCCACCAGCAGCGGCGTCGCCATCTGGTTGATCAGCGCCGCCGGCCAGCGCGGGTTGTCCATCACGTAGAAGATCGAGGACACGTCCAGCAGGCCGAAGAAGATGCCCATCAGCAGGAACCACGACAGTTCCTCGCGGCGCAGCGAGCGCCACGACCGCCAGACGTGGGGCAGCCAGGCGGCCGCGCTCATGGGGCGGCCCCGGCCGTGGCCGCGGCGCTCGCCAGTGCCGCTTGCGGCGGGTGCGACAGCGGCGACGCGCCGCCCAGCGGCACGCGCACCCGCGCGACCACGCCGCGCGGCGCCGCCGCCTCCAGCTCCAGGCAAGCCTCGCGGCCGTACATCGCCGTCAGCCGCGCCCGGGTGTTGGCCAGGCCCACGCCGCTGCCGCCGCTGGCGGCGAAGCCCTGGCCGGTGTCGCGCACCTCCAGGACCAGGCCCTGGCCGCCGGCGTCGCGCCGTGCGGAGATGTCGATGCGGCCGCCTTCGGGCAGCGGGGACAGGCCGTGCTTGATGGCGTTCTCCACCAGCGTCGGCAGCACCATCGGCGGCAGCGGCGTGGCGAAGAGCGCCGCATCGGCCTCGATGTCGAAGCGCAGCCGCTCGCCCATGCGCATCTGCAGGATGGTGAGGTAGCTGCGGGCGAGCTCGAGTTCCTGGCCGAGCGTGGACATGCCCTGGCGCATGCTGGGCAGGGCGGCCCGCAGGTAGGCGATCAGGCTGCCCATCATGTCGCGGCCGCGTTCGGGCGCGGTCTCGTAGAGACGCTTCACGTTGGCCAGCGTGTTGAACAGGAAGTGCGGCTCGATCTGCGCATTCAACGCGGAAAACTGGGCCTCCATCTGCTGGGCCTGGAGCCGGTCGTGCTGCCGGGCCAGTTCGGCGAGGCGGGCCTGGGCGCTGCGCTCCTCGCGCACGCCGTGCAGCAGCGCGGCGAAGAAACCGCCCAGCACCAGCCACAACAGCGAGGTGGACAACACCCAGTCCCAATGCAGCGGCGCATCGGGAGCACCCAGGTTGGCGACCTTGTAGCGCAGCAGCGTGCCGACGGTGGCGCCCGCGGTGATGGCGACGGCGCGAAAGCCGACCGGCCACTGGGTCCGCCAGCGGGTGAGCAGGGCCTCGGCCAGCGCCAGCGC
The DNA here is from genome assembly GCF_059415845.1 of Roseateles sp. GW821-FHT09H11. Lineage (NCBI taxonomy): Bacteria > Pseudomonadati > Pseudomonadota > Betaproteobacteria > Burkholderiales > Sphaerotilaceae > Roseateles > Roseateles sp. GW821-FHT09H11. Next base: position 612,480 of record NZ_JBWKOA010000004.1, on the reverse strand, counting down.
GGCCAGCACGCTGAGGGCGGTCAGCAGCGTCTGCCGGGTGAAGCGCAGCCACTCCATGAGCCAGTCGGCGATGCCGTCGTCCTGCGTCATCCAGGTGAGCGATCGCGAGCCCGCCATCGCGAGGCAGAAATAGAAGCACGCCGCGATCATGCGCAGGTTGAACAGCTGCAACGCCGCGTCCCGCGCCGAGCGGCGGGGCTCGGACGGTTCACCTGCGGGCGGGACGGAGGACGCATCGGACATGGGCGGGATTCTGGCCGCCGGTCGCGGGAGCCGCCAGCGGGCGTGCGACGAAGCCGCCCAGGGTCGGACGAGTCCGGCATCCGTGGGGCGGACGCGGCGCGGATGAGGGACGGATGAGGGACGGACGCGGCATACTCGCCGCCCATGAAGATCCATATCGGCAATGGCGTCCGCCTGTTCGTGGACGTCGAGGGACCCGGCCTGGTGCCGGACGGGGCACGGATGCGGGAGAAGCCGACGCTGATCTGCATGCATGGCGGGCCGGGTTTCGACCATGCGGCGTTCAAGCCGGCGTTCAGCCAGTTGGCGGACCTCGCGCAGATCGTCTACTACGACCATCGGGGCCATGGCCGCAGCGATCCGCGTCCGTCGTCCGAGTGGACGCTGGACATGTGGGCCGACGACATCGTCCGCCTGTGCGATGCGCTGGGCATCGAGAAGCCGATCGTGCTGGGCCAGTCCTTCGGCGGTTTCGTCGCGCAGCGCTACATCGCGCGGCACCCGGGGCACGCCTCGAAGGTGATCCTGTCCAGCACCTCGCACCACATGGGGCTGGCGCGCAAGCTCGATGCCTTCGAACGGCGCGGCGGCCCCGAGGCCCGCGCCCTGGCCGAGGCCTTCTGGAGCCGTCCGACGCGCGAGACCTTCGAGGCCTACTGGGCCGGCGTGCGCCATCTCTACAACACGCAGCCCGCGGCCGATCCCGAGGCGGGCGGCCGCACGCTGTTGAACCTGGACATCCTGCTGCACTTCGTCAGCGGGGAGAAGCAGGACCTCGGGCTCCTCAAGGGGCTGGAGAAGGCGTTGTGCCCGGTGCTGGTGATGGTGGGCGAGGACGACCCGGTCTGCCCGCTCGAGGATGCGCTGGAGATCCACGACGCGCTGCCCGCGCAGTGGCGTCAGCTGGCGCGTTTCCCGGGTGTCGGGCACGGCGCGTGGCGGGACGACCCGGTCGCGGCCTTCGCGGTGCTGAGGAAGTTCATCGCCGGGTGAACCGGTCTTACTCCCTCTCCCGCTTGCGGGAGAGGGTGGGGGTGAGGGCCAGCGGACTCGGCAGTCAGAAAGAGGGCTTCAGCACTTCCACCGCCGCTGGCCCTCACCCCTGCCCTCTCCCGCAAGCGGGAGAGGGAGTGAATCAGGACGCCACCAGCGCCTTGAGGTCGCGCTCGGCCAGCGTCGCGTCGCCAAGGTTGAGCTCGATGACGCGGCGCAGGTGGGTGATGCTCTCGATGTCGATGCCCAGGCAGAGCAGCCCGGCGCGATCGCCCTCCACGTGCGCGAGCTGGGCCGCCATCGTGATGCGGCCGTCGTGCGGCGCCAGCGGCAGGTCCAGCAGGCACAGCGCGCCGGGCTCGACGTCCGAGCCGGGCGGCAGCAGCAGCAACGCGCCCTTGAGCGACAGGTCCAGCACCTGCACCGGCAGGCGTTGATCGACCGTCACCAGTTGCGCCGGACCGGCGAACGCGATGCGGGAGAAGTGACGGCGTTCGGCGGCGCTCATGGTGTCTTCCGGGTGTGCCGGCGGTCAGAGCTCGGCGTAGATCGTGCTCTTCTCGATCGCCTGGTGCAGGCGCGAGGGCGCGAGCGGTTCCAGGCCCATCGTCTCCAGCAGGTACCACGAGGCGCGCAGCAGCGCGGACGTGGCCTGGCGGAGTTCGGTCGATTCAGGCGTCTCCGCGCGGGACAGCATCGCCTGGAGCTGACGCGGCTGGTTGTGGCCGGCCACCTCCGGCACCTGCGACGGGACATGCGCCTGGGTCAGCCGGCCCAGCAGCTGCTGGACCTCATGGCCATGCTCGGGGGACTGGATCAGCCGCGCGAGGTCGCCCAGCAGGCGCTCGCCGGCGGCGGCCAGCAGCTGAGCGGAATGGTCCGCGCCGCCGCCCACGTAAAGCGCCGACGCCATGTCCAGGTACTCCAGCGCTCGCGCCAGACGGGGCAGATCACTGCTCACTGCATGTCCTCCTTGATGCACTCTTGTCACGACTGCGTTTTGCATGCATCGCCGCTCCTTGTTCTGGAAACCGGTTCCCTCTCGACGGCGTGAAGGGGAGTGTATCGGCGCGCCGCGGCGCTGCGCACACCGTTTGTCACGGCGGCGGGTAGCATCCATCCGTTCGGAGGGCGGGCACTTCCTTTGCCGTCCCACCCGACCCGGCGCGGGCGACGCCATCACCCGACGCCATTCAGACTTACCCGGAGATTCACATGGACCGTCATGACATCCCCACCGAGGGGCTGATCGATCTCAGCGAGGCGCCGTCGATGCGCACGCGCCGCGACGCGCTGGGACGGCTGGGCCGCTATGCCGCCGCGGGGCTGGTGCTGCCGCCTGGACTGGCCGTGCTGCCGGCGCTGGCCGCCGACAACGAGGATGACACCTACGACCAGGACTCGGTCCTGCATGAAGCGACCGAGTTTTTCGGCGAAACGACCGAAGGCCTGGCCAAGGTGATCGAGAAGGCCTTCAAGGACCAAGGGCGCCCGAACGCCTACATCAAGGGCCAGGAAGCCAGCGGCGCGGTGACGGTCGGCCTGCGCTACGGCGATGGCCAGCTGATCATGAAGCGCGGCGGCGGTGGCAAGGTCTACTGGGCGGGGCCGTCGGTGGGGTTCGACGTCGGCGGCAATGCGTCGAAGGTCTTCACGCTGGTCTACAAGCTGCCGAAGGCCAGCGCGATCTATCGCCGCTTCCCCGGCGTGGACGGCAGCCTGTACTACATCGGCGGCGCGGGCGTGAACTACCAGCGCGCCAACGGCATCACGCTGGCGCCGATCCGGCTGGGCGTGGGACTGCGCGCCGGGGCGAGCGTCGGCTACGTCCACTACCGGCGCGAGAAGTCGATCAATCCGTTCTGAGGTCGGAAGGCGGCCGGTGGCGGTCGCCGGCGCTCGGCCGGCGTTCAGCCGGTGCGCAGCGGCGCGCCTTCGCGCTGGCTGCGCGCGAGCGCCTGCTCGGCACGGCCGAGCAGGCCGCTGCCGGTATCGCCAGGGCCGCGCCAGGCCGTGAGGCCCATGCTGAGCGGACCGGCCGCCGGTTGCTGCTGCATCCACACCGCGCGGAAGCGCTCGCAGACCTTGCGGCCGGTGGGCAGGTCGACGTCGTGCAGCAGCATGAGCATGGCCTCGCCCTGCCCGAGCGCGAGCACGTCCTGTGCGCGGCACTGCTGGCGCAGCATGTGCGGCAGCGCGCCGGCGGGCGCGCGTGCCGCGCCCAGCGCCACCAGGCACCAGGCCATGTCCGGGGAGTTCTGCTGCTGGCGCTCGACGAGCCGCGCGAGCAACTGATCGCGCGAAGCCAGCGGCGAGGACGCGCCGGACTCGATGGCCAGCAGATGGAAGCGCTTGAAGTGGGCGAGGGCGACGTTGAAGTCGCCATGCGCCTCGGCCAGGGCGCTGAAGGTTTCCTGCACCGGCGCGTGGTTGTCGCCGTGGATCTTGCGCAGCTCGTCCAGACGAGAGCGCGCTGCGTCGAGTTGGCCGTCCAGGATCAGACGACGGGCATCGGCGCAGCCTTGTTCCAGATCGCCCAACGTGTTGGGGCTGGACCGCAAGACCTTATCGGGAGTCATAACCGAAAAGAATAGCGTCCGCTATCCGACCAAACTATGGGGCCAACCCGGGGAAACGTCGTTGCAGTCGCATCAAATGGTGTGCGCGCCGCAAGTGCGTGCTTACCGGTGGACACGTGGACCACTGCTTGGTGACGAGCGGATGTGGTGATCGCGACGGCTGAAGGATCGGTGCGGCAGGCGGAGCGGATGACGATCACGCGTCGAGGCCATGACGCATTCGTGGATGAGGGACAGGACGCTGGGCAAGGCGGGACTAGGATGGTCCGGGACCCTTGTGTTGACGCTGATGGAGACCCCCGCATGACCCAGCAGACCGTGCCCCCGTCCGTTCCTTCCACCGTGTCCGCGGCCTCGTCGCAACTGCCGTTGCAGGCGACCGCCGAGACGCTCCCGCCGCAGGACATCAGCGCCGAGGTCCTGCTGGAGAAATACGCGAAGGACGGCGAACGCAACCTCGAGGAGGTGCGGGCGCGCGTGGCGCGGGCGCTGGCGGTGGCGGAGTCGCCGGAGCAGCGCGCGCACTGGGAGGCGAAGTTCCTGGCGGCGCAGCGGCGCGGTTTCGTGCCGGCGGGGCGGATCGCCTCGGCGGCGGGGACGGCGCTGTCGGCGACCTTGATCAACTGCTTCGTGCAGCCGGTGGGCGACGCGATCGCGGAGGAGGAGGACGGTCATCCCGGCATCTACACCGCCTTGACCGAGGCGGCCGAGACGATGCGGCGCGGGGGCGGCGTCGGGTACGACTTCTCCCGGATCCGACCCAAGGGCGCGTACGTGAAGTCGACGCAATCGAGCGCGTCGGGGCCGGTGAGCTACATGCGGGTGTTCGACCGCAGCTGCGAGACGGTGGAATCGGCCGGCTCGCGGCGCGGCGCGCAGATGGGCGTCCTGCGCTGCGACCACCCGGACATCGAGGAGTTCATCCACGCCAAGGACCAGGGCGACCTGAAGAACTTCAACATCTCGGTGGGCGTGACGGACGCGTTCATGGAGGCGGTGGAGGCGGACGCGGACATCGAGCTCGTGCACAAGGCGGCGCCGGGCGACAAGCAGCGCGCGGCCGGCGCGACGCAGCGGGCGGACGGCGTGTGGGTCTACCGCCGCCTGCGGGCCCGCAAGCTGTGGGACCAGGTCATGCGGTCCACCTACGACCACGCGGAGCCGGGGGTGCTGTTCCTGGACCGGATCAATGCGGACAACAACCTGCATTACTGCGAGTCGATCAGCGCGACGAATCCTTGCGCGGAGCAACCGCTCCCTTCCTACGGCTGCTGCTGCCTCGGCTCGATCGACCTGACGGTCTTCGTCAAGGACGCGTTCACGGCGAGGACCTCGTTCGACGAGGCCGAGTTCGCCGATGTCTGCAGGACCGCCACCCGCATGCTCGACAACGTGCTGGACGTGACCCCGTGGCCGTTGCCGCAGCAGGCGCGCGAGGCCGCCAACAAGCGGCGCGTGGGGCTCGGCTTCACGGGCCTGGGCGACACGCTGGTGATGCTCGGCCTGCGCTACGACGGTGAGCCCGCCCGCGCGATGGCGCGGCGCATCAGCGAGATCATGCGCGACGCCGCCTATGAGGCGTCCGCCGACCTCGCCATCGAGCGCGGCGCGTTCCCGCTCTTCAACGCCGATCTCTACCTGTCGGGCGGCAACTTCGCGTCGCGGCTGCCGCCGTGGCTGAAGGACAAGATCCGCGCGCAGGGCCTGCGCAACTCGCACCTGCTGTCGATCGCGCCGACCGGCACGATCTCGCTGGCCTTCGCCGACAACGCCAGCAACGGCATCGAGCCCGCGTTCTCGTGGAGCTACACCCGCAGGAAGCGCATGCCCGACAACTCCTTCAAGGAGTACGCCGTCGAGGACCATGCCTGGCGGCTCTACCGCCACCTGTTCGGCGCCGACGCGCCGCTGACCGACGCCTTCGTCACCGCGCTCGAGCTGCAGGCGTCGGACCACGAGGCGATGGTCGCGGCCGTCGCGCCCTACGTCGACACCTCCATCTCCAAGACCGTCAATGTGCCGGCGGACTATCCCTACGCCGACTTCCAGGATCTCTATCGCCTGGCCTGGAAGAGCGGGCTGAAGGGCCTCGCGACCTATCGCCCGAACAGCGTGCTCGGCGCGGTGCTCAGCGTCGAGCCGATCGCCCGGCCGGAGCCGCTCAAGGCCGACATCGGCCCCAACCAGCGCTTGCGCGTCGAGCGCCTGCCCAAGCCGGTGCTTGCGTCGCTGCGCTGGCCGAGCCGGCCCGAGATGCCGGGCGGCAATCCGGCGTGGTCGACCATGATCCGCCACCCGCATGGCGACTTCGCGCTCTTCGTCGGCGAGCTGCCGGCGGAGGGGCCGGACGCGGGCCTCTTCGGCCGCACGCTGCCGTTCGAGGTCTGGGTCAACGGCGCGGAGCAGCCGCGCGGCCTCGGCGCGCTGGCGAAGACGCTGTCGATGGACCTGCGCGCCAATGACGCGGCCTGGCTGCGCCTGAAGCTCGACGCGCTGGCGACCGTCGCCGAGGAGCGCGCGTTCGAGATGCCGATGCCGCCGCTCGGCGAGCCGCGGCTGTTCCCGGGCGTCGTCGCGGCGACGGCGGCGGTGATCCGCTGGCGCTGCGAGCAGCTCGGGGCCTTGCAGGAAGGCGGTCCGACGCCGGTGCTGGACGCGATGTTCTCGCGCGAGGAGCCGCGCACCGGCACGGCCGGGACGCTCGCCTGGGCGGTCGACGTCGACAACCCCGCGACCGGCGAACTCTTCACGCTGACGCTCAAGGAGGTGAGCTTGCCCACGCCCGACGGGGGCAGCGTCACGCGGCCCTGCGCGATGGGGTTCTCGGGCAATTACCCGAAGGCGCTCGATGGACTGGCGCGGCTGCTGTCACTGGACATGCGCGTGCTCGATCCGGGCTGGATCGGCATGAAGCTGCGCAAGCTGCTCAACGTGGGCGAGCCGCTGGGCCACTTCATGGCGCCGGTGCCGACGCTGTCGGGAGAAAGACGGCAGCAGGTGTGGCCGTCGACGGTCGCGTATGTCGCGCGACTGGTCATCCACCGCTACGCGATGCTGGGGGTGCTGGACGAGCACGGTTATCCGCTCGTCGACATGGGATTGATGCAGCAAGCGCCGCTGAAGGCCGCGGGAGCGGCCGCAGGGACGGCGCGCGCTGCCTCGGAAGCCGGCGGCATTGTGGCCATGGCCGGCAAGAAGTGCCCCGAGTGCGGCAACGCCACGCTCATCCACCGCGACGGGTGCGAGTTCTGCACCGCGTGCGGGTTCGTGGGGCAGTGCGGCTGACTGCCCCTTCCCGACCCGACGCCAGGCTCGGGGCCTGGCGCACTGGCGGGCGTCACGCCTGAGGCGGTGCCAAGCGCTTTGCCAGGCGTTGTGCCTGGCGTTTTCTGCCTGGCGTTTTATGCCTGGCGTTTTATGCCTGGCCTTGCGGCTTGTCGTCCGCCGGGGCGTTGCCTCCGGCCGGTGCGCCCTGGGCGTTCGGCTCATCCGCCGGGGCGTCCGAGCCTGCACCGCTGGCCTTGCGATGGGCCTTTTCTTCCTTCTTCTTTTTCTTGGCCAGCTCGCGTTGGCGTTTTTCGTATGAGTAGTTGGGGGTAGCGATATCGGCCTCCGATAGGTTGGGGGTGATCGATGAGCCTGACGTTTCCGCCATTGCGCGAATCCGGGCGAGCTCCTGCCGGTGGACGTTGGTCCCGGTGGTGGTCAATCGAAGGCCGCCGCCATGCCATTCCAGCCAGTCCAGATCGACCAGACGGTCGATCAGCTTCTCCGGGATCTCATTGGCCTGACGCCGCTGGAGCGCGTCGACACTCTGCCGCAACGAAGCACGGAGCTCGTCGAGGGTTTGTGGGACAGGCATGGTGCTCCTCCTCCGAAATCGCCCCGCGACATGCGGTTCGAACAGATTCGCCAAGCAATCAAGGCGAGGACTTGCACGGCTTCCGACAGGAGAGACGAAGCGAAGACTTCGGGATGACAGGCTCACGGTCTATCGGCTGATCGTAGCGCAGACCGTGCGCGAACCTTTTTCGCGGAAAACGAATCCGTTAAGACGGCGTTTGCGTACAGCGTTCCAGTGAGGCCTTCCGGCCTTGCCGCCAACCCTGAGGAGCTGCGATGACCACCTTGTCCCCCCGCGCGAAGTCCCCGACGTCCGTCTTCGTCCTGCTGGCGCCCGTCGCCCTGCTGGGCGCCTGCGCCATGTCCGGCCCGTCGGGCTCGAACGCCCCGGCGTTCTCCCAGGCCGGCCTGCCCGCCGCCGTGCAGGTGCCTGAGGGGCACAAGGTGTCGATGGAGACCGTCGGCGTCGGCAAGATCACCTATGAATGCCGCGCGAAGAAGGACATGGCCGGGCAGTTCGAGTGGGTGTTCGTCGGCCCGGACGCGACCCTGAGCGATCGGCGCAGCACCGTGGTCGGCAAGTACTACGGCCCGCCCGCCACCTGGGAAGCCCGCGACGGCTCCAAGGTCACCGGCACGCAGGTCGCGGTGGCGCCGGCGTCCCCGGGCAGCATCCCGCTGCAGCTGGTGAAGGCCAATCCCGCCGTCGGCATGGGCGCCATGCAGGGCGTGAGCCATATCCAGCGCGTGGCCACCAAGGGCGGCGTCGCGCCGCAGACCGCCTGCGATGCCGCAGGGGTCGGGCAGAAGCAGGTCGTCGACTACCAGGCGGACTACATCTTCTGGGCGCCGGTGGCGATGCGCTGAAGCCGGTCCGTCGGGACTTCCCTGTCCCGTAAGAGAAGGATGTCGAGGGGGGGCGCTCCTGACTATGCTTCGCGCACCGCCGCGGTGCTCGTGGCGGGCGCCGAGGAGGTATCCATGCCGGCTCTCCGTTCCGCCAGTCCCCTGGCCCGATTCGACTATCCGCACGCCGCGCGCCGCGAGATGCTGGCCTTCCTCCCGCAGGACTGCCGGCGCGTGCTGGACGTCGGCTGCAACACTGGCGCCTTCGGAGAGGCCGTCAAGCAGACCCGCCCCGGCACCGAGGTCTGGGGCGTCGAGCCCGACGCGGGGGCCGCGGAACGCGCCGGTGCCCATCTGGACCGGGTGATGCAAGGCTTCTTCGATCCGATGCTGCCGCTGCCCGAAGCCCATTTCGACGCCATCGTCTTCAACGACGTGCTCGAGCACATGCCCGATCCCTGGGCCGCGCTGAACCTGGCCGCGCCGCTGCTCGCACCGGGCGGCGTGGTGCTGGCCTCGCTGCCCAACCTGCTGCACCTGGACACGATCTGGCCGCTCGTCCACGACCGCGACTTCCGCTACGAGCCCTGCGGCGTCCGCGACCGGACGCATCTGCGCTTCTTCACCCGCACCAGTGCGCAGCGCATGTTCGACGAATGCGGCTACGAGGTCGTCAGCGTCCAGGGCATCAACGAGCAGTGGTACACCCCGTCGCTCAAGCGCCGGCTGGCCTTCCGGCTCTTCGGACGGCAGCTCGAGGAGACGAAGTGGGTGCAGTTCGCCTTCGTCGCCCGGCCCAAGGCGCCCCGGCTGGTGTCCTGAACGGCGGAAAGAATCGCCCCACCGCCGACGGGTGACCTCGGCAGCCGCGACAATGCGCCGCATGCGCGCCCTGATCGACCTGCTGATCCAACACGACTTCCTGCTCGTCTTCCTCGTGACGCTGGCCGCGCGCATCGGTGCGCCGGTGCCGGCGGCGCCGCTGCTGGTGGTCGCGGGCGGACTGGCGGCGGCGGGGCGCCTGTCGGCGGTGTCGCTGGTCGTGGCGGCGGTATTGGCCAACGTCCTGGGCGACGCCATCTGGTTCATCGCCGGCCGCAGCTACGGCCACCGGGTGCTGCGGCTGCTGTGCCGCGTCTCGCTGTCCCCCGACGTTTGCGTCCGCCAGAGCGAGAGCCTCATCGCGCGCTGGGGCGGCAGCTCGCTGCTGGCGGCGAAATTCCTGCCCGGCATCTCCGTCGTCGCGGCGCCGATGGCCGGTGCGCTCGGCATGGGGTGGCGCCGTTTCATCGCCTATGACGCCGTCGCCGGACTGGTCTGGACGGCGTGTTTCCTCGGGCTCGGACTGATCTTCAGCGACCAGATCCAGGACGTGCTGGACTTCCTCTCCAACGCCGGCCTGCTGGCGGTCGCGGCGATCGTCGCGGTGCTGGCGCTCCTGATCGGCAACCGCTGGCGGCGTCGCCGCCAGATGGCGAAGCTGCAGGGCGAGGTCGAGCGCATCAGCGTCGAGGACGCCGCGGCGCTCTGCGAGCAGGACATGGCGCCGCTCTTCATCGATGTCCGCAGCGATCCCGGCCGAGCCGCTGATCCGCGCACGCTGCCGGGCGCGCTCAACATCCCGCTGACCCGCCTGCCGGAATACGCCGAGCAGTTGCCCGACGACCGCCTGCTGGTCCTCTACTGCAACTGCCCGAACGAGGTCTCCGCCATCCAGGGCGCGCATGAGCTCATGAAGCGCGGTCATCCGCGCGTGCTGGCGCTGGACGGCGGCCTGGACGGCTGGCACGAACTGCAGCGACGCCAGGGACGGGACCGGGGCGACAGCGGCGACGGTGATGCGGCGGGCCAGACGCCCAAGGTCTCGACGTCACCTGCCGCCGCTCCCGCGGCTCCGGCGGCCCTGCACTCGGCGACGCCCGCCGTCCCCTGATCTGAGGAGGGGCGGCTCCCGCGGCTGGCCCGGCGCTTGCATACTGGCGCCCATGACCGTTGCCGTCCTGCCCGTCGCCTCGCCGGTCCTTGCGCCGACCATCCTCGACCTGGAGGCGTCCGGTTTCGGGCGCGGCAGCTACCCGATCGAGATCGGATTCGTCGAGGCGGGCGGCCTGCCGTTCTGCTCGCTGATCCAGCCGGCGCCGGAGTGGGAGCATTGGGATGAGCAGGCCGAGGCGCTGCACGGCATCTCGCGCGAATTGCTGCTGCGTCACGGCCGCCCCCGTGACTGGGTCGCCGACGAGCTCAACAAGCGCCTGGCGGGCCAGACGGTCTACTCCGACAGCTGGGGTCATGACTACCCGTGGATGAGCAAGCTCTTCGACAGCGTCGGTCGCCTGCCGCGTTTCCGGATCGAGGACCTGCGCCGCCTGCTCAGCGAAGACGAGGCCCAGCGCTGGAACGCGGTCCAGCAGGAGGTCCGTGCCGAGGCGCAACTGCGTCGTCATCGGGCCAGCGCCGACGCCAAGGTCCTGCAGATGACGCTGATGCGCCTGAAGCACGGCGCATCGACGCCGACCGCGTCGCTGGACGGCCGCGACCCGGGCGACTTCGGCAACTGCGGCTGACCCGCACCGGGCCACGACGTCCGCCGATCCCGGATCGTTCCGACGTCAGCTGATCTCCGTGGGGCCGGAATGGGGCTTGGGGGTCCTGGAGGGATCCCCCATGCCCCGTGGAGAGCCCGCGCTTGGCAAGCCGGAGTCGGCTGCCCCGCCCGCTGCACCTGCCGCGCCCACGGCGCCCGCCGCACCCACCGCACCCGACGCAGGCTTGCGCTCCGCGCAGAGGCTCCCGCTCGATCTCCCCCGCCCCGCCCGCTTCGCGCGGTAGAGCTGCTCATCCGCCTGTGTGACGAGATCGTCGATGTCGGCCTGCCGCGCCCACTGGACGCAGAACCCGACGCTGGTGCCGATGTGGAGTTCCAGCGCACCGATGCGGAACGGCATCGTCAGCGCATGCACCAGCTTGTCGGCGACGACCTGCGCGTCCACCGGTTTCGCGACATGGGTGAGGAACACGGCGAACTCGTCGCCGCCGACGCGGGCCACGAGGTCCTGCGGCCGCAGCGCGTGGCGCAGCCTGCCGGAGACGGCCTTCAGCAGCGCGTCGCCGACGGGATGTCCGTACTCGTCGTTGACGGGCTTGAAGCGGTCCAGGTCGAGGTACAGCAGCGCCACCAGTTCGTCGCGGTCCGTCGCGCGCCCGAGCGCGGCGTTGACCTGCGACGCGAAGCCGGCGCGGTTGAGCAGCCCGGTGAGCGGGTCCGTGTTGGAGGCCCGCAGCAGCCGCATCTGTTCCTGCTTGACGTCGGTGACGTCGCGCGCGACGCCGTAGGCGCCGATGATCGCGCCGTCGTCGTTGAGCAGCGGTGCGTAGGTGAGCTCGACGTAGCGCGTCTCGCCGCGGTCGTCGCCGTCCAGCGGCATCGGGCGGCTGACGCCATCGTCGTCGCGCATCTCGACGACGCTGGTCTCGCCCTCGAAGGCGCGCTGGATCAGCGGATGCACGGCCGGGTACAGGTCGTCGAAGACGTCCGCCGCGTGGCGGCCCTGCCAGGACCTTTCCGGGATGTCGAAGCGGCGCTCGAAGGCCTTGTTGCAGAACAGCACGCGTTCATCGGTGTCGACGGCCAGCATCATGACGTTGACGCTCTGCGCCATCGCGCTCATGACGGCCTGGCTGCGCTCGCGCTCGCGTCGGGCGGCGAGCTCGGGCGTGATGTCGGCGATCGTGCCGGCGTGCGCGACGATGCGCCCGCCCAGGCGCATCGGCCGCATCCGCAGACGCACCATCAGTTCCGAGCCGTCGCGGCGCGTCAACTGCCGCACGCGGTCGACCGGTTCCCCCACGGCGACCAGTGCGGCCCATTGCTCGCGCGTCAATTCGCGCTCCGATGGGGAGAGACGGTCCAGCCAGCCCCAGGCCAGGTCCTTGCGGTCGACCTCCATCAGGCGGAGGTAGGTCTCGTTGGCATACACGGTGCGGCCCTGGAGATCACAGCGGAACAGGCCCATCGGCGAGGCGTCGGCGGTGGCTTCGCGTTCGGCCTCGCGCAGCCGGGTGCGCTGCTGCAGCCGCGTGAACCAGGCCATCAGGCCGACGGCGATCGCCGTGACCACCAGCGAGAAGCCCAGCACCGCGCGCCGCTGCTGCAGGTAGCCGGCGAGGATGCGGTCGCGCTCGAAGGACACGAACAGACGCAGCGGGTAGTCCTGCAGCACGCGGTAGGAAACGATGCGATCGCGCCCGTCGGCCGGGCTTTTCGTCACCATGAACTGGCCGCTGGCCGGCGGGCTCGGCGGCAGTACCTCGCCGCCGGGGACCTGTCGCATGTTGGTGCCGACCAGGCCCGGGACTTCGGGCCAGCGGGCCATGGCGACGCCGTCGTCGCGTTCCAGCAGCACGGCCATGCCCGAGCGCATCGACCGCGTGCGGTAGATGCGCAGCAGCACGTCGAGGTCGATGAAGCCCACCGTCGCGGTGAAGGCGCCGGTCGGCGCGCTCAGGCGCGTGGCCATCGGCAGGACGAAGTGGGCGCCCGGCCGCAGCCGGATCGGCGTGCCGAGGATGATGCTCGGTCCGCCGGGGCGGCCCAGTTCGGACAGGAAGCTCTTCGCACCGAGGTCGGCATAGGGTTCGCCGGTCACCGACGGGATGCGCCACAGGCGGCCGTCGGCGCTGGCCAGCATCACGTCGGTGATCCCGCGCGAGTTGTCGCGCAGCGAATCGGCCAGCAGCGACACGGTGGCGTCCAGGTCCTGGCGTTCGTTCCTGCGCGTGAGCAGCAGCAGGTCCAGCGTGCGCAGGCTGCCTTCGGTCTCGCGCAGCAGCTGCTCGGTGTCCTGCGCCGCGTTGAGGGCGATGCTGTGCAGGTCTTCCTGCAGGTCCTCGACCAGCGATTTCGGATAGAGCAGCGCGAACCACAGCACCAGCGCCCACAGCACGAGCAGCACCAGCCCCAGCGCCAGGAACGGGCCGAAGACCACCAGGCGTCTCACCTGGAGACGCTCCGCGACGGACTGGCTGAATGGGGAGGCGGCCATCGGTCGGATTGTGGTCGTCCCGCGTGTGCCTTCAAACGCCCAACAACGGGGGCTCGGGCGGGTTTTTCGGCGGGTCCGGCACGTGGCTGTCCGGATCGTCGCGGGCCAGCTCGGTCAGGCAGCGCAGGCACAGGCACTGGTCGGGCCAGCGGGCGGCGAGTTCGCGCTTGAGGCCCTCGCCCAGCCGCGTGCCGAAACAGGCGCACCAGCCGTCGTCCACGCCGCAATGGAAACCGCCGCCGCAACGCGGGCAGGCGGTGTTGAGGGTGTTGACCGTGTCGGCGGGGAGCGGCGTCGGCGTGCTCATGACGACGGATTGTCGGCGATGCTCAGCCGAACAGTCCGCGATGCCGCTCGCGCAGCAGGTTCTTCTGCACCTTGCCCATCGCGTTGCGCGGCAGCTCGGTCTCGACGAAGACCCGCTTCGGCACCTTGAAGCCGGCGATGCGGTCCTTCAGCGCCGCGACCAGCGTCGCGCCGTCCAGCGCGGCGCCGGATCGCGGCACCACCACGGCGATCACGCCCTCGCCGAAGTCCGGATGCGGCACGCCGACCACGGCCGACTCCGCCACGCCGGGCAGCTCGTTGAGCCAGCCCTCGATCTCCGCCGGGTACACGTTGTAGCCGCCGGTGATGATCAGGTCCTTGCTCCGCCCCACGATCGTCACGTAGCCGCGGTCGTCGCGCCGGCCCACGTCGCCGGTCTTGAACCAGCCGTCGGCGGTGAACTCCTCCTTCGTCTTCTCCGGCATGCGCCAGTAGCCGGCGAACACGTTGGGCCCGCTCACCTGGAGGTGGCCGATCTCGCCGTCGCCCGTGCTGGGGCAGGGCGCGCCCGCGTCGTCGACGACGCGCAGGCCCACGCCCGGCAGCGGATAACCGACCGTGCCGCCGCGGCGCTCGCCGTCCTCGGCCTTGTACGGGTTCGACGTCAGCATGACCGTCTCGCTCATGCCGTAGCGCTCCAGGATCGTGAACCCGGTGCGGCGCTGCCATTCGTGGAAGGTCTCGATCAACAGCGGCGCGGAACCGCTGATGAACAGCCGCATCCGCGCGCATGCGTCCTTCGTCAGCGTCGCCTGCTCGAGCAGCCGCACGTACAGCGTCGGCACGCCCATGAACAGCGTCGCGTCGGCCAGCCGCGCGATCACGCCGCGCGGATCGAAGCGGTTGAACCACAGCATCTTCGCCCCGGCCAGCAGCGCCCCGTGCGACGCGACGAACAGCCCGTGCACGTGGAAGATCGGCAGCGTGTGGATCAGCACGTCGTCCGCCTTCCAGCCCCAGTAGTGCTTGAGCACCTCGGCGTTGGACAGCAGGTTGCCGTGGCTCAGCATCGCGCCCTTGCTGCGACCGGTCGTGCCGCTCGTGTAGAGGATCGCGGCCAGGTCATCGGCCTTCTTCTCGGCCACCTGGTGCGTGTCGGGCATCTGCACCGCGCGATCCAGCAGCGTGCCGCTGCGGTCCTCGTTCAGCGTGAACACCCACGGGACCTTGGCCTGGAACGCCAGCTTGCTGATCCAGCCGAAATTCTTCCCCGCGCAGACGACCACCGCCGGCTCCGCGTTGCCGATGAAGTACTCGAGCTCGGCGGCCTGGTAGGCCGTGTTCAGCGGCAGGTAGACGTAGCCGGCGCGCAGCACCGCGAGGTACAGCAGCAGCGCCTCGACGCTCTTCTCCGTCTGCACCGCGACGCGGCTGCCCGCGGGCAGGTCCAGCGAGTCCAGCAGGTTGGCGATCATCGCCGTGGCGCGGTCGATGTCGCGCCAGCTGTAGCGCTGGCCGGCGTCGGGGCCGTCGGCCAGCTCGATCGCGCAGGCGTCCAGGTCGTCGGAGAAATTCGCGCGCAGCGCGGCGAACAGGTTGACGTTCGCGGTGGCTTTCTGGGGAGCGTTCATGTCGGGAGTCGCAGGCCGGGGTTCAGGCAATCGCTATCGGATCGAGGATCAATCCAGTTTCGCACCGCTGCGCTTGACCACGTCGGCCCAGCGCAGGACCTCGCCGTGCACGAACTTGCCGAACGCGTCGCCGTAGAGCGTCGGCATGTCGGTGCCCAGGCCGGTCCAGATGTTCTTCAGTTCCTCCGTCGCGTAGGCCTTGCGGAGTTCGGCCTGCATCGCGGCGATCACTTCCTTCGGCGTGCCCTTGGGGGCCCACAGGCCGTACCAGGTGGCGACCTGGTACTGCGGGATGCCGGCTTCCACGGCGCTCGGGATGTCCGGGAAACCCGGCGCGCGCTTGGAGGAGGCCACCGCCAGCGCCTTGATGCGGCCGCCGCGGATGTGTGCGGCGGACGAGCCCAGGCCGTCGAACATCAGGTCCACCTGGCCCGCCATCAGGTCCTGCAGCGCCGGGCCGGCGCCGCGGTAGGGGATGTGGGTGATGAAGGTCTGCGTCTGCAGCTTGAAGAGCTCGCCCGCCAGGTGGTGCGAGGTGCCGTTGCCCGCCGAGCCGTAGTTCAGCTTGCCGGGGTTCTTCTTGAGCAGCTCCAGCAGGCCCTTCACGTCGGTGACGGGCACCTTCTGCGGATTGATCACGATGACCTGCGGCACGCTGGAGACCAGGGCGACGGGGATGAAGTCCTCCTCGAGCTTGTAGTCGAGCTTCGGGTACATCGCCGGCGCGATCGCGTGATGCACCGCGCCCATGAAGAAGGTGTAGCCGTCCGGCGCGGCCTTGGACGCGATCGTCGCCCCCACGGTGCCGCCGGCGCCGCCCTTGTTGTCGATGATGAACTGCTTGCCGGTCTGCTTGGTCAGCACGGCGGTCAGCGGCCGCGCGAAGGCGTCGGTGCCGCCGCCGGCCGGGAAGGGCACGACGATGACCACTGGCCGGCTCGGCCAGGTGGCCTGCGCGAACGCCGACGGCGCGATGCCCGCGCCCGCGGCGGACAGGGAAGCCAGGGCGGCGGCGCCCAGCAGGCGGCGGCGGGTCGTGGAACTCTGGGTCATGCGTGTCTCCTGTGGGTCCTGGGGGCCTCTGCGGGCCACGGTGTCGGTAGGCAAGGGTTGCGGAATGGGGATGCGGAAGGGATGCGGAAGGGATGCGGAAGGGTCAGAGCAGACCGCCCACGGCGCGCGCCGTCGCGATCTCTCCCTGGGTGAAGGCTTCGTGGTGTTGCTCGATGCGGTCGAGGTCGTAGAGGTAATTGACCATCATCCCGTGCGACTGTTTCAGTCCTTTGGCCGAGCGGTCGCCGCCGGGATTGAGTCGCTCCAGGCGGGCGCCGTTGTCGAGGTGGAAACGCGCGACCGGATCGCCGCCGGGCAGCGGCGTCTGGGCGATGAGGTAGACGGCGGCCAGGCGGCGCAGGTCGGCCTGCAGGGCCTCGTCGTCGAGGGCTCCCGGGCTGGCGAGCTCGGCCGGTGTGTGGTGCTTCAATCGTGCGAGCGCTTCCGCGATGCGCGCGCGTTGCGCCGGCTTCAGGCCGGAAAGCGCGGAGAGGGTGGCGGACTCGTCGTCCGTCGCCCGGATCGCCTGCAGCCAGGCCGCGAAGCCCGGGATCGGCGACAGCGTGCAGAACTGCTTGAGCCGCGGCAGCTCCTGCCTCAGATGCTCGGCCACGCGCTTGATCAGGAAGTTGCCCAGCGACACGCCGCGCAGCCCCGGCTCGCAGTTGCTGATCGAATAGAAGACGGCGGTCTTGAAGCTGTTCGGCGGCATCGGTTCGCTGCGCTTGCCGATCAGCGGCGCGATCGCGTCCGGCATGTCGGGCAGCAGCGCGATCTCCACGAAGATCAGCGGCTCGTTCGGCAACTGCGGATGGAAGAACGCGAACAGCCGTCGGTCCGGCAGCAGGCGTCGACGCAGGTCGTCCCAGCCGTCGATCGCATGCACGGCCTCGTGGCGGATGATCTGTTCCAGCAAGTGTGCCGGCGAGTGCCAGTCGACCTGTCGCATCTCCAGGAAGCCGGGGTTGAACCACGAGGACAGCAGGTGCAGCAGGTCGGCGTCCACCATGCGCCAGTCCGGGTGCGAGGACAGGCCCTCCAGCAGCCGGCGCCGCATGCGGACCAGCGTGCCCGTGCCGCCGGGCGCGCGGTTCAGGCGGCGGAACAGTTCCTGCCGCGGCGGCTCGCTGACGTCGGTCAGCTGACGCAGCGTCTCGGTGCCGGGCGCGTCGGCATAGGCCTGCGCGGCGCGCAGCACCGCGTCCGGCACGGGATTGAAATCGGCGGCCAGCCTGTCGAAGACCGCCGGCCAGGCGTCCACGGGCAGCGCCCCCATGCGGCCGATCAGGTCATGGGCCAGGCCCAGGCTGTTCGCCTGCCCGCGTTCCGACAGCAGCTTGTGCGCCAACGACAGCACCTGCCTTGCCGCGCGCGCCGAAGTCCAGGAATCCACGATGGCCATGAGGGCGGTTTATAGCCGGATCGCCTCCCGTGCGGCTCGACGACCGCCTCGGGGATTCCCCAGGGCGTTCGCCTCCCGGGACGGCCCTCGCACCGGCGAGGCGGCTGCTACATTGGTCCGCATCAGATCCGAGGCGGCGCCGCGCGGCGGCAGCCCGACCCGGACACCCGCGGGCCGCCCCGACGCGCCCGGGACAAAGGCCAGGACGAACGTCCAGGAGACAAGCCATGAACGACATTCCCCAGGATGCCGAAGCGGTGCTCCGGCTGGCGGCGCAGTCGATGTTCGACGTGCTGGCCAGCACCGCGCAGGGCGCGATGGTGGTCAACCGCGAGCACCGCGTCGTCTGGATCAGCGAGGGCTACAAGCGCTTCCTGCCCGCGCTCGGCTTCCGCGACGAATCCGAGTTCGTCGGCCGCCGCGTCGAGGAGGTCGTCCCCAACACCCTGATGGCGCAGGTCATCGACACCGGCCAGCCCATCCTCGTGGACCTGCTGACCAACAAGGCGGGCACCTTCCTCGTCAGCCGGCTGCCGCTGCGCGGGCCGGGCGGCGACGTCATCGGCGCGATGGGCATGGTCCTGCTGGACCATCCCGAAACGACGATGCAGCCGCTGATGAACAAGTTCGCGTGCCTGCAGGCGGAGCTCGACGACACGCGACGACAGCTCGCCGCCGAGCAGTCCCGCAACCGCCGCGCCAAGCACCGCATCGTCGACTTCGTCGGATCGAGCGCGGCCGCGGTCGAGGTCAAGCGCCATGCGCGCCGCGTCGCGCAGACCGAGGCGACGGTGCTGCTGCTCGGCGAGACGGGCACCGGCAAGGAGCTGCTTGCGCACGCCATCCACGCGGCCTCCCGGCGCGCGGCGAAGCCGCTCGTGTCGGTGAACATCGCCGCCGTGCCGGAGACGCTGCTGGAGGCGGAGTTCTTCGGCGTCGCGCCCGGCGCCTACACCGGCGCCGATCGCAAGGGGCGCGACGGCAAGTTCAGGCTGGCCGACGGCGGCACGCTCTTCCTCGACGAGATCGGCGACATGCCCCCGGCGCTGCAGGCCAAGTTGCTGCGCGTGCTGCAGGAGCAGGAGCTGGAGCCGCTGGGCAGCAACGAGGTCGTGAAGGTCGACGTCCGCGTGATCGCGGCGACCAGCCGCGACCTCGGGGCGATGGTGCAGCGCGGCGAGTTCCGCGCCGATCTCTTCTACCGGCTCAACGTCCTGCCGATCCGCCTGCCCGCGCTGCGCGAGCGGTGCGGGGACATCGAGACGCTGGTCGAGGTCCTGCTGGCGGACATCACGCGGCGCAGCGGCCTGGCGCCGAAGACCTTGAGCGCCGCGGCGCTCCGGGCGCTCGAAGGCAAGACCTGGCCCGGCAACGTGCGCGAGTTGCGCAACGCGCTGGAACAGGCCTTCCTGATGAGCGACGAGGACGAATTGCTCCCGAGACATTTCGGACTCCACGAGACGGCGACCCCGACCACCACCACCGCGCCCACCGCGCCCACGGCGATCACCACGAGCGATGCGGACGTTGCGGAGGCCGGTGCCCCTCCGAGCGACCTTTCGAGCGTGAGGAGAAGTGGGAGCGAGGAGGGGCACCGGCCTCCGCAACGTGGGCTCGGTCCCACGGAGACCTTGCCCGCCCGCAAGGCCGAGCTGGAGCGCGCCGCCATCGCGCAGGCCTTGAGGAGCACCAATGGCAACCGCGTCGCCGCGGCGAGGCTGCTGGCGATCTCCCGCGCCACGCTCTACGAGAAGCTGGCGAAATACCCCGAGCTCGCCTCAGCCTGACGCGTACGACAGCGCACGACCCCTGAATGGAGGGAGTACGCGACGTCACATCGTCACGTTTGGCCTGTGTTCAAGGGCTTCATCGAGGGTTCGAGGGGCTTGCCGCACACCGTGCGACATGCGCATATTCGAGACCAGGGCAGACGACGAGGACCGGATGGACCGGCCCGCCCAGGAGACTTCATGAACACGCTCACCACGACTGCGACCGGCTTGCATGCGGACGCGCCCTCCGGCGCCCGGACGACCTCGAAGGGAACGGCCCCTCGGGCCTGGACGATGGCCACCAAGCTGCGCGTGGCGGTGCTGGCCGCGGTGGTCGGTTTCGTCGTCCTCGTGATGTGGCTCAGCCACCGCTCCGCGATGAGCCTGCTGGACGTCAAGATGATCACGACGGTCGAGCAGGTGAAGAACGCCGAGCAGATCGCGAAGCGCCACTTCGACCGCATCGGCGCCGGCGGCCTCACTGAGGCTGACGCGAAGAAGCAGGCCGCCGCCGAGATCGGCAAGATCCGTTACTCCGGCAACGAGTACATCTGGATCAACGACATGACGCCCAAGATGGTCATGCATCCGATCAAGCCGGAGCTCAACGACAAGGACCTGTCCGGCAACAAGGACCCGAACGGCCTGAAGCTGTTCGTCGCTTTCGTCGACACGGTCAAGGCGCAGGGCAGCGGCTTCGTCGACTACCTGTGGCCCAAGCCCGGCGCCAAGGATCCGGAACCGAAGCGTTCCTACGTCGCCGGCTTCAAGCCCTGGGGCTGGGTGATCGGCTCCGGCGTCTACATCGACGACGTGTCCGGCATCGCCCGTCGCGACGCGACGGTCGCGCTGGTGCTGGTGATCGCCGTGGGCATCGCCGCGCTGGTCGCGGTCGAATGGTTCGCGCGCGGCCTCAAGCGCCGGCTCAACCAGATGCGCGAGGTCGTCGAGGCCGTCGCCAACGGCGATCTGCGCACGCAGGTGATGGGTCGGGAGGATGTGGGCAACGACGAGATCGGCCAGGTGCTGACGCAGGTCGCCGCGATGCAGGGCCGACTCAGCGATCTGGTGCGCGCCATCCGCGACGCCACGGACTCCATCCAGCATGCGTCGCGCGAGGTTGCGATGGGCAGCCAGGACCTGTCGCAGCGCAGCGAGCAGGCGGCCTCCAGCCTGCAGCAGACGGCGGCGTCGATGCATGAGCTGACGCAACAGGTCACGCACTCCGCGCAGGCCGCGCACCAGACCAATCAGCTGGCCATCGGTGCGGCCGATCGCGCCAAGCTCGGCGCCGACGTGATGGGCGAAGTGGTGCAGACCATGGACGGCATCGCCGGCGCCAGCCGCAAGATCGCCGACATCATCTCCGTCATCGACGGCGTGGCCTTCCAGACCAACATCCTCGCCCTGAACGCGGCCGTCGAGGCGGCCCGCGCGGGCGAGCAGGGTCGAGGTTTCGCGGTCGTGGCTTCGGAAGTGCGTGCGCTCGCGCAGCGCAGCGCCAACGCGGCCAAGGAGATCAAGGCGCTGATCAACGACTCGGTCTCGCGCGTCGACGCGGGCGGCGCCCAGGTGGGTCGCGCCGGCGAAGCGATGGGTCAGATCCTGCAGTCGGTGCAGCAGGTCAGCGGCACGGTCGCCGAGATCAGCCAGTCCAGCGCGGGCCAGTCCGACGGTTTGGCCCAGATCAACCAGGCCGTGAAGCACCTGGACGACATGACGCAACAGAACGCGGCATTGGTTGAAGAGACCGCTGCCGCCGCCGAATCGCTGCAGCAGCAGGCCCGGCTGCTCAACGAACACGTGGCGACCTTCCGCACCTGACGCCTACCCAACGGCGCGCCGAACGGCGCTGCTGTCTGGACTCCGGACACTGCCCGATTTCCGGACAAGGTTCTGATCGCCACCGCACGCCGCTGTCTGGAACCCGGACAGCGGCGTTGTCATTCCGGGAGCTGATCCCACCGGTCTCACGGATAGGCGCGAGGTCAGCGAGCCTCGTTGGGGCCGGAATGACTCTGGGGGTTCCCGGAGGGATGCCCCCTGAGTCGTGGAGAGCCCGCGCCTGGCCGACCGACGTCGGCATGGACCTTGCGAAGGAGGCTCCTCGAGACCGGCGCACGACCGATCCGCCCCAACAGGAGACAAGTTCCATGACCCATGGCTTCATCCGCGCCGCGACCGGTGCGGTCTTGGCGCTGTCCGCCGCTTTCGGCGCGACCACAGCGGCGTTTGCGCAAGGCAAGGAAATCCGCATCGCCCATGTCTACAGCCGCACCGGCCCCCTCGAGGCTTACGGCAAGCAGACGCAGACCGGTTTCCTGATGGGCCTGGACTACGCGACCGGCGGCACGATGACGGTGGCGGGCCGCAAGCTCGTCGTCATCGAGAAGGACGACCAGGGCAAGCCCGACGTGGGCAAGAGCCTGCTGGCCGCGGCCTACGGGGACGACAAGGCCGACATCGCCGTCGGCCCGTCCTCGTCCGGCGTCGCGCTTGCATTGCTGCCGGTGGCCGAGGAGTACAAGAAGATCCTGCTGGTCGAGCCCGCGGTCGCCGACTCGATCACCGGCGACAAGTGGAACAAGTACATCTTCCGGACCGGCCGCAACAGCTCGCAGGATGCGATCTCCAACGCGGTCGCGCTCGACAAGCCGGGCACCGTGATCGCGACGCTGGCGCAGGACTATGCCTTCGGCCGTGACGGCGTGAAGGCCTTCAAGGATGCGATCAAGAAGGCCAAGCTGGTCCATGAGGAATACCTGCCGACCACCACGACCGACTTCACCGCCGGTGCGCAGCGGCTCATCGACCGGCTCAAGGACCAGCCCGGCCGCAAGGTGATTTTCATCATCTGGGCCGGCGCGGGGAACCCGTTCAAGATCGCCGATCTCGACCTCAAGCGCTACGGCATCGAGATCGCCACCGGCGGCAACATCCTGCCCGCGATGGCCGCGTACAAGGCGCTGCCCGGCATGGAGGGCGCGACCTACTACTACTTCGGCATCCCGAAGAACCCGGTCAATGAATGGCTGGTCGCCAACCATTACAAGCAGTTCAAGACGCCGCCTGATTTCTTCACCGCCGGCGGCATGAGCGCGGCGATCGCGGTCGTCGAGGCGCTCAAGAAGACCGCGGGCGACACGGCGACCAACAAGCTCATCAAGGCCATGGAGGGCATGAGCTTCGAGACACCCAAGGGCCGCATGACCTTCCGGCCCGAGGACCACCAGGCGATGCAGTCGATGTACCACTTCAGGATCAAGGTGGATCCGGCCTTCGCCTGGGGCGTGCCCGAGCTGGTGCGCGAGATCAAGCCGGAGGAGATGAACATTCCGATTCGCAACAAGCGCTGAGCGCTGAGCGACCAGCATCCAGCGTTGAAGGTCCGTCGACATCCAGGAGGTTTCCGATGAAGTCATCCGTTGTCAGAAGTTCCGCAGTCCGCTTTCTCGTTCCCACCGCCGTGGTGGCCGCGTCGTTCCTGTCGGCGGGCGTCGGTCACGCCGCCGTGCCGCTGCCCTCGCTCAACATCGACAAGACCCAGATCACCGTGTCGGGCCTGTCCTCGGGCGGCTTCATGGCCAACCAGCTCGGTTACGCGCATTCATCGACGTTCAAGGGCGTCGGCGTCTTCGCCGGCGGGCCGTACATGTGCGCCGGCCACAGCAACTACACCGCCTGCATGTACAACGCGACGATCTCGTCGTCCGCGCTGAACACGATGCAGGCCGACCTCAACAACTGGAGCGGCACGGCGATCGACGCCAAGAGCAACGTCGCCTCGCAGAAGGTCTACCTGTTCGTCGGCACGAGCGACACCACGGTCGGTCCCAATCCGATGAACGCGGTGCAGACGCAGTACCTCAACAACGGCGTCATGGCGGCCAACCTCGAGTACGTCCAGCGCAGCGGTACCGCCCACGTGCTGCCCACCGACTTCGACGCCACCGGCAACAACAGCTGCGGCACCAGTGCGTCGCCCTACATCGCCAACTGCGGCTACGACGGGGCGAAGGCGGTGCTCACGAAGCTCTACGGCACGCTGAGCGCGCGCAACAACAGCCCCGCCGCGGCCAACTACATCGAGTTCGACCAGACCGCGTTCAGCACGAATCCCGGCCTCGCCGCGACCGGTTGGGCCTACGTGCCGGCCAACTGCGCGGCCGGCCAGGTCTGCAAGCTGCACGTCGCGCTGCACGGCTGCCAGCAGAACTACGCGACCATCGGCGACAAGTTCGTGAGGAACACCGGCTTCTCGCGCTGGGCCGACACCAACAACATCGTCGTGCTGTTCCCGCAGACCAAGGTCGACAACACCTCGCGATCGACCTCGGCCAGCGGCCTGCTGCCCAACCCGAATGGTTGCTGGGACTGGGTCGGCTGGTACGGCTCCAACTTCGCGCAGAAGGCCGGCACGCAGATCGCGGCGATCAAGGCCATGGTGGACCAGGTGTCCTCGGGCGGCGGCGGCACGCCCGGCACGCTGCCGGCGCCGGCGTCGGTGACGGCCACCGGCGCGACCAACACCACGATGACGATCGGCTGGGCCGCCGTCACCGGCGCGTCGGGCTACAACGTCTACCGCAACGGCACCAAGGTCAACGCGTCGGCCGTGACCGGCACCAGCTACGGCGACACCGGCCTGTCTCCTGCGACCACCTACGGCTGGACCGTGCGTGCGGTCGACGGCGGAGGCTTCGAGGGCGCCGCTTCCGCCCCGGTCAGCGGGACCACGACCGGCGCCGCGGCCACCTGCTTCACCGCGACCAACTATGCCCACACGACGGCGGGGCGCGCCCATCAGAGTGGCGGATATGCCCTGGCCAACGGCTCCAACCAGAACATGGGCTTGTGGAACGTCTTCATCACGACGACGCTGAAGCAGACCGGCCCCAACTACTACGTGATCGGCACCTGCCCCTGAGGGCGGCGATCGCGCCTGGAAGCTTTCCGCACGCATGCTCGAGACCCATGACCTCACCATCCGGTTCGGCGGCCACACGGCGGTGGATCGTGTCAGCTGCGCCTTCCGCCCGGGCACGCTGACCGCCATCGTCGGGCCGAACGGTGCCGGCAAGACGACCTACTTCAACCTGATCTCGGGTCAGCTCGGCGCGAGCGCGGGTCGGGTCCTGCTCGACGGCGAGGACCTGACGCGCCTGGCCGCGCCGCTGCGCACGCGGCGCGGACTGGGGCGCGCCTTCCAGCTGACGCAGCTGTTCCCGACGCTGAGCGTGCTCGAGAACGTGCGCCTCGCCGTGCAATCGCGGCGCGGGGAGGGACTGCGGATGTTCTCCGTGTGGCTGAACCATCGCGAGCTGCTCGACGAGGCGCGCGCGATCGTCGAGCGCGTGCGGCTCGGGCATCGCGTCGACGCGCCGGCCGCGAGCCTGCCGCACGGCGACCAGCGCAAGCTGGAGGTCGCGATGCTGATGGCGCTCAAGCCCAAGGTCTATCTGTTCGACGAACCGACCGCGGGCATGAGCGTCGACGAGGTGCCGGTGATCCTCGACCTGATCCGCGCGCTGAAGGCCGAGGGGACGCACACGATCCTGCTGGTGGAGCACAAGATGGACGTGGTGCGGGAACTGGCCGACCGCATCGTCGTGCTGCACAACGGGCAACTGGTCGCGGACGGCGAACCCGAGGCGGTGATCGCCTCGCCGGTGGTGCAGAGCGCCTACCTGGGACTGGCGATGCCGGAGGCCGCATGAACGTGGCCGCATCGGCGAGCGCGCCGTTGAGAAGGACGCTGCTGCGCCTCGACGGCGTGCATACGCACATCGGGGCGTATCACATCCTGCACGGCGTCGACCTGGCCGTCGCCGAAGGCGAAGTGACGATGCTGCTCGGCCGAAACGGCGCGGGCAAGACCACGACACTGCGCACGGTGATGGGGCTCTGGCGCGCGAGCGCAGGTCGCGTGCTGCTCGACGACCGCGAGATCCAGGCCGTTCCGACGCCGGAGATCGCGCGCCTGGACATCGCCTACGTTCCGGAGAACATGGGCATCTTCGGCGACCTGACGGTCCGCGAGAACCTGCTGCTGGCGGCACGCGGCGCCCGCTCGCTCGACGACCTCGACACCACGCGGCTGGACTGGCTGTTCGGCCTGTTCCCTGCGCTGCGCAAGTTCTGGCTGTATCCAGCCGGCAAGCTGAGCGGCGGGCAGAAGCAGATGCTGGCGATCGCGCGCGCGATGGTCGAGCCGCGCCGGCTGCTGCTGATCGACGAGCCCACCAAGGGGCTGGGGCCGGCGATCATCCGCAACCTCATCGAGGCGCTGCGGGAGATCCAGCGCGGCCGCGACGGCGCACGGACGACCGTGCTGCTGGTGGAGCAGAACTTCATGGTCGCCCAGGCGCTGGGTGACGGCGTCGCGGTCATGGACGACGGCCGCGTCGTGCATGCGGGCCGCATGGCCGACCTGGCGGCCGATGAGGCGCTGCAGCAGCGGCTGCTCGGCCTTTCGCTGGCGGCACATCAATGAACGATACCTCTCCGGTGCCCCAGGCACGTTTCGACGCGATCCCGCTGCTGCTGATCGTCGGACTGGCGCTGGCGGCGCTGCCGCTGATCGGCTCGATGTCGAGCTGGGCGACGCTGACCATCGCCGGCCTCGCGATGGGGCTGATCGTCTTCGTCATCGCTTCGGGCCTGACGCTGATCTTCGGCCTGATGGACGTGCTGAACTTCGGCCACGGCGTGTTCATCGCGCTCGGCGCCTTCGTCGCGACGACGGTGATGGGCGCGATGAACACCTACGGCGGATTCGTGGCGAGTCCGTCGCTGGCGGCCAACCTGATCGCGGTCGCCGTGGCGGCCTTGGCCGGCATCGTCAGCGCCGCGGCGCTGGGCCTGGTCTTCGAACGCGTGCTGGTGCGGCCCGTCTACGGCATGCACCTCAAGCAGATCCTGATCACGATGGGCGGCATGATCATCGGCGAGGAGCTCATCAAGCTGGTCTGGGGCGCGCAGATGATCCCGCTGCAGCCGCCGGAGTCGCTGCGGGGCGCGCTCGTGCTCGGCGACGTGGCGGTCGAGAAGTTCCGGCTGCTGGCCGTCGTCGTGGGCCTGCTGGTCTTCGCGGGACTGCTGTGGCTGCTCAACCGGACCAAGCTGGGCCTGCTGATCCGCGCCGGCGTCCAGGACCGGGAGATGGTCGAGAGCCTGGGTTACCGGATCCGACGTCTGTTCGTGGCCGTGTTCGTCGCCGGCTCGGGCCTGGCGGGGCTGGGCGGCGTGCTGTGGGGGCTCTACCAGCAGAGCGTGGTCCCGCAGATCGGCGCGCAGGTCAACACGCTGATCTTCATCGTGATCATCATCGGCGGGCTGGGCTCGACGCTGGGGTGTTTCGTGGGCGCGGTGCTGGTCGGATTGATGGCCAACTACTGCGGCTTCCTTGCGCCGAAGGCGGCCCTGTTCTCCAACATCGGCCTGATGGTCGCCGTGCTGCTGTGGCGGCCGCAGGGCCTCTATCCGGTCGGACGCCGTTGAACGGAGCGATGCCTTCATGACCCTGATCCGATCCCTGCTGTCGCATGACCTGCCGCGCAGCCGCGTGCTGGCGGCGCTGCTGCTGCTGACCGTGCTCGGACTCGCGCTGGCGCCGTTCGTGTTCCCCGGCACCCGGGCGCTCAACGTGGCGGCCAAGATCCTCGTGTTCATCGTGCTCGTCGGCAGCTACGACCTGCTGCTCGGCTACACCGGCATCGTCAGCTTCGCGCACACGATGTTCTTCGGCATCGGCGCCTACGGCGTCGCCATCGCGAGCTCCCGGATGGAACCGGGCTTCGCCGCGCTCGTCGTCGGCATCGGCGGCGCGCTGGTGCTGTCGCTGCTGCTCGCGCTGGTCATCGGTCTGTTCTCGCTGCGTGTGAAGGCGATCTTCTTCGCCATGATCACGCTGGCCGTCGCGGCGGCTTTCCAGGGATTGGCCTCGCAACTGTCCGACTTCACCGGCGGCGAGGACGGTCTGAACTTCCGGCTGCCCGAGCTGCTGTCGCCGTCGACCGAATTCCTGGAGGAGCCCGTGCTCGGCGTCTCCGTCGACGGCCGGCTGCTGAGCTACTACCTGCTGTTCGTCGTGACCGTCGTGCTGGTGCTCGCGTTGCTGCGCATCGTCAATTCCCCGTTCGGGCGCGTGCTGCAGGCCATTCGCGACAACGACTTCCGCGCCGAGGCGATCGGCTACCGCCTGGTGACCTACCGCACGCTGTCGACGCTGCTGGCGGCGGTCTTCGCGACCCTCGCGGGCGCCTTGCTGGCGATCTGGCTGCGCTACAACGGGCCGGACACCTCGCTATCCTTCGAGATCATGCTGGACATCCTGCTGATCGTCGTGATCGGCGGCATGGGCACGATCTACGGCGCGGTGATCGGCAGCGCGCTGTTCGTGCTCGCGCAGAGCTACCTGCAGGACCTGATGCGCGTCGGCGCGTCGGCGGTGGAAGGCGTGCCGGTGTTGTCGCAGCTGATCGCGCCGGAGCGCTGGCTGCTGTGGCTGGGCGTGCTGTTCGTGCTGGCCGTGTACCACTTCCCGAACGGACTGGTCGGGCGTCTGCGGCAGGCGGGGAGGGGAACTTGAAGTCGACGTCGAACTACCTGCGCTGCGAAGGCCGCGAGATCCATTACCAGGCCTGGGGCGATCCGGCCGGCGAGCCGGTGATCGCGTGGCATGGCCTGGCCCGCACCGGGCGCGACATGGACGAACTGGCCTCCCACCTGGCGGGGTCAGGTCGTTACTTCGTGGTGTGCCCGGACACCCTCGGAAGAGGGTTGTCGCAATGGAGTCCGGATCCGGACAACGAGTACTGCCTCGCGTTCTATGTGAAGCTGGCGGTGGCGCTCGTCGATCAACTGGGGCTGAAGGAGCTTCACTGGATCGGCACCTCGATGGGCGGCGCGATCGGGTTGCTGGCGGCGGCGACATCCTTGCGCGGGCGCATCCGGCGGCTGGTGCTCAACGACATCGGGCCGGAACTCGCGGAACCGGCGATCCAGCGCATCCGCAGCTACGCGGGGGCACCGTCGGCGTTCGACACGGTGACGGCGCTGGAACAGTACTTCCGCCAGATCTATCAGCCCTACGGCTGGATGAGCGACGCGCAGTGGCGCCGGTTGACGGAGACCTCGGTGCGGCGGCTGCCCGACGGGCGCGTGACACCGCATTACGACCCGGCGATGGTGCGCCAGTTCTTCGTCCATCCGGACGATTACAAGCGCTGGACCGAATGGGACTCGCTGAGCCTGCCGGTGCTGTGCCTGCGCGGCGAGACCTCGGATCTTCTGCTGCCGGAGACGGCCGAGGCGATGCGCGTGCGCGGTCCGCAGGCGGAGGTGGTGACGATCCCGGGCTGCGGCCATGCGCCCGCGCTGAACGTGCGGGAGCACTTCGCGATCGTGCAGCGGTTTCTCGAAATCGGGTGAGCGTGGTGCATGGGCGGACTCATCGCTTGATGAGCCAGCCCAGCATGAGTCGCCGGACCTTGCCGTCGGCGGGGGGCTCTGGCGGCTCTATCGACGCCCTGAAGATGGGCTCCGCAATATTGCTGTCGCTCACGGGCATCAGATCTCCACGATCTCTTCGACCAGCAGATCCTTTCGCTCTGGATCGACCAGGCCGATGACGCGTCCTGATCGCACCTGCTGTCGGATCCTGAAGTACAGCTGTGCTGCCTTCGACAGGATCTCGGCGTCGGTCTTGCGATCCTCAAGTGCCGCCAGATGGATCTGTGCCTGGATGATCTCGGAGGGGTGGTAGGAGGGAATCGGGTGCATGCGCAACTCCTGACGTCACACCCGGACATCGGATGCGGATCGAAAGTGGAGCACGCACGCGCCGTTCAATGCCAGTGCTACGACGGGGGATTCCTGGAAGGTTTGCGCGCGATCAATGACCCTCGAAATAACGAGCGTCCACCCGTTGTGGGGACGCCTCAGCCCTCGTCGGGGTGCTCTCGGGGGTCAGTCGTTGAGCTGCGGCAGATCCAGCCAGCGCGCCAGCCGGCGGCGCAGCGTCAGGAAGTCGAGCGGCTTGGTCAGGTGCTCGTCCATGCCGGCCTTCAGGCTGTCCGCGACGTCGCTGTCCAGCGCGTGCGCCGTCAGCGCCAGGATCGGGAAACGGGGCAGCCGTCCCTGCGCCTGCTGCTCCCGCAGCCGGCGCGCGCATTCCAGGCCGTCCATGCCCGGCATCTGGATGTCCATCAGCACGAGGCTCGGCGCCGCCTGTTCGCACAGGTCCAGCGCTTCCTGGCCGTTGCGCGCGAGTTGCGTCTTCAGTCCCATCAGCGCCAGGAATTCCAGCGCGACGACCTGGTTGATCGGGTTGTCCTCGACCAGCAGCACGAAGGGCTCGCCGGGCGCCGGACGCTGGCCGGACACGGAGGCGTCGGCCATCGACGACGGGGGCGAGGGCTTCGCGGACGCGTCCGAGGTCATCAAGACCAGCGTGGTCTCGGGGATCTCGTGAGTGGAATGGCCGTCGTTTCTGTCCATGTCGCTTGTCGCCCGCGATCCGATCGGGATGCGGGTAATCCCTAGGTATGTCGTCCGCCGTTCGGGTGGAACCGGGGACCGGTGTTGCTCGGCGACGACGGGGTCCATTGTTGCCGCAGCCCCCGGAGACTAGCAAGTGTGCGGAAGTCATCATTCGGAGGCCTTGACAAGAGGTAGGGGAAGGCTTGCTGAGCGGTTGCCTGCTTGCATTTGCTTACCACCATGTCGTCACGGTCGTCAGGCGCGCCGGCTTGGCCGCTGCTGCCACTTCGTGGCACCTCCGCTCCCTAGAATCATCGCCCACTGCCTGTTCCGAGGCTCCAAGGCCCACACCACATGTCCGATTCCGATATCCGCATCCGGGGCGCCCGCCAGCACAACCTCAAGAACCTCGACCTGGACATCCGCACAGGGGAATTGACGGTGGTGACCGGGCCCAGCGGGTCGGGCAAGTCCAGCCTGGTCTTCGACACGCTGTATGCCGAGGGCCAGCGCCGCTACGTCGAGACCTTCTCCGCCTACGCGCGCCAGTTCCTGGACCGCATGGACCGGCCAGCGGTCGACAAGGTGGAGGGCGTGCCGCCCGCCATCGCGATCGACCAGACCAACCCGGTCCGCACCAGCCGCTCCACCGTCGGCACGATGACGGAGCTCAACGACCACCTGAAGCTGTTGTTCGCGCGCGGCGCGGACCTGTTCGACCGCGAGACCGCGCTGCCGGTCCGCCATGACTCGCCGCAGACGATCTATGCCGAACTGCTGGCGCGGACGGTGGGCGACGACCCGCGCCTGGTGCTGACCTTCCCGGTCGAGCTGCCCGAGTCGGTCAGCGCGGGCGAGGTCGAGCAGTGGCTGTCCGCCTCCGGATTCACGCGCGTGCAGTCCGAACGCGTCGTCAACGGGCGCAAGGTGCTGGACGTCGTGGCCGACCGCTTCCGCATCCAGGGCGTCGAGCAGGCGCGGGCGATGGAGGCGATCGAGCTGGCGCTCAAGCGCGGCAGCGGCCGCCTGACGGTCCATGTGCTCAGCGCGGTGGAGGGCGTCGAGCCGACGCTGTGGCGCTACTCGACCGGCCTGCATTGCCCGGAGAGCGACATCCGCTACGCCGATCCGCAGCCGGCGCTGTTCTCGTTCAACTCGGCGATGGGCGCGTGCGAGACCTGCCGCGGCTTTGGCCGGGTGATCGGCGTGGACCTGGGCCTGGTCATCCCCGACGAGCGCAAGACGCTGCGCGGCGGCGCGATCAAGCCGATGCAGACGCCGGCCTGGAAGGAAAGCCAGGACGACATGCTGAAGTACGCCGGCGATGCGGGCATCCCGCGCGACACCGCCTGGAACCAGATGACGCAGGCCCAGCGCGACTGGGTCATCGGCGGCAGCCCGAACTGGAACGGCAACTGGAACAAGCAGTGGTACGGCGTGAACCGCTTCTTCGAGTACCTGGAGAGCAAGGCCTACAAGATGCACATCCGGGTGCTGCTGTCGAAGTACCGCAGCTACACCGAGTGCCCGACCTGCCGCGGCGCGCGGCTCAAGACCGAGGCGCTGCTGTGGCGCGTCGGCTCGAAGGCGCTGGCCGACGCGGCGCTCCCGCCCGACCTGCGTTTCATGCCCGAGGGCGTGAAGTGGAACCGCGTCCAGCTCGAGGCGCTGCCGGGCCTGTCCGTCCATGACCTGATGCAGCTGCCGATCCATCGGCTCAGACGCTTCATGGACGAGCTGCAGCTGCCGGGCTCGCTGCTCGACGAGGCGCTCAAGCTGCTGCTCGACGAGATCCGCAACCGGCTCAAGTACCTCGTCGACGTCGGCATCGGCTACCTGACGCTGGACCGGCAGAGCCGCACGCTGTCCGGCGGCGAGGTGCAGCGGATCAACCTGACGACGGCGCTCGGCACCTCGCTGGTCAACACGCTGTTCGTGCTGGACGAGCCCAGCATCGGCCTGCACCCGCGCGACATGAACCGCATCGTCGAGGCGATGCAGCGGCTGCGCGACGCGGGCAACACGCTGGTCGTCGTCGAGCACGACCCCGCCGTGATGCTGGCGGCCGACCGGCTCATCGACATGGGCCCGGGCCCGGGCCAGCAGGGCGGGCAGATCGTCTTCGACGGCACGCCCGCGCAGATCCGTTCGGCCGATACGCTGACCGGCGCCTACCTGGGCGCGCGCAAACACGTGGGCATGGGCCTCAAGCGCGTCGTCGAGGAGAGCACGCCGCGCCTGATCCTCGAAGGCGCGCGCGAGCACAACCTCAAGAACGTCAGCGTCGAGTTCCCGCTGCAGCGCATGGTCACCGTGACCGGCGTGTCGGGCTCGGGCAAGAGCACGCTGATGCAGGACGTGCTGTATCCGGCGCTGGCGCGCTGGTTCGGCCAGGCCACCGAGACGCCCGGCCAGCACGACCGGCTGCTGGGCGCGGACTGGCTGGCCGACGCGGTCTTCGTCGACCAGTCGCCGATCGGCAAGACGGCGCGCTCGAACCCGGCCAGCTACGTCGGTGTCTTCGACGAGATCCGCAAGCGCTTCGCCGATACGCCGATGGCCAGGGAGCGCAGCTACGGCGCGGGCATGTTCAGCTTCAATGCGGGCGACGGCCGCTGCCCGACCTGCGGCGGCTCGGGCTTCGAGCACGTCGAGATGCAGTTCCTGTCCGACGTCTACCTGCGCTGCCCCGATTGCGACGGCAAGCGCTTCCGCGCCGAGCTGCTCGAGGTCAAGCTCGAGCGCGCCGGCCGGCAGTTGAGCGTGTCGGACGTGCTGGAGCTGACGGTGGCCGAGGCGCTCAACGTCTTCAGCGTCGACCGCGAGGTGCTCAACAAGCTGCAGCCGCTGTCGGACGTCGGGCTCGACTACCTGACGCTGGGGCAGCCGGTGCCGACGCTGTCGGGCGGCGAGGCGCAGCGGCTCAAGCTCGCCGGCTACCTGGCCGAGGCGGCGTCCAAGCCGCGCCAGGCGACGGCGACCAAGGGCACGCTGTTCCTGTTCGACGAGCCGACGACAGGCCTGCATTTCGACGACATCGCCAAGCTGATGCGCGCGATGCGCAAGCTGCTGTCGGCGGGGCACTCGCTGGTCCTGATCGAGCACAACCTCGACGTGATCCGCGCGTCGGACTGGGTGATCGACCTCGGCCCCGAGGGCGGCGAGGACGGCGGGCTGGTCGTCGCGACGGGCACGCCTGAGCATCTCAAGGACCATCCGACCTCGCACACCGCGAAGGCCCTGCGCGAGTACGCGCTGGAGATGGACCGCGCGCCGGTCAAGGTCTCGGAAGGCCAGCCGCTGCAGTCGCTGCTGCGGCGGCGCCGCCAGGAAGAGGAGGTGATCCGCATCGTCAACGCGCGCGAGCACAACCTCAAGTCGGTCGACGTCAGCATCCCGCGCGGCAAGTTCAACGTCGTGACCGGCGTGTCGGGATCGGGCAAGAGCACGCTGGCCTTCGACATCCTGTTCAACGAGGGACAGCGCCGCTACCTGGAATCGCTGAACGCCTATGCGCGCTCGATCGTGCAGCCGGCGGGCCGGCCGGAGGTCGACGCGGTGTGGGGCATCCCGCCGACCGTCGCCATCGAGCAGCGCCTGTCCCGCGGCGGGCGCAAGAGCACGGTCGCGACGACGACCGAGGTCTGGCATTTCCTGCGTCTGCTCTACGTGAAGCTGGGCGTCCAGCATTGCGCGAACGACGGCACGCCGGTGAAACCGCAGAGCGTCGAGGCCATCGCCGCGCAGCTGCTGCGAGACTACAAGGGCGTGCACATCGGGCTGCTCGCGCCGCTGGTGGTCAACCGCAAGGGCGTCTATACCGACCTTGCGAAATGGGCGAAGCAGCGCGGCCACACGCACCTGCGCGTGGACGGCGAGTTCCTGCCGACCAGCCCGTGGCCACGCCTGGACCGTTTCAAGGAGCACAGCATCGAATTGCCGGTCGGCGACATGACGATCACGCCGGAGACCGAGGCGGAGCTGCGCGAGCTGCTGGCCAAGGCGCTGGATCACGGCAAGGGCGTGGTGCACGTCCTGTCGCCGCTGGACGGCCTGCACGAGGCGCTGCGCAGCGGGAAGCCGACGCGCGGCATTGGCGAGCTGCGCGTGTTCTCCACCAAGCGGGCGTGCCCGCAGTGCGGCACCAGCTATCCGGAACTCGATCCGCGGCTGTTCAGCTACAACTCCAAGCACGGCTGGTGCACGACCTGCGTCGGCACGGGCCTGGCGCTGACGCGCGAGCAGCGCAAGGCGCTCGACGACACGCAGCAGGACAAGGACAACCGCGGCCGCGAGCAGAGCTTCCCCGCGGAAGAAGCCGAGATCGAGGACCTGAGCGATGCGCCGTGTCCCGATTGCCACGGCGCGCGGCTGAACCCGGTGGCGCGCGCGGTGAGCTTCGAGCACGAGACGATCGGCACGGTCGCGTCGTGGAGCGTGAAGGACGCCCGCGAGTGGATCGCCGGCCTGGTGCTGACCGGTCGCGACGCGGAGATCGCGCGCGACGTGGTCGTCGAGATCAAGGGCCGCCTGGAGTTCCTGGAGGAAGTGGGACTCGGCTACCTGACGCTGGACCGCGCGGCACCGACCCTGTCGGGCGGCGAGGCGCAGCGCATCCGGCTGGCGGCGCAGCTCGGCAGCAACCTGCAGGGCGTCTGCTACGTGCTGGACGAGCCGACCATCGGTCTGCATCCGCGCGACAACCAGATCCTGCTGAAGGCGCTGGCGACGCTGGGCGACAAGGGCAACACGCTGGTGGTCGTCGAGCACGACGAGGACACGATCCGGCGCGCCGATCACATCATCGACATCGGGCCGGGCGCGGGCAAGCGCGGCGGTCGCGTGATCGCCGAAGGCACGGCGGAGCAGATCGCGAAGAACCCGGACTCGCTCACGGGCCGCTTCCTGTCGAGACCGCTGGTGCACCCGCTGAAGGAGCGCCGCGTCATGGAGACCGAAGCGCCGAAGCTGACGGTGCTGAACGCATCGCTGCACAACCTGCGTGGCGTGACGGTGGACGTGCCGCTGCATCGACTGGTGGCGATCACGGGGGTGTCGGGGTCGGGCAAGTCCACGCTGGCGCGGGACGTGCTGCTGGCCAACATGGCCGCGGCCGTGCCGCTGCGTCGGGCGCCGTCGAAGTGGATCGGCTGCGACGCGATCGAGGGGCACGCGCAGGTGGACCGCGTGCTCGAAGTCGACCAGACGCCGATCGGCAAGACGCCGCGCAGTTGCCCGGCGACCTACATCGGCTTCTGGGACGCGATCCGCAAGCTGTTCGCCGAGACGCTGGAAGCGAAGGCCCGCGGCTACGCGCCGGCCCGCTTCAGCTTCAATACCGGCGAGGGCCGTTGCCCGGGCTGCGAGGGTCAGGGCATGCGCACGATCGCCATGAGCTTCCTGCCGGATGTGAAGGTGCTCTGCGACCAGTGCCACGGACAGCGCTTCAATCCGGAGACGCTGGCGGTGAGCTGGCGCGGCAGGAGCATCGGCGAGGTGCTGCAGATGGAGATCGACGAGGCGGTGGAGTTCTTCGCCGCGATGACCTCCATCTCGCACCCGCTGAAGCTGCTGCAGGACGTGGGGCTGGGCTACCTGACGCTGGGGCAGCCGAGCC
Organism: Roseateles sp. GW821-FHT09H11; assembly: GCF_059415845.1. NCBI lineage: Bacteria > Pseudomonadati > Pseudomonadota > Betaproteobacteria > Burkholderiales > Sphaerotilaceae > Roseateles > Roseateles sp. GW821-FHT09H11. The sequence continues at coordinate 576,710 of NZ_JBWKOA010000004.1, read as the reverse complement.
CGACGCTGTCGGGCGGCGAGGCGCAGCGGATCAAGCTGGTCTCCGAACTGGTGAAGGTGCGCGACGACGTCACGCGCCGAGGCCAGAAGGCGCCGCACACCTTGTACGTGCTGGACGAGCCGACGGTGGGGCTGCACATGGCGGACGTCGAGAAGCTCATCCGCGTGCTGCACCGGTTGGTCGACGGCGGGCACAGCGTGGTCGTCATCGAGCACGACCTCGACGTGATCGCGGAGGCGGACTGGGTGCTGGACCTCGGGCCGGAAGGCGGCTCGGCGGGCGGGCTCGTGGTCTCGCAAGGACGGCCGGAGACGCTGGTGGCGCAGGGGACGCACACCGGGAAGGCGCTGGAGCCGGTCCTGGCGCGGCGCTGAGTGGCCTCTTGCGGCGCGCCACGCGCGCCATGAAAAACGGCCTCGTGAGAGGCCGTTTTCGTGAAGGTCAAGGGCGGTGTCGCAGCGCCGTCATCAATGCGGCTTGCGCCGCTGCCGCTGCTCGAAGTCGTCGCCGTGATAGACGTTGCCGTCCCAGGTGCCCGAGCGGTGCTTCGCACGGGCGATGGCGTCGAGCGCCGCATCGTGCGCCGCGCGGCGACGGTCGCGGGAATTGAAGCGACCACGCAGGCTGAACCCGTTCATGCGGAGGGCGGTCCGCTTCAACCAGCCACGCCAGGCCAGTTGATGCCGGCGCGGCAAGGCCATGTCGATCGCGAGGAACACGCAGGTCAGCAGACCGAGAGCGGCGAGGACTTTTGCGAACATACGTCGGCGCTGTGAATCACACCTTGCTGGTGTGTAAGCCGACCACTATACGCGAGGCCCCGCGGCCCGTCTGTCAGTCGCGATGCCGTCCGTGGCCGTGACCGTGGTCGCCCCGATCACCCCGATCGCCCCGGTCTCCACGATCCCAGCCGCCGCGGTCGCCACCGCGATGGTCATCCCGGCGCTCGTCCCAGCGACGACCTTCCCAGCCGCGGCGGTCGTCACGATGGTCGTGCCAGTCGCGGCGGCCGTCCCAATGGTCGCGGCGCGGCGGATCCCACCGCGGCGGGGGCGGCGCGTACACCGGCATCGGATGCACATGCGGGCGGCCGTAATACGCCGGCGCATAGGCGCGGGAGTACCAGTCCTCCCGCACGAAGTACACCTGCCGGCCGCAGGCCCCGTAGTAGCCGCAATGGCGCGCCCAGGAGCGGTAATGCCCCGGCGGCACGCGCAGGTAGAGCGGCGGGGCGGGCGCGTAGACGCGCTCGATCATCATCGGCTGTGCGTACACCACGTCGGGACGGACGTTGCCCACGTCGATCCGGCCGTAGAAGCCCGGCTGCCCGACGCTGATGGACACGCCCACGTCGCCCGCGAAGGCCACCGGCGCGGCCAGCGCGCCAGCCGTCAGCGCCACGGCGCCGAGGATGCGTTGAATCAGGTGCTTCATCGAATGCCTCTCTTTGGTGCTTTCCGTTCGTCTTGCGACCATCCCCCCTGCCGGAGGTCATGGGCAAAGCGTCCGGAAAGGGCCTGCCTAGGGAAAGTATGGACAGTTAACGCGCGCTTGACGGATGCGGTGGACATCGCAGCGGTAAGCAGTTGTTGAGGGCATCCCTAGAATCCCGCGTCCCTGCCGAACCCGCGGGGCGTGGAGCAACGATTGAAGCAATGGATCCTGACTTCCCTGGTGCTGGCGACCCTGGCCACGGGACTGGGCGCGAGCGAAGGCTCGCTGGCACAGACCACCCCGGCATCCTCGGCCGCGCCCGTGGCCGTGACCAACCGGCCGCTGACGCTGGAACAGCTGTTCCGCGCCGAGCCCTATCGCGGCGAGTCCGCCAAGGACGCGAAGTTCAGCGCGAGCGGCCGTTACGTCGCTTACCTGTGGAACCCGTTCGGGGAACCCGGCAGTGACCTGTACGTGCATGACACGCAGACGGGCAAGACGCTGCGCCTGACGTCGCCGACGTTGATGGCGGCGGTGGAGACCCCCGAGAACCTGGACCGCTACGCGAAGAAGCTCAAGCAGAAGCGCGACGAACTGGCCGAGCGCCAGGCGCGCGAGGAGGCGCAGGCCGCCTACCTGCGCGGCGAGGCGGTCGACCTCGAGCAATGGGAGCGCAAGGCCATCGAGGAGCTGAAGGTCGAGCTGGCCGAGCGCAAGGCCCGCGACGAGGCCCGCAAGGCCGCCGAGAAGGCCGCGTGGGGCGACGCCGCGGTCGCGGCCGCCGCACCCGCCTCCGGCGCTTCTGCGCCCGAGGCGAAGAAGCCGGCCAAGGATCCCAAGGACATGGCGCTGTGGGAGCTCCGCGACGAGTTGAAGAAGAAGCGCGAGCGCGAGAAGCTCAAGCCCGAGGACCTGTACCCCGGCGTGGCGCAGTTCGTGTGGGCGTCCAAGGGCGAGGAACTCGTCCTGGCCTACCGCGGCCAGCTGCTGCGCTGGAAGGCCGGCACCGAGCGCGCCGAGCCGCTGCTCGCGACCGGCCGCACGCTCAAGCCGGTGGCTTATGCGCCGGACGACCAGTTCCTGATCGTCCAGGACGAGACCCGCGTGCTGCGCGTGCGTCTGGCCACGGCCGGCATCGAGGTGATCAACCGCGAGCTGTTCAACCCCGATGACGAGGACCGCAAGTTCAAGATCGCCCAGACCGCGATGAGCGAGGACGGCCGCTGGATGGCGCTGGTCGCCAACGCGCCGCTGGTCGGCGCCGACGGCAAGCCGCTGCCCAAGCCGGGCCGGCAGGTCGAGATCATGAACTTCAACGACCGTTGGGCGACCGCGAAGAAGGTCGACCGCGAGGTCTCCGACGACAAGCGTGGCGTGCCCTCGATGGCGATCTACGTGCGCAAGGTGCCGACACCCGGCGCCGCGCCGGAACGCCAGCCGCAGCCGGTGTTCACGCATCCGGGCGGCGACAGCTGGTTCGAGATCTCGCCGGTCGTGTGGGCCCGCGACGGCAGCTACTACGCGTTCACGACCTTCGAGCGCGAGAAGGACCAGTTCCGCGTCTACCTCGGCAAGCCGGGCGACGCGAAGCCGGAGATGGTGCTGGAGCGTCGCGCGCCGATCCACCACGAGCTGGTCAACGTGATGACGCCGTCGTTCACGCCGGACTCGAAGCAGCTGGTGCTGATCCTGGCGGACAACGGCTGGCGCCAGCCCTACGCGATGAGCCTGGCGGCCGGCGCGGACCGCTCGGTGAATCCGCTGCTGACCGGCGAGTTCGAGGCCTTCCAGGTGCTCGGCTTCACGCCGGATGCGAAGACGATGTTCGTCGTGGCCAACAAGGACGACTACGCGGCGATGAACGTCTGGCGCGTCGACCTGAAGGACGGCCGCATGACGGCGCTGGGCCGCTCGCCGGACTACCACCGCAACGCGGTCGTGGCGCGCAACGGCCAGTGGGCCGCGGCGGTGGCCGGCAACTGGGCCGAGCGTCCGGAGCTCAAGCTGCTGAAGGGCCAGGCGCCTGCAGCCGGCGCGGAAGCGGGCAAGCTGCTGACGCAGAGCCACGATCCCGCCTGGGCGCAGGTCGATGTGCTGCGGCCGGAGCGCTTCAGCTTCAAGAACCGCCATGGCGACACCATCCCCGCCTACGTCTTCAAGCCGCTGGGCTGGGCACCAAGCGACAAGCGCGCGGCGATCGTCTACACCTACGGCGGCCCCCTCAACGACCGCCATTCGGTCGAGACCGACAGCTTCCAGCCGACCGGCTACGTCTTCGCGATGTACATGGCCGCCAAGCACGGCTACGTCACGGTGACGGTGGACCCGCGCGGCCACTCCAACTACGGCGAGAAGTTCGCCGACGCCAACTGGGAGAAGCCGGGCGCGCCGCAGACCGAAGACCTCGAGGATCTGGCCGCCTACATGAAGGCCAACCTGGGCGTCGACGGCGCGCGCATCGGCCTGAACGGCTGGAGCTTCGGCGGCTTCCAGACCCAGTACACGATGTACACGAAGCCCGACCTGTTCGCGGCCGGCATCGCGGGCGCAGGCCCGACGGAATGGGAGAACTACAACAGCTGGTACAGCGGACGCACCATCGGCAAGGTCGACCGGACCAAGCCCGTGCTGCGCAAATACTCGCTGCTGCCGCTGGCCAAGAACCTCAAGAAGCCGCTGCTGCTGGTGCACGGGATGCAGGACCCCAACGTCCTCTACCAGGACACCGTCAACGTGTACCGCGCGCTGCTGGAATCAGGCAAGGAAGGACTCGTGGAACTCTTCCTGGATCCGGACGGCGAGCACGCACTCGGCGGCGCGGTGAAGGCCGTGGGCTGGCATCGGAAGTATGAGCAGTTCTGGTTGCGGAACCTGGGGGCGGCGCAGCAGAAGTGATGCCGTAGCGGGCGGCGGGTCGACGCCTACCTGCAGAGGGCGGGGCGTTGGCCGCCAGGTCGCAGGGCCTTGGCGGCCAGCGCCAAAACCCTGCGACCTGCCGTCCCCCATCAGCCCCGCACTTCATCGGTTTTGCTACCGAGGACTGCGGGGCTTGTCGTTTCTTGGGCTCAGGGTGCTGCGATGACCGTCTTCACGCGTTCGCCGACCTTCGGCAGCGCTTCACCGCCGTAGCGGCCGTTGAGCAGCTTCAACTGCGCCTCGCTGATCACCGAGGTCTTCGCCATCTCGGCGAAGCCGCCGGCCGGGTAGGGCCGCAGTGCAACCTTCCAGGGCCTGGCCAACTTCTTGTCATCGGCGGTCAGCGCGCGGAAGCTCTCCTCCGCCTGCGTGAGCGCGGCTCGCCGCACCTGCAAGGACTGGCCGTCCTTCGACGCATAGACCAGCGCGTACACCGCGCCCTTGGCGCTCGTGATCAGCGTGATCTCGGCATTGCCGCGCTGGCCCTGCGCGTTCTTGCGCACACCGCTGAAGTGCGTGGCCTTCAGGCCGTTGATCGTCTTCGCGTCGGTGCGGCCTTGCTCCGCGCCCCAGCGGCGCAGGATGTCGTCGTGCACCGTGCCGGCCTTCTCCGGCACCGGCTGCAGGATCAGCGCCGCATCGCGCTGCGGACTCATCACCGTCAGCGCCTCGCTGCCGTTCTGCAGCGCCCAGCCCGTGGGCGCGGTCAACGCGATGTCGAGCGTCGGATGCAGGAACTGCTGGCCACGCACCAGCCCTTGCGACGGGCTGTCGCCGAAGACCATGCCGTCGATCGCCTGCAGGAAGGCCGCGCGGTTCTCGTCGACCGGCTGGTCGCCGGTCAGCTGCGCCGCCTCGTCGCGGATGCGTTGCAGGCGCTGCTCGTTGCTCGGGTGCGAGGCCAGCCAGCTGTTGCCGCTCTGCGGCTGCTTGCCTTGTGCCTTGGCCTGGTCGGCCGCGAACTGTTCCTGGTCCTTCAGGACCTGGATCACGTCGACCATGTGCTTGGGGTCGTAGCGGTTGCGCGCCAGGTACTCCGCGCCGAGTTGGTCGGCCTGCAGTTCCTGTTCACGGCTGTACGACGCGACGTAGCCCGCCGCGGCGTTCTGCGAGACCTGACCCGCGATGTCCGTGGCGCCGCTGACGCCGCGCGATTCGAGGACCGCGCCGAGCACCGTCGCCGCCAGCACGCCGATGCCGGCGTTCTGCTGGCGCGTCGCGCGCTGCGCGCCGTGCCGCGCGGTGACGTGGCCGATCTCGTGCCCCATGACGCCGGCGAGGTCGGCCTCGTTCTCCATGTACGCGAGGATGCCCCGCGTGACGTAGACATAGCCGCCCGGCAGCGCGAAGGCGTTGACCTCCGGACTGTCGAGGACGGTGAAGTGCCACTCGAGTTCCGCCCGGTGCGACTGCGCCGCCAGCTTGTTGCCCAGCGCGGTGACGTAGGCCTGCAGCTTCGGGTCGTCGACGACCGAATACTCCTTGAGCACGTCCTGATGCGCCTGACGGCCCGTCGCGACTTCCTGCTGCGGGCTCATCGCGCTGCGTTCGGTGCGGCCGGTGACCGGATTGACGACGTTGGTGCCGCAGCCGGCGATCGTCAGCAAGGCGGCGGTGGCCAGCACCGCGAACGGGAAGTTGCGCTTCATCGGAATCGGCGGCGAAAGAGGAAAAGAGCGCCCGGCCGGTGGCCCGGGCAGGAGGTCAGGTGCTCTTGCGTTCAAGTGCCTTTGCGTTCGGGCGATCAGGCGCTCACTCGGCCTGCGTGCGCAGCGTCCACAGCGTCAGCACGCCTTCCGGCACCTCGCGGCTGAGCGCGTCGCGCCAGTGCAGGTCGGTGAGCTTTTCCTGGTCCTCGGCGCTGAGCTGGCTCTCGTCGCCGCCCAGCAGCGCGATCGGCGCCAGCGCCGCGGCCGTCTTGACGTGGTCGAACAGCGGCGTCCAGGCCTCGCCGTCCTGGTCGACGCCGATCATGAAGCCGGTGCACCAGTCCTCGGCGTCCACCAGCTGCTGTTCGCCTTCCTCGGCGACGCTGAAGATCGGCTCCCATTCGTCCTGCTTGGACGTCCACTGCACCGACAGGCTGTGCACGTGGCGCAGCAGCAGCAGGGCGATCTTCTTGCGCTGCTTGCCGCTCGGGAAAGGATCGCCGCCGCCCCACACCGGGCTCATCCATTCGGCGCCGGGCTTGGCGCTCAGCGGCAGCGGGCTCAGCAGCTGCGCGCTGAGGTAGCCGTCCAGCGCCTCGATGTTCATCGCGGCGTCGTTGTCCAGCTCGGACAGGAAGTCGTCCAGGTCCGACAGCTCGTCGTCGGTCAGCGGGGTGTAGAGCGCCTTGTCGGGCTGGTACTGCGGAAAGTCCATGTCGGATCCTGGAGAGTCGGGCGAGGGGCGGCGAGAAGTGGCGAGGGGGCGGCGAACGGGCGGCGAGGTCAGCCGTGGCGGCCGTGACGGCTCTTGGGCTTGCGGCCGTCCATGTCGGTCAGCTGCGTCTTGAGCAGCGCCATCAGCACGCGGGCGTTGGCCTCGGTCATGACGAGCAGGGTGCTGGGCTCGATGCCGTCGACCGGCTCGCGTTCCTTGACGAGGGCGTCCAGCTTGAAGGTCACCAGGCCGCTGGTGGTCGAATTCGTGGCGGCCCTGAACTTCTGGACTTCGATGTGATGCGTCTTCATGGGCGTCATTCTCGGCGATGACGCAGGCGCTGGAAACCGGTGACCACCGCCACGATGACGATGCCGGCCAGGATGCCGGCGATGGCGTCGCCCAGCACCTCGACGATCGTGCGCGCGAAGCCGCTCACGCCCAAGCCTTCGACGACGTGCTGGATCGCGTGGTGCAGGAAGGGCGCGCCATGCGTCAGGATGCCGCCGCCGACCAGGAACATCGCCGCCGTGCCCGCCACCGACAGCGCCTTCATCAGCCATGGCGCCAGCCACAGCAGGCCGCGGCCCAGCGCCTGCTGCCAGGCGGCGGCCTTGCGGCTCAGCCACAGGCCGGCGTCGTCCAGCTTCACGATGCCGGCGACCAGGCCGTAGACGCCGATCGTCATCACGATGGCGATCCCGGACAGCACCAGCAGCCGCGTCGTGAACGTTGCGTCCGCGACCGTGCCCAGCGTGATCGCGATGATCTCGGCGGACAGGATGAAGTCGGTGCGGATCGCGCCCTTGACCTTGTCGCGCTCCAGCGCGGCGAGGTCGATGGCCGGGTTCTTGACCGCCTCGGACAGCGCCGCCTCGTGGGCGTCGTCCTCGGCGGTGTGCAGCCACTTGTGGGCGAGTTTCTCGACGCCTTCGAAGCAGAGGTAGGCGCCGCCGATCATCAGCAGCGGCGTGACCAGCCAGGGCGCCCAGGCGCTGATCGCCAGCGCGGCCGGGACCAGGATGGCCTTGTTGAGCATCGAGCCCTTGAAGACGCCCCAGACCACCGGCAGTTCACGATCGGCGCTGACGCCGGTGACCTGCTGCGCATTGAGCGCCAGGTCGTCGCCGAGCACGCCGGACGTCTTCTTGGCGGCCATCTTGGAGAGCAGGGCCACGTCGTCCAGGACCGTGGTGATGTCGTCGAGCAGTGCAAGCAGGCTGGAGGCCATGGCGGAAGAGTCCGTTCCCTGAAAGTGATGATTTGTGCGAAGCCCGCCTTTGTACCGCAAGCCATCGGGCTTTCGGTCCATTCGCGGCGGTTTCTGGGCCCTCACGGCCGCCACGGTCTTGCCGCCGGTGGCAAACTCCGCCGTCATGAAACGCCGCACCGCCTCCTTGCTGTTCGCCGCCGCGCTCGCCGCGGTGTCCGTGACCTCGGTTCACGCCGCCGACGCCGTCTGGGGACCTGGTCCCTATGACGAGCAGGCCGATGCCCGCGCGGACATCAACAAGGCCGTCGCCCGCGCCGCGAAGGACGGCAAGCAGGTGCTGGTGGTCTACGGCGCCAACTGGTGCAAGGACTGCCTGGCGCTGAACAAGGGCTTCGGTGACGGCCACCTCGGCACCGCCGTCGACAAGCGCTTCGTGACGGTCAAGGTCAACGTCGGCCGCTTCGACAAGAACGTCGACGTCGCCAACCAGATGGGCGTGACACTGAAGAAGGGCATCCCGACCGTCGCGGTGCTCGGTGCCGACGGCCAGGTGCTGGGCACGACCAAGGGCGGCGAACTCGCCGACGCGCGCAACATGGGCGAGGACGCCGTGATGAAGGTGCTGGAGTCCCTCGGCAAGAGCTGAATCGGCGCCACGGGATCCATGCATAGGCAGCGATTCCGGGTTCCAGGTTTTGCTGTTGAGTCCTGACCCCCGATAGCGCTCCGGCTATCGGAAGGCCTCCACGAGGCGCGCGTCCCGCAGTGCAGCACGCCCTCAGGCCCCGTGATCAGGGGTCAAGTCTTGCGCCCGAGCTCGAATCCCGGCCCGGGCGCTTGTCTTTTGTGCGGTCATCGCCTAGTTATTGGGCATGGCCAGGCCTCTTCGCATCGAATTCCCCGGCGCCGTCTATCACGTGGCCACACGTGCCGACGCGCCCGTCTTCGCCGACGACGAGGATCGTCAGACGCTGCTCGGGCTCATCGAGCAGGCGGCGGACCGATTCGACGCCCAGGTGCTCGCCTACGGGCTGGGTCGTGAGCACTACGAGTTGCTGCTATTCACCCGGCAGGCGAATCTCTCCCGACTGATGCGCCATCTGAACGGCGTGTACACCCAGGCGCACAACCGGCGGCATGGGCAGTTCGGACACGTCTTCCAAGGGCGGTTCAAGGCGGTGCTGGTGGATCGCGAGCATCTGTTGCTGGATGCCTGCCGCTACGTGGAGCTGATCGGGCGGCGGTCCGGGTTGGCGTCGTCGCCGACGGCCTGGCGCTGGAGCAGCCTGCAGGCACACGCCGGGCTGGTGACCGCGCCGGACTGGCTCGAGATCGATGGGCTATGGACGAACGTCCTGGGGCGTGTGCCGCAGAACGCGGCCGACCGCCGCAAGGCGGCGCAGCGTTATCAGGCGATCGTGGAGGCCGAGCCCGACCTCGACATCTGGGGCCAGTTGCGGCACCAGATCTTCCTGGGCGACGCGGCCTTCGTTCAGCGCACCGTGCGGCTGAGCGAGCACCCGCCACGCACGCCGCGCCCACGACGCTGGGGCGATTGGCTCAAGGCCAGCGGCAGTCGGGAAGAGGCGCTGTACCGCGCGCATACCGAAGGCGGTCAGTCGATGACTGAACTTGCGCGGGAATTGGGACTTTCGGTGTCGCGAGTCAGCCGGCTCATTGCCGGCCATGAGCGACAGCGCTGAACTTAATGCAGAGCCCTCGCCGGACCGGCCGGGCACGCCGCCACCGACTCATCCAACTCGGCCGCCTCGTTCCAGGCGGCCGTTGTCATTTCGCGAGCGGCGCTCAGCTGATGACAGAGTTCGGCAACGCCCAGTCCGTCGGCTTCGCCTTCCGGCATCGGCAGCGCGGACACTTCACCCGGCAGATCCGCCAGGGCGCCCAGCAGCTGGAACAGCAGTTCCAGATCCGGCGCGGCGTCGGGCGACTGTTGCTGGCGAGCCAGCCCCAGGCTGCGGCACAGGTAGAAGCAGGCATCCGCCGCCTGGTCGCACATCGCGTGCGACATCGCCAACTGTTCCAGCGCCTCGGCCCGGGCGGTCTGCGCGGCCGGATCGTCCGAGCGGTCCGCCAACGCGTCCAGCGCGGCGGACGCCGGCGGGACGGCGATGAGATCGTCGTCCTGGGGCAGCAGCGGAGAAGCGGTCTTGGAGTTCGCCATGAGAGTTCAGCTGGGGAACAGCGGTTCAACCAATCAACGACACGAATGCTAGGTAACTACCGGCAAATGCGCCTCCCACAGCTCGGGGGGAACATCGCCGGCGCAAGCGCCTAGGGAGCCGGATCACGGGAACTTGTCACACTTCGTGACACGAACAGACCGAGCTTACGGCGTTTCATCGCTGATTTGGGTGAATCACTTCCCCTTCCTGGGCCGGCTCCAGCCGGAAATCACCGTTTGTCGGCCCCGCGCCACAGCCAGCTGGCCGGGAGCGACATCCTTCGTGATGGTCGAGCCGCCGCCGATGGTGGCGCCGTCGCCCAGCGTGACCGGCGCGACCAGCACGCAGTTGGAGCCCACGTGCACGTCCGCGCCGATGGTCGTGCGGTGCTTGTTGGCGCCGTCGTAGTTGGCCGTGATGCTGCCGGCGCCGTAGTTGACGCGTTCGCCGACGGTGGCATCGCCCAGGTAGGCCAGGTGGTTGGCCTTGGCGCCCTTGGCCAGCGTCGAGTTCTTCACCTCGACGAAGTTGCCGATGTGGACCTCGGCGCCCAGTTGCGCGCCCGGGCGCAGCCGCGCGAACGGGCCGATGAGCGCGCCCTCGCCGACGCTGGCGCCGGCGGCTTCACCGTCGATGTGGGTGAATTCGTGGATGCGGGCGTTGGCGCCGATCGTGGCGTTGCGGATCACGCAGTTGGCGCCGATGCGCACGCCGTCGCCCAGCGTCACGTGGCCTTCGAAGACGCAATTGACGTCGATCTCGACGTCCTTGCCGCAGCTCAGCGTGCCGCGCAGGTCGAAGCGCGAGGGGTCGGCCAGGCGCACGCCCGCCGTCATCAGCGTCTCCGCCTGGACCAGTTGGAAGCGTCGCTCCAACTGCGCCAGTTGCGAGGGGCTGTTGACGCCCAGCACCTCGGTCTCGTCCTGCGTCTTCACGCCGACGACGGAGACGCCCTCCGCCACCGCCATCGCGACGATGTCGGTCAGGTAGTACTCGCCCTGCGCGTTGTTGTTGTTCAACTGACCGACCCAGCGCTTCAGCGCCTCGGTCGGCGCGGCCATGATGCCGGTGTAGCACTCGCGCAGGCGACGCTGCGCGTCGCTGGCGTCCTTGTGCTCGACGATCGCCTTGATCTGCTCGCCGCCATCGCCGCCCCGGACGATGCGACCGTAGCCGGTCGGGTCGGCGTATTCGATGGTCAGCAGCACGAGCTTGTCGCCGCCGCAGGCCTCGACCAGCGCACGTGTCGTCGCCGTGCTGATCAGCGGGGTGTCGCCGCTGAGGATCAGCGTGGTGCCGCCGGCGACCAGCGCCGGGACCGTCTGCTGGATCGCGTGGCCGGTGCCGAGCTGCGGCTCCTGGCGCACGAAGCGCAACCCCTCGCCACCCACGGCCGCCTCGACCTGTTCGGCGCCGTGGCCGGTGATGACGATGCGGGCATCGGCATCCAGCGCGGCGGTGTTGCCGAGCACGTGCTGGAGCAGCGCGCGGCCGGCCAGCTTGTGCAGCACCTTGGGCAGGCCGGACTTCATGCGGGTGCCCTTGCCCGCGGCCATGACGACGATGTTCAGCGACATAAGAAGAATCGCGGTTCCCTGTTGGAGAGACCGCGATTATCGGGGTCGCCCGCGACGAACTTCATGGCGTCGCGGTGACCGGTTGTCGCCACTTGTGGGTGCTGGCCGGCGCCCACGGGCGCAGGCCGTCCTACTTCGACGGCGTCAGCTGCACGCTCACGCGGTGCGGCTCGGGGCGGGTCTGCGGGAAGTCGGTCATCGAGGCCTCGAACAGCGCGCCGAACAGCTCCTTGCCGCCCTCGGTCAAGCCGTCGTTGGAGGCCCGCGCCTCATACAGCGGCTCGTTGGTCTTGCGGTCGCGCAGCAGCATGGCGACCTCGCGGTCGTAGCGGCGCTCCATCATCGGATCCATCGGGTACGAGTAGCCCCAGCGGCTGTAGTACGGCCGCCAGGCCGGGCCGTAGCGCCAGCCCCAGTAGCTGCCGTTCCAGCGCCACCACAGCGGGTCGTCCCACGGCGCGGGGCCGGAGCGGGTGACGCGCGCGCCGAGCGACACGACGATGTCGGCGGCCTTCGGATCAGCGGATTCGGTGAAGCCGGCCTTCAGCAGCGCGCCGCGGGCAGCGTCCTCGAGCGAGGCCTGGTTGGCTTCATTGCGCTGCTGCGACGGCAGCCGCTCGAAGGCGAAGCTGCCGGGCTGACGGCCCGCCGGCCAGCTGCCGAAGGTCTGCGCATCCGCGACCACGGTATTCAGGGCGGCGCAGCCGGCGAGCGACAGTGCGGCTGCGGCGCCCAGGCTCAACAGGGCGACTCGACGATTCAAGGTGAACATGGTGACCTCCAGTCGGATACCGCTCGTGGCCGTCGATCGGGGCAGGCGCCGCTCCCGGTGACGTCCCATGGACGCCTCATCTGACGTCGATGCGAGCGTGACAGTGCAACGATTGTGGCCCGAGCCGGTTGACCCGCGCGTTTGAACTGCGTGACAGGGCGGTAAGCGGCGGGTTTCTCTTCGTTGGAAAGCACGAAGCCCGGCGCGGGGCCGGGCTTCCGAGCGTCCATGACGCGTCATCGCGCCGGGCCGACCTCAGTCGTCGGCGGCCGAGTACGCCTCGCCCGCGTCGTCGACGGGGGCCGGGACTTGCCCCTTGGCCCCTGGACGGACGAAGTTGACGACACCGGTGGCCGGCGCCGGGGTGCCGCACTGCTCGTCCTCGTCGAAGGCGATGTCGCCGTCGGCGACCGGGGCGCCGGTGGCCTTGATCGTCTGGAACGGGAACAGCTCGCGGTCCATCATGTGCGAGGTCACGATGTTGCCCATCGCGGTGAACATGTTGTCGACGCGGCCCGGGAAGCGCTTGTCCCAGTCCTGCAGCATGGCCTTGACGGTGGCGCGCTGCAGGTTGGGCTGGCTGCCACAGAGGTTGCACGGAATGATGGGGAACTCGCGGTGCTCGGCCCAGCGCTCGAGGTCGGATTCCTTCACATAGGCCAGCGGTCGGATGACGACGTTCTTGCCGTCGTCGCTGACCAGCTTGGCGGGCATGCCCTTCATGCGGCTGCCGAAGAACATGTTCAGCATCAGCGTGGTGACGATGTCGTCGCGGTGGTGGCCGAGCGCGATCTTGGTCGCGCCGAGCTCGCCCGCCACGCGGTACAGGATGCCGCGACGCAGGCGCGAGCACAGCGAGCAGGTCGTCTTGCCCTCGGGCACGAGTCGCTTGACGATGGAGTAGGTGTCCTGCTCCTCGATGTGGAAGTCCACGCCACGCGACTTCAGGTAGGCGGGCAGGATGTCCTCGGGGAAGCCGGGCTGCTTCTGGTCGAGGTTGACGGCGACGATGCTGAACTTGATCGGCGCGCGGTCGCGCAGGTTGATCAGGATGTCCAGCAGCGAGTAGCTGTCCTTGCCGCCGGACACGCAGACCATGACCTTGTCGCCGTCCTCGATCATGTTGAAGTCGCCGATCGCCTGGCCGACCTGTCGGTGCAGGCGCTTCGAGAGCTTGTTCATCTCGTGCGCATGCTTCTTGGCCGCGGCATCCGCGGCCGCCAGATCAATGCCTTCGATGGCGGTGGTCGAGTCAGTCATGTTCAGTCCTCAATGTCTTCAATCAAGCAGGGCCCGCGGAACCGGCTTTGCCGGGCCGTCAGGCCCACCCCTTGAGGGGGCGCGCGTCAGCGCGTAGGGGGCGGTCTACCAGGTGCCGCATTCGGCGGAGATCGCGACCTGGCAGTCGGGGAAGATTTCGAGCTTGGTCACCTTGATGCGCACGCCCACCACGCCGGGCAGCTTCATCAGCCGGACGCAGAGCTTGCCCAGCAGGGCCTCGAGCAAATCGGTGTGTTCCGCGGTGCACTCGTCGATGATGATCGTGCGCACACGGCGGTAGTCGAGCACGTGGCCGATGTCGGCGTCGCGCGAGACGATGGTCTGGGCGCCGAGGTTGATCTCCGCGTCGACGAGGATCGGCTGCGGGCCTTCGCGCTCGAAGTCGAGCACGCCGAGGTTGGCGCCGAAGCGCAGCCCGTTGATGTGGATGACCTGGCGGTTGTTGCGGCGCAGCGCCGGCGGCGGCTGCGATTCGCGCAGCGGGCGCAGGAAGGACTCGATCTGCTTGGCCGCGACGACGCCGTCGCCCAGCGCCGTCTGCACGCAGGGATGCTGCCGGCCGCTGGCATCGCCGGCGACGAACAGGCCCAGCACGCCGAAGCGCGGTTCGTCGCGGAATGGCTGCGACGGCGCGGTGACGCCGGCACGCTGCAACGCATCGGCGACGAGCAGCCAGGCCGACGGCGCCGGTTCGTAGCCGAGCAGCACGGCAACGTGGTCGAAGCGCTCTTCGCCGTAGGCCTTGGACGTGACGGTCACGCCGTCCGGCGAGGCGGTCACGGCGGTCGGCAGGGACTGCGCGGGCCGGCGACGCAGGCCTGGCGCGCCGTCGAGCTGCTGGATCAGGTGACTCTGCGCGCGCCATTCCGAGCGCGACCACAGCGTGACCGCATGACCGCGACCGGCCAGGTACAGGGCGTTCTCGATGGCGTTGTCGCCGCCGCCCAGCAGCAGCACCTTGCCTGGCGTCAGGCGGTCGCGGACGGCGGTCAGCTCGATGGCATCGAGCACGCGGTCATGGCGATCACGCTCTGGATAAAGCGGCGAGGGATGGCGCGGCGTCAGGCCGGTGGCGAGCAGCAGCGATCGGGCCCGCAGCGGGCGCAGTCCGCCGGTGTCGGCGGGCTCGGCGGTTTCGCCGGCCTGCGCGGCGAAGGCGGGACCGCCGTCGAGGTAGAGCGTCCAGCCTTGTTCGGCCTGCCAGTCGAGGGTGTTGATGGTCTGGCCCAGCACCGTGTGCACGCCGGGTTGCGCGGTGGCGTGGCGGGCGTAGCGCTCGCCCAGCTCGGCCAGCGATTCGCCGGGCGCGCCGAGCAGCCAATCCTGCTTGTAGTCGAGCGGCCGCAGGCTGTCGCACAGGCGCGGGGCGCGCTCGATCAGCGCGACGCTCAAGCCCAGCTGCGTCAGCCAGCTCGCGGCGCTGCAGCCCGCCGGACCGCCGCCGATGATGGCGGCGTCGACGAGCGCGGGCAGGCTGGCGGGCAGTCGGTCGGGCGTGGTCTGGGACATGGGAAGGCGGGCGGACAGGCGGCTGGCGGCGGGCGTTGCGATGGCCGCAAGGCGCCGGAGAAAACCGGCGATTATCCCGGATGGGCGCCGGACAGGGTCGCCGGGGGCCTTGCCGCGCCGGGCTCCGCTGCCAAACCTTCCTGTACGCGTTCCACCACCCAGTCGATGAACACCCGCACGCGCGGCATCATCTGGCGCTGCTTCGGGAACATCACGGAGACCGGCATTGGCGGAGGCGGGGTGTCCGGGAGCAGCTCCACGAGATCGCCCGATGCCAGCAGCGACGCGACGCCGAAGCGTGGGCACTGGATGAGCCCCAATCCCTGCAGGCAGCAGGCGCGGTAGGCCGGCGCCGAAGTCACGCAGACCGGGCCGCGCAGCGTGAGCGTCTGCGTCCGGCCCTCGACAAGGAACTCGAACGGCGCGACGCGGCCCGTGGCGCTGGACTGGAAGTTCACCGCCTGATGCTGGCGCAACGCGTCGATGCTCGTCGGCACGCCGTGCGTGGCGAGGTAGTCGCGGCTGGCGCAGGTGATGGACGGCAGGTCCGCGATGCGCCGTGCCACCAGTCCCGACTCCTGCGGCGTGCCGCCGCGCAGCACGCAGTCGACGCCCTCTCGGACCAGATCGACCAGTCGGTCCCCGGTGCCGACGATGAGTTCGATGCCGGGATAACGCCGGCAGAAGTCGCCAAGATGCGGGAACACGAAAGCCGCAGCCAGCCCGGCCTGCAGGTCGACGCGCAGCCGGCCACGCGGTTGCTGCGCGGCCTCGCCGAGCACGGCCTCCGCCTGTTCGACCTCTTCGAGCACGCGGCGGCAGCGCTCGTAGTAGAGGTGACCTTCCGGTGTCGGGCTCACATGGCGCGTCGAACGCGTCAGCAGCCGCGCGCCGAGCCGCTTTTCCAGGGCCTGGACGGCGTAGGTCACGTTGGAGCGCGGCAGGTCCAGCTCCTCGGCGGCGGCGGTGAAGCTGCCGAGGTCCACGATGCGCGTGAACAGGTGCATGGCGTCGATGCGGTCCATGGGCTCTCCGGGCTCAATGCCTCGAATTGTGCAATTCAATTGGACAGTGATGTCGATATTGAGCGATTTATCTGTCGGATCGAAGCGCTCAGCATTCGGGCTTCTTCTTCACCGCACACCAGGAGCCCGACATGACCCGCATCCCGACCACGACGTCCCGCATCGCCCTGATCACGGGCGCCAACCGCGGTATCGGCCGCGCCACCGCCCTCCGGCTCGCCCGCGACGGCTTCGACGTGATCGTGACCTACCGCTCGCACCGCGAAGAGGCCGAGGAGGTCATCCGCGAGATCGGTGCGCTCGGGCGCATCGCGGTGGCGCTGCCGCTGGACGTCTCTCGCGTCCAAGACTTCGGTGCGTTCGTCGACGGTGTCCGCGACGTGCTGGGCAAGACCTGGCACCGCGAGCGATTCGACGTCCTGATCAACAACGGCGGCGTGCAGGTGGCGCAGCCGACGCTGCAGGCGACGCCCGAGGCCTTCGACCAACTGGTCGACGTGCACTTCAAGGGTGTGTTCTTCCTGACGCAGCAGTTGGTGCCGCTGATCGCGAATCCCGGGGCGATCGTCAACATCTCCAGCGGCACCGCGCGCTTCTACGTGCCGGAACGCGCGATCTACAGCGCGGTGAAGGGGGCGGTGGAGGTGCTGTCGCGCTACCTGGCGACCGAGCTGGGACCGCGCGGCATCACGGTGAATGTCATCGCGCCGGGCGCCGTGGCGACCGACTTCAGCGGCGGCCTGCTGCGCTCGAACGAGCAGCTGCAGAAGCACATCGCGTCGCTGACGCCGCTGGGCCGGTTCGGCGTCGCCGAAGACGTCGCCGGCGCGATCGCCGCCCTGGTCAGCGAGGGCAACCGCTTCGTCACCGGGCAGCGGATCGAGGTGTCGGGCGGCGTGCACCTCTGAAGCGGACGGGGCCACTGAGGAGCGGCCTCAGAAGCACTCGTCGAGCAGCAGGTGGAAGTCGAGCTTGCGCAGGTCCGGCTCGACGATGCCGTAGGCGCTGAACAGCGTATCGCGCAGCGTCGGGCCGAACTCATCGAGGCAGTTCGCCAGGATCGCGAGGTCGCGGTAGCGATCCGCGATGCCTGCGCGGCCCAGGTCGATGACGCCGACGACCTCGCCATCCTCGTTCATGAGGATGTTGTCGAGCGAGAAGTCGCCGTGGCTCACCACCGGCTCCTCGGAGAGCGGCAGCATCGCACCGAGCGCCTCCCACACCTGTTGCGGCGTCCAGCCCTGACGCGCGTCGTCGAAGTCGTCGGCATCGATGAGGCCGGCGTCGAGGCGCTGCCGGGCGAGGTCGAGCTGCAGCCGGTGATTCGCGTTGAACGGGCAGTTGTGGACCGGCAGGTCGTGCAGCCCGCGAAGGAAGCGACCGGCGGACGTCACGATCGCTGCGGCGCGTGACGGATCGTCGTCGAGCCATTCGTAGACCGTGCGACCGGGGAGAGCGCGGGTGAGCAACCAGGCGGTGCCGCCCGACCATTCGAAATGCTCGGTGCGAGGCACCGGCCAACGCTCGGCGAACCACTGCAGGCGGGCGAACTCGTCGGCGATGGCGATCGCCGCATCGCCGTCACCGTGCTTGAGGTAGAGCGCCCGTGCATCGGCCCGATGCAGGCGATGCACGATCGCACCGGCCTCGCCGACGAGGTTGCGGTGCCAGTCGTAGCCGGCCAGTTTGGTCGCGATGGCGGGTGGCAACTCGGGCGCGCGGCTGGGGACTTCTCTTGGATGGTCGGTCTCGTCGGGGTCAGTCATGAAACGCGATGAGGCGATGAAGACCGCGCGAGTATCGACGGCAGACAATCGCCGCCCATGACGCCTGAAGCCGCTTCCCTTGCTAGCGTCCTGGCGCGCGGCACTCGAAATACACCATGTCCTCCCACTCGTCACGGAGCTGGAAGCTGCGCGTCGAGCGCCCGAACTCGGTGAAGCCGTTGCGGTGCAGGACCTTGATCGAGCCGGCGTTGCCGGCGCGCGCCTTGGCCTCGACGCGGATCAGGCCCAGTTCGCCGAACGCCTTCTCAAGCACAAGGCGCACTGCTTCCTTCGCATGGCCCTTGCCGTTCTCGCTCTCCGCGATGCGGTAGCCGAGCTCGCATGAGTGATAGTGCTTGCGCTTGATCTGGCTCAGGTTGATGCGGCCGATCAGCGCGCCCGCGGTGCCGCGGATCAGGAACTGATGGCCTGTGTCCGCGTCAGCCTCGCGACGCGCGGTCGCGATCGCGGACTCGATGCCACCGTCGGCGTAGTACGACGTGGCCCTCGCATTGATGTGGGCCTCGAAGAACGCGCGGTTGTCGAATTCGAAGCGGCGCAGGTCCGCGAGGTCACGCTCGGAGACGGGATGAAGACTCAGCATGGGCGTCGAGCATAGCGGCGCGTTGGCGGCCGCTCGATCAGCTCAGCTCAGCTCAGCGTCTCACGCGCTTCCACACCCGCCACCCCAGCAGCACCGCCAGGATCGTCCCGTACACGATGGGCTCGGCGAAGTTGTTCTTCCCCGCGCGCATCCAGATGAAGTGCATCAACCCGACGATCGCGATCGCGTAGACGAGCTTGTGCAGCATCTGCCAGCGCGCCGCGCCCAGCGCCTTGATCGCCCGGTTGAACGAGGTCGCCGCCAGCGGCACCAGCAGCAGCCACGCGACGAAGCCCATCAGGATGAAGGGCCGCTTGGCGATGTCGCGCAGGATGTCGGCCAGGTCCAGGCTCTTGTCGAGCCAGCCGTAGGCCAGCAGATGCAGGCTCGCGTAGAAGAAGGTGAACAGCCCCAGCATCCGTCGGAAGCGCGCCAGCGCCGGCTGGTTCGTCCAGGTGCGCACGGGCGTCACCGCCAGCGTGATCCACAGGAAACGCAAGGTCCAGTCGCCCAGGCCACGGATCAGCGTCTCCGCGGGATTCGCGCCGAGCAGATCCGGCTGCGCGATCGCGCCGAAGACGTACCAGCTCAGCGGCAGCAGGCACAGCACGAACAGCACGACCTTCGCCGCCGGGTGCAGCAGCGGATGGCGTTTCGCAGGTGCGCGCCGAGGCGTGGGCGGGGCGGGCTGCGTCCTGGGCGGCGCGGCGGGCGAGGCACTCATGATCGGAGACGCGGCGGTGTCAGAAGTTCTTCTTCAGGTCCATGCCGGCGTAGAGCTGACCGACCTGCGCTTCGTAGCCGTTGAACATCAGCGTCGGGCGACGCTTGGCGAAGAGGCCGTCCTCCCCGATGCGGCGCTCGGAGGCCTGGCTCCAGCGCGGGTGGTCGACCTGCGGGTTCACGTTGGAGAAGAAACCGTATTCCTGCTGCGCCGCCTTGGTCCAGCTGCTCACCGGCTGCTTCTCGACGAAGCGGATCTTGACGATGGACTTGGCCGACTTGAAGCCGTACTTCCACGGCACCACCAGGCGCAGCGGGGCGCCGTTCTGGTTGGGCAGCACCTCGCCGTAGAGGCCGAAGGCCATCAGCGTGAGCGGATGCATCGCCTCGTCCAGGCGCAGGCCTTCGACATAGGGCCAGTCCAGCACGCCCGAGCGCACGCCCGGCATCTGGGCCTTGTCGGCCAGCGTCGTGAACTCGACGTACTTCGCCTTGCCTGTCGGCTCCGCCTTCTTCAGCAGCTCGGCCAGCGAGTAGCCCACCCAGGGGATCACCATCGACCAGCCTTCGACGCAACGCAGGCGGTAGACGCGTTCCTCCATCGGCGCGACCTTCAGCAGGTCGTCCAGGCCGAAGCGGCCCGGCTTGGCGCACTCGCCCTCGATGACGACGGACCAGGGCCGGGGCTTGAGGGTGTGCGCGTTCTCGGCGGGGTCGGACTTGTCGGTGCCGAACTCGTAGAAGTTGTTGTACGAGGTGACGTCCTTGTAGGCCGTCAACTTCTCCATCACGGTCGCGCCGGCCACCGTGCTCTTGACCCCCGGCAGCTTCGCCAGCTTGCCGGGGCCGGCGGTCTGCGCGCTCGCCGCGCCGGACATGCCGCTCAGGCCCAGCCCGGTCAGTCCGAGCGCGCCGGCCGACTTCAACCAGTCGCGGCGGCTGTCGTAGACCTCTCGGGAGGTGATCTCGGAGGACGGGATGCGATGGCCGTCGCGGGGCTTGTGGAAATGCATGGCGGACCTCGGGGGAAGGAAGGTTCGAACCTTACGCGTTTGGCTGGAGGTTTTCATGAGGGTGCGCTTAAGGCCCCCCGGTTCGAGGCGGCCGCCGCGGTCGTGCCCCATTCCAGATGAAACAGGGCGGCGCCCGGTTCGAACCCGGCGCCGCCCTGTCGAGGGACGAAGGCCTTACAGCGTGCCGTACGAGTGCAGCCCCGACAGGAACATGTTCACCCCCAGGAACGCGAAGGTCGTGACCAGCAGCCCGATCAGCGCCCACCATGCGCCGACCACGCCGCGCAGGCCCTTGATCAGCCGCATGTGCAGCCAGGCCGCGTAGTTCAGCCAGACGATCAGCGCCCAGGTTTCCTTCGGGTCCCAGCTCCAGTAGCCGCCCCAGGCTTCCGCCGCCCAGAACGCGCCCAGGATGGTCGCGATCGTGAAGAAGGCGAAGCCCAGCGCGATCGACTTGTAGGTCAGGTCGTCCAGCACCGGCAGCGCCGGCAGCCGCGCCGTCAGCGGGCCGCGCAGCGCGACGCTGGCCGCCAGGAACACCGCCACGCCGGCCATCTTGCCGGCCCAGCCGTTCAGGCCGGTCGCGATCTCCGGCGAGACGTTCGCGCCGAAGCGGAAGCCCACCAGCACCAGCACCAGCCCCACCGGCACGCCGATCAGGCCGATCACCAGCGCGCGCGGCGTCGCCGTCTTCAGCAGCGTCGCCAGCGCCACCATCGCGGCCATCGCGAAGCTGCCGTAGCCGATGAAGTTCGCCGGGACGTGGATCTTCATCCACCAGCTCTGCAGCGCCGGGACCAGCGGCTGGATCTCGTGGGCCTCGCGCGCCATCGTGTACCAGAGCAGGAAACCGACCGCCGCGCTCACCACCAGCATCACGTACGCACCCAGCGCCCGCGTCGCGAAACGCTGCTCGTAGTACAGGTACATCAGCGTCGTCAGCCAGGTGAAGAGGACGAACACCTCGTACAGGTTGCTGACCGGGATGTGGCCGATGTCGGGCGCGATCTGGTGGCTCTCGAACCAGCGCACCATCGTGCCGATCAGCGCCATGCCCACGGCGCCCCACGCCAGGCGCGTGCCGATCGCCTCCGCCGCGCTGTGGCCCGACTTCTGCAGGAAGCCCAGCCAGTAGAACAGCGTGCTCATCCACACCAGCACGCTCATCCACAGGATCGCGCTCTGGCTGGACAGCATGTACTTCAGGAAGAAGACCTTCTCGCCCGCGGCGAGGTCGGCGCCGAAGCCGTCGGTCTGGCGCAGGTAGAGCTGGATGGCGAAGAGGCTGGCCGCGCCCACGATCAGGCACAGCAGGCGCAGCGGCCGCCAGAACCAGCCCAGCGCGATCAGCGCGGGTGCGGCGCCGGCGAGGATGCCCTTCTCGTAGACATCCATCGACGCGCTGTAGCGGCTGAACGCGAAGCCGGCGCCGATCAGCACCAGCGCCGCGAAGATCCAGTCGAAGGCGTTGCGTCCCTGGAAGTAGCCGCGCTTGCCGATGACCAGCGAGCGTGTCGGGGTCGCCTCGCCGGAACCCGGCAACTGGGACGGCAGTTGCGAGGGCAGGTGGGACGAGTCCGCGGTGGTGGTGTTCATGTCAGGCCTCCTCATGCAGCAGGCGCTGCTTGAGTGATTCGAATTCGACGGGCAGGTCGGCGGTATCGCGGTTGCTGGACAGCGCCATGCGGACGCGGGTCTGTTCGGAGCGGCCCGGCGCGGCTTCCAGCCACAGCCACAGGCGACGTTCCTTGATGTAGAGCATCGCAAACACGCCGATGATCAGCAATACCGCTCCGAGGTAGACCAGGGTCTGCCCCGGCGCGCGCGTCACCTGGAACACGCTGGCCTGCACCTGCTGGAAGTCGTCCAGCTGGATGATGACCGGCGACGGGTAGAACATCGCGTCCGACAGCGACATCACCGACTGCGTCATGAAGGCCTGCGTGGCCTCGCCCGGCTGGGGCGCCGGATGGCCGAGCTGCGCCTCGGCCTGCTTGTGGAGCTCGAACAGGCTGCCGTTGAGGATGCGCAGCAGCACCTCGGACACGCGGGCGCGTTCGGCCTCGGGGACCTCGCGCTCGATGAACTGCGACAGCGCCGGCAGGCCGCCCACCGCCGCGCCCTGCGCGGGCGCGTCGGCCTTCAGGCCCTCGGCGCCGGCGAACAGCGTCAGCGTGCGCAGCGCGGTCGCTTCCAGCTGCGCCTGCATCGCCGGCTTGTCCGGCGGGCTGGCGCCCAGCGCGTACTGCCTGGCCGCCTGCAGCCGCTGCGCCGGATCGGCCAGCCCGCGCCGCAGCGCCAGCCAGCCTTCCATGCTGTCCTTGCCGTCCACGGGGATGCGCAGGTAGCGGAAGCTGTCCGACAGCGTGTCGCGCACGCCGAGCAGGATCACGCGGTGGCCGTCCAGCTCCAGCGGCAGCATGTAGTTGTTGTACTCGCGCGCCTGGCCGCTGGCATCGCGCAGCTTGTAGCTGAACGAAGGGCCGACGTTGCGCAGCGTCTTCTTGCCTTCGAGGTTGGCGCCCGAGCCCAGGTGCTGTTCCAGCCGCCCGACCAGGTCCACCTTGCGCACGTCGGTGCCGTTCTTGTCCTTGCCGTCGTCGGCGAAGTTCTCGACGTTGATGACGCGCAGGCCGGTGAATTCGAGCCCGAACTTCTCGCCGTCCGCCGTCAGCGTCGTCGTGCCGTTGACCTTGCCGTCCAGCGGCGTGTCGTGCGCCGCCTGCAGCGCGCGCAGCTTCAGCTTCAGCGAGGAGCCGCCGTCCTCGAAGCTGCTCTGGTAGAGCGTCACGCCGCGGTAGGTCACCGGTTCGTTGACCTTGACGGTCGCCTTGGTCGACGTGCCGTCGCGGCGGTCGTGCAGGACGACGTCGCTGGCGAACAGCTTGGGCATGCCGGTCGCGTAGTACTCGACGATGAACTTCTTCAGCTCCACGTCGAAGGGCAGGTCCTGCACCACGACGCCGCTGGGCATCGAGATCAGCGCCGTCGACGAGCGGCTGCCCTCGGGGACGTACAGGTTGCCGCGGAAGCTCGGATTGGCCGGCGTCAGGCGGTTGATGTCGGTGACCTGGGTGAGGTCGTCGCCCTGGTAGATCTGCTTGCCCTGCGCCCACATCATGACGCGCACGACCAGATCGCCGTCGAACAGCCCGCCCAGGCAGATCAGCACGATGGCCGAATGCGCCGCCAGGTAGCCGATCTTGTGCGCCGAGCCCTTGCGCGCGCCGATCATGACGCCGCCGTTGCGCACCTGCGCGCGGGCCTTCCAGCCCTCGGCGCTCAGCCACGCGTTGATCTGGCCCAGCGCGGCTTCCGGATTCATGTGCAGGTAACCCAGCGCCTTGTGCTTGAAAGCCTGGATCGACTGCTCGCGCATCGTCTCCTTGTAGGTCTTCAGGTCGCGCAGGATCTTGGGCGTATGGCGCGCAATGCACAGGCT
Source organism: Roseateles sp. GW821-FHT09H11 (assembly GCF_059415845.1). Lineage (NCBI taxonomy): Bacteria > Pseudomonadati > Pseudomonadota > Betaproteobacteria > Burkholderiales > Sphaerotilaceae > Roseateles > Roseateles sp. GW821-FHT09H11. The sequence continues at coordinate 552,888 of NZ_JBWKOA010000004.1, read as the reverse complement.
GGTCGACACGACCAGGAAACCCAGCATCAGCAGGAACCACCACGCGCTGTAGACGGTGTACAGGTCGAACTTGCCGAACAGCTCCGACCAGAACGGTCCGAACTGGTTGACGTAGTTGGGCATCGGCTGGCGCTGCTGCACGACGGTGCCGATCACGGAGGCGATGCACAGCACCGTCAGCAGCGCGATGGCGAAGCGCATCGACGCCACCAGCTCCATCGCGTCGTCGAGCGCGACGCGCGCGGCCGCCTGGGCTGTCTGCCTGGAGGGACTCTCGGGGGACTTCTCGGTCATGGCCGGCATTCTCGTTGCGCCCGGCGACGAATCGGGCGAGGGCCGGCAAATGCGAAGGCCGGTGATCGGATCACCGGCCTCGTTCGTCGGAACCTTCCCCGAAAGGTGCGCCCCGCGGGCGATCGCTCAGCGCAGGCCGGCGATGTAGTCCGAGACCGCCTTGATCTCGCGGTCGCTCATCTTGGCGGCGATGGCCAGCATCTGCGGACTGTTCGGGCGGCCGCCGGCGCGGAACGCCGTCAGCTGGGCCTCGGTGTAGTCGCTGTGCTGGCCGCCCAGGCGCGGGTACTGCGCCGGGATGCCGGCGCCGTTCGGGCTGTGACAGCCGGCGCAGGCGGGCACCTGCTTGTCCGCGATGCCGCCCCGGTAGATCTTCTCGCCCAGGGTGATCAGCTCCTTGTTCTTCGCGAAGCCGGGCTTGGAGCCCTTGCTGGCGTAGAACGCGGAGACGTTGCGGATGTCGTCGTCCGTCAGCGGCGCGGCCATGCCCGACATCACCGGGTTCTTGCGCTTGCCCGACTTGAACTCGTGCAGCTGCTTGGCCAGGTAGTCGGCGTGCTGGCCGGCGATGATGGGGTTGGCGGGACTGCCGCGGGTACCGTCGGCCGTATGGCAGGCGGCACAGACTTGCGAACTGATGGCCTGGCCCTTGGTCAGATCGGGCTTGGCCGCCGCAGCGGGTTCATTGGCGTTGGCGGCGCCGGACATCAAAACCATGCTCGACAACAAGAAAGCGGCAGTCTTCATGAATGTTGAGGGTTGGGTGAGCGCAACCGCGGGATCTTACAATGCACCTCTTTAGAGCCCGCGCAGCCCGATGACCGATTCCAACAAGAAACCCGCCCCTGCGGCCCCAGGGAAACCCGCAGGCCGTGGCGCGGGACGCGCGGGAGCATCAAAGAAGAAGCAGGGCCCCGGGAAAACGGGTATGCGCGCGGCCGCCAAGGCCCGCGCGAAGAACGCCGAAAAGGCCAGGGCGCAAGGCCTGCCCCCGCCGGTGAAGAAGGCCGCCAGCACCGAGCCGATGACCCCGGGCAAGCGCGCGCTGGCCTGGACGCACACCGCCCGATTCCTGACCACGGCCAGCCAGCTCAAGCACCTGCCGGTCGACGGCGTGCTGCCGGGGGAGGCGCTGGCGCGCGCGGAGGCGGCGCTGGCCGAGGCCGAAGCCGCCGAGTTCGACGAGGCGTTGCTTGACGACGACGCCGCTGACGTCGGCGCGCCGCATGCCGACTCGGGAGACGACTCGGGTGACGACCCGGAAGACGACCCGGGATCCGAAGCCACAGGCGAGGAAGTCGGCGAGGGCGAGGCGCGCGCGCAAGACCTGGCCCCGCGCGGCCTGCCGGAGATCGCCTTCGTCGGTCGTTCCAACGCCGGCAAGTCGACGGCGGTCAACACGCTGGCCCAGCAGAAGCGCCTGGCCTTCGCGTCGAAGACGCCGGGCCGCACGCAGCACATCAACCTGTTCGCGGTGGGCCCGCGCGACGCGCCCAATGCGCTGTTCGCCGACCTGCCCGGCTACGGTTATGCCGCGGTGGCCCGCGACGCCAAGCTGCGCTGGCAGCGCGTCATGGCCGACTATCTCGGCCAGCGCGAGGAGCTGTCGGGCGTAGTGCTGATGGTCGACTCCCGCCTGGGATTGACCGACCTCGACAAGCAGCTGCTCGAATACGTGTCCGACCGCGTCACCGCGGGCGAGGTCAGCCTGCTGGTCGTGCTGACCAAGGCCGACAAGCTCAACCGCAAGGAAGGCGCCGCCATCCTGGCGCAGGTCCAGAAGGACCTGGGCGTGCTGGCGACGGAGGATTCCGACATCGGCGTCACGCTGTTCTCGGCGCTGAGCAAGCAGGGCCTGGAAGACGTCGCCGAGGTGATCTACGACTGGGCGCACGCCGAGCCGCGCGCGCCGTACGGCGAGGACGAGGAAGACGACGAGCCGTCCGACGACGCGGAAGACGACTCGGCGCCGGCTTAAGGCCGGCCGATGAACACGTAGAACGCGGTCCCGCCGCGTGGCGCGTAGCCGATGCCCACGTACAGCGGCCCCAGTCCCGTGTCCGAGCCCAGGAAGATGCTGCTCGCGTAGCGCATGTCCTTGATGCTGATGTCTCGGCGCGAGAGCCAGGTGTTGCCTGCCTCCAGCGTGCCGCCGATGAAGAACCCGCGCGAGAGGAAGGGCTGGTCGTTCAGGCGCCGGTAGTAGGTCGCCCGCGTGAACAGCAGCGAGTTGCCGCTGAGCTGGTTCGGGTTGTAGCCCGACAGCTGGTGGAAACCGCCCAGCGTGTAGCCGCCCAGGCCCGTGTCGTCCGGCTGCTGCGACGCCACGGCGCGCGCGTACAGGCTGACCGTGTGCCCGCCGAAGCTGCGCACCACGTTTCCGTCCGTGTTCAGCCGCAGGAAGCGGCCGCTGCTGAGGTTGCGGTTGTCCTGGCGGCCGCCTTGCGCCTCGACGGTGAAGCGATAGCCGTGCTGCGGGAAGTTCGCGTAGTCCAGCTGATCGACGACGGTACGGAACCGGAAGCCGCGCTCGTAGCTGGTCCAGCGCAGCTTGCCCATCTCGGGCGTCGCCACCGTGATCAGGTCGGGCTTGGCGTGCCGGATCTGGCTGATCACGCCCAGCCGGACCTCGCCCCAGCGTCCCCACGGCTGACCGACATCCAGTCCCACGGAAGCGTCGCGACGCACCAGCCGCGCCTGGCCCAGGCTGGCGTTGTCCGGATCGTTGTCGTCATAGACGATCTGCTTGCGCTGGTTGGCCTCGCCCCAGGCGCTGACGAACCAGTCGTCGGCCACGCCCAGCTTCAGGCCCAGCGGGTGGTACAGCTCGGTATAGAGCCGCGGCGTCTCGCCGATCGTGATCTGGTTGCGCCACTCGGTGCCCTTGTCGGTCAGCCAGTGGCGGTTGTGGCTCAGGCGCAGGTTGAAGAAGCTGTCGCCGCCCGAGTCGGTCGACAGGTCCATGCCCACGCGGAAGTAGTTCGGCCCCCAGGGCTTGTCTTCCATGTTGAAGACCAGCGTCTCGCCCTCGGCGCGCTGCTCGACGTGATAGTCGACGCGGTTGTAGTCGCCGCTGGAGGACAGGAAGCGCATGTCGCGCTCCGCCGTCTCGTTGTTGAAGGGCTGGCCCGGCTTCGATTCGAGCTGGCTGCGGAAGCGCTCCGGGTTGGTGTTGTCGGAGCCTTCCAGCTTCACCGCGGCGATGAACACGCCCGGCGCCTTGGTGCCGATGCGCGCGATCTGCCAGTCCGTGTAGGTCCGTTCGTCGACGGCGTAGGCGCGCAGCTGCGGCAGCATCGCCTCGGCGGCTTCCTCGCCGGCGCGGATCAGGTCGCGGACCTTGTCGAAGTCGCCCGACGTCAGCTTGCCCAGCTTCGGCGTGATCAGCAGGTCCTCGCCGGCGGACATGCTGGCAATGGAGCGCTGCACGTTCTGCTCGGTGAGGATGTTGATCATCTGCGCGGTCAGCCCGAGCAGCGAGTTCAGCGTGTCGCGTCCGCCCACCGGCGTGCCGACGTTCACCGCGATCAGGCGCGTCGCGCCCATCTCGCGAGCGACGTCGACCGGCAGGTTGTTGACCAGGCCGCCGTCGCCGAGGATGCGGTCCTCCCATTCGACCGGCGCGAACACGCCGGGCACGCTCATGCTGGAGCGCAGCGCCAGCGCGAGGTCGCCTTCGGCCAGGATGCGCTCGTGGCCGTTCTCCATGTCGGTGGCGACGGCGCGGAAGGGCGTCGGCAGGCGGTCGAACTGGTGCACGTCGCGCACCGGCAGCGTCAGCCGGCGCAGCAGCGCCTCGAGCCCGCGGCTGGAGAGCGTGCCGGTGGGGACGCGGACCTCGCCGTCGCGCAGGCCGAACTCGATCGTCGCGGAGAACTCGAAGTCCTCCTCCTTGCGGCGTTGCGACAGGTCCTGGCGGTCGACGCGGCTCGCGAACAGCCGGTCCCAGGCGATCCGCGACAGCTCGCGGTCGAGGTCGTCGGCCGACATGCCGCTGGCGTAGAGCCCGCCGATGATCGCGCCCATCGAGGTGCCGGTGACGATGTCGACGGGGATGCGTTCGCGTTCGAGCACCTTCAGGATGCCGACGTGCGCCAGACCGCGCGCGCCGCCGCCCGAGAGCACCAGCCCGAGCTTGGGCCGCTGGGCCTGGTCGGCCGCGGGCGTCGCCACCGGCCCGGGCGGGGGGTTGGGCGGCACCGTCTGGGCGAGGCCGGCGACCGGCGCGGCGAGCGCGATCAGGGCGACCGCCAGCGCCAGGCGGCACTGGCCACTCAGGCGCAGAAGGCGACGAACGCGGGGAAGGACGCGGGGATCTCGGGACAGGGCGGACATCGGGCTGCGGGACAAGCTCGCGGCGACGGCGCGAGGCGGGCGCATTGTGACCCGAACCTGGCCCGCGGGCAGGCCCCGGCGGCGTCCCGACGGTGTCCGTCAGTGATCGTTGCCGTTGGGCGGGGCGCGGTCCAGGTCCAGCATCAGCGTGCCGATCGCGCGCTGCAGCAGCGGCTCGTCTTCCAGCTGCGTGATCAGCCCGTTGGCGACCAGCTGTTCCAGCGCGCCGCGCGTGACCGAGTGGCGCTCCTCCGACGCCTGGCCGACGAACAGGAACATCTGGCGGCTGTCGCTGATCCACGCGATCTGCGCGGTGATCCACTCGCTCTGGTGGAAGAAGTGGTACCAGCCGCCGATGTGCACGCCGGCGATCCAGTCCTGCAGCGCCGCGTGCGCGTGGGGCGAGTGCTCCTCGCTGTAGAGCGCCACCGGCACCGTCGGCAACTGGCCGCGGTCGACGCGCTCGTAGGCCCAGCGCGAGGGGAGTTGCGACTCGCGTTCGTCGAGCAGTTGCTGGAGCAGTTCCTCGGACGTCTGCGCCGGGCGTCGCGGCGACGGGGCGGCCGGGGCGGCCTCCTCCACGGCCGGCAGTCCGCGCAGCACCCTGCCGTGCTGGCGCATCAGCTCGTCGAGGAAGGTCTGCCGTTGCATCTGCGGCAGCGCGATGGCATCCATGCCGCGGTCCAGCGCGCGGACGAGGTCCGGCAACTGGGCGCGCAGGCGCGTGCGCCCCGCCTCGTCCGGCTGCGGCGACACGCTGTGCAGCAGCGCGTCCACGAGCTCGATGTAGGTCTGCGGTTCCGAGGCATCCCGGCCGTGCTGGACCATCGCCTGCGCGATGACCTCGACCCAGGGACCGAGCAGGAAACGACGCATCAGCTTGCCCGCCTGGGCATCGTCGAGCTGGTGCTGCAACTGGTCGCGCAGCATCCGTTGCCATTCCTGGCGGCGCTGCTCGCGGTCCAGGCGCTCGAGCGCCACCGCGCTGCGCTGGCCGCGGGCCTCGGCCTGCGCGCGGATGTGGGTGTCGACCTCGGTCAATGCCTGCTGGAACTGCAACGCGGAGGGATGCGCGCTGTCCAGCAGCGGTTGGATCACGCGTTCCAGGAATTGCAGGAAGGCCTTCAGTTCCGCGTCGTCGCTGCGCTGGAAGCCCGCGCCGTGCGCGGCCAGGCGGTTCAGCAACTGCCAGGTCGGATGGTCCTGGCGACGCAGCAGCGAGGGATCGGTCTTGGACAGGCGCACGATCGCGACCTGCAGTCGACCCATCAGGACCTTCAGCGGCGGCTGCAGGCTGTCGTCGGCCAGGATCTGGTCATACAGACGCGACAGCAGGTCCGTGCCCGGCGCGCCGATGCCCGGCCCCAGCTTGGGCGGCGGGGCGGACAGGGCGCCCGCCGGCGGAGTGGGCGAACCAGGGACCGCGGCGCGCGCCGATCCGAGCTCGGCGGCGCGCGTGTTCATCAGGTCCAGCTTCATCGCGACCTGGTCCAGCGTTGCGTTCTGCGTCGGCGTGTCGGTCAAGGTCTTGAACTGGCGCAGGCGCAGTTCCGACTCTTTGAGCGCCGACCCGTGGCTGGTCAGCATGCCGCTCAACTGCGCCTGTCTCAGGCTCTGGCAGAGCAGGGTGTAGATCGGCTGCAGCTTGGTCGCCAGCGGATGCGCGGCCATGCGCATCAGCGCATAGCGGCCGTCGGCGTCGAGGTCCACGCCTTCGATGGCGCGTGCCAGCGCCTGTGCGAACAGCGCGGCCCGCAACGGGTTGTCGTTCTTCAACGGCCGCGCGATGCCGCGCAGCGCGGCGAAGAAGTTGCCCAGCTGATGCAGCTCGGCCCGGGACTGGTCTTCGATCGCAGTGATCACGTGCGCGATCGCGACGTCCTTCAGGGCCTGGCTCTCATCGACGAGGCTGAAGGACAGTTCGCCGCCGCGTGAGACGGGGCGCTCCCGCTGCAGCGGATCGCCGCCGTCGCGGGCCGTCTTCAGCAGGAGGTTGAGCGAGCCTTCGAAGTCGGACGCGAAGCTCGCGCGCCGCTTGGACCATCCGGCCAGCAACTGGTGATGTTCGAGCCTGCTCTTGAGCTCATCCTGCAGGCCGTTGTAGACCGCGTGCGCCAACGCGGGCACATGCGCGAGGGTGTCGTCGAGCAGGGACTGCAGGGAGGGCGAAGACGCTTGGACCATCATTTGTGACAAGTTGTCAGCTGCATTATGGTCGCCCCTGATTCAGGTGACATCCCCTGGGGCACGGGGACGTGCGGCCTGGGGAAAGCCTGATGGCCGCGCGACCTGGCGGCCGGCGGTGACCATGATGCTGAGCGGATGCTGCAGCGGATATTGGCAATGGTCGAGCCTACGTCGTATCGAAGCGCAACCGACTCATCTTGCACGAACGAAAAAAGGGGTCGCCGAAGCGACCCCTTTCGAGAGCGTGGGTCCCGAGCGTGACGCGCGGTGGGACCACCGCGCGCCGTGCTCAGGCGGACATCACATGTCCATGCCCATGCCGCCCATGCCGCCAGGCATGGCCGGGCCGGCGGACTCGTCCTTCGGCGCTTCGGCGACCATGCACTCGGTCGTCAGCATCAGCGAGGCCACGGACGCGGCGTTCTGCAGCGCGGTGCGGGTCACCTTGGTCGGATCCAGGATGCCCATCTCGATCATGTCGCCGTAGGTGCCGTTGGCCGCGTTGTAGCCGTGGTTGCCGGAGCCGGCCAGCACGGTGTTGACGACGACGGAGCTTTCTTCACCGGCGTTGTAGACGATCTCGCGCAGCGGGGCTTCGATGGCCTTCAGGATCAGCTTGATGCCGGCGTCCTGGTCGGCGTTGTCGCCCTTGATCGTGCCAGCGGCCTGACGGGCGCGCAGCAGCGCGACGCCGCCGCCGGCCACGATGCCTTCTTCAACGGCGGCACGGGTGGCGTGCAGCGCGTCTTCGACACGGGCCTTCTTTTCCTTCATCTCGACTTCGGTGGCGGCACCGACCTTGATGACGGCGACGCCGCCGGCCAGCTTGGCCACGCGTTCCTGCAGCTTCTCGCGGTCGTAGTCGCTGGTGGCTTCCTCGATCTGGACGCGGATCTGCTTGACGCGCGCTTCGATGTCGGCGCCGGCACCGTTGCCGTCGATGACGGTGGTGTTTTCCTTGCCCACTTCGACGCGCTTGGCCTGACCCAGGTCAGCCAGCGTGACCTTCTCGAGCGACATGCCGACTTCCTCGGCGATCACCTTGCCGCCGGTCAGGATGGCGATGTCTTCCAGCATGGCCTTGCGGCGGTCGCCGAAGCCCGGGGCCTTCACGGCGACGACCTTCAGGATGCCGCGGATCGTGTTGACGACCAGGGTCGCCAGCGCTTCGCCGTCGACTTCTTCGGCAATGATCAGCAGCGGACGGCCCGACTTCGCGACGGCTTCCAGCGTCGGCAGCAGGTCGCGGATGTTGGAGATCTTCTTGTCGTAGAGCAGGACGAACGGGTTGTCCAGGATCGCCGACTGCTTTTCCGGGTTGTTGATGAAGTACGGCGACAGGTAGCCGCGGTCGAACTGCATGCCTTCGACGATGTCGAGCTCGTTGTCCAGGCTCTTGCCGTCTTCGACGGTGATCACGCCTTCCTTGCCGACCTTGTCCATCGCCTTGGCGATGATCTCGCCGACGTCGGCGTCGGAGTTGGCGGAGATGGTGCCGACCTGGGCGATTTCCTTGGAGGTCGTGGTGGCCTTGGAGGCCGCCTTCAGCTGCGTGACCAGGGCGGTGACCGCCTTGTCGATGCCGCGCTTCAGGTCCATCGGGTTCATGCCGGCGGCCACGTACTTCATGCCTTCGCGGACGATGGCCTGGGCCAGGACCGTGGCGGTGGTGGTGCCGTCACCGGCGTTGTCCGAGGTCTTGGAAGCGACTTCCTTGACCATCTGGGCGCCCATGTTCTGCAGCTTGTCCTTGAGCTCGATCTCCTTGGCGACCGAGACACCGTCCTTCGTGACGGTGGGGGCGCCGAACGAGCGCTCCAGCACCACGTTACGGCCCTTGGGGCCCAGCGTGACCTTGACCGCGTTGGCCAGGATGTTCACGCCTTCGACCATGCGGGCACGGGCCTCGCCGCCGAAGACAACGTCTTTTGCTGCCATGTGTATCTCTCCGAAATCTTTATCTGGATGAAAGTCTGTCGCGGTCGCCGATTACTTGGCGATGACGGCGAACAGGTCTTCCTCGCGCATGACGAGCAGCTCGTCGCCGTCGACCTTGACGGTCTGGCCGCTGTACTTGCCGAACAGGACGCGGTCGCCGACGGCGACGTTCAGGGCGATGAATTCACCCTTGTCGTTGCGCTTGCCCGGGCCGACGGCCAGCACTTCGCCCTGGTCGGGCTTCTCGGCGGCGTTGTCGGGGATGACGATGCCGGAGGCCGTCTTGGTTTCGTTTTCCAGGCGCTTAACGATCACGCGATCGTGCAGAGGACGCAGTTTCATCAGATCTCCTTGACTAATGCAGACTTGCTTCAAGGACCCGCCGTGCGCTCAGCGCACAAGCCAGTCCATCACAAGAAGTAAGCCCCTCAGCCAGGGCCTCGGGGCTTGTTAGCACTCGACCATCGCGAGTGCTAGCAGGGAGATTATATGGACGGCTTGCGACGTTTCAAGGGGCCCGGTCCCTCCCGGTCCCTTTGTCTCACCAGCCCTGACCCGGTCGCGGCGGGTCGGCCGCCCGGTGCTGCGCGAACCAGTCCGGCGGCGGGCCGAAGACCCACTCGCGGTAGGACAGGGCCGGGGTTAGGCCTTGCGGGGTCGAGATCTGCAGGCGGGCCACCGGCTCGCGGGTCGAGCGGCTGTGCAGGCCCAGGATGCGGCCGTCGGCGTCGCGCACCAGCATCCAGTCGTCGGCGCCGGTGACCGGGTCGGCGTAGCGCTGGCGCAGGAAGCGCCGCTTGTGCGGCACCCGCGGGTCCAGCAGCAGTTCCTTCAGGTCCTTCGGGCCCTCGCCGCGTCCGGCGGCGCGATAGGCCTCGAGGGCGCGCCGGTATTCGTGGCCGACGCGCAGGAGCTCGTCCTCGGCGCGGTGCTGTTCCCACGCGCTGCCGAGCCGTACCGACCACAGCGCCCCCACGCCCACGACCGCGAGCGTGATCAGCAGCAGCACGTAGGCGAAACCGCGCGCCGCCGGAGGGCGGGCGCGGGCGCCGCGCCGCTCACCACTCGGAGAAGGCCGAGCCATTGCGCGCCCGCAGCGGGGATCCGCTGCGCACGTTGAACACCGCGCCCTGGTAGCCCTGCGGTGCCGGCTCCACGATCCAGGTGGTGCTGGACTCGGTCATCGGATCCAGCGGCAGGGTCGGCAGGTAGCGCGTCTCGACGAGTTCCTCCAGCCGTTCCGGGTAGCGTCCCCGGTCGCCGTAGAAGCGGTCCAGCGTCTGCCGGATCGTGCGCAGGTTCTCGCGCAGCACTGTCTCCTTGGCGGCATCGAGTTGGGCGTAGTAGCGCGGCACGGCGATCGCCGACAGCAGCGCGACGATCGCCAGGACCACCAGCAGCTCGATGAGCGTGAAGCCGCGCGCGCGGCGCATCGGTCTCGTCACCATCGTGCCAGCGGAATGCCGTTGAGGCCCGTCAGCGCGGAGCCGGACGACACGTCGTAGACGTCGTCGCCCGGCTCGGGGGCTTCGGGGCCGGATTGGTAGCTGCGCTTCATCCAGGTGTCCTCGTCGCTCAGCGAAGGATCGTCGGCGAACGGATCGCGCGGCACACGCCGCAGGAAGAAGAGGCGACGGCGCTTCGGATCGGTCCTGTCCTCCACGCCCTCGACCAGCACGGTCAGCGAGGGCGGATAACCCGTCTGTCCGGCCTTGACGGCGACGCGGCCCTGTTCCGCCGCGCGCTTGTAGGCGTCCACCGCGTCGCGGATCTCCCAGAGCGCGCGCCGCAGCTCGAGCTCCTTCTGCCGCTGTACCTGCGTCTGGACCAGCGGGACCGCCAGCGCCGCCAGCAGGGACAGCAGAGCCAAGGTCACCATCAGTTCGATCAACGTGAAGCCGCGCCTCTTCGTGCGTGCCGCAGGTGCGGCTCGGGCGATGACGGGGCGGAGGGGCGAAGTCATGGCGGAAGGACGCTGGCGACGATGGTCAGGTGCAGCTCGTGCCGAGGTTCAGCGCGCGACCGTCAGTTGCAGCGGGGCCGGCAGCGGCACGGGCGCGGACTGGCCGTCCGCGCGCTGTCCCGCCGCGCTGAGCACGCGCAGCGAGGTCGTCACCGGCGCGTCGGCCGCCGGGGCCTGGGCGCCGGACTGGACCGCCGGACGGGCGGGCGCCAGCGCGCGGAAGGTCAGCGTGGTCAGCACGCCGGGGCCGTTGCTGCCGCCCGTGCCGGAACGCGCAGCGGTGATCGCCACCTGGCCCGGCGTGACGACGCGTGACGTGAAGCGCCCGGCCGCGCCGCCTTCCTTCATGAAACCGCCTTCGCTGGCGGAGACGAACTGAAGCACTGCCGCGTCGTAGCCGATGACGACGGGCAGGCTGTTCAGCGCCTGCTCGCTTTGCAGGCCGAGCTGGAGCGTCACCGTCTCGCCGGGCGCGACCCGCGTCGGGCCTTCCCAACGCATCGCGGTGGCACCGGCCACGGTCCCTGCCGCCGACGTGGTCGGCAGCGTGGACGGTGGCGGCAGGGCGGCCGCGCCGGGCGCCAGGACCGGGGCGACGGTCGGCGTCGCACCGAGCGACGGCGTCGGTGCAATCTGGGGCGCGCCGCCGACGAGAGGTTGCGCCGACAGCCCCGGCACCGGAGGCGCAGCGGGCGCCGTCGGCGTCGCGGACTGCGCGACCGCTGCGATCTCGGCCGGCCAGGGGCGCAAAGTGGTCTCGGTGCCGGAGCCGAACTCCTGGGTCTGCAGGTCCGGACGCGTCACGTTGCGGATGATGCGCGGCGTGATCGACAGGACAATCTCGGTCTTGCTCGCATCCTGGGCCTGATTGCCGAACAGCAGCCCGAGGATTGGGATCTCCCCGATCAGGGGCACCTTGTTGGCGGAGCGGCGGTCCTCATTGTTGATCAGGCCGGCCAGGACCTGGTTCTCCCCATCCTTGAGCCGCAGCACCGTCTGCGCCGAGCGCGTGCCGAGCTGGTACGCCAGCGAGCCCGACTTGGTCTGCTGCTGGCTGGTGATGTTGCTCACTTCGAGAGCCACCTTGATCGCGACTTCGCCGTCCATGTAGACGGTGGGCTCCACCTCGAGCTTGATGCCGACGTCCACGTAGTTGACGGATTCCGCGACGAAGCCGGTCGAGGTGGACGTGGTGGTGATGTTGGGCACGCGCTCGCCGATGAGGATGCGGGCCTTCTCGCGGTTGCGCGCGCGGATGCGCGGATTGGCCAGGATATTGGTGTCAGAGTCCTGGTTCTTGACCTTGACGACGGTCGCGCCCACGGAGACGCCGATGTCGTCGCGCGTCACGCCGCGGAAGTCGGCCAGGGTCAGCGTCGAGCCGTTGCCCTTGGGCAGCAGGCTCAGCGAGGCCTGGTCCGGCCATTGCACACCGAGGTCGGTCAGCTTGCCGCGCTTGACCTCCAGCACCTCGACCTCGAGCATGACCTCGGACTCCGTGGCGTCGTGCACCGTCACCAGCTTTTCCGCGAGCCGCACCGCCTCGGGCGCGTCGCGCACGATGACCAGGTTGAGCCGTTCGTCCACCACCACGTTCTTCAGCTTGAGCAGCGTCTTGAGCGTGTTGGCGACGTTTTTGGCGTCGGCGTTCACGAGGTAGAAGCTCTTCACCACCAGCGGCTGGTACTCGCTCTGCTTGGCGGCGGTGGCGGGGTAGACGAGCACCGTGTTGGCGTCGAGCGCGCGCAGCTCCAGCTGGTTGGTCAGCAGGATCCAGTTCAGCGCCGCTTCGACGGTGCTGTTGCGCAGGTAGATCGAGGTCCGCTGATCGGTTTTGACCTCCTTGTCGAACAGGAAGTTCAGGCGCGAGGTGCGCGACAGCACCTCGAAGATGGTACGCAGCGGCACCTCGCGGAACTCGATGTTGATCGGCCGGCGATAGGCCTCGGCAAGGCTGGGCTCCAGGCGCGGCGGCTCCTGGCGCTCGTCCAGGCGCTTCTGCAGCGCCTGCGCGCCGGCGTGGGTCGGCTCCTCCATCCGGATCGCGGCCAACCGCGTCTGTGCGCCGGGCCAGTCCTTGCGATCGAAGGCGGTCTGCGCTTCGGCGAGCCAGGCGTCGTGGCGGCGCATGCGGTCAACCCGCCGCAGGCCGGCCTCGGCGCGGTCGATGGCCACGCGGGCCGTCAGCGCGCGGCGGTAGGCCGCGGCGGCCTCGTCGTAACGCTGCTGCGCGAGCGCGCCGTCGCCCTGCGCGATCAGGGCCTGGGCGTACTGCTCACGCAGCCGCACGTAGTCGACGCGGTAGTCGGCGGCGGCCGGATCGAGCCGCGCGGCCTCCTCCAGTCGGGCCAACCCCTGCTCGGTCTGTCCGGTGCCGATCAGCGCCATGCCGTCGCGATGGGCCATCTGCGCAGCACAGCCTGCCAGCAGCCAGGCCGCGCCGAGCGCCGCCAGGGCCATCAAGCGGCGCACGCCCGTTGCCGACAGCGGCGCCGATGGCGGCGTCGACTCCAAGGGCCTGCGGCGCATCTCGCGGAGGCATCCTCCGCCCTTCACTCTGCCTGTCACTCTGCTTCTCCAATCGGCAGCGTCTGCTCAATGCCCAGCGGCTGGTATTTCAGGGTCAACACGGGCGGCTTGATCGACACGACGCCGTAGGCGCCGTCGAAGCTGCTGCCTTCGCGAACGATGTGCACGGTGTCGCCGCGCATCAGATAGACCTCCCACTGCGGGCCGTCCTGCCGCTTGCCGGCATAGGTGAACGGCAGCGGAGGCGCGGTCGGCGCCTGCGCCACGAGGGGCGGCGGGGGCGGGGGCTGCGGCGTCCAGTCGCGGCGCCCGAACGGATCGGACGCAGGCGAGAACGGCGCGGGCACGGCGGCGGTACCCGGCGACCGGGCGCTGTCGCCCATTAACTGCTGCCGCGGCAGCAGCGCGACAGGCAATGCGTCCATGCCCGGCAGCGCGCGGACGGGCGGCGCGCGATCGGAAGCGCTCACGGCGGGCGCCGGCGTCGACGGTGCCGCGGTCGTACGTGCGTGGCGTTCAGTCGGACGCGAGACCGGACCGGGGCCCGACGGATCCGTCACGAAAGCCAGATAGGCGGTCACCCCGAGGACGCCGAACAGCGCCAGCAGGCGGACCGGGATCGAACGGCGCGGCCTCATCGCGAGGCTCCCGGAGCGGCGGCGGACGCCGCGGTCGGCGCTTTCTCGGGGTGGTCGTCCGCGTCGTGGATCGTGTCGCTGCCCGGTGCGGCGTCCTCGCCCTCTCGCAGCCACAGCGACAGATGCAGCGCGCTCTCCAACTGCTCCTGCCCGACCTGGTTGCGCTTAAAGGTCACCCGGTCCAGAGACAGGTTCGGAAACGCGCGCAGCGCGTCGTCGATGAAGCTGCGCAATTGCGGATATCCGCCCTTGATCGGCATCACCACCTGCAGCCGGCCGATGCCGCCGCGCGGGCGGGGCTGGCTGAACTCGGCCTGACGGACCGCCAGCTGGCGCGCCTCGGCCAGTTGATAGAGGCGGATCAGGACCGCCGTCGTTTCGCGCGGATCGCCGAGCACTTGCCGCAACGCGGCGGCGCGCGCGCCGGGATCGAGATCGGCGCCCGATGCGGACGGGGCAGTCGCGAGGCCGGTGTCCGAAGCGGCATTGGCCGCCGCGGCGGCGACCTCCAGGCGCACGACGTCCGCGGCCAGGCGCTGCAGCTGGTCTTCCTCGGACCGGGCCCGTCCCGCCACGACCACGGCCCAGGTGACCAGCACGGCGATCATGAGTGCCATCGCGCCCCAGCCGGCGCCGAAGCGCCACTGCGCAACCTCTGCGCGCAAGCGCAGGCCGTGCCACCAGGGGCGACCGGGCCGGGCGGCCGTTTCGTCGGACCGGGCGGAGGGCGTCGCGGCCGGTGCCGAACCTCGAGCGCGCGACCAGAAGCTGCGGGTCATGGCGTGTGCTCCGATGAGCCGGTCCAGGCCGCGGACGACAGTCGAAGCCGGAAGCTCAGGCGCGCCGGCAGATTCGCGTCCTGTTCGTTGGTCTCGTGCTGCTGGAGCAGCATCTGCTCGACGCCCGGCCCGCGGCTCAGCGCCTCGGCATACCCCAGCAGCGTCGGGATGCGCAGTGCCTCGGCCTGGACCTGGACCAGCTGCTTGCGGCCGTCGGGCTCCAGCAGGGTCAGCGCCAGATCGGGACTGGACTGCCGCTCGAAAGTGTCCAGCAGCATCGGCCAGGGCAGATTGAGTTGGCGTGCCGCTTCGTTGTGCGCGGTGATCTGGTCAGCGCTCAGCGGCGCCACGATGCGCGGCTTGCCCACGGGACGCTGGGCGAGCGCCGTATGGCGGCGCTCCAGCGCCTGGCGGCGTTGCTGACGCTCCGCGCCGGCGCGCTGATCCAGGTCCACCAGCGCCGCGCAGGCGCCCGCCGCGGCCAGCGCCAGCACGAGCAAGGCGGCGCCCCGGGTCCGATGACCCGGCGCATGACCGAGCCACCAGGTCCGCAGGTTGTCCGTCGGCGACCACACGCTAGTGCGCATCGCGCGCTCCCGTTGGCGGCGTGCCGCGCGCCAGGAGGGCGGCGAAGGCGGCCGGATCCAGCGCCGGATCGGCGGCAAGACCCGCAAGGCCGTCGTAGGGCCGGCGTTCCAGGATCAGGTCCGCCGCGGCGATCCGCTGCGGACCCGAGGCCGCGGTGTCGAACCAGGGCAGCGCCGCGTCTGTGAGCATGACGCCGTCTCGCAAGGCCGCGCGATGCAGTTCCTCGACGATCTGCCGCTCGCGCTCGTGGACGTCCGCCGCCAGTTGCAGCGGACGGGCGGCCCGCACCCGGCCCGCGCGCAGGCTCAGCACCACGGCGTCGTCGGCGCAGACCAGGCAGGCCAGCGGTGCGCGCGCGACGACGCTGGCGTGTCGCAGCTGGCGGCCGAGCAACGTGTCGACGTCGCCCGCGCCGGCGCTGCGGGCGGCGTCGACGATCCAGCCCGGCGTGGCGACGCAGAGGAAGTCTCCCGCCGCCTGCCAGTCGCCGGCGATGCGCCAGCGACCCGGCGTGCCGCCAAACAGCTGGGCACAGCGCGACTCAGTCACCGCGCGAAGTTCCGACAGCGAGCGCGCGCCGTCCGGCACAGCCTGGGTCCACCAGCGCAGCCACCGGTTGTCGACGACCAGCGCCGGTTTCGCGCGTCCCCAGGGCGCCTGCTCGCGCAGGATGCGCAGGGCCTCGGCCAGGGCCGCGGCGCGACGCTCGTCGCCCGCGTCGGGCGCCAGCACCAGCGGCACCGACGTCGTGCGCGCGCCGTATCGCAGGACGAGGCGGTCGACGCCCAGGCCCAGGCCCGCGGGTTCAGGCCGCCACTGACACACGGGTCACCTCCTCGAGCGTCGTCAGGCCCTGGCGGGCGAGGTCCTGCGCTGCCTCGGCGAGGCTGCGCGTGCCCTTGAGCCGGGCCGCTTCCTTGATGCGGCGGATGGGCTGGCGCTCGACAATCAGCTCGCGCAGTTCGTCATCCAGCCGCAGGATCTCGGCGATCGCGCGGCGTCCTTTGTAGCCCGTGCCACGGCAGTCGCCGCAGCCGCGGCCCTGCATGAACACGTGCGCGCCGGCCTCCCCGGGAGGGAGCCCGGCCAGGCGCAGTTCCTCGGCGGTCGGCGTCGTCGGCACGCTGCAATGGGGACAGTTCAGTCGCATCAGGCGCTGCGCCCAGACCCCGTTGAGCGCCGACACCAGCGCGAATGGGTCCAGCCCCATGTGCAGGAAGCGGCCGAAGACGTCATAGACGTTGTTGGCGTGGACCGTGGTCAGGACCAGGTGACCGGTCAGCGCGGACTGCACGGCGATCTCGGCGGTTTCGCTGTCGCGGATCTCGCCGATCATGATCGTGTCCGGATCGTGGCGCAGGATCGAGCGCAGGCCGCGCGCGAAACTGAGCCCCTTGCGCTCGTTTACCGGGATCTGCAGCACGCCGGGCAACTGGTACTCGACCGGATCCTCGATGGTCACGATCTTGTCGCGGCCGGTGTGCGTCTCGGAGAGCGCGCCGTACAGCGTCGTCGTCTTGCCCGACCCCGTCGGCCCGGTCACCAGCAGCATGCCGTAGGGCGCGCGCATGAGCTCGCGCAGCGAGCGCAGCGAGCCGGCGTCGAAGCCCAACGCGTCCAGCGTCAGCGCGCCTCGTGCGGCGAGCAGCGCCTGCTTGTCCAGGATCCGGATCACCGCGTCCTCCCCGTGCACGCTGGGCATGATGGACACGCGCAGGTCGATCTCGCGGCCCTGCGCGGAGACGCGAAAGCTGCCGTCCTGCGGCACGCGCCGTTCGGCGATGTCGAGCTCCGCCATCACCTTGAGCCGCGACATCACCTGCTCGGCCGCCATCACGCCGGGTACGGTGGTAATCGCGTCGAGCGCGCCGTCGACGCGGTACTTGACCGCCAGGCCCTCGGGCGTGCTTTCGAAGTGGACGTCGCTGGCGCCGACGCGCAGCGCGTCGTACAGCGTGGAGTTGACGACGCGCACCGTCTGGCTGCCGGCTTCCGACAACGCGGCGAAGGACAGGACCTCCAGCACGTCCGCGCCGTCCGCGCCGTCCGCGGACGCCGGTGTCGCGCCGGCGCCCGTCAGCCCGTCGACTGCGCGCGACTGCGCTTCCTGTTGGCTGAACCACGCGTGCAGGTCGGAGACCGTGGCAAGCACCAGGCGCAGCGGCGCCGCTGCCAGATGCTCCAGATGCAGCTGCTGGTCCAGGTCGAAGGGGTTGACGAGGACCGCGACGAGGCCGTCCCGCCCCTCCATGATCGCGGCGCCGATCTGCTGGCCGCGCGCCAGTGCCAGCAGATCGAAGCGCGGCCGGCATTCCAGCATCGGTGCCGTCTCCCAGTGCGGCAGTCCGAACGCCGCGGCCAGGCGCTGCGCGGCGTCCCGCTCGTCGATGACGAGCTCGGCGGCGAGCGCCGCAATCGGGTGGCGCGCCGCGCGAGCCCGGGCCAGGGCCGACGGGGACAGTTCGGAGGCGGTCGTGTCCGTCTTGGTCGGTGGGGCGGTGCCGCTCATTGCAGACTCCCGGCGAGCTCGAAGATGGGCATGTACAGCAGCAGCACGATCAGGCCGATGACCAGGCCGATCGCTGCCATCAGAAGGGGCTCGAAGGCCTTGGTGAAGCGTTCGATCCAGCGTGTGGTCTCGCCTTCGTAGAACTCGGCGGAGCGGATCAGCATCAGGCCGAGCTGGCCGGAGCGCTCGCCGACCTTGAGCAGGCCTTCCGCGACGGTGGTACTCAGGCCCGCGGCGGCGAAGGAGTGGGAGAGCGGCTCGCCCTGCGCCACGCGGCGCGCCACCTCGGCGACGGCGGGGCGCCGGTCGGCCGCCAGCACCGACGCGGCCAACGACAGCGCTGTGCCGATCGGCAGTCCGCCGGCGAGCAGGGTGCCCAGGCTCAGGTACAGGCGGGAGAGTTCCAGCAGCTCCAGGCGGCCGCGGGTGCCGGGCAGCACTGACAGCAGGCGCCACCAGGCGCCCTGGCTCAACTGCCGGCGCACCCACCAGGCGATGGCGGCGACCACGGCAGCCAGACCGAGGGCCAGTGGCGCGAGGTGCGCGGAGGCGAAGGCGCCCCAGTCCATCAACAGCTGCGAGGCCCAGGGCAGGGTGCGGCCGCCGCTCTTGTAGACGAGCGAGAACTTCGGCACCACGTAGCCCAGCAGGAAGACGCTGACCGCGCCGCCGACGCCCATCAGGATGACCGGATAGATCGCGGCGGACACGATCTTCTGGCGCATCGTGCCCAGGCGGGTTTCGTAGTCGATGTAGCGCGCCAGGGCCACGGGCAGGTCGCTGCTGCCTTCGGCGGCCTGCAGGATGCCGACGAACAGCGGCGGGAACTCGCGTGGTTCCCGCGCCATCACCTGCGACAGGCGCAAGCCTTCGCGCAGGCCCTGCGACAGGCGCGTCAACACCTGGCGCGCGGCGGCCGATTCCTCCTTGCGCACCAGGACGTCCAGCGACTCCATCACGCTGAGTCCGGCGACCAGCAGCGCATGCAGCTCCTGCGCGAACAGCAGCAGCGGGAAGCGTGCGCGACCGCCCGGGCCATCCCCGGCGCGGAAGCGCACGAGCGTCAGCCCGCGCTGCTGCAGCTGCAGGCGCAGGCCGGCCTCGTCGAGGGCGTCGATGACGACGTCGACCAGTTGCTGGGTGGGGTCCAAGGCACGGACCTGGAAGCGCACGACGGGAGTCCTTGGCAGCTCATCCGCGCGGCAGTGGCGGATGCGGGTTCATCAGTTGCGGACGTCCGCGTTCTCGCCCTCGCCGCCGGGCGCGCCGTCCTTGCCCAGCGAGTCGAGGTCGAAGTCGCCGCCGCGCGTCGACGGCCAGCGGTAGGCGTAGGGGCGGCCCCAGGGATCGAGCGGGATGTCCTTGTCCAGGTAGGGGCCGGTCCACTTCGCGCCGACGCCGGACGGGGCGGTGCGCAGCGCGGCCAGGCCTTCCTCGGTGGTCGGGAAACGGCCGACGTCGATGCGGAACGCGCCCAGCGCGCGGGCGAAGGACTCGACCTGCGACTTGGCCAGGCTCTGCTCGGACTTGCCGATCTGGGCGTAGTACTTGGGACCGACATAGGCGGCGAGCAGCCCGATGATCGCCACGACCACCAGCAGTTCCAGCAGCGTGAAACCACGGCTGCGCGCGCGCGGACGGACCGCTGCGGAACCCGCGTCGACGGCGGGGGGCTTGACTACCAACATGACACTCCCTCGAAGACATCCGGGCGCGAGACCTCGCTGCGCGCCGGACCGTGGACTTCCGCAGACGGCGGCGAGGTCCAGGACGCCGTGCGGCGCCGGTCCCTTTTTTAGGTCCGCGTTTATACCGCACGGCGGCGGCGGACCCGTGAAGGCGGGCTCCGCCGAGGGGGCTCTGCGCGGGCGTTTGCCGCATCCGATGGATGTTTGCCTGGTGTTTGTGTGGCGTTAAGTTAATGTGAATTTGTTGTTTAATCCGTCCCCGGCGCGGAAGGCAGGATCCGCCGCGTCGAGATGACGCCTTTCAGGGGCCGCAAAGAAAACACAACCGCGGACGGTCACAGGCGTCCGCGCGAGGGAGAGGGAAGAAATGACCAAGCTACGAAGCGCCGGCTGGGCGCTGCGGGGAGTTCTCTTGGCCGTCGTTTGCGTCGCGCAGCCGGCGCTGGGTGGGATCGGCGCGGATGGTCATGTGTACGAACCGACGCTGCTCAACCCGAGGTTGACGGAACAGCCGATGCCGTCGGAATTCGACGCCATCGACACGCACAAGGGTGCCTTGCGCATCACCCATCGCGACGTGTTCATTCCCGGTGCGGGAGCGTTGGACGTGACCGTGCATCGGCGTGCGCGACTGCCGAGGTGCTGCCGGACCAGTTGGCGGTCGACGATCTCGGCACCTTCCGGTTTCGTCGCGCCGACGCCTCTTGGGCGAACCTGCTGCTGCTGGGGGCGAACGACTACTACGCGACGCAGGACCTGCCGGCGCTGCAGATCTTCCCCGACGAGCGGCATTGGACGTGCGACGTTCCGGACATGAGCGTGGCCTTCGACCCTTCCTCGGCAGGCGCATGGCGCTGGCTGCGCGAGGCCTGGCCCTATCCAGTGCCTGAGCGGTCCGAAGCCATGACGAACCTCGCCGCCCTTCGCGGCGAACGCCTCACGCATGCCGTGCGCTGGGAAGACGACTACTGCGAGTTGTTCGCCGACCCTGGAGACGAAGTGCGGAACGAGGACGCCCGCCTCGTCCCGCTGGGGGTCCTGCTTACCGCCGATCCATCGCTGGTTGCCGTCACGCTGCTGGAGATCGGCAGATCGCTGGCGCGTGATGAGTCGCCCGAAGCGCGCCCCCAAGGCGGGCTGCAAACCTAGACGTCCTTCACGATCATCGCGACATGCCACCGCTGCGCTCGCTCGACCGCCCCCAGCCCAGCAGATGGTCCAGCGACCATCGCCCCGGTCCCCGGCCCACGAGGTACAGCATCGGCGCCGCCCAGCTCAGGTGGGTCGGCCAGCCCGACGGATAGACGAAGAACTGGATCACCGCCGTCATGCCCAGCACGCCGAGCGCGGCGAAGCGCGTAAACAGGCCCAGCACCAGCAGGACGGGCAGCACATGCTCCGCGGTGGTGGCCATGTGGGCTGCCATCTCCGGCGGGATCAGCGGCAGCGCGTAGTCCTGGCGGAACAGCAGGAAGGTCGAGTCGGTCAGCGTGAACCAGCCTTCGACCTTGGTGCGGCCGGAAAGCCAGAACACGCCGGCGATGCTGAAGCGGCTGGCCAGCGCGATGAGGTCGTCGGAGACCAGCGCCTCCAGGCGCTGCCGCAGCGAGGCCGGGGACCACGGCGAGCCGGATCCGGAGCGGGAAGTCGAGGTCATGGTGTTCATGCGGGAATCTCCGTGAGCGCGGCGAACGCGCCTTGATTGAGCAGTCGACCCAGCGCGGCGCCGGGATCGAAGGCAGGGAATCGGGCCTGGGCCGCGTCCAGGGCGGTGGACAGCGGTTCGCCCGCGGCACAGGCATCGAGCAGCGCGCACTCGGCGGCGTCGATCTCGAGCGCGAGCACGGCACCCGACGGCCGTGTGAGGAGCGCCCCCTGTCCGCGCCAGTGGGGCGGGTTCGGATCGGCGGCGTGCGAGCGTGCGGCATCCCAGAGGCTGAACGCAGGCCAGTCGGCGCACCAGCGCCACCGCGCCGCGGGATGCGGAATCAGTCGTGAGGCGGCGAGCTGTTCGGGATCGATCCCGGCGATCGTCGCCACGCCGAGCACCGGGGCGTCGGCGGCGACATGGCTCTCACTCCAGAGCCGATCGAGCCGTGCGGCCTCGGCGAGCCAGGGCAGTTCGCCGCCAGCGAGCGCCGTGTCGAGGAACGCCGGAAAAAACGCGCCGTAGTGCTGAAGCTCGCCGCTGGACGGCGGGTGCGCGCGCACCGCATCGAGCGAGACCGCCTGCATCCATGCTTCGCCGGTCAGTCGATGCACGGCGGGATACAGGGAGATCAGCGCATCCGCACAGGCCTTCAGCACGGTGTTGCGATAGACGGCCAAGCCCGGCCGCATCGTCGCGGCGCCTGAGGCGAGGCGGGGATCCGGCTCGGTCCAGAGGTCCCGCCAGAAGCCTGCCTGGAATTCGACGAGCGTCATGCGAGCACCTCCCGTCGGACGCGCGCGGCGGCGTCGATGACGGATTGGGCCTGGCGTCGCTCGACGATCACTTCGTCGAACGGCGGCAGATTGCCGTCGCGCTCCACCAATGTCGGTCTGGGACCGATGCGCGCGGTGAGTCGCTCCAGCAACGCCCAGACCGGCGCTGCAACCGCCGCGTCGTGGCTGTCGATCAGCAGTCCGGTCGAGGCGCCGGCGTCGGGACAATGGCCGGCAACGTGGATTTCCATCACTGCATCGCCGTCGACCGCATCGATCCACGCCGAGGCGCCGATGCCGAGGTTGCTCGCGGACACGAACACGTTGTTCACGTCGACCAGCAACCCGCAGCCGCTGCGGCGGACGAGTTCATGCAGGAAATCGACCTCGCCCCATTCGTGGGAGAGGGACAGGTAATGCGTGGGGTTCTCGATGGCGACACGGCGCTGCAGCGCGTCCTGCATGCGGGAGAGGTTCGCGGCGACATGACGCAAGGCCTCCGTCGTGCGCGGCACCGGCAGCAGGTCCGGTGCATACGCGCCGCCGAAGCGGCTCCACGCCAGATGCTCCGACACCAGCGCCGGCTGCAGCCGGTCCGCCAACGCGGCGAGGCGCCTCAGATGCTCGGGCTCTGGCGGCGCCGTGCCGCCCAGGGACATCGACACCCCGTGCAGCGACAGCGGATGTGTCGCCCGCAGGGCCTCGAGCAGCGCCAGACGCGGGCCGCCCGCGACGAGGTAGTTCTCGGGGTGGACCTCGAACCAGAGTCCCGGATCACGCGCCGCCAGCGCGTCTTCAGCGAACTCCGGTTTGAAGCCCAGGCCGGCGCCCAGCGCGTGTGTCATGAGGGTCTGCCGCTCAGGACTTGATCGCGGAGAGCGAGCCCATGCCCTTGGGGGTCTTGATCGTCGTGCAGGTGCCGGCGGGGACGTACTTCCACGCGTTGGCCTGGTAGTCCATCTTGGCCGTGCCGGCGCAGGTGGTGCCGGGGCCGGCGGCGCAGTCGTTCTTGCCGGCCATGGCGACGCCGTAGCAGCGTTCCTTCTCCGCGGCGGCAGGCTTGGCGTCCTGTGCCATGGCGGAGGCGGACAGGGCGGTCAGGGTGACCAGGGCGAGGCTCAGGGTGGTCGACTTCATGGGGGCACTCCTTGTGCGGGTGGATGGTGTGTTTGCGTGATGAACGCGCCGATTGGTCCGTCGCATCCGAGGGTTAGTTCGTGCCATTTGCGCCGGGGGTTACAGCGCCGCCCGGAAAATTCCAGGTTTCTTTTTTCGAGCCCCTGTAACCTTCCGGCCCCATGACGCGAATAGATCCCGTGATCGCGACAGAACATGAGTTGCACGACCTCTTCCTGGCCGGGCTGGACGGGGATGCGGGGGCTTACCACCGCTTCCTCCAGCGCCTGGGGGCGCTGCTGCGCGGCTACTTCCGGCGGCGGCTGCAGCAGCTGCCGGACGAGGTCGAGGATCTGGTGCAGGAGACGCTGATGGCCGTGCACGCGCAACGTCAGACCTACCGCCGCGGCGAGCCGCTGACGGCATGGGTGCATGCGGTCGCGCGTTACAAGCTGGTCGACCTCTGGCGTCGTCGCGAGCGGCACGACGCGCTGAACGAGCCGCTCGACGACGACCTCGCGGTGTTCGCGGCCGCCGACCACGAGGCCGGCGATTCGCGCCGCGACCTGAGCCGGCTGCTGGATCGATTGCCGACCAACCAGCGCCTGCCGATCCTGCACACCAAGGTCGAGGGACTGTCGGTCCAGGAGACCGCCCAGCTCACCGGGCTGAGCGAGTCGGCGGTGAAGGTCGGCGTGCACCGGGGATTGAAGACGCTGGCGCGACTGTGGAAGGACATGACATGAAGACCGACGACCTGATCGGATTGCTGGCGCAGGACGCCGGCCCGGTGCCGACGCGCACCGGCGAACGGCGCTTCGCCGTCGCGCTGCTGGTGGGTGTGGCGCTGGCGCTGGCGTGGGTGCAGGGCGCCTTCGGCATCCGCGCCGACCTGGCCGAAGTGATGGGCACGGCGGTGTTCTGGCAGAAGGTGGCGATGCCGCTGGCGGTGGCCGCGACCGGCCTGGTCGTGGTGTTCCGTCTCGGCCACCCCGGGGCACGGATGAACGGCTGGTGGCTGGGCGTGTGGCTGCCGGTGTCGCTGCTGTGGATCTGGGCGGCGGTGGTGCTGTGGATGGCTGAACCCGCCGCGCGCGTGCCGCTGGTGCTGGGCACGACGTGGCGGGTCTGCGTGTTCAACGTGACGGCGACGGCGCTGCCGATCGGCGTCGGCCTGTTGTGGGCGCTTCGCGGTCTGGCGCCGACGCGGCCGGTGCTGACCGGGGCGGCGGCAGGCTGGCTTGCGGGCGCGGTGGGCGCGTGCGTCTACTCGCTGCACTGCCCCGAGATGGGCGCCCCATTCGTCGCGATCTGGTACGTGCTCGGGATGGGCATGTCGGCGGCGCTGGGAGCGCTCGCTGGGCGACATTGGCTGAGATGGTGAGCGGACCAGCCGTCACGCGATATACGACAACGGCAACGCCGTCGTGAACTTCAGCTCCTCCATCGCGAAGCTGGAGCTGACGTCCGACAGCTGCGTCCCCGCGATCAGCCGGCGATAGACCTGGTCGTAGGCCGCGATGTCCGGCACCACCACGCGCAGCAGGTAGTCCACGTCGCCGCTCATCCGGTAGAACTCGACGACCTCCGGGATCGCCTCGATCGCCGCGCGGAACTGGTCGAACCAGGCCTGCGAGTGCACGTTCGTCCGCACCGACACGAACACCGTCACCCCGACGTTCACCTTCTTCGGGTCCACCAGCATCACGTTGCGGGTGATCACCCCCGACTCCTTCAGCCGCTGCACCCGGCGCCAGCACGGCGTCGTCGACAGCCCGACCTCCGCCGCCAGCTCACTCACCTGCACGGACGCGTCCCGCTGCAGGACATCGAGAATCTTTCGGTCGATGGAATCCAGTTTCGTCATGTTGGCCAACCTTGGAATTCAATTGCCGAAATCGGCCAAGGAAAGATGGATTTTGCACGTTGATTCCAAGCGTGAATTCTGACAATCGACCACCATGGAAATCTACCTCGACGCCAACGCCACCACCCCCGTCCTGCCGCAGGCCCGCGACGCCGCGCTCTCCGTGATGGCGGACGCGTTCGGGAACCCGAGCAGCATCCACGGCAGTGGTCTCAAGGCCCGGGCGCGGCTTGACGCGGTCCGCGCCACCGCGCGGCGCGTGCTGGGCGCACCGGGCGGCCGGCTGGTCTTCACCAGCGGTGCGACCGAGGGCATCCAGACCGCCGTGCTGTCCGCGCTGACCGCGCTGCGACAACGGCGCGAGGCCGGCCAGGCCATCCCGCCGCAACTGCTCTACGGCGCCACCGAGCACAAGGCCGTGCCCGAGGCGCTCCGGCACTGGAACACGCTGCTGGGCCTGGACCTGGACGTCGTCGCGATCCCTGTCGGCATCGACGGCCGCCATGACCTTGCCTGGCTGCGCGCGAACGCTTCCTCGGCCGGCCTGGTCTGCACGATGGCCGCCAACAACGAGACCGGCGTCATCAGCGACCTCGACGGCATTGCCGATGCGCTGCGCGGCTCCGGCGCGCTCTGGCTGGTGGACGGCGTGCAGGCGCTCGGCAAGCTGCCGCTGCAACTCGGCGAACGCGCGATCGACTACGCGCCGTTCTCCGGCCACAAGCTCTACGCGCCCAAGGGCGTCGGCATGCTCTACGTCCGCGAGGGCGCCCCGTTCACGCCGTTGATGGCCGGCGGCGGGCAGGAGGGCGCGCAGCGCTCCGGCACCGAGAACATGGCCGGCATCGCCGCGCTGGGTGCGGTGCTGGAGGCGCTCGAAGGCGGCGGCGTGTTTGCGTCGCTCGGCCAGTTGCTGGACCGTCGCCAACGCCTGGCCGACGCGCTGCGCGAGGCCTTCCCCGGCGTCGTGTTCAACGCGCCGTTCGACATCAGCCTGCCGACGACGCTCAACGTCTCGGTCCCCGGGCTGAGTGCGAAGCTGCTGCTCGACCTGTTCGACGCCGCCGGCCTGCGCGTCAGCGGGGGCTCTGCTTGCGGCGCGGCGAAGGCGGCGCCGAGCTACGTGCTGCAGGCGATGGGCCTGCCGGCGTGGCGAGCCGGCGCCGCGGTGCGCCTGTCCTTCGGCGCGGCCGATGCCGAGTCGACCATCGATGAAGCCTGCAGACGCCTGCGCGCCTGTGGCGAGTCGCTGCGCGCGACCTGCCAGACGCCGGCACCGAACGAGACCCCGCAGGCACCGGAGCTGCTCACACGCTTCGCCGTCGATGGCGCCTGCTGCTACGTCGTCGCCGATGTGTCGAGCCGCCGCTGCGTGGTCGTCGACCCGCTGCCCGAACTCACCGGCACGCTGGCGCAGTGGATGCGATGTCGCGGGCTGACCTTGGCCGCGGTGCTGGACACGCACAGCCATGGCGACCATGCCTCGTCCGCGCAGGCGCTGCGCGACGCGATGACGAGCCTGCTCGCCGAGGAAGCGCTGGCCGATCGCGTCGACGCCCTGGGCTGGCCGAAGGGCAACGAGGTGATCGCGCTTGGCGCGCATCGGCTGTCGCGTCTCGCGATCCCCGGCCATACGGAGGATTCCACCGCCTACCTGCTGCACGCGGGCGGCGAGCTGATCTCGGCCTTCGTCGGCGACATGGTGATGGCGGGCGCGCTGGGCCGTAGCGATTTCGAGCAGAGCGCGCCGGCCGCCTTCGGCCCGTCGTTGAAGACGCTGGAGCGCAATGTCGGCCTGAACGGCCTGCTGCTGCCCGGACACGACTACGACGACCGCTTTGCGACGACGCTTGCCGTGGAATGCGGCGCGCAGCCGCTGCTCGACGGCGTGCTGAAGGGGCGCCTGAGCGCTGAGGCTTTCGCGATCGGCAAGGGCGTGCTGGAGCGCGACCTCGCGCCCACCGAGTACCAGACGATGGCCTGCGGCGCGCGCGTGGATTGCGCGCGGGCGACGGAGCGCGTCGAACTCGACGTCGGGAGCCTGCAGTCGATGCTGGGCGACGGCGTCGGACCGAAGCCGGTGCTGGTCGACGTGCGCGAGGCCTACGAGGCGCGCATGAGCCCCACCGACGAACTGGCGCCCGAGGCGGTGCCGCTGTCGGCGCTGATCAACGCACTGCCGCGCTGGCGTGCGCTGCCGGAGCAGACGCCGGTGATCTTCTTCTGCCGCAGCGGTAACCGCAGCGCGCAGGCGGCGCGGGCGTTGCGCCGACTCGGCCACGGGCAGGCGTGGAGCCTGGCCGGTGGCCTGGCGCTGTGGCCGACCACCCGGACAGCCACGACGCTTGACGCCATCGCGATCTGAGCGCGGTGTCGTCGATAACAAGTGTGCTTGTTGCTGACGGGCCGCGTCAGACGCCGCGAGCGCGTCAGTGGCGCCGTGAACCCTGGGCCGCTCAGCGCATCTCGCGCGGCGGTCGAGACGACACCGAGGCGTCCGCGGCGACCGCATCGGGGCCGTGCCCGCGCGGGAAGTCGAACGCGATCCGCATGACGATGTCCTGCGGGTAGTTGCCGAACTTGCGGCCGAACAGGTTGAGACCGCCGCGGTTGCGGGCGTCGTCCTTGACGCCCAGTCGCACCTTGATGTGATTCGTCTGCGGCAGGTCCAGGTCGCCGATCTTCACCGCGCCCAGCGCGACGCCGTCGATCATCGAGCCCTGCTCCCCCACGCTCCACTGCTTGAGCAGCCCGTGCGTCGTGCGGTCGACCTGCCACCAGCCCGGCATCAGCAGCGAGGGCTTGCCGCCGTAGTCGCCGGGGCTGGTCCAGGTGCCGATCTCCTTGTCGTTGATCCAGAGCGTGATGTCGGAGGGCCAGTCCTCGTTGAACTGCGGCGCCTCGGAGCAGATCTCCATCGACAGTTCGAGGTGATTGGGCACCGCGCCGTAGGGCAGGTTGTTGGGGAAGGCGTAGTCCACGTAGCCCGAGCCGCCGAACCACAGCAGCTGCGCGTAGACATGCTCGGGCTCGAAGAACGAGCGCGAGTCGTCCAGCATGCCGATGATCTTGCTCTCGCTGACCAGGCCGCAGGTGGGCTTGGCCTCGACCTGACGGTAGCTGCCGATCGGCATGCTGATCGAGATGACGTTGGGCTGCGACTCGATCGCCGCGCCGGGCAGGCGCAGACGCACCTCGTCGTAGCGCTTGGAGCAGAGCTTCTGCCGACCGCGCGTGCCGGGTTCCACCTCCACCGAGACGAGGCCCACGGCCTGCAGCTGGTTGATGTTGAAGCTCACCGTCGAATGCGGGAGGTTCATCGCCGACGCCAGCTCCGACACGTTCAGCACCTGGTGCGTGAGCAGGCCCAGCATCGCCTGCCGCGTGTCCGAGGCGAGGGCCTTGGCGACGGCCAGCGCCGCGTCTCCCTCCACCGTCAAGACCCGGCTGCCCGAGACCTCCACCATCGCGCGTTCCCTGTTGTCTTGTTGCGGCCCATCGCTTTGGACCCAATGAATTGGCGAGTTTATGAGATGGGCCCTGTTGCTCTGGGGACCCGGGTGAAGTTCTGCCATTAATAACAAATAAATTCGTGATAATCGCCGGCATGAACCCGGTACACCACGACGGGCGAGTCGCCGACATCGCCACCCCCGCTGAGTCCCCCGAGGGCGTTGCGTTGCGGGCCGACCGGCCTGGCCGCGTCCACCGTCGGCGCAATCCGCTGAACGGCCGTCACGTGCTGGTCTCGCCACACCGCACGTTGCGTCCTTGGCAGGGCGCACAGGAGTCGATCGACGACGCGCCCCTGCCGAGCCACGACCCGACCTGCTACCTGTGCGCCGGCAACGTCCGGGCGAACGGTCAGCGCAATCCGGACTACACGGGGACCTTCGTCTTCACGAACGACTTCGCGGCGCTGCAGCCGCCGCAGGGGGACGAGGCGGCCCTTGCTGTCCCGGACGAGGCGGGTGCCGACCTGCTGCAGTCGACACCGGTCGCCGGCGAGTGCCGCGTGCTGTGCTTCTCCCCCGATCACGCCCGCACGCTGCCGGAACTCGAGTTGCCTGAACTGCGCGCCGTCGTGCGGGCCTGGATGGATCAGTCCGCGGACATGGGCGCGCGCCATCGCTGGGTGCAGGTCTTCGAGAACAAGGGCGCGGCGATGGGCTGCTCCAACCCGCATCCGCATGGACAGGCCTGGGGCCTGGATCAGTGGCCCGACGAGGCCGTGCTCGCAGACGCGCATCAGCGCGAGTACCTCGACCGGCACGGCGAACCGCTGCTGGTCCGCTACGTCCGCGATGAGCTGGCCGCGGGCGAGCGCTTGGTCGTCGAGACCGGGCACTGGGTCGCCGTCGTGCCGTACTGGGCCGCGTGGCCGTTCGAGACGCTGCTGCTGCCCAAGGCCCACACCTTGCGGCTCGACGCGATGACGACGGCGCAGGCGGACGATCTCGCCGTCGCCTTGCGCCGCCTGACGACGCGCTACGACAACCTGTTCCAGTGTTCGTTCCCGTATTCGATGGGCTGGCACGGCGCGCCGCACGGCGCCGGACAGCCGGACGACGACGCCAACCGCCACTGGCAACTGCACGCGCATTTCTATCCGCCGCTGCTGCGCTCGGCGACGGTGCGCAAGTTCATGGTCGGCTTCGAGATGCTCGGCGAGGCGCAGCGCGACCTCACGCCGGAGGCCGCCGCGCAGCGGCTGCGCGGGGTCAGCGACACCGTGCATTACCGGCAGGCGCGCCGCGCCGCGCAGTCGGAGGGCGCATGAGCCAGGACCGTCCAGCGACACCGCGCGAGCGCGCGGTGCAAGGCTTCGAACGCGCATTCGGCCGGTCGCCCGAGCGCCTGACCCGCGCCCCGGCGCGCGTCAACCTGATCGGCGAGCACACCGATTACAACGAGGGTTTCGCGATGCCCTGCGCGATCGACCGCGACACGGTCGTGGCGGCGGCGCGGCGCGATGACGACATCGTCGAAGTCATCGCCTGCGACCTGCCGGCCGAGCCTGGCGGGTCGAGTGGCATCACCGGCGAGGCGAGCGTGGGCGTTGCGGGTCGGGATGCCCAGGGGGCGCGCGGTCGCTTCCGCATCGGCGACGCGGCGGACGTCTCCGCCAGTCCCCAATGGCTGCGCTACGTGCAAGGCATGGTCGCCGTGCTGCGCGAGCAGGGCCATGCCGTCGGCGGCGCGACGCTGTCGATCGCGGGCAACGTGCCGCAGGGCGCGGGGCTGAGCTCGTCGGCGTCGCTGGAGATGGCGATCGGTCACGCGTTCTCCGCGCTCAACGGCTGGACGCTGCCGCCGACGACGATGGCGCTCGCCGGCCAACGCGCCGAGAACGTCTACGCCGGCTGCCGCTGCGGCGTGCTGGACCAGCTGTCCTCGTCGCTCGGTGTGAAGGGCCAGGCGTTGCTGATGGACTGCCGCAGCCTGGAGGTCCGTCCGATCCCGATGCCCGAGGACATCGCGGTGCTGGTCGTCGATTCGAAGATCCAGCGCGGCCTCGTCGACAGCGAATACAACCTGCGCCGCCAGCAATGCGAGGCCGCGGCGAAGGGGCTCGGCGTGAAGGCGCTGCGCGACGTCGACGACGCGTTGTGGTCCCGGCTGGGCGGGCAGCTCGACCCCGTGGTGCGTCGCCGCGCGCGCCACATCATTTCCGACAGCCAGCGCTGCGCCGGCCTGGCCGACGCGCTGTCGCGCGGCGACCTCGCCGCGATCGGCCACCTGATGCGCGAGTCCCACGAGTCCATGCGCGACGACTTCGAGATCACCGTCCCGCCGATCGATGCGCTCGCCGCGCTGATGCAGGACGTCATCGGCGAGCACGGCGGTGCGCGCATGACCGGCGGCGGCTTCGGCGGCTGTGTCATCGCACTCGCACCGCGCGCGATGGTCGACGAGATCCGCGTTGCGGTCGAACGCGGCTACCGCTCGCCGGATGGCCGCGCCGCGGAGTTCCACGTCTGCGCCGCGTCCGACGGCGCGGGCGTGCTGGCATGAGCGCCGCGGACGCGACCAGCGTCGCGACCGATACGACCGACACCACTCGCGCCGTCAGGGCTTGCGGGAGAAGGTGAGGGCCTGCCACCGCGTGAGGCCTCCGGGCCATCCCTGAATTGACCGTCACGCCGACTGCCTCTATGCTCGGGTTATGAAAGCGCTTTCAAGCGCCGTTCAGAACACGACAACAAAGGTAGTTCGATGACGGAGACAACTTCAGCGGGTGCGCGTGCGTCCCTGCGATGGACGCTGTCCGCAAAAGGCGCGGACCTGGCGAGCTCGACGCGCCTGGCGGCGCAGCCCGAGCTGGCGCTTCAGCCGGTGGCGCAACTGATGGCCGATGCCGCGATCGCGGGCATGCCCAAACTGGTGGTGAACAGCGCACGTCGCTTCCAGCGCATCGAGGGCTTCGGCGGCGCGTTCACCGAAGCTGCCGCGACGACGTGGCAGAAGCTTCCGCCCGCCGAGGCGAACGCGCTGCTGCGCGCCTACTTCGACGCGAACGCGGGGCACGGCTACACCTTCAACCGCGTGCACATGAACAGCTGCGACTTCTCGCTGGGCAACTACGCGCATGCGGACGTGCCGGGCGACGAGGCGCTGACGCACTTCAACATCGACCGCGACCGCCGCGCGCTGCTGCCGATGATCCAGGCCGCGATGAAGGTCGCGCCGGGCCCGATGAAGCTGCTGGTGTCGCCGTGGAGTCCTCCGGCGTGGATGAAGACCAACGGGCAGATGAACAACGGCGGCAAGCTGCTGCCGCAGTACGCGAAGGCCTGGGCGCAGTGCTACGTGAAGTTCATCCAGGCCTATGAGGCCGAAGGGGTGCCCGTCTGGGGCGTGTCCGTGCAGAACGAGCCCGACGCGGTGCAGCGCTGGGACTCGTGCGTCTACACCGCGGAGGAGGAACGCGACTTCGTCCGCGACCATCTCGGCCCGGCGCTGCACGCGGCGGGGCTGCAGCGCATCAAGGTCGTCATCTGGGACCACAACCGCGACCAGATGGTGCAACGCGCGGACGTCGTGTACTCGGATCCCGAGGCCGCGAAGTACGTGTGGGGCTGCGGTTTCCACTGGTACGTCGAGGACCACTTCGACCACGTCGGCCTGCTGCATGACGCCTATCCCGACAAGCAGCTGCTGTTCACCGAAGGCTGCCAGGAAGGCGGACCGCACATCGGCTCGTGGAACACCGGCGAGCGCTACGGGCGCAGCATCCTTAACGACCTGAACCGCTGGACGGTGGGCTGGATCGACTGGAACCTGCTGCTCGACGAGACGGGCGGACCGAACCACGTCGGCAACCTGTGCAGCGCGCCGATGCTCGCGGACCGCGAGCAGAACCGGCTGATGCCGCAGAGCTCGTACGACTACCTCGGCCACTTCAGCCGCTTCATCAAACCGGGCGCATTCCGCGTGCTGTGTTCGGCGAGCAGCCAGGACCTCGAATGCACCGCCGCGGTCAACGAGGACGGCAGCATCGCCGTCGTCGTGATGAACCGCAGCGAGCGGGAGCATCGCTTCACGCTGCGCATCGACGGCCAGGCGGGCGTCGCGGCGCTGCCGCCGCGCTGCATCGCGACCTACGTGCTGCCGCGCTGAGGTCGACGTGGACCGGACCTCCGTCATTGCCGCCATGGCCGCCATCGACGGCGATCCCGCGGCGGTGTCGTCCACGGCCTATGCCTGCGTCGACGCGTTGTACGTGTATCCGGTGAAGTCCTGTGCCGGGGTGCGCGTCTCCGATGTGCGCTTCGACGAGGACGGCCGGATCGTCGGCGACCGCGAGTGGATCGTCGTCGACGCGCGCGGCGAGCTGGCGTGGCTCGGTTCGCACCCGAAGCTGGCGCTGCTGCAGCCCAAGCTGCTGGCTGATGCGCTGTTGCTGTGCGCGCAGGGACAGCAGCCGCTGCGGCTGTCGCGCGAGGCGGAGGGCGCGGCGACGTATGCCCTGATCTGGCATCCGGAGGAACGCCGCATGGTGAGCCATCGCGGTCGGGATGCCGGCGCCCTGGCGGCGCAGTTCCTGCGCGAGGTCACCGGCCACGACCTCCGGCTCGTGAAGCTCGATCGGCACGCGGCGCTGGCGACGGCGCCGAACGCGCTGCACGCGGTTTCCACGGGATCGGTGGTCGAGCTCAACGAGCATCTGGCCGCGGAAGGACTCGCCCGCGTCGACGTGCGGCGGCTGCGGCCCAACCTCGTGCTGCGCGGCATGCAGGAGGCGCTGGTGCCGTTCATCGAGGAACACCTGATGCAGTTGGTCTGGCGGGACGGCGAGGGCTGGTGGCGCCGCATGATGCATGCGGCGGCTTGCGAGCGCTGCGTCGTGCCCAACGTCGATCCGGACACCGGCGAGGCGCAATCCGGCATCGACACGGCCATGGCGGCGCTGAGCGCTCAGCGCTGGCCCGGACAGGCGTCGCGCTTCGGCGTCTATCTGCGACCGCCGCCCGGTGGCTCGCTGGGTGAAGGCACGATCATGACGATGGAGCTCGACTTTTGAGCGCGAAGAACGGACGCGACGGGCGCGTGCGCCAGGGCCTCACCCGACGCGGGATGCTCGCGGCGATGACGGCGCCGGCGTGGTCGGGCGTGCTGGTCGTTCCCGCCTTGGCGCAGGCGCGCGAGGTGCTGACGATCGCGGCCTTCCCGCTGATGGACGAGATCGCCAAGGCGGCGATCCCGGCGTGGCAGGCCATGCATCCGGACGTGGAGCTGCGCATCCTGATGCGCCAGTACACCGACCATCACACGGCGATGACGACCGCGTTGTCGACGGCGGTGGGGCTGCCGGACGTGATGGCGCTGGAGTCGAGCTTCGTCGGTCGATTCGCGCAGGGCGGCGGGCTGGAGGATCTGCGACAGCCGCCGTTCGGCATCGAGGCCTACCGCCCGCGGATCGTGCCGTATGCGTATGACCAGGCGATCGCACGCAGCGGCGCGGTGGTCGCGATGCCCGCGGACATCGGGCCCGGCACGATGCTGTACCGCAAGGACATCCTCGAGCGCGCAGGCGTTCCCCCGGAGGAACTGACGCGCAGCTGGGACAGCTATGTCGCCGCGGGCGAGCGCATCAAGGCGCGCACCGGCGTGTACCTGATCGCCAACGTGCAGGAGATCAAGGACATCCTGATCGCCGACGGGCTGCAGCCGGGCGAGGGCATCTACTTCGACACCGAGTCGCGCGTGCTGGTGAATTCGCCGCGCTTCGAGCGCGCGTTCGAGGTGTCGCTGCGTGCGCGGCAGAAGGGTCTCGACGCGAAGGTGCCGGCGTGGTCCAACGACTGGGGCGCCGGCTTCAAGCAGGGACGCCTGGCGACGGAGTTGTCGGGGGCGTGGCTCGTGGGGCAGCTCAACGCGTTCGTCGCGCCGGAGACCAAGGGACTGTGGCGCGCGGCGTCGCTGCCCGGTGGATCTCATGCGCCGTATGGCGGCACCTTCTATGCGATCGCGCGCAAGTCCGCGCCGTCGCGCAAGCTGCTCGCGTGGCGCTTCATCCAGATGATGACGCTGGACCCGAAGCAGCAGTTGCAGGCGTTCAAGTCCTACGACGCCTTCCCGGCGCTGCGCGACGTCCACGACGACCCGTTCTTCAGCGAGCCGGTGGACTTCCTCGGCGGGCAGCGCGCGCGGCTGCTGTGGCGCGACGACGCGTTGCGCATCACCGCGCTGCCGGTGCACAAGCAGGCCAAGTTCGCGGAGGAGGTCGTGCAGACCGAGCTCGACAAGGTGCTGCGCGGACAGAAGACGATCAAGGCGGCGCTCGCGGATGCCGAGCAGCTGCTGCAGCGGCGCGCGAAGCGCTGAATACCAATACGGAGACCTCGTTCATGAAGCAACGACTGACGCGGCGCTGGGCCGCCTTGCCCTTGCTGGCGGCACTGGCGATCGACGGCGGCGCGGCGCTCGCGCAGGCGCAGACGGCGACGGGGAAGGGCGGCGCGGCGACCGGCCCGATCGGACTGCCGGCGGGGTACACGCTGGTGTGGTCCGATGAATTCGACAAGGGCGCGTTGCCCGACGAGTCGAAGTGGGCCTACGACACGGGCATGAACAAGCAAGGCTGGCACAACCGCGAGAAGCAGTACTACGCCGGCCCGCGCGCGGAGAACGCCGCGCTGAAGGACGGCCGGCTGGTGATCACGGCGCGCAAGGAATCGCTGTCGTCGCAGCCCGACTGGGGCGGCCAGAAGTACACGTCGACGCGCCTGATCACGAAGGGCAAGGCTGAGTGGACCTACGGCTACTTCGAGATCCGCGCGAAGCTGCCTTGCGGGCAGGGCACCTGGCCGGCGATCTGGATGCTCGGCAGCCAGGGCGACTGGCCCGCATCGGGGGAGCTCGACATCCTGGAGCACATGGGCCAGAAGCCCGACTGGGTGTTCAGCACGGTGCACACGACGTCGGGCCACGGCGGGCATGGCGTCGGCGACGGCAGGAAGCTCGCCACGGCCTGCGGCGAGTTCCACAACTACCAGATGCTGTGGACGCCGAAGGAGATCCGTTTCGGCATCGACGGCCAGGTGCACGCGGCGTATCCGAACCTGGGCAAGGGAACGGCGCAGTGGCCGTTCGACAAGCCGCAGTTCCTGATCCTCAACCTCGCGATCGGCGGCGACCTCGGCGGGGAGATCGACGACGGCATCTTTCCGATCGGGTACGAGGTCGAGTATGTGAAGGTGTATCAGGCGGGGAAGTGATCTCGCGTCAGTTCGTTGCCAACGAGGTCGCCAACGCCACCGCATCCGCCCCCGCCGGAATCCGCATCGGCGCCTGCGGATCCGTGACCGCTCGCCAGACGGCCTCGGCCACGTCCTGCGCGTGGGTCACCGGCGTGGACGCGTCGCGCACCGCGGCGAAGACGCGATCGCGGAATTCCACGTAGGCCTCCGGCATGTCGGGGCTCGTCAGCTTGCGCGCGTTGTCGCCGAAGCTCGTGCCCGGCGAGCGGCCCGGCAGCACGAGCCGCGCGCGGATGTTGAAAGCCTCGAGCTCCAGCGCGAGCGACTCGGTGAACGCATTCACCGCCGCCTTGCTGCCGGTGTAGACCGAGAGCAGCGGCAGCGACATCAGCGTCACGCTCGACGTGACGTTCACCACCACACCCGCTCGGCGCTCGCGGAACTGCGGCAGCACCGCCTGCGTCATCGCGATCGTGCCCAGCACGTTGGTCTCGTAGAGCGCGCGCGCGTTGGCCATGTCGACGGCCTCCAGCGGCGACAGCAGGCCGACGCCGGCGTTGTTGACCAGCGCATCGATCGGGCCGGCATCCCGGAGGCATTGGCGGATGCTCTCGGCATCGGTGACGTCGAGCGGCAGCACGCGCAGCAGCTCGGAGCGCGGCAACAGGTCCTCGCGCGGCGTGCGCATCGTCGCGACGACGCGCCCGCCCTTGTCGAGGAAGAAGCGCGCGGTCTCGAGGCCGAAGCCGGACGAGCAGCCGGTGATCAGGACGGTGGAAGTGCGGGACATCGGGAACTCCTTCGATTGGGGATGTCCGCACGATAGAGGGCGCAATCCGGACTGACTACACTGCGCAATCCATTACTTTGTCGAGATCGTCCAGATGGTCGACCCGTTGGCCGAAGTCGTATCCCTGTTGCGGCCGCAGGCGCCGTTCTCGAAGCTCGTCGTCGCTTCCGCGCCCTGGGCGGTGCGCCGCAGCGAAACAGGCCGTCCGTTCTACTTCGTCGCGCTCGAGGGTTCGTGCCACGTGACGATCGACGGGCCGTCGCACAGCGACACGATCACGATCCATCCGGGCGACTTCGTGCTGATTCCGGCCGCGCGCAACTTCTCGACCTCGAGCCTGGATCGCCCGCCGCCGCGCGAGGGCGAGCCCGTCACGACCCCGATCGCGCCGATGCCGGGCGGCGCGCGCATCGGAGATCCGAACGGGAAGGTTGACATGAGGATGCTCGTCGGCAACTGCGTGCTCGGCTCGCCGGACGCGGAACTGCTGGTGTCGCTGCTGCCGCAGTGGGTCCACGTGCGCGGCGAAAGTCGCCTGTCGACGCTGGTCCAGCTCGTCGGCGACGAATCCCGCGCCCATCGGCCGGCGCGCGAAATCGTGATGTCGCGGCTGCTGGAGGTGCTCCTCATCGAAGCCTTCCGCTCGACGGCGAGCACGGCGCAGACGCCGGGCCTGGTGCGCGGCCTGGCCGATCCGAAGCTGGCGTCGGCGCTGCGGCGCATGCACGAATCGCCCGCGATGCCATGGACGGTCGTCGAGCTCGCGAAGGAGTCGTCGATGTCGCGCTCCGCCTTCTTCGAGCGCTTCAGCCGTGCGGTGGGCATTGCGCCGATGGCCTACCTGCTCGCGTGGCGCATGGCGCTCGCCAAACAATGGCTGCGGCAGCGCGAGCTGTCGATCGCGGAGATCGCCGAGCGCGTCGGCTACAGCGCCGTCGGCCCGTTCGGCGTGGCGTTCACGCGGCACGTGGGCATGCCTCCCGGAAGATTCGCCAGAAACGTCGCCCTGAACGAAAGCATGAATGTCGAAGTTTGACCTGTCGAAGGGCGCCACGCTGCTGGGCCTCGTGGCCATTCTGTTCTGGAGCACCTCCGTCGGCGTCACGCGCAGCACGATCGAATTCCTCGGCCGGACCGGCGCGCCCGCGGTGCTGTTCACCGTGTCCGCGCTGCTGCTCCTGCCGACGCGCACTTCGCTGCGCGAGCTGCCGCGTCGTTATCTCTGGCTCGGCGCCGCACTGTTCGTGGGGTACGAGCTCTGCTTCGTGCTGGCGCTCGGGTTCGCGCGCACGCGCCACGAGGCCATCGAGGTCGGCATGGTCAACTACCTCTGGCCCAGCCTCACCGTGCTGTGCTCCGCGATCGCCGACCGCAAGCGGCTGAACGCGCTGATGCTCGCCGGGCTGGCGCTCGCCTTCATTGGGGTGATCACGGCGTCCTCGCCGCCGGAGGGACTGTCGCTCAGCCGCTTCTTCCACAACGCCGCGTCGAATCCGCTCAGCTATGGCCTCGCCTTCATCGGCGCCATCGTGTGGGCGCTCTACAGCACCTGCACGAAGCACATGGCCAAAGGCAAGAACGCGCTCTGGTTCTTCATGGCGCTGAGCGCGGCGGGCTTCTGGATCGTGCACGCGCTCAACGCGGAGCGCCCGCCGATGAACTGGACGATGCACATCGTCATCCAGGTCGCGCTCGCGAGCGCGGCGGTGACGCTCGCCTACACGCTCTGGAACATCGGCGTGCTGCGCGGGAACATCCATGTCCTCGGCCTCGCCGCGAACGGCACGCCGCTGATGTCGGCGCTGTTCGCGTCGGTGCTGCTGAGCGCGCCCCTGCCGCTGATCTTCTGGGCTGGGGCGGGCTTGGTGGCGATCGGGTCGTTGATTGCGGGAGTGGGGCTTCGGTCGGCGCGCCCGGGCGCCTGAGCGCGGTGCTCCGCGGCCGATCCGCATTGGCTGCATGTGAAATGAAAGACGCCCGCAGTTGCGGGCGTCTTGGGGTCCGGCGAAAGGGCGGTCAGACGTTGAACAGGAAGTTCAGCACATCCCCGTCCTTGACGACGTAGTCCTTGCCTTCCGCGCGCATCTTGCCGGCGTCCTTGGCCGCCTGTTCACCCTTGTACTGGATGAAGTCGTCGAAGGCGATCGTCTGCGCGCGGATGAAGCCGCGCTCGAAGTCGGTGTGGATCACGCCGGCCGCCTGCGGCGCCGTGTCGCCGACGTGGATCGTCCACGCCCGCACTTCCTTCACGCCCGCCGTGAAGTAGGTCTGCAGACCCAGCAGCTTGAAGCCCGCGCGGATCAGGCGGTTCAAGCCCGGCTCGTCCTGGCCCATCTCGGCCAGGAACATCGCGCGGTCCTCGTCTTCCATCTCCGACAGCTCGGCTTCAGTCTTCGCGCAGATCGCCACGACCGGCGCGTTCTGGCCCGCGGCGTATTCCTTCAGGCGGTCCAGGAAGGGGTTGTTCTCGAAACCGTCTTCCGCCACGTTGCCCACGAACATCGCCGGCTTGGCCGTGATCAGGCACAGCGGCTTCAGGATGACCAGCTCTTCCTTGCTGAAGTCGATCGACCGCACCGGCCTGGCCTGGTCCAGCGCGACCTGGCACTTCTCCAGCACCTTCACCAGCGCCGCCGCTTCCTTGTCGCCCGCGCGCGCCACCTTGTTGTAGCGGTGCAGGCTCTTCTCCACCGTCCCCAGGTCCGCCAGGCACAGCTCGGTCTGGATCACCTCGATGTCGGAGATCGGATCCACCTTGCCGTTGACGTGGATCACGTTCGGATCCTCGAAGCAGCGCACCACGTTCACGATCGCGTCGGTCTCGCGGATGTGCGACAGGAACTGGTTGCCCAAGCCTTCACCCTTGGACGCCCCCGCCACCAGCCCCGCGATGTCCACGAACTCGACGATCGCCGGCACGATGCGTTCCGGCTTCACGATCTCCGCCAGCTTCCCCAGACGCGGATCGGGCAGCTCGACGATGCCGACGTTCGGCTCGATCGTGCAGAAGGGGTAGTTCTCGGCGGCGATGCCGGCCTTGGTCAGCGCGTTGAAGAGGGTGGACTTGCCGACATTGGGCAGGCCCACGATGCCGCATTTGAGGCTCATGGTTGGCTTTCGGGGGAAATGCTGGGAATGCTGGTGTGGGCCTGCGGCAGCGCGCGGGCGAAACCGGCATTTTAGTCAACCGCGGCTTCCGCCGCCGTGGCGGTCGCCCGTCGGCCCGTCCGCGCCGTCTGGAAGCCCGCCCGGGACCGCCCCATCGCCCCTGCCTACAATCGCCGTCCATGGAAAAGTTCGACGTCCTGGTGCGCGGCAACGGCTGCGTCGGTCGCAGCCTGGCGCTGGCGCTCGGCGCCCGCGGTCTGCGCGTGGCCCTGATGGCCCGCCCGACCGCCGCCCCCTCGTCCTCCGCGGACGTGCGCGCCTACGCGCTCAACGCCGCCTCCGTCGCGCTGCTCACCCGGCTGCGCGTGTGGGAGGGCCTCGCCGAGGACGCCCGCACCCCCGTGCACGACATGCGCATCCACGGCGACCGCGCCGGCGCGGAGCTGCACTTCAGCGCCTGGCAGCAGGGCGCGGGCGAGCTCGCCCACATCGTCGACGCCGCCGCGCTGGAGGACCAGCTGGACGCCGCGCTGCGCTTCGCCCCGCACGTGCAGCGCGTGACCGAACCGGTTCCCGCCACGCTGCAGGCCCTGTGCGAGGGCCGCGACACCGGCGCCGCCCAGGAATTCGGCGTGCACTACGAGCGGCACGACTACGGCCACATGGGCGTCGCCACCCGGCTGACCGCCAGCAAGCCGCACCAGGGCCAGGCCTGGCAATGGTTCAGATCGCCGGATGTCCTGGCGCTGCTGCCTTTCGACCGCCCCGAGCCCGGTCACAGCTACGGGCTGGTCTGGTCGCTGCCCAAGGACGAGGCCCGCCGTCTGATGGCCGCCGGCCCGGCCGAATTCGAATCCGCCCTGCTGGAAGCCACCGGCGGAGCCGCCGGCACGCTGAAGCTGGCCGGCGAGCGCCAGGCCTGGCCGCTGCAGCTGTGCCGCGCCGACGCGCTGTGCGGCCCGGGCTGGGTGCTGCTCGGCGACGCCGCCCACCTCGTCCACCCGCTGGCGGGGCAGGGCCTGAACCTCGGCCTGGCCGACGTCGAGGCGCTGGTCGACGTCATCGTCCGCCGCGAATCCTGGCGCAGCCTCGGCGACGAGAAGCTGCTGCGCCGCTACGCCCGCGCCCGCATCGCCCCGACCTGGGCGATGGGTGAATTGACCGACGGCCTGCTGCGCGGCTTCGCCAGCCAGGCGCCCGTGCTCGCCCGGCTCCGCAATGAAGGCCTGCGCCTGGTCGATCGCGCCGGCCCGCTCAAGAAATGGCTCACGGCCCGCGCGCTCGGCCACTGAACGGTCCTGTCCGTTCAACCTGCAAGTTCTCGAAAGTCCCCATGATTTCCACGCTGTCCAAGACCTTCTCCCGCAAGACCCTGGCCCTGGTCGCCTCGCTGGCCGCGCTCGGCCTGTACGGCTGCACGGCCCAGGCCAACGAGGACACCATCCGCAAGAACCTCGCCGCGGTGATGCCCAAGGAGATCAAGATCGACGAGGTCCGCCCCAGCCCCATCGCCGGCCTGTGGGAGGTCCGCATCGGCAGCGAGATCCGCTACACCGACGCCGCCGGCCAGTACCTCGTCGAGGGGGAGATCCTCGACCTGAAGAACCGCAAGAACCTCACCCAGGAGCGCGTCGACAAGATCACCGCGATCGACTTCGCCGCGCTGCCGCTCAAGGACGCGATCGTCTGGAAGAAGGGCGACGGCAAGCGCCGCATCGCCGTCTTCGCCGATCCGAACTGCGGCTACTGCAAGCGCTTCGAGAAGTCGCTGCAGGAAGTCGACAACATCACCGTCTACACCTTCGTCATCCCCATCCTCGGCGGCGATTCGCCGGAGAAGTCGCGCACGATGTGGTGCGCCAAGGACAACACCACCGCCTGGCGCAACTGGATGATCGACGGCGCGATGGCCGGCCCGGCCGACCCGAAATGCGACAGCTCGGCCATCCAGCGCAACCTGGCCCTCAGCCAGAAGATCCGCGTCAACGGCACGCCGGCCATCCTGTTCGAGAACGGCACCCGCGCCCCGGGCGCGATCAGCCCGCAGCAGCTCGAGCAACGCTTCCAGGCGATCCAGGAAGCGGACAAGACGCAGAAGAAGTCCTGATCCCGTTTGATTTCGCCTGATCCCGATTGAGCCCCATGAGCGACCGCACGCCCCACCATGCCGCCCCGGTGCATGCCGCCTCGGCCTCCGTCAACCCGATCGCCGCGCGACTGGGTTACGCCGGCCTGATCCCGTTCGTGCTCGGCGCGGCGCTGGTCTGGCTGGTGCGGGAGGACGCGCACCCCTACGTCACCGACGGCCTGTCGCGCTACGCGGCCATCGTCATCACCTTCCTCGGGGCGATCCATTGGGGCCTGGGCATGCGCCAGACCGTCCCCTCGCCCGCGCCCTTCATCTGGGGTGTCGTGCCGGCGCTGCTGGCCTGGATCGCCTCGACGATGCCCCCGTACGCCGGCCTGGTGATCGAAGGCTTCCTGCTGATCGCCTGCTACGTCGCCGACCGCAAGCTGTATCCGTCGCTGGGCGCCTCGCCGTGGCTGACGCTGCGCTTCCGGCTGAGCGCCGTGGCGGCGCTCAGCTGCTTCATCGCCGCCCAGGGGACCTGAGCCCCTCCGAACCCGCACAGGCGTCGATCCGGGCGAACCCTCGCCGGGTCCGCTGAACGAGAACCGCCCAATCGCGCACCACGCATGGGCCAGGCTTGGTAGGCTGTTCCTCATGACCGCTCGCCCCACGATCCATTACCGCATCGCCGTCGCCGACCCGCATGCGCATCGCTTCGAGGTCACGCTGACCGTGCCGGCGCCCGAACCGTGCCAGGCCTTGAGCCTGCCGGTCTGGATCCCGGGCAGCTACCTGGTGCGGGAGTTCTCCCGCCACCTCGGCGCCGTGACGGCGCGCCAGGGCCAGCGCGAGGTCCTCGTCACCCAGACGGCGAAGAACCGCTGGGAGTTCGAGTGCGCCGGCCGCGGCGCGCTGGTCATCAGCTACCCGGTCTACGCCTTCGACACCTCCGTGCGCGCCGCCTTCCTGGACGCGCAGCGGGGCTTCTTCAACGCGACCAGCCTCTGCCTGCGCGCGCACGGCAAGGACGACCTGC
The DNA here is from genome assembly GCF_059415845.1 of Roseateles sp. GW821-FHT09H11. Taxonomy (NCBI): domain Bacteria; kingdom Pseudomonadati; phylum Pseudomonadota; class Betaproteobacteria; order Burkholderiales; family Sphaerotilaceae; genus Roseateles; species Roseateles sp. GW821-FHT09H11. The sequence goes on along the minus strand of NZ_JBWKOA010000004.1, from coordinate 510,325 downwards.
CGCATCGCGTCGAGCTCGTCGGCCTGCCCGAGGGCTGGGAGGTCGCCACCGCGATGGCCCCGGTCGAGGACGCGCCGCTGCAGTTCGAGGCCGCCGACTACGACGAACTGGCCGACCATCCCTTCGAGCTCGGCCCGTTCTGGCGCGGCGAATTCGTCGCCGGCGGCGTGCCGCACGAGTTCGTCGTGTCCGGCGCGCTGCCGATCTTCGACGGCGAGCGGCTGCTGCGCGACGCACAGAAGATCTGCGAGACGCAGATCGCCTTCTGGCACTGCGGCAAGAGCAAGCCGCCGATGTCGCGCTACGTGTTCCTGCTGAACTGCACTGACGACGGCTACGGCGGCCTGGAGCACCGCGCCAGCACCGCGCTGATCGCCGCGAGGCGCGACCTGCCGCGCCTGGGGCAGTCCGAGACCAGCGACGGCTACGTGAAGCTGCTCGGCCTGATCAGCCACGAGTACTTCCACACCTGGAACGTGAAGCGGCTGCGTCCGGACGTGTTCGAGCGTTACGACTACGAGCAGGAGAACTACACCGAGCTGCTGTGGTTCTTCGAAGGCTTCACCTCGTACTACGACGACCTGTTCCTGGTCCGCGCCGGCCTGATCGACGAGGCCCGCTACCTGAAGCTGATCGCCAACACCCTCACGCAGGTGCTGGGCGCACCGGGGCGCAAGCACCAGAGCGTGGCGCGCTCCAGCCTCGAGGCCTGGACCAAGTACTACCGCCAGGACGAGAACACGCCCAACGCGGTGGTCAGCTACTACGCCAAGGGCTCGCTGGTGGCGCTGGCGCTGGACCTGTCGCTGCGCGGCGCCGAGAAGTGCGAGAAGCCGCAGTCGGTGGACGACCTGATGCGCGGCCTGTGGAAGGACACCGGCGGCGGTCCGGTCAGCGAGGCGAAGATCCTGCAGAAGCTGGTCGACCTCGGCGGCGAGGCGATCGCGCAGACGCTGTCGACCTGGGTGCATGGCACCGAGGACCTGCCGCTGCCGCAGCTGCTGGAGCGCGTCGGCGTGCGCTGGTGCCTGGACAAGCCGACGCTGGCGCAGCGCCTGGGGCTGCGGGTGTCGGAGAACGACGGCATCGTGACGGTCAAGAACGTGCTGCTCGACAGCGCCGGCCTGGCCGCCGGGCTGAGCGCGGGTGACGAGATCGTCGCCTGCAACGGCTGGCGCGTGCGCAAGCTCGAAGACCTGCCGCTGACGCTGAACCACATCGACCCGCAACGGCTGGAACTGCTGGTGACGCGCGACCAGCGGATGCTGACGCTGGCCCTGACGCTGCCGATGCAGGACAGCGCCGCGCGGCCGGTCTGCCTGGGCCTGCTCGAGAAGGCGCCCGCGCGTGCGCAAAGCCTGCGGCGCGCATGGCTGGGTGGCTGAGACGGCGGCTCGCCCTCGAGATCCGGCAGATCCAGGATGCCGGTCGGGCCGTCGGTCGAGCGTTGTCCGCCGCGGCGACCGGCATGGCGCCGCTCGCCGACCCGCGCCGCTGGCGCGATGCGGCGCTCGGCATCCGCAGGCATCACGTCGCGCTGGCCGGACTCACGGCCGCGGTGATTGGCGCCCACCTCTGGCTGCTGAGCGGCGCCCGCGAGCTCCACGACCAGTGGGCGCCCGAGACGCCGGAGCCGGAGCGGCTGCAGGCGGCCTTCATCCGGGAACTGGCGCCGGCCCCGCCGCCGCCGCCGGCGACGACGCCAAAGGACGGACCGCAGGGCACGCCGCAGCGTCACATCGAATCGATGCCGGCGCTCGGCGACGGTCCGGCACCGCTGCCGCCCGATCCCGCCGCGAGCGAGCCGCCGCCTGAGCTGCAGGCCTTGGCGATGCCGCCGGCGCTGGCGGTCTCCGACGCGGTCGGCGAGTGGATGCCGGGCATCGAATGGCCGTTGTCCACCGAGCTCGACTACAAGCTGAGCGGCGATTTCCGCGGCGCCATCCACGGCGATGCCCGGGTGCAGTGGCTGCGCGAGGGCTCGCATTACCAGGTTCACCTCGAGGCCTGGATCGGTCCGAAGATCGCGCCGCTGATGTCGCGCCGGATGAGCAGCGACGGGGAGATCACGCCGCTGGGCCTGGCGCCGCGGCGTTTCGATGAAGTGACCGGCGGCCTCGCGGGCGGGAACCGCCAGTCGACGCTGCTCTTCGACCTGGGCGGCGTGCGTCTGGCCAACGGTCGCCGCGAACCGGTGCCCGACGGCACGCAGGACGCGGCCAGCCAGTTCGTCCAGTTCACCTGGCTCTTCCTGACCGGCCGCCAGTCCGCGCAGGGCGATCTGCTGATCCAGCAGCCGCTGGCGCTGCCGCGCAACGTGCACCTGTGGCGCTACAAGGTGCGCGGGATGGAGGACGTCGCGACGCCGCTGGGCCAGATCCCGGCGTGGCACGTGGACTCGGACATGGACATGGAAGACACCCGCGGCGACATGCAGGCGGAGTTCTGGCTGGCGCCGTCGCTGCAGTACCTGCCGGTGCGGGTGCGGATCTGGCAGAACCGGCCGAAGGATCCGCGCACGCACATCGACCTGGTGCTGAAGGCGGCGCCGAAGCAGGCGCTGGCGCCCGCTCAACCGGCGCCGTCGGCCTCCGCCGCCAGCCCCTGAGCCTCCGAGCGTCAGGGCGTCAGGGCGCGCGGACATCAGCGCCAGCATGCGCCCCTATAGTTGCCGCCATTCAAGTTCAAGGAGACATCCCATGATCGCAGCCCTGTCCGACGTGACGTTCGAGAACATCCTGGTGGAGGTCGCCGGCAGCGGCGACCGCAAGACGGGCGTGATCCGGCTGAACCGCCCGAAACAGCTGAACGCGCTGAGCGACCCGTTGATGGACGAGCTGGGTCGCGCGCTGCTGGCCTTCGACGCGGACGACGGCATCGGCTGCATCGTGCTGACCGGCAGCGAGCGCGCCTTCGCAGCGGGCGCGGACATCCCGACGATGGCGCCGCACACCTTCATGTCGGCGCTCAAGAGCGGGCTGATCTCGAAGAACTGGGAGACCATCCTGCAGGTGCGCAAGCCGGTGATCGGCGCGGTGGCAGGTTTTGCCCTGGGCGGCGGCTGCGAGCTGGCGATGATGTGCGACTTCATCATCGCGGCGGAGACGGCGCGCTTCGGCCAGCCGGAGATCAAGCTGGGCATCATCCCCGGCGCGGGCGGCACGCAGCGCCTGCCGCGAGCGGTCAGCAAGAGCAAGGCGATGGACATGCTGCTGACGGCCCGCATGATGGACGCCGCGGAGGCGGAACGCGCCGGGCTGGTGTCGCGCGTGGTGCCCGCGGAGCAACTGATGGCCGAGGCGCTGGCGGCGGCGGAGACGATCAACGGCTTCAGCGGCCCGTCGACGATGCTGATCAAGGAACTGGTCAACCTGGCCTACCAGGGCCCGCTGACCGACGGCGTCGCGATCGAGCGCCGCTACTTTCATGCGCTGTTCGGCACCGACGACCAGCGCGAAGGCATGGAAGCCTTCCTGGCGAAGCGGGCGCCGGCGTTCAAGCATCAGTGACGCTGGGCGTGACCGTTCCAGGGGAGGGCCTGGGACGGCCACGGTCCCTGCCTAGGCAGGCTCTTTTTGAAACAATCCTTGACCCCAACCGCTGTACGCTGAGTGTGCGCTTGGGTGATTGTTGACAATCCGTGAACGGATCTTTCCAGTTTGCCTAGTGTTTCCCCTAGGCGGCGGCGCCTAGAGTTCAACCCATGGACAACGCGGAGTGCGGAGTCCGGTGCAACGAACCGCTAGGAGCCCGCCATGAACACCCTGATCAAGACCACCCTGATTGCCGCCGCCTTCCTGACCGCCGGCGCCACCTTCGCCGCCGAACCGGCCCAGAAGACCCGCGCCGAAGTCATCGCCGAGCTGCAAGCCGCTCGCGACTCCGGCGAAATCGCCTCGCTGAGCGCTGAGCAAGCCGGCGTCGGCTCGCTCGAGAACGGCATCAACGCGCCGACTTCGGCTCAGATCGCCGCCAAGAAGGCAGCGGTCAAGACCGCCGCCAAGAAGGGCGCGACGACTGAAGGCAACTCGGCCAAGTAAGACCGACGCTTCCCCCTTGACACTGCCGGACGCACCGGCCGGCCTGGGGGGCCAGCAAAGGAAAAAGGACACCCTCGGGTGTCCTTTTTTCATTCGTGAGGCCAAGCGCGGGCACTCCACGCAGCAGGGGGCATCCCTCCGGGAACCCCCAGCAGCATTCCGGCCCCACTCGCAGTCGTTGACTGCACGTTGAATGGGGTCAGGGGGTGCGCGTTTCGATCAACCCTCGCGACGCAGCGCGGGGAACAGGATCACGTCACGGATCGAGGGGCTGTCGGTGATCAGCATCATCAGGCGGTCGATGCCGATGCCGCAGCCGCCCGTCGGAGGCATCCCGTACTCGAGGGCGCGGATGAAGTCGGCGTCGAAGAACATCGCCTCCTCGTCGCCCGCATCCTTGTTGGCGACCTGCGACTGGAAACGCGCCGCCTGGTCCTCGGCATCGTTCAGCTCGGAGAAGCCGTTGGCGTACTCGCGGCCGGTGATGAAGAGCTCGAAACGCTCGGTGATGGTCGGGTCGGCATCCGAGGCACGCGCCAGCGGCGACACCTCGACCGGGTAGTCGACGATGAAGGTCGGCTCCCAGAGCTTCTCCTCGACCGCCGCCTCGAACAGGCCGAACTGCAGCGCCGACAGGCCCCAGTGCTTCGGCGCTTCTTCGCCGAGTTCCTTGAGCTTGGCGCGCAGCACGTCGGCGTCATCGGCCTCGGCTTCGGTCACGCCCGCGTGCACGATCAGCGACTGACGCACGGAGAGGCGCGTGAACGGCTTCTCCAGGTCGACCGGCTTGCCGGCGTAGGTGACCTGGGCGCTGCCCGTGGCGGCGCGCGCGGCGTGGCGGATCACTTCCTCGGTGAAGCTCATGACCTCCTGGTGGGTCCAGAAGGCCGCGTAGAACTCCATCATCGTGAACTCGGGGTTGTGCCGGACGCTGATCCCCTCGTTGCGGAAGTTGCGGTTGATCTCGAAGACGCGCTCGAAACCGCCCACCACCAGGCGCTTCAGGTAGAGCTCCGGCGCGATGCGCAGGTACATCTCCTGGTCTAGCGCGTTGTGGTGCGTGATGAAGGGCTTGGCGTTCGCACCACCCGGGATCGGGTGCAGCATCGGCGTCTCGACTTCCAGGAAGCCGTTCTCGACCATGTACGAGCGGATCGAGGACACGGCCTTGGAACGCGCCACGAAGCGTGCGCGGGCGTCGCCGTCGGTGATCAGGTCGACGTAGCGCTGGCGGTACTTCTGCTCCTGGTCGGCCAGGCCGTGGAACTTGCTGGGCAGCGGACGCAGGCTCTTGGTGAGCATGCGCAGCGTCGTGACCTTGACCGACAGCTCGCCGGTGCGGGTGCGGAAGAGCGTGCCCTCGGCACCCAGGATGTCACCCAGGTCGTAGTGCTTGAAGTCGTTGTAGACCTCCTCGCCCAGCGCATCCTTGGACAGGAAGAGCTGGATCGAGCCGGTCGCGTCGGCCAGCGAGGCAAAGCTGGCCTTGCCCATGATGCGCTTGAGCATCATGCGGCCGGCCACCGTCACCGTGACGGCCTGCGGCTCGAGTTCCTCGTTCGGGAGCTCGCCGTACTGCGTCTGCAGCGGCTGCGCGCGGTGCTGCGGTTTGAAGTCGTTGGGGAAGGCCGCGACCCCCTTGGCCTTGGCCTTTTCGCGGACGGCGGCGAGTTTCTCGCGGCGTTCGGCGATCAGCTTGTTCTCGTCTTGGGCGGGCGCCGGCGTGTCGTTGCCGGTCTGGGGGTCTTGGGGCTGGCTCATCGTGGGCTGCAAAAAAGGCAGGGGGCGATTTTAGGCTCTTAAAATCGCGCCCCATGTCTCAGTCCCCCATCCTGGACCGCCCGGTCCGCGTCGCCCTGGTCGGTTGCGGCCGTATTTCCAAGAATCACGTCGACGCGCTGACCCGGCACCAGGGCCGCGCGGAGCTGGTCGCCGTCTGCGATATCCGCCCCGAGGCCGTCCAGGCCGCGCTGGCCCAGACCGGCCTGCCCGCGGACCGCGGCTTCGCGTCGCTGGACGCGCTGCTCGCAGGCTCCGACGCCGACCTGATCGTGCTGTCCACGCCCAGCGGCCTGCATGCGCAGCAGGCCATCGCCTGCGCCCAGGCCGGCCGCCACGTGCTCAGCGAGAAGCCGATGGCGACGAAGTTCGAGGAAGGCCAGGCCATGGTCCGCGCCTGCCGCGACGCCGGCGTGAAGCTGTTCGTCGTCAAGCAGAACCGCCTGAACGCGACCGTGCAGCTGGTCAAGAAGGCGCTGGACGAAGGCCGCTTCGGCCGCATCTTCATGAGCACGGTCAACGTGTTCTGGACCCGCCCGCAGAGCTACTACGACGCCGCCCGCTGGCGCGGCCGCTGGGACATGGACGGCGGCGCCTTCATGAACCAGGCCAGCCATTACGTGGACCTGCTGGACTGGCTGGTGGGCCCGGTGGACAACGTCCACGCCTACACCGCCACGCTGGCCCGCGACATCGAGGCCGAGGACACCGGCGTGCTGGCCCTGCGCCTGCGCCACGGCGGCCTGGCCAGCATCAATGTGACGATGCTGACCTACCCGCAGAACCTGGAAGGCTCGATCACCATCCTCGGCGAGAAGGGCACGGTCAAGATCGGCGGCACTGCCGTGAACAAGATCGAACACTGGACCTTCGACACGCCGCATCCCGACGACGAGCTGGTGAAGAACGCCAGCTACGAGACGACCAGCGTCTACGGCTTCGGCCACGCCGCGTACTACGACAACGTCATCCAGACGCTGCGCGGCGAGGCGCAGGCACAGGTCGACGGCTACGAGGGCCTGCGCTCGCTGGAGCTGCTGATCGCCTGCTATCGCAGCGCGCGCGACGGCCAGCGCGTCGGCCTGCCGCTGGTGTTCTGAGATGAGCTTCTGGCAACACGCCTCGGCCGTCGTCGACGACGGCGCGCAGCTCGGCGACGGCACCAAGGTCTGGCACTTCAGCCACGTGTGCGCCGGCGCGCGCGTCGGCGAAGGCTGCTCGCTGGGGCAGGGCGTCTACGTCGGCAACGACGTGACGATCGGCCGCAACGTGAAGATCCAGAACAACGTGTCGGTCTATGACGCGGTGACGCTGGAGGACGACGTCTTCTGCGGCCCGTCCATGGTCTTCACCAACGTCTACAACCCGCGCTCCGCAGTGCCGCGCAAGAGCGAGTACCGCCGCACGCTGGTAAAGCGCGGCGCGACGCTCGGGGCGAACTGCACCGTCGTCTGCGGCGCGACGATCGGCGAATACGCGTTCGTCGGCGCCGGCGCCGTCGTCAAGGGCGATGTGAAGCCGTATGCGCTCATGGTCGGCGTGCCGGCCCGTCAGATCGGCTGGATGAGCCGCCACGGCGAGAAGCTGGCCCTGCCCCTTGACGGCCATGGCCGCGCTGCCTGCCCCGCCAGCGGCGACCTCTACGAACTCGACGGCCAAACGCTGTCGTTGATCACCGCTTCGAACGCGGCTTCGACCCCCACCACCGCGTCGCCCCAGGATTCCCAGCCATGAGCCTTCCCTTCATCGATCTCAAGGCGCAGTACGCCGCGCTGAAGACGACGATCGACGCCCGCATCCAGCGCGTGCTGGACCACGGCCAGTACATCATGGGTCCCGAGGTCAAGGAACTGGAGACCGCGCTGGCAACCTACGTCGGCACGAAGCACTGCATCACCGTGGCCAGCGGCACCGAGGCGCTGCTGATCGCGCTGATGGCCTTGGACCTGCAGCCCGGCGACGAGGTCATCACCACGCCGTTCACCTTCGCGGCCACGGTCGAGACCATCGTGCTGCTGGGCGGCGTGCCGGTGCTGGTCGACATCGAGCCCGACAGCTGCAACCTCGACGCGACGCTGATCGAAGCGGCCATCACGCCGCGCACGAAGGCGATCATGCCGGTGAGCCTCTACGGCCAGGTCTGCGACATGGACGCGATCAACCAGATCGCGGCGAAACACGGGAACATCCCCGTGATCGAGGACGCGGCGCAGAGCTTCGGCGCTTCCTACAAGGGGAAGAAGAGCTGCGGCCTGTCGACCTGGGGCGCGACCAGCTTCTTCCCGAGCAAGCCGCTGGGCTGCTATGGCGACGGCGGCGCGCTGTTCACCGACGACGACGCGCTGGCGCAGGCCGCGCGCGAGATCCGCGTCCACGGCCAGAGCCAGCGCTACACGCATACGCGGGTGGGCGTCGGCGGCCGCATGGACACGCTGCAATGCGCGGTGGTGCTGGGCAAGCTGGAGCGCTTCGACTGGGAGATCGCCCAGCGCCTGGCGATCGGCGATCGCTACCAGCGCCTGATCGCCGAACTGCCGGTGCAACGACTGGCGGTGCGCGAGGACCGCGATTGCGTGTGGGCCCAGTTCACCGTGCAGGTGGACCGCCGCGACGAGATCGCGGAGGCCTTGAAGCAGGCCGGCGTCCCGACGGCGGTCCATTACCCGAAGCCGCTGCACCGCCAGCCCGCCTACGAGCAGCGCTGCCGCGTCGCGACGCCGCTGCCCAACGCCGAGTCCGCCGCGCGGCGCGTGATGAGCCTGCCGATGAGCGCCGACCTGAGCGAGGCGCAGCAGGACCAGGTCGTCGCCGCGTTGCGGGTCGCGCTGACCTGACCCCCCGATGCTGATCGGCTACACGCTGGATGCGGTGCGCGCCCGGATGCGCGCGCGGGTCGCGGCGTGGCTGGGACTGGATGTCGGCACCCGCGCGCAGATCCACCCCGGGGCGCGCGTGCGCTGCGGCGCGGGCAGCGCGCTGGGCGCGGGATCGATCCTGTACCGCGACGTCCAGATCCTCGCCACCGGGGATGGGCGCTTCACGATCGGCGCGCGCAGCCACATCGCGCCGGGCGGCTACCTGCTGGTCGGCGACCAGCGCCTGTCGATCGGCGACGACGTCGCCATCGGCCCCGGCCTGATGCTGTTCTGCGAGTCCAACGCGGTCACCGCCACCGGCCTGTTCCGCGACCACTACCGGCGGGGCGAGATCCGCATCGGCAGCAACGTGTTCATCGGCGCCCGCGTGACGGTGCTGCCGGGCAGCTTCATCGACGACGGCGTCGTCGTCGCGGCGCACGCGGTGGTGCGCGGCCACCTGCCCAGCGGCTGGGTCTACGGCGGCGTGCCGGCCCGGCCGCTCCACCGGATCGACGGGGCCCGTCCGCCGTCGACCGGCCCGTGAAGGGTCACGTCGCCGGCGCGCTGCGCTGGCGCGACCTGCCCGGAGCGCTCTGGCACTGGCTCCGCCACGGCGCGCGCAGCGCCGAGGATTTCCGCGCCGCGTTCGCCCGCAGCCTCGGCCTCGATCCGGCGCAGGCCGGCGAGGTCCGCCTCTTCGGCACCGGACGCGCGGCGCTGCATGCGTTCACCGCGTCGCTGGACCTGCCGCCCGGCTCGGAAGTGCTGCTGCCCGGCTACACCTGTGTCGTCGTGCCCAACGTGTTCATGCACCTCGGGCTCGCCGTGCGTTACGTCGACATCGCGCGGGACGATTTCAATCCGACGCCGGACGCGATTTCCAATGCCATCGGCGAGGCGACACGCCTCGTCGTCGTGCCGCACAACTTCGGCCTCGTCACCGAGGGCCTGGACGCGTTGCGGGCCAAGCATCCCGACGTCGTCTTCATCGAGGACGCCGCCCACGCCTGGGGCAGCACCGACGCGATCGGCCGCGAGGTCGGCACGCTCGGTCATGCGGCGTTCTTCAGCTTCGAGTACTCGAAGCCGCTGACCACCGGCATCGGCGGCGCGCTGGTGATCCACGACCCCGCGTCACGCGAGCGCTTCGCGGCGCGCATGCCCGCGCTGCATGCGCCGACGACGTCGACGGTGCTCAAGCAGCTGCTGACGCTGTGCTGGCACCGCCTGACGATGAGCCTGCCGCGCCCGGCGCTGCAGGCGCTGATCGCGCTGCTGCGCGCGCCGTCGCGGATGCTGGGCGTCGTCGCGAAGACGCCCGACAGCGAAGTCGCCGGCGACACGCAGCCCGACTACCGCGCCGGCCTGCACCCGTTGAGCGCGGCGATCGGCCTGATGCAGGCGAGCCGCTTCGACGAGATCCATGCGCTGCGCCGCATGCAGGCGCAGGACTACGACGCGCTGCTGGCCAATCTGCCGGGCTGGGAGTGGCCCGTGCGCGCACCGGGCGCCGTGCTGCTGCGCTATCCGCTGCTGCTGCCCGATGCCGCGACGCGCGACGCGGCGATCGCGGCGCTGGAGGACGAGGGCATCGTCGGCGGCACCTGGTTCGACGACGTCGTCCATCCGCGCGGCAGCCGCCGCTTCGGCTACACCGAGGGCGAGTGCCTGAACGGCGAGCGCGCCGCGCGCACCGTGCTCAACCTGCCGCTGGGCCGCCATGCGCGGCTGAGCCCGTCGCAACGCGCCGCCGTGCGCGCGATCGCGGAACGTCACGGAGGGAAGGCCCGATGACGGTCCGCCGCCGCTTCGCGCAGCTCGCCGGCGCCTCGATGCTGACGCAGGCGATCCCGATGCTGATCGCGCCGCTGCTGACGCGCTGGTACGGCGCGGAGGCCCTCGGCCACTGGGCGCTGTTCGTGGCGCTGGCCGCGAACCTGGCGACCATCGCCAATGCGCGCTACGAGTTCGCCATCGTCCTGCCGCGCCGGGACGGCGAGGCGGCGCTGGTGCTGCAGCTGGCGCTGTGGATCGCGCTGGGCATGGGGCTGCTCACGGCGGTCGGCGCCACGGGCTGGCACCTGCTGATGGCGCATCACGCGAAGCTGGGCGGCCGCTGGGTCTCCCTCGATCAGTTGGATCCGTGGCTGCTGATGCTCGCGCCCGTGGTCGCGCTGGCCGGCATGCAGCAGGCGCTGAGCCTCTGGAACAACCGCCAGGGTCGCATCGACGTGATCGCCCAGGCCCGCGTGCTGCAGCAGAGCGTGATGGCCGCCGCACAGGCCGCGGCCGCGCTGGGCGGGTTCGCGAGCGTCGCGGCGCTGGTGTTGTCGCAAAGCCTGGCCGCGCTGCTCGCGCCGCTGTGGCTGCTCCGGCGCGGGGCCCGGTGGCGCCGTGCGACGCGGCTGGATCGCGCGGGCAAGACCTGGCACTGGCGCCACCTGCGCCGCCTGGCCTGGCGCTACAAGCAGTTCCCGCTCCTCAACAGCCCGCATGCCTTCGTCAACGCGGCGCAGGAGACGCTGGTGCTGGCGATGATCGCCGCCTGGGCCGACGCCGCCACGGCGGGTTACTACGCGCTGATGGTGCGCCTCGTGAAAGCGCCGGCCACGCTGGTCGGCGGCGCGTTGTCCGAGGCTCTGCTCGGCGAGCTTGCCCGCGACTGGCAGCGCGGCGTCGACCTGCGCCCGCGCCTGCTGCGCGGCATCAAGCTGCTGGCGATGGTCGCGCTGCCCTGCATGGTGGTGCTGATCGCCGTCGGGCCCGCGCTGTTCGGCTGGCTGCTCGGCGCCGACTGGGCGCGAGCGGGCGAGTACGGCCGCTGGCTCGCGCCCTACGTCGCGGCGCACTTCATCGCCGCGCCGCTGACGGTCACGCCCATGGTCACCGGCCGCCAGCGCGGCGCGCTGGTCTTCAGCCTGGTCGGCAACGCGCTGTATGTGCTGCCGGTCGCGCTGGTGCTCAGCACTGGCGGCGCGCTGACGACGGCGCTCGCCGCCATCGCCGTGCTGCTGCCGATCTATTTCGCCATCTATCTGGCGTGGCTGGTGCGCGGCTCGGCGCCGCGACCCGCCCTGCACGGAGTGCCTGCATGAGACTGGTCCTGATCGGGGACGGCGAGAGTCCCCACCTCCTGAAATGGGCGCGCGCGCTGTCGCAGCAGCGGGAGCTCGAACTGTGGGCCGCGTCCACGCGCGGCTTCGCGCCGGAGTTCCAGTTCCTGATCCCCGAGGACCGCCGCCTCGCGCTGAACACCGATCCCGCGCATGCCGGCGGCAACATCGCCGTGCTCAAGCAGCTGCCGGCGCTGGGCGCCTGGCTCAAACGCGTCGATGCCGACTGGCTGCACGCGCACTACCTGACCTCGCACGGCACGCTGGCCTGGGCCGCGCGCCGCGGCTGGAAGCTGCGCGCCAGGATCGCCGGCTCCGCCTGGGGCAGCGACATCCTCGTCACGCCCGACCAGGGCTGGGCCTACCGCTGGCTCACCACGCAGGTGCTGAAGGCCTGCGCGATCACGACCTCCGATTCCGAGCACATGAGCGCCCGCATGCGCGAGCTGGGCGCGGCCGAGGTGATGACCTTCCCCTTCGGGCTCGAGCAGTTGCCCAAGCAGAACGTCCGCAAGCAGCCCTGGCTCTTCTTCACCAACCGGGGCCTGGAGCCGATCTACCGGCCGCATCGCGTGATCGAGGTCTTCGCCGCGATCGCCGCGAAGCAGCCCGAGGCGCTCCTGGTCGTCGGCAATGACGGCTCGCTGCGCGGCGCGATGGAAGCGCAGGTCGCGTCGCTCGGCCTCGCGGACCGCGTCGAATTCATCGGTCGCGTCGACGCGACCTCGCAAGGCCGCCGCTACGCGCCGGCGCGCTGGTTCCTGAGCCTGCCGCAGAGCGACTCGGTGTCCGTCTCCGTGCTGGAGGCGATGGCGCACGAGTGCCTGCCCATCCTGTCCGACCTGCCCGCCAACGACGAGGTGCTCGGCACCGGCGGGACCGGCAGCATCGACGCGGCGATGCATCCCAACGTCAAGCTGCTGGGCCGTTACGGTCTGATCCTGAAGGACGGCGACGACCTGACCACGCTGGCGGACCGCCTTCAGCTGATGGTCGGGCAGAGCGACGTGGCGGGCCATTCGGTCGATGCCGACCGCCTCGGCGCGGCCAATCGCGCGTGGGTCGCCGAGCACGCGATGTTCGGCCCCGCCGTCAAGACTTTCATCGAGCGCCTGAAGCGCTTCTGAGCCTTCCCCTTCCTTCCCATGAAGCTGCTGCTGATCAACCATTACGCCGGCTCGCCGAAGCACGGCATGGAATTCCGCCCGTTCTATCTGGCCCGCGAATGGGTCCGCACCGGGCACCAGGCGCTGATCCTGGGCGCGTCCTACTCGCATGTCCGCACGACCCAGCCCGAACCCGGCATGGCGGCGATGAGCGGCGTGAACTACCTCTTCTACGACACGCCCGAGTACCAGGGCAACGGCACGGGCCGGGTCAAGAACATCTGGTCCTTCTGCCGTCAGGTCTGGAAGGACGCCGACATCCTGGCGCGCGAATTCGCGCCGGACGTCGTGATCGCCTCCAGCACGTACCCGATGGACATCTGGGTCGCGCGCCGCGTCGCGAAGCTGGCCCAGGCCAAGCTCGTGTACGAGGTGCACGACCTGTGGCCGCTGTCCCCGATCGAGCTGTCCGGCATGTCGAAGTGGCATCCCTTCGCGATGCTCTGCCAGAAGGCGGAGAACGATGCCTACCGCGATGCCGACGTCGTCGTGTCGATGCTGCCCAAGGTGCATCAGCACATGGCCGCGCACGGCCTCGACCTGAAGAAGCTGCACATCGTGCCCAACGGCATCACGCTGGATGAATGGTCCGAGCACGGCGAGCCGCTCGAGGCCGCGATCCAGGCGCACCTCGACGCCGAGCGGGCGGCGGGGCGCACCGTCGTCGGCTATGCGGGGTCGATGGGCGAGCCCAACGCGCTGGACGTGCTGCTGGACGCGGCGAAGCTGCTGAAGGACAACAGCGGACTGAGCTTCGTGCTCGTCGGCGGCGGACACCTGCGGGACAAGCTCGAAGCGCGCGTGCGCGACGAAGGCCTCACGAACGTCGCGATGTTCCCGGCCATCCCCAAGGCCCAGATCCCGTCGCTGCTGAAGGGCTTCGACATCGCCTACATCGGCTGGCAGCGCACGCCGATCTATCGTTTCGGCATCGCGCCCAACAAGCTGATGGACTACATGATGGCGCAGCGGCCAGTGCTGCATTCGGTGGAGGCGGGCAACGATCCGGTGGCCGAGGCCGGCGCCGGACTGACGGTACCGCCGCAGGATCCGAAGGCGGTGGCGGAGGGCCTGCTCAAGCTCGCCGCCGTCCCGGCCGAGGAACGCGCCGCCATGGGCCGCCGCGGGCGCGAGTTCGTGCTGGCGAATCACACCTATCCTGTCCTGGCGCAGCGCTTCATCGACGCGGTGTCCTGAGCGGCTTCGCTCCCACGCCGTTCCCGCCGTTCGCAGTCCCCGTAGTTCCCGTAGTCCCCGCAGTTGGCGAGCAGTTCCTCCAACGTCCCCGCAGTCCCGATCAACGCAGTCCTCACCACGGCTCCGGCCGACGACGACATGACCCAGGACCGAGAACTCCAGGCCATCGCCCAGCGTTACGCCCGGCGCGACCAGCGGCTCGCCGGGCTGGAGCGCTACAGCCTGCTGCGCCCCGAGGTCTGGCAGATGCTGCATGAGCGCCAGGCCGCGATGCTGCGGCTGCTGGCGGCGCACCGCGCGACCCTGCCGGATCCGGCCGCGCCGCTGAGCGGCTGGCGGATGGCCGAAGTCGGCTGCGGCGCCGGCGGCAACCTGATGGACATGCTGCGGCTGGGCCTGCAGCCGCAGCACCTGACCGGCATCGAGCTGCTGCCCGAGCGGCTGGACGCCGCGCGGGCCGCGCTGCCCCATCAGGTGCGGCTGCTGGCGGGGGATGCGTCGCAGGCGGACGTCGAGGCCGGCAGCCAGGACCTCGTGCTGCAGTCGACGGTGTTCTCCTCGATCCTGGACGACGGCCTGCAGCGCCGGCTCGCCGAGGCGATGTGGCGCTGGGTGACGCCGGGCGGTGCGGTGCTCTGGTACGACTTCATCGTCGACAATCCCCGCAATCCCGACGTCCGGGGCGTGCCGCTGAAGCGCGTGCGCGCGCTGTTCCCCGAGGGCCGGATGGCGGTGCGCCGCGTCACGCTGGCCCCGCCGATCGCGCGTGCCGCCTGTCGCGTCCACCCCGGCGCCTACCGCGTCCTCAACACGATCCCCTTCCTGCGCAGCCACGTGCTGGCGCTGATCACCAAGACACCATGAGCACCAACGATCCGAAGTCCGATCCGACGTCAGAGCGCCCGGCCGAGCCCAAGCTCCCGTTCCTCCCGTTCGCGCTGCCCGAGCTGGGCGATGAGGAGATCGCCGAGGTCGTCGACACGCTCAAGAGCGGCTGGATCACGACCGGCCCGAAGGCCAGGCGCTTCGAGCAGGCCTTCGCCGAATTCCTGGCCGAGCCGCAGATCGAATGCATCGCCGTCAACTCCGCGACCGCCGGCCTGCACCTGGCGCTGGAGGCCCTGGGCATTGGCCCCGGCGACGAGGTCATCACGACGACGCACACCTTCACCGCGACGGCGGAGGTGGTGCGCTACCTGGGCGCGGACGTGAAGCTGGTCGACATCGACCCGGCGACGATGAACATCGCGATCGACCAGATCGAGGCCGCGATCACGCCGCGCACGAAGGCGATCATCCCGGTGCATTACGCCGGCCTGGCGGTGGACATGCTGACGCTGCTGGACATCGCGCGCAAGCACGGGCTGAAGGTGGTCGAGGACGCTGCGCACGCGCTGCCCACGACGCTGGAGAAGGAGCTGATCGGCACGATGGGCAGCAACGCCACCGTGTTCAGTTTCTACGCCAACAAGACGATGACGACGGGCGAGGGCGGCATGCTCGTCACGCGCGATCCGGAGCTGGCCAAGCGCGCCCGCGTGATGCGCCTGCACGGCATCAACCGCGACGCGTTCGACCGCTTCACCGCCAAGGTGCCGAGCTGGTACTACGAGATCGTCGCGCCCGGCTTCAAGTACAACCTGACCGACATCGCCGCGGCGCTGGGGCTGCACCAGCTCAAGCGGCTGCCGGCCTTCCAGAAGCGGCGCGAGCAGATCGCGGCGCGCTACTTCGAGGCGCTCGCCGACCTGCCGCTGATCCTGCCGCCGAAGGCGCCCAACGAGGACGTGCACAGCTGGCACCTGTACGTGCTGCGCCTGTCCGACGCGACCGACGTGTCGCGCGACCTCTTCATCGAGCGCATGTTCGAGCAGGGCATCGGCTGCAGCGTGCACTACGTGCCACTGCACCAGCACCCGTACTGGCAGGAGCTCTACGGTCTGACGCCGGAGATGTTCCCCGAATCGCAGAAGGCCTATGAGCGCACGGTGACGATCCCGCTGTACACGGCGATGACCGACGAGCAGGTCGAGCGCGTGATCGCCGCGGTGCACCGCAGCCTGGGCTTCTGAGCGGACGCCTCAGGCATACGGAAACGGGACGGAACGGCCGATGGCCAAGCGACTCTTCGACATCCTCTGCGCCGGCGTGGGCCTGCTGCTGCTGAGCCCGCTGCTGCTGGCCGTGGCGGTGTGGGTGAAGCTGGATTCGCGCGGGCCGGTGATGTTCCGGCAGGAGCGGGTGGGGCGTTTCGGCCGCAGCTTCCGCATCCACAAGTTCCGGACGATGCGCGTCGACGCGCCGACGCTCGGTCCGCAGATCACGATCGGCGACGATGCGCGCATCACGCGCAGCGGCCGCTGGTTGCGCGCGAGCAAGGTCGACGAGCTGCCGCAGCTGTGGGACGTGTTGCGTGGCGCGATGAGCCTGGTAGGGCCTCGGCCCGAGGTGCCGCGCTACGTGGCGATGTACCCGGCGGAGTTGCGTGCGCTCGTGCTGTCGGTGCGGCCAGGGATCACGGATCCGGCCTCGCTGAGTTTTCGCAACGAGAGCGAGCTGCTGGCGCAGGCCGAGGATCCCGAGCGCGAGTACGTGGAGGTGGTCATGCCGATGAAGCTGCGGCTGGCGGCGGACTATGTGCGCAATGCCAGCCTGGGCGGCGACATCCGGCTGATCCTGGCGACGCTGGGCGCGATCAAGGCCTGACCCCGGCCCGATAGACAAACAGACAGACGTTCAAGAAGAAGAGCACGCGATGAACTGGTTGTCCCTGGATGCCTTCCTGACGCGGATCCGCCCCTACCGCGAGGCGCTGGCGCTTGCGCTGGACATGGTGGCGGTGGCGCTTGCGTGGCAGGCGACGTATCTGTTCCGGCTGGGGTTCGAGCGCTGGTTCGAAGCCCGGCCCGACTACGACCACTGGGTGATGCTGGGCATCGTGGCGCTGTACGGCGGCTTGCTGAAGCTGTTCCAGGTGCCCAAGGGGATGTGGCGCTTCAGCGGCTTCGGCGAGGTCAAGCGGCTGGCGGCGGTGTGCGTCACCGCGGGCCTGATCGCGGCGGTGGCGGTGCTGATGGCGCAACTGACCAAGGTGCCGCGCGCGGTGCTGGCGCTGCACCCGGTGTTCACGCTGATGGTGCTGGCGATGATCCGCATGGGCTACCGCATGCTCTACGAGCACATGCGCAGCCGCATCAGCGGCAGCGCGCTGGAGCAGCGCCGCGCGCTGGTGATGGGCGCGGGCGATGCCGGGCGGCTGCTGGTGGCGGGGATCCAGCACCAGCAGGGCTGGGTGGTCGTCGGTTATCTGGACGATGCGCCGGAGAAGCGCGGTGCGCGCGTCGCGGGCGTGCCGGTGATCGGCACGCTGGAGGACGCGACGCGGTTGGCCGACATGCACGGCATCACGCACGTGATCGTGGCGATGCCGGCGGCGACGACGCTGGAGCGGCGCCGTGCGCTGGACCTGGCGGGGAAGACGGGGCTGGCGGTGCTGACGGTGCCGAGCAGCCAGGAGCTGCTGGCCGGGCGGGCGGTGAATCAGGTGCGGGACATCGAGCCCGAGGATCTGCTCGGGCGCGAGCCGGTGGAGCTCGACGAGGGCGGCATCAGCGAGTGCATCGGCGGCAAGGTGGTGCTGATCACCGGCGCGGGCGGGTCGATCGGGTCGGAGCTGTGCCGGCAGGTGGCGCGGTACGGGCCTTCGAAGATCGTGCTGTATGAGCTGAGCGAGTTCGCGTTGTATCGGATCGAGCAGGAGCTGAGCGAGAAGTTCCCGCACATCCCGCTGGTGCGGCTGATCGGGGATGTGAAGGACCTGGAGCACCTGCGGTTCACGTTCGGGAAGTACCGGCCGCAGATCGTGTTCCATGCGGCGGCTTACAAGCATGTGCCGTTGATGGAGGAGGAAAACGCGTGGGCGGCACTCCGCAACAACACGCTGGGGACGTATCACGCGTGCACGGCGGCGGCGGAGTCCGGCGCGGAACGCTTCGTGATGATCTCGACGGACAAGGCGGTGAATCCGACGAATGTGATGGGGGCGACGAAGCGGGCGGCGGAGCTCGTCATCAGCCACATGGCCGGGCAGGGGCATTCGACGAAGTTCATGGCGGTGAGGTTCGGGAACGTGCTCGGATCAAGCGGGAGCGTGATCCCGAAGTTCAAGGAGCAGATCGCCAAGGGCGGGCCGGTGACGGTGACGCATCCGGACATCATTCGCTACTTCATGACCATCCCCGAGGCGGCGCGGCTCGTGCTGCAGGCCGGTGCGATCGGCGAGAGCGGACAGGTGCTCGTGCTGGACATGGGCGATCCGGTGAGGATCGTGGATCTGGCGAAGACGATGATCCGGATGGCGGGACGCTCGGAGCAGGAGATCGGGATCCGGTTCACCGGGCTGCGGCCGGGGGAGAAGCTGTATGAGGAGCTGATCGCCGACTCAGACAAGACCGTGCCGACGCGGATTCCACGGGTGCGCATCGCCAAGTTGGGGCAGGCGGGGGCGGACCAGGACCTGCTCGCGTGGATCGTCCGTGGGGACGACGCCTTGTACCGTCAACGACGGACAGTCATCGATGGGCTGCTGCGCTTCATTCCGGAATATGGTCACCGCTCTTGAGCGATCCCGGACGTGGCGCGGGCAGGCGGTGCGCTAAACGAATTGTCGATGATGACAGACGTGTGAAAATCGGGTCGACTGGATCGCACCCCTGGTGATCCGGAGCGCGGGAAGAGGAAATCGGCGCTCCGCTGGGAGGGGCAGGCGATCACGCCGCGAAAGAGAGAGAACCACATGCTTCGTCGCTATTCGCTGGTGCTGGCCTTCGTGCTTGCGCCCGTTCCTGCCTTTGCCTACGTCGACCCTGGCAGCGGGATGCTGATCTGGCAGGGCCTGCTGGCTTTGATCGGCGCGGTCATCGTGTTCGTGCGCCAACCGGTCCAGACCTTGAAGGATCTGATCAACCGCATCCGCCGTCGATGAGGGATCCCGCCGCGAGCGTGACGTTCGAGAAGGACTGGGTCGTCCGGGACTTGCGGGGCGATGCCGCCCCCGCGCGTTTCCTGGAGACCGAACTGGCCCGTCGCTGGGTCGACGAGCATCGCCTGATCCCCTTCGAACACCGGGGACCGCGGCAACTGGCGGCGCCGCGGTTGCCGTTCGTGACGCAGCCGTCGGAGTGGACCGACGCGCAGTTGCTGGCGGCCGCCAGACTGACCCTGTCCCTGCAGCAGGAGGCCGTGGCGCAGGGCTTCGACTTGAAGGACGCCTCGGCCTGGAACGTGCTGTTCGACGGCGCACGGCCGATCTTCTGCGATCTTCTGTCCTTCGAGCCGCTCACCCGGCGGCCCTGGTGGGCCATGGGGCAGTTCGCGCGCCATTTCATCCTGCCGCTGCTGGTGTCCAGACGCACCGGTCTGCGGGCTGGCGCCCAGCACCAGGTGTGGCGCGACGGCCTGCCGCCGGCGCAGGCCCGGGGGATCTTGGGCTGGCGCGGCTTACTGAGCCGGTATGGCGCGCTCATGGCCGGGGGACCGGCGGGCGCGCATTCGAGCGTCGAGGTCGAGGACGCCTCGGACGGGCGCCATGCGCTGGCGGACATTCAGGGCTTCCGTCGCCGTCTGCATGCCACGCTGGACTGGCAGCTCGGCGGGCTGGCGACCCCGCGCCTCGATGCCGACGCTTCGTCGGGTTGGTCCGGATACGAGGGCGACCGCCCGCACTACGAGGGCGACAGCCTCGACCGCAAGCGCCGTCAGGTGGCCGAGTGGATCGGGCGCGTGGACCCCGCCTGGACGATCGACTTCGGCTGCAACGCCGGCGAATTCTCCGCGATGGCCCTGGCGCACGGCGGCCGCGTCATCGGGATGGACGCGGATCACGACAGCGTCCAGCGACTGTACCTGCGGCACGCGGGGCACCCGCGCCTGCACGCGGTGGTCGCGTCATTGGACGATCTGCGCGGCGGTCGAGGATGGGGAGCCAGCGAGCATCCTGGGCTGGTCGAACGCCTGACCGGCGCCGCGGACCTCGTCATGATGCTTGCGCTGATCCATCACCTCAGCATCGGGGCGTCGATTCCCTTGGCGCGGGTGGCCCGTTTCGCGTGGCAATGCACGCGACGCGCTGCGATTATCGAAGTGCTGGACGAGACCGATCCCCAGTTGGTTGCGCTGTGTCGGCAGCGACGGCGGGAGCCCGCGGAATTCAGCGCGTCCCGTCAGCGCGAGGCGCTGGAGGACGCTGGATTCGTGCTGTGGGACGAGTGTCGGCTGGCGCCTTCCGGACGCACCCTGTTGCTGCTGGGCAGGACAGCGCCATGAGGCATGGCGCTTCGGCCGTCGCAACGCAACGGCCTTGCTCCAGGAACAACTGGACTGTCTGGTCGTGCTGGTTTGCCGTGCTGCTGGCGCTGGCGCTGGATGCAGGCATGCAGGAGGCCTACTTCCGAACCGGTCTTGAATGGCCCCGGCTGCTGCTGCTGATCGTGGCGTTGCTGCTCAGCGGATTGATCGCCAAGAGGCGCCTCGAGGCGCATGTCTGGACCTGGTCGCCGACTGCTGCCGCGCTGAGCCTGATGGTGCCGTTTCATGGCGCCACGGCAGCATGGGTGGCAGGCCCGACACCGATATGGACCGGCTTGAAGACGATCATCGTCTTTGGAGCGGTGGCGGCGCTCGGGCTTGGTGCCAAGCCTGAACTTTGGAACCGCTTACGCCAGGCCGTGACGGCCGGGATCCTGATCTTTGCAGGGTCGGGACCCTTGCTGGCGCTCGCATTGGCGCATCCGGTGCCTTGGCTGAAGACACCTGTCCTGAGTCGCGAGGATCGCGAGGCGACGGTCTTCATCCTGTTAGACGAACTCAATTGGAAGGCGTCCGCGCCGATCATCGCCGCAGTGCGCGACGCGGGCTTCGATGTCCGTGCACGCGGCCTGGAGTCGGTCGGTGATGCCACCGCGCGTGTCATCCCGGAGATGTTCACTCGCGAGCGCTTCTCAAAAGCAGCGGCCTGTTTACCGACAGCGATTTGCAGTGAAGGCAGCATCCTCGACTTCTCAAAGGTCCAGGTCGGCCCAGGTGTCGACGTAGTCGGCTTCTATCATCCGTATTGCGCGATCCCGGGGCTGCGGTCGTGCCTGGTCACGCGGCCGGCATCACCGGCGATCGACCCGAGGCGTTGGCGCTGCGCGTTGGCGAGGCGACTTCCGGGATCAAGTGACGGCGAACTCCTCGACAGGTGCGCCGGCCTCACGGAATCGGTCGCTCGCGACCATCTCCAAGCCCTGTTGGCTGCCGTGGATCAGGCGCCCGTGTGGACACGGGGGGGCGTCCTGTACGCGCATCTGCCCTTGCCGCATCCGCCGGGCGTGGCCGGGCACGGATCGCTGACGGAACAGTACCGCGGCAACGTCGCGCTCGCCGCTCAAGTGATCGCGCGGATCGCGGGACGCCTGAAATCCGGAGGGTTCACGCGGGCCCGTCTGGTCGTCTTCTCCGACCATCCGCTGCGGCCCGCCGTGTGGTGCGGGCTGCCGGGTTACGCGCACAACGGATGCCCCTTGTCCGCCTCGGAACTGGACGAGCACGTGCCGCTCATCGCCGCGGGGTTCACGGATTGGCGCGCCTTCGAGCAGATGCGCTCCAACGCGGCGGTCTTCGATCTAGCCGCGGCGCGCTGACCCGTCCGAAGGTTCAGCGTGAGAGCGTCCAGCTCTGCGCGCCCACCGAGGTGAAATGGAAGTTCATCACGTCGCCGTCATGGTGGCGGAGCCGGCGCAGCACGGCCATGCGCTGATGTGGCGGCACGAAGAACATGAAGAAACCGCCACCACCTGCGCCGGAGATCTTCCCGGCCAGGGCGCCGGCGTCCATGACGTCGTCGTAGATGGCGTCGAGTTGCGGATTGCTGACGCTGGCGGCGAGTTGCTTCTTCGCCTCCCAGGACTGCCGCAAGATCGCGGCGTAGCGCGCCAGATCGCCGCGCAGGATCGCTTCCTTCATGGCCACAGCGTCCTGTTTCAGCGCGAACATGGCGGCCAGCGACGGCGACTGCTTCACGCGCGAGCTTTCGATCTGCTGTTCGATGATCTTCGCGGACTCGCGGGACTGCCCCGTGTAATAGAGCACCGTCGAGGCCTCAAGTTCATTGCGGACCCATTCCTTGATCCGCAGCGGATTGACGAGGACTCGGTCCTGGGCGCCGAACTCGATGAAGTTGAAGCCGCCGAAGGCGGCGGCGTACTGGTCCTGCTTGCCGCCCGCCAGCCGCAGTTCCTCCCGCTCGATCTCGAAGGCCAGGTGGGCGATCTCATACTCGCCCAGGCCCAGGCCGAGCCATTCGGAGAAGGCCTGGATGATGCAGACCACCATCGTCGACGAGGTGCCGAGTCCGGAGCCCGCCGGCGCGTCGGCGAAGGTCGTGAGCTTGAAGGACAACGGACGACCGCCGTTGAACTGCCGCACGATGCGGTTGTAGATGCCGCGGTGCAGTCGCAGCGGCTCCACGTCGGGCAGTTCCGGCGCAGCGTCCAACTCGACGGTTTCCTCGCGGTCTTCCGCCGCCAGCACGATCCGCTGGTCGTCTCGCGGTTCCAGGATGACCTGGGCGTACAGGTCGATCGTGGCGTTGAGCACGTAGCCGCCGTGTTCTTCGCTGAAGGGGCTGACGTCCGTGCCGCCGCCCGCCAGGCCGAGGCGCAACGGTGCACGGGAACGAAAGATCTGGTTCATGGCGTGTCTGGGGAGCGTGGGGCCCCGTCCGTCAGCGCGCGCGCGGCGGCCAGCAGATCGGTGGCGGTGAACAGCGCGGTCGAGCGCTGGTGATCGGGGATGGCATGACCGGTCTCCACCAGGGCGGTCCGGCGCACGCCAGCGCGGTGGGCGGCTTCGATGTCGCTGATCTTGTCGCCGATGAGCAGGCTCCGCGCCAGGTCGATGTCCAGGTCGGCCGCCGCGCGCAGGAGCATGCCCGGCGCCGGCTTGCGGCAATCGCAGTCGTGCGCGTAGGCGGCGACCGAGCCTTGCGGGTGATGCGGGCAGTGATAGATCGCGTCCAGATGCACGCCCTGGTCGGCCAGCACGGCGCGCAGGTGCGCGTGCAGAGCCTGCATCGCCGGCTCGTCGTAATAACCGCGCGCGATGCCCGCTTGGTTCGTCACCACGACGAGCAGATGGCCGGTGTCGCGCAACAGCGCGAGACCCTCGGCGACGCGGGGCAGCAGCACGAAGTCCTCGATGCGATGAACGTAGTGGCGCTCCTCGTTGATGACGCCGTCGCGGTCGATGAAGGCGGCCTTACGCAGTGCCGGCATAGCGGTTGATCTCTCGGGAGAAGGCGCGATAGTCCTCAGGCACGCCGATGTCGATGAACGGGCCATCGATCTCGCGCGCCTGTAGTCCGCCCCGCGCGACCAGGCGCGGCATCGTGTGGGTTTCCATTGAGAACGCGCCGGCCGGCGCATCGTCGAACGCGTGGCGGTGGAGGCGGTAGAGACCGGCGTTGATGGCGCCGGCACCCGTTTGGCCCTTCTCGAGGAAGGCCGTCACACGCCGGGCGTCGTCGACCGCCACGCCGCCGAAGCGGGCGCGATCGTCGACGCGCACGGTGGCGATGCGCATGTACTCGCCTTGGGCGAGGTCCAACGGGGCCTGCATGTCGGCGAGATCGCCGCCGAGGAAGGTGTCGCCATTGACGATCAACGCCTCGTCCAGGCCAGATTCATCCATGGCGAAGCGCGCCGCGCCGCCGGTCCCCAGGGCTTCGCGCTCGATCACGTGGTCCAGCCGCAGGGACCGGGCCCAAGGCTCGTCCAAGGCGCTCAGCACCTGAGGGGCGCCGTGTCCCAGCGCCAGCACGAAGCGGTCGATGCCGCGGCTCGCGAGCGAGCGCAGCTGCCATTCCAAAAACGGCCGGCCGGCGACCGGCGCCAAGCACTTGGGCAGGTCCGGCACGGCGCTGCGCAGCCGCGTGCCGAGTCCCCCGGCCAGGACGACGCAGGCGACGCTCACGATTTGACGGGGGCCAGGTGTCCGAAGACCTGCAGCTCGACCTCGGCGCAGATCATGTGGCCGACCAGGATGTGGCACTCCTGGATGCGGGGCGTGTGGCGGCTCGGCACGCGCATCAGGTGGTCAACCTTGCCCTCGAGTTCACCGCCCAGGCCGCAGAGCGCAACGGAGGTGACGCCGAGTCCGGCGCAGGCCTCGAACGCGGCCAGCACGTTGGGCGAGCGGCCCGAGGTGGTCAGGCCGACGAACACGTCGCCGGGCCGGGCCTGCGCCTGCAACTGGCGCAGGAACAGGCGTTCGTAGCCGTAATCGTTGCCGATGGCGGTAATCATCGAGGTGTCGGTCGACAGCGACATCGCCGGCAGTCCCGGGCGGTCGAACTCGAAGCGGCTGACGAATTCGGCGGCCAGATGCTGCGCATCGGCCGCGCTGCCGCCGTTGCCGGCGAAGATCACGCGGTTGCCCTTGCCCAAGGCCTCGACCATGTGCAGGGAGACGTCGGCAATGCGTCCGAGCAGGGCTTCATCGGCGAGCAGCGCCTGCTTGACCTGGATGGAATCGGCGATGGACTGGCGGATGCGGGTGAGAGTGTCCAATTGGAGGTCCTATCGGAGTGAGGGGCGGTGGGGGCGGAGTACGCGCGTGTTCAGCGCTGCGGGCCCACACCGATCTGGCGGAAGGCGCCGGTGATGGCGTCGATCATTTTGTCGATGGTGAAATTCTGCTCGAATCGGCGGCGGCCCGCTTCGCCCATGGCTCGGGCCATCGCGGGATTGTCCAACACCTGACGCAACGCTGCGGCCAGGTCTTCGGCGTCCGCGGGTTCGGCGTTGAGGCCGGTCTCGCCGTGCAGGTTGACCCAGGTCACGCCTGAGCCCGGGATGCGGGTGGCCACGACCGGCTTGCGATGGGACATAGCCTCCACCATCACCAGGCCGAACGCCTCGGAACGCATCAGCGAGGGCAGGCAGAACACGTCCGCCGCCTCGTAGTACCCGGGCAGGTCCTCGTCGGAAACGCGGCCCAGGAACCGCACCTTGTGCGCGACGCCCAGTCGCTGGGCCTGGGCCTTCAGGCTGTCCAGCAATTCCCCCTTGCCGCCCAGCAGCACGACGGTGTCGTCGTCGAGGTGGCGGGCGGCGTCGACCAGGACGTTGAAACCCTTGTAGGAGGTCATGCGGCCCAGCGCGAACACGATGCGCTTGCCCGGGTGCGCTTCCCGGACAGCGGCCCTGATCCGATCGCGGGCCGCCGTATCGATGTGGTCGTCGGGGTCGCGGATGCAGCTGGGCGCGAAGTGCACCTTGTCCATGTAGGGGCGCAGCCACGGCGAGCTCTCGGCGTACGGCGGTGAGGTGGCGAAGATCGCGTCCGCGCGCCGCAGCAGCCAAGCCTGCAGCGGCGCGTACAGCTTGAGCAGCCGCTGCTGCTTGACGATGTCGCTGTGCCAGTGCAGCACGACCTTGGCGCGCGGCCGCGTCAGCAGCAGCGCCAGGTTGGCCATCGGATTGGGCATGTGCACGTGGATGACGTCGTTGTTGCTCTGCCGACGTAGCAGATGCGGGATCAGCGCCGGCGTCATCGAGGTCTTCGCGACTTCGCCCCAGGACGACACCCGCGTTACGGGAATGGGACCGGGTTCCTCGACGGTCCTGCGCTCGGTGTGGGCGCACAGGATTTCCACCGACCAGTCGCGCGCGGTCAAGCCTTCGGCGATGTCGCGCACGGTGGTCTCGATGCCGCCGTTGATGGGGGGATAGAACTTCGTCAGTTGCAGGCAGCGCCCGGAGGATCGAGTCATGTCGGAGTGTCGGATGGATCGCAACGACCGCGTTGGGGCGGAGGGGCGGAGGGGTACGGGCAGTGCGGGCGCCGCGCGCGGGCGGGTCAGCGGGGGAAGTCCTCGGCGGCAAGCATCCAGGCCAGGGTCTCGTCGAGCGGTCTCGGCTGCCACGCGGGCAGCACGGCCCGCAGCCGGGCGACGCTGCCCTGGAGGACCTTGACCTCGTTGGCCCGGACGAACTGCGGGTTCACACGGATCTCGAGGCGGTGACCCGACAGCGCGCCGACCTTGCCGAGGATGTCGCGCAAGGTATGGACGCTGCCGGAGCAGAGGTTCAGCGTCGCGCGGGGCGCGGCCTGGAGTAGACCCACATAGGCCTGGGCGACGTCGCGGACGTCGGAGAAGTCGCGGTACACGTCCAGGTTGCCGAGTTCGAGCGCGTCCAGGCGGCGCCGGTAGGCGTCCACGATCTTCGGGATCAGGAACTGCCGCGACTGGCCCACGCCGGTGTAGTTGAACGGGCGCACGATGGTGATCGGCAACTGCGCGGTCCAAAGGGCCGCCATTTGCTCCATCGCAGCCTTGCTCACGGCGTAGTCGTTGGCCGGGTGCGGCGGGACGTCCTCGTCGATCGGCGAGACCTCGGTGTTGCCGTAGATGTTCGCGCTGCTGGCGAGGATCACGCTCTCCAACGCCGGCGTGTCCGCCCGCCGCCGCGCCAGCGCGCTCAGCAGGTTGCGGGTGCCCAGCAGGTTGGTGCGGTAGATCTCGTCGACGTCGTCATGGGCGACGAAGGACACCGCCGCCAGATGGATGACGTGGGTCGGCGCCAACGCGTCCACGAGGCCCTGCAGCCCGGCGGTGTCGGACAGGTCGACGGCGTGGCGCGCCGGACCTGTCGGGTCGCCGGGGCGTACCAGGCCGTGGACCTCGTAACCGGCGCGCTTCAGCGCGTCGTCGAGGTAGTGCCCGGTGAAGCCGCCCAGTCCCGTGACGAGCACGCGCGCAGCACGAGAACTCATGTCAGAACGACACCCCGCGTTCGACGCGGCGGATGTCCTCCTTGACCATCATGGCGCAGAGCTCCTCCAGCGTGGTCTTCGGACGCCAGCCGAGTTCGCGCTCCGCCTTGCCCGCGTCGCCGATCAGCAACTCGACCTCGGCGGGGCGATAGAACGCCGGATTGACGCGGACCAGAGTGCGGCCGCTCGCGACGTCGATGCCGACCTCGTTCTCGCCACCGCCCTCGAAGCGCAGCTCGAAGCCCGCTCCCTTGGCGCTCATGGCGACGAAATCGCGCACGGTGACGGTCCGGTTGGTGGCCAGGACGAAGGTGTCGGGCCGCTCGGCCTGGAGCATCAGATACATGCCCTCGACGTACTCGCGGGCGAAGCCCCAGTCGCGCTTCGCATCCATGTTGCCCAGTTCCAGGACGCTCAGTTGACCGGCGCGGATCCGCGCAAAGGCGTCGGTGATCTTGCGGGTGACGAACTCGCGGCCGCGCAGCGGCGATTCGTGATTGAACAGGATGCCGCTGGTGGCGAAGATGCCGTGGGCCTCGCGGTAGTTCACCGTCATCCAGTGGGCGTACAGCTTGGCCACGCCGTAGGGGCTGCGCGGATAGAACGGCGTGTCTTCCTTCTGGGGGATCGCCTGGACCTGGCCGAACATCTCCGACGTCGAGGCTTGGTAGAAGCGGATCGACGGATCCAGCAGGCGGATCGCCTCGAGCAGGTGCAGGGCGCCGATGCCCGTGATCTGCGCGGTCGTGGTGGGCTGCTCGAACGAGACGCCCACGAAGCTCTGCGCCGCGAGGTTGTAGATCTCCTGGGGGCGCACGCGCTTGATCAGCGACATGCAGATGCCGGGGTCCGTCAGGTCGAACTCGACCAGGTGCAGCCGCTCGTGGCCGACGATGCCCAGTTCCTCCATGCGCCAGAAGTTGACTGAGCTGGTGCGGCGGTAGGTGCCGTAGACGGTGTAGCCCTTGGACAGGAGGAGCTCGGCGAGGTAGGCACCGTCTTGGCCGGTGATGCCGGTAACGAGGGCGGTCTTGGACATGGTGGATGGCTTTCGGAAGTGAGAGGGTCCCGGTTGGTCGGTGGGACGGATGTCAGAAAAGAAGTGGCGCCCCGACGGTTATGGACGCGCAGGGAAGGACAGGGGGACGGTGTCGCGCGGGATGACGCCGTCGGTCAGCAAATGGTCGAGCAGTTGCCGTGCGGCGCGTTCCCAGGTGAAGTGGCTGGCGCGGACCCTACCGAGTTCGCGCAACCGTTCCCGCAGCGCGGGGTCGCCGAGGATCTCGACCAGCGCTGCCGTGATGTCGGGCACCGACGCGGGGTCGAAGTAGCGCGCTGCCTCCGCGCAGATCTCGGGAATGGAGGCGGCCCGCGCCGCCACCACGGGACAGCCCAGCGACATCGCCTCCAGCGGCGGGATGCCGAAGCCCTCGTACAGCGACGGGAAGGCGAAGGCGGCGGCGTGACGATACAGCGACGCGAGTTCGGCGTCGCTGATCGCGCCGGTGCTGATCACGCGCGGATCGACGGGCGCGTCGTCCGTCGGCCCGGCGAAGACGGCGCTGTTGGTGCCGCCCACCAGGACGAGCCGGACGGCCGGCCCGGGGGTGGCGGCGAAGGCCCGGATGAGCGCGGGCAGGTTCTTCGTGGGATTGAGGCTGCCGACGGCGAGCAGGAACGGGACGCCGTCCAGTCCCAGCCGACCCAGGACGGCGTCGTCGGGCACGATGGCCGCCATGTGCGTGGCCGCGCAGTCGACGATCTTCAGCCGCTGCGCGCCGGGCCCCAGGGCGTCGATCAGGCGGCCCCGGGAGAACTGGGAGATCGTCAGCAGGCCCGCGGCCGTGCGCGAGAGCGTGCGGAACAGCAGCCGGTACCAGGCGCCGTAGGTCGGCGTGTAGGCGTCGGGAAAATCGAAAATGGCGGCGTCCGGGATCATGCAGACCTGCCGGCGCTTGAGCAGCGGCGCGGGGCCGGCGAGGTTGAGCAGCGGGTGGCCGGCGGTGTGCAGCGGCAGGAACAGCTGCTCCCAGGCGTGCAGCCCGCCGCGGCGCGGGCCGGCATGGCAGACCTCGATGGTCCGCAGGGGCGGCGGGGTGGCGCCGGGCGGGCACAGCAGCACCCAGCGCGCGGCGGTGCCCGACTCGTGCAGCAGCCGGTCCAGCGCCTGGATCAGGCCGGCGGCCAGGCGCTGCACGCCGGTCATGCGCTGGGCGGTGAACTTGCCGTTGATGAAGATGGTTCGCATCGGACTGTCTGACTATCTGACGGTGCTGGAGGCCGCCGCGGCGGCACCGGGTCGCGTCGGGGCGGGATCGAGCTGATGCCGGAGCATCAGACCGAAGTAGACCCAGATGAACACGACGCTGTAGGTGGGGAAGGCGTTCCAGTAGAGGAGCACGCCCGCCAGGCCGAGCAGCCAGTTGTCGCGGCCGGGGCGGCGCCGGCGCAGCACGAGCCGGACCATCGAGACCAGGATCCCGAGGAACAGCAACAGGCCGACCAGGCCGAGCTCGGCGCCGAGCTCGGCGTAGATGTTGTTGGGAATGCGCCGGTAGCTCTCGTCGTAGGTCAGCAGCAGCGGGCCTTCCAGCAGGTCGTTGCTGAGGAAGCCGTAGGTCTGCAGGCCGTGACCCAGGAGCGGGGCGTCGGCGAACATCCGCAGCGCGGCGCTGATCGACTCGAGGCGGTCGATCCGGGAGAAGGAGTTGGCGGTGACCTCTTCCTCGAAGAGCTTCTCGCCGATGCCGAAGTCCAGGCCCGCGCCGACCATCCCCACGGCGATCGTCGGCACGACGAGGAACACGGTCAGCATGCGCAGCAGCCGAACGCGGGGACGCCCGGGCAGGAAGGCGAACTTGGCCGACACGAGCAGCCCGATCAGCACGATGCCCGCCGCGCTGCGCGACAGCAGCACGCCGGTCAGCGCGACGGCCAGGAACCAGGTCCCGGCACGACCCTCACGACCGGCCCCACCTGCTGCCCGATCCGCCTTTGCGCCGCGGCGGTACTCCAGCGCCACGAACACGGACAGCAGGTAGTACAGGCCGGCTAGGTTGCCTTCGTTGAAAGTGCCGGCGCGCTGCAGCAGGAAGTCGTCGGTGATCAGGTAGGTGAGGGCGTGCAGCACGACGGCCCCGGTCGTGCCGAGGAGCCACCATCGCATCATCCGGCGCGGATCGTGACGGCTGTTGCGGACGACCTCGAAGGCCACCACGACGAGCGCGATCTGCAGCAGGCGCTCGACGCAGACGCGCAGGTAGTCGATGTCGCCGGTGGTCAGGCGCAGCGCCAGCCGCCCGCGGACGTCGAGGTTCCAGTAGCCGTAGGCGGTCGAGGCGAGGCAGTAGACGAAGAAGGTGATCCACAGGCCGCGCAGCGCGCCGGGGTCCGTGAGCCGCAGGCGGATGCTGCGCGGCTGCAGCATGGCCAGCAGGGCCCACAGCAGCAGGAACAGGCTGGCCGCCGGCGGCCGGTAGACCGCGCCGGCGGGGATCGCGAAGTGCGGCAGCGCGACGATGAAGCAGGCCATCGCCGTGACCTGCGCGGCGCTGCGTGCGCTCGTGCGGTGCGAGGGATCGGGATGGAGCGAGGGGGGCATCATCGGCCTGTCTTCAGCGGCGTTGCATGACGTCGTCGACGACGGCGAGATAGCTCTCGCCATAGGCGCGCAGCCGGCGTTCGTAGTCGGCGTCGATGGCCGCCGCGTCCAGCGGCGCCGGCGGTTCGTCGAGCACCCGGGCCATGTGCCCGGCCAGGCCCGCCGCATCGTCGACGTCGAAGAAGCGGCCGTTCTCGGGCGCCTGCTCGCGATGCACGGCCAGGTCAGACAGCAGCAGGCGCTTCTGTAAGGTCTTGGCTTCTTCGACCGACGTGCTCCAGCCTTCGAAACGGGACGGGTTGATTACCGCGGTCGCGTGCGCCATCAGACCTTGCAGGTCCGCATGCGGGACCACTCCCAGGACCCGGAAACGGTCCGCCACGCCGCGCTCGCGGGCGTGCGCCATCAACTGGTCGAAGTGCTGTGGCATGCGCGCGTCGAACGGCTTGCCGGTGCAGGCGACCGTGGCGTCCACGCCCCGTGCCTTGAGCATCGCCAGCGCATCGACGACCAGCCGATGGTTCTTGTTGGACCAGAACTGGTTGGGCAGATGGAAGTAGGTCTGCGGCAGACGGTGCCTGGCCAGCAGAGGGGCGGCGTCCGGCAGACGCGCGAGGTCGACGGGATTGGAGACGAACTGCTGCACGTACACCGGCTTCTCGCACCAGGGCGCGAAGGTGTGCAGGTCGTGTTCGGCGTCGCGGCTGCTGACAATGAGGCCGTGCCCGTGCCGGCACGCGTTGTTGTAGCGCTTGGCGGACCAGGCGACCTGCTTGGGCGTCCAGTACTCGGGCAGATGCATGAACTGGAAGTCGTACAGCCAGGGCAGGGTGCGGATGCCGCAGCGCTTGCCGAGGTAGGCGGAGTGCGACAGTAGGTCGATCTCGTGGCGCGACAGGTAGCCCGCGAGCAGATAGTCGTTCTCGAAGCCCCGCAGGGTGACTTGGCGCGCCAGCCAGGCCGGATGCATCTTGTCCATCAGCGGCGTGCGCAGGACTTCCAGCCAAGGAAATTCCTCGGGTAGCGTCGAGACCGTCCGCTCGCCCAGTACCAGCACGAACTGCAGGGACGGCGGAGCGACCTTCCTCACGGCACTGAACAGGCTCGCGAAGTAGTTCCGGCCTCCCAGCCAGTCCTTGTCATGGAAGTGGTACGCGATGGCGATTCGCATGTTCAGGCCGCTCCCTGCGTCCGGAACCAGGCGGCGTAGCGCGCCAGTCCTTCGTCGAGGCCGACCCGGCCCTGGAAGCCGAGTTCGGCCGCCGCGCCGTCGTGGCTGGCGGTCAGTCGCGCCGGGTTGCCGGGGTGGGCCTCGCCCGAGAACACCGGCGCCATCGTGCCGCCCGCGGCGGCGGCCAGGCGGGTGAGCACCTCCCGCGTGTTGGCGCGGACATGCCCGCCGTTGTAAACCGCGTAGGGCGCGTCGCCCCGCGTGGCGGCCAGCACCAGCAGCCGGGCCGCGTCGTCGACATGGATCCAGTCGCGCAGTTCGCTGCCGGTGCCGAAGAACGACGGGGTGCCGCGCGCGAACTTGTTCATCGCGTCCCACAGCAACTGCTTGCGCAGGCCTTCGCCGTAGACCGAGAACAGGCGCACCGCGCGGGCCTGCAGGCCGAAGAACCGGCTGTAGGACTCGCACAGCATCTCCGCCATCTGCTTGTGGTAACCGTACGGCGACATCGGCAGCGCGGGGGCGTCCTCCGACAGGTCGCGGTCGCCCTGGTCGCCGTAGAGCGCGGCGCTGGAGGCCAGCACGATGCGCGGCGGGCGGGGCAGTTGGCGGGCGAATTCGAGCATGGCCAGCGTAGAGTCCACCGAGCGGGCGAAATCGCTCGCGGGGGCGCTGAACGAATGGGACACCGCACCGCTGCCGGCGCAGTGCACGATCACGTCCGGCGCGCCGTGCGCCGCAATCGCGCGCAGGCCGTCGGCGTCGATGTCCGCCTCCAGCCAATGGCGCACGCCGTGCTGCCGGCGATCCTGCTCCGACCAGTCGCCGTGACCGAGTCCCGACACGACGGCACCTTGGCCCGCCAGGTGACGGCACACATGACGGCCGATGAATCCGGCGGCGCCCAGGACCAGCGCGACAGGGCCGCCGGCGGGAGAAGAATCGTTGCTCATGGGGATCTCGATCAGGTTCTCAATGCTTCAGGAGACGCAGGTAGTCGGCCGCGGTCGGGAGCGTGGCCAGATGACGCGTCAGCACGGCCTCGCGCTCGGCCGCCTGCGCTGGTAGACGGATCCAGCGGCGACCGGGCCAGTCATACAGCTTCACGATGACGGCGGGCGTGCCCGCGGCCAGGCACAGCGGCGGCAGCGATCCGCGCAGGAGCGACCCGGCCGCCACGATGCTGCCGAAGCCGACGGTCACGTCGCCCAGCAGGGTGCTGCCGACGCCGATCCAGGTGTTCGCGCCGAGCGTCATCCTGCCGTAGGACACCACCGCGGCGATGCTGTAAGGCGTGGACGGATCGTCGTAGACATGGCCCGCGGCCAGCAGGTTGCAGGAGGCGCCGATGTTGCACCAGGGACCGATGTGGATCGATTCCCCCGCCGAGAAGAAGCTGTTGCGGCCGACGAAGCTGCCCTCGTCGATCCGGATGCGCCAACCGTCGCCATTGTCGTTGGTATGGAAGCATGCGCCGGCGTCGACGACGCATCCCGGGCCGAGGCTCACCTGACGCCAAAGCCGCGCCGAGGCGTGGCGCGAGACGGACGACCGCCAGCCGGCCGCGCGCAGCCGGCCGACCATCGCGGGCAGTCCCCGCCTGGCGCGGACGCCGGCCAGCCAGCGTCGCGCCGCGAAGGGCAGGCACCGGCGCAGCGCCTGACGGAGCCGGCGGGTCATGGACATGGGCGCCGGCGTCATGTGGGTTGCACCGTCAGGCGCGGCGCCGCGACGATGTGGCGGCGCGCATAGAAGTTGAAGTAGGCGGCGCCGGGCAGGACGACCAGCAGCGTCGCCAGCGGAATGGCCGCGATGCCCCGGCCCTGCAGCAGAAAGAAGAGCGGCAGGAACACGATCGTCGACACGACCGCGAACAGGATCTGCACGCGCAGGCGCTCCACGGCATTCATGAAGACGGCGCCAGCGTACGCCAGCATCTGGATGCCGATCTGCATGGCGAACCAGAAGACCTCCGGCGCGTCGACCGACAGCTTGCCGTGGCTGTAGACCCGCACGAAGGGCTGCACCGCCACCATCGAGACGGCCAGGATCAGCAGGCCGCCGAGCGTGCTGGCGACGACCAGTTGCGTGTGGATCCTGCGGGCGCCTTCGAAGTCGCGTTGACTGAGCAGCGTGGCCGCCGACGACCAGGCGATCGCGATCAGGACGTTGAACAGGGTCATCGGGATCTGGAAGACCTTGTTCAGGATGTCGTACCGCGCCGCGGCGTCGGCCGAGAAGCAGGTGTAGGCCAGATAGGTGCCGAGGTTGAACAGCACCAGTCCGGTCATCTGCAGCAGGAAGAAGGCGCCGCCGATGCGCACGAGCGGCAGGGCCTCGCGGAACAGGTGGGGCGCCTTCAGCCGGGGCAGGAAGTCGGCCAGAGTCAGGCTCAGCGCGCGGAAGCCGCGACTGAACACATAGACGTTGCTGAGCAGCCAGAGGCCGGCGAAGGCCGCGGCCAGCGATCGCAGCGACGCGCCTTCGCCCAGGACGACGACCACGCCCAACCAGGCCAGGCTCTGCAGCATTGACACGAGGAAGGACACCCGGGCCAGACCGAGGCCCTGCAGCACGTTGGTGCCGATCAGGGTCGGCAGCGACAGGAAGGCGGTGACGTAGAGCACGCCGGCTTCGAACCGGTGGTCCTGGACGATGGAGAGGCGGCTGCCGCCCAGCACGTAGAGGACGCACAGCGCCAGACCGGTAAGGAAGGACAGCCGCACGGCGATCGCCAGTTGGTTGCCCAGGACCTGGACGGGTTCGCGCGCCGCCACCCGGTTCTTGATGACGTAGCCGATCCCCAGGTCGGACATCTGGATCCACACCAGCGCCGAGACCAGGGTGGCCCAGGCGCCGTAGCGCTCGGGACCGAGGCTCCGGATCAGCCACGAGACACTGGCGAAGCTGAATCCGATGGTGGCGATCCGGTAGAAGAGCGACAGGATCGTCTCGCGGGAAGCGATCATTTGAGTCGGGGCAGGATCAGGTGGGCGAGCAGCTTGGCCTGGGACTTCAGGCTGGCCCGGTACGGGTAGCGGTTGCCCAGCACATGCCGCCACGCGTCCAGGTAGCGGTTGCGCTGCTTGAGCGCGTGGATGCCCGCGCGCAGGTTGGCCGCGTAGATCTCGTCGTGCAGCGAGTCCTCATACCGGTAGCTGGTCTGGCGATGGGCGAACTCCTGGACGCTGGCGCACCAGAGGTCGATCTCCTTCATCCACGCGGGCGTGGCGATCGTCGACATCGTCGAGCCCGAGCTCCAGACGCGATACCCCGACACGATCTCCGGCGAGAACAGCACGTTGCCGACCAGGCTCGCGCGCTGGTAGAAGTGGTTGTCCCCGGCCGTGACAGAGAAGTTCTCGCTGAAGCCGCCGAGCCGTTCGAACAGCGACGACCGGAACGCGATGCTCGGCGGACGCGCGGGGGCGCCCAGCCGGATCCGGTCGAAGCCGGCAGGCGCGGGCAGCAGGGCGGCCTCGGGCCGCCAGCTCGAGGTCACCGCATCCTGCTCGTCGATGATGTGGTGGCCGAAGAAGGCGATGTCGGCGGTTGGATTCGCCCGCAGCGTCCGCTCGATGGTCGGGAAGCTGTCCGGGAAGTACAGGTCGTCGTCGCCGGGCATCACGATCCACTCGGCCTCCGACGCCCGCGCGGCGTTGTTCCAGTTCCGCAGCACGGGCACTTCCGGCCCGCCGAGGAAGCGGGCGCGTTCGTGCCGCGCCTTGAACGACTCCGGCAGATGTCCCCCGTTGTCGCTCACGACGATGGGCGCGTCCGACCGGATCGAGCTAAGGAGCCGGTCCAGCAGTTCGGTGCGCTTGTACGCGGGGATCGAGATCCCCAGGAAAGGACGTTCCGTCATCGTCCGCTCCCCGCCGCCGACGCGGCGCTCGACCCGCCGATGCCGCGCGCGCTGCCCGGTCCGTTCATGGTGCGACGCCGTCCTCACGCCACCGGCGGGCGACGCCCCGCCGGTCGGCTTGCCATTGCAGGGTGCGCTCGACGGCCGCCTGCGGCGCCACCGTCACGCGCACGCCCAGCTGGCGCCGGGTGCGGGACAGGTCGGGCACGAAGTCGCGGCTGCGCTGATCGTCGCCGGCGCCCGTGCGCACCAGGATGCGCGGCGTCGGCGTCGTGCGCGCGCTCACCCATTGCGCGGCCTGTTCGTGGGAGACCGGCTCGTCGCCGCCGAAGTTGTAGACCTCTCCGTCCTCGCCGGCGACCAGCGCCTGCAGCAGCCAGGCGGCCACGTCGCTGCCGTACAGGTAGCCGCGGCGGCTCGAGCCGGCGCCGTGCACGCGGATCTCATGGCCGGCTAGGGCGTCCTGGATGAAGCTGTTGACGGCCCACGGCGCGTCCTGGGGCTGGAACGGGCCGAGGAAGGTGAAGGCCCGGACCGTGCTCACCGGCAGCCGGAACTGGCTGGCGTAGGCGCTGACCATGGCTTCGCCGGCGCGGCGCATTTCGGCGTACAGGTTGTGCAGGCGCTTGAAGTCGAGCACGCCGATGTCGGATTCGCTCACCGCCGCGGCGGGATCCACGGCGCCCGCCACCAGCCCCGAGCTGATGTTGATGAAGCGCTGGATGCCTTCGAGGCGGTTGGCCGCCGTCAGCGCGTTGTCCAGGCCGAACAGGATCGACTGGTAGACGCGGTGCGGATCGCTGGCCTGCATGCGGGGATCGGCGGTGCCGGCCGCGTGGATCACCAGCGTGGTGTCGCGCGGGAACTCGAAGGCGGAGCGCACGTCCGCCGTCTGCAGGACGATGTCGTCGCGCTGCAGATGCGGATGCTGCTGCAGCCACTTCTGCGGCTCGCGTCCGATCAGGGTGAGGCGCGCGCCCGCGTCGCGCTCGTCGTTGAGCGCCGCGACCATCTCCGCCAGCCAGGTGCCGGCGAAACCGAGCCCGCCCACGACGGCGACGTGCTGGCCGCGCAGCCTGCCCGCCAGGGACGGGATCGCATCCGCCGAGGCGAGGCAGTCCCGGCGCAGCTGTTGGTGGAGCCGGTCAAGCATGGATCGCCCCGCCTTTCGCCTTGTCCGCCAGCGACAGCGTGACTTCGAGGATCAGGCTTTCCTGACCCGCGACCGCGTTGCGACGGCCCAGCTCGAAGAAGATGTCGCGCGGGTCTACGCCGTGTTCGGCGCCGATGGTGTTGACGTGCTTGATGAAGCCCGAGAACACGCCCGACATGCCACTGACGATGCTGGTCGAGGAGATGTAGGGCATGGACTTGACCATGGTCTTCTCGGCCAGGTCGGCTGCGTCGAGCATCTTGTAGAGATCGATGCCGGTCTCGAAGCCCATCTGCTGGAACACCGCGACCAGGACTTCCAGCTGCGCGTTGCCGGCGCCGGCGCCGAAGCCGCGCGCGCTGCCGTCGATGATGGTCGCGCCGGCCTGCACGGCCGCCACCGAGTTGGCGATGCCCATGCCCAGGTTGTTGTGGGCGTGGAAGCCCACCGGGATGTTCAGGGCCTCGACCAGGGTGGTGATGCGGCGGGTCACGTCGGCCGGCAGGTAGGTGCCGGCGGAGTCCATGATGATCAGGCCTTCGGCGCCGTAGGCCTCCATCTTGCGGGCCTCGTCGGCCAGCGTCTCGGGGGAGGCCATGTGGCTCATCATGAGCACGCCGTAGACCTCCTTGCCGGACTTGCGCACGTACTCGATGTGGCGCTGCGTGATGTCGGCCTCGGTGCAGTGCGACGCGATGCGGAACACGTCCACCCCCAGGTCCATCGCCATCGACACGTGGCGGTGGATGGTGCAGAAACCGGGGATCGCGTGGATGGCCATCTTCGAGTGCGGCAGGTTCTCCCGGGCCGTCCTGAGGATGGTCTCGTCGCTCAGGGCGCATTCGCCGACCAGCATCGAGGAGGCGCCCAGGCCGTTGCCGTGGCCCACTTCCACGATCGGCACGCCGGCGGCGTCGGCCGCGGCGCAGTACGCGGCGAAGTGCTCCTGCGAGATCTGGTGCCGCACGGCATGGTTGCCGTCGCGCAGCGTCGGGTCGCTGATGAGGATCTTCTTGCTCATGACGTTCACTCCGTGCGTTGGCGTGCGATGCGCTCGGCGATGCCGATGGCCGCACAGTTGATGATGTCCAGGTTGCCCGCGTAGCGGGGCAGGTAGTCGCCGTTGCCCA
The DNA here is from genome assembly GCF_059415845.1 of Roseateles sp. GW821-FHT09H11. Lineage (NCBI taxonomy): Bacteria > Pseudomonadati > Pseudomonadota > Betaproteobacteria > Burkholderiales > Sphaerotilaceae > Roseateles > Roseateles sp. GW821-FHT09H11. Next base: position 472,436 of record NZ_JBWKOA010000004.1, on the reverse strand, counting down.
GCACCTTGACCGTGGTCATGACCTTGCCGCCTTCGATGGTGGGCGGGACGATCAGCTGGTAGCCGGGCACGTACTGCGTGATGCGCTGCATCATCGCCTCGACCGAGGCGCGGATCGCCGGCAGGTCGGGGTTGGCGATCTTGGCGTAGATCGTGGTCTGCATGTCGATCGGCGGACGGGCGGGGTTCAGGATCAGGATCGCCTTGGCCTGGCGGGCTCCGCTGAACTTGATCAGGGCCTGTTCGGTCGTCTCGATGTACTCGTCCAGGTTGGCGCGGGTGGCCGGACCCGCGCTGCGGGAGGCGATGCTGGACGCCACCTCGATGTACTCGATGTCGTCCTGCACTGCCGCGATCGCGTTGGCGATCGGCACCGAGGCCTGGCCGCCGCAGGTGATCATGTTGATGTTCTGGGCGCGGCTCTCGATGATCTGCTCGGTGTTGATCGCCGGCACGCAGAGCTCGCCGATCTTCGCGGGCGTCATGTCGATGACCGTCTTGCCCAGCTTCTGCAGCACCGGCCAATGGTCCATGTGGGCGGCGGCCGAGGTGGCGTCGAAGACGATGTCGATGTCGTCGGCCTGCTGGACGATAGCGTCCAGGCCGCGGTCCGAGATGGGCGCGCCCAGCTGGCTGGCCTTCTGCATGCCGTCGGAGCGCAGGTTGCGGCCCACGAAGAGCGCGCATTCCAGCGACTCGGAGCGCATGGCCTTGATCAACAGGTCGGTGCCGATGTTGCCGGTGCCCAGGATGGCGACTCGGGTCTTTTGCTTTGCCATTGTTGTTTCCGTAGCGATGTTGCGCGCTCAGGCCAGCAGCGCGGCGGCTTCTTCAAGCACACCGGCGAGCGACGAGTACGCGGGGACATAACCGAAGGACGCGGCCTTGCGGTTCAAGGAGTAGTAATGCGGTTTGGCGCCGGTGGCGTTGACGGCCACCGCGCTGCTCGGCGGCGCCGTCTCGTAGCGCAGTCCGAAGCGTTCCCGCAGGGCCTCCAGCAGCGTCGGCTTGTTCACCGGTGCCGCGGAGTAGCAGTCGACCGCCGTGTTGACCGGCGGCGCGGCGAGCAGCCGCTCGACCAGCTGATGGAAGTCGGCCGGATGCATGAAGTCGCGCATCATGAAGTCGGCGGAGACCCGCACCGTCTCGCCGGCGCGGACGGCGCGCAGCAGGTCGGTGACGAAGAAGCGCGCCGCGAGATCCTGCGTGCGGCTGAAGTAGTTGTAGACCCGCAGGTCGACGATGGGCGCCTCGGTCCACGCGCGGTGGCGCACCTCCGCGTGCAGCTTGGCGACGGCGTACCAGTCCTGGGGCGTGATCGCGTTGAGCGCGAAGGCGGCGCGGGTGTCGGCCGTGACGGGCTGCTGGTAGACGTCGCCGTAGACCGCGCCGCTGGACAGGAACAGGTAGCGCCGTCCGGGCTGGCGCTTCAGGCCGGCGAGCGCGAGCTCGTCGAAGCGCTGCGTCACCTCGAAGATGGTGTTGCCCATCTCCACGGCGCGGCGGGGATCGCCGACGCCGACGAAGTTGAGGACCGCGTCATGAGGCAGCTCGTCGTAGCGCTCGTAGCCGTGCACCGCGGTCCGGGTCTCGAGGCCGCGCTCGCGCACCCAGGCCTGCATCGCCGGGACGTCGCGGACGTACAGCAGCAGGCGATGCCGGCCGTCGGCGCCCATGGCGCGGATCAGGTCGCGGGCGATCTGACTGTTGGCGCCGAGGAGTGCGAGGGTCTGGCTCATGCGGGGTCTCCGGGCCTCAGCGCAGCGAGGCGGACTTCTCGTGCAGGCCGACGATCATCGCCTCGGCGAGCTGGTCCAGCGGCAGCAGCGGCGACAGGTCCTCCAGCGGCGGCGACACCAGCGTGCCCTGCGGCGTCGAGGCGACCGAGAGCTTGGGGACGAATAGCTGTTCGGGATGCATGAACACCTCGCAGATCACCGGGCCGTCGGCGGCCTGCACCTGGGCCAGGACGTCGTCGCACTCGTCCCAGGCGCGGATCTGGAACGCGGGCATGTCGAACGCCGCCGCCACCTTGGCGAAGTCCGGGCAAGACAGGCCGGAACTCTTGCTCGTGCCCACGTAGCCGGCCTTGTTGAACAGCGCGTTCTGCGTGTGCTTGATCATCAGGTAGCCGTCATTGTTGAAGATGAACAGCTTGATGGGCAGCCGGTGGTGCGCGATGGTCTGCAGCTCCTGCAGGTTCATCATCATGCCGCCGTCGCAGTTCAGGCACATCACCTCGCCGCGGTCGGCGGCGAAGGACACGCCGATCGCCGCCGGCAAGCCGTAGCCCATCTCTCCCAGGCCGGTGGACGTCATCAGGCGCTGGCCGGGCTCGAGCTTCAGGACCTGATGGCCGCACAGCAGCGCGGTGCCCATGTCGGTGACGACCTTCTGGTCCTTCTTGAAGACGCCGTTCAGGCGCTCCATGAAGCGGTAGGAGTTAATGAAGCCTTCCGGATCGGCGTGTTCCGGTCCAATCCAGGGGAAGGCCTCGCGGTACTGGTCGCATTGCGCGAGCCACTCGGCCTTGGCGCCGACGCCGCCGGCGGCCGCGCCGCGCAGCGCGTCGATGAAGGCGCCGGCATCGGCGTGGATGAACTCGCGCACGCGGGCGCCGAGCTTGGTGCCTTCGATCTCGTCGATGTCGACGACGTCGATCTGCGCGCCGCGGGCCAGTTCCGACAGGTCGTAGCCGACCTGCGGGATCGCCATGCGGTTGCCGATGGAAAGGATGTAGTCGCTGTTCTGCAGCACGAAGTTGGCGGACCGCTGGCCGTAGACGCCGGCGCGGCCGAACACCCGCGGGTGGTGCGAGTCGAGCATGTCGATGCCGGCCCAGCTGACCAGGGCCGGGATGTCGAGCTCATCGACCAGTCCGGCCAGCGCCTGCGTGGCGCCGGCCAGGCGGATGCCGTGGCCGAGCCACAGCACCGGGCGCTTGGCGGCGCGCAGCGCCTGCACCACGCGCTCGACCGCCGCGTCCTGCGGCGCCAGGCGCGGGGCCTCGTCCGGCTGGAAGCGGGCGAGGGAGTCGACGTCCACGCGCGTGGACTGCACGCTCATCGGGATCTCGACCCACACCGGGCCGGGCCGGCGGTCCAGCGCGATATGGGCGGCCTTCTCGAGTTCGAATAGCGTCTGCGTCGGGTCCGAGACGCGGCTGGCGTACTTGGTGACCTTCTCGACCATCTGCACCGAGTCGTAGCCCTGCACGCCCCACATGCGCTGCGGGTTGTCCGGGAAGCAGAACTTGCCGTTCTCGTTGCCGGCGATCACGAGGCCGGGGATCGAGTCCGCCCAGGCCGACACCACGCCGGTGACCCCGTTGGTCGAGCCGCCGCCGGTGGTGAGCAACGCCGCCGCCAGCTTGCCGTGCGTGCGGTAGTAGGTCTGCATCGCCATCGTCGCGGCCTGCTCGTGATGCACGCAGACGATCTCGGTATAGCCGTGACGGCTGATCGATTCGAACAGGTGGACGTTGCCCGCGCCGATGATGCCGAACGCGTGCCGGATGCCCATCTGTTCCAACAGGATCGCGACCTGGTCGCTGACCTTGGCTTGGTTGCTCATGTGTGATCCCGTCCGATCAGAAGTTGACGCCGAAGAACTCTTCCAGCTTGCCGGCGATGTAGTCCAGCTGCTCTTCGCCGAGCGCCGGGAACGTGCCCAGCCAGAAGGTCTGGTTCATCACCACGTCGGTGTTGGTCAGCTCGCCGCTGACGCGGTAGTTGCGACCGGCCATGTAGGGCTGCTTCGTCAGGTTGCCGGCGAACAGCAGTCGCGTGGCGATCTTGTTCTCTTCCAGGAAGTTGATCAGGTCCGCGCGCTTCACGCCGGCGGCGTCCTTCACGATCAGCGGGAAGCCGAACCACGACGGCTCGGAGTTCGGCGTCGCTTCCGGCAGGTGCAGGAACTCGGCGACGCTCGCCAGCTTGGCCTTCAAGTAGGCGAAGTTGGCGCGACGCTTGGCGATGAACTCCTCGACCCGGTCCATCTGCGCAAGCGCGCAGGCGGCCTGCATGTCCGAGATCTTCAGGTTGTAGCCCAGGTGGCTGTACGTGTACTTGTGGTCGTAGCCGTCCGGCAGGTCGCCGCCTAGCTGTTCCTTGGTCCAGCAGAAGCGCTTGTCGCAGGTGTTGTCCTTGCCGGGCGGGCAGTAGCAGTCGCGGCCCCAGTCACGGAAGGACTCGGCAATCAGCTTGAGCTCGGCGTTGTTGGTGAAGACCGCACCGCCTTCGCCCATCGTGATGTGGTGCGCCGGGTAGAAGCTCAGCGTGCCGATGTCGCCGAAGGTGCCGACCATCTGGCCGTTGTAGGTCGCGCCCAGCGCGTCGCAGCAGTCCTCGACCAGCCACAGGTTGTGCTTCTTGCACAGCGCCGTGACCACCTCGAGGTTGAACGGGTTGCCCAGGCTGTGGGCCAGCATGATGGCCTTGGTCTTGGGCGAGATCGCCGCTTCGATCTTCGAGGCGTCGATGTTGTGCGTGGCTAGGTCGACGTCGACGAACACCGGCACCGCGCCGAACTGCACGATCGGGTTCACGGTCGTCGGGAAACCAGCGGCCACGCCGATGACTTCATCGCCCTGCTTGATCGCGCGGTCGCCCAGTTTCGGACTGGTCAGCGCCGAGAAGGCCACCAGGTTGGCCGACGAGCCGGAGTTCACCGTGATCAGGTACTTCACGCCCAGGAACTGCGCCAGGCGCTGCTCGAACATGGCGTTGAAGCGGCCCGTGGTCAGCCAGCCATCCAGGGAGGCGTCGACCATCATCTTGAGTTCGCCGGCGCCGATCACCTTGCCGGAGACGGGGACCTGGGTCTGGCCCGGGACGAAGGGCTTGGGGGCGTACGCGATGTCGGCGTATTGCTGGACCAGCTCGCTGATCTGGCTGCGGAGCTTGTCGAGCTGCGGCTGGAAATTGATGGGAGTGGTCATGCGTCGGCTCGGTATTGAGAGATTTGATTCAGGCAGACGGCACGCATGTCCTGGCCGTCAAGCCAGGCGTGATGCCAGTCGGTGATGCGGGTCAGCGTGGTCTCGAGCGACCAGCGCGGGGCCCAGCGCAGGCGCTGCCGCGCCTTGGAGATGTCCAGCTTCAGGAAGCTGGCCTCGTGGGGATGGTTCCCCGGCTGCAGGGTCCAGGAAGCGCCGTCGCCCCAGGACGCACACAGGTGCTCGACGATCCATTGCACGGGACGGGCGTCCTCGTCGCGCGGACCGAAATTCCAACCTTCGGCGTCGGCCTGGCCCTGCGTGTACAGGCGCTCGGCCAGCAGCAGGTAGCCCGACAGCGGTTCCAGCACGTGCTGCCACGGGCGGATCGCATGCGGGTTGCGGATCAGCACCGGCTCCTTGTCCTGCAGCGCGCGCAGGATGTCCGGGATCAGCCGGTCCAGCGCCCAGTCGCCGCCGCCGATGACGTTACCCGCGCGGGCCGTGGCCATCGCGATGCCGGCGTCCGTCAGGAAGGACTTGCGGTAGGCCGAACTCACCAGCTCCGCGCAGCCCTTGCTGTTGGAGTAGGGATCATGGCCGCCCATGGGTTCATCTTCCCGGTAGCCCCAGACCCATTCGCGGTTCTCGTAGCACTTGTCCGTCGTGATGTTGACGACGGCCTTGACCGAGCCGGTGTGGCGCGCGGCCTCCAGCACGTGCACCGTGCCCATCACGTTGGTCGCGTAGGTCTCGACCGGCTGGTGGTAGGACAGGCGCACCAGCGGCTGCGCCGCCATGTGGATGACGATCTCGGGCTGGAACTCGTCCATCTGCGCCTTCACTGCGACGAAGTCGCGGATGTCGGCGATGCGGTGTTCCATGCCCTCGGCGACGCGGGCGACGTCGAACAGCGCGGGCTCGGTCGGCGGCGTCAGCGACAGGCCGCGCAGCGTCGCGCCCATGGACTGCAGCCACAGGCTCAGCCAACTGCCCTTGAAGCCGGTGTGGCCGGTCAGGAGGACGCGCTTGCCGCGCCAGAAATCGGGATGGGTCTGCTGCATGCGCGCTGCCTCAGTCCCACTGCTTCCAGGGCGCCTTGCCCGAGGCCCACAGCTCCTCGAGCAGGTGTTTGTCGCGCAGCGTGTCCATCGGCTGCCAGAAGCCGTGATGCTCGTAGGCCATCAGCTCGCCGGCCACGGCCAGCCGTTGCAGCGGCTGCTGCTCCCACACGGTGGCGTCGTCGTCCAGGTAGTCCAGCACGCGCGGCGACAGCACGAAGAAACCGCCGTTGATCATGGCGCCGTCGCCCTTGGGCTTCTCCATGAACTGCCGGATCTGGTTGCCCTGGATGTCCAGCGCGCCGAAACGGCCGGGCGGATAGGTGGCCGTCAGCGTGGCGGCCTTGCCGTGCGCCTTGTGGAAATCAATGGTCGCGCCGATGTCCACGTCGCCCACGCCGTCGCCGTAGGTGAAGCAGAAGGCCTCTTCGTTGCGCACGTAGTCGGCGACGCGGCGCAGGCGGCCGCCGGTCATGGACTCGTCGCCGGTGTCCACCAGCGTGACGTTCCAGGGTTCGGCGCGCTTGTGATGGACCTCCATCCGGTTGCTGCGCATGTCGAAGGTGACGTCGGACATGTGCAGAAAGTAGTTGGCGAAGTACTCCTTGATCACGTAGCCCTTGTAGCCGCAGCAGATCACGAAGTCGTTCACGCCGTGGTGCGAGTACATCTTCAGGATGTGCCACAGGATCGGCTTGCCGCCGATCTCGACCATCGGCTTGGGCCGGGTGGAGGTCTCCTCGCTGAGACGTGTGCCGAGGCCGCCGGCCAGAATCACTGCTTTCATCGGGAAAGGTCCTATCGGATGGGATCGCCAGATCGGGAAAGTCGACGATCAGGTCGTAGCCGAGCACACGAAGGCGTCGGAATGGAACTGCCGGTCCGGAAGTCCGGCGGCGTGGAGCCTGGCCCGGGCGCCATGGATCATGGCGTCCGAGCCGCAGGCGTAGACCAGGGTGTCCGCCAGGTAGGAGTGGTCGCGCAGCATCGCGTCCTGCACATGCCCGCGCGCGCCGTCCCAGTGCGCGTCGGCTCGGGACAGCACCGGCACGAAACGCAGGCCCGGGACATGGGGCGGCTGCCAGTAGAGGTCTTCGCGATGTCGTCCGCCCCAGTAGACGGTGACGCTGCGCGGCTGTGCGTCGGTTGGCGCCCCGGCCAGGCCTTCCAAGATCGCCTTGACGGGGGCGATGCCGGTGCCGGTGGCCAGCAGCACGAGGTCCTTGCCGGTCTGGCCGCGCAGGAAGAAGGTGCCGAGGGGGCCCCGCAGGCGGAGCAGGTCGTTGACCTTCGCTTCCTGGAACCAGTAGCGGCTCATGGCGCCGTCCGGTACTTCGCGAACATGCAGTTCGATCTGCTTGTCCGCGCGGGGCGCGTTGGCGATGGAGTAGCTGCGGCGCAGGCCTTCGGCGCCGATCACGTCCAAGTACTGGCCCGGCAGGAAGTCCAGGGCCGCGGTGGGCGGCAGGCGCAGCATGACGCGCACCACGTCCGTGGACAGGCGCTCGATGGCCTGGATCCGGCAGGGCAGGGTCTTGGCTTCGGGCAGGCGGATGTCGCCGAGGTCCTCGATCTCCAGTTCCAGCGGCCCGCAGGCCTCGCGCACGCAGGTGAGGATGAAGCCGCGGGCCTTGTCCTGCGCCGTCAGACCCGTCTCGTCGTGCATGGGGGTCGAGCTGCCCGCGCGGACGCGGCCCTTGCAGGAACTGCAGCGGCCCGTGCGGCAGCTGTAGTCGAGCACCACGCCCTGGCGCAGAGCCGCGTCGAGCAGCGACTCGCCGCTGCGCACCTCGTACGTCCTGCCGCTGCTGATGGTGACGGTATGCATCCCTGGATCTCTGTCTTCTTGTGCGTTCAGGCGCGCGAGTCCGGACGCTGGGCGTCCTGCGCGGCGGGCGACGGCGCCTCGGCCGCGTCCTGCTCGGAGACTTCATGTCGCAGCGCGTCGATCTCGTGCTGCAGCTGTTCGAATTCCGCTTCCTTGATCGCCAGGAACCTGCGTGCCATCCGCATCTTCGCGTGCACGCCGCTGGGCGTGAGGATGTAGACGTAGGCCAGCTTGTTGTCCGACCTGCGGAAGTTGTTGACCTTCACCCATCCGCGATCGATGACCGCGCGCATGCAGAAATTGATCTTGCCGACGCTCACGCCCAGCCGCTTGGCCAGGTCCCGTTGGTTACCAGGGATCTTGGATTCCAGCTGGCGTAGAAGCGCGTAATCCAGTTCGTTGTCGGAGGGGGTGGGGTCGGTCAAGCGTCACCTGTTCAGGCGATGAACGGGTGCGACTCTAGCATGGATCGGTGGCGCCACCCTAGGCCGGCGACGTGCGCCGCCGCCTGGATCAGAAACGCGGGCTCAGACGCCTGCCGTGCGGCGCCCCTGGCGGCGGAGGTGGGCGACGATCGTGCCGATGGACAGGAGCAGCGCGATCGCGGCGAAGGCGCCGAGCGCGATGAACGCCCGCTTGGGCTTGCTCTTCAGCTCGGGCGGCGTTGCCGCATCGACCACTTGCACCAGGGTGCCTTCCTTGCTTTCGTCGAGGCGAGCCAGTTCGTATTGCTTCGAAAAGACTTCAAACATCGCTTCTTGGTACTTGAACTCACGGTAATGTCCCACGTAATCGGCGCCGTCGCTGGGCGTGCTCGTGGCACTTTCCAGGCGACGCAACTGGCCGCGCAGGGCGTCGACGAGCGTCGCCTGCTGCTGCAACTGCGGCGAGCCGTCCGCCAGTGTGTTGCGCAGCGTCTGCAGTCGCACCTCCGCGATCGTGATGTCGGATCTCAGCTTGGCATACGCCTCGGCCGCCGCCTTGGGCTCCGTCTTCAGCGCGCCCGGATTGAAGCCGCTCTGCTGGAGGGACAACTGCGCATCGGCCAACCGCTTCTTCGTGCGTTGCAGTTCTGCCTCGAAAAAGATGCGTCGTTGCTTGGCTTCCGACAGCGCCAACTCACCTGTCAATCGCTGGAGTTCCGTGACGTACTGGTTCGCCATGTCAGCCGCCAGCTGAGGCGACTGGGCATCGGCTTCGACCGTGATCAAGCCGTCTTTTTTCCCCAGCGTGATCCGCACATCCTGCTGAAGTCGCTTCAGGGCATTGGCGCGGTATTTCTGTTCATACAGCGCCATCAGGTCGAATTTGTCGATGATGCGGTTGGCGACGTTGTTGCTCTGAAGCAGGCTGACGTACTGATCTGCGGATGTCTTCACCGAGCCGCCGGCGCCAGCGAGTTGGGCGAGGGCTCCTAGCGACGCCAACGCGGAGGCCGCGCCGCTTTGCGACGGCTGCTGCGGCGGAATGAACAGGGTCCGCGCGGTGAAGGTTGGTGTGATCAGAAAGCTCAAGCCGTAGCCGGCTGCTCCTGCCAGGATGGCAGAAGCAGCGATGACTTTCCAGCGACGGGAAAGAGCCTGGAGAAGTTCCTGCAGGCTGACTTGTTCATCTTCGGGGGGGAGTGCTCGACCATGCTCCGGCGGCGCACCAAGAAGGGTACTCATGAAGTAGGGCTCCAGTGGCAACGCCGCGTTAGTTCTTAATAGTCTGCAGCGCCGCGATGCCCAGGCCGAAGTTGGCCAAGATCTGCGTCCAGTCCTTAGCGTCCTGGATGAACGTCGACTTGTTCATCTGCTCCGGCACGAAGACCGTGTCGCCGGGCAGCGCCGGCAGGCCCGCAAGATTGGAGCCGAAGCCCAGCCAACCGCTGCTCGACTGGCGCGCGCTGACGACCGTGCCGTTGGCGCGGATCACGAAGGCGCCGCTGGCATCCGCGCCGCGCGTCGGGCCGCCGGCGAGTTTCATCACGTCGTCGACCGAGGCGTTGTTCTGGAGCAGGAAGCTGCCCGCGTTGAACACGCTGCCGAAGACGCCCACGGTTGTGGGCCTGGACGGAATCAGCAACCGGTCACCGTCCTCGACGGTCAATGTGGGCAACTGCCTGGCATCGGACTCGAGCTGCAGCACCACGCGACCTGTCGGGCGCACGGCGCGCAACCGTGCCACGAGGCGTTCGGTGCCGGCGGCGCGTTGGGCGTTGCCGGCGGCTTCATCAGCCGTCGTCGCGCGCTGCGTACTGCTGTTCTTGGTGAACTCCGTCTCCAGGTCCCGCAGGGCCCGGTCGTAGTTCTCCTGCTGCGACTGGCGCACGCTCTCGCGCGAGAAGTCCGTGCCGAACACGTAAGCCTGCGACGTCAATCCGCCGGCTGCCGCGATGGCGTCCTGCAGCGTGCTCGTCGGGGGCAGCACATACTCGCCTGGGCGGGCGACCTCGCCCTCCACGATCACGCGCTTGAACTGCTTGCCCAGCGGCAGCGCCGTGTTGACGCTGCTGAAGGCGCGGATGACGTCGCCGTTGGTGGCCGCGGTCTTCAACTGGGCGGGGAACTGCAGCTCCCGCACGCGGCGGTCGTTGCGATCGCTCAGTTGCTCGATCGAGACACGCGAGCGGTCGGCCACGGCGCTGAATCCGCCGGCCATCCCCAGCACGTCGTCCACCGTCTCGCCGGGTTTGAGCTCGACGATGGACTGCTTGTTCACGCTGCCCAGCACCGCCACTTGGGGGCCGATCGGGCCGATATGGATCACGTCCTCGGCCTGCAGCGCGCGGTCGCTCGCTTTGTCGCCTTTCAGCAGCAGGTCATAGGCGTCGAAGTTGGCGACGACCTGGCCGTTGCGGCGCAGTTCGATCTGGCGGAAGCTGCCCGCCGCAGACGGGCCGCCGGCGCGGATCAGGCCGTTGACGATCGTGGCCAGGCTGCTGACCGTATAGGCGCCGGGCTTTGCAGTGAAGCCGGTGACATAGATGCGGATCGTGCGCAGCTTGCCCAGCGACGTGCTCACCTGGAAATTCTTGAACACTTGCGCGATGCGGGCGCGGATGACCTCGTTCAAGTCGCCGTTGCGCACGCCCGCCACCAGCACCGGACCCACGCGCGGAATGGTGACGCGACCGGCGCGGTCTACCGTCAGGCGCAGGTCGGCATCCACCGAGCCCCAGGCGGTGACCTGGATCTCGTCGCCGATGCCGATCAGGTAGTCGGCGGGCGCCTGACGCGGGCCATCGTTGTCGGGCCCCATGCGGGCGTCCAACATCAGGTCCGCGCCGAGACGCCGCACGATGTTGTCCGCGGATACCGTCGAAGTCTTGCCGATGGCGGCCGACTGCGTCTGGGTCTGCGAGATGGTGCTCGTCTCAGCCGCACCGGCTTCCGAGCGCCGCAACTGCTCCAGCGTCGCAGGATCCGCCAGGTCGATGCCAAGCAACTTGTTGACGTAGATCTCGAACTCGCCGGGCACGTACTTCGACGCCCGGCTCTGCGGAGCCTGCTGTTGCTGCTGCTGTTGCTGGCTCGTGTCCTGGGCGTTGCGGTTCGTCGAATTCAGCCGGACCGGACTGGACAGCTCGGAACCTTGATCCGAGGACGTCTGGCCGCTGACCGTCGTCACCTGCGCGAACGCCGGACCTGCCATCAGGCAAGCCGCCAGCACCGCCAGCGCGGACTTGTGGAAGGAAGGGCGCGCGCGAGTCGTCGACACCGGCGAAAGGGCGCGTTGGGCGCGTAGTTCCATGCGTGATCTCGTCTCAGATGAACGTGGTCGCCCGCGACGGACCTGATGACCAGGGTGTCGGAGCGACCAGCGGCGCATTCTATGGCAGTGCTGTTGCGCCAAAACCGCCTTGTGCCGGAAGCCGCTCGTTACACTGCCGCCCATGTTGTATTTGCTCATCCCGTTCGCGCTGGCGGCGGCGATCACGCTCTACGTCGTGCACTCGTCGACGGTGCATGGCCACCTGTCCGCTGACCACGACCTGTCCGGTCCGCAGAAGTTCCACGCCCGACCCGTGCCGCGCATCGGCGGGCTCGGGATCTTCGTGGGCCTGGCCGGCATGGTCGCGCTGGCCTATGTGCTGAAGCATCCGCAGGCGAAGACCGGGCTGCTGCTCCTGCTCTGCGGCCTGCCCGCCTTCGCCGCCGGCCTCATCGAGGACTTCACCAAGAAGGTCTCCCCGCGCGAGCGCCTGATCGCCACCGCGATCTCCGCCGGCCTGGGCTGCTGGCTGCTCCAGGCCATGATCACGCGCACCGACATCCCCGGCCTCGACTTCATCGTCGGGACCACCGTCGGCGCGATGATCATCACCATCTTCGTCGTCGCCGGCGTGGCCAACTCGGTCAACATCATCGACGGCTTCAACGGCCTGTCCTCGATGTGCGTCAGCCTGATGCTGCTGACCCTCGCCTACGTGGCCTACCAGGTCGGCGACACCGAACTCGCGCTGTGGGCGCTCGCGGGCGTGGGCGCGATCCTCGGCTTCTTCGTCTGGAACTACCCCGCCGGCCTGATCTTCCTGGGCGACGGCGGCGCGTACTTCATGGGCTTCTATCTGGCGGAGATCGCCATCCTGCTGATCCATCGCCACCCGCAGGTGTCGCCGCTGTTCGCGCTGATGGTGTGCATCTACCCGGTGTTCGAGACGGTCTTCTCCATCTATCGCCGCCGCTTCCTGCGCAACACCAGCCCGGGCGATCCGGACGGCATTCATCTGCACTCGCTGATCTACCGCCGCCTGATGCGCTGGGCGATTGGCGCACGCGACGCGCGCCTGATGACGCGCCGCAATTCGATGACGGCGCCCTATCTCTGGACGCTGTGCCTCTCGTCGCTGGCGCCGGCGCTGCTGTTCTGGGACTCGACGCCGATGATCGCCGCGTGCATGGTGCTGTTCGGGGTCGCGTACGTCGCGCTGTACTGGCGCATCGTGCGATTCCGGACGCCGAAGTGGATGGTCTTCCGCGGCGACCAGCGCAAGCTCACTGATCGCTCCGCGCAGTGATCCTTCGCCGGTCCGCATGCGCGGATCGGTGGTTTCCCGGGGCTTTCAAGGGCTTGGAGGATAATCCGCCGCTTATGACAGAAACCACCCCGACGCCAAACCCTCTTTTCGACACGCTGCCGCTGGACCCCAAGCTGTTGCGCGCCGTGTCCGATCAGGGCTACGCGACGATGACGCCCATCCAGGCCAAGGCGATCCCGATCGTCCTCGCTGGCCGCGATGTCATGGGCGCCGCGCAGACCGGCACCGGCAAGACCGCCGCGTTCTCGATCCCGCTGCTGCAGCGCATGCTCAAGCACGAGAACGCCTCGATGTCGCCCGCCCGTCATCCGGTGCGCGCGCTGGTGCTGGCCCCGACCCGCGAACTCGCCGACCAGGTGGCCAACAACGTCAAGGCCTACGCCAAGCACACGCAGCTGCGTGTCGCCTGCGTCTTCGGCGGCATCGACATGAAGCCGCAGACGCTGCAGCTGAAGGGTGGCGTCGAGGTCCTGATCGCCACGCCCGGCCGCCTGCTCGACCACATCGAGGCCAAGAACGCCGTGCTGAACCACGTCGAGTACGTGGTGCTCGACGAGGCCGACCGGATGCTGGACATCGGCTTCCTGCCCGATCTGCAACGCATCCTGAGCTACCTGCCCAAGGCGCGTCAGACGCTGCTGTTCTCGGCGACGTTCTCGCCCGAGATCAAGCGGCTGGCGCAGAGCTACCTGCAGGATCCGGAACTGGTGGAGGTTGCCCGCCCGAACGCGACAGCCTCGACCGTCGAGCAGCGCTTCTTCAGCGTCGACGACGACGACAAGCGTGCCGCCGTCAAGCAGCTGCTGCGCCAGCGCGAGATCCGGCAGGCGATCGTGTTCGTGAACTCCAAGCTCGGCGCGGCGCGCCTGGCGCGTTCCTTCGAGCGCGACGGCCTGAGGACCGCTGCCCTGCACGGTGACAAGTCGCAGGACGAGCGCCTGAAGTCGCTGGACGCGTTCAAGCGCGGCGAAGTCGACCTGCTGGTCGCAACCGATGTGGCCGCCCGCGGCCTGGACATCGCCGACCTGCCGGCTGTCTTCAACTTCGACGTCCCGTTCAATGCCGAGGACTACGTGCATCGCATCGGTCGTACCGGCCGCGCGGGCGCATCGGGCCTGGCCTTCACGCTGGTGACCAAGGGCGATGCGCGCCTGGTCGGTGAGATCGAGAAGCTCATCAAGCGCAAGCTGGATCTGGAACCGATCGAGCTCGAGGGCGAACGCCGTCGCTTCGACGGTGATCGCGGCGAGCGTGGTGACCGTGCCCCGCGCGGCGAGCGCACCGAACGCCCGCCGCAAGGCGAGCGGACGGAACGAAGCCCGCAAGGCGAGGGCAGTGGGGAGCGTCGCGACTTCCGCCGAGAGCGCGAAGATCGGCGAGACGAGGCCTACGGATCGCATGGCTCGCACGCACCGGCGCGTGCGCCGCGCCAGGCGTACGACCCGCTGTTCGACAAGCCTTACGAGGCCACGCAGGGGGGCGATGTGCCGGCCTGGGAAAAGGGCCCGGCGAACGCGCCGCGCGGCGGCCTGTCGGCCAACATCAAGCCGAAGAAGAAGGTCGCGGCGCTGTTCGGCGCCAAGCGGCCGCCGGTCACGGCCGACAGCGAATCCTGATCGGCGTGTTCTGATCGGTCTGCCCTGATCAGCGAGCTCTGATCAGCGCATGCCGAGGATCGCGAACACCGCCGGTACCTTGTCCGGCAGCGCCTTCGGCGCCTGACGCCATTGCTCCACCGTGGCCGTGTGCGTCCATGCGTCCTTCAGGCTCAGCCCGCAACTGACCGACAGCAGCGAGCCCGGCTTCAGCGCCGCCAGCAGCGCCTGCAGCAGCGCGCCGTTGCGATACGGCGTCTCGATCATCAACTGCGTCTGCTGCTCGCGCGTCGAGAAGCTGTCCAGCGCCTTGATGCGCGCCGTGCGTTCGGCTGCGTCCAGCGGGAGATAACCGACGAAGGCGAAGCTCTGGCCGTTCAGTCCGCTGGCGGCGAGCGCCATCAGCAACGAGCTTGGTCCGGTCAGCGGCACGACCTGCACCTTCGCTGCGTGGGCTGCTGCGACCAGCTTCGCGCCCGGATCCGCCACGGCAGGCATGCCCGCCTCGGAGATCAGGCCGATGTCGTGACCGGCCATCGCCGGTTCCAGCAGCGCCAGCCAGAGTTTCTCCTCGCTGGACGAGCTCGTCGCGGCGCCTGCCGCAGGGCCGCGGCCCTTGGGCGGGCGCGGCAATTCCTCGATGTGCTGCTCCTGCAGCGGCAACGCCAGCGGATGGATCGCACCAACACGCTTCAGGAAGGCGCGCGTCGTCTTGGCGTTTTCGGCAGCCCAGTGCGTGATCGAGGCGGCGCGTACGAGCACCGCGTCCGGAAGGACCTCGCGCAGGTCGACCTCCTGGCCGTTCATGCCGAAGTCGAGGGTGTTGGGAACGAGGAAGAGGCGGCCGCGGGTCATTGTTGTTCTCGGTGTTGTTCTCGGTGTTGTTCTCGGAAAAGCTGATTCAAGGAAGCGGCTTCAGGGCAGCAGGCTCAGCACGTCCAGTCCGCCCCGACGCAGCAGTGTCGAGGTGCGGATGAGGGGCAGGCCGATCAGCGCGGTCGGGTCGTCGGAGTCGATCGCATCGAGCAGCGCGATGCCCAGGCCTTCGGCCTTGGCGCTGCCGGCGCAGTCGTACGGTTGTTCGGCGCGGAGGTAGCGCTCGATGTCGGCATCGCTCAGGTTGCGGAAGCGGACGCGCACTGGCGCGAGGTCCTCCGCGGCAAAGCCCGTCGCCTCACAGACCACGGCCAGCGCCGTCTGGAACACGACGGTCCGGCCACGCATCGCGCGCAGCTGTTCGACGGCGCGCTCGTGCGTGCCCGGCTTGCCGATCGGTTGTCCGTCCAGGTCGGCGACCTGATCCGAGCCGATCACCAGCGCCTGCGGGAAACGCGCCGCCACCGCCCGGGCCTTGGCCATGGCCAGGCGGCGCGCGAGGGCCTCCGGCGTTTCGCCTGGTCGCGGGGTTTCGTCGACGTCGGGCGCCGCCGTCTCGAACGGCAGCCGCAGGCGCTCCAGCAACTCGCGCCGGTAGCGGGAGGTCGAGCCCAGGACGAGCGGGCGAGCGGGCGGGGAAGCGGCGGTCATGGGCCGGGATTGTCCCATCGGGGCGGAGGCCGCTCGTACACTTGCGCCCCATGAAACCGCGTTCGTTCGATCCCTTGAAGCTCGATGTCGGAGTCTTTGCCCGCGAGGGCGGCACGCTGGAGGGCGAGTGGCCCGCGACCAGCCTGACGCGCCTGGCAGAAGCTGCCGCGCCCGAGTCCGATCCGGCCCAATGGCCGCCCGTGTCCTGGTCCACCCATGGCGAGTTGCGCACACCCAAAGGCGGCGAGCCGCAGGCGTGGCTGGAGCTGACCGCCGAGGCGCAGGTCGCGGTGACCTGCCAGCGCTGCCTTCAGCCGGTGCGCGAAGATCTGGCGGTGTCGCGCTGGTTCCGCTTCGTCAAGGACGAGGACATGGCGGCGGAAATGGACATGGATTCGGACGACGACGTCCTGGCGCTGCCGCGCCACCTGGACCTGCGCGAGCTGATCGAGGACGAGCTGCTGCTGACCTTGCCGGTCGTGCCGCGCCACGACGTTTGCCCGGAGCCGCTGCCGCACGCGAATGTCGAGGAAGACGAGGTGCCGGCGGAGGAGCGGCCGAATCCGTTCGCGGCGCTGGCGGCCTTGAAGAAGGGTTCCGGCGGCAAGGCTTGAGGCCTTGGCGGCGCCCCTGTGAAGCATTTCGGTACGCCGGAATTGCGAGCTCATCGGGTGCTGTGCTATAGTTTCCGGCTTTCCCGGATAGAAGTGCGTCCATGTGAATCAACGTGGGTGCGCGGCACCGGGACCGAGGCGTCGGTAGCGGAGCGTCCTCGTCGGGGAGCATCCTCGTCGGATCCGCGGCACAGCTCGAGTTCTCTCGAGAGCCCGAGCAACCTCGAATCACCAGCCAGCCGAAGCCTTTAGGAGAATCCATCATGGCCGTTCAGCAAAACAAGAAGTCCCCGTCGAAGCGTGGCATGCACCGCTCGCACAACGCCCTGGTCACCCCGGGCACCGCGATCGAGCCGACCACCGGTGAAGTGCATCTGCGTCACCACATCAGCCCCAACGGCTTCTATCGTGGCCGCAAGGTGCTGAAGACCAAGGCCGACGCCGCCTGATCGATTCGATCAGCCGGTCCGGAGGGCTCCCGCAGGCCTCCGCCTGGTCGCACAAACAAGACAAGCCCGGTTCCGCATCACGCGTTGCCGGGCTTTCGCATTTCCGATCCTTCCTCCGGAAGGGTTCCCTTGTCGCGCACGCTTCTTGCGAGGTCGCTACAGTCGCACCTTCGACCGGTGTTCTTCTCAGGTTTCGATGACCGCAATTCCCGCCACCCGCTCATCGCCTTCCGCCGAGCCGCTCCGCCTGTCGGTGGACTGCATGGGAGGCGATCATGGCCCCGCCGTCACGCTCCCGGCATGCCAGGCCTTCCTCGCTGCGCACCCGCAGGCGGAACTCGTGCTGGTCGGTTTGCCCGACGCCCTCAAGGCGGCTGAATCCTGGCCCCGTACCCGGATCGTTGCGGCCAGCGAGGTCGTCAGCATGGACGATCCCATCGAGGTCGCCCTGCGGCGCAAGAAGGATTCATCGATGCGGGTGGCGCTCTCGCAGCTCAAGCCGGCCAAGGACGGCACCCCCGCGCAGGCGCATGCGTGCGTCTCGGCGGGCAATACCGGCGCGCTGATGGCGGTCGCCAAGTACCTGCTGAAGACGCTCGAGGGCATTGATCGCCCGGCCATCGCCACCGTGATGCCCAACCAGATCGGCGGCTTCACCACGGTGCTGGACCTCGGTGCCAACGTCGATTGCGGCCCGGAACACCTGCTGCAGTTCGCGGTGATGGGCAGCGCGCTCGTGTCGGCGGTGGATGGCAAGGAGAACCCGACGGTCGGCCTGCTGAACATCGGCGAGGAAATGATCAAGGGCAACGAGACGATCAAGCGCGCCGGCGAACTGCTGCGCGAGGCCGCCTCGCATGACCAGTTGAACTTTCACGGCAACGTGGAAGGCAACGACATCTTCAAGGGCACGACGGACATCGTCGTCTGCGACGGTTTCGTCGGGAACGTGGCGCTGAAGACGGCCGAAGGCCTGGCCAGCATGATCTCCAGCTTCATCAGGGCGGAGTTCACCCGCAGCTGGTGGACGAAGGCGATCGCGCTGCTGGCGATGCCGGTGCTGCAGCGGTTCAAGGACCGCGTCGACCATCGCCGCTTCAACGGCGCCGCGCTGCTGGGGCTGCGCGGCCTGGTCTTCAAGAGCCACGGTTCGGCCGATGCCTTCGCTTTCGAGCAGGCATTGAACCGGGCGTATGATGCGGCCCGCAACCGGCTCCTAGACCGGGTTCACGATCGCATCGTCGCGACGCTGCAGGCGCTACCCGTGCCTGCCAATGAGGAGGGCGGCGATGCAGGAGACACGGCGGCCGCCGCCGCCCACGCTGCATGACCACTGCTTCCACGCGCCACGCCCGCATCCTCGGTACGGGCAGCTACCTGCCCGCGAACCGCGTCACCAATTCGGCCCTGGCGGAACGCCTGGCCCGCGACGGGATCGAGACCTCCCATGACTGGATCGTCGAACGGACCGGCATCCACGCCCGTCACTTCGCCGACCCGCACGTCACCGCCAGCGACCTGGCCCTGCCGGCTTCGCTCGCCGCGCTCGAATCCGCCGGCGTGCGCGCCGAGGAGATCGACCTGATCATCGTCGCCACGTCCACGCCGGACATGGTGTTCCCCTCGACCGCCTGCCTGCTGCAGCAGAAGCTCGGCATCCACGGCTGCGCCGCCTTCGACGTGCAGGCCGTGTGCTCGGGCTTCGTCTACGCGCTGACGGTGGCCGATTCGATGATCAAGACCGGCGCCGCGACGAAGGCGCTGGTGGTTGGCGCCGAGGTGTTCTCGCGCATCCTCGACTTCAAGGACCGCACGACCTGCGTGCTGTTCGGCGACGGCGCCGGCGCCGTGGTGGTCGGTGCCAGCGACGAGCCCGGCATCCTCGCCAGCGAGCTGCATGCCGACGGCCGCCATGTCGACATCCTCTGCACGCCCGGCACCGTTTCCGGCGGCGAGGTCCTCGGCCATCCGCTGCTGAAGATGGACGGTCAGGCCGTGTTCAAGCTGGCGGTGGGCGTGCTGGAGAAGGTCGCACGTTCGGTCCTCGACAAGGCCGGACGTACCGATGCCGACATCGACTGGCTGATCCCGCACCAGGCCAACATCCGCATCATGCAGGGCACGGCCAAGAAGCTGAAGATGCCGCTGGACAAGCTGATCGCGACCGTCGACGAGCACGGCAACACGTCCGCCGCGTCGATTCCGCTGGCTTTCGACGTCGCGGTGCGCGCCGGCAAGATCAAGCGCGGCGACACGGTGATGCTGGAAGGCGTCGGCGGCGGCTTCACCTGGGGCGCGGTGCTGCTGGACTTCTGATTCCCGAAGCCGTTCCGGCGCCGGATCGTGGTGGCCGGATCCGCTCGCGCAACGGCGGCACCCGAGGTGCCGCGCTGCTGTCACGCGCGCTTCTCCCTCCTCGTAGATAGTCTCGGACTCGAACCATGAGCAAGAACTTCGCAATCGTCTTTCCCGGCCAGGGCTCGCAGTCGGTCGGCATGCTGGACGCCTGGGGCGATCATCCGGAAGTCGCCCGCACCTTGGCGGAGGCCTCGGCCGCGCTGGGCGAAGACATCGGCGCATTGATCAAGAACGGTCCGAAGGAACAGCTGGATCTGACGACCAACACCCAGCCGGTGATGCTGACCGCCGGCATCGCCTGCTACCGCGCCTGGATGGCCGAGACCGGCCTGGTCCCCGCCGCCGCCGCCGGCCACTCGCTGGGCGAGTACACGGCGCTGGTCGCCGCGGGCGCGCTGAGCTTGGCCGACGCGCTGCCGCTGGTGCGCTTCCGCGCCCAGGCGATGCAGGAGGCCGTGCCCGTGGGGACCGGCGCCATGTCGGCCATCCTGGGCCTGGACGCCGCCGTGGTCCGCGAGGTCTGCCAGAAGATCGCCGCCGAATCGGGCGAGGTCGTCGAGGCCGTCAACTTCAACGACCCGAAGCAGACGGTGATCGCCGGCTCGAAGGCCGGCGTGGAGAAGGCCAACGAGGCCCTCAAGGCCGCCGGCGCGAAGCGCGCGCTGCCGCTGCCGGTGTCGGCGCCGTTCCATTCCAGCCTGATGAAGCCGGCCGCCGAGCGCCTGCGCGAGAAGCTCGCCGCGGTGCCGTTCCAGTCCGCCGCCTTCCCCGTGATCAACAACATCGACGTCGCCGTGACCGACGACGCCCAGGCGCTGCGCGACGCGCTGTTCCGCCAGGCCTTCGGTCCGGTGCGCTGGGTCGAGGTCGTGCAGGCGCTCAAGGCGCGCGGCCTGACGACCGTCATCGAATGCGGTCCCGGCAAGGTGCTGGCCGGCATGGCCAAGCGCATCGACGCCGACCTGGTCAGCGCCACGGTGCTGGACCCGGCTTCGCTGGCCGAAGCCAAGGCGCTGCTGGCCTGAGCCGGCGTCTTCTTCTTTCCGAATCCCTTCCGAGGTTTCCCATGTCCGACAACAAGCCCGACAACAAGCACGTGGCACTGGTGACCGGCGCCAGCCGTGGCATTGGCCGCGCGATCGCGCTGACGCTGGCCCAGAAGGGCTTCGTCGTGATCGGCACCGCGACCAGCGACTCCGGCGCCCAGGCCATCACTGAAGCGCTGGCGCCGCACGGCGGCCGTGGCGCGGTCCTGAACGTCAACGACGGCGCGGCCGTCGACGCGCTGATCGATTCGATCGTCAAGCAGGACGGCGGCATCCAGGTGCTGGTCAACAACGCCGGCATCACGAAGGACATGCTGTCCATGCGCATGAAGGACGAGGACTGGGACGCCGTCCTGGACACCAACCTGAAGGCCGTGTTCCGCGCCAGCCGCGCCGTGATGCGGCCGATGATGAAGCAGCGCTACGGCCGCATCATCAACATCACCTCGGTGGTGGGTGCGTCCGGCAATGCCGGCCAGGCCAACTACGCGGCGGCCAAGGCTGGCGTCGCGGGCATGACGCGTGCCCTGGCCCGTGAGCTCGGCAGCCGCTCGGTCACCGTCAACTGCGTGGCTCCCGGCTTCATCGCCACGGACATGACCGAGGTGCTGCCCGAGGCGCAGAAGACCGCGCTGCTGGCCCAGATCCCGGCCGGCCGCCTGGGTGATCCGGCCGAGATCGCCCATGCCGTGGCGTTCCTGGCTTCCCCGGAGGCCAGCTACATCACGGGCGTGGAGCTGCACGTCAACGGCGGCATGTACATGAATTGAGGTGGACGCCGCCCCCAGTGGGCGGGCCACCCACCGGATTCACCCGGCCGGTGTAGGGCTGATAGAGTGCGAGCGCGCGCCGTATCCATCGTGGAAGACGCGCCTCGGGAGGTCCGACTAGGGGCGCCACTCTAAGGCCTTAGAATCCCGGGTTGTTCTAGCAAACCACCCCCTCCTGGAGGAGTCATGAGCGATATCGAAGCACGTGTCAAGAAAATCATCGCCGAGCAGCTCGGCGTGCCCGAAGCCGATGTGACCAATGAAAAGGCCTTCGTCGCCGATCTGGGCGCTGATTCTCTGGACACCGTGGAACTGGTGATGGCCCTCGAAGACGAGTTCGGCATCGAGATCCCGGACGAAGAGGCCGAGAAGATCACCACCGTGCAGCTGGCCATCGACTACGCGGTCAAGCACCAGAAGGCGTAAGCAAGTAGCATGAGCCGTCGTCGCGTCGTCGTCACCGGACTCGGCCTGATCTCGCCCGTGGGCAACACGGTCGAGCAGGGCTGGGCCAACATCGTGGCCGGTCGGTCCGGCATCGACACCATCACCCGTTTCGATGCCAGCGTCTTGTCTTGCCACTTCGCGGGCGAGGTCAAGGACTTCAAGGTGGATGAATACATCCCCGCGAAGGAAGCCCGGCACATGGACACGTTCATCCATTACGGGCTGGCCGCCTCGCTGCAGGCGGTCCGCGACGCGGGTCTGCCCACCGGCGACGCGCTGAGCCCGGAACTGGCGGAGCGCATCGGCGTGCTCGTCGGCTCGGGCATCGGTGGTCTGCCGATGATCGAGGAGACCCACGCGGAACTGACCAATCGCGGCCCGCGCCGCATCAGTCCGTTCTTCGTGCCGGCCTCGATCATCAACATGATCTCGGGCCACGTCTCGATCCAGTGCGGCTTCAAGGGCCCGAACCTGGCCATCGTGACGGCGTGCACGACGGGTCTGCACAGCATCGGCACGGCCGGTCGCATGATCGAGGCGGGCGACGCCGACGTCATGGTCGCGGGCGGTTCGGAATCGACGGTGTCGCCGCTGGGCGTCGGCGGTTTCGCCGCGGCCCGCGCGCTGTCCACCCGCAACGACGACCCCAAGACCGCGTCCCGCCCCTGGGACAAGGATCGCGACGGCTTCGTGCTGGGTGAAGGTGCCGGCGTGCTGGTGCTCGAAGAGTACGAACACGCCAAGAAGCGCGGCGCCAAGATCTATGCGGAGCTGGTCGGCTTCGGCATGAGCGCGGACGCGTATCACATGACCGCCCCCGACGTGGACGGCCCGACGCGCTCGATGCGCAACGCGCTGCGCAACGCCGGGCTGAACGCGGACCAGATCCAGTACATGAACGCGCATGGCACGTCCACGCCGCTGGGCGACGCGAACGAGACCAACGCGATCAAGCAGGCCTTCGGCGCGCATGCGAAGGGCGGCCTGGTGGTGTCGTCGACGAAGTCGATGACCGGCCACCTGCTGGGCGGCGCGGGCGGCATCGAGTCCGTCTTCACCGTCAAGGCGCTGCACGATCAGGTCGCCCCGCCGACGATCAACATCTTCAACCAGGATCCCGAGTGCGACCTGGACTACTGTGCCAACGAGGCGCGGAAGATGCCGATCGAGTACGCCGCGAAGAACAACTTCGGTTTCGGCGGCACGAACGGGACGCTGATCTTCAAGCGGATCTGATCGCCTGAGCTGCTGATCAGCGAAGCACAAGCACGAGAAGGACGGCGATCCATGACGCCGGACCGATCGACATCACGCCGGGCCGCTGCCCGGCGTTTTTCATTGGCGGGCGATCCGCGCTGGGTGCGCGTGCAGCGCGCGACGCTATGCGGCGGCGTGGCCGCGGCGCTTGTCGCGGTGGCGCTTCACGCGGGCGTCGCCGATGGCATCGGGCCGTGGCTCGGGCTTGTGCTCGCGAGCCTGGCGGGCGCCGCGCTGCCGGTCCGCGAACCGGCACGGGCCGTGTTGCGATGGGACGGCGCGCAATGGTGGTGGCAACGCGCGGGAGAGCCGCTTGCCATCACGCCGGACGTCGTCATCGACCTCGAACAGTGGATGCTGCTGCGGCTGAATGCCGCGATCGACGCTGAAGGCGTTCGGGGTCGCAAGCCGCCGGAGCGCTGGATCGCCCTGTCGCGCAGCGCGCACGAAGCGCAATGGGCACCGCTGCGCCTCCACCTGTTCCTCGCTGCAGGCTGACACCATGTCCTTGTTGAAATCCGGGCATGATGTGGGCCTTTCGTTTTTGCATCGCCACCTGCGAGTGTTCATGCTCAATTCCGACCGCACCTGTTCCCCTCGACGTCTTGCCCTGGCGCTCGCCGGTGCCGCCCTCCTGAGCGCCTCGCTCGGCGCGGCCGCGCAGACGGCGGCCAAGCCCGCCGCGCCCGCGACGCCGGTGGCCCCTGTCGCCGGTTCGGTGCCGGTCGCCGCGCCCGAGCTGGCGCGTGCGCTGCCGGACTTCAGCGCCCTGGTCGAACAGGCCGGTCCCGCCGTCGTCAACATCCGGACGTCGGAGAAGGTCAAGGTCGCCAACGCGCAGATCGACGAGCAGATGCGCGAACTGCTGCGCCGCTTCGGGATCCCCGTGCCGCCGCAGCGTCGCACGCCGCCGGGAGCGGCCCCCGCGCCCGCGCCGACCCCGGACGACGATGATGATGACGACGCGCCGCAACGTCGCGGGCTGGGGTCCGGTTTCGTGATCGGCGCGGACGGCTTCGTGATGACCAACGCGCACGTCGTCGACGACGCCGACGAGGTGACGGTCACGCTGACGGACAAGCGCGAGTTCAAGGCCAAGGTGATCGGCCTGGACCGCCGCACGGACGTGGCCGTGCTCAAGATCGAGGCCAGCAACCTGCCGATGCTGCGCATGGGCGACGTCGGCAAGCTCAAGGTCGGCGAGTGGGTGATGGCCATCGGTTCACCGTTCGGCTTCGACAACACGGTGACGGCCGGCATCGTCAGCGCCAAGGCGCGCGACACCGGCGACCTGCTGCCGCTGATCCAGACCGACGTTGCGATCAACCCGGGCAACTCCGGCGGTCCGCTGCTGAACCTGCGCGGCGAGGTGGTGGGCATCAACTCGCAGATCTACAGCCAGTCGGGCGGATTCATGGGCATCTCGTTCGCGATCCCGATCGACGAGGCGATGCGCGTGGCCGACCAACTGCGCGCCGGCGGCCGCGTGACGCGCGGCATGCTGGGGGTCTATCCGGACGACGTCAGCAAGGAAGTCGCCGAGGCCATCGGCCTGGGCAAGCCGCAAGGCGCGTTGATCAGCCGCATCACGCCGGCGGGCCCTGGCGAGAAGGCCGGCCTCCAGCTCGGCGATGTGATCACGAAGTTCGACGGCAAGACCGTGGAGAAGGCGGTCGATCTGCGCCGTCTCGCCGCGGCGACCAAGCCGGGCACCAAGGTGCCGCTGCAGGTGTTCCGCCGAGGCGCCTACAAGGACCTGAGCGCGACGCTCGATGCGTTGCCCGACGATCGCGCGGCGCCGACCCCGGAAGCGGAGACGCCGGCCGCGACCGGCGCGTCGGCCTGGGGTCTGACGGTCAGCGAGTTGACCGACGCGCAGCGCAAGGAGCTCAAGGTCGATGGCGGCTTGCGCATCGACACCGTCGACGGTCCCGCCGCACGGGCAGGTCTGAAGACCGGCGACGTCATCCTCTCGGCCAACAACGCCGAGGTGAAGACGGTCAAGCAGTTCCAGGCGGCGTTGGCGAAGCTCGAGAAGGGCAAGTCGCTCCAGATGCTGGTGCGCCGGGGCGAGGTCGCCACCTACGTCGTGCTGAAGCCGGGCAAGGGCTGAGGCGGTTGCCGTCAACCCACCGCCGGCATGGGGCTTTCCACAATACGGAAAATCCAGCCGACGGCCGGTGAACCGGTGCACAACTGGACGTCGGTTGGTGCTTGCTAACGGATGTGACCAAGGCGGGGTATTGGTGCCCCGCTCCGCTACAATCGAGCCGCGTTCGGCCAGCTTTGTCGCTGTTCCGACGGTGAATCGGAAGGCATCATTTTGATGGGCTCAGCGATCCACAGGATGTCCTCAAGTTTTGTGGATAACCTGTGTACAAAATCGCTGTTGGCGAAGGGCAACGCGCGAGAAGCTCGCATCCATGCGGTTTCCAGGGCGGGGCTTTTGGCTACAATGAAAGCCCAACAAGCAGTTGCCATACGTTTTGTTGGAAGGCGCGTCACCGTTTAGACGTGCCTTTTTTTTATGTCCCGTTCAGGTCCTGCGAAGGGCCCTGCATCACCGCCTCGATCGACCGTCCCCAGCATGTTCAGCATGCATCAGCGTGCGCCGCTCGAGCGTCGCTGGAAGTGGCGGACGAACCGCGCGGTCTCCGTCCGAGTCCATGAACCACATCCGCAATTTCTCCATCATTGCCCACATCGACCACGGCAAGAGCACGTTGGCCGACCGGATCATCCAACGCTGCGGCGGGCTGTCGGATCGGGAGATGGAAGCGCAGGTGCTGGACTCGATGGACATCGAGCGCGAGCGCGGCATCACGATCAAGGCGCAGACCGCCGCGCTGCAATACAAGGCGCGCGACGGTCAGGTCTACAACCTGAACCTGATCGACACCCCGGGCCACGTCGACTTCTCGTATGAAGTGAGCAGATCGCTGTCGGCGTGCGAAGGCGCGCTGCTGGTGGTCGACGCCAGCCAGGGCGTCGAGGCGCAGACGGTGGCCAACTGCTACACCGCGCTGGAGCTCGGCGTCGAAGTCGTCCCGGTGCTCAACAAGATGGACCTGCCGTCGGCCAACCCGGACGGCGCGAAGGCGGAGATCGAGGAAGTCATCGGCATCGACGCCACCGATGCGATCCCGTGCTCGGCCAAGACCGGCATGGGCATCGACGAGATCCTGGAGGCGGTCATCACCCGCATGCCGCCGCCCCAGGGCACGGTCGAGGCGCCGCTGCGCGCGATGATCATCGACTCCTGGTTCGACAACTACGTCGGCGTGGTGATGCTGGTCCGCGTGGTGGACGGCACGCTGAAGAAGAACGAACGCATCCGCATGATGGCGACGAACGCCATCTATCCGGCCGAGCACCTGGGCGTGTTCACGCCCAAGTCGGAGAACCGCGACCAGCTCAACGCGGGCGAGGTCGGCTTCATCATCGCCGGCATCAAGGAGCTGTCCGCGGCGAAGGTGGGCGACACCATCACGCTGGAAAAGAAGCTCCCCAACAACCTGGGTCCGGCCACCGAGGCGCTGCCCGGTTTCAAGGAGATCCAGCCCCAGGTCTTCGCCGGCCTGTATCCGACCGAAGCGAGCGAGTACGACCAGCTGCGCGACGCGCTGGAGAAGCTCAAGCTCAACGACGCGTCGCTGCGCTTCGAGCCGGAAGTGTCCCAGGCGCTGGGCTTCGGCTTCCGCTGCGGCTTCCTCGGCCTGCTGCACATGGAGATCGTGCAGGAGCGCCTGGAGCGCGAGTTCGACCAGGACCTGATCACGACCGCGCCCAGCGTGGTGTACGAGGTCCAGCTGGGCGACGGCACGGTGATCGAGGTGGAGAACCCCTCGAAGATGCCGGAGCAGAGCAAGATCGCCGAGATCCGCGAGCCGATCGTGACGGTCCACCTGTACATGCCGCAGGAGTACGTCGGCGCGGTGATGACGCTGGCCAACCAGAAGCGCGGCGTGCAGCTGAACATGGCCTATCACGGCCGGCAGGTGATGCTGACCTACGAGATCCCGCTGGCGGAGATCGTGCTGGACTTCTTCGACAAGCTGAAGTCGGTCTCGCGCGGTTATGCGTCGATGGACTACGAGTTCAAGGAATACCGCGCGTCCGACGTCGTGAAGGTCGACATGCTGATCAACGGCGACCGCATCGACGCGCTGTCGCTGATCGTGCACCGGGCCCAGTCCCAGTACCGTGGCCGCCAGGTGGCGGCCAAGATGCGCGAGATCATCCCGCGCCAGATGTACGACGTGGCCATCCAGGCGGCCATCGGCGCCAACATCATCTCGCGCGAGAACATCAAGGCCTTGCGCAAGAACGTGCTGGCAAAATGCTATGGCGGTGACATCAGCCGCAAGCGCAAGCTGCTGGAGAAGCAGAAGGCCGGCAAGAAGCGCATGAAGCAAATCGGTTCGGTGGAGGTGCCGCAAGAAGCCTTCCTGGCCATCCTCCAAGTCGAAGAATAAGTCTCCGCATGAAAGCCATGAGCGCACTGACCGGGTTGCTGTACGTGACCCTGATCGCCTACCTGGGCGGCTGGTACCAGGGCTACTGGAACGGCAACTTCTCCCTGCTGCTGCTGATCCTGACCACGGTGACGCTGGCGTACTGGCTGGCCGAGCGCTTCCACTTCCAGCCCTCGCGGGAACGCGCGGCGGAGCGGCTGGCCAAGAACGACGAACAGCGCCGCGCCTCGCTGGCCGCGCAGGGCATCCAGCGCGTCGACGGCGACGTCGAGGGCGCTCGCGAGGAGATCCTGCGCCAGCCCTGGTGGCTGGACTGGACCGCCGGCCTGTTCCCGGTGATCCTGATCGTCTTCCTGCTGCGTTCGTTCATGTTCGAGCCGTTCAAGATCCCGTCCGGCTCGATGGTGCCGACGCTGCTGATCGGCGACCTGATCCTGGTGAACAAGTTCCACTACGGCGTGAGACTGCCGGTGATCAACAAGAAGATCATCAGCAACAACGACGTGAAGCGCGGCGACGTGGTCGTGTTCCGCTACCCGCAGAACCCCAGCATCGACTACATCAAGCGGGCGGTCGGCCTGCCGGGCGACGAGATCGCCTACCTGAACCAGAAGCTGTACGTGAACGGCAAGCAGGTCGAGACGGTCGCGCAGGGCGAGTTCTTCGACGAGGATCCGAACTCGATGCGCTTCCGTTCGCGCTATACCGAGAAGCTGGGCGAGGTCGAGCACCAGATCCTGGTGGACGCGCAGCCGCAGGGACGCATCGGGAAGCTGTACGACTTCCCCTACAACGAGAACTGCAAGTACACGCTGGAAGGCGTGACCTGCAAGGTGCCGGCCGGCCACTACTTCATGATGGGCGACAACCGCGACAACTCGCAGGATTCGCGCTTCTGGGGGTTCGTGCCGGATGAGAACATCGTGGGCCGCGCCTTCGTGGTCTGGATGAACTTCGGCAGCCTGAAGCGCATCGGCGGCATCCAGTAAGACCCGCCGACACACCGGCTGACACATCGATTCACGGATTGCCGGCCAACGATCGACTACGCTGTTCCAACAACAACCACCGGAGTGATACGTGATGAGGGCACGGAAGATTCAACGGGGCATCAGCCTGCTGGGACTGCTGTTCTGGGCGGTCATCATCGGCGGCGGGTCGGTGATCCTGCTGCGCGTCGTACCGACGGTGATGGAGTACTACACGATCCAGCGCGCGATCGACAAGATCGCCAAGGACGGCCCGTCGACCGTGCCGGCGGCGCGCGATTCGTTCGAACGCACCAAGCAGATCGAGTATTCCATCGTCAGCATCGAGCCCAAGGACCTGATCATCACCAAGGTCGACGACAAGGTGAAGATCAGCTTCGCCTACGACAAGGAAGTGCCCTTGTTCGGCCCGGTGTTCCTGGTGATCAAGTACAAAGGCGAGTCACACTGACCGCACCGACCACCGCTTCCCTGACCACCGTCCATGACACCGCAAGCGCTTGACGCCCTCCAGCAACGCCTCGGCTACCGCTTCAAGCAGCCGGGCCTGTTGCAGCGCGCGCTGACGCATCGCAGCTTCGGCCAGCAGCACAACGAGCGGCTGGAGTTCCTGGGCGATGCGGTGCTCAACCTGACGGTGTCGTCGCTGCTGTTCGACCGCTTCGCCGGTTCCGACGAGGGCGACCTGACCCGCATCCGCGCGCACCTCGTGCGCGAGGACAGCCTGCACCGGCTCGCGCTGCTGCTGCAGATGCCGGAAGCGCTGCGGATGAGCGAGGGCGAGGCCCGAGGCGGCGGCGGCCAGCGGCCGTCCATCCTGGCGGACGCGCTGGAGGCCGTGATCGGCGCCGCGTTCCTGGACGGCGGCTACGAGGCCGCGCGCGAGATCGTGCGCGGGCTGCTGGGCGAGACGATCGCCGCGAGCGGCATCGAGCAGTGGGCGAAGGATTCGAAGACGGCGCTGCAGGAATGGCTGCAGGCGCGCAAGCTGCCGGTACCGTCCTACCGCATCGCCGAGACGCGGGGCCAGGCTCACGCGCAGACTTTCACCGTCGAATGCGAAGTGGCCGCGCTGACGCTGTCGCGCCGCGGCGAGGGCCGCTCGCGCCGGATCGCCGAGCAGGAGGCCGCCCGTCAGGTGCTGGACGAACTGCTCGCCGGCGATCGGCCCGGCACCGGCCTGCGCGACTGACGCGGAGCCCGCGATGAACGCACCGACCACTCCGAGGACGCCGAAGCCGACGTCCTCGTCTGATTCCGTTTCTGCTTCTTCCCTTTCCGATTCCCCTGTTTCCGAGGACCCTGATCTGAACGCCCCGCACGACCCCGCCACGCCGCACGACCCCGAGACCTCGCTGGACCATGACGCCATCGCCCCCGACGACGAGGGCGACGTGCACGACGAGCACGAGGACGATGAAGGCGGCGAGCTGTCCCCGGTCCAGGGCGGCATCGGCGCGATGCCGTACGAGGGCGACCTGCGCTGCGGCCTGATCGCGATCGTCGGCCGGCCCAACGTCGGCAAGTCGACGCTGCTGAACGCGCTGGTCGGGCAGAAGGTCTCGATCACCTCGAAGAAGGCGCAGACCACCCGCCACCGCATCACCGGCGTGCGCACCGTCGACGAGGCGCAGTTCGTCTTCGTCGACACGCCCGGCTTCCAGACGAAACACAGCAGCGCGCTGAACCGCAACCTGAACCGCACGGTGCAGGGCGTGCTGGCGGACGTGGACCTGGTGCTGTTCGTCGTCGAGGCTGGCCGCTTCGGCCTGGACGATGCGAAGGTGTTGTCGCTGCTGCCGCAGAACAAGCCGGTCGTGCTGGTCGCCAACAAGCTGGACGCGGTGACGCGCCGCGCCGAGATGATGCCCTGGCTCAAGAGCATGCAGGAGCGCCGCAACTTCACCGAGTTCGTGCCGCTGTCGGCGAAGAAGGACTCGGACGTGCAGCGCCTGTTCCAGATCCTCAAGCCCTACCTGCCGAACCAGGAATGGTTCTACGAGGAAGACGCGCTGACCGACCGCAGCGAGAAGTTCATGGCCGCGGAGATGATCCGCGAGAAGCTCTTCCGCCTGACCGGCGACGAACTGCCCTACGAAGCGACGGTGATCATCGATCGCTGGGAAGAGGAGGGCAACCTGCGCCGCATCGCCGCGACCATCGTGGTCGAACGCGACGCCCAGAAGGGCATGATCATCGGCCAGGGCGGCGAGCGTCTGAAGCGCATCGGCTCCGAGACCCGTCAGGAACTCGAGAAGCTGTGGGATGCGCGCGTGTTCCTCGAGCTCTGGGTGAAGGTCCGGTCCGGCTGGGCCGATTCCGAAGAACACTTGAGAAGCTACGGCTACGAGTGAGGCCCATGGCCACCCGCGCCACCAAGCCGCCCGCGACGCAGGCGGCTTTTGTTTTGCACCATTACGACTGGAGCGAGACCAGCCTCGTGCTGGACCTGTTCAGCCGCGAGCACGGCCGGCTGGCGGTGGTCGCGAAAGGCGCGAAGCGGCCGTACTCGCAGCTGAGATCGGTGCTGCTGCCCTTCCTGCGGCTGCAGGTGACGCTGTCCAAGCCGTCGAAGATGAACGAGGACGGCGCGGCCGAGGTCCAGTCGCTGCGCGGCGCGGAGTGGGTCGGCGGGCAGACGCTGCCCAGCGGTGCCGCGTTGTTCAGCGGCTATTACGTGAACGAGCTGCTGATGAAGTTCCTGCCTCGGCAGGACGCGCAGCCGGAGCTGTTCGACGCCTACGCGGCGCTGCTGCCGCAATTGCGATCGGTGGACGATGCGCACGCGGCGCTGCGGGCCTTCGAGCTGAAGATGCTGTCGATCTGCGGCCTGCTGCCCGACCTGAGCGTGCTGTCCACGACGCAGGCGCCGCTCGATCCGGAGCGGCTCTACATGCTCGCGCCGGAGTCCGGCGTGATCGTGCCGACACACGACGCGCCACAGCTGACGGGACAGGCCTTCATCCAGCTCCAGGCGGCGCTGCTGCACGGCAGCCAGGCGGCGCTGCAGCAGGCCTGCGAACTCGCGGGTCCGGCGCTGAAGCCGTTGTCGCGCGCATTGCTTCACTATCATCTCGGGCATCGTCCATTGCGGACGCGGCAAGTGCTGCTCGACGTCCAGAAGCTGCTCACATGAATCCGCTGATCGCTCCCGAATCCGGCCGCCACGACGCGCGATGCGCGCTGTCGGTCAACGTCAACAAGGTCGCGCTGCTGCGCAACACCCGCCACCTGGGCATCCCCAGCGTGACGCGCGCGGCGCAGCTGTGCCTGGAGGCCGGCGCGCAGGGCATCACCGTGCATCCGCGACCCGACGCGCGGCACATCCGCGCCGAGGACGTGCGCGAGCTCGCCGCGCTGATGAAGGCCTGGCCGCAGGCCGAGTACAACATCGAGGGCAACCCGACGCAGAACCTGATGGACTTCATCCGGGAGCTGAGGCCGCATCAGGCGACCTTCGTGCCGGACAGCGAGGACCAGTTCACCTCGGACCACGGCTGGAACCTGCCGGCCGACGCCGAACGCCTGCGTCCGATGATCGCGGAATGCAAGTCGCTGGGCGTGCGGGTGAGCCTGTTCATGGACCCGTTGCCGGAGGCGATGGCGCACGTGGCCGCGCTGGGCGCGGACCGCATCGAGCTCTATACCGAGACCTGGGCGAGCGCCTTCGGCACGCCACGCGAGGCCGAGGTGGTCGCGGCCTTCGCCGCCGCGGCGCGCGCGGCGCTGGCGCAAGGGGTGGGCATCAACGCCGGCCATGACCTGAACCGCGACAACCTGACGCGCTTCCTGCGCGAGGTGCCGGGCGTGGCGGAGGTCTCGATCGGCCACGCGCTGATCGCGGACGCGCTGGAGCTCGGCTACACCGAGGCGGTGCGCGACTACCAGCGCTGCATCCAGCGCGCGTACGTCTAATTGCACTTCCGCACGTTATGCCCACACGGCGGGCACCAAGCGCGCACGCGCTGCGCATGAAAGGGCCGCGATGATCTACGGCATCGGCACGGACGTCTGCGACATCCGGCGCATCCGGGAGACCTTCCAAAGGCGCGGCGTGCGCTTCGCCGAGAAGGTGCTGGGTCCGCACGAGATCGAGGTGTTCCGCGAGCGGTACGCCAAGGTCGAGGCGCGGGGCATCGCCTACCTGGCGACGCGGTTCTCGGCCAAGGAGGCGTTCTCGAAGGCGATCGGCATGGGCATGCGGATGCCGATGACGTGGCGCGCCTGCGAGATCGTCAAGGCGCGCAGCGGCAAGCCGGGCATCCAGCTGCACGGCGCGCTGGCCGAGTGGTTCGAGGCCAAGGGGCTGAGCGCGCACGTCAGCGTGAGCGACGAGACCGACTATGCGACGGCGTTCGTCGTCGTCGAGACACGCGATGGCACCGAGGCGCGATCCGGACGCGCAACCTGACAACGACAGCTGAAAGCGCGATGACGCGCGACCAACGAAAGAGACACAGTCAATGACCGAGCATCTTCATTCGCCCGTGATCCTGGACATCGCCGGCACGACGCTGACCGCGGACGACCGACGCCGGCTGGCCCATCCGCTGACGGGCGGGATGATCCTGTTCGCGCGCCACTTCGAGAACCGCGCGCAGCTGACCGCGCTGTGCGCGGAGGCGAAGGCGATCCGCCCCGATCTGCTGATCGCGGTGGACCAGGAGGGCGGTCGCGTCCAGCGTTTCCGCACGGACGGCTTCACGGCGCTGCCGGCGATGCGCGCGCTCGGCGAGCTGTGGATGGACGACGCGATGCGCGCGGTGCAGGCGGCGACGGCGACCGGCCTGGTGCTGGCACTGGAACTGCGGGCCTGCGGCGTCGACATGAGCTTCGCGCCGGTGCTGGACCTGGACCATCAGGACGCGGGCCGGCAGTCGATCAGCCCGGTGATCGGATCGCGCAGCTTCCACAGCGATCCGCGCGTGGTGAGCCTGCTGGCGCAGAGCCTGATGCAAGGCCTGGCACTGGCGGGCATGGCGAGCTGCGGCAAGCACTTCCCGGGACATGGGGCGGTGAGCGTCGATTCACACGTGGGCGTGCCGGTGGACACGCGGTCGCTGAAGGCGATCCTGGCGGAGGACGTGCGGCCCTTCGAATGGCTGAGCCTGAGCCTGTCGGCGGTGATGCCGGCGCACGTGATCTACCGCAAGGTGGACAGCCGGCCGGCGGGTTTCAGCCAGCGCTGGCTGCAGGACATCCTGCGCGACCGCCTGGGCTTCGCCGGCGCGGTGTTCAGCGACGACCTCGGCATGGCCGCGGCGCGCGTGATCGAAGGCCGCCCGGTGGGTTACGCGGAGGCGGCGCTCGCGGCGCTGGGCGCGGGCTGCGACCTGGTGCTGCTGTGCAACCAGAGCCTGGAGCAGGGCGGCCGCGCGATCGACGAGTTGCTCGACGGCCTGACCGACGCGCAGGCGAAGGGCACGTGGACGCCCGCGATCGACAGCGAAGCCCGCCGCGCGGCGCTGGTGCCGCAATCGGCCCCGCTGACGTGGGATGAGTTGATGCTGGCGCCGAGGTATCTGGAAGCGCTGGCGCGCTTGCCGTAAAACAGGAGAGCCCATGACGACAGTCTTCCGCTTCGACCGCGCCATCGCGCGACGCCTCGCCCTCGCGGCACTGGTGATGTCCGCCGTCTCGTCCGCGCACGCGCTCGACTGCGCCAACGCCGTGAGCACGGTGGACATGAACGACTGCGCCGCGCAGGAGCAGCAGCAGGTCGAGAAGCAGCTCAATGACGTCTATCGCCGCATGCTGGCGGAGACGCCGGCCAAGGTCGGCGGCGCCAAGCCGGCGAAGCCGAAGGAGAGCCTGGTCGCCGCGCAGCGCCTGTGGGTGAAGTTCCGCGAGGCCGACTGCAAGGCGGTGCTCGACTTGTGGTCCGAAGGTTCGATCCGCAACCTCCAGTACCTCGGCTGCATGCGCGATCACGCGCAGTTGCGAATCAAGCAGCTCGAGGCGTTCAAGACGCAGCCTTGAGCCACCGCGGCAACGCAGCAACGCGTCGCATTGTTTCGACGTCTGAACCAGTCATTCACTGCAGCTAGACTCGCCTCCAACTCACCCACAACGATTCGACCAGGGAGCGGGCCAGCATGTCGCTGACCATGGAGGGCGTGCTGGCGCTGGCGCCGGACGAGGCATCGGCGAAGGCCGCGCGGGGACTGACCTCGCCGGCCAAATGGCCGTTGCTCGGCGCCGATGACGCCGCCGTCTGGGGCGAGTGCCAGGGCAGCGGCTCCAAGCCGTATCAGACGCAGGTCGACCTCAACGGCCCCGCCTTCCGTTGCTCCTGCCCCAGCCGCAAGTTCCCCTGCAAGCACGGCCTCGCGCTGCTGATGCTGCGGGCGCAGGACGCCTCCCGCTTCACCCCTGCCGCGCCACCCGCCTGGGTCGCCGAATGGATCGCCTCCCGCGGCGAGCGCGCGCAGAAGAAGGAAGAACGCGACCAGCAGGCCGTCGAACGCGCCGCCGAACGCGCCGCGCAGATCGCCGACGGCGTCGATCCCGCGCAGGCGGCGTCGGCGCTCGCCGATCCCGACACCGCACTCCAGCGAGAGGCCCAACGCTGGCGCCGCATCGAGGACGCAGCAGCCGAACTGCAACGCTGGCTCGGCGACCAGATCGGTCGCGGCCTCGGCGCGCTCGACGATGCCGCGATCCGCGGCTGGCGCACGATGGCGGCGCGGATGGTGGATGCCCAGGCGCCGGGTCTCGGCCAGCGCGTCGTCGCTGCCGCGGAGGGCTGGCGCGTCGGCGCCGACTGGCCCGAACGCATGCTCGCCCGGCTCGGGCTGCTGCAGCTCGCCTGTGCGGGCATTGCGCGTCGCGGGGCGTTGCCCGAGCCCGTTCAGGCCGACCTGCGCACGGTCTGCGGCTGGCCGATCGAACAGGCGGAGGTTCTCGCCACCGGGGAACGCGTCACCGACCGTTGGACCGTGCTCGGCGTGATCGTGGAGGAGCGCGACGCGCGTCTGAACGAGCGCCGCGTCTGGCTGCGCGGCGACCGCTCGGGCCGGCGCGCGTGGCTGCTCGATCACACGCACGGCGGTCGCGGTTTCGACGGCATGTGGGTGGCCGGCATCGCCGCCGACCTGACGCTCGCCTTCTATCCCGGCAGTGCGCCGCTGCGAGCGCTGATCGCCGAGGCTTCACCGCCGCCCGAGCCGAAAGAAACGATCGGCACGGCCGGCACGGCCGGCACGATGGATCTCGACGGCTCGGAGGTCTGGCAGAACGAACGGCAGAACGAATGGCAGAACGAATGGCAGAACGAATGGCAGAACGAATGGCAGAACGAATGGCGACGCGTCGCCGAACGCGTGGCCGCCAATCCCTTCGCGCTGCTGCATCCCGTCGTGCTCGGGCATGCGACGCCGGTCGCGTCCGAGGCGGGCCCGCATCTCATCGCTGACGGCCGCGCCGTGCCGCTGCAGGTCGGCGATGCCGACTGGTGGTCGTTGATGGCCGTCGCCGGCGGGCACCCGATCGCGGTGATGGGCGAATGGGATGGCCGCGGGCTGCGTCCGCTGACCGCGTGGCGGTCGGGAGCGATGGGCCCTGCGTGGACGAGGAGCGCCGCATGAGCGCCTGGACGCCGCTGCTGCCCGTCGCGATGGTCGGCACCGATCGACAGCCGGGACCCTTGCCCGAATGGCCGGGTGAGATCGGCGCGCTCGTGGCGCTCGCGGCTCAGGCGGCCGATGTCGCCGGCCATCCGGCGGGCCAGGTCTTGCGCACGATGGCCGTCATCGCTCCGTGCGAGGCGGCCGGCATGCAGGATCGCGTCTGGACCGCGCCGTTGCCCGAGGCCGCCGCGGACGATCGCCTGGGCGTCGTGCCGGCGCGCGTCGACGGCGCCGCCGGCTCGCTGCACGCGCTACTGCGCTGGGTCCTGACCGAGGCGCCCGGGCGCCTTCAGCAGCAGGCGTTCATGGATCTGGCCGCGGCAGGCTTGCGCCTGCCCGAGAGCCTGCTGCCGTTGGCGCTCGACGTTGGACGCCGCGCGGTCGCCTTGCGAGCCCCGCTGCTGCCGGTGCTCGGCGAGCGCGGGCTGTGGCTGGCCCGGCAGCGCGAGGACTGGCACTACGCCGCGGGCGCCGGTGGCGACGCGCCCGGCGAGACGCACTGGACCGAAGGCACGCTGGAACAGCGCCGCGCGTTCCTGGCGCGCGAGCGCGCCGTCGATGCCGCCGCGGCCCGGAGCCGCCTGGAATCCGCGCTGACGGAACTCTCCGCGAAGGAGCGCGCCGACCTGGTGGCGCAACTGGCAGTCGGGCTCGGCATGGGGGACGAGGCGCTGCTCGATCGGCTGCGCGCCGACCGCAGCCGCGAGGTGCGCGACGTCGCGCTCGATCTGCTGCTGCGCCTGCCCGACGCCGCGCATCCGCGACGCGCGATCGAGCGGCTCGCGCCGCTCGTGCGCCGCGAGCGTGCGCTGCTGCGCCAGCACTGGGTCATCGACGCACCGCAAGCCGCGGCCGCCGACTGGCCGTCCGATCAGATCGTCGTCGCTCGTCCGTCCACCGAGAAGCTCGGCGAGCGCGCCTGGTGGCTCTATCAACTGGTGCGCCAGGTGCCGCTGGGCTGGTGGACCACGACGACCTCGATGACGCCCGCCGAATTGCTCGGCTGGGCCGCCAAGACCGATTGGAGCGAAGCGCTGATGCGCGGCTGGTTCGACGCACTGGCCGCGACGCGCGAGGTCGAGTGGTGCGAAGCCTTCCTCGATGCCTTGCAGGCGTCCGTCGGCAGTGCGGCTCAGGCGAACGTCCCGCTGCAGATGCATCAGACAGCGCAGGCGCTCAACTGGCTGCCGCAGGCCCGTCGCGAGCGCCACTGGCTGCGACATGTGCAGCAGGGCTCCTTGCCGCTGTCGGCACTGATCGCGGCGGCGAGCGGCGGAGAGACGCTCGGCACCGACCTCTCGCGCGCGCTGACCGGACAACTGCTGACGCGCGCCCGCGCCGGCACGCTGAAGGACGATTACGCCGTCCGCGCGATGCTGGTCGACTTCGGCGCGGTCGTTCATGCCGACAGCCTGTCCGCGTACGCGTCGCTGGCCGACATCCGCGCCGCCGACGAGACCGCCGCCCACGCGGAGCAGCTGCAGGCCGTCGCGCAGACGGCCGCGCTGCGCCGTGCCTTGCTCGCCCTGCCGAACGCCCTGTCTGACGCCCTGTCTGACGCCCACCAGCGCGCTCCCCAACCCGATTCGATCCCGAGGACCTCATGACGACTTCCACCGAGACCTCCGCCGCCTCGCAGCTCCTGCGCCGTCATGCGGAGCACCAGTTCGCCGAAGAGCTCGCCGAGCTGAAGCGCCAGGACACCCGCACGCGTCCGGAGAACTGGGCGATGTCGCCGTGGGCCGTCCTGCGCTACCTGATGGGCGGGAGGCTGGAGAACGGCTTCGAGGTCAGCGCCAAGTACATCGGCGACGAGCGGCTGATGGAGATCGCCATCGCCACGCTCGCGACCGATCGTGCGCTGCTGCTGTACGGCGTGCCGGGCACGGCGAAGTCGTGGGTGTCGGAGCACCTGTCGGCGGCGGTCAGCGGCGATTCGACGCTGCTGATCCAGGGCACCGCCGGCACCGGCGAGGAACAGCTGCGCTACGGCTGGAACTACGCGCAGCTGCTGGCCAACGGACCCAGCGAGGCGGCGCTGGTGCCCAGCCCGATGATGAAGGCGATGCGCGCCGGCAAGATCGCGCGCATCGAGGAACTGACGCGCATCCCCGCCGACGTGCAGGACAGCCTGATCACCGTGCTGTCCGAGAAGACGCTGCCGGTGCCGGAGCTGGGATCCGAGGTGCAGGCCACGCGCGGCTTCAGCGTGATCGCCACGGCCAACAACCGCGACAAGGGCGTCAACGAGCTGTCCGCCGCGCTGAAGCGCCGCTTCAACACCGTCGTGCTGCCGGTGCCGGCGAGCGAGGAGGCCGAGGTGTCCATCGTCGTCAAGCGCGTGGCCGAACTGGGCGTCGCGCTGCAGCTGCCCGCCGAGCCGCCGGCGCTCAAGGAAGTGCGGCGCATCGTGCAGATCTTCCGCGAGCTGCGCAACGGCCGCACCGAGGACGGCAAGACGCAGCTGAAGTCGCCCAGCGGCACGCTGTCGACGGCGGAGGCGATCTCCGTGATCAACAGCGGCATGGCGCTGGCCGGGCACTTCGGCGACGGCGTGCTGCGTCCGCGCGACGTCGCGTCGGGCCTGCTCGGCGCGGTCGTCAAGGATCCCGTGCAGGACCAGGTCGTCTGGAACGAATACCTCGAGACGGTCGTCAAGGAACGCACCGAGTGGAAGGACCTGTACCGCGCCTGCCGCGAGCAGTCCTGAGCCGGCGAGTCTCCCGAGATGTCCTGAGCGGTCATGAGCGATCCGGTCCATTACTTCGGCGTGCGGCACCACGGCCCCGGCTGCGCGCGCAGCCTGCTCGCCGCGTTCGAGGCGCTGAAGCCCGACTGCGTGCTGATCGAGGGTCCGCCCGAGGCGGACGGCCTCGTCGCTGCCGTGCTCGACCCCGCGATGGCGCCGCCGGTGGCGCTGCTGACGCACGGCGTGGAGGAATCCGGCCGCGCCGTCTATCACCCGTTCGCGAGCTTCTCGCCGGAGTGGCAGGCCTTGCGCTGGGCGGGCGTCGCCGGCGTGCCGGTGCGGTTCATCGATCTGCCGGTCGGTGTCTCGCTCGCTCTGGAGAAGGCGAGGGAAGAAGCGACGGCCGACACGCCCGATGCGGACGAGGCCCAGGCGGGCGCCGCGACGGAAGAGCCCATCGAACGCTCGACGCGCCGCGGCGATCCGCTGGACTGGCTCGCGCGCGCGGCCGGGTACGCCGACGGCGAGACCTGGTGGAACCACATGGTCGAGGAGCGCGGCGACGGCGAGGACCTGTTCGCCGCAATCTCGGAGGCGATGACGACCTTGCGCGCCGAGTCCGGCGACGACGAGACGCTCGATCCCCGGACGCCGCACGCGCATCGCGAGGAGCTGCGCGAGGCCCACATGCGGCAGTGCATCCGCGCGGCGCGCAAGGAGGGCTTCGCGCGCATCGCGGTCGTCTGCGGCGCGTGGCACCTGGGGGGCTTGCGGGCCGAGGTCACCGCGAAGGCCGACCAGGCGCTGCTCAAGGGCCAGCCCAAGCTCAAGGTCACGAGCACCTGGGTGCCGTGGACCTACCGGCACCTCGCGCGGGAAAGCGGCTACGGCGCCGGCATCCACTCGCCCGGCTGGTACGAACACCTGTGGCTCAGCGGACTCGACGGCGAGCGCCGTCCCCGTGCGATCGGCTGGCTGGCGCGCGTGGCGCGGCTGATGCGCGAGCGTGATCTCGATTGCTCCTCCGCCCATCTGATCGAGGCGGCCCGGCTCGCCGACACGCTGGCCGCGTTGCGGCAGCGGCCCGCGCCGGGCCTGGACGAATTGCACGAGGCGACGCGCACCGTCATGACGCTGGGCGACGAGGCGGTGCTCGGTTTCATCCGCGACGAGCTGGTCATCGGCGATCGCCTCGGGAGCGTGCCGTCCGACGTGCCCACCGTACCGCTGCAGCGCGATCTGGAGCAGCTGCAGAAGTCGCTGCGCATGAAG
Source organism: Roseateles sp. GW821-FHT09H11 (assembly GCF_059415845.1). Lineage (NCBI taxonomy): Bacteria > Pseudomonadati > Pseudomonadota > Betaproteobacteria > Burkholderiales > Sphaerotilaceae > Roseateles > Roseateles sp. GW821-FHT09H11. Next base: position 432,473 of record NZ_JBWKOA010000004.1, on the reverse strand, counting down.
CCCGAGGCGACGCAGAAGACGCTGGACCTCGACCTGCGCCAGCCCAACGACCTCGCGCGCAGCCACCTGCTGCACCGGTTGCGGCTGATCGATCTGCCGTGGGGCGAGATCGCGCGCACGGGCAAGTCCTCGCGCGGCACCTTCCACGAGATCTGGACGCTGCAGTGGCAGCCGGAGTTCGCGCTGCGCGTGATCGAGGCGAGCCGCTGGGGACAGTCCGTCGCGTGGGCGGCCACGACCGCGGTGGCCGAGCGCTGCGGGCGTGGTGCGACGTTCGGAAATGCCAACCGGGCGAACGGCGCCAACGGCAGCGGTGGTGCCGGTGGTGCCGGCAGTGCGGTGAGCGCGCTGAGTGCCGGCAAGGGCCCCACGCTCGCCGCGTTGGCCGAGCTGGTCGATCGCGTGCTGCTGGCCGACCTGCCGGAGGCGGTGACGATCGCGTCCCGCGCGCTGCAGGACCATGCCGCCGTCACCGGCGATGCCGACCAGTTGCTGGGCGCGTTGCCGCCGCTGGCCAACGTCTTCCGCTACGGCAACGTGCGGCAGACCGATGCGGCGATGGTGGGGCAGGTCTTCGACGGCCTCGTGACGCGCGCGGCGATCAGCCTGCCGCTGATGGGCGACTCGCTGGACGAGGCCGCGGCGGAACAGGTCCGCGATCGGCTTCTTGGCGCGCAGGCGGCGGTGCGGCTGCGCGATCCGGGTCGCCAGTCCGAGCCGTCGACGCAGTGGCGGGCCGCCATCGCGCAACTGGCCGGCCGCGAGGGCGCACACGCGCTGCTGCGCGGCCTCTGCACGCGACTGCTGCTGGACGACGGCCTGATCACGGCGGACGACGCCGGCACGGCGATGTCCTTGCAGCTGTCGCGCGCGGCGGAGCCGGCCAGGGCCGCTGCGTGGCTCGATGGATTCCTCAATCGCAATGCCGTCGTGCTGCTGCATCACGACGGCGTCTGGCCGCTGGTCGACGCGTGGCTGAGCGGGCTCGACGACGAGCACTTCATCCGCGTGCTGCCGCTGGTGCGTCGCACCTTCGCGCATTTCGACGCGGGCGAGCGACGCGACCTCGGTCAGCGCGCGGCACGCAAGGGCGGCGGTGCCGGCGCCGTGATGGCAGCGGCGGAGTGGGACGAAGCGCGCGCGGCGCTGCCCCTGCCGTTGCTGCGAGTGATGCTGGGAGTGGATGCATGAGCGCGCCTGACGACTTGAAGGACCCGACGCCCGTCGTGACCGGCTCCGCGACGACGACCGATGCGGATCGCCTGCGCCGATGGCGCCTGGTGCTCGGCGGCGAAGCCGAGGACAGCTGCGGCGGCCTGAACGGCGACGCGGTGGAGATGGACCAGGCGCTGAGCGCGCTCTACGGCGACGGCGGCGGCCTGGGCGACGACCGCCGCGGCGGTCGCGGCAACTCGGCGCCGCGCGTGGCGCGCTGGCTCGGCGATATCCGCAAGTACTTCCCCAGCACGGTGGTGCAGGTGATGCAGAAGGACGCGCTGGAGCGTCTGCACCTGCGCGACATGCTGCTGCAGCCGGAGATGCTGCAAGGCGTGCAGCCGGACGTGCACCTGGTCGCGAACCTGATGGCCCTGTCGCGGGTGATCCCGGCGGGAACGAAGGAGACGGCGCGTCGTGTCGTGCGTCAGGTCGTCGACGAGCTGATGAAGCGGCTCGAGGAGCCGATGCGGGCGGCGGTGACCGGTGCGCTCGACCGCAGCCAGCGCAACCGCCGGCCGCGGCTGTCGGAGATCGACTGGCACCGCACGATCCGCGCCAACCTGCGGCACTGGCAGCCGGAGCTGCGCACCGTGATCCCGGAGACGCTGCACGGCTACGGCCGCAAGGCGCGGCGTCCGCAGCGCGAGGTGGTGTTGTGCATCGACCAGAGCGGGTCGATGGCGAACTCGGTCGTGTATTCGAGCATCTTCGGCGCGGTGCTCGCGTCGCTGCCGGCGGTGAGCACGAAGCTGGTGGTCTTCGACACGGCGGTGGTCGACATGACCGAGCAGCTCGACGATCCGGTCGATCTGCTGTTCGGCGTCCAACTGGGCGGGGGCACCGACATCAACGGTGCGGTGGCCTATTGCCAGTCCCTGATCCGGGAACCGCGCAACACGATCTTCGTGCTGATCTCCGACCTGTACGAAGGCGGCGTCGAGCCGCAGCTACTGCGCCGCGCTGCGTCCCTGGTCGAGAGCGGCGTGCAGTGCGTGGCCCTGCTGGCGCTGAGCGACGAGGGCGCGCCGGCCTACGACCGTGCGCTCGCGGCCAAGCTGGCGGCGCTGGGCGTGCCGTCGTTCGCGTGCACGCCGGATGCCTTCCCGGGCCTGATGGCCGCGGCCATCCGGCGCGACGACATCGGCGCGTGGGCGGCGGGGCAGGGGATCGTGACGGCGGCCAAGGGCGCCTGAGCCGCGCCCGTGGGCGTCGGTGCCGGACGGACGATCGGCCTGCCGGCTCGTCTCAGACTCGGACTCAGCGGCCGCCCGCGCCCTGCGCCATCTTCGCGAAGTACGCCGACTGGCCGGTCTTGTTGAGCTGGTACCAGGCCTCGAGCGTCTCGGGCTCGTAGATGTCGAGCGTGTCGAAGATCGCGCGGGCGAAGTCCAGCGCCGACATGCCGCCCGCGGTGATCAAGCCGCGGTCGATCACGACGGGCTCGTCGACGTAGCGGTCGCTGCCGGCGTACTCGTCGACACCCTTCAGGTAGGACAGCGCATTGCTCGTGTGCTGCCGATCGTCCAGCACGCCGAGCCGCGCGAGGCCCGCCGTCGCACCGCAGATCGCGGCGACGCGCTTGCCGGCGTCGAGGAACTCCTTGGCCTTCTTCGCCGCTTCCATGTGCTCGCCCTTGTCCCAGCCGGCGCCGCCGGGAAGGATCAGCAGCTCGCTGTCGTCGGGGAACAGCGTCGACAGGCGGATGTCGGGCATCACCGACAGCCCGCCCATCGACCGCGCCAGGTTGGCGCCGGCTGCGGCGACGGTCTTCACCTGCCAGTCGCCGGGCGTCTTCTGGAATTCGGGCGTGTTGATGCCCGCGACCGCGTAGGCGGCCTCCCAGTCGGCGAAGCCTTCAAAGAGGTAGAGATGGACGGTGCGGGTGGGGGCGGTGGTGCTCATGCCGACATGGCGGCAAGGTGCGTGCCCGCCGGCCAGACCCTGGAGAAACCGCGCATGACGGCGTCACAAGGCGTGGGCGACACTCGCCGGATGGATCTCACTGTTGTCTCCTTGCGCGACGGCGAAACGCTCGGCGATCGCTTCCTGAAGGTCAACCATGCGGGCGAGCACGGCGCCGTGCATATCTACGCGGGGCAGATCCTGATGGCGCGCATCCGGGCACGCTCGATGCTCCCCGCGCTGTGCGAGTTCAAGGCGCATGAGGAAGGTCATCGGGCGATCTTCTGGCGCGAGCTGCAGCGCCGAGGTCGGCCGCGGTGCCGCAGCTACTGGCCATGCGCCCTCGGCGGCTTCGGGCTGGGCCTCGTGACCGGCCTGCTCGGCCGCCGGGCCATCGCGGCGACCACGGTCGCCGTCGAGCGCGTCGTGCTGGCCCATCTCGACGCCCAGGTCGCCTGCCTGCAAGGGAAGGACGCAGCGGCGGTCGACGCCATCGCCGCGATCGTGGCCGAGGAGCGTGAGCATTGCGATGCCTTCGCTGACGAGCTCGGCGAAGGCTCGTTGTGGGTGACGCTGCTCACGCCGGTCGTGGCCGCGTCGACGAAGACGGTCATCTGGCTCGGCTTGCGCTTGTGAGGCGGACCCACGCGCCGGCGCACCCTGTGACCGCCAGCGTCAACGCAGCCGCGCCAACATCGCCTCCAGCGCCGGCTGCGACAGCTCGCCGGTGCGTTTCCCGACGAGCTTCCCCGAGGCATCGAAGAGCAGCGTGGTGGGATAACCCGCCTGCTTGAACACCGCACTGGCCTGCCGGCGCTCGTCGATGGCGACGTTGCTCAGGGTCAGGCGCTGTTGGCCCAGCCACTTCGCGACGTGGGCCGCGTCCTCGCCCTGGTTGATGAAGACGAAGCGCACATCGGGCCGCTCGCGCTGCGCCTGCGCAAGCATCGGCATCTCGCGGATGCACGGCCCGCACCAGGTGGCCCACAGGTTGATCAGCACGGGCCTCCCGCGCAACGCGGCGAGATCGATCGGCTCGCCGTTCAACTGCTCGAAGCGCAAGGCCGGCAGCGGTTCGGCGGCAGGCCGCATGGCGAGCTGGATCTGTCCCGCGATCACGATCGCGGTGCCCAGCGCCAGCGGCGCGGTCGCCGAGAGCCGCATCGCCGGCGCGTTCCTCAACTTGAAGGTCACGTACATCCACATCGCGACGATGCCGACCTCGGGCGACCAGCCGCCGTCGCGCAGGTTGAGGATGCTGAGCGGATGCTCGGCGTACAGCTCCTTGTACTGGTAGAGGAAGCCGAGCCGCGCGAACACGATGGCAACCCACAGGCCGCGCCACAGCAGCGGCCCTGCGTCCTGCCCGCGCTTGCGCATGAGGAAGGTCGCGACGGTCAGCGATGCGGCCACCGCCGCGCACAGGTGCAGAAAGGCCCATGGCAGTACCAGCGGGCCGATGGCGACGGCCTCGTTCATCGCGGGCAGTCGGGTGAGCGGGCGGACGCGCGGTCGGTCACCGGGTCGGATCAGGTGGCGAAGATCCCGTCCGTGGACGCGAAGCCCTTGACCTCGATCGGATTCCCCGATGGGTCGAGGAAGAACATCGTCGCCTGCTCGCCGGGCTGGCCGGCGAAGCGGATGCTGGGCTTGAGCACGAACTCGATGCCGCGCGTCTCCAGCCGGTCCGCGAGCGCGCGCCAGTCCGGCATCGCCAGGATCACGCCGAGGTGCGGCATGGGGACCAGGTGATCCCCGACCTTGCCCGTGTTGCCTGTCTTGAACGGCTCGCCGAGGTGCAGCGAGATCTGGTGGCCGAAGAAATCGAAATCGACCCAGGTGTCGGTGCTGCGGCCCTCCTCGCAGCCGAGCACACCGCCGTAGAAGGCGCGGGCATCGTCGAGGTCGCGCACGTGATAGGCCAGGTGGAACACGGATCGCATGGGGACTCCCGGGCAGGGGTGATCGATCGGACGATCCTAGCCCCGAAGCCGCGCCCGCTAACATCGGACTCCTCTGTGTCGTGCGCTTGGGAGATCGGTGTGGATGTGACCAGCTGGTTGGGCTTTGTCAGTGTGGCGCTGTTCGTCACGTTCACGCCGGGGCCGGCGGTGCTGATGGCGATCTCGAATTCGCTCAGCGTCGGGCCGCGGCGCGCGATGGTCGGATCGCTGGGCAATGCGATCGGGCTGCTGGCCGTGTCCGCGGCGACGACGGCGGGCCTCGGCGTCCTGCTGAGCACCTCGGCCCAGGCCTTTCTGGTCGTGAAGCTGCTCGGCGCCTGCTACCTGATCTGGCTGGGCATCAAGCAGTGGCGCCAGGGCGCGCGGATGTCGATGGCCACGGGCGACGCCGCCGCGGCGGAGGTCGCCGGCCTGTCGCGCCAGGCGCTCTTCCTGCGCGGCATCATGGTCGCGCTGACCAATCCCAAGGCCATCCTGTTCTTCACCGCGCTGTTCCCGCAGTTCATGAACCACCCGGAGACGGCGCTGCGCGACTTCGTCGTGCTGACGGTGACCTTCTCGTCCTGCGCGGTGCTGGCGCACGCGTTCTACGTGCTGCTCGCGCGGGCGCTGCGGCGGGGGCTGGCGTCGCCGACGCGGGTGAAGCTGATGAACCGGACCTTCGGCGCGTGCTTCGTCGCGCTGGGCGTCAGCCTGATCGGCTGGCGCGGCCGGACGCAGTGAGCGCGGCGCGGCCATGTTCTCGCATGTGTTCATCGGCGTCGCCGACTTCGATCGCGCCATCGGTTTCTACGCGCCGCTGATGGCCGTGCTGAACCTGCCGCAGCGCTTCCGCGATGACAGCCGACCGTGGGCGGGATGGCAGTCGGTGCCCGGGCCGCGTCCTCTGTTCCTCATCGGCCGGCCATTCGACGAACTCGCGCCCGCCGCCGGCAACGGTCACATGACCGCGTTCATGGCCGACACGCGCGCGATGGTCGACGCGGCACATGCCGCGGCCCTCGCGCACGGCGGCACTTGCGAAGGACCGCCCGGTCTGCGCCCCGACTATCACGAGCACTACTACGGCGCCTACTTCCGCGATCCGGATGGGAACAAGCTGTGCGTGGTGTGTCATGCGGCGCAGCCGGTCTGACATGCCGCTTCCCCGCACCGTCTGCTGGATCCCCCTCTGGAACGACGCGCAGCCCGGCGTCGGCATCGAGCACCTGCTGCTCTCCGACGGGCGAGCCGACGGCGTCGTGATCGCGGTCGATGAAGAGGCCGGACCGTTCCGTCTCACCTATAGGCTGGACTGGGATGAGTCTTGGCGATTGCGCGAAGCGACCTTGTCCCTCATCGACGACGAGGGCGGTGCCCTCCGTGCGATGCAGTTGAAGACCGACGGCAGTGGCCATTGGCAGGACGGTGCGGGGCGTGTCCTCGCCGAACTCGACGGATGCCTCGACATCGACATCTGGCCCACGCCGTTCACCAACAGCTTTCCGATTCGCCGCGTCCCGTTGGCCGTCGGGGAACGACGCGAGTTCCGCATGGCCTGGGTCGACGGCACCGCGCTGACCGTGCGCCCGCAGGCGCAGGCCTATACACGGCTCGACGAGCGGCTCTATCGCTTCGAGTCGCTCAACGGCTCGGGCTTCGAGGCGGAGTTGCCGGTGGATGAAGACCTGCTGGTCCTGGACTACCCGGGTCTTTTCAGGCGTCATCGTGACTGATGCGGAAGGTCGCGATACTGCGCGACCCCGCCGACCGTTGCCTCCACACCATGAGTTTCCAAGCCGCGTTCCTCGACTACCTCCACCGCTACGCCGCCAAGGACCTCGACGGCATTGCCGCGATGTTCTCGGAGGACGTCGCGCTGCGCGATTGGAATCTCTCGGTGACGGGGCGCGATGCCGCGATCGCGGAGACGCGCAAGAACTTCGAGTCCGCTGCCTCGATCCACATCGAGGTGCTTCGGGTGCTGGAGAGCGGGAGCTCGGTGGCCGGCGAATTGCGCATCCTCGTCGACGGGCACATCGAGCTGTTCGTCGTCGATGTGCTGGACTTCGATGCGGAAGGCCGGATCACGGCGATCCGGGCCTTCCTCGGGCGGGGCGACTGAGCGTGCCCGTCGCGCGCGGCGTCATTCGTCGGCGGTGAGCCGCACCAGCAAGGCACCGACGCTCGCCACCGTCGCCAGGCCCGTGACGCCAATCCATCCCCAGTGCGTGAGCAGCACGCCGCCCAGCGCCGCGCCGGTCGCCATGCCGATGAACATGCCCGTGAACAGCAATGCGTTGAGGCGGCTGCGCGCGGCCGGATCGAGCCCGTAGACGATCGTCTGGTGGGCGACCAGCGCGGCCTGCACGCCGAAGTCGAAGACGATCGCGAGCACCACCAGCACGACGATCGCCGCGCCGCGGTCCAGCCACGCCGTCACCGACATCGCGGCGAAGGAGAGCGCCACCAGCAGCGAGCCCAGCTTGGTCACCACGCCGGGGCCGCGCTTGTCGGCGATGCGTCCCGCCAGCGGCGCAGCCAGCGCACCCGCCGCGCCCGCCAGGCCGAACGCGCCCGACACCGCGCTGCCCAGCCCGAAGCGCTCGTGCAGCATCACCGCCAGCGTCGACCAGAACGCGCTGAACGCCACGGCCAGCAGCGCCTGGGCGATGGCAGCACGACGCAGCGTCGGCAGCGTCCGCCACAGGCCGCCGAGCGAGCTCAGCAGCGCGCCATACGTCGTGCGCATCACCGGTGGCGAGGACGGCAGCCAGCGCCAGCTGGCCAGGCCCGCGACCGTCAGCGCCAGCGCCGCCAGGCCGTAGACCCAGCGCCAACCCAGCGCCTGCGCGATCACGCCGCTCATCACGCGCGACAGCAGGATGCCGAGCAGCAGTCCCGTCATCACCTGACCGACAATGCGGCCGCGATGCTCCGCGGGGCTCAGCGAGGCGGCCATCGGCACGACGTCCTGTGCCAGCGTCGCTGTCAGTCCGAGCACCGCGCTCGCGACCAGGAAGGGCGCGAAGCCCGGCGCGAAACCGCACAGGAGCAGCGTGGCGATCAGCAGCACGAACTTGGTCAGGATGACCTTGCGGCGATCGAAGCGGTCGCCGAGCGGCGTCAGCAGCAGGATGCCGGCCGCGTAGCCCAGCTGCGTCAGCATCGGCACCGCGCCGATGCCGGCCGTCGAGGCGTGCAGGTCCTCGGCGAGTGGCGCCAGGATCGGCTGGCTGTAGTACAGCGACGCGGCGCCGAGGCCCGCCGACGCCGCCAGCAGCACGATCAGCGGCGTGGACGGGGTGGCGGGGTCGCGCGGCGCGGCGGCGGCGGCGTTTGAAGACATGGGAAGGCTGGACATGGCAACTCCCGAAGGATGGGTCAAGATGGCGTGAAGAGGAAGGAGGCGAGGTGGGTGAGCACCCGATGACCCGCATTCTTCGGATTCAAGGCCTTGGCGGGAACCGGTCCGGCTTGCACAGCGCCCATACGCACGGCGTATAAAGCGAGCCATGAACGACGCCAACCGGGACAGCGGCCAGGACCGCCTCGCACTGCTGCAGACCTTTCTCCGCGTGGCGGAGGCGGGCAGCTTCTCCGCCGCCGCGCTGCAGCTCGCGACCACGCAGCCGACCGTCAGCCGCCGCGTGCAGATGCTGGAGTCGCTGCTCGGCGCCCGGCTCGTCGAGCGCTCCACGCGCGGGCTCCGCTTGACGGAGGAGGGCGAGCGCTGCGCCGCGCAGGCGCAGGACCTGATCGACGGCTGGCAGTCCCTCGCGGAAGAACTCGAAGGCGGCGAGGAGCTGTCCGGCACTCTTCGGCTGCGCGTGCCGCATGCCTTCGGGCAGAGTCAGCTGATCGAGCCGCTCGCGGCTTTCCTCACCAAGCACCCGCGCGTGTCGGTGGAGTGGATGCTGCAGGACCAGTTGCCGGACTTCAGCCGCGAGAACGTCGACTGCTCGCTGCTGGTCGGCGAGATCAGTCAGCCCAACCTGGTCGCCACGCAACTGGCCGAGATTCCCCGCGTGCTGGTGGCGACGCCGCAGCTCGCGAAGAAGCTGCCGAAGGGCCTGGGCAAGCGGCCGCCGGAGGAGATCGCCGAACTGCTCGGCGAGCAGCCGTGGCTGGCGCTGCTGGCGTTCTATCGCGACGGCGTGGATCTGCGCGCCGCAGACGGCGAGGCGCGGATGCACATCGCGTTCCGTCCGCGCCTGGGGACGGACAGCCTCTTCGCGCTGATCGAATCGGCACGTCGCGGATTGGGCCTCGCGCTGGTGTCGCAGTGGGCCGTCTTCGACGACATGGCCGAAGGGCGTCTCGTGCGCGTGCTGCCCGAGTGGTGCGCGACGCCGCTGCCGATCTCGCTGGTCTATCCCTCGCGCCGGCTGCAGCCCGCCCGGCTGCGCGCGTTCCTGCAGGTGATGCGCGAGGTCATCCCAACCATGCGCGGCATGCGCGAAGTCCGCCGCCGCGCCAGGACGTGAGTGCTTCCACCTCCACAAGTTGAGGATCACGACGACTCATCCGTCGCACATCTCGACCAAGAGCCTCAGAACCAGCCAGTGCCAGGGCTTGCCGCGATGCGTAGATTGCTGGCTCTGGCTGTGCAACTTGAGATGAGAGGGCTTATGCAAATCAAAATGTTCATCGCACTGCGCCGTGCCGGCGTGTCCGAGAGCGACGCGCACGCCGCCACTGATGCCGTGGGCGACGAGATCAAGGCGAGGTTTCAGGACGTGAAGGACGAACTGGCATCCAAGAAGGATGTGGACAAGGCCAAGACGGAAATCCTGTCGGTGATGGAGCGGCGATTCGGCGCCCATTTGTGCTGGACCATCGTGACCATCGGCGGAGGTTTTGGAGTTCTGGGGATCGTGCTCAACCTGTACCGGTTGCTTCCATGACCTGCCGAAGAAAGAAGAAGACCGCCCGAGGGCGGTCTTCTTCATGGTGCCGTTGAATCTTCCGATCAACGACGAGCGAGCGATCAGCCCTTGGTCGCGGGCTTCGCCGGCGCGGCCGGCTTCTTCGCTCCCGGCGGCAGCGCCTTGCCGTTGCCGGTCATGGACATCTCCATGTCCATGCGCATCTTGTTGCCCTGCGGGCCGGCCATGTCCACGCCCATCGTCATCGCCATCGTGCTGCGCACCATCAGGCGATCCGCGAGCCGCAGGTCCATCTTGCCGCGGCCCGAGCCGGTCATCGCGCCCTCCACCGGACCCGCCGGCGCCGACGCGCCCGAGGCCGCCGGTGCCGGCGCGGCGAAGCTCATGTCCATCCGCACGTCCACGTCGAACGACGCGATGCCCTTGTTCACCGACGTCAGCGTGTACCGGCCCAGCAGCTTGCCGGCCTTCGACGACGCCATCGGCAGGTTCATGTCGATCGGCATCTCGAGGGTCTCGCCGACCTTCAGCGACTTGCCGTTGAACTTGCGCATCCAGTCGAAGCTCTGGTTGAAGATCTTCTCCTGCATCTCCTTGCTCAGCGCCTGCGCCTGCCCGGCGTTGGACAGCTGCAGATCGATCTTCTCGAACTGGTCGTCCTTCAGCTGCGCGCTGAAACGCATCGGGCCCTGCGGCGGCATCGGCCGCGCTTGACCCGTGCCGTCGCGCATCTCGCTCTGGAGCGTGGTGACCTCGGCGTTGAGCGTGTAGGCGCCGTCAGGGCCCTTCGCCGTCGTCGACAGGTCTTGACGCATGCCCATCTTCATCGTGATGGGCATCGAGGCCTTCATCTGCGCCATCTGCGCGCGCTGCTGCTCGGTCGCGTTCGGCGGCAGCTGCATGGACATGTTCATCTTCATGTCCATGGCGATGTCCACCTGCTGCCGCGTCGACGGCAGCGGCACCATGTTGAGCCTGACGCTGTCCTGCGCCATCGCGGCGGGCACCGCCACCGCGGCCTGCACCGCCAGCGCGGCGACGAGGGAAAGGATTCGAGCCATGTGCGTGTCTCCCTGGATGTGCTTGAGTCTGCGTGATTCCGCGTGAATCTTCGTGAATCTGCCGGGGCGGTGGACCGTCAGCTCCGGTAGTTGTCCTGCATCCGGTACCCGCGCGCATACAGCGCGAAGAGCAGCGCCGCGAGCAGCGCGAAGCCGGCGAAGAAGAACATCTGGAAGGCCGTGACGCTGGTGCCCGTCGACTGGATGTAGGCCGTCACTGCCGCGCCCTTGACGCTGGAGTTGGCCAGCAGCACCCACAGGTTGCCGATCGTCACCGACAGGTTCCAGAAGCTCGTGATCACGCCCTTCATCGCCAGCGGCGCCTGACTGTAGGCGAACTCCAGACCGGTCGCCGACACCAGCACCTCGCCCAGCGTGAGCAGCGCGTAGGGCAGCACCTGCCAGGTGATGTCGACCGCGTGGCCGCCGTCGATCCACAGCTGCAGGCCGCCGACCACGATCCAGGCGAGGCCCGCGAACGCGATGCCCGCGCCCATGCGGCGCAGCGCGGTGACCCTCAGGCCCAGCTTCGACAACAGCGGATACAGCACCAGGTTGTTGAACGGGATCAGGATCATGACCAGCGCTGGATTCAACGCCTGCATCATCGAGGACTTGAACCACTCGGGCTTGGCCATCTGGTCGGCCTGCAGCACCCAGGTCGAGGCCTTCTGGTCGAACAGGGACCAGAACGGCGTGACCAGCGCGAACAGCACCAGCAGGCGCAGCACCGTGCGCACGCCTTCGACGGCCTCGGCCGGGTGCACCGCGCGGGCGCGCTCCAGCTGCATCCACGCGCCGATACCGCCGAAGCCCATCACGAGCACCAGCGCCGAGCAGAACGCGATCACGAAGCCGAGGTTGGGCGTCAGCAGGAGCGCGCCGATGGCCAGCACCACGCCCAGCCCCGCGACGAACAGCCCGCCGCGGCCCTGGCCGGGCGCCTGCGACAGCAGCGCCGTGCGCACGACCTTCAGGAAGCCGTGGGGGTCGCGGTGCGACTCGCCGGCCGGGACGTGCGTGTACTTGCGGCGGCCGCTCCAGAAGATCACCGTCGCGAGGAACATCAGCGCGCCCGGGATCCCGAAGGCCACGCTCGCGCCGAACTTGTCCAGGAAGATCGGCATCAGCAGCGACGCGAAGAACGAGCCGAAATTGATGATCCAGTAGAAGGCGTCGAAGACCTTCTGCGCCAGCGTGCGGTTGCTCTTGTCGAACTGGTCGCCGATGAACGAGCTCACCAGCGGCTTGATGCCGCCCGAGCCCAGCGCGATCAGGAACAGGCCGAAGTAGAAGCCGTGCAGGTTGTTCTCGAAGATCGCCAGGCAGGCATGGCCGGCGCAGTACACCAGGCTCAGCCAGAAGATGGTGTTGTACTTGCCGAAGAAGCGGTCCGACAGCCAGCCACCCAGCAGCGGGAAGAAGTAGACGCCGATGACGAAGGTGTGGAACACCTCCTTGGCCTCGCCCTTGCGCAGCGGCTCCGGGATCGCCAGCAGCAGGCTGGTCATCAGGAACACCGTCAGGATGTTGCGCATCCCGTAGAAGCTGAAGCGCTCGCAGCCCTCGTTGGCGATGATGTACGGGATCTGCGGCGGCATCTTCGGCTTGGCCTTCGCCGCCGAGTCTGCCGCGCCTGCCGCGTCGCCCCCAGGGGCGGCGATGGTGGAGGAGGTGTTCAAGAGTCTGTCTCCGTCATGTCGCGAGGCGCTCGTGACGCCCCAAAAGGAAAGCCGCCGGGCAGGGCCTCGGCGGCTTGGCGGCGAACACCGGTGGGTGTCCGCCGCGATCTTCAGTCGATCAACCGGCCTTCATCAGGCGCGATCGTCGTTGCTTTACGCTTCGAAGGGCAGCTTGATCTGGTTGAGATCCTTGCGGGTCTCGACCAGCACCAGCGGGCCCTCGTCGACCACCACCACCGGCGCGGGCTCGCGGCCCAGCGGCGCGGCGGCCGGCTCGGCAGCCATCGCAGCCTTGGCGGCGGCGATCTTGTCGGCGTCGCTGTTGACCCAGACCAGGCCGGCGCCTTCGGCGACGGCGCTGAGCTCGGTCATCGGCAGCTCGAAACGAGGCACCGAGGCCGGGGCCGGCGCGGCTGCCGCGATGGCAGGCGCAGCGACCGGCGTCGGGGCAGGGGCCTGGACCGGAGCCGGCGTCGGCGCGACAGCGGCCACCGGCGCTTGCACCGGTGCCTGCTTCGGCTCGTCGCCCAGTTCCAGCTGACGCGGCGCGGCGCCGGCATCCAGCACGATGCCGTCCAGCGCGGCGACTGCCGGCGACGGAGCGACGTCGCCCGCGGCGTTCACGCCATCGACCGGCGCGCCTTCACCTTCGCCTTCGCGGCGGTCACGGCGATAACGGTCGCGACCACGGCCACGACGGCGGCCCTGGCCTTCCGCGCTGCCTTCCGCGCCTTCCTCGCCGGCCGGGGCGTCGCCCTCGACCACCGGGGCCGCGGCGGACTCGGCGCCATCAGCGAACGAGGTCTCGCCGGTCGGGGCCTGGCCTTCGACCAGCGCGCCTTCGACCTGCTCCGCGCCCTCGACGCCTTCACCGCGATCACGGTTGCCGCGACGACGACGACGACGGCCTTGGCGCTCGTCGCCGGCTTCGCCCAGCGGCGTCTCCAGCGGTTGCGTGTCGGCGAAGGCGATCGGCGACTCGACGTTGGCCGCTTCGGTGCCGGCCAGCGTGGCGAGTTGCTCCTGGTTCACGTCGGCGGGGCGTTCCTCGCGGCGGCGGCGGCCTTCGCCGCGCTCGCCCCGGTCACCGCGCTCGGCGCGTTCCGGACGGTCGCCACGCTCCGGACGATCACCGCGTTCGGTGCGTTCCTGACGCGGCGCGCCTTCGACGGCCTGTTCCGGCTTGTCGGCGCGTTCGTTGCGGCGCGGACGGTCACCGCCGCGCTCGCCACGGTCGCCGCCACGGTCACCACGCTCTGCACGCTCGCCGCGCTCGGCGCGATCACCACGCTCGGCGCGATCGCCGCGTTCCGGACGCTCGGCGCGACCTTCCTGCTGCGGCTTGCCTTCGCCGCGCGGCTTGCCGTCGCGGGCCTTCTGTTCACCGCGCTCGCCGCGTTCACCGCCAGCGCGTTCACCACGCTCGCCGCGTTCGCCACGGCGGTTGCGATCACCGCCACGGCCGCCGTTGCGGTCGCGATCACCACCGCGTTCGCCACGCTCACCGCGCTCGCCACGTTCCTTCTTGGCGGGCTCGGTCGACTTGGCCGCGGGGGCCGGCGCCGGTGCGGGCGCAGGCTCGCCACCGAACAGGCTCTTGATCCAGCCGAAGAAGCCACCACCGGCGGCCACGGGCGCGGCCGCGGCGGCAGGCGCCGCCACCGGGGCGGCAGCCACCGGCTCGACGGCCTTGGGCGCGGGCGCGACCGGCATCGGGGCCGGCTGCTCCGGCAGGATGCCCTTGATCAGCGGCTCCTGCTTGTTCTTCTTCTCGGCGCCGCGGCGGGTGATGCTTTCCTCTTCCTGCTGCTCCTCGATCATCGTGTAGCTCGCCTGCAGGTTCTCCAGGCGGGGATCGTCGTGGCGCAGGCGCTCGAGCTTGTAGTTCGGCGTGTCGAGGTGACGGTTGGGCACCAGCAGCACGGTCACGCGCTGCTTGAGCTCGATCTTGGTGATCTCGGTGCGCTTCTCGTTGAGCAGGAACGAGGTCACTTCCACCGGCACCTGCACGTGCACGGCGGCGGTGTTGTCCTTCATGGACTCTTCCTGGACCATGCGCAGGATCTGCAGCGCGGAGGACTCCGTGTCGCGGATGTGGCCGGTGCCGTTGCAGCGCGGGCAGGTGATGTGGCTGCCTTCGCTCAGCGCCGGGCGCAGGCGCTGGCGGCTCAGTTCCAGCAGGCCGAACTTGCTGATCGAGCTGAACTGCACGCGGGCGCGATCCTGGCGCAGCGCGTCGCGCAGGCGCTGTTCGACCTCGCGGCGGTTCTTGGACTCCTCCATGTCGATGAAGTCCACGACGATCAGGCCGCCCAGGTCCCGCAGACGCATCTGGCGCGCGATCTCGTCGGCGGCTTCCAGGTTGGTGCGGGTGGCGGTTTCCTCGATGTCGCCGCCACGGGTGGCGCGCGCCGAGTTCACGTCCACCGAGACCAGCGCCTCGGTGTGGTCGATCACGATGGCGCCGCCCGACGGCAGGTTCACCGTGCGGCTGAAGGCCGTCTCGATCTGGTGCTCGATCTGGAAGCGGCTGAACAGCGGCGCGTCGTCACGGTAGCGCTTGACCTTGTGTGCCGTCTCCGGCATCACGTGCGACATGAACTGGTGGGCCTGTTCGAAGATGTCGTCCGTGTCGATCAGGATCTCGCCGATGTCGGCGGTGAAGTAGTCGCGGATCGCGCGGATCACCAGCGACGACTCCTGATAGATCAGGAAGGCGCCCTTGCCGCCCGACGCTTCGTCGATGGCGGTCCAGAGCTTGAGCATGTAGTTCAGGTCCCACTGCAGCTCGGCGGCGGAACGGCCGATGCCGGCGGTGCGGGCGATCAGCGACATGCCCTTCGGGTACTCGAGCTGGTCGAGCGCGTCCTTCAGCTCTTCACGGTCCTCGCCCTCGATGCGGCGCGAGACGCCGCCGCCGCGCGGGTTGTTGGGCATCAGCACCAGGTAGCGGCCGGCCAGCGACACGAAGGTCGTCAGCGCCGCGCCCTTGTTGCCGCGCTCTTCCTTCTCGACCTGGACCAGCAGCTCCTGGCCTTCCTTGATCACGTCCTGGATCTTGGCGGAGCGCACGTCGGCGCCTTCGCGGAAGTAGGTGCGCGAGATTTCCTTGAACGGCAGGAAGCCGTGGCGGTCCTCGCCGTAATCGACGAAGCAGGCCTCCAGCGACGGCTCGACGCGCGTCACGACCGCCTTGTAGATGTTGCCCTTGCGCTGTTCACGGCCTTCGATCTCGGTCTCGAAGTCCAACAGCTTCTGGCCATCGACGATGGCCAGGCGACGCTCTTCCTGCTGCGTCGCGTTGATCAGCATGCGTTTCATCAGTTCTCCTCCACGCCAGGGCGTTGCCGCTGACGCGCGTACCTCAGAACCGCCGCCGGAGATTCACCGGCGGGCGATTCGACCGATGCACGAGAAACGCGAAAGAACCAATGAAAGGATCGCCCTGGACTGCAAATTGAACGGCTCGTTCGACCGTTCAGCGATGCAGCGTTGGCGCGTGCGCCGCGGGCCCCGGATCGGCTGTTTGGGTCCTCAAGCGCGCCGACTGAGGCGCGACCCGACCACGGCCGGAGCCTGGCGTGTGGACGAAGCCAACACGCGCTCGCAGGCGGCGGGGGGTGGAATGGACCGAAGAAAACATCCGGAAACGGAGCCTGGGTGCTGACGTCAGCGCCGGGGCTTGCGCCCGTCTTCTGACGTCGTGAAACCTTGTTGTGCTGCCCGCGCCGCCTGCCGACATCCTGGAATGCGACCGGCCACATGGGCATGGTTCTGACGACGTTGCTCTGCCGTCCGGCCTCGGTGCCTGCCCGCTCGCTTTGGGAAGCGGGCCCGACCTCGATGACCTGACGTTGCATCACCAAAAGTGATGAGCAGCCTACTCACAATGACTGCTCACCGCCACGTTCTCGTCGACCTCGAACGCGCACGTCCGAGTAAAATGAGAAAAATCAAATACTTACAACGGAAACGTGGCAAGCAGCATTATAGGGGCTAAAGCCCGCAAGGCCGCCCCAGGGACTGCCCGCAGTGCCGCGAGGGGGGCCGCGCCCCCCAAAACCGCTTCGGCCGCTTCGGCCGCTTCGGTCGTATCCGCGGCGCCGACCATGCCGCCGCCTGCGGCGACGGTGACGCCCGTCGCCTCGGCGCAGGTCCGTCAACTGACCGTCGACGAGGGCTCCGCCGGACAACGGCTGGACAACTTCCTGATCCGCGAACTCAAGGGCGCGCCCAAGACGCTGGTCTACCGGATCATCCGGTCCGGCGAGGTGCGCATCAACAAGGGCCGCTGCAGCGCCGACTCGCGGCTGGCCGTGGGCGACGTGGTACGCGTGCCGCCGGTGCGCCTGGCGGAGAAGCCCGCCGAGCAGGCCGCCGCCGTTCCCGCCCGCGAGTTCCCGGTCGTCTTCGAGGACGAGCACCTGATCGTCGTCGACAAGCCCGCCGGCGTGGCGGTCCACGGCGGCTCGGGCGTGAGCTTCGGCGTGATCGAGCAGCTGCGGCGCGCACGCCCGCAGGCGAAGTTCCTGGAGCTGGTGCACCGGCTGGACAAGGAAACCTCCGGCCTGCTGATGATCGCCAAGAAGCGCAGCGCGCTGACGCACCTGCAGGACCAGTTGCGCGACCGCGAGACCGGCAAGACCTACGCGGCGCTGGTCGCCGGTGCGTGGGCGAAGGGAAAGAAGGTCGTGGACGTCCCGCTGCTGAAGTTCGTCGGCAGCGACGGCGAGCGCTGGGTGAGGGCGGTGCCCGATCCCAAGGATCCGCAGGCGGACCAGGCCAAACGGTCGATCAGCCTGGTGAAGGTGGTCGAAGCGTATTCGGGCGACAGCGGCGGCAACAGTGGCAAGGCCGCCGGCAGCGGCGGCTACAGCCTGCTCGACGTCACGATCAAGACCGGGCGCACGCACCAGATCCGGGTCCACCTGGCCCACGAAGGCCACCCGATCGTCGGCGATCCCAAGTACGGCGACTTCGAGGCCAACCGCGCGCTGGCCCGCGGCGCGTTGCGCTTCGACCGGATGTTCCTGCATGCGCGCCAACTGCGCGTGGTGCACCCGGCGACCGGCGAGACCTTGACCCTGGAGGCGCCCTTGCCGCCGGAGTGCGAGAAACTGCTGGCCGCGCTGCGCCGCCCGGCGCCCTGACGACCTCTTGCGGACTGCCATGCCTCAACGCTTCGATCTGATCGTCTTCGACTGGGACGGCACCCTGTTCGACTCCACCGCGCTGATCGTGCGCTGCATGCAGGCCGCGTCGGCGGACCTCGGCCTGGAGCCGCCGTCGCGCGAGCGCGCCGCCTACGTCATCGGCATGGGCCTGATCGAGGCACTGCAGTACGCGTTGCCGGGCCTGGACCCGTCGCGGTATCCGGAGCTCGGCCAGCGCTACCGGCACCACTACTTCGCGTCGGCGCACGAGGTGACGTTGTTCGACGGCGTGCCGGAACTGCTGCGCGACCTGAAGGCGCGGCACCACTGGCTGGCCGTCGCGACGGGCAAGAGCCGCCGCGGCCTGGACGAGGCGCTGGCCGCCGTGGACATGAAGACGCTGTTCGACGGCACCCGCACCGCGGACGAAACCGCCGGCAAGCCGAATCCGCAGATGCTGCTGGAGCTGATGCGCGAGTTCGGCGCCGACCCCGAGCGCACGCTGATGATCGGCGACACGACGCACGACCTGCAGCTGGCGCGCAATGCCGGCTGCCCGGCGGTGGCGGTCACGTACGGCGCGCATGAGCACGAATCGCTGCGCGGCTTTGAGCCGCTGCTGGTCGCGCACGATGTGCCGACGCTGCGCGACTGGCTGCTGACGAACGCTTGACCCACGCCTGACTGCTTCCTGATTTCCCTCCGATCTGTCCCGCTTTCCGGACCCCTCCCGAATGAACCCCGAGCAAGACCTGCCCCCGGTGCCGCTGTGCGCCTCCTCCGAGCTGGAGGAACGCGGTCGCGCGCGCACCTTCGACGTGCTGCAGTTCCGCCAGCCCGCCTCGGCCTTCGTCCTGCGCTTCGACGGCGAGGTCGTCGGCTACCTGAACCGCTGCGCGCACGTGCCGACCGAGATGGACTGGCAGGAGGGCGAGTTCCTGGACAGCAAGAAGGAATACATCATCTGCAGCATCCACGGCGCCGTGTACCACCCGCGGGACGGACGCTGCGTGACCGGCATGTGCGGCCGTTTCGGCCTGACCAAGCTCGACGTGCGCGAGCGCGACGGCCAGGTCTTCTGGTATCCCTCCCGCGACACGCGACCCGTTTTCGAGGATTGAATGAACCCCAACGACGACTCCAGCGCCGGCAGCGACCTGCCGCGCCCGATCCCCGACGCGACGGCGCGCCCGGAGGACATCATGAAGGCCGCGGCGCCCGCCGCGCCTGCTTCCGCGGCGGCGTCCGCCTCGCAGGCCTCGGCCGGTGCTTCGCCGCTGCCAGGCCGCTACGAGCACGTGATCGAGCAGTTCGCCCATGACTACCTGCGCGACCGCCGCAGCGACCGGCGCTGGAAGACCTTCTTCCGGCTGATCTGGGTGTCGGTGCTGCTGCTGTTCATCTGGTCGATGTTCGCGACCAAGCACCATGGTGGCGCGACGACCGGGCCGCACACGGCGCTCGTGGAAGTGCGCGGCGAGATCGCGCCCGACACCGAGGCCAGCGCCGAGCTCATCAACGCCGCGCTGAAGGCCGCGTTCGAGGACCAGGGGTCGCAGGCGGTGGTGCTGCGCATCAACTCGCCGGGCGGCAGCCCGGTGCAGGCGGGCATCGTCAACGACGAGCTCAAGCGCCTGAAGGCGCTGCACAAGAAGAAGGTGTACGCGGTCGTCGAGGAGATCTGCGCCTCCGGCGCGTACTACATCGCCGCGGGCGCGGACGAGATCTACGTCGACAAGGCGTCGGTGGTGGGATCGATCGGCGTGCTGATGGACGGCTTCGGCTTCACCGAGGTGATGAAGAAGGTCGGCGTCGAGCGCCGCCTGATGACGGCAGGCGAGAACAAGGGGATGCTGGATCCGTTCTCGCCGGTGACCCCGAAGCAGCAGGCCTACGCGCAGGCGATGCTGGACCAGATCCACCAGCAGTTCATCGCGGTCGTGCGCGAGGGGCGCGGCACGCGGCTCAAGGAGACGCCGGAGATGTTCTCCGGCCTGTTCTGGAACGGCGAACAGGCGATCCAGCTCGGCCTGGCCGACGGCACGGGCAACCTCGACTACGTCGCCCGCGAGGTGGTGAAGGCCGAGGACGTCGTCGACTACACGCCGCGCGACAACGTCGCCGAACGCATCGCCAAGCGCTTCGGCGCATCGATGGGCGAGGGCGCGGTCAAGGCGATGCGCTCGATGACGACGATCCGCTGATCCGCTGATCCGCTGATCCAGCGATCCAGCGATCCGATCTCCAGCGGAAGAGGACTACGGCGCGGCATCGACGCCGTGCGCCGCAAGGCGGCGCGCGGCCGGTGCGTTCCGTACCGGCACGCCTGACGTGCCATTCTTCCGAAGGAGAACTTCTCATGACGACTTCATTGCCGTCCACGCCCCAGACCACGACGATCGTCGATGTCGAATCGTCGATGCTCGCGCTGGAATACGCGGGTTCGATCCTGAGTCAGTCGACCTGGTTCCTCCCGTTTGCCGGGGAATGGGCTGAGTTCAATGGCTCGGCCGTGAAAGCGGCCTTGCCCGACGCGCAGGAGCAGCAGCTGATCCAGGCCATCTCGGCAGGGTTCCTGGCCACGACCGACGTCGACCGCATCGCGGCCGACGCCCTGGCCGAGAACGTGTTGCGGATCGCTGTCGGCCTCAACCCCGGCGTGCTGATGAATCAGCCGCAAGGGGTCGAGCAGGCGAACGCGGTGCTCTGAACCGGCGCTGTTCCGGGAGCGGGACGGTGGCCGGCTTCGTGTGATGCCGGCCGTCGTGTCCGCGGGGCGGATGCCCGACAATGCGGGCCCGACCCAGCCATCGCTGCGAGCGCGCCTTCCGCGCACCGCGGCGACGTCGCCAGGCCTGTTCACACTCCCAGCCCCCAGGACTGCTTCCATGAACATTGCCTCTCGCGGCGCCGCGTCGGTGCTTCTTCCTCTCCTGCTCGCGGCGTGCGCGTCATCCACCACCGAGGCGCCGCGGACGACGCCGGCGTCCTCCCAGGTCGAGCCCGAATTCGTGCTGCTCGGCGAGCTGCACGACAACCCCGAACACCACCGCGCCCGCGCCGAACAACTGCGTCGGCTGATCGCGCAGGAGCCGAAGACGGTGGTCGTCTTCGAGCAGTTCTCGCGCGGCGAGGACGCGGCCGTCGCACAGGCGCGCATGGCGTCTCCGGGCGATGTGAACGCCGTCATCGATGCGGCGAAGTTCGATCGCAAGGGCTGGCGCTGGCCGCTCCACCAACCGCTGTTCGACGTCGCGCTGCAATCCGGCGCGGAAGTCCGCGGCGGCAACATCGATCGCGACCAGGTCCGCAAGATCGTCCGCGAAGGCGACGCCGCCTGGCCCGCGGATCTCATCGCGCTGCGCGATCGCACCGTCTGGAACGGCACGCAGCAGGACGCACTGCGCAAGGACATCCAGGACGGCCATTGCGGCGCGATGCCGGAGGCCATGCTGCCCGGCATGGTCCAGGCGCAACGCGCGCGTGACGCGGCGATGGCGCAGGCAATGCTCGATGCGAGGAAGTCGGGCGCGAAGCGCGTCGTGCTGATCGCCGGGAACGGGCACGTGCGCCGCGATGTCGCCGTGCCGGTCTACCTGCAGGCGGCCGGGGTGCCGGCGTCGGACATCGATGCCATCGCGTATCTCGAGCCCGGCAGCGCAGCAACAGCCGGCGGCTACGACCGCGTCGAGCGCGCACCCGCGCCCTCTCGCGAAGACCCCTGCGCGCAGTTCAGGAAATGATGTCCGGGGGAGACCGCCTACCTGCAGCAGGCGGGGCGTCGGCCGCCATTGCATGGGGCCGCAGCCGGCAAGCGGCTGAACCCCAAGCAATGCCGTCCCCCATCACTGTCGTCCGTTCACGGTTTTGCGACCGAGGACTGCGGGAGTAAGGAAAGAGCGATCGCGACGTCGGCGGCGGCGGTGGCGTTGTGGAGGTCGCGGTTATGCGAGGACCACTTCGACGCCGCGGCGTCGCAGT
The DNA here is from genome assembly GCF_059415845.1 of Roseateles sp. GW821-FHT09H11. Lineage (NCBI taxonomy): Bacteria > Pseudomonadati > Pseudomonadota > Betaproteobacteria > Burkholderiales > Sphaerotilaceae > Roseateles > Roseateles sp. GW821-FHT09H11. The sequence continues at coordinate 410,644 of NZ_JBWKOA010000004.1, read as the reverse complement.
TCGCCGACGATGGCCTCGTCAGCCTCCTTGTCCGTGATCAGCATGTCGATCTGCTCGACCGGCGCGATCACCGAGAGGTTGCGCTTCATCAGCTTGGACGCGTCCGCGACCGCCACGATCTGGCGCGCGATCTTCATCATCTGGGCGTTCAGCTGCGCTTCCAGCAGGTGGGGCGTCATCAGGCCGATCTCAGGGTCGAGACTGTCGACACCCAGGAACAGGCGGTCCGCGTAGAGACTCTGCAGCGCCGTGACCGCCTGCGGTCCGGACAGGGAATACGAGTTCTGCCGCAGCAGGCCGCCCGGCATGATCACGTTGACGCCCGGCACCGTCGCCAGCAGCACCGCGATGTTCAGCGCGTTGGTGATGACGTTCAGCGACTGCAGCCGCAGGCCGCGGATCTGCTTGGCGATCTCCTCGGTCGTCGAACCGGAGTCCAGCAGGATGGTCTCGCCATCGCGGATCAGCTTGGCCGCCTCGACGGCAATGCGCACCTTCTGCTCGTGGTGCAGCTTCTGCTTGACGCTGATCGGCACCTCCTCGGTGTCGCGATGCGCCAGCGCGCCGCCGTGCGTGCGCAGCAGCGCGCCCGTCGACGCCAGCGCGTTCAGGTCGCTGCGGATCGTCACGACCGAGATGCCGAAGCGCTCGGCCAACTCCTCCACCGTGACCTTGCCCTGCGCCTGCACCTGCTCGCGGATCAGCCGCCGGCGCTCGTCGATCAGCAACGCGGCGTCAGGCTTCTCGGCGATGGTGGAAGTAGTGGTGGTGGTCATGGGAAACGGAAGCGATGAACTTTCGGATGATATCGATCCGGCGATGTTCGCAAGCCCCGGCCCGACCCTCAGGCTCCCTCTCCCGCTTGCGGGAGAGGGTGGGGGTGAGGGCCAGCGGCCGTCGCAGGCCGGAGCTGCACGCCCGCCAGCCGAGCGGCGTACATGGCTGCGCCCATCTCCGGACCGAAGCGCGGCACGATCAACTCGGCGCCCGGGACCTCGCGCGCGAGCGCCAGCCGCAGCGCCTCGGTGACGGTGGCGCCGGCCTCGAAGACGCCGCCGGTGTAGGAGACCGGCACCGTCGCGTCCGCCGGCAGCGCCAGTTGCCGGGCGATGGCGCCCGCGAGCGCGGCGAGCTCCTCGCCGGCGCGCCCGAGCAGCACGATCGCCTGCGCGTCGCCGTCGGCCGCCGCCGCGGACACGAGCCGCGCGAACTGCGCGAGCCGGCTGCGCGCCGCGTCGCCGTTGATCGCCGCGCAGAGGTCCAGGTCGTGTGCGAGCTGGAAGTGTTCCCGCACGAGGCCGAGCAGCGGTCCCGGCGCGGCGCGCCCGTCCGCCATGCGCGAGAAGAGCGCGAGGCCTTCGCGCGCGAGCCAGTAGGCCGAGCCCTCGTCGCCGAAGACCTCGCCCCAGCCGCCGGAGCGCGCGCCGCGCCCCTGCCACTCGCCGTAGGCGATCGAGCCGGTGCCCGCGACGAGGCTGATGCCGTCGTCGCCGCCGAGCGAGCCGGCCCAGCTGCAGACCATGTCGTTGCCGATGACCGCGCGCGGCAGCACGCCGGCCAGCAGACCGTCGAAGTCGGCCAGCAGCGCGCTGTCCTCGCCGTGGGCGGGCAGACCGGCGAAGGTCGACGTCACCCGCGACGGCGCCAGGTCGGCCTGCTTCAGCGTCTCGGCGACGCCGTCGCGCAGCAGCGCGCGCAGCGCGTCGAAGCCGATCTCGAGGTAGTAGCTGGTGCTGCCGACGTGACGCGCCAGCAGCCGGCCGTCGCCGTCCAGCAGCAGGAAGGAGGTCTTGGTGCCGCCCCCGTCGATGCCGAGGAAGATCGGGCGGTCGGTGGCGTCGTGGGTGACGGGAGTCATGAGCGGATCATCGGGCTGGTCGGAGGTCGGGGCGATGCGGGTGCAAGCCGTGGGGCGCGTCGCTGCGAGAGTCGTGGTGCGGGCGCCGGGCGACTCAAGGCGCCGCCGCGGCGAGCGGATGGATGATGACGCCGCTGACGACGCGCGTCACGGTGCCCGACGCGCTCGGATTGTCCGGCGTGATGCCGAGCTTGAGCGAGGCCAGCAGCGCCAGGCATTGCGCGAAGACCAGCGCCACCGGCGTCAGCGCGAGGTCGGGCGCGTTGACCGGCAGGTCGAGCAGCACGTCGTCCGCGGCCAGCGCGTCCTCCGCGTTCAACGCCGAGGTGCTCAGCGCGACGATCCGGCCGCGGCCCTGGCGGCGCAGCTCGCGCAGCAGGTCCAGGTCGTAGCGCCGGGTGTAGCTGTCGTTGGACAGCACGATCAGCACCAGCGTGCGGTCGTTCAGGATGGTTTTCGGGCCGTGGCGGAAACCCAGCGGCGAATCGGCCAGCGCGACGAGACGTCCGTCGCTCAGCTCCAGCACCTTCAGCGCCGCTTCCTTCGCCAGGCCCTGCAGGCCGTTGCTGCCGAGCACGACGACGCGCTCGAAGGGCTGCGCGTTCAGCGCGTCCAGGCGGGCGGCCTCGGTGGCGAGCAGCTGGCGCGCCGCGTCGCCCAGCGTCTCGGCCGACGGCAGCGCCATGCCGAAGGCCCAGGCCGCGGCCAGCAGCATGCCGGTGAAGCTCGAGGTCATCGCAAAGGCGCGGTCATGCGTCTCGTCGGGCAGCAGCAGCACGTGGGCGCGTTCGCGCTCGCCGAGCCGGCGCGCCAGCGTGCCTTCGGCCGCGCAGGTGACCGCGAGGTGATGGCACTCGCCGAGGGTCGCGTCAGCCAGGTCCACCGCCGCCAGACTCTCGGGGCTGTTGCCCGAGCGGGCGAACGAGACCAGCAGCGTCGGCACGCCGGGCTGCAGGCATTGCGCGGGGTTGGAGACGATGTCGGTGGTGGCGATCGCCTCGACGCGGAGGCCGGGCTTCGCGCCCAGTTGCTGCAGCAGCGCGGGGGTCAGGCATTGCCCGATGAAGGCGGAGCTGCCCGCGCCCGTCAGCACGATGCGCAGGTCCGACAGCGCCAGCAGCGGCTGCAGGAAGGCGTCGATCGCCGCGCGTTGCGACTGCACCAGCGCATGCACGCTGCGCCAGACTTGCGGTTGCTGGGCGATCTCGCGCGCGGTGTGCGTGGCGCCGCGGCGGTCGAGTTCGGCGGGTTCGAAGTGGAGCAGGCTCATCGTGACGGGTCTTGTTCTGTGGGAAAGGGCCGGGTGTCGGAGCGGTTCAGGCGTTCAGGCGGTCACGCGTTCTGGCATCCGGACGGTCGGGCGTTCAAGCAGTCAGGTCTTCAGGCGGCGCAAGCGGCGAGGTAGGGCCGCAGCGACTGCGCGGCGCCGTCGCGGAGCAGTTCCGCGGGACGGTTGCGCAGGCGGCCGTCGCGGATCGCGTCGTACTGGCGCGGCAGGAACTGGCTCAGCAGCGTCAGCGGCGGCGGCGAATGCTCCAGCCGGTCCAGCAGCGCCGCGCAGGCGGTCTGGACCTTCGGGTGCGCCCAGTAGTAGCGGATGCGATCGCTCAGGCTGTAGGCCAGATCGACCTGCAGGCGCGAGGGATCCTGGTAGTACGGCTGCCAATGGCCGGGCTCCGCGCGCATCACGCCGAGCACCGTGTCGATCAGGTTGCCCTGGCCGGCCTGCGGGCCGAGCCATTCGCGCTCGACGGCGGCCAGCGCCCACAGCGTCTCGCGCAGCGCGAAGGTCGCGCCCGGGCCGACCTTCAGGATCGCGAAGTGGTCGCGCGCGAGTTGCGCCAGGCGTTCGGGCGTCTGGTAGTCCGTCGAGTGCGCCTCGAAGACCAGGCCCGGCTGCGATGCGATGAACGCGCTCAGCGCGCGCGCCTTTTCGGGCTTGTAGTCGATGACCTTGTGGTGGTCGAACTCGACGCCCGGCTGCACGACCATCGCGATCACGCGTTCCCAGGCCGCTTCGAGTCCGGCCTTGCCGAAGGCATCGCGGTGCAGCGCCAGCGTCGCGCCGGCCGCTTCGGGCGAGGTCACCGCGAGGTCTTCCAGGTCCTCATGCGCGCCGCCCGGCACCGGCACCTCGGTGCCGATGACGTAGACCGGCGGTTCGCCGCGGTCGGGCGTGTCGCGCCAGGCGGCCTCGGCGGCCAGGCACAGGCGCACGGCGCGGGCGGCGATCTCGGCCTCGGACAGCGGCACCGGATCGTCCGCGCAGGACATCGAGCAATCCAGGTGGATCTTGCGGAAGCCGGCCGCGACGTACTGCGCCACCATCACCTCCGCCTTGGCCATCGCCTGCGCGGCCGGCAACTTGCGCCAGGCGTTCGGGCCGAGGTGGTCGCCGCCGAGGATCAGCAGATCGGTGGCGACGCCCTCGGCCTGGGCGATCGCCTCGACGAAGCGGCGGAAGTCGACCGGCGTCATGCCGGTGTAGCCGCCGTCCTGGTTGACCTGGTTGGAGGTCGCCTCGATCAGCGCGGGGCGGCCGAGCGCGCCGCACTCGCGCAGCGTCGCGGCGATGACGACCGGATGGGCCGAGCACATCGAGGGAATGCCGATGGCCGGAGCGGCCGTGCCGATGGCCGGACCGGCCGAAGATCCCGGCGCCGACTGCTTGTGGCGCCGCACGAGATCGAGCATGAGCTTCAAGGGGAATCCTTCCTGTCGAATGAGGGTGGGGCGGACGGCGGGACGCCGGGGTCAGGCCTTGCTGTCCTTGCTGTCGCCTTCGGGTTGCAGGGCCAGCAGCAGCGCGGCGAGCAGCGCCAGCGCGACGCCGGCCAGCTTGAAGCCGCCGGGCGTGGCGCCGCTCATCGCCATCGAGGCGAGCGCCGTCAGCAGCGGGGCGCCGGCATTGACCAGCGGCGAGACGACCAGCGCCTTGCCGTAGCGGAAGGCGTAGACCAGCGTGAGCGCGCCGATCGCGTTGAGCACCTGGATCACGGCGGCCAGGCCGGGGCCGTCCCAGCCCCACGGGATCGGCTTGGAGAAGTCCGTCATCCACAGCGCGGCCGGGATGCACAGCAGCGCGCTGACGGTCATGTAGAAGAAGACGCTCTCCGCGCTGGCGGCGTTGTTGGCGGTCTTCAGGAAGTAGGCCTGCAGGCCCCACGCCGCCATGACGACGACGGCGAGCGCGAACCACAGTCCCAGCGCCTGGCTCTGCTGGCCGGGCTGGTAGTCGAACAGCGGCAGTGCGCACAGCGCCAGCACGATGCCGGCGACGCCGAGCTTGCCGGTACGCTCGCGCAGCAGTCCGAAGGACAGCGCGATCGTCACCCCCGGCGACAGCGACACGATCGGGAAGATCAGGTAGGCCGGGCCGGACTCGACCGCGCGGAACAGCAGCATCTGCCCGCCCGCGCCCAGCAGCCCGACGGTCAGCCCCTGGATCACGGCGCGGCGGTCGCGCTGCAGCTTCCAGCCGGCGCGGGCCAGCACGAACACGGCCGGCGGGATCATCGTCAGCGCCCACACGACGTAGACCAGCGTGTCCGGGAAGCCGCGTTCGGAAGACAAGCCCGTCAGCGCCCCCCACGCGCCCCAGAACAGGGTCGTGACAAGCGCGTAGGTCAGCCAATGTCGTTGCATGGGATTGCTTTCTTTCTTGGAGGGGGCTCGACGGGCTCGGTGGATCGTCGGAAGCTTTCGAACGAAAGAATAGGGCAAGGAAACCGGAAACACAACGGAAGAAACCGTGACAGGCCCTGAAGTGGTGTATTTCGCGGGAAAACCCGGAGAAATCAGGCGCTATCGAGGTGCGAATCAGTGATTGTCTTGCTCGAATTCTTTCGTGCGTCATCAATTCGAAAGAATAAACGTCGGTAAAAACGATATGCGAAATTAATCGAAAGACTACGTAGACTTGCGGCAAGCCGGTCGAGGTCCAGGACTGGCAGCGGACAAGCCAACAAAGGAACCATGAGATGCGAGCTCCCCTGTCCTCCCTCCTGATTGCCGGTTTTGCGCCGCGGCCCGTCGCCGCCGCCGCCGCGATCGCCGCGCTGACCGCCGTGGGCGCGGCCCAGGCGCAGGTCCAGCCCGCGGCCGCCGCCGCCTCGGCGCCCGCCAACACCCAATCCGTTGAATCGAAGGCCGACGCCAAGGCCAAGGACGCCGACCAGACGCTCGAGCGCGTCGAGATCACCGGCACCCGCGCCAGCCTGCAGCGTTCGTTGAACCTCAAGCGCAGCGCGTCGGGCGTGCAGGACAGCATCAGCGCGACCGAGCTGGGCCGATTCCCCGACGACAACGTCGCCGACTCGCTGAGCCACATCACCGGCGTGTCGATCTCGCGCACCGCCGGCGGCGAAGGCCAGAAGGTCAGCGTCCGCGGCCTGGGCCCCGAATACACGCTGACGACCTTCAACAACCGCATCCTCGCCACCGACGGCGAAGGCCGCGACTTCGCGTTCGACGTGCTGCCCTCGGACATCATCAGCGGCGCCGACGTCGTCAAGTCCGCGCAGGCCTCGGTGATGGAAGGCGCCATCGGCGGCCTGGTGAACCTGCGCTCCGCCAGCCCCTTCGACCAGCCCGGCCAGCACGGCATCCTGCGCGTCGAGGGCGACCGCAACACGATGTCCAAGCTCAACGGCGGCAAGGTCTCGGCCACCTACAGCAACACCTTCGGCAAGGAGCTGGGCGTGCTGTTCGGCGTGGTCTACGCCGACCGCAAGGTCCGCACCGACACGGCCGGCAACGACGGCGGCTGGACGCGCAACCCGATCTCCGACCCGGCCGCCAACTGGACCGGCAACGCCTGGGGCGGCAACATCGATCCGAACGGCAACGGCGTGCTGGACCCCGATGAAGAGGGCCTGATCGGCCCGGGCCAGTTCCGCGTCGGCACCATCCAGGAACAGAAGAAGCGCACCGCCCTGTCGGGCAAGGTCGAATGGCGGCCGAGCGACGCGCTCAAGGTCACCGTCGACGGGATCAAGACGCGGCTGAACTCGCCGCAGGTCGGCTATCAGCAGTCGTTCTACACGCTGTTCTCGCCGGGCCGCTGGTCCAACATCAAGACCCAGAACGGCGTCGTCACCGGCTTCACGATGGACAGCACCGACCCGGACCTGATGCTGAATCCGGAGCTGCTGAACCTGACCACGCACCGCGTCGTCGACAGCGCCGTCTACGGCATCAACGCCGAGTGGAAGGCCACCGAGACGCTGAAGTTCAACGGCGACGTCTACCAGTCGACCTCCAAGCGGCACTCGGGCGGGCAGGACACCTACACGGTGCTGCGCATGAACCAGCCCAACGTGACGACGGTGAACCTGACCGGCTCGCAGGTGCCCGACATCAAGACCACCTTCGCCGACGGCCGCGACCTGATCTCCGGCCTGGCCAGCGGCGCCTTCGGCCCGAGCGACTTCAACACCCACTACCTGGGCCTGAGCGGCGACAACATCGACGACAAGATCCGCGGCCTGACGCTGAACGGCGCCTGGTCGGTGGACCGCTTCAACGTCGACCAGATCCAGTTCGGCGTGCAGGCCACGCGGCGCGACAAGAACCGCGACCTGGTCGACAACGCGATCAACGGCGGCGAGAACTACTACTCCGGCACCAACGCGATCAACGTCGGCCAGCTCGGCGGCAACGTGCTCAACGAGCACCTGACCCCGCCCAACTTCATGAACGGCGTCAGCGGCAGCTTCCCGCGCAGCTTCCTGGGCTTCGACGTGCCCAACTACCTGGCGGCGCTGCAGGCCTACAACGGCAAGCCGCGCCCCGACGGCGGCACCTACGACTTCAGCCAGGCCGGCCCGGTCTGGAACCCGCTGCAGAGCTACCGCGTGCGGGAGAAGACGACCTCGTTCTTCATCGAGGCGGACCTCTCCGGCGAGCAGTGGAACGCGGACATCGGCGTGCGCCTGGTCAAGACCAAGACCACGGCCAAGGCCTGGGACGCCAAGATCGAGAGCCTGACCGAGAACGGCCCATTCAACTACTCCGCCGTCTACGCGGACCCGACCGAGATCAGCCAGAACGCCGAGTACACCTACGGCCTGCCGTCGGCCAACTTCGTCTGGCACTTCACCGACAAGCTGCAGCTGCGCCTGGGCGCCGCGAAGACGATGGCGCGTCCGTCGGTCGAGCAGCTCGCGCCGACCAGCACGACGGCCAGCGTCGCCTGGGGCGACTTCACGCAGGTCTTCGGCGGCAACGCCGACCTGAAGCCCTACAGCGCCAAGCAGTACGACGCGTCGCTGGAGTGGTACTACGCGCGCAACTCGGCGCTGACCTTCGCGGTGTTCCAGAAGGACATCAAGAACCAGATCACCACCAGCTGGGAGACCGGCGTCGACATCGGCGTGCCGGGTCACCTGTTCAACGTGATGAAGCCGATCAACGGCGACAAGGCCAAGGTCCGCGGCATGGAGATCGGCTTCCAGCACCTGTGGGACAACGGCTTCGGCGTGCGGGCGCAGTACACGCGCAACCGCTCCGACAGCTGGGTGGGCGGCGAGAAGCGTCCGCTGGAAGGCATCGCGCCGGCGACCTCGTCGCTGGGCCTGCTGTACGAGAAGGGCCCGTGGAGCATCAGCGCCACGGCCGACCACACGGACGAGTTCGTGTCGGCGATCAACGTGATCGGCCCGGGCTTCAACGAGCGCGCCAAGGCCATCACCTGGCTGACCGCGCAGGCCGCGTACGAAGTCAACAAGTGGCTGCGGATCTCCATCGAGGGCCGCAACCTGACCGATGCCAAGCAGGAGTACACGCTGGGCAACGGCGACATCACCTTGCCGCAGGGCTACAACCGCTGGGGCAGGGCGTTCACGATCGGGGCGAGCATCAAGTTCTGAGGCCGCGCCGATCAAAAAAAGAACACGAGCTAGACAAGCAAGCAGGACAGACGGGAGACGTCGGATTGGGCCATCCAGTCGGCGTCATCCGGTCGCCGCATTCGAGTCGGGATGTTCTTGAGAGGACGTTGGGCGTTCCACAACAAGCAGGCCGCGTTGCCGGCCGCATCCCAGGAGAACTCATGAAACGATCGCTGATCCGTTCGATGGCCACCCGCCTCGCCACCGCCGCCGCGCTTGCGGTGGGTCTCACCGCCGCGACCGGCGCGCAAGCGCAGTCGTGGTGGAAGCCCGGCGTCAACACGACCTGGCAGTGGCAACTGACGGGCACGCTCAACACCGGCTACAACGTGGCCGTGTACGACATCGACCTCTTCGACACTTCCGCGCAGACGATCGCCGGGTTGAAGGCGCAGGGCCGCAAGGTCGTCTGCTACTTCTCCGCCGGCAGCTCGGAGAACTGGCGCGCCGACTTCGGCAGCTTCAACGCCGCCGACATGGGCAACGCGCTGGACGGCTGGGCCGGCGAGAAGTGGCTGGACACGCGCTCCGCCAACGTGCGCGCGGTGATGCTCAGCCGGCTGGACCTGGCCGTCTCGAAGGGCTGCGACGGCGTCGAGCCGGACAACGTCGACGGGTACACCAACTCGACCGGTTTCCCGCTGACGGCCGCGACCCAGCTCGACTACAACAAGTACCTCGCCAACGCCGCCCACGGCCGCGGCCTGGCGATCGCGCTGAAGAACGACGTCGACCAGCTGGCCCAACTGGAGCCCTACTTCGACATGGCCGTCAACGAGCAGTGCAACCAGTACGACGAGTGCGGCGGCTACTCGGTCTTCACGAGCAAGAACAAGCCCGTGTTCAACGCCGAGTACGCGTCCAAGTACAAGAAGAACACCAACGGCGCGCGCGACAAGCTCTGCGCGAAGATGACCGCCGCGAAGATCCGCACGCTGGTGCTGCCGCTGGATCTGGACGACGCCTACCGCTACAGCTGCAACTGACCGTCTCTCTCATCAGTTCCCACTGTTTCCACTGTTGTTGATCCCATGACCCACATGACGAGAACTCCCGTCCGCGCCGCGCTGCCGGTCCTGCTGAGCGCCGCACTGACGGCCGTCGCGATGGTCGCCTCCTCTGGCGTCCTGGCGGCAACGAAGTCCAAGGAAGCTGACGGAGCCCGCTACACGATGGCGGACTTCGCGAAGGTCCCGAAGATCGATTCGCACGTGCACCTGCACAACGCCGATCCGGCGTTCATCGACGCCGCGCGCCAGCTCGGCTTCAAGGTGCTGACGATCAACGTCGACTACCCGGACTTCCCGCCGCTGGACGAGCAGCAGCAGGCGGCGATCGAGCTGCGCAAGGCACGTCCGGCGGACGTGGCGTGGGCGGTGAGTTTCTCGTCGGAGACCTCGGATCAACCAGGCTGGCTCGACGCGACGAAACAGCGCGTCGATGCCGGCCTGCGCGCCGGCGCGGTCGGCGTGAAGGTGTGGAAGAACATCGGCATGAGCCTGCGCGACAAGCAGGGCCGGCTCGTCATGATCGACGACGCGCGATTCAAGCCGCTGTTCACGTATTTCGAGGACCAGGGCATCACGATGCTCGGTCACCAGGGCGAGCCGCACAACTGCTGGCTGCCGCTGGACAAGATGACGGTCATCAACGACCGCGAGTACTTCGCGCACCACCCGCAGTACCACATGGCGCTGCATCCGGAGATGCCGAGCTGGGAAGACCAGATGGCCGCGCGCGACCGCATGGTCGCGGCGCATCCGAGGCTGAAGTTCGTCGGCATGCACATGGCCTCGCTGGAGCGCAACGTCGACGAGCTGGCCGCGTTCCTGGACCGCTTCCCGCTGGCCAAGGTCGACCTGGCCGCGCGCATCGGGCAGCTGCAGTACCAGAGCCAGCTGGACCGCGCGAAGGTGCGCGCCTTCATGATCAAGTACCAGGACCGTCTGATGTACGGCACCGACGTCTCGCAACCGCCGCAACAATCGGGGGCCGAGCTGCTGAAGGAAGTCGAGCCGGTGTGGCGCATGCACTGGCGCTACTTCAACACGGAGGAGTCGTTCAAGGTGTCCGATCTCAAGAAGCCGGTGAAGGGCCTCGGCCTGCCCAAGGTCGTCGTCGACAAGCTGTACCACCTCAACGCCGAGCGGAGCTATCCCACCGCCTGGAAGGCGGCTCAATGACCGGGCGCCGCGCGTTCCTCCAATGGCTGGGGGCGGCCCCGGTCGCGACGATCACGCCGAAGCTGGCGCTGGCCGCGACGGTCGCGTCGCCCGGTGCGGCCGCGGCGGCGCGCGCGGCCGACCTCGGTCGCGGCCACGTGCGGCTGCAGGACGAGCGGCTCTCGCTGCAATTCGATGAACGCATGCGCAGCCGGATCGTTCGCCTCGGTGGTGCGCGACCTTTGGCGCTGACCGGTTTCGATGCGGGGGAGCAACTCGTCATCGCGGAACTGAAGCCCGTGGCGGCCAGCGCCGCGGCGCTCGGCGCGGAAGCGGCCGGCGCGGCGCCGCCGACGACGCCCCGCACCCTGGAACGCTTCGCGTTGACGAGCGCAGTCCCAAGCAGCGGCACCACGCCGTTCGGCGCGGGACAACGCCTGACCCTCACCGGCAAGGCCGAGGGCGCGGCCGTCGAGAAGACGATGACGGTGACGCTGCTTGACGAGCACCCCGGCGTCGCGTTGATCGAGGTCGCCTTCATCAACCGGTCGGACAAGGCGCTGATGGTCCAGGGCTGGACGGTCGCGTCGCACCGCCTGCTGGCGGCGCCGCGTCATGCGGGCGGATGGTGGACCTATTCGGGCTCGACGCACACGGACCGGCGCGACTGGATGCAGCCGGTCAAACGCGGCTTCGAGCAGCGCAACTTCCTCGGCATGGATTCGTCCGACTACGGCGGCGGCACGCCGCTGTTGGACGTGTGGCGGCGCGACCTGGGTGTCGCGGTCGGCCACCTGGACAAGCTGCCGCGCCTGGTCTCGCTGCCGGTGAAGGCCGTCGGCGAGCAGGTCGACATCGCGCTGCGCGGCGACGAGCCGCGCACGCTCGCGCCGGGCGAGACGCTGGCGCTGCCGCTGGCCTTCGTCGCGGTGCACGAGGGCGACTGCTTCGTGCCGCTGGACCGCTATCGGCGACTCATGAACGCACAGGGCCTGGCCGCGCCGGAGCCGCCACGCAGCGCGCACGACGCGGTCTGGTGCGCGTGGGGCTACGAGCGCGACTTCTCGCTGGAGCGCGTGCGCGCCACGCTGCCGAAGGCGCAGGAGCTCGGCCTGAAATGGGCCGTGCTCGACGACGGCTGGCAGCGCCAGACGGGCGACTGGTTCGACATCGACCTCAAGAAGTTCCCGCGCGGCGAGGAGGACATGAAGGCGCTGGTCACCGACATCCATGCGCGCGGCATGAAGGCGCGGCTGTGGATCGCGCCGCTGGCGGTGGCGCCGGGCAGCGACGAGCTGCATGAACACGCGGATCTGCTGCTGCTCGACCAGAACGGCGCGCCGCAGATGATCACGTGGTGGAACTGCCTCTACCTGTGCCCGGGCGCGAAGGGCACGCAGGAGCGCACGGCGGCGATGTTCCGCAAGATCATCCAGGACTGGGGCTTCGACGGCGTGAAGGTCGACGGCCAGCACCTGAACGGCGTCGCGCCGTGCTTCAACCCCAAGCACCAACATGCGAAGCCGGAGCACTCGTACGAGCACATGGCGGACTTCTACCGCGCGATGTTCGAGGCGGCGCATGCGGTGAATCCGGAGGCGGTGGTCGAGGTCTGCCCCTGCGGCACGAGCTACGCGTTCCACAACATGCCGTGGATCGACCAGGCGCCGGCGTCGGACCCGCTGTCGAGCTGGCAGGTGCGTCACAAGGGCAAGGCGTTGAAGGCGCAGATGGGGCGCTGGTCGGCGTATGCCGGCGATCACGTCGAGCTGTCGACCGGCGGCATGGACTTCGCGTCCGCGGTGGGCGTCGGCGGCGTGGTGTCGACGAAGTTCACCTGGCCCGAGGATCCGAAGCCGAAGGACTCCTTCCTGCTGACGCCGGAGCGCGAGACGCACTGGCGCAAATGGATCACCGCGCACAACGCGAAGGGCCTGTCCGACGGCGCCTATCGCGGCGAGCTCTACGACATCGCGTTCGACAAGCCTGAGACGCACGTCGTCGAGAAGAACGGGGTGATGCACTACGCGTTCTACGCGCCCAGCTTCGACGGCTCGGTGACGCTGCGCGGCCTCGGCCCGGGCGTCTGGAAGATCCGCGACTACGTGAACGGCACGGAGCTCGGTTCGGTCGACGCGGCGAGGCCGACGCTGAAGGTGAGCTTCAAGGAGAACCTGCTGATCGAAGCGGTGCTGAGCACCGCGATCGAGCGCCCGCTCGCACGCGCAGCGCGACTGCCGTCACGGCTGATCGGCCGCGATGGCTTCGCGCTGGCCTCGGCGTGGGAGGAAGCGCCGGCGCTGTTCTTCGCGCACGACTGGCGCGGCCGGCCGTTGACCGGCACGCAGTCGACGCGCGTGCAGCTGCTGCACGCGGACGGCGCGCTGCACCTGCGCTTCAGCAGCCGCTACAACGCGCTGACGACCTATGAGCGCGAGGTCTCCGCCACGGACATCTGGCCGCTGTGGGAGCGCGACGTCGTCGAAGTCTTCCTGCAGGCGCCGCAGGACGCGGGCACGGACCGCTATCGCGAGGTCGAGGTCTCGCCGAACGGCTTGACGATGGACCTCGAGGTGCGCGGGCAGGGCCGCAAGCGCTTCATCGGCGAGAGCCGGGCGCGCACCACGGTCGACGAGGTCCACCGGATGTGGACGGCGGAGCTCGTCGTGCCGATGCCGCGCAACGCGCAGTCGCTCGACGGCTGGCGGATCAACCTGTTCCGCATCGAAGGGAACAAGGCATCGCGGCAGTTCAGCGCCTGGAATCCGACGGGCAGCGAGAAGGCCAACTTCCATGTGCCTGCCGCATTCGGACAATTGCGACTCGAAGCCTAGCCCGTCTTACTCCCTCTCCCGCTTGCGGGAGAGGGCAGGGGTGAGGGCCAGCGGCGGTGGAAGTACGCCAGCGCTCTTGCTCTCCCCGTGCGCGGAGAGAGATGTGAGACAGGGAGTCACCAGCCCGCGTTGCCGCTGCCTCGAATGAAGAAGCTCCCCGGCGCGTTGTCCTGCTTCAGGCCGCCGAGCGCCGGATTGGTCACCACCACGCCGTCGAAGTTGACCGCGCCGCGACCGCCGTTGTCGACCACCTCGATGCCGTACCGGCCCGGGTTGGTGATCCGGATGTTCTTCAACCTCACGTTGCGGAACTTCGCGTTGTCGGCGTCGCGCAGCAGGTCGGGGTGGAACTTCTCGCCCGGCGGCACGAAGGCCGTGCCGAAGCCGCGGAACTCGATGCCCGAGTAGGTCGGGTCGATGATGTCGACGTTCTCCACCAGGATGTCGTTCACGTCGCCCTCGCGCAGGTAGAACTTCAGCGCGCCATGCAGCCACGGGTTGCCCGTGTTCTCGTTGAACATCGGCCCGCCCGCGCGGATCAGCGAGATGTTGCTGAAGGTCGTCGTCCCCGGTCCGAAAGGATACGGACTGAACTCGTTGTCGATCAGGATGCCCGGGTAGGTCAGCACGTCCTCGCAGACGCTGTCCTTGAACACGTTGCCCGCGCCGCCATAGGCCGCGAAGCAGTTGGCGCGCCACGGCATCTGCACCGTGTTGTTGCGGAACACGTTGTTGACGCCCTGTCCCTGGTCCGGCGCGTTCTTCCCCGCGGGCGAGATGAAGCCGTCGCCCAGCTGCCAGGTCTTGTCCTTCACCCAGTCGGTCCACTTGATGGACCACACCACCAGCGCGTCGTCGCCGGTGTTGCGCAGGTGGCAGTTTTCCACCAGCGAGTTGGACGTGCCGTTGTCGAAGTTGATCCCGTCCGCGTAGGTGTTGCGGATGCGGCAGTTGCGGATGGTCAGGTTCTGCGTCGGCTGGGTCTGGTACGGGGGATCGTTGCCGACCCAGATCGCGCCCACCACGTGCTCGATCCAGACGTTCTCGATCAGGCTGTTGGCGCCCATCGGGCCGGCGAAGGCCTTCTGCACGCCTTCGGTTTCCTCGGCGCGGGCCTTGGATTCGCCGAGGATGGAGAAGTCGCCGAAGACGCAGCGGGCGCTCGCGCCGTAGCAGAAGAACATCGACTTCGGACCGCGCAGGTTGGTGTGCCACATGCCTGCGCCGCGCACCTCGATGCCGGGGTTGTCCAGGCCGACGTTGCCGCCGTCGATCTTCTGCAGCAGGTAGTCGCCCGGCGGGAACCACAGCTTGCTGGTCGAGCGCAGGGCGCGCAGCACGTCGTTCGCATGGTCCTTGCCGTCACCCGGCTGGATGCCGAAGGCCGTCACCGAGGTGAAGCCCGCCGGCATCGTCAGCGCCGGCGGCACCGGCTCGATGTCGACCAGGTCGATCACGTAGAAGCCCGCGGTGTCCTGCGCGTCGCGGCGCAGCATGACGGTCGCGCCGGCGGGGATGTTGTCGGGCAGCAGCGTGCGCACTTCGTCGAAGAAGGTGTGCGGCTGGCCGGCCGGCTTGTCGACGATCGGATCGCCGATCAGGCCGCCCTGGTAGGACCAGCTGTAGCGCGAGGTCAGCGGCAGCGACTTCACGCGCACGCCGTTCACATAGAGGCCCAGCGTGGCATCGATGCCGCCACCGTTCGGCGCGTCGGGAATCGAGTAGCGCACCACCACGCCGTTGCCGGCCGCGGTGGTCTTGAAGGACGCGTAGTCGCCGGTGCGGTTCAGGCGCACCGCCTTGCGGCCGATGGCTTCAGCCTCGATGTGGTTCGCGTCCCACTTCTGGCGGCTCGGGCCGAGGATCTGGGCGTTGGTCTGGCCGTCTTCGGCCTGGTACTCGACCCACGGCACGTTGGCGCCGCGACCGGGGGCCGGCGCGGGAGCCGGTCCTGGCGCAGGGGCTGGAGCAGGAGCCGGTGAAGGCGCAGGCGCCGGCGATGGCGCGGGCGACGGGGCGGGTGCGGGGGACGGGGCTGGTGCAGGCGAGGGCGCCGGCGCGGGCGATGGCGCGGGGGCAGGGGAAGGCGCGGGCGCAGGGGCTGGAGCTGGAGCCGGAGCCGGAGCCGGAGCCGGAGCCGGAGCCGGAGTGCCGGCCGCCACGAACGTCCACCGTTGGTTGTCGTTGTTGCCGCAGTCCCATTGCTGGACGCGACCACCGGCGACGAGGCTGAAGTCCTTCACATCCACGCATTTGCCGGTGTGCTTCGCGACGATGTGGAACGCATCGCCCTTGGCCGCGACGGCGAAGCGCTGGTTCGCGCCGCCACCGTAGCCCCATTGCTGGAGGAGGGCGCCGTTGGCGGTCGAGATGTCGCTGACGTCCAGGTTCTTGCCGCTGCGGACATTCCGGAAGGCGTAGCTGCCGTCGGCGGCGGCGCTGATGTCGAAGCGCTGGCTGGCCGCACCGTTGCACGGCATCTGGAGTGTCTTGGCGCCGTCGGCCGTGCTCGCGCCTTCGATGTCGATGCACATCCCCGATTGAACGCCGCGCAGGCTGTACTGCCCCACGGGAAACGCGGTCTGCGACGTCGTCGACTGCGCCTGGGCGCTCGCACGATCGGAGGCCGCCGTGCCGGCGGGGCCGGCGGTCGAGTCGGGTGAGTCGGCGCCGCCGCAGGCACTCAGCAGCAGGCTGACGGCCAGCGCGATCGCGGTCGGCGCGGCCTGGAGCTTTCCGAAGTTCGGGCTGGAAGCAAGGGTCATGCTCGTCTCTCGTTGTGAGTCGACGGCGATTCTTCCCGTGCCTTGAAAGCGGTTCCAACGGGTAGACGCAAGAGCTGCAATCAGCGGTAAGCGTCGATGGACACACTACCTCTCCCGAGGAGGGGGGGGCTGCAGAACGCTCGATGGCGCCTGGGTCGTCGCCATCGAGGTCGCGCCGCCGCAGGCCGCGTGGCGGGTCAGGTCATGCGCCAGCCGCGGCCTTCTTGGCGGTGTCTCCGGCCTTCTTCATCGGCACCGGATCCGGCAGGTCCTTGGCCTGCAGCATGCGGGCCTGGACGACGAGCTGGTTGTGCGCGTCCAGGAACGCCGCGGCGATGACCTTGCCTTCATTGCTGTTGGCCCAGCCCGCGCCCGCGGCGCCGCCGAGCTTGCCCAGCACGAGCCCGCCCATGCCCAGGTCGGTGACGCGCACCGAGCCCGTCGCGGCGGCGACCTGCTCGGTCGTTTCGTTGTCGGTGAGCAGCAGCGCGACCTGCGCTTCCTTGAGCTTGATGTGCTCGGCCGCGCCGACGAACTTGTTGAGCACCGGGATCATCCCGAGGATGCCGCCGACCTGGCGGCCCGCGTCCTGCTCGCTGAAGGTCAGGCTCGGGATCAGCGTGTACTGGGCTTCGTAGCCCTTGCCTTTGTGCACGGTGCTGCCCTGCTGGCGCAGGATGCCGGCGTCCTTGAGCTCCTGCTCCTTGATCGTGGCCTTGAGGCCCGAGTTGCGATCGACGACGCGGAAGCAGCCGCTCTGCTGCGCGAGCAGGCGCACGAGGGGCAGCGGCGAATTCGGCAGGCCGTTGGGGGCGCTGATCGTGTAGCCGTTGGGGTTCTCCATCAGCGACAACGTTGCGACCGGCGCGTCGCACTTCATCAGTTCGCGGTTGGCCTTGTTGGCGCCGGCCGGGCCGGCGGAGCCGGTGATCTCCGAGCTGCCGTCGCCCAGCGTCGCGCCTTGCTTGCCGCAACCGGCGAGCATCGCCACGGCGACGCAAGCGGCGATCACGCCGCCCACGCGGGGCAGAGAAGGGCCGATGGAGGCGAAGGAACGCGCGAATGCCATGAGGATCTCCTGAACGCAAGGGCTGCGGGAACGGCCCGGACCTTATCCCAAATGCGGGCGAACCCGGCCCCCACTGATGGGTGGCTGCGTCGCGGAATGTCGCGTCGTGACGGCAGCTTTACGGGCGGTTACCAGGGGGAGGCGAGAATCCGCCCCTTCGGTTCCCCGCGACCGCACAAGATCCTCGAGGCTCTCCTCATGAACGACAAGTCCCCGAGCCGCGCCGTCGCGTGGCTGGTGTGCGCCCTGATCGCCGCGTCGCTGTACGGCAATTACTACGTGTACGACTCCATCGGCCCCGTCGCCGATGCGCTGCAGAGCCAGCGCGGCTTCAGCGACCAGCAGATCGGCCTGCTCAACGCGATCTACAGCCTGCCCAACGTCGTGCTGATCCTCGTCGGCGGCGTGCTCGTCGACCGCTTCGGCGCCGCGCGCATGACGCTGTGGACGGCCGCGATCTGCTTCCTCGGCGCGCTGCTCACCGCGCTCAGCCCGAGCTTCGCCGGCATGGCCGCGGGACGGCTGCTGTTCGGCATCGGCGCCGAGACCTTCGGCATCGCCACGCTCGCGGCGCTGGCCCAGTACTTCGTCGGCGGCAACGTCGCGTTCTCGATGGGACTGGCGCTCTCGATCGGCCGCCTGGGGTCGTTCTCTTCCGACATGTCGCCGACGTGGTTCCCCGCCGCCTACGCGCAAGGCTGGCAACCGCCGCTGATGATCGCCGCCGCGATGGCCGCGGCCTCGTTCGCCGCCGCGCTGTGCTATTGGGCGATGGACCGCCGCGTCGCCGCCTCCGCCAAGGGCGAGATCGAACAGCAGGCGCAGCCCTTCGTGTGGCGCGACCTGCTGCACTTCGGCAAGGCCTATTGGTACCTGCTGACGCTGTGCGTGCTCTGGTACTCCGTGATCCTCGCGTTCCGCAGCACCTTCTCGATCAAGTACTTCCAGCACGCGCACGGCCTGGACCTGGCCTCGGCGGGCGCGATGAACAGCTACGTGTTCCTCGCCGCCGTCTTCGCGACGCCGACCTTCGGCTGGCTGTGCGACCGCGTCGGCCGCTACGCGCCGTTCCTGGCCTTCGGCGCGATCCTGCTGCCCATCGCGATGGCGACGATGGCGTTCACCTCGGCCAGCCTGTGGATCTCGACCGCGCTGATCGGCGTGAGCTTCTCGCTCGTGCCCGCGGTGATGTGGCCGCTGGCCAGCAAGCTGGTCGCGCCCGCGCGCTTCGGCACGGCCATCGGCCTGATGTGGGTGGCGCAGAACGCCGGCATCGCCGGGGCCAACCTCGTCGCCGGCTGGCTCAACGACCGCGCCGGTGCCAGCGCGCAGAACCCCGCCGGCTACGAGTCGATGATGCTGTTCTTCGGCCTCGCCAGCGTCGGCGGCGCGGTGTTCGCGGTGATCCTGTGGCTCACCGCCGGCAGGCGCGATCAGGAGAAGGCGGCGCCGGCCGCTTGATGCGGCGCGAGGCATTCATCGGCGGTCGCGCGGCCGTCGACGCTCACGGCTCCAGCACGTACAGCGACGACATCGTCGCCAGCTGTTCCGGCGTCATCGCCGCGTAGTGCGGCTGCAGCGGCAGCGACTTCGCCAGCTGCCGTGTCGGCTCGTGGACCTTGTTCTGCTCAAGCACGACGCGGTAGCCGGCCTGAGCGAACAGCGGCGGATATTCGTGATGCCGCAGGCGGTTCTCGCCTTCGCGCGTCAGCCGGTTGATCCACGCGTGCTTGCCGTCCGGCCAGGTCAGGAAGTTGATCTTGCTGATCGACTTGTCCGAGTGTTCCAGGTGGTCCGAGTGGTCCACCAGATGCACCATGCGGCCCCGCGCGGAGAGCTTCGGGCGCAAAGCCTTGAACAGATCGAGCAGCACGTCCGGCGGGATGTGCTCGAGCACCGTGCGCGAGGTCACCAGGTCGATCGAGCCGTCCGGGATGGCATTGACGTCGAACGGTGCGAGGTAGGTCAGCGGCAGGTCAGCGCGCGACTTGATCGCACGCAGCCGTGTGTCCCCGGGATCGACTCGGCGCAGGAAGTCCAGCGTCGCGGCGAAGCTGACGTCGTCCAGATGGACGTTGAGGTCGGACATGTAGACGCGCCTGGCGCCCTGCAGACATTGCAGGATGGGAATCGTGGGGAACCAGCCGGTGCCGATCTCCAGCACCGTGGCGCCTTCAATCGAGCCGCCGGTGTGCGAGAGCGCCGCCCGCATCTGCGACCAGTTCTTCAGCGTTTGGCTGAGGTTGTCCGGATCGGGGCGGTAGCCCAGCAGCCTGCGTTTGACGCCGCGCAGCGCCTGACCGAAAGGCAGCCGTGCGAGGACGGCCTGTCGGCCCACCTTCAATCGCCAGTCCATCGTGTCCCCGCTTCCGCTGGTCCAGTGTCCGTCGATTCTGACCGATCAGCCGCCGGGAGGCTCCGAGGACTTCTGAGAGGTCGCGCCGAAACGCCGCGCCGCCGCGGCCAGATGCGAGCGCACGACCAGCACGTGGCCCGGCAGGATGAGCGCAAGGTAGAACCGCCCGAGCCGGTTGTGGCAGTTCACGACTGTTGTCGCCACTGCCTCGCGACGTGTCGATCCGTCCACCCGACGGACCAGGATCGACAGCTTGAAATCGAGGTGCTGGTCCTGCTCGCCGAAGATCGCCTCCTCGCGCGTGGCGGAGAGCACGCGGAAGATGTCCACGTGCTCGACGCCGATTTCATCGAGGTGCTGGCGCATCGCCGCCGAGGTCTTCAGCCCGAGCGGCTTCACCGCGGCGTCGCGGATCGCGAGCAGCGCGCGAAACCACCACGGCGGATCGGCCAGCGTCGCGCGAGCCAGCGTCATCGCGTCGTCGGGCGCATCGTGCGCCAGCGTGATGGCGAAGGCGTCGGCCAGGTTCGCGCCAGCGTAGGTCGACGCGAGCTGACTCTCGCGCGGCGGCGAGACGCGGCGGACGATGGACATCAGGAAGCGACCGGGCCGTGGAGGAGCGGCGATCTTAGCGAGCCGCGGACGAGGCGGCGTCGGCGGGCGAGGCATCGCGCAGCGCGCGAGTCCCCGCCCAGGATGCCTGCACCAGCAGCAGGAGGTCCTGTCTCACCTCCACGCGATTCCAGAACTCCTCGGGGGTGCAGGACGTGACGTGCTCGCCGCTGTCTCGATGTTCGAGGCGCACCTTCAGCTCACAGCCTGGGAACAACTTCCAACGCTCGTCGGTCTTGCTGACCACCGCGAAGGGTTGCGCCTCAGGCCGACCGGCGGCCTCGTTGATGAGGTGCCCTGCACCGAACGCCAGAGTGAAGAGCGCCAGCCCATAGGCCAGGGGAGGGCCCACAAGCACAAGAAACACGATCTGCCCGAATCGCAGGGGCGGACGATCCGCCTTGCGGGGCATCGTGATGACGAGCAGCAGGGCGAGCGGCGCGGCGACATAGGCCGCCTTTCCCACCATCTCGCTGGACGGAGCGAATCCGGTGCTCGCGCCGTAAATGGCGAGAAGCAGGGGCATGGCCCAGACCAGCGACAGGAGTTCAAGACGCCAGCGAGGCGAGAGCGAGGACCAACGGGACATGAGGGGGACAGAAATGAAAAGGCTCCGGAGCCGGCCGATTGGACCAGCCCCGGAGCCTCGCGTCATTCGCCCCAACAGGGGAAACGATACTCAGAGATCACGACTTCGTGATCTTCACCGACCGCAGATTCCACCCCGGCCCGTTGGCCTTCACCGCGATCTGCTGCTGGCCGGCCGGCAGCGTGACGCGGTGCGAGACCGTCGTCCAGTTCTGCCATCCGCCGGTCGCGGGCACGTTCACCGCGCCGTACACCGGCGTGCCGCCCGCCATCTCCAGCTGCAGGCTGCCGCCGCCGTTCAGGCTGGCGACGCGGTACTCGACCGTGTAGGTCCCGCCCTGCGGCAGGTTGAGGTTCCACACGGCCCAGTCGCCGGTCTCGATCCAGCCGAGGTTCTGGCCGCCTTCGCTCGAGGCCTCGAGCTGCATGCCCGACTGCAGCGCGAAGTTGGCCGCCTGCAGCGTCGTCGTGAACGCCGGCGTGCCGCCGTCCTTCTTGTAGACGCGCACGTAGTCCACATACATCTTCGCGGGCAGCCTGCTCTCGTCGATGTTCCATTGCGGCCAGTTGCCGCCGACCGCCAGGTTCAGCAGCAGGAAGAAGTCGCGATGGAATTCCTCGGTGCTGTTGACGCTGTTGGTGATGTCTGCGACGTGGTACTCGCGGCCGTCGACGAACCAGCGCAGGAACTTCTCGTCCCACTCGACCGCGTACACGTGGTAGTCCGCGACGTTGGTGGCCGTGTGGCCGCCGTAGGACGCGTGGCCGCCGTCCGGACCCTGCCAGTGGATCGTGCCGTGGATGTCGGCGTCGGCATTCACGTGTTCCATGATGTCGATCTCGCCCGAGGCGGGCCAGCCCACCGACGTGATGTTGCTGCCCAGCATCCAGAACGCGGGCCACATGCCGGAGCTCGACGGCGCCTTGATGCGCGCCTCGATGCGGCCGTACTTGAAGGTGGCCAGGCCTTGCGTCGTCATGCGCGCGGAGGTGTAGCGCATGCCGCCGAAGTCCTCGCGCTTCGCGGTGATCACGAGCTGGCCGTTCTCGATGGTGGCGTTCTCGCGCCGGTAGTACTGCAGCTCGTTGTTGCCCCAGCCGCCCGAGCCGGTGCCGGTCTCGAACCGCCATTGCGGGCCGATGCTGTTGGTGAATTCGTCCTGCCAGACGAGTTGCCAGTTTTGTGCCTGCGCCGCGACGCCCGTCAGGGCGACCGCGACCGCGGCGAGCGATCGAATCCAGCGTGTCATGGGATCTCCTCGGAACCAGTGGTGGTGATGGAGGAAACGCGCGCGAAGGACAGGAGCGGCGTCTCCAGGGGGCCCGGCCGCAAGGACCGGGTGTCGACGCCCGAGATCAAGTAAGCCCGTGGGGCTGCTGGCGCATCGCCGATCGCTCGTCGATGCGCCGCCGCCTCTCCGGCATGACTATCTGAAAGCGCTTTCAGTATGTCTCTCGGGAAAACCCTGGGAACTTCGCTTCGTTGGTGACAAGCGGTTGTGCGTTGGCAATTCGGAGGGCGCGTCGGTATCCAGGTGTTGCCCTCGTGACGATCCGCGCAGCGTGGGCGCGGCCATTGTTGAGACGCGTTGAATTCACAAGCTCGTGAGCGCCTCTCGACCGGCGGGGTCTGGATCCGAAGAATGCGCTCGAACAGCAACTGGAGAGTCCCCGCGATGACCACCGTCCCCCTTCCGGATTCACGGCGTGTGACGCCGCTACGTGGCGCGGCCGCCCGCCTGGAACCGGCGGCGTATGCGCTGCTGCGGTTCGCCTTCGGCGCCATCCTGTTCACGCATGGACTGCCGAAGGCGCTGGGGACTTCGCACGGGTCGATGGCGGATCCGATGGCCGGCTCGATCCGGCTCATCGACCAGGTGATGGGCCTGCCCTTCGCGCCGCAGCTGGCCTTCCTCGTCATGCTGCTGGAGACCGTCGGCGCGGTGTCACTGGCCATCGGCTTCTGCACGCGCTGGGTGGCGCTCGCGTTCACGATGGAGATGATCGGCATCTGCGCCGCGCTCGGTCCGACCTGGCCGTGGATCGACCGGGGCATCGAGTACCCGGCGCTGATGGCGGTGCTCGCGGCCTACGTCGTCGTGCGAGGCGGCGGGGCGTATGCGATGGATGGAAGGATGCTCAATCCGTCACGCACCCAGGCAAGGAAAGGGTAGATCGGGACCTGAGGCATTTCCTGCAGCGGGCATCATGCCGCCCTGCGCGCCGGCGCGGCAGCGAGCCACAGACTCGCGCCCCGGCCCGGCGTCTTGTTCAATGCCTTCAGGGAGGAAATCTCATGTCCCAGCAACCGGAGTCGGCCGCGGCGCTGCCGACCGACACCACGTCCGACATCGCCGCGCGTTTCGCGCCGCCCCAGGCCCGCGTCGAGGCCGTCGCGCCCGAGCAGGCCCTGGGCCAGCCGATGTGGTTCTCCGTCTCGCCGCTCAAGCTGCTGGTGATGTGCACCGTCACGCTCCAGCTCTACGGCGTCTACTGGCTCTACAAGCAATGGACGCT
This sequence comes from Roseateles sp. GW821-FHT09H11, assembly GCF_059415845.1. NCBI lineage: Bacteria > Pseudomonadati > Pseudomonadota > Betaproteobacteria > Burkholderiales > Sphaerotilaceae > Roseateles > Roseateles sp. GW821-FHT09H11. Next base: position 386,993 of record NZ_JBWKOA010000004.1, on the reverse strand, counting down.
GGTGCGCGACCGCGAGAAGTCGTCCATCCTGCCGGCGATGCGCGCGATCTTCGCGGTGTTCTTCGTCTGGTCGCTGTTCGGCCGGGTGCGTGACTCGCAGCTGGGCGCGGGCGTGAATGCGAAAGACGCGCTCAGTGCCGGCGGCCTGGCCGCCGCCTGGATCGTCTTTTCGCTGATGTGGAAGGCGCCGGATCCGGTGTGGTGGATCGCGATGGTCGCGCCGGCCTTCCTGATGCCGGTGCAGAGCGCGATGAACGCCGTCAACGAGACCGTCACGCCGAGCCGGCCCCGCAACGATCGCTTCGGCGCGCTGAACTGGATCGCCATCGTGCTGGGAAGTCTGTTCATCGTGATGGCGCTGATCGGCACCTTCATGCCCGCCCAAGCCTGACCGGACCCGGTCCCTGCTGAGCGGCGAGACCGCCGGCCCGGGCCGGTGGTAGTCTGTCGCCATGACTCAACGCCTCGCCTCCTGCAGTTGCGGTCAGCTCACGGCCCAGGTCGTGGGCGAGCCGGTCCGCATCTCCATCTGCCACTGTCTGAACTGCCAGCGCAGGACCGGCGGACCGTTCGCCCAGCAGGCCCGGTTCCGTCGTCAAGACGTGACCCCGTCGGGCGTCTCGTCGACCTACGCGATCACCGGTGATGAAGGCACCCGCGCGATCTTCCACTTCTGTCCGACCTGTGGTGCGACGGTCTATTACGAGATGGAGGCGATGCCGGACTTCATCGCCGTCCCGGTCGGCGCGTTCGCCGATCCGGGTTTTCCGGCGCCAGGCGTGTCGGTCTACGAGAGTCGGAAGCACGGCTGGGTCGTTCCGCCGGCGGAGGCGGAGCACTACTGAGGCGCGCCTCGCGGCGCCGGGCTCAACGCACCAGCTTGCCGCCCGCGCCGAGCACGGCGAAGTCCACGTAGCGCGAGGTCGGGCCCTTGCCGAAGGTCAGGCGATGGCCACCGACGTCGGTCTCGAAGCCGCGCTCCAGGGCCTCGCTCAGGGCCGCGGGTCCGGCGGCCGGCGTGCGTTCCAGCGCCTTCACGAGCGCACGGGCGGCGATGAAGCCCTCGAGCGAGCGCGAGGACAGGTCCGCGTCCTTGGCGTTGCCGCGCAGGCGCTGGTAGTCGCGGACGACTTCGCGGTCGGCGCGGTCGTCGGTGGGCAGCACCAGCGAGAACGCGAAGCCGCGCGCGCGATCCGGGCCGAGCTTGGCCAGCAGCGCCTGCACGTCGATGATGGACATGCCGTAGAGGCCGGCGCGGCCGCCCGCGCTCTGGTACTTGTCGGTGAACTCGATGGCGGCCGCGGTGGTCGCGGCGAGGAAGATCACGTCGGGCGACTGCTTGATCATGTCAGCCACCGCCTTGCCGACCTCGGTGGTGTTGCGGGCGTAGCCCGACTGCGCGACCAGCGACAGGCCGTAGGTCTTCGCCGACGCCTGCGCACCCGCGAGCGCGTCACGCCCCAAGCCGTCGTCCTGGTAGACGATGGCGACCTTGGTGCGGCCCATCTCGCTGAGCTGCTTGAAGAGGCGGTCGACCTCCTCGCGGTAGCTGGCCTTGACCGGGTACATGCCGCGCGCGGTGATCACGCTGTTGGCGCCGGAGACCGCGCCGACCATGGCAACGTGGGACTTCTCGAGCACGCCGTCCTGCTTGAGCGCCTCCAGGTTGGAGGTGCCGACGGTGCCGATCAGGGCGGTGGGCGCGTCCGCGGCGATCAGTTCCTTGACCAGCCGGACGGTGTCCTCGGGCTTGTTGGCGTCGTCGCGGGTGACGAACTTGATCTTCTGGCCGCGGACGCCGCCGCGCGCGTTGACCTCGTCGATCCACAGCTTGGCGCCGGCGCGGATCGCCTTGCCCGTGACCGCCTGGGGGCCGGTGAACGGAGCCACCTGACCGATGACGATGTCGGCATGCGCCGTCGAGGCGGCCGCGAGGCACAGGAGGGTGATCAGGCGGCGGGCGCGGCGGGCGAAAGCGAGGGTCATGGTCAATGCGGCAACAGGCGTGCAGGACCGGCCATTGTGATCAATACGATGATGGTTGCGGTAACAGTTGGGCGACTGGGAGAACGGCGGCCGGGTGCGGCGACAAGCGGCAGCTGCCAGCCGAAAGAAGGTTCAGCCGAAAGAAGGTTCAGGGAAGCGAACCCTCGCCCGGCGTCCAGTCCGGGCTGAAGCCGCCCAGTGTCGGGTGGTACATCTCGTCGCCGGTGTGCTGGGTGAATTCGACGTTGAGCCGATCCTCGCGCAAGCCCAGGATGTCGATGCAATGGGCGCACAGCGCCTTGGCCAGCGCCATGCGCAGTTCGGGCGGCCGGCCCTGGCGGATGTCCAGCATCATCAGCGAGACGGGCACCGGCGGGCCATCCGCGTCGGGGATGCGCCAGACGCCGCCCTCGCCGAGTTCGCGGATCGCGACGCTGATGCGGCGGATGTCCACGGACATCATCTCGGCGTAGGTGCGGCTCATGCGCTCGGCCAGGCGCTGCTTGGTGGCGGCGGGATAGTGGTCGTTGACGTCCAGCTGCAGGTAGGGCACGGGGACTCCAGAGCTTGATGCAGATGATCTGCGAAAGAGGCGGCGCTTCAGACTACAGGCAGGTACGGCTCTAGCATGGGGTCATGACGCAAGCCCCTTCTCGTCGCCATCTCCTCGGCGCTGCACTGGCGGCGCCCGCCGCGGCCATTGCCGCAACGGCCAGCCCGGGCGGGACTTCCCGTTCCGCTGGCACGCCCTGGTCCGGGTTCTCGCCGCGGCGCATCGAGCGGATGCTCCGCGGCGCGGTGGCCGATGGCCGCGCCGCGGGCGTGTCGGCCGTGGTCTGGCAGGGCGGGGCGGAGCGCTACTTCGGCGCGTTCGGTCTCGCTGATGTGGAAGCGCGTCGGCCGATGGCTCGCGACACGCTGGCGCGCATCTGGTCGATGACCAAGCCGGTGGCGTCGGTGGCGCTCATGCGTCTGTGGGATGCGGGGCGCTTCCGGCTCGACGATCCGATCGCGCGCTACCTGCCGGAGTTCAAGTCCATGCGCGTGCACGCCGACGATGGTCGAGGCGAACGGCCGGCTGCGCGTCCGATCCTCGTGCGGGACGTGCTGCGGCACACGTCGGGCCTCACTTACGCGATGGAGGACGGCCCGGCCGACCGCGCCTTCCGCGCGGCGAATCCGCTCGAGACGGCGCCCGACCTGGCGGCGTTCAGTCGCGCGGTGGCCGCGCTGCCGCTGCGCCACGAGCCGGGCACGGCCTGGCACTACGGCACCTCCACCGACATCGTGGCCCGCCTGGTGGAGGTGCTCGGCGACGAGCCCTTCGACGCACACGTCCGCCGTCACATCCTGCGGCAGCTGGGGATGCAGGAGACGGACTGGACGCAGCCCGAAGCGCTGAAGAGCCGGATGGCCGCGACCTACCGCCTGCCCGACGGTGGTCCGCCTCAGCGAGAGCAGGACATGCCCTTCACCTTCGCCAGCGGCGGCGCGGGCCTGATCGGTCCCATCGACGACTACCTGCGCTTCGCGCGCATGCTGCTGGGCGAAGGCGAGCTCGACGGCGTGCGCGTGCTGCGCCCGGCGACCGTGAAGCTCATGCTCGTCGATCACCTGGATCCGGCCATCTCGCCACGTCACTTCCTGAAGAGCCCGGGTCTCGGATTCGGGCTTGGAGGCTCGGTGCGCATCGCGCCGACGACAGGCGATGAGCCGGCCAGCATGGTGGGCGAATTCTCCTGGGGCGGCGCGGCGTCGACCCTGTTCTGGGTCGACCCGGCGAACCGGCTCGCGGTGGTGTTCTTCGCCCAGAAGTTCCCGTTCGACGAGGCGCTGCATCGGGATGTGCGGCGCGCGGTGTATGGCTGAGCAGCGAATCGCCCAACGGAATCCCACAGGACGGTTCACCATCGCAAGGGTCAGTCCTTGCTAGCTCGTGCTCTCGCGATCCGCCTCGAACGCCGACATGAACTCGTCGGACGCGACGTGGTCCGCCACTGCGCGCAGGGCCGCGGCTGCTTCGACCCCTAGCACCGCCTCGAATCGCTGATTGACCTCCGCCCAGCTCGCGAGAGCGGCGTGCAGTTGGGCGGTGCCGACCGGTGTCAGCACGGCGCGTTTGGCGCGCTTGTCGCGCTCGTCCACCTGGAGCTCGATGAGGCCGTCGCGCACCAGCGGTCGCAGCGCATGCGTCAGCGCGGAGATCTGGATGGCGAGCTTCGTCGCCAGCGCCTGAAGCGTCGGTGCCTGGCCTTCGTTCTCGGCCCTGATCCGCTCGATCTCCGCCATCAGGCCCAACTGGGTCGCCTTCAGCCCGAGCGGCTCCAGGGCCGCGTCATACAGACTTCCCAGGCGTCGCGCCGCCCGGCGCAATGACGTGTTGTTGCACGCGGGCAGGACCCATGCGCCCGGTTCATCGGTGTCCTGCGGCTCGTTTCGCGGTGCCGCGCGGCTTCGGGTGTTCTTCATTCAGCGGGAAAAGTTGAGCACAAAACCATTGACAGACCCCAGAGCGCCAAGTGTACATTTGAGCCCTCAATGAAATTCATTGAGCACTCAACAGAATTGTCGAAAGTACGCCATGGTTTCCTCCAAGAAAACTGCCGTCGTGACCGGTGCCTCCTCGGGCATCGGCGCCGTCTACGCCGATCGTCTGGCCGCGCGCGGCTATGACCTCGTCATCGTCGCCCGCCGGGCGGATCGCCTCGCGGCGCTGTCGAAGGACCTCGCCAGCAAGCATGGCGTGACCGTCAGGACCGTGGTCGCCGACCTCGCGAAGTCGGACGACGTCCGCAAGGTCGAAGCAGTACTGCGCGAAGACGCCAGCATCGAGGTGCTGGTGAACAACGCCGGCCTGGCGCGCCTGGGCTCGGCGGTCGGCGCGGCCGCCGAAGGCACCGCGGAACAGATCGCGGTGAACATCGTCGCGCTGACCAGTCTGACGCAAGCCGTCCTGCCGCTGTTCAAGCAGCGCGATGCGGGCACGATCATCAACGTGGCCTCGGTGCTGGCGCTCCATGCCTTGCCGATCAGCGCCATCTACAGCGGCACCAAGGGCTACGTGCTGAACTACTCGCGCGGGATCCAAGACGAGCTGGCCGCCTCGAATTCGAAGGTCCGCGTGCAGGCCGTCCTGCCGGCGTCGACCGCCACGGAGATCTGGTCGGAGAAGGTCTCCGGCGTGCCGCTGGAGGCGCTGGCGAAGGAGACCGTCATGAGCGCCGAGGATTGCGTGGACGCAGCGCTGCGCGGGCTGGACCAGGGCGAGCTGGTCACGCTGCCCTCCGTCGAGAACGACGGCCTGCTGAAGGCGTACGACGTCGCTCGCACCCAGCTGTTCGCCGCGACGCAGACGGGCAAGCCGGCGTCGCGCTACGGCGTTGCCTGAGGACCGGATCGCTCAGAGTTCCCGCGCGGCTTGAGGCGCTGCGGTGTCCTCGGCCTCGGCACTGCTCAGCGATCCCAGCGCGCGGCGAATGCCGCTGGCGCTCGGGGACTCGATGTGGACGCACTTCTTGCCGTCGCTGACTGGATCTATGGTTGGTTCGCCAAAGATCTCAGCGCGGATACCGGTGGGTGCTCCAAGCGACTCCGTGGCGCACGGTGGGTTCGTGGGGTTGAATCCGCCAGCGTTTGCAGTCTTCCGCAGCCATTAGCCCGGCTCACGCTTCGGGACACGAAGCCGTCATCGGCCCAGCTGACGACGCGGTAGCAGCGACGACCGCTGTCAGGGGCGCAGCAGCCTCCTAAGCTGCCGGGCGGCCGGTCTGCCCGTCGACGCGGCGTGAACGTCTGCTGCTTGAAGCGTCGGACCAGCTCTTTCAACCGCCTTCAGCCGGTGGGTTACCCCAACTGACCGCCACAAAAGCGGTCGCCCAAAGTGCAGGTTGAGCATAGCGCCCAGCTCCGTCTCGAAAGGCCATTGCAAAAGGATGCCCGGCTGCTCCTTTGCCGTCAGGTGACACTAGCCATGATTTCCGCAAATGCTAGCGATGGCCTACGACTTGTTCCCGAGCCAAATGCACTCGTATCCCGCACGGCTCAGCAATGTGGGCAGATTGTCCGAGCCGACCATGTGCAACCCACCGACAATGATGACAGCCTTCTTTTTGGCCAAGATGAGCCGAACCAAATGGCGCTCCCACGCCTTATTTCGACCGGCAATCGCTACGGAAAAGCAGGATGGCATCGCGGCATGCGCACGTGCGCCTACCTGCTCAATCGCATCCAGATCATCGTTTGCCCACCCGTTGACCAGTGTGGCAACGTCCTGCAGCCCCTCTTCAGGATTTCGAACAGCTTTCGCAAGGAAGAGCTCAAGCTCAGTTGCAGGTGCAGTGGCGAATGGCGCATAGCCGTCGTTCTTGGACTCCAAAAAGTAAAGCTTCTTCTTCTCGCGTTTTGCGCGGGCAAGCATGGCGTGGTCTACGCCCAGGGACTGTTTGAAGCCCCGCTTCTCCCGGTCGACGTGGGCGATTGAGAACACGACTGACGCTGGTCTTCTGCGCTCCAGCTCTCCTTCCGGAAGATCACGTTCAATCCATGCTTTTCGAGTGTCAGCGAATAGATCTGCAGAGATGTGCTTGCTAAGCGCGTCATTCGGCTTGAGATGCGTCAGCCTCCGATCCACTTCAAACTCGAAGTTCGCTTCAAACCCGAAGACCTCCGCAGCATCCAACGCCGCCAGCGCAAGGGTCGAAAGCGTCAGCGGTCGATCGGCTACATGGACCGATCCGAGGATAAAAATGTCAGTGCCGCGAATTTTCCAAAGCATCAAGGCCTCGCAAGAAGGATGTAGAGGGTGCGTGCACGCACGTTCAGTCAGGCTACCCTAATGCCCGCATTCGTGAGCGGCCGCTCTTGGCCGGTCGCCCCAGGTCGTGCAAGAGCCGCAAAGCTGACCATGTTGGATTGCAGGGACCGGAGCCGTCCCGCACCCTGATCGACCAGTGCGGTCAAGGCGCAAGCTTGATGGCCCATCAACTCGATGGGAGACCATCATGGGATTAGCAGCGAACACCCTGTCGCGCGAGCCGTCGAACAAGGCCAAGATCGTCGGCCAGAAGACGCCGCTTAGAGTCAAGGACGTCTGGGCACTTCGAGTCCGGCTTCAGATGGAGAACCTCGTTCGCGAGCTCGCGCCGTTCAATCTCGGCATCGACAGCAAACGTCGAGGATGTAACCTCGTCTCGCTTAAGGTGCGAAGGGTCTGTCACGGCGACGCTGTAGCCAGCCGCGTGGTGGTGATGCAGCACAAAACACAGCGCCTCGTTCAATTCGAGATTGCGCCGGCGACTCGCGACGCCGTGCAACAGTGGTTCAAGCAAGCCGGATTGAGAGCTGAGGACTTTCTGTTCCCAGTCGAATGCACTGCTTACCGGATCTAGGGAATCGGCGGTGCGCCCGGATCCTGGAAGGCTGGGTGGAGAAACTGGGCTTGATCCTGCCGACCATGGGGCGCATTCGATGCGGAGGACCAAGTCGACTCTGATCTATCGGCTGACCAAGAACCTGCGAGCCGTGCAGCTGCTTGGGCACTCCTAGCTGGAGTCGACGGTCCGGTACCTTGGTATCGAAGTGGATGACGCACTCGAGATTTCGGAGCAGACGGAAATCTGAAAGGCCACCTGGCGGCCGCTTTTTGCCAACGGCCCGTCGGCCGGCCGCAGCGCGTGCTTCCGGATACCAGGGCCGGTCGAAGCTCACGGCCAGCTTCTCGGTTCCGACGCATCGCCGCGAACGGCAGCGCTGTGCCCTAAGCGGAAGGTCGGGATCGACGACGAAGGACTTTGCCGCAGCGTTTGCGGTCGGTCCCCGGCGTCGCGCCATTGAACGCCACAGGCTGCGAACGGCCCCTCGGTTCAACGACCGCCGCTCGGTTGAGATCCTCTGTCCGTTTTCGTGCCGACCGCCCCGCCGTTGGGGACGGTCGCCTACGCCTTCGGCTTTGCCGCCAGGCCGCCTGAGAGCTCGGTTAGCTTGGCCACTGAGAGGTCGGCGGTGAAGCCCCAAAAGAACAGGCCCGCGAGCTCGGAGCAGGTTCCGATGAACCGATCGCCAAAGATGGCATAGCTGGCGACCCCCAGGATGACGGCTGCTGCTGCTGTTTGGATGCCTGTCACGGCTGCGATCTCGCTCCGAGTGCGGGCCTTGAATGCGCGCAAGGCCTGGGCAGAATCCAGCCTGATGGCCTTTGTGTACCGGATACCTAGTGGCGGAGCGGGCGGCAGAGTCTGGGGCGTCAGGTCGGGAGGCTGTAGATCTGCCGGCGCCGGCGCGTTGGCGTCATCTGATGGGACGACGTTCTCCATCTTGAGCTCCAAGTTCGCCTCGTCCATTTCCGCTCGAGGATCCGGCAGGTTGCCCAACGCTTGAAAGAAGTGGTTCTCCTTTAGCTCTTTGCTATAGCCAGCGGCAGCTTCAGCGGAAAGGTCTGTGCGGCTCGCTACTACCTTGGCAAGAAACTGTTTGCGAGCTTCCAAGGGAGCGGACGGGTCTGCCCTGAATGCGCCGAATGGATCGGCCTTTGCCATATCGTCCCGAGCTTGGGCCGCCAAGGCTTTGGTGGTGGCGACGACCCTCCCAGTCACGTCTTTGAGGACATCCACAGGTCCCCATACTCTTTCTTTGCCTAAGGCAACCAACGCCTGTGCATCCTGTTCAAGGAGGTCTGCAAGCTGCGTGACGCCGGACTCACGTGTAAGTGCCGCAGCCACCCAAGCCTTCACATAAGTCGAGGCGTCCGCGAGGTTCTCGATGCTGGTCAGTGAGGTCGGCCCTGATACGGTGGTGAGGCTAACCAGTTTCTCCTTACTCGTAGGTGCGGTCCTTCGCTCATCCATAAAAGGAAGTAGCGCCTCATACGAGCGCGTCGAAAGGGTGGCGAGAGTTTGTTCCCGGCTTCCGCTTGCCTGAAGTTCTGACAAGGCCGCACGGACCGCAGTGGCGAGCACCTCCTTGGCGCTGTCACCATCTCTCGACCGAATCATGCCGACCGCCAATTCCGCTTGCGATCCGAGCGTTGACAGAACGGCGCGGATGGACGAGGGCAAGTTGCCAGGCGTGGATGCAAATTCGGCAGCCTCGGCTATAGCTTGGCGCTGTAGCTCTAGCCGCTGATGCAGCGCCAGCAGCGCTGCATCGAGCTTTCCTTCTAGCTTGGAAACCGCCGCGGTGATGTTTAGGACTTCTTTGCCTGCAACCGCTTCCTCTAACGCCACGATCTCGTCGAGCACTCCCTCTTGGAACGTCCGGTCCGGCGTGCGTTCGAACTCCACCCGGGCTTTAAGCAGCAAGTCAGCTGCCCGGTCTTGCGCTTCGCGCACCTCAAGGCGGTGTTGAAGGAAGATTCGAAGCAGGTAGCCGAATCCGATCCCGGTGAGCACGATCACCACCAGCCAGATCGCAGACAGCTTCGTGCGGACTTCCACCTCGAAGGTGTAAGGCGTCTTGAGATCAGGGCTGTCGATGGCGACCTTCCCTGTGGCGATGCCGACGGAGAACTTCTGTGGAGCGAACTTCACGTCTATCCCATCACCGGCGCGCGCCTTGTTGGAGGCAAGCCTAGGAGTTAGCTCGCCTGACGATTGCGAGCCGCCGCTTTCAACGAAGGGCGTTTGCGACACCGTTGCATCGCGCAGCGCCGAGCTTCTGCGGTCGGACAGAGCATTGAGCCGCAATGACTGCGGTGCCGCATCTGCGCCAAACGATCCTCGCGTTACTTCCACCACCTGCTTGGTCGCAGGTGCGAGTTGCGCGGCGCGACGTTCGAGGTTGAGCGTCAGCGGCTCGAGATCAACCTTTTCGCCAGCAAAGGCGACAGTAACGGCATAGACGCCAGGTGGCAGCTTCTCGATCTCAGTGATCTTCAGGATAACGGCAGGCTGCTTATCCTTGTCGGTCGAAAGCGGCTTGCCCGCAGTGAACCTGCGCATGCTTTCGATATCCGGTTTCTTGTCGAACAGGATGGACTGCACGTTGGGCGTGATCGAAGTTCCGTTCAAGCCAGCCGGGAGCTGCACTTGGATCCACACCTCGGTCTCCGAATCGGCGGCACTGAATGACATCCCCGTAGCCTCGCCGAGCAGGGTGACCTTGGCAGGCGCAGCAACTGCCAAGCTCGGCTGTACGAGAGTCAACAAGGCTACAAGCAGTCCAGCAAGTCCGATTGCTTTCACGATGATCTCCCTCATTGCGCGACCCACAGGTCTGCGTTGCCATATGCCGTAAACAACATCGGCACCTTTGCGCCGCCAGTCAGCGCGTTCCGGTAATAGGCTTGCATCATTTCGCCGAGCTTGATCTCTTTGAGTAGAAGGGCTTCAGCTGCTCGCTGCCCAAAGGAAACGGCTTCGCCGGCCCGAACAGTCCATTCCGTTCCAATTACTGCCGCAGCGCCAGACTGTAGGAAGGCATCAGTGAGCGTCACTAGCTCATGGGTGTCCTGGCGAGCCGATTCGCAAGCCATCAGCAGCACGATCGGTCTTGGAGACTTCCATGGCAGGTTCTTGACCTTTGCCGCGGTCAGTCGTCCCGCGCTAATTTCGTGTGACTCATGGTTCGTGGGCAGGCAGGCGTAGACGCGCCTCTCGAGGTTGGTGTCTTCGTCAGCCGCATGCAAATGGCTGAGGAGTACGAGCAATGCGGGCTGCACTTTGACACTCCAGAGGCCATCGTCGCCTGGAGCGTCTGCGACCGCAATACGGTGAAAGCGTCCAGCGTATGTATCGCACCAAGCTGTCTCAGCCTTGTTCTCCAGCGCCAGCCCCAGGCTGCCGCCAAACGTGAGCAAAGGGTGTGAAGAGTGCGCTTGGACGACATCGACACGCGAAAGCGTCTCACCCTGTTTTACCTCTTCGCTAAGAAGTTCGAGTTTGTGCCGGAACGCCCAAAAGCCTTCCACACAAAACACGGCTTTCCCAGGGTGATGCCGGCAGCCGAGCTTGTTGGGTTGAGGCCAGTCGGCGACGACATTGGAGTCGGCGCGGCATATAGCGGCCGTTTTGAACTCTTCACCCGTGGGAAGACGGAAGTCGTAGGTCAGGTGCCACGGCATGCTGAGCAAGCTGGAATGACGGACGAATTGCACCGTCTTTTGTTCGCTGCGTAGCATGTTCAGAGATTTCTCGCCGCCAGTGGCGCTTGCGAGCCAAATCCATAAATCACGACCAAGCTGTGCCATCTTTCGCACAGTGGCATCCGAGTCCGCCTGACTCGAGTGGGCTGCTTTTAGAACATCGCGATAACGTCTGTTGATCGTCGTGATCTTGTATTCATCAGTCCGGGCAGCTACGCCAATGCCGCTGCCTTTGACCATCAACGTGTGATCTCCCAGCGTCGCGTCATCGTTCAGCGCGACCGACAGCTCGCGAACTCCGAGCGCTTCGGCATCCTTGAGGCCATGCACTGCGGACGAGGTAAGCCGTAGCCGAACGGCATGTCGGCCATATTCGATGTAACCCTGCTCTCCCCCAGGAGAAGCGACGCGAGCGGTGAGCTGGAAGGACTGAACCAGGTTGTTGCGTGCAAACAGCACCACACGCATATCGTGATGCCCTTCATCACTTGGAGCTTTCAACTCGAAATGAACAAGGCGAGAGGGGCCGCCGTGCCGACGGATGGCAAGCTTCTGAGTGGTGCGTGACAGCAACTCGAAGCTCTTTGCGAACACGCACACCTCTAGTTCTATCAGGTCGCCTTCCAACTCTTCCCAGTTGATTGCCGTGTCGATGTCGGGCGGCGCCTCATCAAGGAGGTCGTACTCCGCGTGAGGTAGCCCGATCTGCACGCCCAATCGGTAGCGCCAGCCAGCTCTGAGGGGAGTGCGCAGCCCTTCTTTGCGAATAGGGTCGATTACGCCAAATTCGTCGTAGCGGTCCAGGAGGATTTCAACGCGTCTTCTATCCTTCAGCAGATAGGAGTCGGGGCTGTTCGTACGAGCATCAAACTCGAAGGGCGGCTGAAATCTAAAATCGGCTTCGAGCGCTCTCATCGCCCTGACTGCCATCGCCATGGCACTTAGACCGTTGCGCTCTCGCGTGAAGTCAAAGTCCAGCGTGTTGGCAAGATCTATCAGCTCCTGCTTCCCAGCTACATGACTGCTGAGGGGGCCATCCTGGGCCATAGCGGACAACACCTCTGTACGCATGGTGTTCATTACGCGTGAGAGCCGAAGGGCGTGATTTGTATCCTGCGCGCAGCTCAGCTCGAAGTTGTGCCCAGGCTGCGTCTTTCGCAGAATCCAAAGTAGCTCGTGTAGCGAGTAGTCGTGAACCAAGCCGTACACGACGTTGACGATTGGGTCGACGGCATCGGGCGGAAGGCGATGATTGCGACGAATCCGCAAAGTAGGTCCATCGGAAGCCGGCGCACCGAAGTCGAATCCTGTGTCGTAAACCTCGACGATCAGACCGAGACGACGCGTGGAAACGGGAGCTTTGCTGTTCTCGTCCGAGTCTTCTCTTCCATGGCGTATCAGCACATGGGGCTGCATTCGACTACCGCGAACCGGCAACCCCTTGCTGGCGCCGGTCAACTCGACGCCATGCTCGCGCACTGCTTCCGCCGCGTCGTCGCTCCCCCCATACCAGTTCCGAGCCAGCAGTGCCTGCATGCTGGTACCGTGCCAACGGGAGTCGTGTACTCGTAGCGGTAGCGTCAGCGGAGCCGGCTTGCGCCGCGATCTTTGCAGTCGGATTGCCACACACCTGTCGTGAAGATTCGGAGCGCTCAGCACCTCTTCCCGCAGCCATCGCTCCCAAGGCAGAGCCTCGAGTCCAGCAGGGGGGCGTACAAAGACCGGAAGAAGCCAGGGCACGGCCTCTTGTGAGTGATTCGGCAGAAGGTGATACCGCATGCGATCGAATTCTTCGAACGCAGAACTCAGCAACGATCCGAGCTCAGAGGGCGCCACCACGAACGCGCCGACATCAAACCTCGTACGGGAGGGGAATGGGAGGCCTATGAAACGGAGACCTAGGCCAGTATCAGCGCTGGCTATTCGGCCCGTCTCATCGAGATAGTGAATCTCAATGTGTTCCTCACGCTGCACAAGCGTCAACTCCACCCAACGGTCAAAGTCACGCGGCTTCTCTGCCATCGCATTCTCCCTTTGCCTGCTTGCCGACGCATCGTGCCGGTCGCAGTTTCAAGTCATCGATCTGCATGGCACCTAGGAGTCCATGCACCTACCTGATGATGGCTGACGCCGATGGGCTCCCAAGGGTCATGCGCTGCCGTTTTTCATCAGAATTGGGGGCGACCGCCGCCGCCGTGCCCCGCTAGCTGCCGCGGTAGGGAGCGCGATTGGATGCCTGGCGGCGGTGGTGGCTCCATCCAACGCGCGGCGGATCAGCTACCGGCTCTACAAGCCGGCCGACCTGTCGGTGCGCAAGCGCCGCGGCAAGCAGCGCCTGAAGCTCGAACGCGTGCCGCTGCACGAATGCCAGACCGTCAACGAAGTCTGGAGCATGGACTTCGTCAGCGACAGCCCGGCCAGTGGGCGGCGCATCAAGTGCCTGACCGTCACCGACGACTTCAGCCATGAGTGCGTTGACATCGCCGTGGACCACGGCATCGGCGGCGCGTACGTCGTGCGTGTGCTGGACCAGGTGGCGCGGTTCCGTGGCTACCCGCAGGCCGTGCGAACGGACCAGGGGCCAGAGTTCACCAGCCGGGCCTTCATGGCCTGGGCGCAGGCCAACGGCGTGCGCCACATCCTCAACCAGCCGGGCAAACCCACTCAGAACGCCTACATCGAGAGCTTCAACGGCAAGTTCCGCGACGAGTGCCTCAACGAGCACTGGTTCCAGAGCCTGAAGCAGGCGCGCACAGAGATCGCGCGCTGGCGGACCGACTCCAACGAGGTGCGGCAGCACAGCAGCTCCGGGCGGATGCCGCCGGCCAAGTTCGCAGCGCTACATCGACAGTCAACCGGCGGCGCCGTCCCGGCGCCGCTGCAAACCCAGGACTAATCTCCTTCCACCCAGCGGATTCCTCAAATCGACTGGTACGGGTTCTGGGGGCAGGTCACGATTGCCTTCGTGCCCAGCAAGACGATGCGCTGCTGGTACTGACGCGCCTCGTGGCATACGAGCGATAAAACGACCTCGCCTGACGTCCACTGAATTGATGAGTTTGCACGTTGACAGCGCGTCATGCGCGCCTGGACACTCGTTCAGACTACCCGCCCAGTAGCGCATCTTCATAACAGGGCAAGAACGATGAGGGAGGTCTATGCATCGCGTTGCCAGGCTCAACAAGTTCGCGTATTTCGCAGCGATGAACGTAATCGGGATCGCGGCGCTGCTGCTTTCCGGATGCAGTACGACGGACGGTCGTTTCCGAATCCACAGCCCTGAGCGTGACAAGCAAGGTCAGGCGCTAACGGAGTCATGGTCGAAAGTTGACCTCAAGGCTCAGCTCGAGGTCCCCCGGCAAAACCTGAAGAAGACCCTGGCTGAGCAGTTGGCGACCGAAGAGGCGATCTGGTTGAAGCGCCGTGGCATCGTCGCAAGTCAGATGGCCTATGACTGGAGCGTCACGGAGTTCCGGGACAACGCTGGTGTGAGCCTACAGCGGGTCGTCGGTGCGCCGGTGCCGGCAGGTGCCGCGTCGGCAGTTGTGGCAAAAGCGGCTGTCGCTGTGGCAACGTCATATCGGACCAAGGCCACATTGGTCAGGACGGAAACAGACAACCGCGATCGAGTTGCAGGAAGCATCGCAGTGCTGGGTGTATCTGCGCCGACTTGCACGATCCTTGTCGGGGACGCCAAGAAGCGCACTGACTACTTGGACAAGCAGGTAGGCAATTTCTCGGCGGACGAATCTGACAAAGCACGGTTGTACGCCGGGTTTGTGACGGCTATGACGGCTACCTGCAAGAGGCTCAATACGGCTATCGAAGAGCATCAAAAGATCATTCAGCCGAACGACAAGGTTGCGCCAGTTGGTGAGTTGGGCAAGGCCGTGCTGGCTTTGGCGAAAGAGGAAGCTGCGCTGGAAAAAGACAAGAGCGATGCGGAATTGCTTGCAGCCTCCTTGAAGGTAGCGCAGAAAGAGTACGAGGCCGCTGAGAAGGAGTTGACGCCTACGTCAGGTGCAGAAGCTCAGAAGAAGGTAGATGACGCCATTAAGAAGTTGAAGACCTGGGAGGGAGACGCTAAGAAGCTTGAGGAGAAGCCGATCATTGGAAAGATGCTTTCAGAGGTTCGGCTGGAATCTCTGGACAAGTTCTTGGCGACTTATGACGCTGCTGTTGGGGGTAAAGGCACACCGACGGGCTCGAATCGTTTGGCTGTCGCGTTGGCATTGATCCCTGCAATGCAGAAGAAATCCGACGAGGCCTTCGCCAAAGCTGATCGCCCCAATCTGACGCCCTTCGTGCTGCGCAAGAACATCGAGCAGGCGAGGTTAGACGCCGCGAAGCGAGACGTCGAACGGCGGGTAGCGATCATCGATCTTCAAAGAAAGATCATGGGGACGCTCGAAGATCAGGTCGATGCTTATGAGCAGGCGTATACCGAATCACTGAAGGTCGCCGAGAAGGCTAGCGTCAAGGGTGAGAAAAACATCGTCACAGAAGTGGACGTCGGCTGGGGCGAAGCGCTGCAACCCGTCGCATCCAAGCCTGGCACTACCGTCAAGAAGGAAGTTCTAGAACCAAAGATCGCTGCTTGGCGAGCCTCGTCACGTTTCCTGGAGGCCGAAGGTCGGATGCGAGCGGATATCGGTCAAAACTACTACCGCATCTATGCGCTTCAGTACGAGGGGGTTCTTCTGTACGCCGAGTCGAGCATCGCTCAGTGGAAGGGGCTGGTGGACCCGTCCGTTGACTTGCTCGGTCAGTGGGGCGCTGCTGGCGTGGTGCCTCAAGACATCATTCAATTGTTCAACAGCCTGATGCTGCTGGGCGTGGCGGTGGGGGTGAACTGATATGTCGCAACGGAGCTTTCTTCTGGTGGTCTTGGCGATCCTGTGCCTGACCGGGTGTGCGACGCAGCCCGAGGCGCTAGTCCAAGCAAACAACACCGTCGCTCTCATGTCGTCGCTTGACGTGCAGCTGGGGCAGTTTCGCAAGAGTTGGTCCGCGCTGGAGGATTCGCGTCTCGAGACCCTGAAGACGCAGCGACGGCTGATGGCTACCACCAGCGTCGCCGCTGAGAGGAGCCGGCTTGCCCGAGTGGCGGCTGGAGATAGCAACAGCGAAGCGGCGAGGCTGACGATGTTGGTCAACACGGATGCCATCGAGAACGCCAAAGCGGCGATGGCGAAAGATCAACAGAGCGCCGAGCAAAGGCTGGATGCGCTTTTGCAGCCGATTCCAAGCACCGCCAGCTCGATCACAGCGGCGCAAGCGTCGGCGGCAAAAATGGGTGCTGAACTATCGAGGGAGGCCAGGGCCAAGGAGTTGCTTGACTTCGTGCAGGAGGTCAAGGAAGGCATCGACAAGGCCAAGAATGCACAGGAGGAGGCAACGAAGGCGGCTAACTCCACGGCCGAAAAAATTGTGTCGACGGACAAGCCCTAAGTTGGGCTGCAGCAGAACATGGACAGGAGCAAATGAATGGCAACGGCAAGCAAGTTCACCTTCAATGAGCTTCTCGAGCATCCGATGGCGGTCTACGCCCGGGAATCTGACGAAGCCCTGTCCAAGTTGCGCCAAGAGATCGGTCGTCTGCAGCTGATCCAAGATAACGGGAGCGTGTCGGATAAGGAACGCAACCAGGCGCAAGCAGATATTCTTGATCTGACCAGCTCTATGGGGCGCATGAGTGATGCTGATAGGGCGTTCCTTGCCCGAATCGTGGTTGGACCTTTTCCGCCGAAGGACGAGGTTGTCGAGCGAACCATCGCCTTGAACAAGAACCTCGGCCTGGTCGTCGCCGCGACAAATCGTGTGCAAACAATGGTTCGGCTTGCGGCTCAGTGGGCCACCACGCTCACGGCGGTCGTAACCGGGCAAGCGCCGAACATGCCTCCTGAACCTAATCCACCCGTGGGCGGTTGATTGCGATCAGGCTCGGTTCAAGACGCCGGGCTGGGGGCGTAGCCGCGGCATTTCGATGTCGCGGGAGGACCGGTGCCGCTTCAAAGGGCCTGCGGAAACGCTAGGCCCTGCCGGACACTGGCTTACAGGCCATGAGTCCGAAGACTGTCTGGTCAATGCGCCGTGCTAGCGAGATGGCCAAGCCCACGGCCAGGCGAACTCCTTGATCGGCCCTGCTGGCCTAAATTGTGTTCTGCATAGCCCCGTGAATTTCGGCTTTGGGCACATTGCTGACGCCCCGACGCGCGGGCCGGCGGCCGCAACGGGGCGTGATGCGCCTGTCGCAACGGGCGAGAACAGTCGTTCGTGTCTGGACAGTGCTCGAGCCGCAGTCGAGCGACCGGTTCCGGGAGTGAATCAGCCGGTCAGAGCCAGCGGCCTTCAATGACCGGTCTGCGTAGGCGCTGTCGTTTAGGCACTGGCCCGCGAGTGACGCAGATCAGCCTCAAGCAGCCATCACCCCCGATTCAGTATTGCCGGCCGAGCAGATGACTCAGCCTTGCTGATCTTGCGGCTGGGCCGCTGTTTCCGCTCGCTCTTCGACACTCAACGAGCCCAGCGCGCGGCGCATGCCGCTCGCGCTCGGGGACTCGATGTAGACGCACTTCTTGTTGTGCCGCTTGCAGTGGTCCTTCACCCGCCAATACGCGTCGTGACTGATGCAGCCGGTCTGGCAGATCACCAGGTCCGCAGCCGCAAGGCTCGCGTCGAGCTTGGATACGGCGTCTTCCTCGCCGCCGTCGTGGTGGAGGAAACGTCCGCCGGTGCGCTCGATCAGCTGGCGGTAGATCGGCACCACCGCCGGTCGGCCGCCGACGCACAGCACCGAGCGCTCGTCCAGCGACGGCAGCGCGCCTTCCGTGCCCGGTTGTGAATCGGCTTGCAGCGATGCCTGCGTCTGCTGCTGGTCCCGTTGGCGCTCCGACAACGCCAGCGCCTGCTGCAGTTCGTCCGCGCGGCGCTGCTCGCGTTCCGCCTGCTGGCGCGAGGTCAGCAGCGCGCGCTCCAGCTGGTGGATGCGGTCCTGCTGCGTCTGCAGCTGCTTCGCCTGCTCATGGCGATGGCGCAGGCCGGGGATGCTTTCTTCGAGTTGCTGCAGCTCGTCGCGCAGTCCCGCCGCCAGCGTGTCGCGCGCCAGCAGCTCGCCGCGCAGGCGCAGGCACTCGGCCTGCGACAGCTCAAGCTCCCGGGCCCGCTCCGCGAGCAGCCGCGTGCTGCGCGACTGCGCCTGCGCCAGTTCGCGCGTCAGGATCGCGTGCTCGTCCTGCAGCTCGTCGAGCCGCTGCAGGTCCGCGCGGTTCGCCGCGCCGACCTGGTGCTGCAGCATGTGGATGTCGCGCAGCACCTGCTCCTGCAGCGCCGCGTCGCACCGCGCATGCGTCAGCGCGCCCCACAGCGCGCCGCCGACGTCGTTCCCCTGTTGCGCGGCGTTCCACCAGCGCGTCAGCGATTCCGCCGTCTTGTGCTGCGCGGACTGTCGCAGCGCGATCGAGAAGCGCTGGTCCAGCTCCTTTTGCAGCATCTCCGACACCGGCCCGCGGCGCGCGCATTCGTTGATCGCGCCGCAGTGCATCTCGTAATCGTTGGTCAGCGCCTGGCCGCCGAGCAGCTTGCCCAGCTTGCGGCGCAGCACCGGCATCGGCAGGCACACGCCGATCACCGGGCACAGCGCCTGCGCCGGCAGTTCCCATAGGCGCCGACGGCGCGAACCGCGCGGCACCGGCGTGTCGTCGGACGACGAGGACGAAGAGGCGGAGGACAAGGGCGAAGCCTCGCCGCGCGCAAGCGCCTGCGCCAGCGGCAGTCCCGCCATGGCGGACGGAACAACGTCGCCTTCCTGCATGAAGACGCCACCCCCCGTCACCGCGCCCGCGGCGGATGCCAGCACGGGGAGATCGCCCAGCGGGTCGGAAGCGCTCGCGCCGGGACGCGCCAGCAGGCTCAGGAGCGAAGTGGGGATGGGCTTGTCGCACATGGGGTGGACTCCTTACTGCAAGGGGGACGCCTGGAGCGCGAAGCGCACCGGGTACTCGACCCAGCTGACCAGTCGCTGGTTGCCGCGCCGGGCCGGGATGAAGGAACAGGATTCGGCGACGCGGCGCGCCGCCTCGTCCAGCAGCCGCCAGCCGCTGCCGCCGGCCACGACGACCTCTGCGGCATGACCGTCGGCGTCGACCTTGACGCGCAGCACGACCTGACCCTGGATGCCGCGGTCACGCAGCATCGCCGGATAGTGGCGCGCGGTCTGCTGGGCACTGCATGCGCGGTGGTCGGCGGGCATCTGGACCGGGGAATCGCCGGTGGCCGGCGCGGGCAAGGGCATCGGCGCAGGCGGAACGACCGCCGTCGTGGCCACGACCACGGCGGCCACGGCGGCCACGGCGGGCGCGACGACTGCGACGGGCCGGGCCGTGGCCGGGTTCTGGTCCGCCGTCGCGGCCGCCGGCGGATCGACGAATCGGAGCGGCGTCGCCGCGACAGCGATCGGCGGCGTTGCCTCGATTAGCACGGGCGGCGGCGGGATGTCCGGTATCGGCGGAACGCTCAGCGCCGAGCGCGGCAGTTCGACGGGGATCGACGGCGTGATCGCCGCGGTCGGCGCCGTCGTCGATGGCACCAGTCGCGCGCTGATCGTCATCGGCGCCGGTGCGGGCGAGCGCTTCGGCGCAAAGGCGCCGGCCAGCGCCAGCAGCAGGGCCGCATGGATTGCGGCGGTCATGGCCCAGCCGCTCCAGCGCGGCATCCGGCCGTGCAGTTGCAGAGCAGTGGCACTCATGCCCGCGCTCCCACCGCGCCGCCGAGCATCGGCAGGATCGCGAGTCCATGTTGGTCGCGCAGCAGTCGCAGTCTGGTGTCGTAGAGCTGTTCCAGCAGCGGCAGCGTGGCCGGCAGCGCGTCGCAGTCGGCCAGCAGCCGGCCGGACTTCATCAGCCACAGCCGGTCGACATGATTCATCGCGAGGTTGAGGTCGTGCAGCACCGCGACCAGCGCATGGCCGCGCTCCGCCGCGAAGTCCGACATCGCCGCCATCAGCGAGACGCTCAGGCCCGGATCGAGCGCCGCGACCGGTTCGTCGACCAGCAGCAGCCCGTCGCGCGCGTCCCAGGCCTGCGCGAACACGCGCGCCAGTTGCACGCGCGCCTGCTCGCCGCCGGACAGCGTGTCGAAGCGGCGACCGAGGAGGTGATCGGCCTGCGCATGCGCCAGCGCCTCGCGCACGATCGCATCCTGGCGGCCGTCGCCCTGACGCGCGACGCGGCCCAGGGCGACGACCAGCTCGACGGGCAGGCCGAATGCGACGCCATGTTGTTGCGGCAGCACCGCGCGTCGTTGCGCGAGATCGGCCGGCGACCAGGCTGTGAGTGGACGTCCGTCGAAATTCAGCGTGCCCGATGCCGGACGCAGCTCTCGCGCGATGAGTCGCAGCAGGGTCGACTTGCCGGCGCCGCTCGGGCCGAGGATCGCGATGCGCTCGCCCGGATCGACGCGCAGCGTCACCGGTCCGATCGTTGCGTGGCCCAGCGTCACGCGCACGTCCTGCAGGGTCAGCAGCGAGGCCATCACGCGCTCCCCAGGCGACGCGCCGCGCCGCGCAGCAGGACGAGGAACCAGGGCGCGCCGATCAGCGCGCTGAACACGCCGACGGGGATCTCCGCCGGCACCGCCAGCGTCCGCGCGAAGGTGTCCGCCACGACCAGCAGCAGCGCGCCCGCGAGCATCGCGTTGGGCAGCACCTGGCGCTGGTCTGCGCCCACCAGTTGCCGGGCCAGGTGGGGCGCCATCAGGCCGATGAATCCGATGTTCCCGCACCAAGCGACCGCCAGCGCCGACAGGAGGGCGACCATGGAGATGCACCACCAGCGCAGCCGTTCGACATCGATGCCGACGTGGGCGGCCGCCGCCTCGCCAAGCGCGAGCGCGTTCAGG
This sequence comes from Roseateles sp. GW821-FHT09H11, assembly GCF_059415845.1. Lineage (NCBI taxonomy): Bacteria > Pseudomonadati > Pseudomonadota > Betaproteobacteria > Burkholderiales > Sphaerotilaceae > Roseateles > Roseateles sp. GW821-FHT09H11. The sequence goes on along the minus strand of NZ_JBWKOA010000004.1, from coordinate 366,034 downwards.
CGCGGTGCGATGCGAAGCGCCACCGCGCCGAGCACCAGCAACGCGACGCCCATCACCGCGGCCATGATCCAGTTGGCGCCGGCCAGCGAGCCGAGCGTCCAGAAGTTGATCGCGCGCAGTTGCTCGTCGTTGGCGATGAAGCTGCACAGGCCGACGATCGCAAAGGTCATGGCCTGCAAGGCCAGCCCGCACAGCAGCAGCGCCGCGATCGAGCCCGGCGCCAGCCAGCGCGAGAGCCGGTCCAGCGAGAAGCACACCGCCAGCGCGCCGCCGAAGCCGACCAGCGGCAGCAGCCACAGTCGTGCCTCCGCGGGCAGCGCGGCGTGCAGGCCGGCGAAGACCGTCAGGGTGAGCGCCACCGCCGCGGCGGCGCCGCTGGTGACGCCGAGCAGGCTGGGCTCGGCCATCGGATTGCGGAAGAGCGCCTGGCTCAGCGCTCCGGCCAGGCCGAGCGCCGCGCCGACCGCGAGCGTCAGCCCGAGGCGCGGCAAGCGCAGTTGCCACAGCACGTGCGCGCCGCCGGTCTTGGGGGCGTCGCTCCACGGACCGTTGAGCCAGTCCGCCGCCGCGATCGGCACCGCGCCGAACTGCACCGCCACGATGAGCGCGAGCACCAGTGTGACCGCCAGCAACATCGGACGCGACCACGCGCGGCGCGACCACGCGTGCCGCGCCGACGCCGCGGCCACCGGCGAGGATCGCGAAGGCAGGGCGGATCCGATCGTGCTCATCGTGCTGTCCGTCGTGTGGTTGGCCGTGCCGTTCGTCGTGCTGTCCGACGCTGGACGCTCACGCCGTCTTGCCCGTACCCGCCGACGCATGCAGGGCCTGAGCCAAGGTCGAGAGCGCCTTCGGCGTGCGCGGCCCGAAGCCGAGCAGCTCCATCGTTTCCATCACGACCACGCGCTGGTTCTGACCGGCCGGCGTCTGCGCCAGGCCCGGCAGCTTCAGCAGACCGTCGATGCCGCTGCTCGCCTCGACGCCTTGCGTCGTCGCGAGGATCACGTCCGGCGCCGCGGCGATCGCGGCCTCCGGCGAGAGCATCTTGTAGCCATGGGCCTCGCCGAGCGCATTGGTCGCGGCGGCGTAGCCGATCATCGCGTCCGCCGCCGTGTCGGCGCCGGCAATGCGCGCCTGGTTCCCCGCGTTCGACAGCACGAAGAGCACGCGCGGCGCGCGATGGCCGGCGGCCAGCTTCGTCACCTGGGCACGGCTGGCGGTCCATTCGGCCCGCAGCTTCTGCGACAGGGCGGCGGCTTGCTGCTGGCGGCCGAGCAGATCGCCGAGCGCCTGGGTACGTTCGAGCACGCCTTCGAAGCGGTGCTCCGCGCGCAGCACGTGCAGCGGCACCTTCGCGGCTTCGAGTTGGCGCAGCACCGCGGGCGGGCCGGCTTCCTCGGTCGCGACGACCATCGTCGGCGCCAGCGACAGCAGGCCTTCGGCGGCGAGCGTGCGCGCGTAGCCGACGTTGGGCAGCTTCGTCGCGGCCGCCGGATACAGCGAGGTGCTGTCCACGCCGACCAGCTCGCCTTGCGCGCCCAGCTCAAAGATCAGCTCGGTCAACGCGCCACCGACGGCGATGATGCGCTGCGGCGCGGCCCACGCCCGGCCGCTGATCGACAGCAGCGCCGCGACCGGCGCCAGCGACAGGACGTGGCGGCGGCTCAGCACGGCACGGTCTCCGCCGGTGCGCCTTCGACGAGGCTCTCCAGCAGATTGCGCCAATCGCAGCGCTCGGCCTGACCGGGCTTGCGTTCGCCGAACAGCATCGCGATCGTGCGGCCCTGCGCGTCGAACAGCTCCAGCGAGCACACCAGCCCGTCGACCGTGGGCTTGCGCACCAGCCACGCCGAGGCGATGTGGTCCTCGCGCAGATGCAGGTTGAAGCCCGGGTCCAGCACGTTGATCCACGGCCCCATCATCGCGACCTTGTTCACCGGGCCGCTATGGATCTGGATCATCCCGGGGTTGCCGACGAAGACCATGATCGACACGTTCTCCTGCGCGGCGCGGCTCAGCAGCTCCTGCGCGCTGGACAGGGCCAGCGGCTGCGCGAAGCGCGGCTCGGCCAGCCGCAGCGCCTGCGTGCGGCTCAGGCCGTGCCGCTTGAGCAGGCCGAAGAAGTCGTGCGTGTCGCGCAGCGACGCCCACTCGCTGCGGAAGGCCGCGACATCGACGCGCTCGTCGGCGATCTCCGCCGGGTCCTGCCACGCGTCGCCGGGCTCGAAGCCGGGTTGCTGGTCCTCCGCCAGGAAGCGCTCGACGAGCGCCTCGTAGGCGGCGAGGTCGCTCTCCGGCTTCACGAAGACCTTGTGGATGGCCTGGCCGGCGGCATCGAAGAACTGCAGGCTGCGCTGCAGCGCGCCGTCGGACAGTCGCTCCGCTACGGCGAAGCCGTGGCGCCAGTGGCTGTAGAAGATGCGCAGGTCGATCGCGCCACCCAGCACCAGGCCGACCTGGCGCTGCGGGCCCTGCGCGCTGACGGCGGTGTAGAAGCCGACCTTCTCGTGGACGCAGGACTCGTTGCGAGTCAGCGCCATCACCGGCCCCAGCGGCTCGAGCGCGGCGATCAGGTCCTGCCACTCGGCACGCAGACGGCGCGCGCGCAGCGGGGACTCGTCGTCGGCGAACGGGCCGGCATGGGCGGCGAGCAGCGCGCCTTCGGAGATGCGCAGATCGTTGGCGATGTCGCGGTGGCGAGCCTTGCGCTCCGTGCGGGCGGTGGCGAAGGCCTGTCGCAGGGCGGTGAAGCTGGCTTGCATGGCGGAAGACTCCTGATCAGAAATCGGCGCGCAGCGTCACCTGGAAGGCGCGGCCGGGGGCGGTGTAGCTGTCGATCACGGCCAGGGCCGCCGGCGTGGCGGCGCTGATGCCGGTCACGTCGCCCCAGCGCCAGTACTTCTTGTCGAAGAGGTTGGTGACGTACGCGGAGATCGAGAAGGTCTTGTCGAAGCGGTACGCGCCGCCGAGGTCGACCACGTCGTACTTCTTCGGCGTGTACTGGGTCGCCGTGCTGACGTCCGACGGCTTCTTGCCGGAGCTGTGCAGCCAGTTGGCCTCGACGGCCCACGGACCGGACTCGTAGTGCGCGCCGATCTTTCCGCGCAGCGGCTGCACGCTGTCGAGCGGTGTCTCGACGCCGTTCTCGATGCTGTGGCCGCGTGACTTCGCCACCGATGCGTTCACGTTGAAGGTCGACGAGATGTCCCAGACGAAGCGCGCCTCGACGCCCTTGATCCGGGCCTGGCTCAGGTTGACGTACTGGAAGATCGCCGGGTTCGCGGGCGTGAAGGCACCGCCGACCATCTCCTGCGAGATGAAGTCGCGATAGCGGTTGTCGTAGGCGCTCAGCTGCCAGCGCAGCGTCTCCAGCAGCTTGCCGCGCAGGCCCAGTTCCCAGCTGTTGGCGTGTTCCGCCTTCAGGTCGGGGTTGCCGATGCTCTGGTAGCCCTGGATCGGGTTGGCGAAGCCGTTGTTCACCTGGTCCGGCGTCGGCGCGCGGAAGCCCTGCGCCCAGTTCACGTAGGGCTGGACGGCGGGCGTGGCGCGCCAGATCAGGCCGATGCGCGGCGTCACGGCCTGGTCCGACAGCGAGACGATCTGCCCGGTGTAGCCGTCCTGCTTCGGCGACAGCTTGTAGTGCTCGAAGCGCAGCGCGGGAATGATCGTGAAATCGCCCGCCTCGATCTCGTCCTGCACGAAGGCGCCGGCCAGCGTGTACTTGGTGTCGGGGAAGGGCTTGCTCGGGAAGGTCTCGCCAGCCGGCGGGACCGTGCCGTCACGCACGCCTTCGATCGTGTTGCGGCTCACGTCGATGCCGTAGCTCAGGCGCTGGTGGGCCAGCTGCGTCTGCGCCTGCGAGCTCAGGCCGATCACGCGTTCCTTGTACGTGCCCAGCCGCGTGCGGTCCGCGGCGGTGTTGCGGTCCTCGTAGGAGAACTGACGCGTCTCGCTGTCCTGCACGTAGACATGCGTCGTCGCCTGCTGCAGCCAGGTCGCGTTCAGGTCCTCGTAGCGGTGCTCCAGCGAGACCCGCGTGCGGTCCATCTTGTCGTGCGCATCCAGCGCCAGCACGGCCGTCGACGGCAGCGTGCCGGTCGCCGGCGGGGCTGTCACGGCCGTCAGCACGCTGGTGTCGATCTTGCGCTCGCGGTACTCGAGCGTGCCCATCAGGCGATGGTTCGCGTTGACGCGATAACCGAGCTTGGCCATCACGCTGTGGGTGTCGACGTCGGTCGGGTTGGGCTTGGTGCGGGTGGCGTTGGCCGCGCCGTTGTCGCCTTCGTTCTTCGTCTCGTGGCCGCGCTGGACCGACGCCTGCACCAGGCTGCTCCAGTCGCCGGCACCGAAGGCGACCGCGGCGCTGGCGCGTTTGGAGTCGTCGACGCTCAGCGCGCCCAGGCGCGCGAAGCCGGCGAAGGTCTTGCCGTTCACCAGCAGGTCCTCCGGCGACAGCGTGCGCAGGCTCAGCGCGCCGGCCAGGCCGTCGCTGCCGTAGGACGTGGACGTCGGGCCGCGCAGGACCTCGACGCTCGCCAGGCTGTTGAGATCGACGAAGTCGGCGCGGCCGCTCGCGAACGCGCCGAACGCGAAGCTCTGCGGCAGGCGGATGCCGTCGACCATCATCAGCACCCGGTTGCCCTCCAGGCCGCGGATGTTGATGCCTTCATTGCCGGAGCGGCCGGTGGACGCGCCCGCGGCCGTGAAGCGCGGGGTCATCGCCTTCACGTCGAGGTCGACCTCGTCGGACAGCAGGTCCTTCAGGTCGCGCGCGTCGCGGCGATCAAGCTGCTTGCGGTTCTTGACGGTGACCGTGTTGGGCACCGCGTCGACCGAGCGTTCGGTGCGGGTCGCGGAGACGGTCAGTTCGCCGAGCTGTTGGGGGTTCTCGGCGTTCGGTGGGGTCGTGGCGGCCGTCGTCTGGGCGAATGCCAGCGGGAAAGCCAAGGACAGGGCGAGCGCGACGGGCGTCGGGCGCAATTGCATGGTGACGAAATCCTTGTAGTTCTTGGGATCTCGCACGGGCTGGCACGACGCGGGCTGGTGCGGCGGGCGGTCCTCGCGGACGGCCGGCGTTCAGAAGGGAAAGCGAAACGGAAAGGGCAACCGCGACAGCGATCGCGAGCGGCGGACCGGTCCTCGGCCGGCCGCCGCCCGGCGGATCACTTGGTCAGGATGAGCTTGCCCAGCGATGTCACACGCAGCCGGTAGAGCGAGCCGGCGTGTTCGATCTCGACCTCCCGGTCGTTGCCCATCAGCGCCTGGCTGCTGATGCGGCGGCGCTGGACCAACGGAACCGCTTCGCGCGGCGAACCTGCGGCGACCCGTGCGCTGTCCAGCGCAACGGCTTGCAGGGCTTCGAGATGGGGGTGGTGGTGGGCATTCATGCGACGCATCTTAATGAGAACGATTCGCAATAGCAACCAAGAATCGCGACGATTGGACTTTTCTTGTCGGATCGCGTCCGGACGGCATCTCCTCAGAGGCGGCGCCGACGGAAACGGGCTGCGAATACTTCGCATGCAGAGCGGGGGCGCCGGGTCTTGTCCCCATTCGTCGTAGGGATGAGGACAATGCGCCCAATCCACCGAATTCCAGGAGAAGAACATGAAGGGCGACGCCAAGGTCATCGAGTACTTGAACGCGCAGCTGAAGAACGAGCTGACCGCGATCAACCAGTACTTCCTGCACTACAAGATGTACAAGAGCTGGGGCCTGGAGCGCCTGGCCAAGCACGAGTACGCCGAGTCCATCGAGGAGATGAAGCACGCCGACAAGCTGATGGATCGCATCCTGCTGCTGGAAGGCCTGCCCAACCTGCAGGACCTGGGCAAGCTCTACATCGGCGAGAACGCGGTCGAGGCCCAGCATTGCGACCTGAAGATCGAGATGGGCAGCCATCCGCTGCTGAAGGAAGCCATCGCCTACTGCGAGAGCGTGCGTGACTACATCTCCCGCGAGGTGCTCGAGGAGATCCTCGCCGACACCGAAGAGCACATCGACCATCTGGAAACCCAGATCGAGCTGATCGCGCAGATCGGCGAACAGAACTGGCTGCAGAGCCAGATGGGCGACGCCAGCTGAACGCCAGCCCGCCCATCCCGGGGCCCCAGCCGCCGCCAGGAACCCCGAAGCCCCGCTCGCCGGGGCTTTTTTTCGTCCGGCTTGGGGGTCAGGCTGCGTCTGGAGGACGGGGGGCGTCATCCGTGTCGTTGTTCACCGACAGTTGTCCGACGCGCTGAGGGGACTCTGCAACTCAATTGAGAGGGATTCGCGTTTGCGTTAGTATTCCGGCCATCCCAGGTTCATCCTGACTCGCCGCCGCCATGATCGTCTGCCTCTGCCATCGAGTTTCCGACCGCGATATCCGCCGCACCGTGGCCGACGGCGTTCACAACTTCGACGTGCTCCAGGACGAGACGCAGGTGGCCTCCGCCTGCGGCAGCTGCCACGACTGCGCGCGCGATGTCTTCAATGAAGCCCTGCGCCACTGCGCCGCCGCCCACGGCGTGACCTGCGCCAGCACGTCGCGCGTCATCCCGATCGCGCAACTGGCCGCCTGATCGACGGCGTTCTGCTCGCGAAAGCGTCCTGAAGCCCGGCGGCTGATCGAGCCGCTTCCGGCAACAGCGCCGGACGAAGAAAAACCGCAGACCGGTCCCCCGGTGCTGCGGTTTCTTTTTTGAGGCGTCGAGGCGCGCGAGGCGCCTTCGACTTCCGCGCCGATTACTTGGCGGCGGAGGCGCCTTCAGCCGGCTTCTCAGCCTTCTTGTGGCTGGTCTTGTGCGCGGCGGTCTTGTCGCCGGCGGCCTTGTGGTGCTTCGCAGCCTTGTGCTCGGTCTTGGCGTCGGACGCCGGAGCGGCGGTCGCCACCGGAGCCGCTTGCGTGGCGGGCGCTGCCGGGGTGGCGGTGCCTTGGGCCATCGCGGCGCCGGCAATCAGCAGGGCGGGGATCAGGGCCAGGGTCTTGATGGTCTTGAAGGCTTGCATCTGGTTTCTCCAGCGGGTTGAACAAGGTGAGCAGACAACGACGCCGCGACACGATGTGTTGACAGCCCCGTGCAGCTTTGCAATGGGTTACGCAATCCGCACGGGTTCTTCACGGGTCAGGTCTTGCGCGCTGTCCGACCCCGGAGCCATCGGGCAAGATGCCGCGCACGCATTCAGGAGACCCCGATGACAGCCCCCCACGCCACCTTCGACTGGACCCTCGGCTACGCGAGCCAACGCAGCCCGGTCTTCGCGCGCAATGTCGTGTCGACCTCGCATCCGCAGGCCGCGCAGGCCGGTCTGCGCATCCTGGGGCAGGGCGGCAACGCGGTGGACGCCGCGATCGCGACCGCGGCCTGCATGACGCTGCTCGAGCCCTGCAGCAACGGCCTCGGCTCGGATGCCTTCGCGATCGTGTGGGACGGGAAGACCTTGCAGGGGTTGAATGCCTCCGGCATCGCGCCGCAGGCGTGGACGCCCGAGTACTTCGACCGCAAGCACGGCGTCGGCGCATCGCTGCCGCTGCGCGGCTGGGACGCGGTGACGGTGCCCGGCGCGGTGGGCGGCTGGGTCGCGTTGAGCGAGCGCTACGGCAAGCTGCCGTTCGCCGACCTGATGGCGCCGGCGATCGAGATCGCCGAGCGCGGCTACGCCGTGCCGGTGATCGTGCAGGGCAAGTGGCGCCTCGCGTCCGAGGTCGCGGACCTCGTGTCGCAACCGGGCTTCGCCGAGGCCTTCCTGCCCAAGGGCCGCGCGCCCGAAGTGGGGGAGGTGTTCCGTTTCGCCGCGGCCGCGCGCACGCTGCGCCTGATCGCGCAGACGAAGGGCGAAGCCTTCTACCGCGGTGAGATCGCCCAGGCCACCGCGGCTTTCGCGCGCGAGACCGGCGGCGCGATCACCGCCGCCGACTTCGCCGCCTACGCGCCGCAGTGGGTGGACACGATCTCGATGGACTATGCCGGCCACACGCTGCACGAGATCCCGCCGAACGGGCAGGGCATCGCGGCGCTGATCGCGCTGGGCATCCTCAAGCAGTTCGACATCGCGTCGCTGCCCGCGGACAGCGCCGCTTCCCATCACCTGCAGATCGAGGCGATGAAGCTCGCTTTCGCCGATACCTACCGCTACGTCAGCGATGCGCGGACGATGGAAGTCCAGGTCGCCGAACTGCTGGACCCGGGCTACCTCGCCGAGCGCGCGAAGCTGATCGACCGGAACAGGGCGCAGGACTTCCATGCCGGCAATCCGGTCAAGGGCGGCACCATCTATCTGACCGCCGCCGACGAGAACGGCATGATGGTCAGCTTCATCCAGAGCAACTATCACGGCTTCGGCTCAGGCGTCGTGGTCCCGGGCTACGGCCTGTCGTTGCAGAACCGCGGTCATGGTTTCACGCGCGAAGCGGGTCATGCCAACGTCGTCGCGCCGGGCAAGCGGCCGTTCCACACGATCATCCCGGCCTTCCTGATGAAGGACGGCCAACCGCAGATGAGCTATGGCGTGATGGGCGCCAATATGCAGCCGCAAGGTCACCTGCAGACGCTGGTGCGGATGCTCGACCATCGCCAGCATCCGCAGGCCGCTTGCGACGCGCCGCGCTGGCGCTACAACGCGGGGCTGTCGATCAACGTCGAGTCGACGATGAACCCCGAAGCCGTCGCGGGACTGCGGGCGCTCGGCCACGAGATCGCCGGGATCAGCGACAGCTACCAGGACTTCGGCGCGGGGCAGTTCATCTGGCGCCTCGGCGATCCGGCGGTGGAGGGTTACGTCGCGGCCAGCGATCCGCGGCGCGACGGTGCGGCTGCGGGGTGGTGAACCCGCTGCGCGTGCGGGGCAGGGCCGCTCCCCTGCCTTTCCTCACTTGTGGACGACATGACGGCGCTGATAGCATCGACGCCTTCTTCCTCCCCGGAAGCTCTCACGCCACGATCAACGATCGGAGCCGACTGATGACCAAGCTGCTCGACCGCACCAGAAACGACGCCCTGGCGTCGGTGCGCGCGCTTGGCCAGGCCGGCTGGGCGCGACGACCGTAGGCATCTTCACGATGCCCGCCGGCCCGCTGCGGCCGGACTCCCAGGTCCCTGGCTTTCCGCGACCGCGACGCCGACGCGTCCCGCTCGCCCGGTCCGCACCCGGCGCACGACGCCCCGCGCGGCCCGCATCCGGAGTTTCATCATGTTGCCCAAGAGGACAACCACGTGGGTCGACCGTCTGCTCGACCGCCTGCTGGATCTCATCCGGCTCCCCGCCGGCGATCTGCTGCGCAACCTCGTCTACCGGCGTCTGTGGACGTCGATCCTGATCAGCTCGCTGGGCGGGCAGATCACGCTGCTGGCGCTGCCGCTGACCGCGGCGGTGCTGCTGCATGCGTCGCCGACGCAGATGGGCGTGCTGACGGCGATGGAACTCGCGCCGTTCGTGCTGTTCTCGCTGCCCGCCGGCGTGTGGCTGGACCGCGTGCGCAAGCTGCCGGTCTACATCGTCGGCGAGCTCACGCTGGCCGTGGCCGTGGCCAGCGTGCCGATCGCCCACTGGCTGGGCTGGCTGGGCATGCCCTGGCTGTACTTCGTCGGCTTCCTGCTCGGCACCGTGTACACGATCGCGGGCAGCGCCTCGCAGATCGTGCTGACGCAGGTGGTGAGCCGGGACCGGCTGGTCGAGGCGCATGCGAAGAACGCCCTGGCCTCGTCGGGCGCGGAAGTCGCCGGTCCCGGTGTGGCGGGCGCGCTGATCAAGCTGGTCGGCGCGCCGCTGGCGCTGGCGGTCGACGCGCTGCTGCTGGTGGCCTCCGCGGCGATCCTGCGCGGCGTCAAGGTCAATGAGACCCTGCATCGCCTGGACGGTGCCGATTTCTGGCGCGACCTGAAGGCCGGCGTCGCCTTCGTGCGCGGCAAGCCCATGCTGGTCGCGCTGGCCTGCGCGGTCGGCGGCTGGCAGATGTTCAACCAGGCGGCGCAGGTGGTGCAGATCCTGTTCGCGACGCGCGTGCTCGGGCTGTCGGCGCAGAGCGTCGGCCTGTCCTACATCGCGCTGGGCGCCGGCACGGTGCTGGCGAGCGCCATCGGCCACCGCGTCAGCGCGCGCCTCGGACCCGGGCCTTGCCTGGTCAGCGGCTTCGCGCTGTGCGGCGTCGGCTGGGCGGCGCTGTGCGTCGCGCCGGCCAACGCCTGGGGCGTCGCGGCCTTCGCCTTCACGCTGTTCATGTTCGGCATCGGCGCGGTGTTCATCTTCATCAACTTCCTGTCGCTGAGACAGGCGGTGACGCCCGGGCCGCTGCTGGGCCGCATGACCAGCACGATGCGCTGGCTCATCCTGATCCCCGCCGGTCCCGGCGCGCTGATCGGCGGCTGGCTCGGCGAGCACGTCAGCCTGCGCGCCGCGCTGGCCTTCGCCGGCGTGGGCGCGCTGCTGCTGGCGGCGCTGGCCTGGCAGGTCCAGGCCATCCGTTCGGTGAAGGTGCTGCCCAAGGTCGAGGATGAGGAGCCCCCGCTGGGGGCCGAGGCGATGCCTGGCGTCCCTCCTGCGAGTCAGACGGGCGGCACGAACTTGCAGCCGGCCAACGGCAACTGACAGGACCGCCTTCCATCATGCGAGTCATGCCTGCCGACGACCCCATCCTCATCGACGTTCCCGAGCGCCTGGAGACCTCGCGTCTCCTGCTCCTGGCACCGCGGGCGGGCCTCGGGCCTGTCCTCAACCGCGCCGTCCTCGACGCCCAGGAGCACCTCAAGCCCTGGATGCCCTGGGCGCACGAGACGCCCAGCGTCGAGCAGTCCGAGGCGATCGCGCGGCGCATGCAGTCGCAGTTCCTGCAGCGGCAGCACCTCGCCTACTACCTGCATGAACGCGAGCCGGACGGTCAACCGGGCCGGCTGATCGGCGGCGCGGGGCTGCACACATTGGAATGGAAGGTGCGCCGCTACGAGCTCGGCTACTGGATCAGCCCGTCGCACACCGGGCGCGGGCTGGTGTCTGAGGCAGTGATCGCGTTGGCGCGCATGGCCTTCGGCCAGTTGCGTGCGCGTCGCCTGGAGATCCGCACCGATTCGCGCAATGCAGCCAGTCGGGCGGTCGCCGAGCGCTGCGGCTTCTCGCTCGAAGGGCTGTTGCGCGACGACGCGCTGAACGTCACCGGACAGCTCAGCGATACCTGCATCTACGGAATGATCTCGATCAACGAGTTGATCGATCCCTCGCGCTGAAAGCGACCGCGCGCACGGGGCGCTGCGTTGTCCGGCCAGGTCCGCCGAGGTTCCGCGATCGGCGGCTCAGGCCGTCGGGCTGAAGCGGTCGACCGCGTCGGTGATGATGCCGTCGACGCCGTTGGCGATCAGCCATTGCGCGGCAGCGGCGTCGTTCACCGTGTAGACCAGCGCCTTCATCTCGGCCTCGTGCAGGCGAGCCACCAGCGTCTGATCCATCAGCGCGTAATGCGTGATGACGGCGCGGCAGCCCAGCGACTGCGCCAGTTGCAGCCAGCCGTCGCCCTCGAGCTTGTCGAGCAGCAGACCGCGCGGCACCTGCGGCGCGGACTCGCGCGCACCGCGCAGCGCCTCCGGCTGGAAGCTGCTGAACAGCACCGAGTCCGGCGCCGTCTCTTCCCACAGACGCAGCACCTCGCCCCCGACGACCTCGCCGGTGCGGAACTCGTCGCCCGGGGTGGGCTTGATCTCGATGTTCAGCGCGTGCTGGTTGCGGCGCACGAAGGCGGCGATGGCTTCGAGGCTGGCCGGCGGTTCGCCCGCGAATGCACGGCTGTGCCAGCGGCCCGCGTCGAGCCGGGACAGTTCGCTCCAGGTCCGGTCCGCGGCGCGGCCGCGCGAGGTCGTCGTGCGGTCGAGCGTCGCGTCGTGCAGCAGGAACGGAACGCCGTCGGCGCTCAGCTTCACGTCGCACTCGAAGGCGCGGTAGCCGTGGCGCGCGCCTTCGCGGAAGGCCGCCAGCGTGTTCTCCGGCGCCAGCTTGCCCGCGCCGCGATGCGCGACCCAGAAGGGCAGCGACCAGGGCCAGTTGGTCTCGTCGTCGAGGATCGGTGTCCGGTTCGTCATGTCGTTCTCCCTGATCGTGGATCCTCGAAGCCAGGCAAGGCGCGCGCGCTCAGTCGACGCGCTGCCCCGTCGCGGGATCGAACCAGTGCAGCCGCTCGGCCGGCGCCGTCAGCAGCACCTCGGCGCCAGGTTGCGGCGGCGTGTCGGTGCCGTCGATGCGCAGCGTGAAGGCCGCGTCGCCGAGACGGCCGTACACCAGCCGTTCCGCGCCCAGCATCTCGACCATGTCCACCTTCAGCGGCCAGGCTGTGGTGTCGCCCGCGACGATCTGCCTATCGTGCGGCAGCGCGTGTTCGGGACGCAGTCCGAGGATCAGCTCGCCCTCGCGCGGCGCCGCTTGCGGCAGCGGCAGGGCGGTGTTGCCGATGACGAAACGCCGACCATCGACGCGGCCCTTGAGCAGGTTCATCGCCGGCGAGCCGATGAAGCTCGCGACGAAGGTCGTGGCCGGGCGGCCGTAGACCTCGTCGGGCGTGCCGAACTGCTCCATGCGCCCGCCGTTCATGACGACGATGCGCTGCGCCAGTGTCATCGCCTCGACCTGGTCGTGCGTGACGAACAGCGAGGTCACGCCCAGCTCGCGGTGCAGCTTCTGGATTTCCAACCGCGTCTGCACGCGCAGCTTGGCGTCGAGGTTGGACAGCGGCTCGTCGAACAGGAAGACCTGCGGATCGCGCACGATCGCCCGCCCCATCGCGACGCGCTGGCGCTGGCCGCCGGAGAGCTCGCGCGGCTTGCGCTGCAGCAGGTGCGCGAGTTCCAGGATGCGCGCGGCCTTGTCGACACGCTCGCGGATCTGCGCTTCGGACAGCTTGCGGATCTTCAGCCCGTAGGCCATGTTCTCGAACACGCTCATGTGCGGGTAGAGCGCGTAGTTCTGGAACACCATCGCGATGTCGCGGTCCGCGGGCTCGATCTCGTTGACGACGCGCTCGCCGATGGCGATCTCGCCGCCGCTGATCTCTTCCAGCCCCGCGACCATGCGCAGCAGCGTGGACTTGCCGCAGCCCGACGGACCGACGATGACGACGAACTCGCCGTCCCGGATCTCGGCGTTGACGCCGTGGATCACGGGGTTGGCCTTGGCGCCGCTGCCGTATTGCTTGACGACGTTGCGCAGGGAAATGCTTGCCATCGGAGTCTTCTCTCGTTTTACTTGTCGGCGCTTGGTGGTCGGCGATTGCTTCCCGGCGCTTACTTCTCGGCGTCCACCAGGCCCTTCACGAACCAGCGCTGCATCAGCACCACGACCAGCGCCGGCGGGATCATCGCCAGCATCGCGGTGGCCATGATGATGTTCCAGTCGTTGGCCGCGTCGCCGCCGCTGATCATGCGCTTGATGCCGATGACGACCGGGTACATCTGCTCGTCGGTCGTGACCAGCAGCGGCCACAGGTACTGGTTCCAGCCGTAGATGAACTGGATGACGAAGAGCGCCGCGATGCTGGTCTTCGACAAGGGCAGCAGCACGTCGCGGAAGAAGCGCAGCGGACCGGCGCCGTCGATGCGCGAGGCTTCGACGAGCTCGTCCGGGATCGTCAGGAAGAACTGCCGGAACAGGAAGGTCGCGGTCGCCGAGGCGATCAGCGGTACCGTCAGCCCGGCGTAGGTGTTGAGCATCTTCAGGTCGGAGACGACCTGGTAGGTCGGGCCGATGCGCACTTCCACCGGCAGCATCAAGGTGACGAAGATGGCCCAGAAGAAGAAGTTCCGCGCCGGGAAGCGGAAGTAGACGATCGCGAAGGCCGACAACAGCGAGATCGCGATCTTGCCCACCGCGATGACCATCGCGGAGACGAAGCTGATCCACATCATCTGGCCGACCGGCGCCTTGGAGCCGCCGCCGGTGTTGCCGAACAGCGCGGCCGCATAGTTGTCCAGCAGGTGCGATCCCGGCAGCAGCGGCATCGGGGACTGGACGATCTCTGCGGCGGTCTGCGTCGACGCGACGAAGGCGATGTAAAGCGGGAAGGCGACGATCAGCACGCCGAGCACCAGGATCAGGTGCGACAGCATCGTCAGGGCGGGGCGACGCTCGACCATGTCAGTACTGCACTTTCTTTTCGACGAAGCGGAACTGCAGGACCGTCAGCGTGATCACGATGACCATCAGCACGACACTCTGCGCGGCGGAGCCGCCGAGGTCCAGCGCCTTGAAGCCGTCGTAGTAGACCTTGTAGACCAGGATCGCGGTGTCCTTGCCGGGGCCGCCGTGGGTGGCCGCGTCGATGATGCCGAAGGTGTCGAAGAAGGCGTAGACCACGTTGATCACCAGCAGGAAGAACGAGGTCGGCGACAGCAGCGGGAAGGTGATCGTCCAGAAGCGGCGCCACGGGCCGGCGCCGTCGATCGCGGCGGCCTCCAGCAGCGACTTCGGGATGGACTGCAGCCCGGCCAGGAAGAACAGGAAGTTGTAGGAGACCTGCTTCCAGATCGCGGCCATCACGACGAGGGTCATCGCGTGGTCGGCATTGAGCAGGTGATTCCAGTTGATGCCCATCTGCTGCAGGCCGTAGGCGACCACGCCGATGGACGGCGCGAACATGAACAGCCACAGCACGCCCGCGATCGCCGGCGCGACCGCGTAGGGCCAGATCAGCAGCGTCTTGTAGACCGGCGCGCCGCGCACGACGCGGTTGGCCATCGTGGCCAGCAGCAGCGACACCGCCAGCCCGATCACCGCCACCAGCAGCGAGAACACCGCCGTCGTCTTGAACGAGGCGAGGTAGCTGTCGTCGTCGATCAGGTTCTGGAAGTTGGCCAGGCCGACCCACTCCGTCGACAGGCCGAAGGCGTCCTGCTGCTGCAGGCTCTGCAGCAGCGCCTGCGCCGCGGGCCAGAAGAAGAACACGCCGATCACCAGCGCCTGCGGCGCCAGCAGCAGCCAGGGCAGCCAGCGCGATCGGAACACCACGCGTTTCTGTTGGGACATCCGGGGAGGGCGTCGAAAGAGGAATCGGAAAGGGCGGGGAGACCGGAGCGCGACGGCGCCCCGGTCGGCTCAGCCGGGGGTCAGGACTTGTTGGCCTTCTGGAAGCGTTCCAGCAGCTCGTTGCCGCGCTTGACCGCGGCGTCCAGGCCTTCCTTGGGCTGCTTCTTGCCGGCCCAGACCTGCTCCAGTTCCTCGTCGATGACGGTGCGGATCTGCGCGAAGTTGCCCAGGCGCACGCCGCGCGACTTCTCCGTCGTCTTGCGGATCATCTGCTGCACGGCGACGTCGGTGCCTGGGTTCTGCTTGTAGAAGCCGCTCTGCTCGGTCAGCTCGTAGGCCGCCTTGGTCACCGGCAGGTAACCGGTGCGTTTGTGGCTCTCGGACGCGACCTCGGCCCTGGACAGGTACTGGAAGAACGCGGCCACGCCCTTGTATTCGGCCGGCTTCTTGCCGGACATCACCCACAGGCTGGCACCGCCGATGACGGTGTTCTGCGGCGCGCCGGGCACGTCGGGGTAGTAGGGCAGCGGCGCGATGCCGGAAGCGAACTTGGCGCTCTTCTTGATGTTGGCGTAGAGGCCGGAGGAGCCGGTCTCCATCGCGCACTCGCCGGAATAGAAGGTCGCGTCGGCGCTGTTGCCGCGGCCCTTGTAGACGAACAGGCCCTGCTTGGCCATGTTGGCCAGATTCTCGATGTGGCGCACGTGCAGCGGCGAGTTGAACGCCAACCGCGCGTCGAGGCCGCCGAAGCCGTTGTTCTTCGTCGCGTACTCGACGTTGTGCCAGGCGGAGAAGCTTTCCAGCTGCGTCCAGCTGACCCAGCTCGTGGTGAACGGGCACTTGTGGCCGGCGGCCTTGAGCTTGGCGGCGGCGGCGGCGACCTCGGGCCAGGAGCTCGGCGGCTTGTTCGGGTCCAGGCCGGCGGCCTTGAACGCGTCCTTGTTGTAGTGGAAGACGGTGGTCGAGCTGTTGAACGGGAAGCTCAGCATCTGGCCGTTCGGCGCGGTGTAGTAACCGGCGACGGCGGGCACGTAGGCGCCGTTGTCGAACTTCACGCCGGCCTGCTGCATGACCTGGCCCACCGGCACGATCGCGCCCTTGCTGGCCATCATCGTGGCGGTGCCGACCTCGAAGACCTGCAGGATGTGCGGCGCGTTGCCGGCGCGGAAGGCGGCGATGGCGCCGGCCATCGACTCGTCGTAGCTGCCCTTGTAGGTGGGGACGATCTTGTAGTCCTTCTGGCTGGCGTTGAAGTCCTTGGCCAGGTCGTTGACCCAGTCGCCGAGGGCGCCGCCCATCGAGTGCCACCACTGGATCTCGGTCTGCGCCGACGCGGCGGCGGGGGCGATCAGCGCGGCCAGCGCGACGGCCGATGTGGCCAACAGGGAAGTCGGGAGGTGCTTCATGGGTCTCCGATGCTCGGGGAGGGTGGTTCTGCGGTCCGCGGCGGACGTCGTCGGGTGGACGGTCCGCCGAGGGCCGGCGAGCTTATCCAGCCATTGTGACACTGGCGAACTTCCCCGCAGCCGCTGCAGCATCGCTTCGGGCGCCCCGCGTCGTTGCAAGTCCTCGCCATAGCGTTGCTATGGCTGTGGGTTGCGCCTAGCGGTGCATCCCGAATCGATGCCGCATCGGCCGCGGGGACGCCGAGGTTTATAGAGTCCCTCGCCGGGGATGGCCCTCTGGGGGTGGGTTAGGATTCCGACCATTGCCCAGACCGGGCCGGCCGCTGATCGCGGCCATTCGCGAACGCCGCTTCCATGCCCGTGTCCAGCGGGTGCGGGGACCACAAGTCCAGGGCGCTGTCCGGTCGCGGGCCCTTGCCTTCTCCGCCTGTCTTTCCAGCCTGGCATCGGTGTCCGCTCCCCTGGACGCCGGCCTGCCGCAACCCCGGTGCGCGAGCACCTGGCCGCCATGAATGCACCGCATCTGCTGATGCCCGCCGACCCCGCGATGGCCGGCGACCCGAACCAGCCGCACGCGCCCGCCGCCCGGCTGCGCGAGATTCCGTACAACTACACGTCCTTCTCCGATCGCGAAATCGTCCTTCGCCTGCTCGGCGCCCGCGCATGGCAACTGCTCGACCAGCTGCGCACCGAGCGTCAGACCGGCCGCTCCGCGCGGATGCTGTACGAGGTGCTCGGCGACATCTGGGTCGTGCAGCGCAATCCGTACCTGCAGGACGACCTGCTGGACAACCCCAAGCGTCGCGAGGCGCTGATCGGCGCGTTGCGCCATCGCCTGGGCGAAGTGCAGCGCCGCCGTCATCCGGAAGACGACGCCAAGCGCGACGCCTGGGTCGGCGAACTGCTGACCGCGGCGGAGGCGGCGGTGGCCGCGTTCTCGCACCAGTTCGAGCAGGTGGCCGAGCTGCGCAAGCGCGCGACCAAGGTCTTCGCGAAGACCACCGCCAAGGACAACATCAAGTACGACGGGCTGTCGCGCGTCGCGCACGTGACCGACGCGACCGACTGGCGTGTCGAGTACCCCTTCGTCGTGCTGACCCCGGACACCGAGGCCGAGATGGCCGCGCTGGTGGCGGGCTGCTTCGAGCTGGGGCTGACGGTCATCCCGCGCGGCGGCGGCACCGGCTACACCGGCGGCGCGGTGCCGCTGGTCTGGAACAGCGCGGTGATCAACACCGAGAAGCTCGAGGCCATGCGTGGCGTCGAGATGCAGCGCCTGCCGGGCCTGGATCGCGAGATCCCGACGATCTGGACCGAGGCCGGCGTCGTCACGCAGCGCGTGTCGGACCTGGCGGAGCTGCACGGCTTCGTCTTCGCGGTCGATCCGACCTCGGCCGAGGCCTCGTGCGTCGGCGGCAACATCGCGATGAACGCCGGCGGCAAGAAGGCGGTGCTCTGGGGCACGGCGCTGGACAACCTCGCCTCCTGGCGCATGGTCACGCCGGATGCGAAGTGGCTCGAGGTCGTGCGCGTCAACCACAACCTCGGCAAGATCCATGACGTCGAGGTCGCGAGCTTCGACCTCCACTACTACGACGCGACCGGCAAGACGCTGGAGCGTACCGAGCGCCTGGACATCCCGGGCCGCACCTTCCGCAAGGAGGGCCTGGGCAAGGACGTCACCGACAAGTTCCTCGCGGGCCTGCCGGGCATCCAGAAGGAAGGCTGCGACGGCCTGATCACCAGCGCGCGCTGGATCGTGCACCGCATGCCGGCGCATGTGCGCACGGTCTGCCTGGAGTTCTTCGGCAATCCGAAGGACTGCGTGCCGTCGATCGTCGACATCAAGGACTTCATGTTCGGCGAGATGAAGAAGCCCAACGGGGCCATCCTCGCCGGCCTCGAGCATCTGGACGACCGCTACCTGAAGGCGGTCGGCTACGCCACCAAGAGCAAGCGCGGCGGGCTGCCGAAGATGGTGCTCATCGGCGACATCGTCGGTGACGACGCCGATGAGGTCGCGCGCGCCACCAGCGAGGTCGTGCGCCTGGCCAACGGCCGTTCGGGCGAAGGCTTCGTCGCGGTCAGCGCCGATGCGCGCAAGAAGTTCTGGCTGGACCGCAAGCGCACGGCGGCGATCTCCAAGCACACGAACGCGTTCAAGGTGAACGAGGACGTGGTGATCCCGCTGCCCCGCATGGGCGAGTACACGCTGGGCATCGAGCGCATCAACATCGAGCTGTCGCTGCGCAACAAGCTGGCGCTGATCGACGCGCTGCGCGCCTTCTTCGCCGACGGCAACCTGCCGCTGGGCAAGGGCGACGACGCCGGCGAGATCCCGAGCGCGGAGCTGCTCGAGGACCGCGTGGCGCAGGCGCTGGCGCTGCTGGACGAGACCGGCCTGCAATGGCGCACCTGGATGCAGGAGCTGGACGTCCCTCGTGAAGGCGATCGCTCCTACTTCGAGCAGCTCCAGGACTACACGCTGCGCGCGAGCTGGAAGCGCCAGATCCTCAAGCCGCTGCAGGACGTCTTCGCGGGCGGCGCCTTCGCGCCGATCCTGGAGGAGTGCAAGCGCATCCACAAGGAAGTGTTGCGCGGTCGCGTCTGGGTGGCGCTGCACATGCATGCCGGCGACGGCAACGTGCACACCAACATCCCGGTGAACTCGGACAACTACGAGATGCTGCAGACCGCGCACGAGGCGGTCGCGCGGATCATGACGCTGGCGCGCTCGCTGGACGGCGTGATCTCCGGCGAGCACGGCATCGGCATCACCAAGCTCGAGTTCCTCACCGATGAGGAACTGGCGGGTTTCGCCGGCTACAAGGCCCGGATCGATCCGGAAGGGCGCTTCAACAAGGGCAAGCTGCTGCGCCCCGGGACCGGCGGCCATGGCAGCCAGACGACCTTCGCCGACCTGACCAATGCCTACACGCCCAGCTTCGGGCTGATGGGGCATGAGTCGCTGATCATGCAGCAGAGCGACATCGGCGCGATCAGCGAGTCCATCAAGGACTGCCTGCGCTGCGGCAAGTGCAAGCCGGTGTGCGCGACCCACGTGCCGCGCGCCAACCTGCTCTACAGCCCGCGCAACAAGATCCTCGCGACCTCGCTGCTGGTCGAGGCCTTCCTGTACGAGGAGCAGACGCGCCGCGGCGTGTCGATCAAGCACTGGGAGGAGTTCGAGGACGTCGCCGACCACTGCACGGTGTGCCACAAGTGCCTGAACCCGTGCCCGGTGAAGATCGACTTCGGCGACGTCACGATGAACATGCGCAACCTGCTGCGCAAGATGGGCAAGAAGAGCTTCCGCCCCGGCAATGCGGCGGCGATGCTGATGCTCAACGCGACCAACCCGGAGACGATCAAGATCGCCCGGGCGGCGATGGTCGGCGTCGGCTTCAAGGCGCAGCGCATCGCGCACAGCCTGCTCAAGCGCGTCGCGCGCAAGCAGACCGGCGCGCCGCCGGCGACCGTGGGGACCGCGCCGATCAAGGAACAGGTCATCCACTTCATCAACAAGAAGCTGCCGGGCGGTCTGCCGAAGAAGACGGCGCGCGCGCTGCTCGACATCGAGGACAAGGACTACGTCCCCATCATCCGCAATCCGCAGAAGACCTCGGCGGAAGCGGAGGCGGTCTTCTACTTCCCGGGTTGCGGTTCGGAGCGGCTGTTCAGCCAGGTCGGCCTGGCGACGCAGGCCATGCTCTGGCACGCCGGCGTGCAGACCGTGCTGCCGCCGGGCTACCTCTGCTGCGGCTACCCGCAGCGCGGGTCGGGTCAGTTCGACAAGGCCGAGAAGATCATCACCGACAACCGCGTGCTGTTCCATCGCGTGGCCAACACGCTGAACTACCTCGACATCAAGACGGTGGTGGTCAGCTGCGGGACCTGCTACGACCAGCTCCAGGGCTACAAGTTCGAGGACATCTTCCCCGGCTGCCGCATCATCGACATCCACGAGTACCTGCTCGAGAAGGGCATCCAGCTCGACACCAAGCAGGCCTACCTCTATCACGATCCCTGCCACTCGCCGATGAAGCTGCAGGATCCGATGAAGACCGTCAAGGCGCTCGTCGGCCCCGAAGTCATGAAGAGCGAACGCTGCTGCGGCGAGAGCGGCACGCTGGGTGTCACGCGACCGGATGTGTCGACCCAGGTCCGCTTCCGCAAGGAAGAGGAACTGCGCAAGGCGGAGACGCAGCTGCGGGCGGCGGGCAAGGTCGGCGCCGAGGAGAATCTCAAGATCCTCACCAGCTGCCCGTCCTGCCTGCAAGGGCTCAGCCGCTACGGCGACGATCTGCAGAACGGCCTGCTCGAGGCGGACTACATCGTCGTCGAGATGGCCCGCAAGATCCTCGGGGAGAACTGGATGCCCGAGTACGTGGCCAAGGCCAACAACGGGGGCATCGAGCGGGTGCTGGTCTGAGGACCTGAGCCGCCGACGCGCCGACGCGACGTCGGCGCGACGCCAACGAAAAAGCCCGCCGGAAGGCGGGCTTTGCATTGGGGCGGTGCGGTGCGTGTCAGACCCGGAAC
Source organism: Roseateles sp. GW821-FHT09H11 (assembly GCF_059415845.1). NCBI lineage: Bacteria > Pseudomonadati > Pseudomonadota > Betaproteobacteria > Burkholderiales > Sphaerotilaceae > Roseateles > Roseateles sp. GW821-FHT09H11. The sequence continues at coordinate 345,110 of NZ_JBWKOA010000004.1, read as the reverse complement.
TGCCCGACCTGCGCGACCAGGCGATGCGCCTGTTCCCGCAGGCTTTCCGCGGCGGCGGTGCTTTCCTCGACGAGCGCGGCGTTCTGCTGCGTGCCTTGGTCGAGCTGGGCCACCGCGCCATTGATGCGCGTCACGCCCTGGGACTGCTCCCGCGAGGCGGTGGAGATCTCGCCGATGATGTCGGTCACCCGCTTCACGCTGGTGACGATGTCCCGCATGGCTTCGCCGGTATCGCCGACGAGCTTGGCACCGGATTCCACGCGTTCGCCGCTGGTGGTGATCAGTCCCTTGATCTGCTTGGCGGCTTCCGCGCTGCGCTGGGCGAGGTGCCGGACTTCGGCGGCGACGACCGCGAAGCCGCGACCTTGTTCACCGGCACGCGCGGCCTCGACCGCGGCATTGAGCGCCAGGATGTTGGTCTGGAACGCGATGGAGTCGATGGTGCCGATGATGTCGCCGATCTGCCGGCTGGCGGCGGAGATCGCGTCCATGGTGGTCACGACCTGGGCGACGACGTTGCCGCCGCGCTGCGCCGCGCGGTCGGACTCGCCGACGAGCTGATGGGCCTGCGCGGCCGACGCGGCGGTCTGGCTCATGGAGCTGGCGAGCTCTTCCAGCGCGGAGGCGGTCTCCTGCAGATGGCTGGCCGATTGCTCGGTCCGGGCCGACAGGTCGCGGCTGCCGGCGGCGACCTCCGCCGAGGCGGTGCCGATGGAATCGCTGGCCTGGCGCACCTCGTTGATGGTGCGCGAGAGCTGCAGGCGCATGCGCTCGACGCCCGCGGACAGGGCGCCAAGGTCGTCCTGCTGACGCACGATCACCGGGCGGGTCAGATCGCCGGCCGCGACCGCGGCGACGGCCTCGTTCAGGTCCGCGAGCGGCTGCCCGACCCAGCGTCCCAGCATCCAGGTCACGCCCAACCCCAGCAGGACAACGGTCGCGAGCATCAGTCCCCACAGCACCCACAGCGTGGTGTTGTGGGCCGCCAGCGCCTGCGCCCGCGAGGCCTCGGCGATCACCCACCAGCCGGTGGCCTGAGACTTGCGCGCCACCGCGAACGCGTCCTTGTAGTTCTCGCCGTAGACGGCCTGGACCGTCTCCAGCACGCCGTCCTGATCGTCGACGAGCGCCTTGACGTACTGCTCGGCCTGGTCGGCCGGCATCACTTCGGACAGCTTCTTGCCCTGGGCGCGCGGGTGGGCGCGCAGCAGCGCGTCAGCCGGCGTCTTGCCGGGATCGAGCAGGTACAGCCCGCCGGTGTCGTAGAGCTTGACCGCGTCGGCCATCTTCACGAGCTCCTGCTGCAGTCCGCGCATGTCGAAGCCGATGAACAGGATGCCGACGACCTTGCCGTCCGCGTCCTTGATCGGCGAGTAACGCGTCATGTAGGGCAACTTGAACAGCGTCGCCGGGCCCACGTACGTGTCCCCCGCCGAGAGCTTGCCGAAGGCGGCGCCGGCGCGGTCCAGCGTCGTGCCGACGGCGCGCGAGCCGTCTTCCTTCTTCAGCGAGGTGGTGATGCGGATGAAGTCGTCCGTGCCCTTGCGCGCGAAGATCGTCGCCACGCCGCCGGTGCGGCGGGTGAAGCGGTCGACCGCGTCGAAGTTGCCGTTGAGCTTCTGGCCGTTGAAGGCCAGTTCCCCGTCGCCCGCGAGCGTGAAGGTGCCGCCTTCGAAGTCGCCGGCCAGCACGTCGTACAGCCGGTTCGCCGAATCCCGCGCCGTCCGGTCCAGGGCATCCGCGACGCGCGCCACCGACGTCGCCTCCGCCGACATGTAGTCCTGCGTGCGCTGCCGCGCCTGATTGGTGAGCACCCAGGACAGGGCACCGCAGATGACGATCAGAAGGACCGCGATCGCGGCACTTGACCAGATGGAGACGCGACGGGCCACCGTCGCGCGCACGGCGTTGTTGTTGTTCATGACCGGACGGCTCCGCGATGAGGCGGAACTGGAGTGATGGTGGAGGTCTCCTAGCGCGTCGTTGTCATTTTGTCTTTGCGCTGGGTCAAACTGTATTGCGTATGACAGCCTGTCAGGGCGTTTCGTTTATCGCCCTTCAAGGGATAACCCGTGGCTATTTCACGGTCACGTGGAGTAATGAGTCCGGTCTCCCTCAGAGGAGGACAGCGCTATCACCTCCCAGGAGGTGACCGACCGGACGGTCGGCTCTCCCGGCCGGCGCAACGGCTCACTCCGCCGAGATGCCGCGGCTGCGGATCAGCGCATGCCACTTCTGGGTTTCGGACTGGATGAAACGTGCCAACGCGGCGGCGTCGCCCGGCGCGACTTCGAGGCCGAAATCCTCCAGCTTCGCTTTCAGTTCCGGCTGTGTGAGCGCCTTCCCCAGCTCCGCGCCCAGCCTCGCCACGATCGCTTCGGGCGTGCCCTTCGGGACGAAGAGACCCTGCCAGGCGCTGACGTCGACGCCGGTGACGCCGGTCTCGTCGAAGCTGGGCACGTCGGGCAGCGCGGCAATGCGTTTGGGCGCGAGCACCGCCAGCGCCTTCAGCTTGCCGGCGCGCAGGTGCGGCAGGGCGGCGGCGGTGTCGAGGATGCCCATCGGCACCACGCCCGCGATCAGGTCCTGCGTCGAGAACGCCGTGCCGCGATAAGGCACATGGACGATGTAGCTGTTGGTGCGATCCTTCAGCAGCTCCATCGCGAGGTGATGCGGGCTGCCGACGCCGGGCGAGGCATAGCTGTACTTGCCGGGTCTGGCCTTGATGGTATCGAGCCACTGCTTCGCCGAGCTGAAGCCGGCGTTGGGGTTGACCACCAGCAGCAGCGGGAAGCGGGCCATGAAGCCGACCGGCGCGAAGTCCGCCGGCGAGTAGGGCAGCTTCTTGTAGAGCGCGCTGTTGAACACCATCGCGCCGTTGTCGCCGGTGAGGATGGTGTAGCCGTCAGGCGGCGATTTGGCGGCGTTGTCGGTGCCGATGATCCCCGCCGCGCCGGGCTTGTTGTCGATGACCAGCGTCTGCCCCAGCGCCTTGCCGAGCACCGGCGCCAGTTGGCGCGCCAGGAAGTCGGAGCCGCCGCCCGCCGGGTAGGCGACGACCCACCGGACCGGCTTGGACGGCCAGGCCTGCGCGCGCGCGGTGGCGGGCCAGCCGAGGGCGCCGGCGGTGGCGCCCAGGGCACCCGTGATCAGCAGGGAACGGCGCGCGGCGTCGGTGGAGCGGACGGGCATGGATGGGGTCTCCGGGTTGTCGTGCCGGCCATCCTAGCCAGCCGCCGGAGAAGACCCCTCCCGGAACAACCCGATCAGCGCCCGTCGACCATCGCCGCGCTGGCTGCGCCGCCCGTCGATCCTGCCGCCGGCGGTGCCATCTCGAGCAGCGCGATGCGGCCGCTCATGTCGTCGCGCGAGTCCTCGTTGCGGAACGACACCTGCATCACGTAGAGCGTGTCGCGCGCCGCGCCCTGGCATTGCAGCGCGCGCACGGCCCGGCGCAGCGGGGTGCGATAGGCGAGGGGGCCGCGGTCCTGCACCTCGCTGATGACGTTGCCGTTCAGCCGGAAGCTGACCGTGGAGAGGCCTTCCTTGCCTTCGATGAACTGGACCCGGCCCAGGCGGTCGCCCAGCGCCTTGTCCACACCGGGGCAGGTGGCGCGCACGTCGGTGCGCGGGATCTCGCCCGGGCGGCGGCCGGAGATCTCGACGCGCTGCAGGTCGTCGGGCGCCGCCTGCGCGGCGCCCGCGGTCAGGATGGCGAAGACCGCGCCGGCGGTGAGACGGGCGGCGGCGCGGAGGAAGTTCGTGGGGGCGTGGCGGACGGGGCGGGTGGTGGCGTGCATGTCGTGCTCCTGTGGGCTGAGGAACCGTCGCGGCCCGCGTCTCGGTGGCGGAACGATCGGTCTTTTTTCAGCGTAGGCAGCGCGAGGGCCTCGACCAAGCGGCGCGCGACCAAGCGTCGAAGCCGAGGGGCGGAGCGCCGGAATTCCGCGACGAAACGCACATCGTCGCGACCCGCCGTGAATCGACTTTCCCCAGTATCCATCGGGTCGAAAGTCATGCATGACGATCGGCTCCGCAGCGCATGACGACGCGATGACAAGACCTGACCCTCGGCGTGATGGGTTCGGGCCATGACTTCCGCTCGGCCGTCCCGAAAGGCATGGGTCCCGAATGGCACGGGGCCTGCCGCGCCTCACGGCGGGCAGGCCCCGGAGGCCGCGGCACGGTGTCGCCGCGGCGGGGTCGGCGCGTCACCAGACCTTGATCGGATCCGCTGCCACCATCGCGTCGCCGCCCTTGCAACTGAAGGCCTTGGCGAACTCCGGCATGTTGGACATCGGCGCCAGCACGCGGAACTTGCCCGGCGAGTGCGGGTCGGTGCGCAGCTGGTTCAGCAGCGCCGCTTCGCGCGACTTGTTGCGCCAGACCATGGCGTTGGACAGGAAGAAGCGCTGCTCCGGGGTGAAACCGTCGATCTTGTCGGTCTTGCCCGTGCGGCGCAGCGCGTTCTGCAGCGCGTCGAAGGCGATCGGCATGCCGGCCATGTCGGAGATGTTCTCGCCCAGCGTGAGCCGCCCGTTGATGTGCGTGCCCTTGACCGGCTCGTAGCTCTCGTAGAGCGCCACGACGCGGTCGGCGCGGGCCTTGTAGTTCTCGGCGTCGGCGGTGGTCCACCAGTCGTTGAGGCTGCCGATGCTGTCGAACTGCCGGCCGCGGTCGTCGAAGTGATGGACGATCTCGTGCCCGATCACCATGCCGATGCCGCCGTAGTTGACGGCGTCGTCGGCCTTCGCGTCGAAGAACGGCGGCTGCAGGATGCCGGCGGGGAAGGTGATCTCGTTGAGGCCGCCCGCCTGCGCGTTCACGATGTACGGCGACATGGTCCAGCGCGTGCGGTCGCTCGGGCGGTCCAGGTCCTTGATCTGCTCGCCGTGGAACCAGGCCGCGGCGCGCAGCTGGTTGCCGGCGAAGTCCTTCGGATCGAGCGTCATGCCCTCGTACTTCGGCCAGGACGCGGGCGCGCCGATCTTGGGCTGCATCGCCTCGAGCTTCTCCAGCGCCTTGACCTTGGTGTCGGAATTCATCCAGGCGAGGTTCTGGATGCGCGTCTTCATCGCGGCCTTGACGTCGCCGATCAGCAGCGTCGCGCGGCGCTGCGCCTCGGGCGAGAAGGCCTTGGACACGAACAGCTCGCCCAGCGCCAGGCCCAGCGGGCTGCCGCCGGTGCGGCCGCCGATCAGCTGGATGACTTCCTCGTCGCGCGGCATCGGCTGCTCGAGCCCGGAGATGGTCGCGCCGCGGTAGTCGAAGTCCGCCTCGGCGAAGGCCTTCGGCAGGCGGGCGGCGCTGTTCTCCAGCACGCGCATCCGGAGGTAGGTCTGCCAGGTGGCGAGCGGGACCTTCCCGGCCATCTGCGCGACGCGCGCCAGGAAGTCGGGTTGCGCCACGATCAGCCGTTCGACGCCGCCGGCCCGCGTGTCGCTGCGGGTGAGCGCCTTCAGATATCCGTCCCAGGCCAGCCCCGGCGCCTTGCCCGCGAGTTCGGCCGTGGTCATCGGGTTGTAGACCTTGAGCGGATCGCGCAGCTGCGCGCGCGGCGTCGTCGCGTCGGCCAGTTGGGACTCGAAGGCCATCAGCGCGTCGATCGCGGCCGGCGTGGCGTCGAACCCTGCCGACGACAACAGCCGTTGCGCATACAGCCGGTAGGCCGTGCGCAGCTTCTTGGCGATGTCGCTGTCCTTGAAGTAGTCGTCGCGGTCCGGCAGGCCCAGGCCCGACTGGCCCAGCGTCAGCACATTCACGCGGGTGTTCTTGACGTCGGCGCGCACGGAGGCGCCCACCGGCGCGGCGATGCCCACGCGGCCGAACTGCGCCAGCACGAAGGGCAGATCCTCCGCCGACTTCATCGAGGCGACGCGATCGAGCAACGGCTTGATCGGCTTCAGGCCCTGCGCCTCGATGGCGGCCCGGTCCATGCCGCTGGCGTAGTACGCGGCGACCTGCTTCAAGCCCGGCGACTTCTGCAGCTCCGGCTTGGCCAGCAGCTCCGCCAGCGCGTCGCTCAGCAGCCGGTCGTTGGCCACGCGCAGCGCGTCGAAGCTGCCGATCCGGGTGCGGTCGGCCGGCAACTCGGTGCGGGCGACCCACGGCCCGTTCACGTAGTCATAGAAGTCGGCGCAAGGCTGGACGTCGGGCGAGAAGCTTGCGACATCCAGGGCGCGCGCCGGTGCTGCGGCGAGGGCCAGGGTGGAGGCAGCCGCGGCCGCAATCAGGCGTAGTGGAAGCATGGTTATTTGTCACCAATGTGTGGCGAAAACGACAAGCCGCACAGGCTAATCGACCCCCCTGTCCCCCGCCATCCGAGGCGTCCCGCGCATGGCTTCCGACACCCCGGGCACGCCGTTCGCGCAGGTCCGCAAACTGCGCGCAAACATTACGAATCAGGGCGTTAGCTGGAAGAAAGGGGCGATTGGCAGATCAAAGTCTGCGTTTTGACACAAATAGGTTATAGGGGTATTCCTTCCTGTTAACTGTTTCAGGTAGGTCGGTTGGCGCCCAACTGTCTTCCTACACTGCATCGCACGCCAATCGGATTGGGCCGATCGGCGTGCCCCACCAGCGGTGCCAACGCGCCAGACGTTCGGGGCTTTGCAGGCGTCGGCGAACCCGGCGTCGATCGAGAACTCTGGAGATGACAAGCATGTTGCGATTGAACAAGCTCAGCGTCGCGCTGGCTGTGGGTCTCGTCACGATGGGCGCCGCCCAGGCGGGCGTGTCGTCGGTGGACATCGACAAGGCGCCGCGGCAACTGAGCGAACAGACCGATCGTCTGATCGTGAAATACAAGGACGGCAGCACCGTCGTGCAAGGGCGCCTGGGCGCCGCGATCCAGGCGCAATCGGTGGCCAGCGATGCCATCGGCGCCCGTACCGAGCGCCTGCAGCAACTGGCGGCGCCGCTGGGCACCCGGCTGTCGCTGGTGCGCCAGATGGGCACCGGCGCCCACGTGTTCAAGCTGGACCGCCGGCTGAACCTGCAGGAACTGCGCGATCTGGGCGACCGGATCAAGGCGCAGGACGCCAACGTCGAATACGTCGAACCCGACCGCAAGATGCACGCGCTGTTCGTGCCGAACGACAGCAGCTACGGCTCGCAATGGGACCTGTCCGAGAGCGTCGGCGGCATCCGCGCACCGGCGGCCTGGGACCAGGCGACCGGCACCGGCGTCGTGGTCGCGGTCATCGACACCGGCTACCGGCCGCATGCGGACCTGTCGGGCCAGATCGTCGCGGGCTACGACATGATCGTGGACACCACGGTCTCCGTGGACGGCAACGGCCGTGACAACGACCCGAGCGACCCCGGCGACTACAACGCCGCCAATGAGTGCCAGGCCGGCGACCCGGCCTCCACGTCCAGCTGGCACGGCACGCACGTGGCCGGCACGATCGCGGCCAAGACCAACAACGCCCTGGGCGTGGCGGGCATCGCCTACAACGCCAAGGTCCAGCCGATCCGCGTGCTGGGCAAGTGCGGCGGGTACACCTCCGACATCGCCGACGGCATGACCTGGGCCTCGGGCGGCAGCGTCTCCGGCCTGCCGACCAACGCGACGCCGGCCAAGGTGCTGAACCTGTCGCTGGGCGGTGGCGGCGCCTGCGACACCACGACGCAGACGGCGATCAACGGTGCCCGCTCGCGCGGCGCCAGCGTCATCGTCGCCGCCGGCAACGAGAACCAGAACGCGTCGAACTCCAGCCCGGCGAACTGCTCGGGCGTGGTCGTGGTCGCGGCGACGGATCGCAACGGCGCCCGCGCGTACTACTCGAACTACGGCTCGATCGTGACGCTGGCCGCGCCGGGCGGCGACGTCCGTTCCAGCGCCAGCAACGGCATCCTGTCGACGCTGAACAACGGCACCAGCACGCCGGGCGCGGACAGCTACGCCTACTACCAGGGCACCTCGATGGCCACGCCGCACGTGGCCGGTGTCGCGGCCCTGATGTACAGCGCCAAGCCCACCGCCACGCCGGACGAGATCACGGCCGCGCTCAAGAGCAGCGCCCGCGCCTTCCCCGGCACCTGCAGCCAGTGCGGTTCCGGCCTGCTGGACGCGAACGCCGCGATCACGGCGATCAAGGGCGGCGGCGGTGGCGGCGGCACGATCGCCGAGGTCGAGCCCAACAACAGCCGCACCGCGCCGCAGACCGTCAGCGCGCCGGTCCAGGTGACGGGCAGCCTGTCGACTTCCGACACCAACGACTACTTCAAGGTCACGCTGCCCGCGGGCAAGACGCTGAGCGCGACCTTGACGCCGGCCAGCGGCAAGGACTTCGACCTGCAGCTGCAGAACAGCAGCGGCACGCAGCTCAAGCTCAGCGAAAACGGCGCTGGCGCCGTCGACAGCTTCACGTACGCGAACACCGGATCGTCCTCGATCGTCGTGTACGTGCGGGCTTATTACTACTCGGGCACCAGCGGCACGTACACGCTGAACCTGAGCTGGTAAGGAGCCCCGCAGGACTTGCCACTCTCCTCGTTTGGTAAGCCGGGTGCCTCGGGCCCGAACGGGGCTCCCGTTGAATCCCGCCGGTGAAAGCTGGCGGGATTTTTTTCGTTGCTCACCCCGCCGGCCGGGCGCCTCGATCGCCCACCCGACCAGCCCCCGTCGTGCGAGGCCACGCACCGGTACACTGCCCGCTTGTTTTTCGCAGCGATGTGCCCGGTCAGCCGGGGAGATCGCGTGATCATGGCCGGCATCGATTCCACCACCCCGCTCCCCACCGACATCGTCGTGCACCAGCAATCCAGGGTGCTGGAGCTCGCCTTCACCGACGGTGTGCGTTTCCGCATCCCGTTCGAGCTGATGCGCGTGCGCAGCCCGTCGGCGGAAGTGCAGGGCCACGGCCCGGGCCAGGAGACGCTGCAGACCGGCAAGCGCGATGTGACCATCGTGGCGGTCGAGCAGGTCGGCCACTACGCGCTGAAGCCGACCTTCTCCGACGGTCACGAGAGCGGCCTGTTCACCTGGGCCTATCTGTACGAGCTCGGCCGTGACCAGGACCGCCTGATGCGCGAGTACGAAGAGAAGCTGGCCGCCGCGGGCCTGGACCGCGACGCGCCCATGGCGACGAAGGCCGCGGGCGGCCATTCGCACGGCGGCGGCAGCTGCGGCAGCCATTGATCGATCGACCTTCCGCGGCGATTGCCCCCGACGCGCCCCCATTCAGCAGGACCCCACCATGAGCTCCACCCATTTCGGCTTCGAGTCCGTCGACGAAACCGCCAAGGCCAGGCGCGTGCGCGGCGTGTTCGACTCGGTCGCCGCGCGCTACGACGTCATGAACGACCTGATGTCGATGGGGATGCACCGCGCCTGGAAGCTGTACACGCTGGCCGTGGCCAACCTGAAGCCGGGCGACCGGGTGCTGGACATCGCCGGCGGCACGGGCGACATGGCCCGGCTGTTCGCGAAGAAGGTCGGCGAGCGCGGCATGGTCGTGCACACCGACATCAACGAGGCCATGCTGCGCACCGGCCGCGAGCGTCTGATCGACGAGGGCATGGTGCTGCCCACCAACCTCTGCGACGCCGAGGCGCTGCCCTACAAGGACGGCTCCTTCGACCTGGTCTGCGTGGCTTTCGGCCTGCGCAACATGACGCACAAGGACCTGGCGCTGGCCGAGATGAACCGCGTGCTGCGCCCAGGCGGCCGGCTGCTGGTGCTGGAGTTCTCGCAGGTCGCGGCGCCGCTGCGCAAGCCCTACGACTGGTATTCCTTCAAGATCCTGCCCCGCATCGGCTCGCTGATCGCCGGCGACGCCGACAGCTACCGCTACCTGGCCGAATCGATCCGCATGCACCCGCCGCAGGCCGAGCTCAAGGCCATGATGAAGACGGCGGGCTTCGGTCATGTGGACGTGCACAACCTGACCGGCGGCGTCGTGGCGCTGCACGCCGGCATCAAGTGCTGAGCGACGGCAAGGCCTGACCCCGCGCGCCAGCAAGCAGGGCCCCGAAAGGGGCCCTGGCTCATTGGGGAACGGAGATCAGCGGGCCGGCGTCAGCAGGGCGCCTTCCACTCCCGGAGTTCGGTGGCGAGGATGGGATGGCCGTCCTGCTCGGCGCGACGGGCGAGTTCGTCGACGTTGCCGTCGGTGACGAACTCATGGCCCACGCCCTTCACGAGCTGGCCGTAGACGCTGTCGAGGTCGTCGGAATCGACGTCGGTATCGGAGGTCGGGAACGGCGGCGTGTCGGCTGGCAGTTCCGGGCGGAGTTGATGCGTCGAATGGGAGGGGGAATGGGCCATCGGAGTGCTCCTTGAGTCGATGAGTCGAGGGGAGGTCTTACGGAATGGCGAGGCCGTCGTCACTTCGGGCGGACGGCCTTGCGATTGGAACGGGGCAGCTTTCCCTCCCGCAACTGCTTGACCGCGTCGCCGACAAGGTTGGCCACCAGTCGGACCTCGTCCTGCAGGGCTTCGTCGCGGTCGAGCGCCTCGTGGCTGTTGAAGTAGGGCTCGAAGTAGCCGATGTAGCGGTCGAGCCGGGACAGGCTGCCGGCGTCGATCAGGCCCATCCAATCCAGCCAGTCGCCGAGGTTGCGGCGTTGAGCTTCCACGCCGGCCACGTCGCCGTGCACCACCAGGCCGTAAGCGCGGCCTTCGAGGTGCTTGGGATAGTCCCACCCCTTTTCTTCGATCGCCTTGGCTTCCGCGGCCTTCTTGCCGTGGGTCGAAGTCGGATCGGGATTGCCGCCGTCCGCGCAGACCAGGCGGTCGATCATCAGCTTCAATGCGCTGGGCGACTGGTACCAGTAGGTCGGGGTGAACAGGATCACGCCGTGCGCGGAGACCCAGCGCTCGTAGATCTCGTTCATCCAGTCGCTGGACTGGTCGAGCGCGTGATTCGGATAGCAGCTGCAGGGCCAGTGGCAGAGCGGCATCGCGGTGGACACGCAGCCCTTGCAAGGATGGATCTGGCGGCCGTACTCGGAGGTGATCAGGCTCAGGTCCAGGACATCGATGATCACGTCGTGCCGGCTGAGCTGGTCCTTGGCGATCTGGGTCAGACGCCAGGTCTTGGACATCTCCCCCGGGCAGGTGCCGTCGTTGCGGTCGCTGCCGCAGATGAGCAGCACGCGCGAGCGCGTGGCCGGATCGCTCCAGCGCTGCTGCGCCAGCTGGAGCCGTTGATGCGCGTCCAGCCACTCGACCGAGGTCTCGTACGACGGGTCCTTGAAGCCGCTGCCCGCCGGACGGGTGATCGGCGACTTGCGGCCCTCCTTCATCGCCTCGAAGGCGATGACCTCCAGGCGCGCGATGGCCTCGTGCTCGGCGCGGTAGGCCGGGTCCTGGAAGCGGCGCATGAAGCGCTCATGGAATTGCTCGCGGGTCAGCTCCGCGGGCTGCTGGCCCTTGCGGATCACGGTCATCGGCGGCCCCTCGGGTGGCGTTTCGGACAGTATTCGGGGCCCCGCGGGAGACACCCGTCGGACGAAGGCGCCTTGTGCGACGGGTGCTGTCCTACGCGCGTCGCGGTGACGGGTCCAGGGCGGTGCGACATGCACCCTGATCACGCGGCCTGCGCGGTGCATCGCACCGTGGGCGGGCACCGGCCCGTCGTCCTCCCCCTCAAACGCGGGGTGCGGCATTCCCGCCTCCGGGGTTCCCCGCAACCTGCTTGTCACGAAGCGACCCTACGCTCCGCCCGTTCCTTCACGTGCGTGAAGTCAAGCGCACAACTTCACATGATTTGCCGACAAATTGTTGCCGTAAACGTTTGCGCAAACCGTTGAATCATCGATACGACAGTCCGGGGGTTGCCATGAAATTCAAATCCATCCTGCTCGCCGCAGGTCTCCTGTGGGCCGGTCTGGCCCAGGCCGACACCGTCGCGCTGTGGGGCTTCAACCAGGTCGGGGTCAATGCCCAGAACCAGCCGGTCTATTCGACCAAGCCGACCTACACCGACCACGGTGGTGCCTTCCTGGACACCTTGGGCGTGTCCACGACCTTCGTCAGCCAGTCCGGCTCGTCGGACACCACCGGCGGCAGCATGGCGCTCAACACCGCCGGCTACGCGAGCCAGGGCACGGGCGACCGTACGACCGGCGTGCAGTTCTCGATCGACACCACCGGATTCCAGGACATCGTCCTGACCTTCGACCAGCGCAACAGCGCCACCGCGTCCGCCTGGACCGCGCTGCTGTACACGATCGACGGCGAGAACTGGGTCGAGGCCACCACCTTCCGCATGCTGCGCGACAGCGTCTTCGTGAAGGGGCTGGGCTTCAACTTCTCCGACATCGCGGGCGTCGACGACAACGCCAATTTCGCGGTGCAACTGGTCAGCATGTTCGCGCCCGGCACGCAGGCCTACGCCGGCACCGGCGGCAATTACGGCACCGGCGGGACCATCCGCTACGACATGGTCCAGTTCGCGGGCTCGCTGATCCCCGAGGTCGACGTGCCGGAAGTGCCCGAGCCCGCCTCGATCGCGCTGGCCGTGGTCGCGCTGGGCGCGATGGGCCTGAGCATCCGCCGCCGCAAGCAGGCCTGAACCAAGTCGAGGAGAACTCCCATGAACTTCCGCACCCTGTTCCCCCAGTCCGGACGCGCCGTGCTGCGCCTCACCACGCTGAGCGCGATGGCTGTCGTGCTGACCGCCTGCGGCGGCGGCCTCAACGGCGAGAAGTCGCAGACGCAGCAGCAGGCGACCACGCCCGATGACCGCGCGACCGCGCTGACCGCCGATCCCTCGGCGAAGTACCCCGACCACCACGAGTTCGACGCCGCGCTCGACGTGCCGTTCACCGGCGCCGAGACCACCGGCGCGCGCGACTTCGCGGTCCACCTCGATTACGTCGGCGCGCCCGTCGGCACGCTGCTGGCTTATCGCGTCGAACTGCGCTCGCCCGCCGGTGCCGTCGTCAAGCGCTGGAGCGGCGTCGAGAAGTACGCCGGCGACGTCAAGAGCGTCACGTTGAACTGGGCCGGGCGCGGCAGTGCCGGCCTGCCGGATGGCATCTACACCGCGACGTTGACCGCGCTCAGCGCCAAGGCCGACGTCGCGCTGAAGAGCAGCGGCGGCGACGCCCAGTTCGCCGAGATCCTCGCCGCCCAGCAGGCCGGCGAAGGCGGCCACGCGGTCGAACAGAGCTGGAACTTCGCCATCGGCAAGCCGGCCAGGATCGCGATGGGCACGCTGCGTCCGCTGGCGATGGGCGCCGCGGGCGAGGCCGACCAGCGCGTGCGCGCGCAGTCGGCGGCGGTGGGCGCGGGCTCGTGGCCCTACACCATCTACTACGGCAGCTTCCACGGCCAGACCAACGACTCCGACGGCGGCGGCGCCATCGGCAGCTGCAACTCGTCGCAGCCGGCGCAGAGCGGCGCCTTCGGTCCCGACGCGGCCTTCCCGTACGCGAAGGACGCGGGCCTGGACATCTTCGCCAACACCGACCACAACCACTACTACGACGGCTCGTCCAGCACCAACACCAGCGGCAGCGCCACCGCGGCCAAGGCGCGCTACCAGCGCGGCCTGCAGATCGCGGCCGACTACACCGCGGCCAACGCCGGCTTCCTGGCGATGTACGGCATGGAGTGGGGTGTCATCAGCAACGGCGGCCACCTGAACATCTTCAACAGCAACGAGCTGTTCTCGTGGGAATACAACGCGCAGAACGAGCTCTTCGGCGACCGCTACATCGCCAAGAACGACTACGCCACGCTGTACTCGGTGATGCGCGCCCAGGGGCTGATCGGCCAGTTCAACCATCCGGACTCGAGCGGCCAGTTCATCATCAGCGGCACCGACATGGCCTACAGCGCCGACGGCGACGAGGTGATGGTGATGTCGGAGGTGATGAACACCTCGGCGTTCTCGTCCAACACGACCGAGAGCGAGACCTCGCGCAGTTCGTACGAGGGCTCGTGGAAGAAGCTGCTGGAGCGCGGCTTCCACGTGGCGCCGGCGACCAACCAGGACAACCACTGCGCCAACTGGGGCAAGTCCTACACGAACCGCACCGCGGTCCTGATCCCCACGGGCACGCCGCTGAGCAAGGCCGCGCTGGTCGACGCGCTGAAGGCACGCCGCGTCTTCGCGACGCTGGACAAGAACTCGCAACTGATCTTCAGCGCCAACGGCAAGATCATGGGCGAGCGCTTCGACAACGCGGGCGCGCTGGCGCTGAACGTCGGGTTCTACAACCCGAACGGCCGCACCGTCGTGCAGACCGAGATCTGGGAAGGCGTGCCCGGCCGCAATGGCACGGTCACGCTGCTGAGCAGCAACCCGACCGCCACCGTCACGCCGGCCAACGGCAAGCACTTCTACTACGCCAAGGTCACGCAGGACGACGGCAAGGTGCTGTGGTCCGCGCCGATCTGGGTCAACCAGGGCGTCAGCGGCGGCGACACCACGCCGCCCTCGGTGACCGCCGCGGTCAACGGCACCACCGGCACGATCACCTTCTCCGCCACCGCCAGCGACAACGTCGGCGTGACGCAGGTCGAGTTCTGGCTGGACGGCGCGCTGCGCGACATCGACACGACCGCGCCGTACTCGATCGCCGTCAACTCGGCGCAGCTGGCCAACGGCACGCACAGCCTCGTGGCCAAGGCCTACGACGCGGCCGGCAACACGACGACCTCGACGCCGGTCAGCTTCACCGTCAACAACGTGGTCGACGCGGCGGATGAGGTCGAGCCCAACAACACGATCTCCGCCGCGAACGCCGTCGGCAGCCGCAACCAGCTGACCGGCTTCATCGGCAGCGCCAGCGACATCGACTTCTTCAAGGTCACGCTCGCCGCCAACCAGCGCCTGCGCGTGGACATGACCGGCCCGACCTCGTCGAGCATCGACTACGACCTGTACGTGGTGAAGTCCACCGGCACGGGCCTGGCACGCTCGGAAGCGGTCGGCAGCACGGAGTCGCTGACGTACCAGAACGGCGCGACCGCGCAGACGGTCTACATCAAGGTGATGTCGTACTCGGGATCGAGCACGACCTCGCCCTACAAGCTGACGATCAGCTATCCCTGATGAAGGAACACGGCCGCTGAGGGGCGGCCGGGGAGGAGGCGGCGCGAGCGCTCTCACACTTGCTCCCTCTCCCGCTTGCGGGAGAGGGTGGGAGTGAAGGCCAGCAGCCGGTGAAGTCAGAAGAAGGCGGTCCCGCGAAGGACCGCCTTTTTTTTGTCAGCGCGCGGCCTGCGTCGCGGGCTCGACCGACTCCCAACCGCCGCCCAGCGCGAGGAACAGCTGCACCTGCTCATCGATCAGCGTGGCCTCGGAGGCGGCCAGCGCGGCATCGCTCGCGGCGAGCGCGCGCTCGGCGTCGAGCGCGTCCAGGTAGGCGACCTTGCCCCCCTGGTAGAGGCGCCGCGCCTGTCCGGCGACGATCGCCGCCTCGTCGCGCGAGGCTTGCAGCGCCGCGCGGCGGTCCAGTTCGCGGGCGTACTGGTTGAGGGCTGTCTCGGTCTCGCGCAGCGCGTTCAACACGGTACCGTCGAAGCGGGCCGCGGCCTGCCGCGTGCCGGCTTCAGCCTGTGCGATCCGCGCGTCCGCAATGCCGTTGTTGGGCAGCGTCCACGAGATCAGCGGCCCCAGGCTCCAGCTCAGCGTGTCGCTCTTGCCGAAGCCCGCGAGCGTGCCCGCCGAGCCGGCCGACAAGCCCAGGCTGATCTTCGGATAACGGTCCGCGATCGCGACGCCGATGCGCGCCGTCGCCGCATGCAGCTCGCGCTCGGCCTGCCGGATGTCGGGACGGCGGCGCAGCAGCGCGGCACCGTCGCCGACGGGGATCGTGCCGGTCACCTGCGGCGCGACGTGGCAGTCGGCCAACTCGCGCGGGAAGTCCTCGGGCAGTTCGCCGGTCAGGGTCGCGAGGCGGTACAGCGCCGACTGCCGCTGAGCCAGCAACGGCGGCAGCGCCGCCCGCAGTTGCTGGAGCTGGCTGCGGGCGCGCGCCGCGTCGATCTCGCCGACACGGCCGGCGCGCTGCAGACGCTCGGTGACATCGATCGCCTCGCGTTGCAGATCGACCGAATGCTGCGCGGATGTGAGCCGCTGACCGGTCGCGCAGGCTTCCGCATACGCGCGCGCCGTGCCCGCCGCCACGTTGACCTTCACGAGATCGAGCGCGGCCGAGGCCGCCTCGGTGCTCGCATGCGAGGACTCGATCGCGCGGCGGATCTGGCCGAACAGGTCGAGCTGGTACGAGAGGCCCACGCCCGCGCTGTAGCGGTAGGTGTCGGGCGGCACGTAGTCCTTCCTGAGCATCGACAGCCCGGACGGGTGACCGTAGCTGGGACCACCGTTGACGCTGACGGTCGGCTTCTCGCCGCCGGCGACTTCGGACTCGAGGGCCTGGACGCGTTCGAGGTTCGCGACCGCCTGCCGCAGGTCGGTGTTGCGCGCGAGGGCACGTTCCACCAGATCGTCGAGCCTGGGGTCCTGGAACAAGCGCCACCAATGCGGCGGCAGCGGGGCCGCGTCGAAGGGGACCGGCGTCGCCGCCGCCCGATCCGCGCCGGCATCGGCGCTCGCCATCTTCGCGGCGTCCGCGGCGCGTGCCTGTTCAAGGAAGGGCGCCGATGCGCGCGGCTTCATCACGACGGCGTCGGCGGGCACCTGATAGTGCGGTCCCTTCGGCGTGGTGGAGCACGCCGCCAACGCCGCGGCGGCGATCACCGCCAGCAGCGGTCTCATCACGACGCTCATGACTTCAACTCCGCCTTTGCTGTCGAGCCCGCCGTTGCCGTTGCCTTGGCCGTCGCGCCGGAGATCACCTGCACCGTCACTGTCTGACCGGCGACGAGCCGCTCCCCCGCCGGCAGCGGATCGAGCTTGACCCGCACCGGCACGCGCTGCGGCAGTCGCACCCAGTTGAAGGTCGGGTTCACGCTGGGCAGCAGGTTGGCGCTGGTGCTGCGGTCGCGGTCGGCGATGCCGGCGGAGAGGCTCTCCACGCGGCCCGTCAGCGCGCGGCTCGCGCCCATCGGCTTGACCTCGACGGCGTCGCCGACGTGGATGCGCGGCAGCTTGGTTTCCTCGAAGTAGCCCTCGACGTAGAGCGAGCCCGCATCCACGAGCGCGAGCACCGCATGCCCGGCGGTCGCATAGGCGCCCTGGCGCAGGTCGAAGTTGGTGATGGTGCCGGCGGATGGCGCGCGGATCTCGGCGCGCGCCAGATTGAGTTTGGCGCTGTCGACGGCCACCTCGGCCTGTGCGACGGCGGCGCGCGCCTGCTCGGCGCGGCTGCGGGTCTGCTCACTCGCTTCCTGTGAGACCAGCGTGCCGAGTCCCTTGTTGCGATCGGCCTCGCGCAGCGCCTGCGCCAGCGCGACCTTCTGCGCCGACAGCTGCGCCTGCGATTGCCGCAGCGCCAGCTCGTAGCGCGCGCGGTCGACCTCGAACAGCAGCGCGCCGGCGGCCACCTGCTGGTTGTCCTGCACCGGCACGGCGGTGACGAGGCCGGACACATCGGGGGCGATCTGCACG
Source organism: Roseateles sp. GW821-FHT09H11 (assembly GCF_059415845.1). Taxonomy (NCBI): domain Bacteria; kingdom Pseudomonadati; phylum Pseudomonadota; class Betaproteobacteria; order Burkholderiales; family Sphaerotilaceae; genus Roseateles; species Roseateles sp. GW821-FHT09H11. The sequence goes on along the minus strand of NZ_JBWKOA010000004.1, from coordinate 327,636 downwards.
ACGTTGGCGCGCACGCGGCCGTCGCGTGTCCAGGGCTGGAGCTCGTAACGGTCCCAGAGCTTGCCGGCCGCCCACAGGGCGCCGCCGACCGCCGCCAGGGTGACCACCATCGAGATCGCGCGGCGCAGGGGGAAGGAAGAAGGCTTCATGTCGTGGAGTCCAGGTTTCCGGAGTCGTTCATGCGTGGATCGGTCGACCGCTCATGCGGAGAGGTCGCTCGTTGAAGGCGGCAGGTCGTCAGCGTCGTCATCCCGGCCCGTGCAGCACGCGCAGCGAGGCGACGCTCAAGGCCCACAGCAGCAGCACGTAGACCGCGAGGTCGAACAGCGCCGGATGCCAGATCCAGCGGTATGCGCCGGCCCATGCGAGCAGCCGCCGCACGGCGGACAGCGCCAGGAGCGCCAGCGCCGCGAGCGGCATCAGCCAGGGCAGGTAGAGCCCGAAGAAATCCACTGCGCCGGTCATGCCGGGTTCTCCTTGTTCAGATCGCTCGAGCCGCTCGAGCCGCTCGAAGCGGTCGTGTCGGTCGTGTCGGTCGTTTCGATGGGTTCGCTCCCGTCGGTCGGTTCCATCTCGTCGGCAAGTCCGTCCTCTCCGGATCGATCCGGCCCCTCGGGGGAAACGATCGCGTCGATGGGCAGTCGCGGCTCCGACGCCTGCGGGAACAGGTTGCGACGCAGGCCTGTCAGCGCGCTGGCGGCCGGAATCGCTTCGGCCGGCAGCGACCGGGACGTGGGATAGACCTCGACGAGACGCGCGAGCGCCGTGTCCAGTCGATCCAGCAGAAGGGCGGGTGGCGATGCGATCGCGTCGGCGTCGCCGGCGATGCGCGCGCGCTGCCAGTCGCCGATGGCCGTCAGCAAGGGCTGCAGCGGCAGGGTCACCTCGCCCGGCAACTGGCCGCGCGCGCCTTGGAGCGCCACGAGGTCGGCGCCGACGCGCAGGTCGTGCAGCGCATCGTCGGTCGGGACGCCCGGCACCGAGCCGCCCGCCTGCGCCACGCGCGGGGCGAGCAGCGCGATGCGGTCCAGCATGCGCAGCAGGTAGGCCTGCGCGCGGCCGGCGGATCGCGGCAGGCGGGCCAGGTCGTCGAGCTCGCGCCAGGTCGCGCGCTGGATGCGGCGGGCGCTCCAGTCCGCGCCGACGGAGCGCATCAGCCGTGTCACGCGCGAGGCCACGAAAACGCCGGCCAGTTGGGCCAGCGTTCCGTTCACGAAGCTCGTCAGGTCGGCCTGCGCCGAGTCGTGCATCACCAGGGTGCCCATGACACCGAACAGGAACGGCAGCGCGGCTCCAACGGTCGACGGACGTCCAAGGAAGGCGCCGAGCACCAGGAACACCGGCGCGCACAACACGGCCAGGGTCCACATGTCCTGGACCAGCGGCAGCACCACGAGCACGAAGAACGCGCCGACCGGCAGCGACCAGAGGGTCCAGGTGAGGAAGCCATTGATCGCGGGCACCGGGTCGTCCATCGAGGCGTAGAAACAGCAGAAGATCGCGGCCATCAGCGCGGCCCCCGACCCCGACGACCATCCGGTGAGGATCCAGAAGGCGCAACAGACGAGGATCGCGATCAGCGCCGCCGCGCCGGACCACAGCGCCATGCCCAGATCCACGTGCAGCTTTGCGCCGCTCGGCGCGGGCGACGGTCGCAACGGCACGGCGGCACCCGCGAGGCCGCGGTCGATGTCGGCCCTCAGTTGCACGCTGTGCAGCCAGCCGTCGAGCAATTGGGACAGTCGTTCGGCCAGCGCGAGGCGGAGCAGCCGGGCCCAGGGATCGTCGGCGAGTTGTCCGCGCGGCGCGTCGCCCGTCAAGGCGGCGAGTTGCGCGCGCAGCGCCGGCAGTTGCGCCTGCGCATCGGCGGCGGACAGCGCCAGCCAGGGGCCGAGGCGGTCCAGCAGCGCCTGCACGTCTTCCGGCACGCCGCCATGCGCCTCCAGCGCCTGAAGGCGGTCCTCGATGCTGCCCAGCAGCGGCGTCAACGCGGCGACGCGGTCCTGCATCGCGTGCACGGCCTCCGCAGTCCATCGCAGGTGACCGGTGTCGAAGGGGATGTGCGTGGACAGCAGCCGCAGTTGCGTGATGTCGCCGGCGACCCGGCGGCGGTCGGTCCGGCCGTCACGGCGCGAGACGATGTCCGTGAGCCAGCCGCGCGTGTCGTCCAGCGTGCGATCCAGCAGCCCGAGTACCGACATCGCCAGGCTGGTGGGCCAGACCAGGCTGTGGACCAGCGTGGCGCAGAGCACGCCCAGGCCGATTTCCTCGACACGGGCGACGGCGGTGTCGAACATCGAGGACGGTGCGTCCACGGACGGGAAGCCGATCAATGCCGCCGTATATCCCGCCAGCATGAAGGCGTAGGCGCGCGGCGTGCGGTCGTGCAGCGACAGGGTCAGGCAGCCCGCGACCCACAACGCCAGGGCCAGGCTCAGGAGTTCCGGCGCATGGGCGAATCGCGGAACCAGCAGCACTGCCGCCGTGCCCCCGACCAGCGTGCCGCAGAAGCGGAAGACGGCCTTGGACCGCACGGCGCCCGCCATGGGGTTGGCGACGATGTACGCCGTCATCATGGCCCAGAAGGGGTGTGGCTGACCGGCCCAGCTCGCCAGGCACACCGCCAGCATCGCGCCGGCGAAGGCCTTGAACGAGAAGATCCACTCGGCGCGGGTGAAACGCGGCCGCAGGAGGGGCGGCAGCGACGGCATGCGCAGCGATGGCAAGGAAAGGGCGGGGAACTTCATGACTGAGGGGCTGCGGAAGTCGGCGTCACTTGCGCCGCGGCGGCACGATCGCCTTCGGCGCGCCGACGCGCTCGGACAGCGTGGCGAAGACGCGCAGCGCGGCTTCGATGTCGGCGTCCGGGATGCCCTCGTAGAGCGCGTTGCGCAGGTCGCGCAGCGTGTCCTCGATCTGCTCGCAGGCGTCCGCGCCCAAGGCGGTCAGGTGCAGCGTCTTGGCGCGACGGTCGTCGGGATCCTCGTGGCGCTCGATGAAGCCGCCGGTGATCAACTGGTCCACCGAACGCGTCAGCGACGGGCCCTCGATGCTCAGCAGCGTCGCGAGCTCGCCCTGCCGCAGGCCGTCGCCGCGGCGACCGATCATCACCAGGGGCCAGGCCAGCGCCTGCGACAGGCCGACATGGGCCATGGCCAGGTTGGCCTTCGCGCGGTACGCCCGCTCCAGCACGGGCAGCGTCATGCCGATCGACATCAGCGCGGTCTCGCGCGCGGTGCGCGTCAAGGTGCGAGGGGGCTTGGAGTTCGAGGACGTCATGACCGCGATTCTAATTAGGTAGCTTGCTATCTAATTCAGTAGGGTTTTTGTGGTCCTTCAAACCAGCCTCGGGCGGGCGAGCGCGGTGCGCGGTGGGCGAGGTACAAAAGAAAACGGCCGATCTCTCGATCGGCCGTTGCTTTTTCGCGTCGCGGGCTGTCAAGCCCGTGTAGCGACTTTGGGCGTCAGGCGCGCAAGGCGTCGGACGCGCCGGGGGTCAATCCTTGTCTTTCATCGTCAGCATGCGGTTGGTCCGCAGCGCCACCAGCGTGACGATGGAGCCCGACAGCAGGTAGGCGGTGACCGCCCACAGTCCGAACTTGGCCGACAGCCCCAGCGCCACCAGCGGGGCGAAGGCCGCGCCGATGATCCAGGCCAGGTCCGAGGTCAGCGCCGCGCCCGTGTAGCGGAAGTGGGGCAGGAAGTTGGACGTCACCGCGCCCGAGGACTGGCCGTACGACAGCCCCAGCAGCACGAAGCCGACCAGGATGAAGATGTTCTGGCCCATGGTCCCGCTGTCCAGCAGGATCGGGGCGAACAGGCTGAAGATGCCGATCGTCGTGGCCAGCATGCCCAGCGTGCTGCGCCGGCCGATCCGGTCGGCGATCAGCCCGGAGATGGGCATGGCCCCCGCCGCCAGCAGGGCGCCGATGATCTGCACGACCAGGAACTGGGTGACGTTCTGGTCCCCGTACAGCATCACCCACGACAGCGGGAACACCGTGACGATGTGGAACAGCGCATAGCTGGCCAGCGCCGCGAACGCGCCGATGAACAGGGTGGCGCCCTGCTTCTCGAACAGCTCGTCGACGTCGCAGGGGTCGAGCTCATGCTCCTCGAGGTTCTTCTCGTACTCGTGCGTCACGACCAGGCGCAGACGTGCGAACAGCGCCACGACGTTGATCGCGAACGCGGCGAAGAACGGGAAACGCCAGCCCCAGCTCAGGAAGTCGATGGTCGCCAGGCTGCTCCACAGGTAGGCGTAGAGCGCCGCGGCGATCAGGAAGCCGATCGGCGCGCCGAGCTGCCCGAGCATCGCGTACCAGCCGCGCCGGCCTTCGGGGGCGTTCAGCGCCAGCAGCGAGGGCAGGCCGTCCCAGGAGCCGCCCAGGGCCAGGCCTTGACCGATCCGGCACAGCGCCAGCAGGCCGATGGCCGCGCCGCCCCAGGTGTTGAACCCGGGCAGGACGGCGATCGTGCAGGTCGAGATCCCCAGCAGGAACAGCGCCACCGTGAGCTTCACGCTGCGGCCGAAGCGCCGCTGGATCTCCATGCCCACCAGCGTGCCGATCGGCCGCACCACGAAGGCCAGCGCCAGCAGCGCGAAGGCGTACAGCGTCCCTTCCAGCCGCTCCATGTGCGGGAAGAAGATCGACGGGAACACCAGCACCGAGGCGATGCCGTAGACGAAGAAGTCGAAGTACTCGGACGCCCGTCCGATCACCACGCCCACCGCGATGTCGCCCGGGGCGACCGCGTCCTGTTCCTCTTTCGTCGCCACCCCGCTGCCTCGCGGCAGCGGCTGCCCCACGGTCGCGAGGTGTTGCCCGGCTGTCGGAAGGGTGCTGCTGTTCATACGTCTCCTACCTGGGACAAAATGTCCAATAGTTAGCTTTGGTCAATCGGGCAAAATCTGCGCCCGGCGTGCAACGGTCGACAAGTGTCGTTTTCCCCTTTATCGCTTTCCCTTCGGAAGAAACCCCACCCGGTTTCCGCTGACGGGAACCCGAGGCGAGGAAGGGGGTTCCGCGTGAACTACGCCTGATGGTCTGCTGAGTCCCATGTACCTCAAAGCATCTGCAAAAACAAGTCCCGCCGGCCCCATCCGGTCACTGGCCCGTCTCGGGCTGCTGGCCCTGGCGCTGCCCCTCACCGCCTGCAACATGGTCGTGATGAAACCTTCGGGCGACATCGCGAACCAGCAGGCGCAGCTCATCGTCGCATCGACGCTGCTGATGCTGCTGATCATCGTCCCGGTGATCATCCTCACGCTGGTCTTCGCCTTCCGCTACCGCGCGTCCAACACCCAGGCGACCTACTCGCCGGAGTGGGACCATTCGACCCGTCTGGAACTGATCATCTGGGGCGCGCCGCTGCTGATCATCATCGCGCTGGGCGCGATGACCTGGATCAGCACCCACAAGCTCGACCCCTTCCGCCCGCTGGAACGGCTGGACGCGCAGCGCGCGATCCCCGCCGGTGTCGAGCCGCTGAACGTCGAGGTCGTGGCGCTGGACTGGAAGTGGCTGTTCATCTATCCGGACCAGGGCGTGGCGACCGTCAATGAACTGGTGGCGCCGGTGGATCGCCCGATCCACTTCAAGATCAGCTCGTCGACCGTGATGAACGCGTTCTACGTGCCCGCCATGGCCGGCATGATCTACGCGATGCCCGGCATGCAGAGCCAGCTGCACGCGGTGATCAACAAGCCCGGCGTGTACGACGGCTTCTCCGCCAACTTCAGCGGCGACGGCTTCTCGCACATGCGCTTCAAGTTCCACGGCCTGTCCAACGACGAGTTCGCCGCCTGGGTCGAGCGCAACAAGGCCGACGGCGTCGCGCTGACCAAGGAGCTGTACCTCGATCTCGAGAAGCCCTCCGAGCGCCAGCCGGTGCGCCGCTACTCGAGCGTCGCCCCCGGCCTGTTCGACGCGGTCGTCAATCGCTGCGTCGACGGTTCCAAGATGTGCATGGGCCAGATGATGGCCATCGACGCCGCCGGCGGCGGCGGCAAGGGCGCCATCGACGGCCTGGCCAGCAAGCCCTGGAGCAACGAGCAGAAGCGGATCTTCGTGGCCGCGCTGTGCACGCCTGACAACGCGGGGCAGTACGCCTCGCAATGGCAGGCCTCGGCCACCCGTAATTGACCGGCTTCCCGGTGCGTTCGCTGTGACCAGCCGCGCCGGGATCGCAAGCACAACAGAGATCCAAGATGATTGACGTTCAAAAGCTCATCTTCGGGCGCCTCAGCCTGGAGGCGCTTCCGCTGCACGAGCCGATCCTGATCGGCACCTTCGCCATGGTCGCGCTGGGAGGGCTCGTCCTCCTCGCGCTGATGACGAAGTTCCGCCTCTGGGGCCCCTTCTGGCGCGACTGGGTGACCAGCATCGACCACAAGAAGATCGGCATCATGTACATCGTGCTGGGCCTGGTGATGCTGCTGCGCGGCTTCGCCGACGCGCTCATGATGCGCGCGCAGCAGGCCATCGCCTTCGGCGACCAGTTGGGCTTCCTGCCGCCGCACCACTACGACCAGGTCTTCACCGCCCACGGCGTGATCATGATCTTCTTCGTGGCGATGCCGCTGATCACGGGCTTCATGAACTACGTCGTGCCGCTGCAGATCGGCGCGCGCGACGTGGCCTTCCCGTTCCTGAACAACTTCAGCTTCTGGATGACCACCGGCGGCGCCGTGCTGTGCATGGCCTCGCTGTTCGTCGGCGAATTCGCGCGCACCGGCTGGCTGGCCTATCCGCCGCTGTCGGGGCTGCTCGCCAGTCCGGGCGTGGGGGTGGACTACTACATCTGGTCGCTGCAGGTCGCGGGGGTCGGCACCACGCTCTCGGGCATCAACCTGATCGCGACCATCATCAAGATGCGCGCGCCGGGCATGACCATGATGAAGATGCCGGTCTTCACCTGGACCTCGCTGTGCTCGAACATCCTGATCGTGGCCTCGTTCCCGATCCTGACCGCGGCCCTGGCGCTGCTGTCGCTGGACCGTTACGTCGGCACCAACTTCTTCACGACCGATCTTGGCGGCAACGCCATGATGTACATCAACCTGATCTGGATCTGGGGCCACCCCGAGGTCTACATCCTGGTGCTGCCGGCCTTCGGCATCTTCTCTGAAGTCGTCTCGACCTTCAGCCAGAAGAAGCTGTTCGGCTACGCGTCGATGGTCTACGCGACCGTCGTGATCACGATCCTGTCCTACCTGGTGTGGCTGCACCACTTCTTCACGATGGGGTCGGGGGCCAGCGTCAACTCGTTCTTCGGCATCACGACGATGATCATCTCGATCCCGACGGGCGCGAAGATCTTCAACTGGCTGTTCACGATGTACCGCGGGCGCATCAAGTTCGAGGTCCCGATGTACTGGACCGTCGGCTTCATGGTCACCTTCGTGATCGGCGGCATGACGGGCGTGCTGCTGGCGGTGCCGCCGGCCGACTTCGTGCTGCACAACTCGCTGTTCCTGATCGCCCACTTCCACAACGTGATCATCGGCGGCGTGCTGTTCGGCCTGCTGGCGGGCATCTCGTTCTGGTTCCCGAAGGCCTTCGGCTACAAGCTGGATCCGTTCTGGGGCAAGTGCTCGTTCTGGTTCTGGCAGATCGGCTTCTTCGTCGCCTTCACGCCGCTGTACGTGCTCGGCCTGATGGGCGTGACGCGCCGCATGAGCCACTTCGACGATCCGTCCTTCCAGATCTGGTTCCAGATCGCCGCCTTCGGCGCGCTGCTGATCGCGGCCGGCATCGGCAGCTTCCTGATCCAGCTGGTGGTGAGCTACTTCAAGCGCGACCAGCTGCGCGACTTCGACGGCGATCCGTGGCAGGGCCGCACGCTGGAGTGGTCGACCTCGTCGCCCCCGCCGCAGTACAACTTCGCGTTCACGCCGGTGGTCCACGACCACGACGCGTGGCACGACATGAAGACCCGCGGACACCAGCGTCCGGTCGGCGGCTTCAAGGAGATCCACATGCCGAAGAACACCGGCGCCGGCGTGATCCTGGCCGGCCTGTCGACGCTGTTCGGCTTCGCCCTGATCTGGCACATGTGGCTGGTGGCGGGTGTCGCCTTCGCGGTGACCGTCATCGCGGCGATCGTCCATACCTTCAACTACAAGCGTGACTACTACATCCCCGCGGATGAAGTGGCCCGCACGGAAGAAGCCCGCACCAAGGTGCTGGCCGCCCAGGCCTGATTGCGCAGCGAGCGAACTCCAACATGCAAGCAACGACCATGACGAACAACACCGGCGCGCCGGTGTTCTACGACAACGGCGACCACCACCCGCAGCACGGCACGCTCCTCGGGTTCTGGATCTACCTGATGAGCGACTGCCTCATCTTCGCGGTGCTGTTCGCGACGTATGCGGTCCTGGGCCGCAGCTACGCGGCCGGCCCGTCGGGCGCCGACCTCTTCGACCTGCCGCTGGTGGCGCTGAACACCGGTTTCCTGCTGCTGTCTTCGATCACCTATGGCTTCGCCATGATCAAGATGCTGGGCAACAAGAAGACCGGCACGCTGGCCTGGCTGGCGATCACCGGCGTGCTCGGCCTGTGCTTCCTGGCGGTGGAACTCTACGAGTTCGCGCACCTGATCCACGAAGGCGCGGGTCCGCAGCGCAGCGCGTTCCTCTCCTCGTTCTTCACGCTGGTCGGCACGCACGGCCTGCACGTCACCTTCGGCTGCATCTGGCTGGTGACGCTGATGATCCAGGTCTCCAAGCTGGGCCTGACCAAGGAGAACAAGCGCCGCCTGATCTGCCTGTCGATGTTCTGGCACTTCCTGGACGTGATCTGGATCGGTGTCTTCACCTTCGTTTATCTGATGGGAGTGCTGCCGTGAGCAACAACCACCAACACGACCACGGTCATGACGCGCATGGCCACGGCCACGATGACCACGAGGACGTCGGCTACCACGCCACCGTCAAGGGCTACCTGATCGGCTTCATCCTGTCGCTGATCCTGACGGCGATCCCGTTCTTCCTGGTGATGACCAAGTCGATCTCCTCGTCGGCGGCGATGGGCATCGTGCTGCTGGGCTTCGCGGTCGTGCAGATCGTGGTCCACATGGTCTATTTCCTGCACATGAACTCGAAGGTCGAGGGCGGCTGGTCCATGCTGTCGCTGATCTTCACGATCGCCGTCGTGGTGATCATGCTGGCCGGCTCGATCTGGGTGATGTTCCACCTGAACAGCAACATGATGCCGGTCCACGACATGCGCAACATGCCCTGATGACGGCGTTCCCTCCGGAACCGCAGCGGCCGCGCCGCGGCATCGCCTTCTGGGTGCTGCTGCTGGGCGCGGCCCTTTCGTTTGCGGTCTTCGTGACGCTCGGCGTCTGGCAGGTGCAGCGGCTGGCGTGGAAGGAAGACCTGATCGCCCGGCTGGACAAGCGCCTGGCCGCCGCGCCCGAGCGCGCGCCCGGCGCGGACCGCTGGGACGCGATCACCAAGGTCGACGACGAGTACCGCAAGGTCGCGCTCACCGGCACCTTCGACCATTCGCGCGAGACGCTGGTCGGCGCGAGCACCGAGCTCGGCACCGGCTACTGGGTGCTGACGCCGCTGCGCACCGAGCGCGGCGACTGGGTGCTGGTCAACCGCGGCTTCGTGCCGCCGGAATTCAAGACGCGCGCGTCGCGCACGGCGTCGGAGACGCAGGGCGAGGATCGCGTCATCGGCCTGCTGCGCCTGAGCGAGCCGGGCGGCAGCCTGCTGCGCAGGAACGTGCCGGCGGAGGACCGCTGGTACTCGCGTGATGTCGACGCGATCGCCAAGGCGCGCAAGGTCGTCGAGGGGCCGGTGGCACCGTACTTCGTCGACGCCGCCGCGGCGGACGACCAGACCCAGTGGCCGCGCGGCGGACTGACGGTGGTGCGCTTCAACAACCACCACCTGCAGTACGCGCTGACGTGGTTCGCCATGGCCGCGATGCTTGCTGGCGTGGGCCTCTGGCTGTGGCGCGCGGAGCGCCGCCGCACGGCGGACTGAGGCGACCTCCATGCCGCTGAGCCGTCCCGATCCGGACGACGACCACCCCGACGACAGCCGCTACCTGGACGGCGCGGCCGGGACGCTGGGCATCGCGGACTCGTCCGGCGAGGGCGCGCTGCAGGCCGGCCGCAACAACCTGCAGCAGCTGGTGCAGCTGCGCTGGCTGGCGGCGGCGGGGCAGTTCGGCACGGTGCTGTCGGTGCACTTCGCGCTGCACATCCGGCTGCCGATGCCGGAGATGCTGACGCTGCTGGCGATCCTGGTGCTGTTCAACGTCGCCTGCTGGCTGCGCACGCGCTGGGTGCCGAGCGTGCGCAACGCCGAGCTCTTCGCCGGCCTGCTCGTCGACATCGCGGTGCTGAGCGGCCAGCTGTACTACAGCGGCGGCGTCACGAATCCCTTCATCTTCCTGTTCCTGCTGCAGATCGCGGTGGGCGCGGTGCTGCTGCCGTCGCGCTACATCTGGTTCACGGTGGCGGTGACGGGCGGCTGCTTCGTGGCGCTGACGCAGTGGCACCTGCCGCTGCTGGTGCCGGACATGGAAGGGCTGGCCCTGCCGCCGCACTACATCGGCGGCCTGCTGATCTGCTTCGCGATCAACGCGGCGTTGCTGGTGATCTTCATCCAGCGCATCGGACGCAACCTGCGCCAACGTGACGCGCGTTTGGCCGACCTGCGCCAGCGCGCCGCCGAGGAGGAGCACATCGTCCGCATGGGCCTGCTCGCCTCGGGCGCGGCACACGAGCTCGGCACGCCATTGGCGACGCTGTCGGTGATCCTGGGCGACTGGTCGCGGATGGCGCCGTTCGCCGGCGATCCGGAGCTGCGCGAGGAGATCGAGGAGATGCAGATCCAGCTGCGCCGCTGCAAGGCGATCGTCAGCGGGATCCTGATGTCGGCGGGCGAGCTGCGCGGCGAGGCGCCGGTGGTGACCACGCTGCAGGTCTTCCTCGACGATCTGACGGAGCACTGGCGCGCGACGCGGCCGCATCACGGCCTGGCGTACCTGCCGGCGCCGGACCTGCCGAAGGTGCGCATCGTGTCGGACGTCGGGCTCAAGCAGATGATCGACAACGTGCTGGACAACGCGCTCGAGGCCGCGCCGGGCCGGCCGGTGACGCTGCGCGCGCTCGCCCAGGACGGCGAGCTGGTGCTGCAGGTGAGCGACCGCGGCGCGGGCTTCCTGCCCGAGATGCTGGAGCGCTTCGGCAAGCCCTATCAATCGAGCAAGGGCCGCGCGGGCGGCGGGCTGGGGCTGTTCCTCGCGCTGAACGTGGTGCGCTCGCTGGGCGGGAAGCTGCAGGCGCGCAACCGGCCGGCGGAGGAGGGCGGCGGCGCCGAGGTGGAAATCCGAATGCCCCTGTCCGCGCTGGCCCCCCTTGGACTCCCCGACAATGCTGCCCATGACGCCGGATGACCTGGTCACCGATACCGACCGCCTGCTGCTGATCGTCGAGGACGACGATGCGTTCGCGCGGACGCTGTCGCGCTCGTTCGAGCGCCGCGGTTATCAGGTGCTGCGCGCGACGAGCGCCGAGCAGGTGCAGAAGCTGCTGACCGACCGCGGGCCGGAGGAAGCGCCGGAGTACGCGGTTGTCGACCTGAAGCTGGCGGGCGGCGGTTCGGGCCTGGCGTGCGTGCAGACCTTGCATGAGCACGATCCGGAGATGGTGATCGTGGTGTTGACCGGCTACGCCAGCATCGCGACGGCGGTGGAGGCGATCAAGCTCGGCGCGCGGCACTACCTGGCCAAGCCGGCGAACACCGACGACATCGAGGCCGCGTTCTCGCGCGCGCAGGGCGATGCCGAGGTCGAGGTCACCGACCGCGCGACCACGTCCATCAAGACGCTGGAGTGGGAACACATCCACGAGACGCTGGCGGCGACGGACTTCAACATCTCGGAAACCGCGCGTCGGCTGGGCATGCACCGGCGCACGCTGGCGCGCAAGCTCGAGAAGCAGCGGGTGAAGTGATTCCGCAACACCGCTCGTTTTGAGCGCGTCGGAGCGGCCTTATCCTTTTCTGACTGCGGTGAGCTTTCCGCAGCGAAAGGAGCATGAATGAAGCCCTCTGAAGCACTCGCTCTGAAGCGAGACCAATTGGGTGCGATCGTGGCCCGATATCCCACCACCAACCTGCGTGTGTACGGCTCGGTGGTGCATGGCAAGGATCAGGACAACGAGGAACTGGACTTGTTGGTGGACGCGCTGCCCGGGGCGTCGCTGTTCGATCTCGGGGGACTCTACCTCGACCTCGAAGAGGCGTTGGGCGTTCCAGTGTGCCTGCTGACGCCGCCTGAAGTGCCGATCAAATATCGCAGCAAGGTTCTCGCGGAGGCGCGACCCGTATGAGCAGGTTCAGCGTGCTCGACCATTTGGAACACATGCAGGAAGCCGCGAGCTTCGCGTGCAACCATGTGACCGGACTCGGCAAGGCCGACTTTCTGGCAGACCAGAAGACGCAACACGCTGTGCTTTTCAATGTGCTGGTGTTGGGAAGAAGCCGCCTCGAGGCTCCTGAAGGAGCATGAGCCGTTCGTGACGGCACACGCGCGTGTGCCGTGGCGGCTCATGAAGGGCATGCGCAATCGTATCGCCCACAGCGCCAGCGACATCGATGTCGACTTGGTATGGGAGGCTGTGGACGTGCACATCGTCAACCTGCTGGAACAACTTCCAGCGTTGCGGGTTGCCGCGACCGGCAATGGCTGATTGTGAATATGTAAACGCAAGAAGGGGCCGTGAGGCCCCTTCGTCGTGATGAGCGTGCAACGCGCTCCCTTGAGCGGCGCTCAGTTCGTCCGGGTCGCCTGCGGCGCGCGCATCACGCGCGACTTGCCGCCGGTGGTGACGATGATCACCGGCTCGCCGGAGGCGAAGTTCTCGTTGCCCTGCGCCTGGACGATCGCGCGGCGTTCGCCGTTGCGCAGCTGCAGCAGGATCTCGACAGCCTGTTCCTTCGTCGTGCTGCGCTCCACGGCGTTGCCCAGCGCCGCGCCAGCCACCGCGCCCAGCACACCGACGATCACGCCTTCCCGGCTGCCACCGACGCTGCCGCCGGCCACGCCACCCGCCACCGCGCCCGCAACGGCGCCGACCCCGCTCTGCGAGCCGTCCACCGTCACCGGCCGCCAGGACAGCACCGTGGCGTCCTGCACCTGCGACAGCCGCTGCGCGTCGCCGCGCTGGATCACGTCGGGATTCGTCGTCGTGCAGGCGGCCAGGGCCACCACCATCGTGGCAATCAGCAGCTTCTTCATCTCAGTTCTCCAAATCGATGCACCGGCCAACGAACATCTGTGACCTTCCGTTGACCAGGCAACAAGTCTTTACCTCGCCGGCATGGGACATGCCGCCCGCAACAGGGCATGGAGAGACTCTACAGGAGTCGGCTTTGGAGCCTCTTAAGCGCTTGCGAACGACTGCGACGGCAGCACGGGCAAGGGGGCTTCCCAGGTGCGTGGGACGCTGCGGCCCGATGAGAGGACCGGCTGCCGCTCGCGCTAGAGCAGATACAAGCGCGACGACTTCGGCACGCTCGCCAGCAGGAACTCCATCTGGTCGGCCACGATGCGGCGGCCGCGCAGGATCATGTCCTCGTGCAGGCTCGGCACGTAGGGCAGGTAGAGCAGCGACATGTGCGCCTCTTCCGGCGTGCGGTTGCCCTTGCGGCCGTTGCAGGCGCGGCAGGCGGTGATGCAGTTCATCCACGTGTCCCGGCCGTTGCGCGACACCGGCTGGATGTGCTCCCGCGTCAGCAGGTCGGCGTGCAGCACGTGCCCGCAGTACGCGCAGACATGGCGGTCCCGCGCGAAGAGCTTGAAGTTGGAGAGCGCCGGCGCCTGGCGCCAGGCGCGGCTCGGGACCGCGCCGCGCACTGCCACGATCGGATGCAGCTCGATCCGTGACTGCAGGCCGGTCAGACGCTGGTACCCGCCGCGCAGGACGTGGAAGGGCGCCCCCAGCGTCCACGCGATCGCGTCGCTGGCGTACAGCACCGCTGCTTCTTTCGACGAGATCCAGGCCTGCGGTCGGCCCGAGATGTCCAGCTGCAGAACGTCCACGGTCGTTGACCTCCTGCGACAGAGAGTAATCCAGTCGGAGGGGGCAACTCAAGTGCCAGACGGGCACGGTGGTGCCGCCGAGACGTTATTTCAGCTGTTCGCCGAACTTAGGCGCCCTTTGGCCGAGGTTCAAGTCGGCGAATGACCCGGAAGCGCTGACCCGTTCGAGTCATGTCCCCGGTCGCACGCTCGTCACGGCTCAGGACGGCAATTTCCCCAGCGCCCGGAGCTCCGCGACGGCCACCAGCCCGCCCGCCGAGAGCGCATCGTCGGGCAGCCGCGCCTGTCCCAGCCGCGTCTCCGGCGCCAGCGCGTCCAGCCGCTCCCGCAGCGTGGGCGTGTCGTCGCTGTCGATCTGCACGACGCAGAGCTGCGCATCGCCTGGCGCACCGCTCCAGCCGACCAGGTCCGCGCCGTCCAGCGCGACGATCAGTTGCGCCGCCAGCGGCGACAACGAGGCGGGCGGCCCCGCGATCATGTGCACGACAACTTCGGAGCCGTCCCGCATCGCGAGCTTCACCGTCTGGTCCAGGCGCTCCCGCAGCGCCGCGGGCGAGAGTGGCTCGGGCGCGGGCACCTCTGACCGACCGATCAGCTGGCACAGCATCACGTCGAGTTCCTCGGCCTTGTCGAAGAAGCCGTTCGCACCCGCCGCCAGCACCGCCGCGCGGTAAGCGTCGGTCTGGTGCGACAGCACGTGCACCTGTCCCCTGTAGCCCTGCTTGCGCAGCGCCTTCAGCACCGCCAGGCCGGAACCGCCCTGGGCGAGCGACAGGTCCAGCAGCACGGCGTCCGGCCGCAGGTGGCCGATCAGCGTCAGGGCGGTGGCCTCGTCGGCGGCCTCGCCGACCACGCGCAGCCCGGGCACCGCGTCGAGCCGCTGCAGCAGCTGGCGGCGGATGGTCAGCGAGTCCTCGACGAGGACGATGGTCATGGGAATCGCGGTCGCTTGCATCGTGATGTCGTGTCTCCCTCGTCGCACGTCTCGTTCGTGTTCATTCGTCCAGCGGATCGAGGTCGCCCCAGCTCGTGCGGCTGATCGCGCGCTTGACCTCGTCCATGAAGTGTCCCTGCGGGTTCGCCGGTGTGCGCGTGCCCGGCGCGGGCGTCGGCGCGGCCCCCTCGACGGCCGGGTCGCGGGTGGCGGTCGCGCGCTGCACGTGGCGGTTCAGCAGCTCGCGGTCGCGGCTCGTCAGCTGCGAGGCCGCGACGACGATCACCGGGATCGCCGCCGTGAGCGGATCGCGCTGCAGCGCCTCGACGACGCCGATGCCGTCGACCTCCGTCATCAGCAGGTCCAGCACGATGAGGTCGGGCACATGACGCCGCGCCAGCTCGATGCCTTCCTTGCCGCCGGTCGCGCGCAGCACCGAGAAGCCCGGCTGCGACAGGTGGGCGCTGAGCGACTGCAGGTCGCCGGGCGCGTCGCTGATCGCCAGCACCAGGAACTTGCGCGTGGCCGTCGGCTTGAAGCCGAGCATCTCCAGTTCCTTGCTCAGCGCCTTGCGCGACACCGGCTTGTGCAGCACCGCCGACGCGCCGAGCGACAGCGCCACCTCCTGCCCCGCGTCCACCGACACCACCACGACCGGGATGTGCGCCCAGCCCGGCAGGTTCTTCAGGCGCGACAGCAGCTCCCAGCCGTCCAGCCCGCCCGGCAGGTTGACCTCCAGCGTGATCAGGTCGGGCCGCAGCTGCGGCGCCAGCTCCAACGCCGCTTCCGCGGAGGCCACGTGGCGCACGCGGAAGCCCGCCGCGTTCAGCTGCGTCTGCATCAGCGCCGCGGCCGGTTGGTTGTGCTCGATGACCAGCGCCAGCGGGCTCGTGCCGGGTTCTTCCGGCAGGATCACGTCGGGCACGACCGGATCGCGCCATGGCAGCCAGCAGGTGAAGCAGCTGCCCTGGTCCGGCGCGCTGCTCACCGCCACCGCGCCGCCGTGCAACTGCACCAGGCGCGCCACCGTCGCCAGTCCCAGGCCGGTGCCTTCGACCTTGTGCGTCAGCACGTTGCGGACCTGGTTGAAGGGCTGGAACAGCTTGTCCAGCCCCTCGGGCGGAATGCCGATGCCATTGTCGGTGACGCTGATCTGGATGAACTCGCCGAACTCGTTGTCCGGCAGCTCGGAGCGCCGCCCGTCCGGGAAGCCCGGCAGCGCCTCGCGCGCGCGCAGCCGCGTCACGCGGCGCGCCTCGAGCCGGATGTTGCCGCCCTTGGGCGTGAACTTCGCGGCGTTGGAGAGCAGGTTGTAGATGATCTGCCGCAGACGGCGACGGTCGACACACAGCCGCTGGCCACCGCCGACGCCGAAGAAGTCCATCTGGATGCGGTTCAGCCGCGCGCGCTCCTGGACGATCGCCAGCGCGTCGCGCAGCAGCTCGTCGAGGTCCACCGGCTCGATGTCGAGGTCGACCCGGCCGGCCTCGATCTTGGCCATGTCCAGCAGGTCGTTGACCAGCGACAGCAGATGCTGCCCCGCGTTGTGGATGTGGTTGCAGAACTCGGACTGCCGGTCGCTGACCGGACCGGCCGCGCCGTCGCGCATCAGCTGGGCGAAGCCGATCACCGCGTTCAGCGGCGTGCGCAGCTCGTGCGACATCGTCGACAGGAAGGCGGTCTTGGCGCTGCTGGCGCGGCTGAGCTCGGCATTGAGCTGCTCCAGCGCGTCGTTGCGCTGCTGCAGCACGGCCAGCAGCTCCGCGCGGCTGTCGGCCAGGTCGCGCGCGGCGCGCGCCTCGGCGGCCTCCAACGCGTTGCTGTGCAGCTCGGCGTGGACGCGGCGGGCCTCGTCCTCGAACTGCTTGCGTCGCAGCTGCGCGCGCAGCCGCGCCTTGAGCAGCTCGACCTCGCCGTTGGCCTTGACGACGTAATCGTCGGCGCCAGCCTCCAGGCCGGCCAGCATCGACGCGCGCCCTTCGAAGGCCGTCAGCAGGACGACCGGGATGTCGCGCAGGGCCGGCGCGGACTTGATGCGGCGGCAGGTCTCCAGCCCGCCGATGCCCGGCATCTGCACGTCGAGCAGCACCGCGTCCACCGGCTGCACGGCGAGCAGCTCCAGCGCCAGCTCGCCGGTGCCGGCGGCGATCACGTCGTAGCCGTCGTCGCGGAGCGTCGCACCGAGTTCCGCCAGCACGTTCGCGCTGTCGTCGACCAGCAGCAGGCGCTTGGGGCCGAGCAGGCTCGCGCCCTGCTCGGGCAGGCTGGACTTGGCACTGCGCAGCATCGCGGCGACGCGCGCCAGGATCAGGTCGACGTCGTCCTGCTTGCGCGCGAACGCATCGGCGCCGGCTTCCAGCGCGCGCAGTTCCGCCTCCGGGCCTTCGTCCGCGGTCAGCAGCAGGCAGGGCGTGTGGCGCAGCGCCGGGTCCAGGCGCAGCCGGCGGATCACCGCGGCGCCGTCGATGCCCGGCATGTGCTGGTCCACGATCACCGCATTGGGCCGCAGCGCCGCGGCCTGGCGCAGGCCTTCCTCGCCGTGCGCCGCCATGTGGATGTCGTAGCCGTGCGGCTC
Source organism: Roseateles sp. GW821-FHT09H11 (assembly GCF_059415845.1). NCBI lineage: Bacteria > Pseudomonadati > Pseudomonadota > Betaproteobacteria > Burkholderiales > Sphaerotilaceae > Roseateles > Roseateles sp. GW821-FHT09H11. The sequence goes on along the minus strand of NZ_JBWKOA010000004.1, from coordinate 310,052 downwards.
CAGGGCCTCGCCCAGTGCCTCGCGGAAGGTCTCGCTGTCGTCGATCAGCAGCACGGAGGCGACATGCGGCTCCGGCGTCGCCACGCGTGCCTGCCGCTGGCGCACCAGCTCGCGGGCGCGGTCGACGACGTAGGTGCGGTCGTAGGGTTTGCCGACGTACTCGTCCGCGCCGTGCGCGATGCCGCGCAGCCGGTCGCCGGCCTGCGAGGCGTTGGACAGGATCAGCACGATGCAGTCGGCGCCGCCCTGCGGCGTGGCGCGCAGTTCGGCCAGCCAGCTGCCGCCGTCGCCGTCGGGCAGCTGGTTGTCCAGCAGGACCAGCGCGGGCATGCCGTCGGCCAGGGCGGCCCGGGCCTGCGCCAGCGTCGCGCATTCGACGCAGTCGAAGCCGGCGTCCTCGAGCGCCTCCCGCAGGTCCATGCGGACCGTCAGGCTGTCCTCGACGATGAGGGTTCTCTTGTTCATGTGCGGGCCCCTCCCCAGGCCATGCCGCTCAAGCCCAACAGGGCGGGGCCGATGTCGGTCAACGGCAGCACGCGCTCGGCGGCGCCCAGCTGGGCGGCTTCCCGCGGCATGCCGTAGACCATCGAACTGGCTTCATCCTGCGCCAGCGTCGAGCCGCCCGCGCGCCGGATCGCGAGCAGGCCCTGCGCCCCGTCGCGCCCCATGCCGGTCAGCAGCGCCGCCGCGACGCCCGGGCCGATCTCCGCGGCCAGTGATTCGAAGAGCTCGTCCACCGACGGCCGGCACGAGTGCCGCGGCGGTGCGTGACTGAGCTCGATCTGTCCTCCGCGCACGACCATGTGCACGTCCGGTGGCGCCAGCACGACCTGGCCGGCCAGGTCGTGCAGGCGTTCGCCGCCGTGGGCGTAGCGCACGCGGTGCGGCGTCTGCGCGTCCAGCCATTCGGCGAAGCCGCGGCTGAAGACGGCGTTGATGTGCATCACGATCAGCAGCGGCAACGGCGCCGGCGCGGGCAGCGCCTGCAACACCTTCATCAGCGCGCCCGGTCCGCCCGTGGACGCGCCCAGGGCCAGCACCGCGCGGCGCGGCGTCGGCGGGAGCGCGGACAGCCCCGCGGCGGGACGGCCGCCGATGCGTGCCCGCACATGCGTGATGACGCGGATCCGCGCCACCAGCCGCAGCAGCGTCACGTAGCGCTCCTCCCATTCGCCCTCGGGCTGGCCGGCGCTGGGCTTCTCCAGCACCTCGACAGCGCCGGCGGCCAGCGCCTCGTAGGTGCGCAGCAGCTCGCCGCGGTTGGTCGACGACGAGACGATCAGGATCGGCGTCGGGCAGTGGGCCATGATGGCCTCGGTCGCCGCCTGGCCGTCCATGCCGGGCAGCATCATGTCCATCGAGACGACGTCCGGCCGCAGCTGCTGGCACAGCGCCACGGCCCGCGCGCCGTCGTGGGCTTCGCCGACGACCTCGATGTCGCGCTGCGCGGCCAGGACCTCGCGGATGTGGGCCAGCACGGTGATCGAGTCCTCGACCACCAGCACGCGCAGCGTCTTCGTCGACGGCGGCGCACTGCCGCCCAGGCCGCCGATGCCGCCGGCACCGCCGGCCGCGCCCGATGCGCCCGATGCCCCCGATGCCCCGGAACCGCTGCTCATGCCGAGGCTCCCTGCAGCGGCACGCCGCCCGCGCCGGCCTCGGCCGAACGCGCGACCAGCCCCGCGACCTGCGCCAGGAACTCGTTCTGCGCGAACTCGCCCTTGACGATGTAGCCGTCCGCGCCGACGGCCTTGCCGCGCGCGAGGTCCTCCGGCGCATTGCGCGAGGTCACCAGCACCGCCGGGATGTCGCGCAGCGCCGCGTCGGCGCGGATGCGCGTCATGAATTCGAATCCGTCCATGCCCGGCATCTCCACGTCGCACAGGATCAGCGCATAACGCTCGCGCTTCGCGGCTTCCAGGCCGTCCTCGGCGGAGGCGGCCATGTGCACGCGATAACCGGCGGCTTCGAGGATGCTCTGTTCCAGCATGCGCGTCGTCAGCGAGTCGTCGATGACCAGGATCGTGCCGGTGCGCGGCGGCGCCGCGACGGGCCGGGGGCGCGCCTGACGCGCCGCGGCGATCAGGCCCTCGGGCGCCAGCACCGGCACCGGCTGCTGGGCCGCGTCCAGCGCCAGGCCGGAGATCAGCGGCGAGGCCGGCAGCAGCGCCGGCGGCGGTCGCAGCACGACGCTGGTGACGCCGTCCAGCGAATCCACGCCCAGCACCGCGCGTTGCCCGCCGGCGCGCAGCACCAGCGCGGAACGCGGCGGGGGGGCCGCGACGCCGGGGCGCAGCGCCTCGGCCAGTGACAGGTGGGGCAGCAGCTCGTCGCCCACGGCCACGTGCGAGCCGGTCAGTACCGGGCGCTGCAGCACGCATTCGACCGCCTCCAGCGGCACCCAGGCCGACACGCTGCCGGCGCACAGGCGGATCGCGCGCAGCGCGGCCAGTTGCAACGGCACGCAGAGCTCGACCGTCGTGCCTTCGCCGCGGCGGCTGTGCAGCGTCAGGCGGCCGCCGAGCCGGTCGGCCGTGTCGCGGACCACGTCCATGCCGACGCCGCGGCCGGCCAGCGCGTCCACGCGCCGCGCGGTGCTGAGGCCCCCGCGCAGCAGGCGGTCGATGAGCGCCGCGTCGTCGAGATGGGCCGCGCCGGGAACGCCCTTGTCGACGGCGGTGCGCCGCACGGCGTCCAGGTCCAGGCCGGCGCCGTCGTCCGAGCAGCAGAACAGCACGTCGCGACCGCGGCGCTCGATGCGCAACTCGATGCGACCTTGCGGCGGCTTGCCGGCGGCGACGCGCTCAGCCGGCGATTCGATGCCGTGCGCCACGGCGTTGCGCACCATCTGCACCAGCGCGGCGGAGATGGCGTTCAGCAGCGCGGCTTCGAGCTTCACATCGCCGCCGTGGCCGGTCAGGCGCGCCTGCTTGTCCTGGGAGCGCGCGGCGTCGCGCGTCGCACGCTGCAAGGGCGCGAACAGCTGTGACGCCGGCAGCAGACGCAGCTGCTCGGCGCTGTCGCGCAAGGCGACGAGCTCGCGCGCGAGCTGGCGCGCACCGCGTTCGATCTGGTCCTCGATGCGCGCCAGCGGGCCGGCCAGCATCTCCTGCTGGCCTTGCAGGGCGCCGCGCAGTTCGCGCAGCAGCATGCCGGCGCGCTCCAGCGGCGCGAGGTGGCCCTGCGTGCGGGCGATGTCGGCGAGCAAGCCGTCGAGTTCCTCGGGCATCAGCTGGGGGATCGTCAGCAACGCGCCGACGGGGTCGTCCACAGGATCGTCGACGCGACCATCGACGCGTTCGGGCGCTGGTGCCGCCGGGACCGGCCCGGCGGACATCTCGACCTTCGAGGAAGATGCCGCGGCGACCTTGTCCCTCGCGCCCGTACCCGCACCCGCCGCGGGCGCGTCGAGCGCCGTGATCGATTCCTCGGCGGCGTCGATCAGCGCCAGCAGCGCGTCGAGCTCGGCGCGGCCCGGCGCGTCGCCGCTGTCGCGCAGCGGCGTCAGCAGGTCCTCGATCGCATGCGCCTGCGCGGCGATCGCGGGCAGACGCACGACGCTCGCGGCGCCCTTGAGCGTGTGGGCCAGCCGCAGCAGCCGCGGGGGCAGGTCGTGCGCGGGGGCCTGCTCCGCGGCGAGGACGGCCTCGCCCATCTGCCGCAGCAGATCACGGGCTTCGACGCGGAAGAAGCGGTAGGGGTCCTTGGCCACGGCGATCGGTGTCTCGGGTTGACGGGGGAGTTGAAGGCTTTGCCGCCGGGTCAGGTCGGCTGCGACTGCACGAGGCGCAGCAGGTCGCGCGACATCTCCGCCAGCTCGGTGGCGGTCTGGGAGGTCTGGCCGGAACTGGCCTCGGTCTCGCGCGAGGCCTGCGCGGTGTTGGACAGCGCGACGTTGAGCTGCTCGACGGCGGTGGCCTGCTGCTTGGTGGAGAGTTCGATCTCGCGGGCCGCGTCCGTCGTCGTGACGACCTGGCCGGCGATCTTGGCGAAGCTGGCGGCGACGTCGTCGAACTGGCGCGCGCCCGCGTCGACCGCCTTCGAGCCGGTCTCGGTCGCCATCACGGTGGTGTTGACCGCGCCGCGCACGTCGTCGATCTGGAGGCGGATCTCCTTGGTCGACGCGGTCATGCGGTCGGCGAGCTTGCGGATCTCGTCCGCCACGACGCTGAAGCGCCGGCCGGCGTCGCCGGCCACGGTGGCCTCGATGGTCGCGTTGATCGCCAGGATGTTGGTCTGCTCGGCCAGTTCGCCCACCAGGTCCAGCACGACGCCGATCTGCTGCGACTTGCGGCCCAGGTCCAGCATGTGGTCGACGACGAGGTCGATCTGCCGCCGCATCGCGGCGATGCTCTCGCGCGCCGACTGCAGCGTGCCGTCGCCGCCGCGCGCCAGGCCGGCCGTCTGCTCGGCGATGACGACGACGCGCTGCGCGCTGTCGGCGATCTGGCGCGAGGTCGCCAGCAGTTCGGAGATGGTGGTCGAGATCTCGGTCATCGAGGTCGCCGTCTCGCGCGCGCCGGCGGCCTGCTGGTTCGCGGCGGCCTGCAGCTCCGCCGACGAGCGCTGCACGTGCTTCACCGCCGTGCCGACCTGCCCGCTCAACGCGCGGCTCAGCGTCAGCGCCGCGATCAGGACCAGCAGCGCGCCCGCCACCGTGCCCCAGACGATCGCCGCGCGCACCGTGGTGGCGGTGGACTCGACCTCCTTCGCGCGTTCGCGCAGCACGTCGTTCTCTTCCTCTTCCATCTGGCCGACGACCGCGCGCAGCTCGTCCATGCGGCGCTTGCCTTCACCCAGGGACACCGTCTTCAAGGCGTTGTCCAGGCCGCCGGTGCGGCGGGTCTCGATGCGGTCCTTGTGCAGCTGCATCAGCCCGTCGATCATCGTGACCACCTGGTTGAACCTGGCCTGCTGCGCGGGGCTGTCGCGGAGCATCGGCTTGAGTTCCGCCAGCACCCGGGGCACGTTGGCGAGGGCGCTGCGATAGGGCTCGAGGTAGGGCTCCTCGCCGGTCAGCAGGTAGCCGCGCTGCGCGGTCTCCGCATCCTTCATCAGGCTCATCACCGTGCCGATGTGACCCACCGCCGTATGCGTGCGGGCCACCTGGTAGCTGGTCTGCGTCATGACGTCGACGCCGCGGTAGGACAGGATCCCGATGAGCAGCAGCAGCGCGAAGGACAGCGCAAAGCCCACCGACAGCTTTCTTCCGAAGGTCCACATGGCACGGGTCTCCCTGTCATCGGCCGGCGGCGCCGGCGCTTGTTGTCGTCGTGAAGGTCGTCGCGGAGGTCGGCGCGCCGCTGTCGGCGTTGGCCGTGACGGCGGCGATCAGACCGTCGAGCTCGATCAGCGGGCGCAGCGCGCCGCCGCAGCGCACGGCCCAGCCGGTGCCGGCGGCGTCGCTCTGCTGCAGCCGGTCGCCGGCGGCGAGCCGCCACTGGCCGTCGAAGCCCTCGAAGGCGAGCGCCAGCGGCGCGCCGCGCGCGATCGCCCACCAGCGCACCGCGCCCGCGGGGCCGCGGCCGATCAGCGCCTGCAGGTCGTACAGCGGCAAGACCTGACCCTGATGGCCGGCGAGTCCGAGCAGCCCGGGGGCGGCGGCGGGATACGGGGCGGCGGGCATGGCGGGCGTCAGTCCGGCCAGGTCGGCCAAGTTCAGGGCGAACGGGTCGCCGGCAATCCGTATGCCCAGCACGTCGAGGACCGCCTCCTCGTCGGCGTGGCGGCGGGGCTCGCCGAACGAGCGGTCGAAGGACTCGCGCCATTCGGCGAGCAGCTCGCGGGACGCTTGCGTCATGCGCGGGTCTCCTGCATCTCGTCGCGGCACAGGCGCCGCAGGTCGTCGCGGTCGAAACCGCCGCCGAAGCGGCGCAGCCGCTCGGACGATTCGTGGTCGAGCAGTTCCAGCGCGCGGCGCAACTCGCGACCGGCGGCGACGATCTCGCCCCGCCGGCGCGCGAGCAGGCCCAGCCGCAGATGCGGCAGCGCGAAGGCGGCGTCCTTGGCGGCGGCGCGCTGGTGATGCCATTCGGCGGCGGGCAACTGGCCGCGCTCCTCCATGGCCAATCCTTGCAGGAACAGGCCTTCGGCCTGCAGCGTCGCCGGTGTTCCGGGGATGAGCAGGCGCGCGCAGGCGCGCAGGCCGTCCTCCACCTGGCCGGCTTCGATCAGCTGCAGCGCCTCGTCGAGCAGGGTCTGGTCGGCGTCCCCGTCCGGGGGCGGGACGTCCCGGGACGAGACCGTGACGACGGCAGCGGTCTGTCCCTGCGTGTCCGTCACCGGCGTGGCGGCGGGGCCCGGCGTCGTGGCCGGCCACGCGAAGGGCCAGGACGGCGTCGTCTCGGGCGCCTCGCGCCGGTAGAAGAAGCACCCATGCGCCTGCCTCAGCACGAGGCCGGCCTCCTGCGCCTCGTCCTTGCCGCGCAGCGTCTCGGCGTGGCCCAGGAAGAGCACACCGCCCGGTGCCAGCGCGCCGGTCAGATTGCGGATCGCCTGGCGCAGCGCGGTGGGCTCGAAGTACATCAGCACGTTGCGGCAGAAAACGATGTCGAAGCTGCCGGGGGCCCAGAACATCGCGTCGGGCTGACCGAGGTGCCGCTGCGCGAAGCGCACGCGCTCGCGGATCGCCGGCAGCGGCGTCCACAGGCCCGGATCGACGCCACGGAACCAGAGGTCGCGCTGTTCCTGCGGCGTCGCGCGCAGGCTCCACTCGCCGTAGCGGGCTGCCGTGGCGCGGGCCAGCGCGGCCGGGTTCAGGTCCACCGCGAGCACGTCCCAGTCCACGCCCTGTGCCTGCAGGCCGGCGCGGTGGAGGGTGATCGCGAGGGTGTAGGCCTCCTCGCCGCTGGCGCAGCCGGCGGACAACGCGCGAAGTCGCCGGGCGGGCGCGCTGCTGTCCGAGGCGCCCGACGCGCCCGACGCGCCCCGCACCAGCAGGGGCAGCAGGTCGCACCGCAGCGCGTCGAATTGTTCGGGGTGACGGAAGAAGAAGGTTTCGCCGACGGTCAGTTCCGCCGCCAGCGCGTCGAGCCGGGCGCGCGTCGGCGCCAGCTCCATCTGGTCGAGGAAGCGTTCCGGGCTGACCGGCCCCGCGACGCGCGTGAGCGCCGCGGTGAGCCGGTCATCCTGTCGTTCGTCGAAATGCAGGCCCAGCCGGGCGGCGAGCAACACGCGCAGCCGCGACAGCAGCGGAGGAGGATCGAGGGCGGCCGGCGCGGCGCGCGTCATGAGCCGGCCCCCGCTCGAGCCGGGGGCGTCCCGTCGTCCGACGGTCCGTCGATGTCGTGGAGCGCCGACAGCGCCTCTTCCGGCAGCAGTCTCGCCTGGTCGAGGACGGCGATCAGATCGTTGTCGCGCTCCGCCAGCGCGGCGATGGCGCCATGCGCGCGATCGCGCAGCAGCGGGGGCAGGGCGCGGATCTCGTCGGCCGGCAGGGCCTGCAGGCCGAGCACCTCGGTCACCGCGAGCGCGGCCCGGTGCCCGCCGGCTTGCACGATCACGTAGCGACGCGGCGGCGCCGGCTCAAGGCCGAGCAGCCCGGCCAGGTCGACGACCGGCAGCCAGTCGCCGCGGATGCGCGCCAGGCCCTGGACATGGACCACCGGCGACGCCAGTGGCCGCAGCGGCTGCGGTCGCAAGGTCTCCTCGACGGCGTCCAGCGGCAGGCCGCACAGCCGGGATTGCACCCGGCACACCAGAACCCGGAACACGCCATTCGATGGCTGGTGCATTCTTGTGGCTCCCTGTTTGCGCCAGTCTATGCCGGCGCTTGGCGGGCGCGTGTCGTCGAAGGTCACTTCGGCTCCCACGCCCCGCAGGTGAGCCAGCGTCGCAGAGAAGTCGGACGTGCGGGGTCGGGTAAACCCTCGGCATGGCTTCGTCATCGCGGCCGCATCGTCGTGATGCGGTCATGCCGGGCTGCTGAACTCGGACGAGCCGCCTGTTTTTTTAGGCCGGCATCACTAAAAAAGGGTGGTCAAGGATTGCGTTTCCGGCCCGGAACTGCTCAAAATAGAACGATCGTTCGTTTTATTATTCCGGGCACCGTGTCCACCTCCTCCTTCACCTCCGCCAAGCCTGTCGCCGCCAAGCCGCTCGCCTCGTCGCGCAGCGGCTCGCGCTCGCTGCAGAAGGGCGCGCAGACCCGTGCCGCGATTCTGGACGCGGCGTTGGGCCTGGCCTCGCACATGGGGCTGGAGGGGCTGTCCATCGGCGCGCTCGCCGATGTGACGAAGATGAGCAAGTCCGGCGTCTTCGCCCATTTCGGCTCGCGCGAGGAACTGCAGATCGCCGTGGTGCGCGAGTACCACGCCAAGTTCGAAGAGGAAGTCTTCTACACCGCGATCCGCCAGCCGCGCGGCCTGCCGCGCCTGCGCGCGCTGTTCGAGCGCTGGGTGCACCGCACCTCGGTCGAAGTCGACTCGGGCTGCATCTACATCAGCGGCGCCGTCGAATTCGACGACCGGCCGGGCCTGGTGCGCGACGCGCTGGTGGGCATGGTGCGCGACTGGCACGCCGCGATCCGCAAGGCCATCCTGCTGGCGCAGGAGGTCGGTCACCTCGTCCCGGACGCCGATCCGGACCAGATCCTCTTCGAGATGCACGGCCTGATCCTGTCGCTGCATCACGATGCGCGTTTCCTGCGCAGCGAAGGCGCGCTGGCGCGGGCCCGCACGGGCCTGGAGCGCATCCTCGGCAGCTTCGCCACGCCGGCCGGCCGCAAGGCCGATGCCGAGACGCGGCAGACACCTCCTCACTCCGCCGCCGCCGCCGCCGGCGCGACCGTGGCCGCGGCCTCGGGACGCAAGCGCGCCTGAGCGGGGCGAGTCCCTTTCGATCCTTTCACAGAACCAATCCTCAGGAGAGACCCCCATGCCTCAGTACAACCCGCCCCTGCGCGACATGAAGTTCGTGCTGCACGAGCTGCTGCACGCAGTCGACGAGCTGAAGCTGCTGCCCGCGCATGCGGAGGTCGACGAGGACACCATCAACGCGGTGCTGGAAGAGGGCGGCAAGTTCGCGTCGGAAGTCCTGACCCCGATCAACCTGTCGGGCGACCAGGAAGGCTGCACGCTGGACAAGACCACGCACGAGGTCAAGGCGCCCAAGGGCTTCAAGGAAGCCTACGCGCAGTACGTCGAGGGCGGCTGGCCCTCGCTGTCGTGCGACCCGGAGTACGGCGGCCAGGGCCTGCCGGTCCTGCTGAACCAGTTCATGTACGAGATGATGAACTCGGCCAACCAGGCCTGGACCATGTACCCGGGCCTGAGCCACGGCGCGTATGAAGCGCTGCATGCGCACGGCACGCCCGAGCAGAAGACCACCTACCTGCCCAAGCTCACCTCCGGCGAGTGGACCGGCACGATGTGCCTGACCGAGCCGCACTGCGGCACGGACCTGGGCCTGCTGCGCTCCAAGGCCGAGCCGCAGGCCGACGGCACCTACAAGATCACCGGCCAGAAGATCTTCATCTCCGCCGGCGAGCACGACCTGGCCGAGAACATCGTCCACCTGGTGCTGGCCCGCCTGCCGGACGCGCCGCAAGGCTCCAAGGGCATCTCGCTGTTCATCGTGCCGAAGTTCAACGTGAACGCCGACGGCTCGCTGGGCGAGCGCAACCCGGTCTACTGCGGCGGCCTGGAACACAAGATGGGCATCCACGGCAACGCCACCGCGCAGATCGTGCTGGACGGCGCCGTCGGCACGCTGGTCGGCCAGCCCAACAAGGGCCTGCAGGCGATGTTCGTGATGATGAACGCCGCCCGCCTGGGCGTCGGCAACCAGTCGCTGGGCCTGACCGAAGTGGCGTACCAGAACGCCGTCGTCTACGCCAAGGACCGCATCCAGATGCGCGCGCTGTCGGGCCCGAAGTCGCCGGACAAGCCGGCCGATCCGATCATCGTCCACCCCGACGTCCGCAAGATGCTGCTGACCGCGCGCGCCTACGCCGAAGGCGGCCGCGCGCTGTCGGCCTACACCGCGCTGCAGCTCGACAAGGCGCTGAGCAGCGACGACGCCGACGAGGCCAAGGCCTGCGAGGACGAAGTCGCCCTGCTGACTCCGATCATCAAGGCCTTCATCTCGGACAACGCCTGGATCGCCACCTCGCACTGCATGCAGGTCTTCGGCGGCCACGGCTACATCCACGAGTGGGGCATGGAGCAGTTCGTGCGCGACTCGCGCATCAACATGACCTACGAAGGCACGAACACCGTGCAGTCGCTGGACCTGCTGGGCCGCAAGATCCTGGGCAACAACGGCGCGACGCTGAAGAAGTTCGGCAAGAAGATCGCCGCGTTCGTCGAGGAAGAGGGCACCAGCGAAGCGATGCAGGAGTTCATCAACCCGCTGGCCGACATCGGCGACAAGGTCACCAAGCTGACCACCGAGATCGGCATGAAGGCCTTCCAGAACCCCGATGAAGTCGGCGCCGCCGCGGTGGACTACCTCCGCGTCGTGGGTCACCTGACCTTCGCCTACATGTGGGCGCGCATGGCCAAGCTGGCGCTGGAGAAGAAGGACAGCGGCGATCCGTTCTACACCGCCAAGCTGGCGACGGCGCGCTTCTACTTCGCCAAGCTGCTGCCCGAGACCGCGAGCCTGATCCGCACCGCGCGCACCGGTCTGAGCCCGCTGATGGAAATGGACGAGGCGCTGTTCTGAGGACAGCGTCACGGGCGCCCCCTCGAGCGGGGCGCCCGCGTTCCCCCTGGCGCGTCCGCCGCTGCGTTCCCAAATAAAAGATCGGAGAGAGACACGATGAAACCGCTGTTCGCCACCGCCGTCGCCCTGGGCCTCGGACTGTCCGCCAACCTGGCGCTCGCGCAGGCCTCCGCGCCGGCGGCGACCGCCACCACGCCGGTCGGCGTCTGGAAGACCATCGACGACGACACCAAGCAGGAGCGCTCGACGGTCCGCATCAGCGAGACCAACGGCGTGCTCTCCGGCAAGATCGAGAAGATCACGGATCCGGGCAAGCAGGACGCCAAGTGCGACGAATGCAGCGACGAGCGCAAGGGCCAGCCCATCATCGGGCTGACGATCCTGCGCGGCGTCAAGAAGAACGTCGGCGACGCCGCGCTCTGGGACGGCGGCGACATCCTCGACCCGGGCAACGGCAAGGTCTATCGCGTCCGCTTGCGTCCGGTCGACGGAGGCAAGAAGCTGGAGGTCCGCGGTTTCGTCGGCATGCCGATGCTGGGCCGCACGCAGACCTGGATCCGCGTCGAATAAAGCGATCGATGGACGCGCCGACATGAGCGCGCCGTACAAACCACATTCCTACATCCTCGGGATGTTCATTGGAGAAACCATGAGTCGATTCCAAGTTCGCAAGGTGGCCGTGCTCGGCGCCGGCGTGATGGGCGCGCAGATCGCCGCCCATCTGGTCAACGTGAAGGTGCCGGTCGTCCTGTTCGACCTGCCCGCCAAGGAAGGCCCGAAGAACGGCATCGTCACCAAGGCCGTCGAGGGCCTGAAGAAGCTCAAGCCGGCGCCGCTGGGCGTGGCCGAGAACGCCGCGCTGATCCAGCAGGCCAACTACGAGGAACACCTCGAGCTGCTCAAGGACTGCGACCTGATCATCGAGGCCATCGCCGAGCGCATGGACTGGAAGCTGGACCTGTACACGAAGATCGCGCCCTTCGTGGCACCGCACGCGATCGTGGCGTCCAACACCTCGGGCCTGTCGATCACCAAGCTGTCGGAAGTCCTGCCGGAATCGATCAAGCCGCGCTTCTGCGGCATCCACTTCTTCAACCCGCCGCGGTACATGTACCTCGTCGAGCTGATCAACACGCCGACCACCAACCCCGAAGTCATCGATCAGCTCGAGAGCTTCGTGACCTCGGCGGTCGGCAAGGGCGTCGTGCGCGCCAACGACACGCCCAACTTCGTCGCCAACCGCGTCGGCATCGCGGGCATGATGGCCACGATGATCGAGGCGGAGAAGTTCGGCCTCTCCGTCGACGTCGTCGACGACCTGACCGGCAAGAAGCTGGGTCGCGCCTCGTCGGGCACCTTCCGCACCGCGGACGTGGTGGGCCTGGACACGATGGCGCACGTCGTCAAGACGATGCAGGACAACCTGAAGGATGACCCCTTCTACTCGACCTACGCCACGCCCAAGGTGCTGGCGGGCCTGATCGAGAAGGGCGCGCTGGGCCAGAAGGCCGGCGCGGGCTTCTACAAGAAGGTCGGCAAGGACATCCAGCGCCTGGACTTCGCCACCGGTGAATACGTCGCCGGCGGCGGCAAGGCCGAGGAGATCGTCGCGCGCATGCTGAAGAAGCCGGCCGCGGACCGCATCAAGCTGCTGCGCGAATCGAGCAACCCGCAGGCCCAGTTCCTGTGGTCCATCCTGCGCGACTCCTTCCAGTACGTGGCCGTGCACCTGGACACCGTCGCCGACACCGCGCGCGAGATCGACTTCGCCATGCGCTGGGGCTTCGGCTCGCAGCAGGGCCCGTTCGAGCTGTGGCAAGCCGCCGGCTGGAAGCAGGTCGCGGAATGGGTCAAGGCCGACATCGACGCCGGCAAGACGCTGTCGAGCGCGCCGCTGCCCGCCTGGGTCTTCGAAGGCCCGGTCGCCGAGAACGGCGGCGTGCACTCGAAGGACGGCTCGTGGAGCGCCGCCGAAGGCAAGTTCAAGCCGCGCGCCAAGCTGCCGGTCTATGAGCGCCAGGCCTTCCCCGAAGCGCTGGTCGGCGAAGGCGCCGTCGAGCCGCTGAAGGCCGGCACCGAAGAGTTCAAGAACGAGGAAGTCCGCGTCTGGTCGCTGGACGGCGAAGTGCTGATCGCCTCGATCAACGCCAAGCTGCACCTGATCAGCCCGACGGTGACCGAGGGCCTGCTCAAGGCCGTCGAGATCGCGGAGGCCAAGTACAAGGGCCTGGTCATCTGGTCGCCGGACGACGTGTTCTCCGCCGGTGCCAACCTCGAAGCGCTGATGCCGGTCTTCATGACCAAGGGCGCCAAGGGCATCGCCCCGGAAGAGAAGAAGCTGCAGGACATGATGCTGCGCGTGCGTTACGCCAGCGTCCCGGTCATCGCCGCGATGCGCGGCCTGGCGCTGGGCGGCGGCTGCGAACTGGCGGTGCATTGCGCCCGCCGCGTCGCGCACATGGAGTCGTATGTCGGCCTGGTGGAAGTGGGCGTCGGCCTGATCCCGGGCGGCGGCGGCCTGACCTACATCGCGCGCCGCGCCGCGGAAATGGCCTCGGCCGGCAATGCCAACGCGGACATCTTCGCCTTCCTGAAGGACGGCTTCACCAACGCCGCGATGGCCAAGGTGGCGACCTCCGCGCTGGAAGCGCAGAAGCTGGGCTACCTGCTCGACAGCGACATCATCGTCCCCAACAAGGACGAGCTGCTGTTCGTCGCCACGGCCCAGGCCAAGGCGATGGCGGACTCCGGCTACCGCGCGCCGCTCAAGGCCAAGTTCCCGGTCGCGGGCCGTTCCGGCATCGCCACCGTGAAGGCCCAGCTGGCCAACATGCGTGACGGCGGCTTCATCAGCGCGCACGACTTCCACCTGGCCTCGCTGATCGCCGACGTGGTGTGCGGCGGTGAAGTGGAAGCCGGTTCGCTGGTGACCGAGGAATACCTGATGTCGCTGGAGCGCAAGCACTTCTGCAGCCTGCTCGAGCATCCGAAGACCCAAGAGCGAATCATGGGCATGCTGCAGACCGGCAAGCCGGTCCGCAACTGATCCGAGCGGCACACAAGGAACACATCATGAGCAAGCAAGTTCAAGACGCCTACATCTGCGCCGCCACCCGCCTGCCCATCGGCAAGTCGGGCCGGGGCTACTTCAAGAACACCCGTCCGGACGAGATGCTGTCCCGCGTCATCCAGGCCGCCATGGCCCAGGTGCCGGGCCTGGACCCGTCGGCGATCGAGGACGCCATCATCGGCTGCTCCTTCCCCGAAGGTGAGCAGGGCATGAACATCGCGCGCGTCGCGGCCGTGCTGTCGGGCCTGCCGAACACGGTCGGCGGCGTGACGGTGAACCGCTACTGCGCCTCGGGCATCACCGCCCTGGCGATGGCGGCGGACCGCATCCGCATCGGCGAATCCGAAGTGATGATCGCCGGCGGCGTCGAATCGATGTCCATGGTCCCGATGGGCGGCAACAAGCCCTCGTTCCCGCCCGCGATCTTCGAGCGCGACGAGAACATCGGCCTGGCCTACGGCATGGGTCTGACGGCCGAGAAGGTCGCCGACAAGTGGAAGGTCTCGCGCCAGGCGCAGGACGAGTTCTCGCTGGAGTCGCACCGCCGCGCGCTGGCCGCGATCGAAGGCGGCTACTTCAAGGACGAGATCACCCCGTTCGAGCTGAAGGACCGCCAGCCGGACTTGAACGGTGACGGAGTCATCGTCAAGAGCCGCATCGTCGACACCGACGAAGGCCCGCGCAAGGACACGTCGATGGAAGGTCTGGCCAAGCTCAAGCCGGTGTTCGCCGCCAAGGGCAGCGTCACGGCCGGCAACAGCTCGCAGACCTCGGACGGCGCGGGCGCGCTGATCGTGGCGTCGGAAGCGGCCGTGAAGCGTTTCGGCCTGACCCCGCTGGCGCGTTTCGTCTCCTTCGCCGTGCGTGGCGTGCCGCCCGAGATCATGGGCATCGGCCCGATCGAGGCGATTCCGGCGGCGCTGAAGCTGGCCGGCATCAAGGCCGAGGACCTGGGCTGGATCGAGCTGAACGAAGCCTTCGCTGCGCAATCGCTGGCGGTGTTGAACGACCTGGACAGCAAGGGCATCGTGCTGGACCGTTCCAAGGTGAACCCCAACGGCGGCGCGATCGCCCTGGGTCACCCGCTGGGCGCGACGGGCGCGATCCGTGCGGCGTCGGTGATCCACGGTCTGCGTCGCACCGGTGGCAAGTACGGCATGGTCACCATGTGCGTCGGCGCCGGCCAGGGCGCGGCGGGCATCATCGAGCGCCTGTAAGAAGCGCTCGGTTCTTCAAGTATGGTCTTCGCGAGTCCAAGAGATTCGCTGGGGCCGGAATGCTGCTGGGGGTTCCCGGAGGGATGCCCCCTGCTGCGTGGAGAGCCCGCGCTTGGCCAAGCGCAGGTAGGCGCCCTGAGAAGGACGCCCACCAGCACCGGGGAGAGATCGCGATGATCAGTTTCCGAGCGGAAGACGGCTTCGAATTGCGAGGCCATCTCTACGGCGAAGCGGCGACCGCGAAGGCGGGCTTGCTGATCGCTCCGGCGATGGGTGTCGAGCAGCGGTACTACGCGGCCTTCGCGCGCTGGATGGCGGAGCAGGGCTGGCTGGTGCTGAGCTTCGACTATCGCGGCATGGGTGCTTCGCGTCCTGACGCGATGAAGCGGTCCTTGCGAGGGCTGGAAGCCGACATCCACACCTGGGCTGAGCGCGACGCCGCCGCGGCCTTGTCGCACCTCGACCGACTGCTCGGCGACCGACGCGAGATCCACTGGCTGGGCCACAGCCTTGGCGGCCAGATCCTCGGCATGCTGCCCAACCGTTCCCGCGTGTCTCGCGCCGTGACGGTGGGCTGCGGCAGCGGCTACTGGCGCGAGAACTCGATCGGCCTGCGCCGCTACGTGTGGTGGCTCTGGTACGTGGTCGTTCCGCTCACGCTGCCGACCTTCGGCTACTTCCCCGGCCGCAAGCTGCGCAAGGTCGGCGACCTGCCGCGCGGCGTGATGGCGCAATGGCGACGCTGGTGCCTGGACCGTGAGTACATGATGGGCGAGGGTGGCGACGCGCTGCGCGCTCAGTACGCGTCGCTGTCGGTGCCGATGCTCTCGCTGGCCTTCACCGACGACGAGTTCATGTCCCGCCGCAACACGGAGTCCTTGCACGGCTTCTATGCCGGCGCGCGTCCGGAGATGCGCCGCATCGCCCCCAAGGACATCGGCGAGCGTCGCATCGGCCATTTCGGCTTCTTCCGCGATCGATTCGAGCGCAGCCTGTGGCCGCAGGTGAGCGCGTGGCTGGCATGATCGCGTCTATTCATCCGAACACCATCCGTTGCCGGACTGCATGAGGCAGCAGGCGGACGGCAGACCTAACGAGGAGAGTGCTTCATGAGCATCAAGACCGCCATCGTGAACGGCGTGCAGACCATCGAGATCGCACGACCGGAAAAGAAGAACGCGCTGACCCGCGCGATGTACCAGGAGATGGCTGACGCGCTGGTCACGGCCAACGCCGACAACGCCGTGCGCGCGGTGCTGATCCAGGGCCAGCCGCAGATCTTCACGTCGGGCAACGACATCGAGGACTTCATGGGCAGCCCGCCGCGGGACGAGGACGCGCCGGTGTTCCAGTTCATGCGGGCGATGGTGGGCTGCGACAAGCCGATCGTGGCGGCGGTGAACGGCGCGGCGATCGGCATCGGCACGACGCTGCTGCTGCACTGTGATTTCGTCTACGTGGCCGACGACGCGCGACTGGCGATGCCTTTCGTGAGCCTGGGCCTGGTGCCGGAATTCGGCTCGAGCCTGCTGGTACCGCGCCTGATGGGCCCGCGCCGCGCGGCCGAGAAGATCCTGCTGGGCGATCCCTTCACCGGCGAGCAGGCGGTGGAATGCGGCGTCGCCAACGCGGTGCTGCCGGCGGGCGAAGTCGTGGCGCATGCGCGCCGCATCGCCGAGCGTTTCAACAAGCTGCCCCCCAGCGCCGTGCGCGAGAGCAAGCAGCTGATGCGCCGTTCGTCGAAGGACGAGCTCCTGGCGACGATCCAGGCCGAGGCCGAGATCTTCGGCGCGCGCCTGCGCAGCCCCGAGGCGATGGAGGCCTTCCAGGCCTTCTTCCAGAAGCGCCAGCCGGACTTCTCGAAGTTCTGATCGGGCGCGGCGATGCCGCACTGAACGAGAGGGCGCCGTGGGCGCCCTTTCTGCTTTTTGCGGGATGCCGTCGACGGACAACCCTCATTCGCGCAATTGGCACCACTTGACCGAGTCACCGAGAGCGCCAACTGCACGACAACGTGCGATTGGCGCGATCACGCCGCCTTGAAATCATGAGCACTCCTCTGTTGATTGGAGCGAGTCCTGATGAGCAAGAAGTCGAATGGAAAGAGCGCGAAGCCGGCCAAGCGCAAAAGTCTGTGCGAGCGCTGCGGGCAGGTCGCGAAGGCGTCGGTGAAAGTGACCGAGCCGCCGAGCTGGGCGCACAAGGTCGGCACCTTTGGGCTGCCGCGCGAAGACAGTTTGAAGGTGCATTCGCCGGAGGTGGCGTTCGAACTGGCCAAGAAGGCCGGCATCATCGACGACGAGGGGAACCTGATGCCGAGGTATCAATGAACCAGGGGCAGTTGATCCTCGCATTCCACGGCTGCGATATCACGGTTCGCGACAGGCTGGTGAAGGGGCGACTCGCGCGACTCACGCCATCCGCCAATCGCTATGACTGGCTTGGGGACGGTGTGTATTTCTTTGAAGGGGATGCAGAGCGTGCGTTGGGTTTTGCGGAGGCTTCACGCCAGCAGGCTTCCAAGCTCTACTCGGCACGCCCCATTGTTTCTCCTGCCGTCGTTGGCGCGGTGCTCTGTGTCTCTCAATGCTGGGACATGACGACGCTGTCCGGTCGGCGGGAGTACCAGTCCGCCATGGCCGAACTCAGGGTCGCGCAGAACCTGTCCGGACGCCCCATGCCGGTCAATCGACCTGCTGACGCCGAGGATGAATCCATGTTGCTGCGCGGGCTGGACTGCGCGGTGTTCAACATCGGGCACGAAATGCGTGAACGGGATGGACATCCGTCTTGGCAACTCGTTCGTGCCGCCTTCTATCAGGGACGGCCGATTTTGGACGGCACCGAATTCCGCTCGGGTACGCACATCCAATTGGCTGTGCGAGATCAGCAGTGTGTGCTCGGTTGGTTTCTTCCAGAGGGCGTAGGCTCTGCGTTGCTCAGCGATGAGGAACTGGCGGAGGCTGATGCGGCAATGGCCCGCGCCGTCCAAGCGCGCACCGCCAACAAGCCTCGCGTGAGGGCCTCGCCATGACGCCGACCACACGAAGAAGAATGAACAACGCGCCCCTCAGGGCGCGTTGTCGTTCATGCGGGGCGATCGCTCATGCGGTCTCGGCCGGTCCGGCCACGCGCACCGGCAGATCGTCCGGATCGACGGTCTTGCCCGACAGCGCCAGGTCCAGCGCGTCGTGGTCCAGCGCGTTCTCCCACTTCGACACGACGATCGTCGCCACCGCGTTGCCGACGAAGTTGGTCAGCGACCGGCATTCCGACATGAAGCGGTCCACCCCCAGGATCAGCGCCATGCCGGCCACCGGCACCTCCGGCACCACCGACAGCGTGGCCGCCAGCGTGATGAAGCCCGCGCCCGTCACGCCCGCCGCGCCCTTGGAACTCAGCATCGCCACCAGCAGCAGCGTGATCTGGTGGGTCAGCGTCAGCTCGGTGTTGGTCGCCTGCGCAATGAACAGCGCCGCCAGCGTCATGTAGATGTTGGTCCCGTCCAGGTTGAACGAGTAGCCCGTCGGCACGACCAGCCCCACCACCGTCTTCTTGCAGCCCGCCTTCTCCATCTTCTCCATCAGCGACGGCAGCGCGGACTCGGACGACGAGGTGCCCAGCACCAGCAGCAGCTCGGCCTTCAGGTAGCGGATCAGCTTCAGGATCGAGAAGCCGCACAGCCGCGCCACGATGCCCAGGATCACCAGCACGAAGAACAGCGAGGTCAGGTAGAAGCTGCCCACCAGCATGCCCAGGTTGAGCAGCGAGGCCAGCCCGTACTTGCCGATGGTGAACGCCATCGCGCCCAGCGCGCCGATCGGCGCGGCCTTCATCAGGATGTGGACCATCCGGAACACCGGCGCGGTCAGCGACTCGAAGAAGGTCAGCACCGGCTTGCCGCGGTCGCCGGTCAGCGCCAGCGCGATGCCGAACAGCACCGCGACGAACAGCGTCTGCAGGATGTTGCCGTCCGCCAGCGCGCCGATCAGCGACTTCGGGATCACGTCCATCAGGAAGCTGACCAGGGTCAGGTCGTGCGTCTTCTCGACGTAGCGGTGCACTTCCTTCTGGTCCAGGTCCGCCACGTTGACGTTCATGCCGGCGCCCGGCTGCACGACGTTGGCCACGACCAGGCCGACGATCAGCGCCAGCGTGGAGAAGAACAGGAAATAGACCATCGCCTTGCCGAACACGCGGCCGACCGCGCTCAGCTGCGTCATGCTGGCGATGCCGGTCACGATGGTCAGGAAGATCACCGGCGCGATGATCATCTTCACCAGCTTGATGAAGGCGTCTCCCAGCGGCTGCAGCTTGACGGCGAAGGCGGGCTCGAAATAGCCGAGCGTGATGCCGATCGCGATCGCGATGATGACTTGCAGGTAGAGATGGCGATACCACGGCACGGACTCGGCCGGCGCGGCGGAAGCGGAGGGGGTCAGCATGGGATACGGCTCCGGTTGCGGGTGGCCGCAGGCGCCGTCACCGGCGTGTCTGCGCACCCTGGCCGGGCAGTATCCCACCCGAGGTTTTTTCGATGCTGCGGGATCTACGTACTAACCCTGGTGCGCGAATGCCCATTCGCACCACGGGGCGCAGACCAGCCGGACGGCCCCATTGCGGGGCCGCGCCGTTCACCAACGGGCAACGAGGACGGCCACGGGGCCAGGCGCAGCGTGTCGTGCCCGGGCGGCGATCAGACCGCTTCGCCGAAGACGCGCGACTTGCCGTCGCGATCGATCGCGACGTAGGTGAGGTTGGCCTCGGTCACCTTCACCACATGCGGATTGGCCGGGTTGCGCTCGGCGAAGACCTCGACGTGCACCGTGATCGACGTGCGCCCGATCCGCGTGACCTGCGCGTAGAAGCTCAGCAGGTCGCCCACCGACACCGGCTGCTTGAAGATGAACTGGTTCACCGCCACCGTCGCGATCCGGCCGCGCGAGATGCGCGCCGGCAGCACCGATCCGGCCAGGTCGACCTGCGCCATGATCCAGCCGCCGAAGATGTCGCCATTGCCGTTGGCATCCGCCGGCATCGGCATCACGCGCATCACGAGCTCGCGCGGGCCGATGGTCTCGGGCGACAGCAGGGGCGCGCCCGACGGGTGCGCGGCGGGGCCGGCGGTGCTGGCGGGGGCATTCGGATCGGTGGAGTCGCTCATGATGGCCAAACGGTGACAATGAGCGGCATTGTCGTCCAGCATGTCCGCCCTCGCCAGGGCGGATGCCCGACTCCACGGCAGGCCCACGCTCCCTCTCCATGCGCCGTTCCACACTCGCCGGCACCACGCCGACTCCCCCGGCCCCGTCCCCGTCCGCGCCGCTGCCCGAAGGCGCCGCCGCGTCCACCGCCGCGCCCGAAGCGCGCGGCGACTGGCACACCATCGCCCGCCTGCTCCCGTACTTCTGGCGCTACCGCTGGCGCGTCGGCATCGCGCTGGCCTTCATGGTCGCCGCCAAGCTGGCCAACGTCGGCGTGCCGCTGCTGCTCAAGCAGCTCGTCGACAGCCTCGACATCCCCGCCGGCAGCGCGCAGGCGCTGATGGTCGTGCCGGTCGGGCTGCTGCTGGCCTACGGCCTGCTGCGGCTGTGCACCTCGCTGTTCACCGAGGCCCGCGAGCTGATTTTCGCCAAGGCCACCGAGGGCGCCTCGCGCAGCATCTCGCTGCAGGTGTTCCGTCACCTGCACGACCTCAGCCTGCGCTTCCACCTCGAGCGCCAGACCGGCGGCATGACCCGCGACATCGAGCGCGGCACGCGCGCCGTGCATGCGCTGATCTCGTACTCGCTCTACAGCATCTTCCCGACGCTGGTCGAGGTCGTGCTCGTGCTCAGCCTGCTCGCGGTGAAGTTCGACGTGCTCTTCGCCTGGATCACCGGCGCGGCGCTGGTGTTCTACATCGGCTTCACGATCGTGGTTACCGAGTGGCGCACCAAGTACCGCCGCCTGCTCAACGAGCTCGATTCGCACGCGCACAGCAAGGCGATCGACTCGCTGCTGAACTACGAGACGGTGAAGTACTTCAACAACGAGGACTTCGAGGCCGCCCGCTACGACCAGAGCCTGGAGCGCCTGCGCCGCGCGCAGCTGAAGTCGCAGCGGACGCTGTCGCTGCTCAACAGCGGGCAGCAGGTGATCATCGCGGTCGCGCTGGTGGCGATGCTGTGGCGCGCGACACAGGGCGTCGTCGACGGCCGCATGAGCCTGGGCGATCTCGTGATGATCAACGCGTTCATGATCCAGCTCTACATCCCGCTGAACTTCCTCGGCGTGATCTACCGCGAGATCAAGCAGAGCCTGACCGACCTGGACAAGATGTTCGGCCTGCTGGCCCGCGAGCGCGAGATCGCCGACGCGCCCGGCGCGCAGGCGCTGCGCGTGAGCGGCGCGGCGGTGCGTTTCGATGACGTGCACTTCGCCTACGAGCCGCAGCGCCCCATCCTCAAGGGCGTGAGCCTGGAGATCCCGGCGGGGAAGAAGGTCGCGGTGGTCGGCCCCAGCGGTTCGGGCAAGAGCACGCTGGCGCGGCTGCTCTACCGCTTCTACGACGCGCAGTCGGGCCGCATCGCCATCGACGATCAGTCCCTGGCCGAGGTCACGCAGCACAGCGTGCGCCGCGCCATCGGCATCGTGCCGCAGGACACGGTGCTGTTCAACGACACGATCGCCTACAACATCGCCTACGGCCGGCCCGAGGCGACGACCGAGGAGATCGAGGCCGCCGCGAAGTCCGCGCACATCCACGACTTCATCCGCCATCTGCCCCAGGGCTACCAGACCATGGTCGGCGAGCGCGGGCTGAAGCTCTCCGGCGGCGAGAAGCAGCGCGTGGCCATCGCGCGCACGCTGTTGAAGAACCCGCCCATCCTGATCTTCGACGAGGCGACGTCGGCACTGGACTCGCGCAACGAGCGCGCCATCCAGGCCGAGCTCGAGGCCGCCGCGCAGGACAAGACCGTGCTGGTCATCGCGCACCGGCTGTCCACCGTGGTCGACGCGCACGAGATCCTGGTGATGGAGCAGGGTCTCATCGTCGAGCGCGGCACGCACGCGGCGCTGCTGGCGCAACGCGGCCGCTACGCCCAGATGTGGGCCCTTCAGCAGGACGGGCAGGACCGACAGGATCCGCAGGGATAAACTCCCGCGCCGTGGAAACCAAATGGCTTGAAGACTTCGTGAGCCTGGCGGAGACGCGCAGCTTCTCCCGCTCGGCCCAACTGCGGCATGTCACGCAGCCCGCGTTCTCGCGCCGCATCCAGGCGCTCGAGGCCTGGGCGGGCGTCGATCTGGTCGACCGCTCGTCCTATCCGACGCGGCTCACCGCCGCTGGCGAGACGCTGCTCGGCCAGGCCGTCGACCTGCTCGGCAACCTGCAGGCGACGCGCAACATGCTGCGCAGCCACCAGTCGGCGGGGCAGGACATGATCGAGTTCGCCGTCCCGCACTCGCTGTCCTTCAGCTTCTTCCCCCATTGGCTGATGGAACTGCGCCAGCGCTTCGGCGAGGTGAAGTGCCGGCTCAACGCGCTCAACGTCCACGACGCGACGCTGCAGCTCAGCGAAGGCAACTGCGACCTGCTGGTCGTCTACCACCACCCCAGCCAGCCGCTGCAGCTGGACCCGGAGCGTTACGAGTCGGTCTCGCTCGGCCACGAGACGCTGGCCGCGTATGCGAAAGCTGACACAAGCGGCGCGCCGATGTTCCGGATTTCCGGACACCCGGGCCAGAAGATCCCGTTCCTCAGTTACGCCTCGGGCGCCTACCTCGGGCGATTGGTGGAACTGATCGTCAAGGGCGCGGCGCAACCGCTCAACTTCGAATCGGTCTTCGAGACCGACATGGCCGAGAGCCTCAAGGCCATGGCCATCGAGGGCCACGGGCTGGCCTTCCTCCCGGCGAGCTCGGTGAAGAAGGAAGTGAAGGCGCGCCGCCTGGTGCGGGCGGCCGAGCCCGGCCAGTACGAACTCAACATGGAGCTGCGCATGTATCGCGAGCGTCAGGGGTCGACGCGGCGGGTCAAGCCGGTCGCGCAGGCGCTGTGGAACTTCCTGACCCACGCCGAGAAAATCGCTCCCTGACCTCGATAGCTCAACCAGGCACGGAACCTGCATACGTAAGCCACGCAACAAGTCGAGATGCGTGATACTCCCTACCCAGCAAAGCGACCGGTCATGGTCTGCTCTGCCGGTTGGGGGGACCACCGTTCGAACCTCCCTCGAATCCGCTTTTTGAATCCGAACAAAGCAGGAGCATCTATGAAGAAGGCATTGCTGGTACTGGCCCTTGGCGCTGCGTTGGTTGGCGTGGCGCAGGCCGACACGCTCAAGAAGATCAAGGACACCGGCAGCGTGACCATGGGCGTGCGCGAGTCCTCGGGCGCGCTGTCGTACACGCTCGGCGACGGCAAGTACGTGGGCTACCACGTCGAGATCTGCCAGCGCGTGCTGGCCGACGTCCAGAAGCAACTGGGTCTGGCCAAGCTGGACATCAAGTACCTGCCGGTGACTTCGCAGAACCGCGTGCCGCTGGTGCAGAACGGCACCGTGGACATCGAGTGCGGTTCCACCACCAACAACCTGACGCGCCAGAAGGACGTGGCTTTCGCCGTCACGACCTACGTCGAGGAAGTGCGCATCGCCGTGAAGGCCGATTCCGGCATCACCACGATCGCCCAGCTCAACGGCAAGACCGTCGCGACGACCACCGGCACGACCTCGGTCCAGCTGCTGCGCAAGCATGAGCGCGCCACCGGCGTGGACTTCAAGGAAGTGCTGGGCAAGGACCACGCCGACAGCTTCCTGCTGCTGGAGTCGGGCCGTGCCGACGCCTTCGTGATGGACGGCCAGATCCTGGCCGGCAACATCGCCAAGTCGCGCAATCCGGCGGGCTTCAAGATCGTGGGTGAAGTGCTGTCGGTCGAGCCGATCGCCATCATGATCCGCAAGGACGACCCGGCCTTCAAGAAGGCCGTGGACGACAGCATCAAGGGCCTGATGAAGTCCGGCGACATCGCCAAGCTGTACGACAAGTGGTTCACGCAGCCGATCCCGCCGACCAACACCAAGGTCGGCCTGCCGGCCACGGCGGCGACCAAGGACGCGTGGGCGAACCCGAACGACAAGCCGGTCGAGGAATACCTCAAGAAGTGATCGGCCTCGCCTGAGTACAAGGCGCCCCGCGGGGCGCCTTGTCGCAACAGGCTTTCGTTTTGATGGATGGAGCACGCCATGGCGAGCTGGGATTGGCAGTTGTACTGCACAGACATGGTGACCGGGGAGGCCGCGCCGAAGTGTTTCGGGGCCCCCGGTTATGAGACCTACCTGGACGCGATGATCCACGGCTGGGGGTGGACGATGTTCGTCTCGGTCGCCGGCCTGCTGGTCGCGCTGGTGGCCGGATCGCTGATCGGCGTGCTGCGCACGGTGCCGAACAGGAAGCTGGCGATGTTCGGGGAATCCTGGACGGAGCTGTTCCGGAACATTCCGCTGATCGTCCAGCTCTTCGTCTGGTACCACGTGATCCCGCGCCTGTTCCCGGTGCTGGACATGCCGCCCAGCGTGCTGGTGGTGATCGCGATCGGGCTGTTCACCTCGGCGCGGATCGCCGAGCAGGTCAAGGCCGGCATCCTGACGCTGCCCAAGGGCCAGCGTTACGCGGGCCAGGCGCTGGGGCTGACGCTGCCGCAGACCTATCGCCACGTGCTGCTGCCGATGGCGTTCCGCATCGTCATCCCGCCGCTGACCAGCGAGAGCATGAACATCGTCAAGAACTCGGCGGTCGCCTTCGCGGTGAGCATTCCCGACCTGGCGCAGTTCTCGCTGCAGGCGTCGGAGCAGTCGAGCTTCGTGCAGATCTTCCTGCCGGTGACCATCCTGTATTTCGTCTCGGCCTACGCGATCAACCGCGTGGCCAAGGTGATCGAGTGGTACGTGCGCGTGCCCGGCATCCTGGGGGCGAAGTGACATGACGCAACTCGATTTCTCGTTCCTGACCTGGGATGTCCTGGTCTCGTTCGTGTCCAAGGGGCTGTGGTTCTCGATCCAGCTGACCGTCTCGGCCATGATCGGCGGCATCGTGCTGGGCACGGTGCTGGCGCTGATGCGCCTGTCGGGCAAGTGGTGGCTGGAGCGCCCGGCGGCGATCTACGTCGACACGCTGCGCTCGATCCCCCTGGTGATGGTGATCCTGTGGTTCTTCCTGCTGATCCCGTACATCGCGGGTCCGCTGGGCGCGGAGAAGACGGCGCTGATCACCTTCACGCTGTTCGAGGCGACCTACTACTCGGAGATCATGCGCGCGGGCATCCAGTCGGTGTCCAAGGGTCAGGTCTTCGCGGGGTACGCGATGGGCATGACCTACCGCCAGACCATGAGCCTGGTGGTGCTGCCGCAGGCCTTCCGCAACATGCTGCCGGTGCTGCTGACGCAGACGATCGTGCTGTTCCAGGACACGTCGCTGGTCTACGCGATCGGCGCCTATGACCTGCTGAAGGGCTTCGTGTCCGCCGGCTCGAACTTCAACCGGCCGATGGAGACCTACCTGGTCGCGGCCGCTGTCTATTTCGTGATCTGCTTCAGCCTGTCCATGCTGGTCCGCCGGCTGCAGAAGAAGATCGCCATCATCCGCTGAGGTCCGCTCCATGATCGAAATCAAGAACGTCTCCAAGTGGTACGGCCCGTTCCAGGTGCTGACCGATTGCTCCACCAACATCCAGAAGGGCGAGGTGGTGGTGGTGTGCGGTCCGTCGGGGTCGGGCAAGTCCACGCTGATCAAGACCGTCAACGCGCTGGAGCCGATCCAGGCGGGCGACATCGTCGTCGACGGCACCAGCCTGACCAACCCCAAGACCAACCTGCCCAAGCTGCGCTCGCGCGTGGGCATGGTGTTCCAGCATTTCGAGCTGTTCCCGCACCTGTCGGTGACGGAGAACCTGACGCTGGCGCAGGTGAAGGTGCTGGGCCGCAACATGGCGGACGCCAAGACGCGCGGCCTGAAGATGCTGGAGCGCGTGGGCCTGATGGCGCACAAGGACAAGTTCCCGGGCCAGCTCTCGGGCGGTCAGCAGCAGCGCGTGGCGATCGCGCGGGCGCTGTCGATGGATCCGATCGTGATGCTGTTCGACGAGCCGACCTCGGCGCTGGACCCGGAGATGGTCGGCGAGGTGCTGGACGTGATGGTCCAGCTGGCCAACGAGGGCATGACGATGATGTGCGTGACGCACGAGATGGGTTTCGCGCGCAAGGTCAGCCATCGCGTCATCTTCATGGACGCCGGCAAGATCATCGAGGACTGCACCCGCGACGAATTCTTCGGCGATCCGGAGGCGCGTTCGCCGCGCGCCAAGGACTTCCTGGCGAAGATCCTGCAGCACTGAACCTGGACGCCGCTGGCGTCCCGCGTACCGCCACGAAGGCCCGCTCCGCAAGGTGCGGGCCTTCTGCTTTCCGGCCTTCACCGGAAGGCGGAGGGGTTGTCACTCGTCCACGGCATGCATGAGCGAAAGACCCCTGGTTGAGGTCAGTGACGAGCGGCGGTCGGATCCCAACAATCGGTGTCTTCGCGATTCGACCGAACTGTGCGGCGAGCCGCACGAGGCGCGATGACATCGTGCGGGAATCCGCCCGGCAACACCTGGCACCAACCAAGGAGATCTGAATGAACATGCAAGACCATCACACCCTTCCGAGGTCTCAACAGCCGGTGACCCGGCAGGAGTTCCAGACCAAGATGGATGAGATCGATATGGAGCTGGCGTCGGCGCGTCGATGGCGCCACCTCCGTGGCAGTCTCTGGAACCTGTTCGTGGGCGGACTGAGCGGTATGGGCATCGTCATGCTGATGGTGCTGGCGGGCGTGCATTTGGGGCGGTGAGACAATCCCGCCCCATGAGCGAAACCCTTGTCCTGACCCGTCCCGACGACTGGCACGTGCACCTGCGCGACGGTGCCGCCTTGCAGAGCGTCGTCCCGTATACCGCGCGCCAGTTCGCGCGCGCGATCGCGATGCCGAACCTGAAGCCGCCGATCACGACGGCCGAGCAGGCCCTCGCGTACCGCCAGCGCATCCTCGCCGCGGTGCCCGTCGGCGTGGACTTCGAGCCGCTGATGACGCTCTATCTGACCGACCGCACCACGCCGGATGACATCGCCGCCGCCAAGGCCGCCGGTGTCGTCGCGCTCAAGCTCTATCCGGCCGGCGCCACGACCAACAGCGATGCCGGCGTCACCGACATCCGCAAGACCTACGCGACGCTCGAGGCCATGCAGAAGGCCGGCCTGCTGCTGCTGGTGCACGGCGAAGTGACCGACGGCGACGTCGATGTCTTCGACCGCGAGGCCTTCTTCATCGACCGCGTGATGCAGCCGCTGCGCAAGGATTTCCCCGAACTGAAGGTCGTCTTCGAGCACATCACGACGAAGGAAGCCGCGCAGTACGTCACCGGTGCCGACCGCTTCACCGGCGCGACCGTCACGCCGCAGCATCTGCTCTACAACCGCAATGCGATCTTCATGGGCGGGCTGCGTCCGCACTACTACTGCCTGCCGGTGCTCAAGCGCGAGGAGCATCGCCTCGCGCTGATCAAGGCCGCGACCTCCGGCAGCGCCAAGTTCTTCCTCGGCACCGACAGCGCGCCACACGCGTCGGTGATGAAGGAGAACTCGGTCTGCGGCGCCGGCTGCTTCACCGCGCTGTCCGCGATCGAGCTCTACGCCGAGGCCTTCGAGGCCGCGGGCGCGCTCGACAAGCTCGAGGCTTTCGCCAGCTTCCACGGCGCCGACTTCTATGGCCTGCCGCGCAACACCACGCAGGTCACGCTGCGCAAGACCGACTGGACGCTCCCCGAGTCCGTCGCCTTCGGCGAGGCTGCGCAGCTCAAGCCGCTGCGCGGCGGCGAAGTCATGAGCTGGAAGCTCGACTGAGTCCTCGGTCGCAAACCCGTTGAAGTGAGACGGTGGTTGGGGACGGCAGTGCGTGGGGTTCCGGAGCTTGACTCCGGGGCCCCACGCACTGGCGGCCAACGCACAGACGTCAGCAGGCAGGCAGGCGCCCTCACTTGAACTGATACGACGCCGACAGGTAGAAGAACCGTCCCCTCGGATCGGTATAGCTCGGGTCATACCCCGAGATGAAGAAGTAAGCCTGGTTCGAGAACGGCGGTGCCTTGTCGAACAGGTTCTTCACGCCGGCGCGGAGGGTGAGGGCGGAGGTGGCGTCCCACCCGCCCGACAGGTCCCAGAGCGAATATGCCTTGACCTTGTTCTTCCCGACGATCAGCCCGGTGTTGGTATCGATGGCCGAATTCTGGTCGTCGTAGCCGCTGGAGAACGAGTTGGCCAGATTGACGCTCCACGCTCCGCGGGACCAGTCGAAGTTGACGCGGTGCCGCCAGCGCTGGACGACGCCGTCGGTGACGAAGCGGCCCAGGTTGCTGATGTACGGATCCCCGTTGCCGGTCTGCTTCTTGGAGCTCAGCGTCCAGGTCCCGACCAGCTTCACCCCAAAGCGTCCCAGCGACGAGGCCGGTGAGCGGTACTGCATCGTGATGTCCAATCCCGAGGCCTTCTGCTTGCCGCGGTTTTCCTTGTGCAGCTCGATGTAGCAGATGTCGGAATCATCCGGGTCATAGTCGCAACCGGCGAGCCCCTCGTTCTCGTTGTAGCGATGCACCAGCGGCTCGTACTTGTCGAGGTTGGCGAGGATCACGTCATCGCCGATCGTGCTGATCAGGTTGCGCTTCTCGATGTGCCAGTAGTCGAGCCCGAGGCTCCATTCGGGCGTCGGATCGGTCAGCAGGCCGATCGAGAACTGACGCGACTTCTCCGGCTTCAGGTTCGGGTTCGAGTAGGTCCGCGTTTCCCAGTTGTTGGCGCAGAACCCGAGGTCGTTGTCGTTCTCCAGCATGCACACCGGATCGGGCAGCGTGGCGGTCTCGCTGGTCTTGACCGAGCGATAGAGGTCATTCATCGACGGCGCTCGGAAGCCCGTGCCGGCCGACGCCCGGAAGGTCAGGTTGTCCATCGGCGCGTAGCGCAGTCCCACCTTCGGGTTGGTCGTCGCTCCCACCTTCTGGTAATGGTCGTGCCGCAGCGCGAACTGGAGTTCCCATTCCTTGGTGATGGGCGCCAGCAGTTCGCCGTAGGCGGCCCAGACCTTGCGCGAGTTGTTCGTGAACTGCGCGTCGCCCGGCGTCGGATCGCCGAGGATCTCGTCGGAGATCAGCAGGTCGCTGGCGGCCGAACTGGACTTCTCGCGTCGCAGTTCCGCGCCGAGCGCCAGCGCCAGATCGCCACCGCCGAGTTTCATCAGGCTGCGCGTGGCCTTGACGTCGAGGCTGTCCATTGATCCGCGGGCGCTGCGCACTTCCTGGTTGATGTTGTTGTTCCGCAGGAAGGCGAGGCCGGCCTCGCTCGACGGACCGAAGGGGTTGAGCAGTCCGTCGGCGTAGGCCTGCAGGGTCTCGGTGTAGGGCAGGTAGCCGCGCACGTCGCGATCGGACACGCGATTGACGCTGTGGTTGTAGCCCCAGTCGTAGTCCCACGCGCCGACCGTGCCCGTCATGCCGACCACCACGCGACTGCCGGTGCTGATCAGCTCGCTGGCGCGGGGCCCGGCCTCCAGCATGCGGGTGCGCACGGTGATGAGGCGGTCGTCCGGCAGCGCGTCGCCCAGGCCCGTCGCGGCCAGCGCCGGGATCATCGACACGTCCAGGTCGGCGTCGATGCGGTTGCTGGTGCCCACGTACCAGCTCTTGCTGCGCGTGTAGGAGGCTTCGACGAAGGCCTCATGGTTGTCGGCGACCTTGAACACGCCGCGGCCCAGGAAGCTGCCCTTGTCGGTCTTCGGATAGAGCTCCAGGTCGCGCATGTAGTCGTAGGTGCAGCCGTCCACGCCGCCGATGCCCGCGGGCAGGTAGAGCGTGTGCGGCGGCTGGCAGTTGGGTGCGCTGAGGTTGATGTTGCGCGACGTGATCGGTTTGCCGTTGATCGCGAAGCCCTGCGACTCGAGGTAGTCGAATTGATCGCCGCCCAGCCGGATGTTGCCGGGGAAGCCCGCCGACGACAGCAGATGCGGCAACCGCTCCGGGATGCGCAGGTCCGAGATGAAGTCGCGCTGCGAGGTCCGCAGCGCGCCGGTCTTCTGGAAGTCCAGCACGCCCATCACGTTGAAGCGGTCGCGCGCCAGGTCGCCATGACCGGCGGCGATCGATGCGGTGCGCTTGCTGGCGCCGCCTTCGCCGGTCTTGCCGCCGTAGACGTCGACCTGCACGCCCTGGTAGTCCTTGCGGGTGATGAAGTTGACGACGCCGCCGATCGCGTCGGTGCCGTAGATCGCGGAGGCGCCGTCGAGCAGCACCTCGACGCGCTCGATCGCCGCGGCCGGGATGTTGTTGAGGTCGACGCCGTTGTCGTCCCCGGGCGACGCGAAGTTGGCCATGCGCCGGCCGTTCAGCAGCACCAGCGTCGAGGAGGTCCCCAGCCCGCGCAGGTTGGCCGAGTTGAAGCCCATCTGGTCGCGGAAGCCGCCGGTGCCGATGCTGACGCCGTCGGTCAGCGCGTTGCTCATCGCGGAGACGGTGGCCATGATCTCGGCCGCCGTCGTGACGCCGGCCTTGACGATGTCGCTGCGGTTGATCACCTGCACGGGCAGCGCGCCCTCGTCGGCGATGCGCTTGATCGCGGAGCCGGTGATCTGCACGCGCTGCAGCTTCTGCGGGGCGGAGGGGGCCGATGCGGCCGACTCCGGCGGCGCCACCTGCGCGTGCGCCACGCCGCACAGCGCGATCAGTGCCGCGGCCGCGCAGACGCGGGGCGCGAACGGCGGGCGATGCGTGGCGCGGCTGACGCGCGAAGTGCGGAGGGTCATGGTGGGCTCCCTGGGCCAATGGGGGTGGCTCTGTCGGACCAGTCTAGGGAGCGGACCGTCACGGACAAGGGTGATGACCCGCGACAGTCGCGACGAAGCAACTGACCTGTGACCAATGGTCACCCGTTGGGGGGTGGGGGAGGCTATGGTGGTGTGAGAAGCCGCCCCCGCGCGGCGGGAGGCTCTGACGATGTTCGATCGCTGTCTGCTGCGCCGCGCCGTCGGCGCGCTCCTGTTGTCGTGGACCGTGCTGCCGGCGCTCGCTGCGCCGCCCGCCACTCCCGCGCCGCCCCGGTCGGCGGCGACCGGGAAGACGGCCGCGCCGGCCTCCGCCTCTCCCGCAGCCTCTCCCACAGCCGCTCCCGCTACCACGGCCGCTCCCGCTGCCATGGCCCCATCGTCCGCGCCGCCGACCCAGGCAACGACTGGCCCCTCGTCCGATGTCCCCATTAAAGGCCACGCGATGGCCATCGGCGGCGCGCTGAAGGCCGACAACGACGAGGTCTGGAATCGCCTGATCGCGCTGGCCGGCGGACGCGGCGCGCGCTTCGTCGTGTTCGGCACCGCGGCCGAGGATCCCGAGGCCAGCGCCAAGCAGGTCGTCGAGCAGCTGCAGCGCCGCGGCGCCATCGCCGAGGCGCTGCCCGTCGCGCCGAAGTTCTCCTGGGTCGACCTCAACAAGGTCGTGCGCGACGCCGCGCTGATCGCCAAGGTGCGCAACGCCAAGGGCATCTTCTTCACCGGCGGCTCGCAGGAGCGCATCGTCGACGTGCTCTTCCCCGGCGGGCATTCGACGCCGATGCTCGACGCCATCTGGGACGTCTACCGCAAGGGCGGCGTCGTGGCCGGCACCTCGGCCGGCGCCGCGGTGATGAGCACGGTGATGTTCCGCGACGCGCCCAGCGTCATCAGCATCCTCAAGGGCCAATGGGAGGAGGGCAAGCAGATCGACCGCGGCCTGGGCTTCGTCGGGCCCGGGCTCTTCGTCGACCAGCACTTCCTCAAGCGCGGGCGTTTCGGCCGCATGGTGCCGTTGATGCTGGCCAAGAACTACCAGCTCGGACTCGGCGTGGACGAGAACTCCGCCGCCGTGATCCGCGGCGACGAGGTCGAGATCATCGGCCACAAGGGCGCGCTGCTGGTCGACCTGAGCGAGGCGTCCTCGGACCGCGGGCTCGGCGTCTTCAACCTGAAGAACGCCCGGTTGACCTACCTCGACCACGGCGACCGGATGAACCTGCGCACCCGCGGCGTCACGCCGTCGGCGGTGAAGCTGCGCGGGCAGAAGCTCGAGCCCGGCGCGCCCGACTACAAGCCCTACTACACGCTGCCGCAGTTCTACACGGACATGCTGGGCGACTCGACGATCTCCACGGCGATGTCCATCCTGATCGACAGCGTGCAGCCCGAGTTCCGGGGGTTGAGCTTCGAGGCCGCGCCCAGGGCCGGCGATACGCTGGCGGATCTGGGTTTCCTGTTCCGGCTCTACAAGGGACCGGGCAGCATCGGCTGGAGCACCGATGAACTCGGGCCCGAGGACTACACGGTGGTCAACCTCTACCTGGACGTGACGCCGGTGCGCATGCCGCTGCCGCTGTTCGGCCCCTGGCCCGGCGAGCCTCGCCCGAAGAAGCCGGCCGCGGCCGAGGAGCCCCCTGCCGGAGAGCGCCCCCAGCAGTGAGTCACGAGTGCCTGCAGGCCTGTGCCCCTCGGCCGCGCCCTGCTTGGCCGCCCGGGCGGCAGGCAAGGCCGTCCGGCATCCCGATTGCTGCCGGCCGGGGCAAAGCCGCTAGCATGCGGCGTCCGCTCTTCCTTGCTCTTCTCCTGGAGTCTCCTGCGTTGTCGCGAAAACCTCTCACCCCTGGGCGTGCCGCCGCCGGGGCGGTCCTGCTGCTGCTGAGCGCGGCACTGGGGCTGCCCGCCGCGGCGCAGACACGCCCCGCGCCGGTGGCGCCGGCCTCGCCCGTCGTGCCGCATTCACCGGCCCTGCCGACCACCCCGGCCGTCCCGCCCAGCGCCCCCTCGATCGCCGCCAGCCAGGCGATGCCGTCGGCGCCGGTCTCGGCCAGCGCGCGCCGGCTCTATGACCGCAGCCGTTCGCAGCTGCTGCAGGTCCGCACGCTGTACAACGGCAGCCAGGCCTCGGTGGGGTCGGGTTTTGTCGTCAGCGCCGAAGGCCACGTCATCACCAACTACCACGTCATCAGCCAGCACGCCCTGGAGCCGGAGCGCTACCGCCTGCAGTACCAGACGCCCGAAGGCGACGGCGGCGACATCGAGCTGCTGGACTTCGACGCCCGCCGCGACCTCGCGCTGCTGCGCATCGTGCGCAAGGGCGCCGCGACGGATCCCCAGGGCGATCCCAAGAACGTGATCGCCCGCATGACGGCCACGCCGCTGGTGTTCCGCAAGGCGGACCAGCCGCTGGCCAAGGGCGAGCGCATCTACTCGATGGGCAACCCGCACGACGTCGCGTTCGCCGTCGTCGAGGGCACGTACAACGGCCTGGTCGAGCGCAGCTTCGATCCGTTGATCTACTACTCCGGCTCGATCAACCCCGGCATGAGCGGCGGTCCGGTCATCGACGAGGACGGCGAGATCGTCGGCATCAACGTGTCCACGATGATCTTCGCGCAGCAGATGAGCTTCCTCGTCCCGGCGGAGCACGCGGCCGCGCTGCTCGCGCGCAGCCGCAACGCCGCGCCGATGAAGGGCGCCGCGTGGCCCAAGCTGCGCCAGCAGCTGATGGCCTACCAGGACGAGCTCTCGCGCAACTTCCTCGCGCAGCCGTGGCGCACGCTCACGCATCCGCGCTACCGCTTCCCGATCCCGCAGGAGGAGTACATGCGCTGCTGGGGCAGCGGCTCCTCCGCCGACGAGCAGGGCCTGCAGATGCAGCGCACGCAATGCCGGATGGAGCATGCGCTGTTCATCAGCGAGTCGCTGCAGACCGGCTACTTCGGCGTCACCGAAGAGGTCTACGACGGCAGCAAGCTCGGCGCGATCCGCTTCTCCGCGATCTATTCGGCGAGCTTCCGCAATGAACGCCTGGGCGGACCGGATCGCGACCGCACCGCGCCCTACTGCCGCGAGGACTTCGTCCAGCAGAAGGAGGGTCCGCCCTTGCGGGCGGTCGCCTGCCTGCGCGCCTACCGCAAGCTGGAGGGGCTCTTCGACCTGACCGTGCTGGTCACCAACGTGGACGCCGCGACCGAAGGCGCCCTCGGCCGCTTCGACGCCCGCGGCGTCAGCTTCGCGAATGCCACCAAGCTCACGCGTCACTATCTGCAAGGATTCGCATGGACCACGCCGCGGTAATCGAGATCGTCGACCGGGACGGTCATTGCCGGGAAGTGCACCGCGTGCGCGCGTGGCCGCTGCGCATCGGGCGGTCGCCGGATTGCGACCTCGTGCTATCCGATCCGCACCTGGCCGGCGCCCACGCGTTGCTGCACTGGGACCGCGGCGAACCGGCCGCCGAGCGCAGCGACGAGACCCTGGACGAGCAGGCCGCGCCTGCCGCGGGTGGCCCTGTGCTGGAACTGCTGCCCAGCCAGAACGGCGGATGGCTCGACGGACGCCGGCTCGCGGCGGGCAGCCGCGCGGCGTGGCCGTCGTCGGCCCTGCTGCAGATCGGCACCACGCGGCTGCGGCTGCGCACGGTCCTGGATCCCTTGCCGGCCGAGAAGCCGATGAACCGCGCCGACGAGCCCGTCAAGCGCGACGCGCGGCCGTCGTGGGCGCTGCCCGCCATGCTGGCGCTCTGGGCGCTGATGCTGTGGGGCTCCAACTGGGCAGGCAACGACGGCTCCGCGAGCTGGGTCGATACGGTGAGCGCGCTGCTCGCGCCGATCGGTGTGGCGCTGATCTGGTCGGCGCTCTGGGCGCTCATCACGCAGCTGTTCCGGCACTGGTTCGCGTTCGGCGCCCACCTGTGGCGGGCGCTGGTCGCGACGGTCGCCATGCAGCTGCTGGACCTGCTGCTGCCGCTGGTGGCCTACATGTTCAACGCGCCGCGGCTGCTGGCGCTGGAAACGGTGGTCATGTCGGTGGGGGCCGCATTGCTGCTGTGGTGGCATGCGACGGTGGTCTGGCCGCGCGCCTCGCGGCGCGTGGCGGTGGGCATCGGCGCGATGTGCCTCGTCGGCCTGGTGCTGACGGTGGGACGGCGCACCGAGCAGCAGTACTGGCTGGGCCCGAACTACATGGCCACGCTGGCCCCGCCGTCCTTGCGCCTGGCCACGCCGAAGCCGGTGGACAGCTTCATCGACGGCATGGACAAGCTCGAGGCCCCGCTGCTGAGGCAGGCCGAGAAGCGCAACGAGCAGGCCGGCGGCAGCGGCGACAACGAGGAGTAGGGCCTAGCCGGTGGTCATCGCGACCGGCGCCGCGCGTGGCGCCGCGCGCCGTCGCAGCCAGGCGACCACCGGCAGCTCGAGCCATCGCCCGATCAGCCACCCGCCGACGACGGCCGCCACGACGGCGATCGAGAAGGTCGCCACTTCCGGCAGTGCGCGATACACGCCGGCTTTTGCCAGCAGCGCCAGCACGATGTTGATGAGCAGGCAGTGGGCGAGGTAGAGCGAGTACGACACCGCGCCGAGCTGCGCGAGCGCGGCCGGCACGCGGACTGCATGGCGCCGTTCCATGGCCACGAGCGTGGCCAGCACCGACGCCGAGGCGAGCCCCAGCGCGACGCGTCCCCCGAAGGCATGCGCCCCTTGCGGCCCGAGGCGTTCGTAGAGCACGGCGGCGACGAAGATCGTGCCCACCATCCACCCCTGCCAGCGGACCAGCGGCAGCGTCGCGCGGCGCGCCAGCAGCCCGGTCGCGACGCCCATCAGGAACTGCAGGCAATGCGGGTCGCCGAGCTTCCAGGGCAGGGTGCCCGGCAGCGCGCCGAAGGTCTGCGCCACGACGAGCGCGGCCCACAGCCCATACAGCGCGAGGCCGCCGCGCAGGTGCAGCAGCAGCACGCAGAAGCTCAGATAGAACATCACCTCGTACTGCAGCGACCAGGCGACGCCGACGTACTCCGGCTCCTTCGCCCCGATCCACAGCAGCAGTGTGCCGGGGATGTCGTCGCTGCCGAGTTCCGAGACCGGCGTGCGGCCGGCCAGCAGCCTCGACAGGATCGAGGGTCCTGCGGTCATGGCCAGCACCATCCAATAGATCGGGAACACGCGCACGAAGCGCTTCCACAGGTAACCCGGCCAGCGCGCCGCGCCGCGGCCCAGCTCCGCGTGGTGGACGAAGGTGATGATGAAGCCGCTCAGGACGAAGAAGAAGTCGACGCCGACGTAGCCGAAGTCGAACACGCCGCCCAGCGCGACATGGCCGGTGAACTGCGGCACGCGCATCAGGTGCGTCGCGTGCATGAGCACCACCGCCAGCGCGGCGAGCGCGCGGGCGGCCTCGATCGAAGCCAGCTTTGGCGCGGCGGCGTGGGGAGACGCGTGTGACGCGTGTGACGCGTGGGGCGCGTGGGAAGGGGCGGTCGGGGCCATGAGGCGGCGGCGCGTCGGCGAGAGCCAGGACAGCTTCGCACG
The DNA here is from genome assembly GCF_059415845.1 of Roseateles sp. GW821-FHT09H11. Taxonomy (NCBI): domain Bacteria; kingdom Pseudomonadati; phylum Pseudomonadota; class Betaproteobacteria; order Burkholderiales; family Sphaerotilaceae; genus Roseateles; species Roseateles sp. GW821-FHT09H11. The sequence continues at coordinate 273,684 of NZ_JBWKOA010000004.1, read as the reverse complement.
GTACGGCGGCACCGCGGCGTCGGTTCACCGGACGTCCCCCGGGACGGGGGAACCCCTCCAGGGGACAGCGTCGCGCGTGTCGACGCCCGGTCAACGCTCGGTCGACTTCAGTTGGCCGTCAGGCGCTTTTCCATGAAGACCGACAGCGGGTCCTCGGCATAGTTGCCGAACGGCGCGCGGCGGTCGTAGCCCAGCGTCTCGTACAGCTTCAGCGCCTCCGGCTGGTGCACGCCGGTCTCCAGCCGCGCCAGTTCGATGCCTTGCGCCCTGAGGTGGGACTCCAGCTCTTCCATCAACACCTTGGAGATTCCGCGTCCCCGGAAGTGCGGCTGGACGAAGACCCGCTTGATCTCGCCGTAGGGGACTTCCGCGTCGTCGACCACCTTCACCGCCGCGCATCCGGCCAGCCATTCCGCCAGCCACACGCCAATGAAACGCACCCGCGGCTGGGCCAGCGCGTGCGGATCCTCGAGGTGGTTGCTCTCGCTCGGGTAGAGGGCCGCCATGTACGCGTCCGACTGCGCCAGCAGGGACATCGCGGCGGGGCTGTGGGGGTCCAGAGGTTCGATCTGCATGGCCCGAAGGTAGCAACCGATGTGCCCAACCGGGCCGGATCCGCGAAAGACCCTGAAAAGTTCTGCAAGCCAATGTTTGCTTGCAGGTTTGTCATAAGCGTGAAGCAAGCCGATAGGCCGGATTCTGTGCGCGGATCCTCTTGCGATTTTCCGCGTGACCGCCATTCATCTGGGCCGGGCATCACTGCCCGGCTCGGTGCCACCTACCCGCCAGCTCTGCGAGCCGCATCAACGCTGGCCTACTTGGTGTTGCTGCGCGTAGAGATTGCCCGTTTCACCCGAAGCGGGCCTTGCCCGCGTCGGGTGGCTGCTCGGTCTGCGCTTGCGCGCAAGTCCGCGATGCTTGCGCCTCACGGACGAGAGGGCTTGCGCCCTCTCCCTCACAGAACACCCGATTGGCGGAACCCGCTTCGACTCGTCTCTGTTGCTCTGATCCTCGGCTTTCGCCGGGCAGCCGTTAGCTGCTACGCCGCTCTATGCAGTCCGGACCTTCCTCCAGTGCCGTGTTTCCACGATCGCACCAGCGGCGGTCTGGCTTGCTTCACGGGCGCGAGTTTACCCCGGGGGCGGGGGGGCTCAGGGCTGGCCGGCGAGCACGGCCTCGATGGTCCTCTGCACCGCCAGCGCCTCGGCGAAGCCCGGCAGGCTGTGCGAGTGTCCGTCCAGCATCGCCGACCAGTGGCTGAGCTGGTCCGTCATGCCGTTCATGCGCAGCGTCTCGGCGTCGCCCATGCTCTGGACGCGTTCGCCCTGGCGCTGCTGCGTCACGCCGAACCAGTCGCGCAGCTCGATCTCGCCTTCGCTGGCGCGCCACAGCATGCGGTTGTCGTCGGCGCGATCGCCGCCAAGGCTGGCGCTGATCGTCACCGGCACGCCGGCGGCGACCAGTTCCGCCTCCACCGCGAGCTCGGATCCGACGCCGTCGTCCGGGTACTCGACCTGGCTGCGCACGACCTTGGCCGGTCCCAGCACCCGCTGCAGCACGAAGATGAAATGCGACAGCACCTCGCGCGAGAAGCCGCCCTCGGCGCGCTGCGACAGCCAGGCGCCGGCGCCGGCCTGCCAGGGGCGCGGCCACGCGGCGAAGCGCAAGTCGATGGCCACGCCGTGCAGCGCGCCCATCGGCCGCCGCGATCCGGCGCCGAAGGCCAGCTGCAGCTGCGCCAGTCCGGTCGACGACGCGAGCGAGTAATTGACCGCCGCCCGCTGCCGCTCGCGCTCGATGCGCTCGATGCAGGCGCGCGCGGCCTCGAAATCGGTGGTCAGCGGCTTCTCGCACAGCACCACGAGGCCCGCGTCGAACGCCTGTTCCGTCAAGGCGATGTGCGGCCCCGGCGGCGTCGCGATGTAGAGGCCATGCAGGCCCGGCTCGCGGATCAGCGCCTCGGCGCTGGTGGCCGCGCGCAGCAGCGGGTCGTGGGCCAGCGCCTGCGCCAGCACCTCGGGGTTCTCGTCCCAGACGCGGGTCACCCGCAGCCGGGCGTGACCGGCCAGACGCGCCAGCATCCGCTGACCCATCACCCCCAGTCCGACCACCCCAATGCTCAATACGCCTGGCACCACGTTCCCCGCCCGAAGTTCCGCAAAAGTCCCGCAGTGTAGGGGCCCCGCTACACTGCCGGTCATCGCCCGGGACGCCCGGGCGACCCGCGCACGCTTCACCCGCAAGCGGCGTTCCCGGCCTGCATGACGGCCAGCTCCGCGGCTTGCCGGCGTTATCGTCGGCGGCTTCCTCGCACGCTCGCACCGCATCCACGCATGAACCCCGAAGCCAGCCAACTGTGGCGCGCCCCGCGCTGGGCCCTCGCCATCCTGCTGGCCGCGCTGGCCACGGTGGGGCCGTTCTCGATCGACACCTACATCCCGGCCTTCGCTGGCATCGCCCAGGCGCTGGACGCGACGCCGATCGAGATGCAGCAGACGCTGTCGGGCTACCTGCTCGGCTTCGCGGTGATGAACCTGTTCCACGGCGCGCTGTCGGACAGCTTCGGCCGCCGCCCGGTCGTGCTGTGGGGCATGGCGGTCTTCGCGCTGTCCTCGATGGGCTGCGCGCTGGCCGGCAGCATCGGCCAGCTGGTGTTCTGGCGCACGGTGCAGGGGCTGTCGGCGGGGGCGGGCGTGGTGGTCTCGCGCGCCATCATCCGCGACATGTTTCCGCCGTCGGAGGCGCAGCGGGTGATGTCGCAGGTGACGATCTTCTTCGGCCTCGCGCCGGCGATCGCGCCGATGATCGGCGGCTTCCTCTACGTGCACGCCGACTGGCACGCGATCTTCTGGTTCCTGGTCTTCGTCGGCGCGTTGCTGTTCGCGATCACCTGGCGCCTGATGCCGGAGACCCTGCATCGCGACCACCGCCAACCCTTCCATGTCGGCTCGCTGCTGCGGGGTTACCGCTCGCTCGTCGGCAGCCGCCGCTTCCTGCTGCTGGCGCTGGCCAGCGGCATCCCGTTCAACGGCATGTTCCTGTACGTGCTGGCCGCGCCGGTCTTCCTCGGCGAACACCTGGGCCTGGCGCCGACGCAGTACTTCATCTTCTTCCTGTTCAGCATCGGCGGGATCATGGGCGGCGCCTGGCTCAGCGGCCGGCTCGCCGGCAAGATCGCGCCGCGCAAGCAGATCCGGCGCGGCTTCCTGATCATGGGCTTCACGTCCGTCGCCAACATCGTCTGCAACCTGACGCTGCCGCACAGCCCGCTGTGGGCCTTCCCGCTGATCAGCAGCTTCGCGTTCGGCTGGGCGCTGATGGTGCCGGTGGTGACGCTGCTGGTGCTGGACCAGGCGCCCGAGCGCCGCGGCATGGCCTCCTCGCTGCAGGCCTGCATCGGCAGCGCGGCCAACGGCCTGGTGGCGGGCGTGCTGGTGCCGCTGGTGATGCACTCGATGCTCGCACTGGCGGTGACCTCCGCCGCGATGATGTGCATCGGGCTGGTCGCCTGGACCTGGGTCAAGCGCGAGGTGTCCGCGGCGGCGCCGCCCGCGTGACATCGGAACATCGGGCATCGGGACAACGGGCGACCCTCAAGATGCCCGGCCAGGCTCCGAAATAGACAGGGCGATCCTTCTGTCGTTCCCGGAGCTCCCTTTCATGTCTGACCGTCCCGCATCCGGTGTCCTGCTGCCGGCGGCCCTCTGCCTGTGCCTGCTGCTGCCTGGCGCGCTCCGCGCGGCCGAGCCTGCGCCTGCGCCCGCTCCGAAAGGGGAGGCGTCCGGGGAACAGTTGCGTGACCGCTTGGCGGACCGCCTGAAGGAGGACGCCGCCGCGCTCAAGCTGAGCACCAAACCGGCCGGCGCGGCGGTGGACGTGAAAACCGCCAACCCGGTTGACCTGCGCGCGCGCCGCGCCGCCAAGCCCGCGGTGGCGGCCTCCGCGGCGAAATCCTCGATCCCCTGGGCCTACACCGGCGAAGGCGCGCCCGACAAATGGGGCCAACTGCAGCCTGAGTTCCGCCAATGCGCGATCGGCACCCGCCAGAGCCCGATCGACCTGCGCGACACGATCAAGGTCGACCAGGAGCGCATCCAGTTCGACTACAAGCCCAGCAGCTTCTCCGTGGTCGACAACGGCCACACGATCCAGGTGAATGTGGCGGCGGGCAATGCCCTGACGATCATGGGTCGGCGCTACGAACTGCAGCAGTTCCACTTCCATCGCCCGAGCGAGGAGCGCATCAACGGCCGCCAGTACGACATGGTGGCCCACCTGGTCCACAAGGATGCCGAGGGGCGCCAGGCCACGGTGGCGGTGCTGCTGGAGCGCGGCCAGGACCAGGCGCTGATCCAGACGGTCTGGAACTACCTGCCGCTCGAACGCGGCGATACCTATACGGCGCCGGTTCCCATCGACCTCACCCAGTTGCTGCCGCGGGACCAGGCCTATTTCTCGTACATGGGCTCGATGACCACGCCGCCCTGCAGCGAAGGCGTGCTGTGGCTGGTGCTGCGCCAACCGGTGCAGGTGTCGTCGCAGCAGATCTCGGTGTTCTCGCACCTGTACCCGATGAACGCCCGGCCGCTGCAGGCGCAGTCGGGCCGTCTGATCAAGGAATCGAACTGAATCAGCGAAGGGTTCGTCTCTTCAATTTCTGAGCCGCGGAAAGCACTGTTTCCGCTTTGGGCCGAGGCCGTGACCACCGTCACGCCTCGGCCTTCTTATTGGTGGAAACCCTTGGTTGGAGGTGACGCTACCCGCACAATGCCGGCCTCCTCCCCCCCCCGGACTCCCACCGTGTTGAAGACCATCAAATCGCGCCTGATCGCCATCAGCATCCTGATCGTCGTGGCGGCCGTCGCGCTCGCCACCTTCGCCAGCTACTGGGCCGTGCGCGATCATGCGCGCCGCCAGGTGCAGGCCCAACTGACCGATCTGGCCACCGCCAATGCCGCCGGCATCGCCGCGTGGGTGAAGACGCAGAAGGACGTGGTCACCGCGATGGCACCGGCCGCGCAGCTCGAGGACCCGCGCCCCGTGCTGACGCAGGCCTTGCAGTCGGGCCGGCTGGATCTGGCCTACGTCGGCGGCGCGGACAAGCGGATGATCTCCATCCCCGACCGCCAACGCCCGGCGGAGTACGACCCGACCGGCCGCGGCTGGTACAAGCTGGCGTCCGGCACGGACCAGCCGGTGATCACCGCGCCCTACGTGGCGGCGTCGAGCAAGAAGCTGGTCGTCACCTTCGCCAGCGCGGTGCGCGCGGGCGGCGAACTCAAGGCCGTCGTGGGCACCGACGTGGCGCTGGACGACATCGTCGCGACGATGAAGTCGATCAAGCCGACCGCGAGCGGTTTTGCGATGCTGCTGGACAAGCAGGGCACCGTCATTGCGCACCCGGACGCGGCACTGACCTTGAAGCCGGTGAAGGACCTGTCCGCCGCGATCGACGGCGCGTTGCTGTCGACCGCCCATGGCGACGAGCCGACGCTGGCCGAGGTCGGCGCCGCCCGCTTTTTCCTGAAGGCCGTGGACGTGCCCGGCACGGACTGGGTGCTGGTGGCCGCAGCCGAGCGCAACGAGGCTCTGGCCGCGCTGTCCGACGTGCTGCGCAACGCGGGCCTGACGATGCTGGTCGTGACGACCGTGGCGGCACTGGTCGCCGCCGCGGCGGTCGGTGCGTTGCTCAAAGGCCTGGCCGGCATCAAGCGCGCGATGAACGACATCGGCGCCGGCCAGGGCGATCTCAGCCAGCGCCTGCAGGTGCGTGGCGAGGACGAGCTTGCCGACATCTCGCGCGGCTTCAACCAGTTCGTGCACAAGATCGAGCAGGTGATGCTGCAGGTGCGCGAGACCAGCCAGTCGATCGCGGTGGCGTCGCGCCAGATCGCCGCCGGCAACCATGACCTGAGCCAGCGGACCGAGGAAACGGCCAGCAACCTGCAGGAGACGGCGAGCTCGATGGAGGAGCTCAACAGCACCGTGGCCAACAGTGCCGCCAACGCCGACCAGGCGCGGCAACTGGCTGATACCGCCAGCCGCGTCGCGCGCCAGGGCGGCGAGGCGATGGGCCAGGTGGTCGCGACGATGCAGGACATCAGCACCAGCTCGCGGCAGATCGGCGACATCATCGGCACGATCGACGGCATCGCCTTCCAGACCAACATCCTCGCGCTGAACGCCGCCGTCGAGGCCGCGCGTGCGGGCGAGCAGGGCCGCGGTTTCGCGGTCGTGGCGAGCGAGGTGCGTGCGCTGGCGCAGCGTTCGGCCGGCGCGGCCAAGGAGATCAAGACGCTGATCACGGCCAGCGTCGAGCGCGTCGACACCGGCGCGCGCCAGGTGTCCTCCGCCGGCGAGACGATGAACGAGGTCGTCGGCAGCGTGCAGCGTGTGGCGCAGATGATCGGCGAGATCAGCCACACCGCGCAGGAGCAGAGCCACGGCATCGGCCAGGTGAACGTGGCCGTGGCGCAGCTGGACCAGGTGACGCAGCAGAACGCGTCGCTGGTCGAGGAATCGGCGGCTGCCGCGGAAAGTCTCAAGGACCAGGCGCAGAAGCTGGCCGACGTCGTCGGCACCTTCCGCCTGAGCGGCTCGGCGTCGACGACGTTCTGATCCCCGCCGTTCTTACCCCCTCTCCCGCTTGCGGGAGAGGGAAGGGGTGAGGGCCAGCGGCCTGCGCAGGATGGCGATGCCGGGCGCGCCGCTCAGCGCGCCGGATCGACCGCGTGGAAGCGCAGGAACATGTCGGTCGCCGAATCGGCCACCTGCCGCTGCTGCGCCTTGTCCAGCGGCGGCTGTCCCATCGTGATCTGCGGCCAGAAGGCGAAGCCCTTGACCAGGGCCTGCAGCTGCGCCGCGGCGAAGGCCGGATCCCCGTCCTTGAGGCGGCCGTCCGCCATCGCCGCGCGGATCCACACGGTCAGCGCTTCCTCTCGGCCGCCGAGCCGGCACAGCATCTCCCGCGCGCGTTGCGGCGCGTGGATCGCCTCGGCGATCAGGACCCGCGCCAGATCCAGGAACTGCGGGTCGTCGCTCATCGCGAGCTTCTGCTCGACCAGCGTCAGCAACTGCTCGCGCAGTGGCCGGTCGGCGCGGTAGGTCAGCTTGAGCTTCGCCTCGGTCGCGACCCAGAGCCGCTCCAGGATCGCGTCGAACAGGGCGTCCTTGCCGCTGAAATGGTTGTAGACGGTGCGCTTGGACACCTGCGCGCGGCCCGCGATGCGGTCCATGTTCGCGACCTCGAAACCATGCTCGCGGAACTCCGCGATGGCCGCGTCGACGATCGCCTGGCGCTTGCGGTCGGTCAGCCGCATGCGCTCGGCCTCGCCGTAGGCGACGAGTTCCTCGGGAGCGAGCGGCGCTGGCAGGGGGCGGGCGGCGTCGGAAGTCATGGGATCAATCTTACACCGGGGAGTTTACTTTTCAGGATTGAGCGTCTAGACTGCTGCAAAACTACACTGTGTAGTGCAAGTTTTCAAATGAGCCCTCAGTCTCCCCGCCACCCCGTCGTCCGCAGCGCCCGCGCCTTGTTGCCGCGCTCCTTGAGCGCGCTGAGCAGCGTTGCCGCCGTCCTGATTGTTGGAGCCCTCGCCATGACCGCTTCCCGCGTGATGTCCTCGCCCGCCGCCATCCCCTCGAAGGGCGTCTCCGCCCCCGCGCCGGAGGGCACCCAGCCCGCCGTCGAGCAGTCGCCGCAATGGGCGAAGGGCCAGTTCCACAACCCCGCGGTGGAGCCCGAGCAGGGCTTCTGGAAGACGATGGGCATCATGTGGGACTTCATGTTCCACAAGCCTGCCGGCACCGCGCCGGACACGCCCATCGAGGTGCAGGCGCTGACCAAGGCCCAGTTGCTGGCCGCGCCGGACCGGACGCTTTTCCGGCTCGGTCACTCGACGGTGCTGCTGAAGCTGCGCGGCCGCTTCTGGCTGACGGATCCGGTGTTCTCGGAGCGCGCGTCGCCGTTCTCGTTCATGGGTCCGAAGCGCTTCCACGCGCCGCCGATCGCCCTCGACGAGTTGCCGGAGATCGAGGCGGTGATCCTGTCGCATGACCACTACGACCACCTCGACCACGACACCGTGCTCGCGCTGGCGCCCAAGGTGCGCCACTTCGTGACGCCGCTGGGCGTGGGGCAGCGCCTGATCGACTGGGGCGTCCCCGCGGCCAAGGTGCAGCAGTTCGACTGGTGGCAGGGCACGTCGATCGCGGGCGTGCAGTTGACCGCGACCCCCGCGCAGCATTTCTCGGGCCGCAGCCTGAGCGACCGCAACTCGACGCTGTGGGCCTCGTGGGTGCTGATCGACGACGACCTGCGCGTGTTCTTCAGTGGCGACACCGGCTACTTCGACGGCTTCAAGGCGATCGGCGAGCGCTTCGGCCCCTTCGACCTGACGCTGATGGAAACCGGCGCCTACGACCCGCGCTGGCCCTACGTCCACATGCAGCCGGAGCAGACGATGCAGGCGCATGTCGACCTGAAGGGCAAGCGCCTGCTGCCGATCCACAACGGCACCTTCGATCTGGCGATGCACCGCTGGCAGGACCCGTTCGAGCGCATCAGCGCGCTGGCGCGGCTGCGCAACGTGGAGCTCGTGACGCCGGTGATCGGTTCGCCGTTGGCGATCGAACAGCCGGGGCCGACGCCGCAGTGGTGGCAGGGTGCAGCCGTCGCTTCGCCGGTCTCCACGGGCGCGGGCCAGCCGGCGGCCGCATCGACCGCCGCATCCGCTGTGACCCCCTGAGCCTCGGCCGCTAGGTTTCGAACCGCTCTCCCACCAAAAGCCCGGCCTGGCCGGGCTTTTTGCATGGCTCCCACTTTTCCGCCACTGTCGGACGGTGGATAGCTCATTGAGGCAGGGTGGGAGCGCGGCCGGCCCCCACATTGGTGCCTCCGCCTGGGGGCCGCTGTCCCGGTTTCAGGCGGGTACGACAGTCGATTTGAGTTGATCCATCACTTGCACTGCAGTTGTTAAGTCCTTCATTTTGAACGACTTTTATTTCACGCACTGGCTTGAAAATGGGAGCTAAGTAATTGATTTGATTGGGAAAAACGCCAAATTACCTTGACCGGGGCGCGGCCCGCCATTAAAGTGGGAGAAAGTGCAATTCGGTGGGGCAAAGTGGCGAATGTCGTGTTTCAGGGGGCGAGTGCCTTGGCGTTGGACGCCAAGGGGCGCTTGACCGTCCCTGCTCGGCACCGCGAGGTCCTGCAGGCGCTGTGCGGCGGCCAGCTCACGCTGACCAAGCACCCTGAAGGCTGCCTGATGGTCTTCCCCCGTCCCGCCTGGGAACAGTTCCGCGACAAGGTCGCCGCGCTGCCCATGTCCGCCGCCGGCTGGAAGCGCGTCTTCCTCGGCAACGCCCAGGATGTCGAGATCGATTCCGCCGCCCGCGTGCTGATCGCGCCGGAGCTGCGCACCGCCGCCGGGCTGCAGAAGGACACGATGCTCCTCGGCATGGGCAGCCACTTCGAGCTCTGGGACGCCCAGGCCTACGCCGCCCATGAGGCCGCCGTGATGCAGTCCGAGATGCCGGCCGTGCTCCAGGACTTCAGCTTCTGACCATCATGAGCGAGCAGTCCCCGTCCTCCGCCGCCCCCGCCTTCGCCCACACGACCGTGCTGCTGCACGAGACGGTGGACGGCGCCTTCACGACCCCCGACGGCATCTATGTGGACGGCACCTTCGGGCGCGGCGGCCACTCGCGCCTGCTGCTGTCACGGCTGGGGGAGAAGGGACGGTTGATTGCCATCGACCGCGACCCGGAGGCGGTCGCGGCCGCAACGTCCGGACAGACGCGGGTCGACGACCCGCGTTTCCACATCTGCCACAGCGCGTTCGCCGACATGGGCGCGCAACTCGACGCGCTGGGCGTCGACCAGGTCGACGGCATCCTGCTGGACCTGGGCGTCTCCAGCCCGCAGATCGACAACCCGGAGCGCGGCTTCAGCTTCCGCTTCGACGGCCCCCTCGACATGCGCATGGACACGACGCGGGGCGAAAGCGCCGCCGAGTTCATCGCCCGCGCGGAGGTGGACCAACTTGCACAGGTGATCCGCGACTATGGCGAAGAACGGTTTGCTCTCCCGATTGCAAAGGCGCTTGTGGCTCGCCGGGAAGGCGGGCGCCCTGTCCGGACAACCGCCGAGCTTTCCCAAGTCGTGGCTGGTGCAGTCAAAACCCGCGAGCCGGGCAAGGATCCTTCGACGCGCACATTTCAGGCTCTACGGATATTCGTCAACGCCGAGCTTGAAGAGTTGCAGCAGGGGCTGAAGGCCGCGCTGGCCAAGCTCAAGCCGGGCGGCCGGCTGGCGGTGATCAGCTTCCATTCGCTGGAAGACCGCATCGTCAAGAACTTCATCGCTGAACACAGCAAGGAAGTGTTCGACCGCCGCGCTCCGTTCGCCGAACCCAAGCCGCAACCGCTGCGCGCCATCGCGCGCGTCAAGCCCAGCGAGGACGAGGTGCGCGGCAACCCGCGCTCGCGCTCCGCCATCCTGCGGGTGGCCGAGCGCACCGACGCGCCGCTGCCGCCGCCGGTCGCCGAGGACACCGGCAAGCGCAAGAAGGGGGGGCGTCGATGATCGGCCGCCTGAACCTGCTGCTGATCGCCGCGGTGATGGTGTCCGGCATCTACATGGTGCGCAGCGCCTATGAATCGCGCCGCCTGTTCACCGAGCTCGATCGCGCGCAGACCGAGGGCCGCCGGCTTGACGCCGACTATCAGAAGCTGATGGCCGACCGCCAGGCGCAGGCGACCAACCTGCGCGTCGAGCAGGTCGCGCGCGAGCGGCTGAAGATGCGTCCGATCTCGCCGGCGATCACGTTCAATCCGGAGGCGCCGGCGATCGAGGCCAGCGGTGTGCGCGGTCGTGCGCAGCCTCCAGTGCAAGGAGCCGCCCGATGATCGGCAAGCTCCGCAAGAAGCTGGGCAACAGCGCCCGGAACGCCTCGCGCAACGCAGCGCGCAACGGCTCGACGCGTGGCGTCAGCTATTCGAGCAGCCCGCTGCTGGCGTCGAAGACGCCGCCGTGGCGCTCGCGGTTCCTGGTCGCGCTGGTGGGCCTGGCGTTCGCCGGCCTGCTGGCGCGCGCGGCCTACATCCAGCTGATCGGCGAGGACTTCTTCCAGCGCCAGGGCGAAGCCCGCTACGCCCACAAGATGGAGCTGCCGGCCAGCCGCGGCAAGATCAGCGACCGCAGCGGCCAGGTGCTGGCCGCCAGCGTGGCCGTGCCGTCGATCTGGGCCTTCCCGAAGGAAGTCGACACCGATCCCGACAAGCGCCGCCAGCTCGCGAAGCTGCTGGACATGTCGCGCGCGGAGCTCGACAAGCGCCTCGACCCGGCCAACCGTTTCGTGTTCCTGCGCCGCCAGGCCGACGACGAAACCGCCCGCAAGATCAAGGAACTCGGCCTGAAGGGCGTGTTCCAGGACCGCGAATACAAGCGCCAGTACCCCGAGGGCGAAGCCGCCGCGCACATCGTCGGCTTCACCAACATCGAGGAGCAGGGCCAGGAAGGCATCGAGCTCGCGTTCCAGAAGGACCTGCAGGGCCGCGACGGTTCGCGCTCGGTCGTGCGCGACCGGCTGGGCCGCGTCGTCGAGGACATCGGCGAGCGTGTGCCCGAGACCAACGGCAAGGACATCGAGCTGTCGATCGACGCGAAGGTGCAGTTCTTCGCTTACCAGCGCGTGCGCGACGCGGTGGCGGAGAACAAGGCCAAGGCAGGCTCGGTGGTCGTGCTGGATGCCCACACCGGCGAGGTGCTGGCGCTGGCCAACTTCCCGAGCTACGACCCGAGTCACCGCCAGAACCTGTCCGGCGAGCAACTGCGCAATCGCGCGCTGACCGACGTCTTCGAGCCGGGCTCGACGATGAAGCCGTTCACGACCGCGCTGGCGCTGGAGACGGGCCGCGTGCGTCCCGACACGCTGCTGAGCACCGGCCCGCGCAGCGTGGTCATCTCCGGCTGGTCGCCGACCGATGCGCACCCGCACGGCGACCTGACGGTGACGCAGGTGATCCAGAAGTCCAGCAACATCGGCGCCGCGCGGATGGCGCTGATGATGCAGCCGCGCGAGATGCACGAGATGTTCACCGCGATCGGCCTGGGCCAGCGGCCGCAGATCGACTTCCCCGGCGCGGTGACCGGCAAGCTGCGCCCTTGGAAGAGCTGGCGCCCGATCGAGCAGGCGACGATGAGCTACGGCTACGGCCTGTCCGCGTCGCTGCTGCAGCTGGCGCGCGCCTACACGGTCTTCGCGCGCGAGGGCGACATCATCCCGATCACGATGACCCGGCGCCCGGCCGACCAGCCGGTGAACGGCATCAAGGTCTTCAGCCCCAAGGTCGCCGCGGACATCCGCGGGATGCTGCAGATGGCGGCAGGCCCGGGCGGCACGGCGCCGCAGGCGATGGTTCCCGGCTACAGCGTCGGCGGCAAGTCCGGCACGGCGCACAAGCAGGAAGGCAAGGGCTATGCGAGCCACAAATACCGTTCGTGGTTCGTGGGCATCGCACCGATTTCCAAGCCGCGCATCATCGTCGCGGTGATGGTCGACGAGCCGAAGAACGGCCAGTACTTCGGCGGCGCCGTGGCGGGTCCGGTCTTCAGCCAGGTCGTGGCGCAGACGCTCAGATTGCTGGGCGAGCCGCCGGACCTCGACGTGAAGCCGCAGATCGTGGCGCAGCAACGGCTGCAAGCCGTCGACGAGAGTTTCTGAGCGGGCACGAACCATGTTGATGCATCTGAAATCCCCCGAAGCCGCCGCCCGCTGGCTGCAGGAATGGACGCCGAGCGGCCAGCTGCGCACGGACAGCCGCGCCGTGGGCGCCGGCGACGCGTTCATCGCGTGGCCCGGTTATGCGAAGGACGCGCGGCAGTTCGTCGCGGGCGCGCTGTCGGCCGGCGCGGCGACCGCGCTGGTCGAGCATGCGGGTGCCGCCGAGTACGGCTTCACCGACGCCCGCATCGCGTCGCTGCCCGACCTGAAGCTGAACTGCGGCCGCATCGCGTCGGCGTTCTACGGCGAGCCGAGCAAGCGCCTGAACGTGCTCGCCGTCACCGGCACGAACGGCAAGACCTCCAGCGCCTGGTGGATCGCGCAGGCGCTCACGCTGCTGGGATCGCGCTGCGGCGTGATCGGCACGCTGGGCGTCGGCCAGCCGCCGGTACCCGGCGCCACGACGAATGCCTCGATCGAAGCCACCGGCCTCACGACGCCCGATCCCGTGCGCCTGCAGGAAGCTTTCAAGCGCATGGCCGATGACGGCTTCGGCGCGTGCGCGATCGAGGCCTCCTCGATCGGCATCGAGGAACACCGGCTCAGCGGCACCACCATCCAGGTCGCGCTGCTCACCAACTTCACGCAGGACCACCTCGACTACCACGGGGGCATGGACGCCTACTGGGTGGCCAAGCGCAAGCTGTTCGACTGGGACGGCCTGAAGGCCGCGGTGCTCAACATCGACGATCCGAAGGGCGTCGAGCTCGCCGCCGAGTTGAGCGCTGCCGGCCAGCTCGACGTGTGGACCTACGGGCTCAACCGGGCCGATGCGCGCCTGAGCGCGATCGACCTGCGTCACGACGCGCACGGTCTCGCCTTCACGCTGCGCGAGGGCACCGCGACGGTGCCGGTGCAGACCGGCCTGATCGGCGACTACAACGTGTCCAACCTGCTCGGCGTGATCGCCGGTCTGCGGGCGCTGGGCCATGGCCTGGAGGACATCGCGCGCGTCGCCGCGCTGGTGACGCCGGTGCCGGGCCGCATGCAGCGCGTGGGCAGCGGTCGTGAGCTGCCGCAGCTGGTGGTCGACTACGCCCACACGCCGGATGCGCTGGAGAAGGCGCTGAGCGCGCTGCAGCCGCTGGCCGCCGCGCGCGGCGGCGAGTTGCGCGTCGTGTTCGGCTGCGGTGGTGATCGCGATCCGACGAAGCGCCCGCTGATGGGCGCGATCGCCGCGCGCCTGGCCGCGCACGTCGTGCTGACCAGCGACAACCCGCGCACCGAGGACCCGCTGAAGATCCTCGCCGACATCGAGGCCGGCCTGCCGGCGGGTGTCGCGCGCGAAGTGATCGCGGACCGTGCCGAGGCGATCACGCGCGCCGTCGATCAGGCGGGCGCGCGGGACGTCGTGCTGGTGGCCGGCAAGGGGCATGAGGACTATCAGGAGATCCACGGCGAACGCCGGGCGTTCTCCGACGTGCAGGCGGCGCGTGCCGCGCTGATCGAGAGGGCCGGGCTGTGAGCGACACGACCCCGATCAACGCCGGCTCCGCCGCTCCGGGTGCATCGAGTGCGCTGAGCGCGTCGAGCGAATCGAGCGCGCCGATGATGACGCTCGGCCGCGCATTCGAACTGCTGTCGCCGCTGCTGCCGGCGGCGACGCTGGTGGGCGAGCCGTCCACTCCGCTGCTGCGCGTGCACACCGACACGCGCTCGCTGCGCGCGGGCGACCTGTTCGTCGCGCTGCGCGGCGAGCGTTTCGACGCCAACGACTTCCTCGCGCAGGCCAAGGCCTCCGGCGCGGCCGCGGCCATCGCCGAGCGCGGTCTGGCCGAGGCCGGCCTGCCGGGCCTGCTGGTGCCCGACGCGAAGGCCGCGCTGGGCCTGCTCTCGCAAGCCTGGCGCGAACAGCATCACCTGCCGGTGATCGCCGTCACCGGCAGCAACGGCAAGACGACGGTGACGCAGATGATCGCGTCCATCCTGCGCGCCTGGCTGGGCGACGCGGCGATGCTCGCGACTGAAGGCAACTTCAACAACGAGATCGGCGTGCCGCTGACGCTGCTGCGCCTGCGCCAGAACGAGGCCGCGTGGCATCGCGCCGCGGTGGTCGAACTCGGCATGAACCATCCTGGCGAGATCGCCCCGCTGGCCGCGATGACGCAGCCGACGGTGGCGCTGGTCAACAACGCGCAGCGCGAGCACCAGGAGTTCATGCACACCGTCGAGGCGGTCGCGCGCGAGAACGGCGCCGTGATCGGCGCGCTGGGCACGGCCGGTGTCGCGGTATTCCCCGCCGAGGATCCGTGCGCGCCGGTGTGGCAGTCGCAGGCCGTGGGCCGCGCGACGCTGAGCTTCGCGCTGCAGGGCCAGGCCGACGTGATGGGCCGCGCGCAGTGGGTCGCGCCGACCGATGCGAGCGTGATCGCCGGCGGTGCGGGTCACTGGGCGATCGAGATCCTCACGCCCGCCGGCGCGATCCCGGTCGCGCTGGCGATGGCCGGCCAGCACAACGTCCGCAACGCGCTGGCCGCCGCGGCCTGCACGCTGGCCGCGGGGGCGCCGCTCGCGGCGATCCGCGACGGCCTGCAGTCGTTCAAGGCCGTGAAGGGCCGCTCGGCGCTGCAGACGGCGGTGTGGCAGGGCCGCCGCATCACGCTAATCGACGACAGCTACAACGCCAACCCCGACAGCGTCCGCGCCGCCATCGACGTGCTGGCGGAACTGCCGGGCGCGTCCTGGCTGATCCTCGGCGACATGGGCGAGGTCGGCGAGCAGGGCCCCGCCTTCCACCAGGAAGTCGGCGCGCACGCGGCCGACCAGGGCCTGGCCGCGCTGTGGACGGCCGGCGCCGCCGCGCGTGACGCCGCGACCGCGTACGGCGCGGGTGCCCGCGCGTTCGACACCGTCGCCGGGCTGATCGGCGCGCTGAAGGACGCGCCGCAAGTGCAGAACATCCTCGTCAAGGGTTCGCGCTTCATGAAGATGGAACAGATCGTGGCCGCCTTGCAGTCCGGCGGCCCAGGAGACCCCCATGCTGCTTAGTCTGGCCCAGTGGCTGCAGGCCAATTACTCTGAACTCGGGTTCCTCCGCGTCTTCAGCTACATCACCTTCCGCGCCGTGATGGCGGCGCTGACGGCGCTGCTGATCGGCCTGGCCTTCGGCCCGTGGGTGATCCGCCGCCTGACCGAGCTCAAGATCGGCCAGCCGATCCGCGAGTACGGCGTGCAGCAGCATCTGGCCAAGAGCGGCACGCCGACGATGGGCGGCGTGCTGGTGCTGATCGGCATCGGCATCTCGACGCTGCTGTGGTTCGACTGGTCCAACCGCTTCGTCTGGGTGGTGATGCTGGTGACGATGGGCTTCGGCCTGATCGGCTGGGTCGACGACTACCGCAAGGTGGTCAACAAGGACCCCGAGGGCATGCGCAGCCGCGAGAAGTTCCTGTGGCAGTCGATCATTGGCCTGATCGCGGCGATCTACCTGGCCTTCAGCGTGTCGGAGACCAGCTTCCTCGGCGTCGTGCAGCTGTTCTTCCGCTGGGTCACGAGCGGCTTCTCGACCGAGCTGCCGCCCAAGGCCGACCTGATGCTGCCGTTCTTCAAGTCGATCAGCTACCCGCTGGGCGTGTTCGGCTTCATCGGCCTGTCCTACCTCGTCATCGTGGGCACCAGCAACGCGGTGAACTTCACCGACGGCCTGGACGGCCTGGCGATCATGCCGGTGGTGATGGTGGGCTCGGCGCTGGGCGTCTTCGCCTACGTGACCGGCTCGTCGGTGTACAGCCGCTACCTGCTGTTCCCCTACATCCCCGGCGCGGGCGAGCTGCTGATCTTCTGCGCCGCGCTCGCGGGCGCGGGGCTGGCCTTCCTGTGGTTCAACGCGCATCCGGCGCAGGTGTTCATGGGCGACGTGGGCGCGCTGGCGCTCGGCGGCGGCCTGGGCACGCTGGCCGTCATCACGCGCCAGGAGATCGTGCTCGGCATCATGGGCGGCGTCTTCGTCGCCGAGGTGCTGTCGGTGATGCTGCAGGTGACCTGGTTCAAGTACACGAAGAAGAAGTACGGCGAGGGCCGGCGCATCTTCAAGATGGCGCCGCTGCACCACCACTTCGAGAAGTCGGGCTGGAAGGAGACGCAGGTCGTCATCCGGTTCTGGATCATCACGATGCTGCTGTGTCTGGTCGGCCTGGCCAGCCTGAAGTTGCGCTGAGCGGGAACGGAACGACGATGTCCTCCCTCCACTTCCCGGCGCTCTTCCAGGATCGGCACGCGCTCGTGCTGGGCCTGGGCGACTCCGGGCTCGCGATGGCGGCCTGGGCCGCGCGCCTGGGGGCGCGCGTCACGGTCTGGGACAGCCGCGAGCAGCCGCCGCAGCTGCCCGCGCTGCGCGAGCGCCTGCCCGACGCCGCCTTCGAGCACGGCGACTTCTCGCCGGAGCTGCTGGGCGCGATCGACCACAGCTGGGTGCTGCTGAAGAGCCCCGGCCTGTCGCCGCTGGATGCGCGCCTGAAGCCGCTGCTCGCGCGGGCGGAGGAGATCGGCCTGCGCGTGCGCGGTGAGCTGGAGCTGTTCGCGCAGGCGCTGGCGGAGCTCAAGACGCTGTACCGCTACGAGCCCGGCGTGCTCGCGATCACCGGCACGAACGGCAAGACGACGACGACCAGCATGACCGCGCTGCTCGTCGAGCGCGCCGGCCGCCGCGTCGCGATGGCCGGCAACATCGGCCCGACGCTGCTGGGGACCTTGAGCGACGTGCTCGACAAGGAGCCGATGCCGCAGCCGAAGGACGAAGCAGTCGCCGATGCGGCGACCGACGTCGATGCGGCCGAAGAGGCGATCGTCGACTTGGCTGTCGAGGCGGTGGTGCCCGACGATGACGCTGCCGATGTCGCCATCGACGATCCGGCCGATGTGCTGCTGGCGCCGGTCGACGAACCGGTGGTGGAAGCGCCGACCGACGACCGCACCGCGCTCGAGACGGTCGCCGACCTGCTCGACGAGCAACCGCTGCCGATCAAGCCGCCGCCGCCCAAGCCCGCCGAGTTCGAGGTGCTGCCGCAGGTCTGGGTGCTGGAGCTGTCGAGCTTCCAGCTGGACGGCGTGAAGGGCTTCGAGCCGAGCGCCGGCGCGGTGCTCAACATCACGCAGGACCACCTGGACTGGCATGGCGACATGCCGGCCTACGCGCGCGCCAAGGGCCGCATCTTCGGCGAGCACGGCGTGCTCGTGATCAACCGCGACGACCCCGAGGTCGAAGCGCTGGTGCCCGCGCCGATCACCGTCAAGCAAGGCCGCGGCCGGCCGGCGAAGGTCGTGGAGCGCAACGTCGTCCGCTTCGGTCTGGACGCGCCGCGCCGTCCCGGCGACTTCGGCTTGCTCGTCGAGAATGGCATGGCCTGGCTGGTCCGTGCCCGCGAGCAGGAAGAAGAGCTGAAGGGCCTGAAGCGCCGCAAGGACGATGACGAAGACCTCATCATCCAGCGCCTGATGCCCGCCGACGCGCTGCGCGTGCGCGGCCGCCACAACGCGGCGAATGCGCTGGCGGCACTGGCGCTCGCCACGTCCATCGACTGCCCGCTGGCCCCGATGCTGCACGGCCTGCGCGAGTACCGCGGCGAGCCGCATCGCGTCGAGTTCGTCACCGCGATCAAGGGCGTCGACTTCTACGACGACTCCAAGGGCACCAACGTCGGCGCCACCGTCGCCGCCGTGATGGGCCTGGGCGCCGACCGCGCACCGGCCAAGCTGGTGATGATCCTGGGCGGCGACGGCAAGGGGCAGGACTTCTCGCCGCTCGCGACGCCGATCGCGCTGCACGCCCGCGCCGTGGCATTGATCGGCCGCGACGCGCCGCAGATCGAAGCCGCGCTGCAGGACAGCGGCGTCGTGATGCATCGCCACGACTCGCTCGAGGCCGCGACGCACTGGGCGCTCGCGCAGGCGCAATCGGGCGACAGCGTGCTGCTGAGCCCCGCCTGCGCCAGCCTGGACATGTTCCGCAACTACGCCCATCGCGCCGAGGTGTTCATCGCCACCGTGCGCGAACTGGCGGAAGACGAGGGCCTCATCGGATGAGCGCCGCATCGATCTTCGACAACCTGAGCGAGCGCATGCGCGCGCTGGCCTCGCGCCGCGGCATGGGCGCGGGGGCCGCGGGCGCCGGTGGCGCCGGCAGCGTCGACGTGCCGGTGCGCGACTGGGTCTCCACCTCGTCCGGCCAGCCCACGCGGCTGCTCGGCTTCGACCTGACGCTGATCTGGGTCGTGCTCTCGCTGCTGGCGCTGGGCCTGCTGATGGTCTATTCGGCCTCGATCGCGCTGCCGGACAACCCCAAGTTCGCGAAGTACCAGCCGATGCACTTCTTCGTGCGTCAGAGCCTGTTCATCGTGATCGGGCTGCTGGCCGGCTGGATCACCGTGATGGTGCCGGTGAGCTTCTGGGAGCGGCACGCGCCCAAGATCTTCGTCGTCGCGCTGGCGCTGCTGATGATCGTGCTGATCCCGCACGTCGGCAAGGGCGTCAACGGCGCGCGCCGCTGGCTGCCGCTGGGGGTCATGAACTTCCAGCCGTCCGAGCTGGCCAAGCTGGCCATCGCGATGTACGCGGCCAACTACATGGTCCGCAAGATGGAGGTGAAGGAGAACTTCGTCCGCGCCGTGTGGCCGATGGCCGCCGCGCTGGCGTTCACCGGCATGCTGCTGCTGGCCGAGCCGGACATGGGCGCCTTCATGGTCATCGCGGCCATCGCGATGGGCATCCTGTTCCTGGGCGGCGTCAACGGCCGCATGTTCTTCCTCAGCGTCGCGGTGCTGATCGGCGCTTTCGTGCTGATGATCACCTTCAGCGATTTCCGTCGCGAACGGATCTTCGCCTACCTGAACCCGTGGGACGAGAAGTACGCGCAGGGCAAGGCCTACCAGCTGACGCACTCGCTGATCGCCTTCGGGCGCGGCGAGTTCTTCGGCCAGGGCCTGGGGTCCAGCCTCGAGAAGCTGCATTACCTGCCCGAGGCCCACACCGACTTCCTGCTCGCCGTCATCGGCGAGGAGCTCGGCTTCATCGGCGTGGCCATCGTGATCTTCGCGTTCTTCTGGCTGTCGCGCCGGCTGTTCCACATCGGCCGTCAGGCGGTGGCGCTGGACCGCGTCTTCGCCGGTCTCTACGCGCAGGGCATCGGCATCTGGATGGGCGGCCAGGCCTTCATCAACATGGGCGTGAACCTCGGCGCGCTGCCCACCAAGGGCCTGACGCTGCCGCTGATGAGCTACGGCGGTTCCGCCACCGTCCTCAACTGCGTGGCATTGGCGATCTGCTTGCGAATCGACATTGAAAACCGCCAACTCATGCGAGGAGGCCGAGCATGAGCGGCTGGACACATCGTGGCCAGCCGGCCGCGCGAAGCGAGGCTTTGCGGGTTCGGCGCAGCCAGAATAGACAACTGATGCGAGGGGGCCGCGCATGAGCACGCGTCACCTCGTCGTGATGGCCGCCGGTACGGGCGGTCACGTCATTCCTGGACTGGCCGTGGCCGCCGAGATGCAGCGCCGCGGTTGGACCGTGTCCTGGCTCGGCACCGAAGCCGGCATGGAGAACAAGCTCGTGCCGCCGTCGGGCCTGCCGATGGACCGGCTGTCCTTCGCCGGCCTGCGCGGCAAGGGCCTCAAGCATTCGCTGCTCGGCGTCGTGCGCCTGTTCAAGGCGCTGGGGCAGAGCGCCCACATCTTCAGCGCGCGCCAGGCCGATGCAGTGCTTGGCATGGGTGGTTATGTCTGCTTCCCCGGTGGCCTGATGGCCTGGGTGATGCGCCGTCCGCTGATGCTCGTGAATGCCGACGCGGCGCTGCTGCTGTCCAACAAGGCGCTCGCGCCGGTGGCGAAGAGGATCGCCTTCGGCTTCGACGGCCTTGCCGCCGCGCAGCAGAAGAAGAGCGTCGTCACCGGCAACCCGGTCCGCGCCGAGATCGAGGATCTGCCCGCGCCCGAACTGCGCTTCGCCGATCGCAACGGTCCGCTGAAAGTGCTGGTGGTCGGCGGCTCGCTCGGCGCGCGCGCGATCAACGACGTGCTGCCGCAGACGCTCGCGCTGTGGGACGAACACCAGCGTCCGCTGGTCACGCATCAGACGGGCGAAGCCAACTTCCCGCTTGTGCAGGCCGCCTACGCGAAGGTCGGCGTGCAGGCCGAGGTCGTGCCCTTCATCAACGACATGGCGCAGCGCCTGTCCGAGGCCGACGTGGTGATCTGCCGCGCCGGCGCGGTGACGGTGTCCGAGCTGTGCGCCGCGGGTGTCGCCAGCATCCTGGTGCCGCTGGTCGTCAGCACGACCTCGCACCAGCGCGACAACGCGCAATACATGGCGCAGCACGGCGCCGGCACGCACCTGCCGCAGGGCGAGCTCAGCGCGCAGGCGCTGTTCGACCTGCTCCAGCAGCCGCGCGAGCACTGGCTGGCGATGGCGTCGAAGGCGCGCTCGCTGGCGCGCCCGCGCGCGGCGTCGCGCGTGGCCGACGAGCTCGAGGCGCTGGTGAATGCGCGGGACGCGAAGTCCGGCAATGGAGTGCGCACATGAAGCACGCCATCCAACGCATCCACTTCACCGGCATCGGTGGCGCCGGCATGAGCGGCATCGCCGAGCTGCTGGCCGCGCAGGGCTATCGCGTCAGCGGCTCCGACCAGGGCGAGAGCGACACCACGCGCCGCCTGCGCTCACTCGGCGTGGACGTGAAGATCGGCCACGCCGCCGAACACGTCGGCGCGGCGCAGGTGCTGGTCAAGTCCAGCGCGATCAAGGCCGACAACCCCGAGCTGATGGCCGCGCACCAGCACGGCATCCCGGTGCTGCTGCGCGCGCAGATGCTCGCCGAGCTGATGCGCCCGCGCATGGGCATCGCCGTCGCCGGCACGCATGGCAAGACGACGACCACCTCGCTGCTGACGACGGTGATGCAGCAGGCCGGCCTCGATCCGAGCTACGCGATCGGTGGGCAGCTGCTGGCCGCGGGCGCCAATGCGGCGCTGGGTGGCGGGCTGCACATGGTCGTCGAGGCGGACGAGTCCGACGCCTCCTTCCTGCACCTGCTGCCGCAGCTGGCGATCGTCACCAACATCGACGCCGACCACATGGACACTTACGGGCACGACCTGGCCCGTCTGCGTCAGGCCTTCGTCGACTTCCTGCACCGGATGCCGTTCTGGGGCGCGGCCGTGCTGTGCGGCGACGACGCGGGCGTGCGCAGCATCGTGCCGATGCTGTCGCGGCCGGTGATCCTGTACGGGCTGGACGCGGGCAATGCCGTGCGCGCGACCGACGTCAGCGCCGAGGCCGGCGGCGGCATGCGCTTCAACGCGCTGCGCCGCGACCGCCAGGGTCGCGAGCTGCCGCCGCTGCAGGTGCTGCTGCGCCTGAACGGCCAGCACAACGTGCTGAACGCGCTGTCGGTGATCGCGATGGCGATGGAGCTGGGCGTCGACGACGCGGCGCTGCTGCAAGGTCTTGCCAACTTCGGCGGCGTGGGCCGGCGCTTCCAGTCCTATGGCGAGCTGCCGGTGCTGGCCACAGGGGAGGGCGCCGATGCGGCCTCCAGCGGCGCGGCGGGCGTGGGCACCGCACTGCTGATCGACGACTACGGCCACCACCCCGTCGAGATGCAGGCCGTGCTGAAGGCTGCGCGCGGCGCCTATCCGGGCCGTCGCCTGGTGCTGGCCTTCCAGCCGCACCGCTACACGCGCACCCGCGATTGCTTCGAAGAATTCGCCGACGTCCTCGCGCAGGCCGACGGCGTGCTGCTGACCGAGATCTATGCCGCCAGCGAGTCCCCGCTGCCCGGCATCAGCGGCGAAAGCCTGGCGCGGGCGGTCACGGACCGCGGCACCGCGGCGGGCTTCGTCGGCGACTGGCAGGGACTGCCGCAGGCGATCGCCCACCAGGCGCGCGCCGGCGATGTGGTGATCGTGATGGGGGCCGGCTCGATCGCCGCCGTCCCCGCGCGCACCGTTGAACTCATGATGAAGGGAGGCCGCGCATGACCACGGACCTCGACAATTCCTCCGCCCCCTCGGCGCCGTCGGCGCTGTATCAGCAGCTCGGCATCGCCGGCATCGATGCGAAGGCGCTCGGCAAGGTCGCCGTGCTCTTCGGCGGCGACTCGGCCGAACGCGAGGTCTCGCTGATGTCCGGCGGCGGCGTGCTGGCCGCGCTGCAGTCGGAGGGCGTCGACGCGCACGCCTTCGACCCGGGCCAGCGCAACCTGCTCGAACTCAAGACGGAAGGCTTCCAGCGCGCCTTCATCGCGCTGCACGGCCGCCACGGCGAGGACGGCACGGTGCAGGGCGCGCTCGAGCTGATGGGCATCCCGTACACCGGCTCCGGCGTGATGGCTTCGGCCATCGCGATGGACAAGATCACCACCAAGCGCGTCTGGCTGGCCGACAAGCTGTCGACGCCGCGCTGGGTCAGCCTCAAGCGCGGCGAGTTGCAGCGCGAGCGCGTCCGCACCGTGCCCGATGAACTGGGCCTGCCCATCTTCGTCAAGCCGCCGCACGAGGGATCCTCCATCGGGGCGAGCAAGGTGATGGGCTACTCGGACATGCAGGCGGCCGTCGAACTCGCCGCGAAGTACGACGCCGAAGTGCTGTGCGAGGAATTCGTCGACGGCGCCGAGCTCACCTGCCCGGTGCTGGGCGAGGGCGCCGACGCGATCGCGCTGCCGGTCATCGAGATCCGCGCCGAGGGCGGCAACTACGACTACCAGAACAAGTACTTCACCGACACGACCCAGTATCTGGTCGGCCAGTTGCCGGCCGACGAGCAGGCCCGCGTGCAGGACCTGGTGCTGGCGGCCTACCGCTCGCTGGGCGCGCGCGGCTGGGGTCGCGTCGACGTGATGCGGCGCACCTCCGACGGCCAGCTGTTCCTGCTGGAGATCAACACCTCGCCGGGCATGACCTCCCATTCGCTGGTGCCGAAGGCGGCCGCCGCCGTCGGCATCTCCTACCCGAAGCTGTGCCTGTACCTCCTGTCGCAATCGCGGCTGGACAGCCAGGCCTGAACGGACACCGGGTCACCCCCCACCAGCCACCCCCATGGGCGCCACCTTCACCCACACCGCCAGCCCGCTGCCGCCGGACATCCGCGTGATGAACGGCGTGGCCGGCCTGCTGCTGGCCATCGTGGCGCTGGCGGCGGGGGCCGTGGGACTGCATTGGCTGGCGCGGCAGCCGGCGTTCTCGATCAAGTCGATCACCGTCGAGGGCGACGTCAGCCGCAACAGCGGCGCGTCGCTGCGGGCGAATGCGCTGCCGCGACTGAGCGGCAACTTCCTGACGATGAACCTGCAGCAGGCGCGCGCCGCCTTCGAGGCGGTGCCCTGGGTGCGCCACGCGACGGTGCGCCGCGTCTGGCCGCTGCACCTGGTCGTCGCGCTCGAGGAACACCGCCCCGCCGCCTATTGGGAAACCAAGGCCGAAAACGCGGACGCCGACAGCGAGGCGGTCGTCGATACCCGGCTGGTCAACAGTTTCGGCGAGGTCTTCGAGGCGAATCTCGGCGACGTCGAGGACGAGGATCTGCCCACCCTGGCCGGCCCCGCGAAATCCTCGGCCGCGATGCTGGCGATGTGGCGGCAACTCGACCCGCTGACCCACGGAAAACTGGACGAGGGTGTCGCCCGGCTGGATTTGTCCGGCCGCGGCTCCTGGAAGGCGACGCTGGAAAAGGGCGCGATCGTCGAACTCGGCCGCGGCAGCGAGGCCGAGGTCGTCGCCCGGTATGGCCAATTCATCGCCAGCATTCCCCAGATCACCGCCCGCTACCGCACCTCGCTGGTATCGGCGGACCTCCGCCACGAATCCGGATACGCGGTCCGGCTCGCGGGCGTGACGACGGTTACCACTGCGCCCAAGGGCGCCAAGAAGAATTGAGGACAGGCATGGCCAAGGAATACAAGGATTTGGTCGTCGGGTTGGACATCGGCACCGCCAAGATCATGGCGGTGGTGGCCGAGGTGATGGGGGACGGCCAATTGCGCATCGCCGGTCTGGGCGTCGCGCCCAGTCACGGGCTCAAGCGCGGGGTCGTGGTCAATATCGACGCCACCGTCCAGTCCATCCAGCAGGCCTTGAAAGAGGCCGAAATGATGGCCGACTGCCGGATCTCGAGGGTTTACACCGGGATTACCGGCAGCCATATCCGCGGCCAGAACTCGACCGGGATGGTCATCGTGCGGGACAAGGAAGTCACGCCGGTGGATGTCGCCCGGGTCGTGGAAACCGCCAAGGCCATCAATATTCCGAACGACCAGCGCCTGCTGCTGGTCGAACCCCAGGAATTCGTGATCGACGGCCATGAGGTGAAAGAACCGATCGGCATGAGCGGCGGCCGGCTGGAGGTCAAGGTCCATATCGTGACCGGCGCCCAGAGCGCGGCGGAGAACATCGTCAAGTGCGTGCGTCGCTGCGGGCTGGAAGTCGAGCAACTCGTGCTCAATCCTAGCGCTTCCAGTTTGGCGGCACTCACTTCCGACGAGCGCGACCTGGGCGTGGCGCTGGTCGACATCGGTGCCGGCACGACCGACGTGGCCATTTTTACCGGCGGTTCGATCCGCCATACCGCGGTGATTCCGATCGCCGGCGACCTGATTACCAGCGATATCGCGATGGCGCTGCGCACCCCGACCAAGGATGCGGAGGAAATCAAGGTCGAGCATGGCGTGGCCAAGCAATTGCTGGCCGATCCGGCGGATCAGGTCGAAGTGCCGGGTTTGGGCGACCGGGCACCCCGGATGCTCTCCAAGCAGGCTTTGGCCGGGGTGATCGAACCTCGTGTCGAGGAAATCTTCTCCCTCGTCCACCAGGTCATCCGGGAATCCGGCTACGAGGAACTGTTGTCCTCCGGAATCGTCCTGTCGGGCGGTTCGTCGGTGATGCCGGGGATGGTGGAACTGGCCGAGGATATTTTCCTGAAACCGGTGCGCCGGGGAAATCCGACCTACAACGGCGCGTTGTTCGACATGGTGGCCAATCCCCGTTCGGCCACCGTGATGGGATTGTTGGAGGAAGCGCGGCTGTCGCGCACACGGGGATTCAAGGCGGCGCAGCAGGCGGGGTCCGTGAAGACCTTGTTCGGTCGCGCCAAGGACTGGTTCCTGGGGAATTTCTAAGAAGCTGGCACTGACCGGCTCACGCTTTCTTTACGACGTTTGAGGGTTTTGCCCCCTAAAAAAGGGTGGATCCCACTTCTATTTTGCTGATGGCAACTGCACAATATGGACAGGAGGTTTGATATGGCGATCGAGATGATCGAAGAGTTTGATCAAGGCACCCAGATCAAGGTGATCGGCGTGGGCGGCGGCGGCGGCAACGCGGTCGAGCACATGATCAGCCAAGGTGTCCAGGGCGTGGAATTCATCGTGGCCAACACGGATGCCCAAGCCCTGAATCGCTCCAAGGCCGATCAACTCCTGCAACTGGGCCATACCGGCCTGGGCGCCGGTGCGAAACCCGAGGTCGGCAAAACCGCCGCCGAGGAAGCCGAGGCGCGCATCCGCGAATCCATCACCGGCGCGCACATGCTGTTCATCACCGCCGGCATGGGCGGCGGGACCGGCACCGGCGCGGCGCCCGTGATCGCCCGCGTGGCCAAGGAAATGGGCATCCTGACGGTGGGCGTCGTCACCAAGCCGTTCGAGTTCGAAGGCAACCGCCGCGGCAAGGCCGCGGACCTGGGCCTGCAGGAACTCGAGGCGAACGTGGACTCGCTGATCGTCGTGCTCAACGACAAGCTGCTGGAAGTGCTGGGCGACGACGTCACGCAGGACCAGGCCTTCGCGCACGCCAACGACGTGCTGAAGAACGCGGTCGGCGGCATCTCCGACATCATCCACATGCCGGGCCTGGTCAACGTCGACTTCGAAGACGTCAAGACCGTGATGAGCGAGCCGGGCAAGGCGATGATGGGCACGGCGGTCGCGGCCGGTCCGGACCGCGCGTCCAAGGCGGCGGAAGGCGCCGTGGCCTGCCCGCTGCTGGAAGGCATCGATCTGTCCGGCGCGCGCGGCGTGCTGGTGCTGATCGCGGCCAGCCGCAACAACTTCAAGCTGGCCGAGAGCCGCAACGCGATGACCGCGATCAAGCGCTACGCCGCTGAAGACGCGCACATCATCTACGGCACGGCCTACGACGAATCGCTGGGCGACCAGCTGCGCGTCACCGTGATCGCGACCGGCCTGAGCCAGCGCGCCGCGGCGCGCCAGCAGCCGCAGCTCGTCGTGCAGCAGCCGCAGCTGCGCACCGGCACCGACAACATGCCGGTGCTGACGCAGCCGGTGGTGATGCCGGGTTCGGCCGCCGCGCAAGGCACGCCGGCGGCGGCGCCGATGTCGGCGACGGACTTCGGCGGCATGAGCGTGCCGAGCGTCTGGCGCCATGGCCGCACGGCCGCGGCGAAGGTCGAGGCCCTGTCGTCCAACGGCATGGACGAGATCGAGATCCCGGCCTTCCTGCGCAAGCAGGCGGACTGAGACCGAACGCTCTCGACGCCATCAGCTTCAAGGCCACGTCCGCCAGGACGTGGCCTTTTTTCTTCCCGTGGCCGCCAGGGCAGCGCTTTGGGCGCCCCGCGTCGTTGCGAATCCTCGTCATAGCGCCGCTATGACTCCGGTTCGCGCCTAGCGGTGCATCCCAAAGCACTGCCCTGGCGGCCGCGGGAACGCGCCCGCGCCCGCGCCCGCGCATTTGAGGGATGCGGGGCGTCTGTTGCAAATGAACGCTCGTGCCACTCGGTGAACTTCGGCACACTGGCGCGCGATCACAAGACAGAGC
Organism: Roseateles sp. GW821-FHT09H11; assembly: GCF_059415845.1. Taxonomy (NCBI): domain Bacteria; kingdom Pseudomonadati; phylum Pseudomonadota; class Betaproteobacteria; order Burkholderiales; family Sphaerotilaceae; genus Roseateles; species Roseateles sp. GW821-FHT09H11. The sequence goes on along the minus strand of NZ_JBWKOA010000004.1, from coordinate 246,134 downwards.
GAATGCATGGTCCACGGTGAGGTTGGGAAAACGACGTCGGCACTGCCGGCCGCGCGTGCGCGGCGGGCGTGGGCGTCGCGCCCGTCGACACCGCTGTTGATCGCGCTGCTGGCCAGCGTGGTGCTGGCGCTGTTCGCGTTCATGCCCGAAATGGGCCGAGCGCAAGGCGGACAGCCCGCGCAGGCGACCGGCGCGGCACCCCCCGCGCAGGTCTTGCAAGCGTCGCCGCTCGGACCGGCACGGCCGGTGCCCGAGGCGGCGCCGCTCGCCGGCGCGCAGCGCGCGACCGAGGCGGAGGTCGCCACCAGCGACTGGACGCAGGATCAGCTGAAGGCCTGGTGGCGCTCATTGCGTGTCATGGACGGCGCGAACGGCGCGCTGCCGCGGGGACTGCTGCCGCCGGAGGACCCGGCGGCGTGGCAGCGGATCCGGCTGCCCGAGGTGCAGCAGCGCGAAGCGACCCAGGACACGAGCGACGTGCGCTTCCAGATGCGCTGGTACCGCGTCCGCTACGCCGCGCCGAACGGCCGCTGGCCGACCAGCGTCGCGCTCTACATGCCGCGCCTGGTGGCGCTGGCGGCGGCGGTGCTGGTGAAGACCGACGACGGCTGGCGGCCGGTCTTCGACAACCAGTCCGGCGCGCGCGAGCAATGGGTGCGGCCGCTGTGGGTGGTGCTGCCGTCGGCGCTGACCGAGATCCAGCAGGCGCGCGAGATCGAGGTGATCATCGCGGTCCCCGTGATGCAGGCCGGCTACTACTCCGTGTCCAGCGTGTGGCTGGGCGCGCGCGAGGACCTCGAGCCGCGCCACGACCGACGCTGGGTGCTGCAGATCGGCGTGCCGCAGGCGACCGGGCTGACGCTGGTGACGCTGGGGCTCTTCGCACTCGTGCTGTGGGTGAAGCGGCGCGAGGACCCGTCCTACCTGCTGTTCTCGCTGGCGACGGTGGCGTGGCTGGTGCGCAACCTCCACTACCACCTGGACCTGCCGCGCACGCGCGACGCGCTCGAATGGTTCTGGTGGGTCACGCACGCCTCGATGTCGTGGGTGATGCTGCTGACCTTCCTCTTCGCGCTGCGCTTCGCGCGGCAGCGCTTCACGCGCTTCGAGCGCGGCATCGGGCTCTTCGTGCTGGTGTCGAGCCTCGCGTCGATGCCGCTGTGGGGCAACGGTTTCGACGCGCTGGTGCTGCTGCACATCTGCAATGCGGTCGTGGGCCTGGCGGGCACCGGCTTCGTGGCCAGCGTGGCCTGGCGCCAGGGCACGCGCGAGCTGCGCGTGATGGCCGCGGCGCTGGTGATCGGCGTCGTGCTGGGCGTGCACGACCTGGGCCTGCTCGCGGGCTGGTGGTGGCCGGAGCACATCTACCTGATGCCGTTCGCGACCCTGGTGATCCTGGCGAGCTTCCTGTACGCGGTGCAGTTCCGCTACATCGAGGCGCTGCGCGGGGTGGAACGCGCCAACGGGGAACTCGCGCAGCGGCTGCAGGAGCAGAGCGTGCAACTGAGCGCGCAGCACGACAAGCTGCGGGAGGTCGAGCGCCAGCAGGCGCTGCTGCTGGAGCGGCAGCGGATCATGCAGGACATGCACGACGGGCTGGGTTCGTCGCTGCTGTCGGCGATGGTGGCGGTGGAGCAGGGCTCGATGCCGCAGGATCAGGTCGTGACCGTGCTGCGCGAATGCGTCGACGACCTGCGGCTGGTGATCGACTCGCTGGAGCCGGTGGGCCACGACATCGTGTCGCTGCTGGCGACCATGCGCTACCGCTTGGGCAAGCGGCTGCAGCTCGGCGGGCTCAAGCTGGAATGGGACGTGCACGACCTGCCGCCGCTGGAATGGCTGGAACCGCCCGACGCGCTGCACGTGCTGCGCCTGATGCAGGAGGCGCTGACCAACGCGCTGAAGCATGCGAGAGCGTCGCGGGTGCGGGTGGTGACGCGCGACCTCGGCAAGCGCGTGGAGATCCGTGTCGAGGACGACGGCGAGGGCTTCGACGTGGCGTCGATCGCGCAGGGCCGCGGGCTGCGCGGCCTGCAGCGCCGCGCGAAGGTGCTGGGCGGATTGCTGCGCGTGGACAGCAGCCCCGGGCACGGCACCGTCGTGACGCTGAGACTGCCGGTGGCGCGCGCCGACCATGAGGCCGTGATCCAGGCCGGCGCCCAGCAGGGTTGACCCCGTTTTGGGACAATACGTCCATGATCAAGCAACGCACCATCAAATCGCTGACCCGTGCGGTCGGGGTCGGCATCCACAGCGGCCAGAAGGTGGAGATCACGCTGCGCCCGGCCGCGCCCGGCACGGGCATCGTGTTCCGGCGCGTCGACCTGGCCCAGCCCGTCGACATCCCGGTGAACACGCACAGCGTCTGCGACACGCGCATGGCCACGACGATCAGCCCGCAGGGCGATCCGGGGTTGCCCAAGGTGCAGACGATCGAGCATCTGCTCTCGGCCTGCGCGGGCCTGGGGCTGGACAACCTGCTGATCGACATCAACGCGGACGAGGTCCCGGTGCTGGACGGATCGGCGGCGAGCTACGTCTTCCTGCTGCAGTCCGCGGGCATCGAGCTGCAGAACGCGCCCAAGCAGTTCCTGCGGGTGAAGAAGCCGGTGGAGGTGCGCAAGGGCGAGGGCAAGAGCCTGATGTGGGCGAAGCTGGTGCCGCACCACGGCTACACGCTGAGCTTCCAGATCGAGTTCGACAACCCGGCGGTGTCGGCGACGGGCCAGCAGTATGTCTTTGACATGGGCAGCGGCCAGTACAAGCGCGAGATCGCGCGGGCGCGCACCTTCGGCATGACCAAGGACATCGAGCTGATGCGTTCGCGCGGGCTGACCTTGGGCGGCAGCATGGACAACGCGATCGTGGTCGACGACTACCGCGTGCTGAACGCCGAGGGCCTGCGCTACGACGACGAGTTCGTGAAGCACAAGATCCTGGACGCGATCGGCGACATGCAGGTCGTGGGCCACCCGCTGCTGGCGGCATACACCTCGTTCAAGGGCGGGCACGCGCTGAACAACCTGCTGCTGCGTGAGCTGCTGTCGGACGCCGAGGCGTACGAGATCGTGACCTTCGAGGACGAGCGCGACGCGCCGGCGGGATTCGCCGAGCTGGCGCCGGCGTGGTGAGCCCGAAGGATCGCTGAAGGTGCTCGTCTTCCGTCTCGTCTTCGCGCTGCTGCTGGCTGGTGGCCTCCTTTGCTTCGCCGTCTACATCGGCACGAGGCAGCCGATCTGGCGCCGCCGCGGCATCCTGCTGATCAAGTGGACCGTGATCGCCGGCATCGGCTTCTTCGCGGTGCTGATCCTGGAGCGTTTGGTGCTGCTGGTGTAGCCGAGCTCCGCGCTCCTCCTCCAACGAAGAAGGCCGCTCATCGAGCGGCCTTCGCACTTTCAGGGCGGGAGCATTACTCCTCCAGCGCCTGCAACTGCACCAGCCGCTGATAGATCCCGCCGTCGATCGCCATCAGCGCGTCGTGCGTGCCGCGCTCGTCGAGGTGGCCGTGGTTCAGCACCACGATCTGGTCGGCGTCGCGGATCGTCGACAGCCGGTGCGCGATCGCGATCACCGTGACCTGGCCTCGCAACGCGCGCAGTGCCTCGCCGACCTGCGCCTCGGTGGCGCTGTCGATGTTGGCCGTCGCCTCGTCCAGCAGCAGGATGCGCGGATCGCCGGCCAGCGCGCGGGCCAGCGCGATCAGCTGCTTCTGCCCCGTCGACACCGCCAGCCCGCCGTCGCCCAGCCGGCTGTCGTAGCCCTGCGGCAGGGCGCTGAGGAACTCATGCGCGCGCGACGCGCGGGCCGCCGCCTCGATCTTCTCGTCGGAGATCGCGCGCCCCATGCGGATGTTCTCGCGCACGCTGCCGGCGATCAGGTACGGCTCCTGCGGCACCAGGCCGAGCGCCGCATGGAAGGTCTCGTCGGGCAACTGGTCGAGCGGCTGTCCGTCGATCAGGATCCGGCCCTGCTGCGGTTGGTAGAAGCGCAGCAGCAGCGCCAGCAGCGTCGACTTGCCCGAGCCCGTGTGGCCCGCGATGCCGACGAAGCTGCCGGCCGGGATGTCGAGGTCCAGGTCGCGCAGCACCGGCTGCTCGGGCTTGTAGGCGAACTGCAGGTGCTCGAAGCGGATCGCGCCCGGGCCGACCACGAGGTCGGGCCGGTACGACCGGGGCTCGCAGGGCTCGCGCAGCAGCGCGCGCACGCGCGACGCGGCCACCAGCGCCTGCTGCAGCTGGCTGAACTGCATCGTGATCTGGATCAGCGGTTCCACGACACGCGCGATGTAGGCGAGGAACGCGTACAGCAGCCCCACCTCCAGGCCCGACAGCTCGCGCAGCCCGAAGCCGTAGATCACCGTGACGATCAGCAGCACGTTGAGCAGGTCCAGCGCCGGGCGCAGCAGCCAGGCGTTGGCGCGCAGCTCCTGCACGCGTGCGTCGAGCTGCGCGCGGTTGGCGGTCTCGTAGCGCGCCGCGAAGCGCTGCGCGGCGCCGGCCGACTGCAGCATCGCCATGCCCGCCATGCTCTCGGCCATCTGCGCGTTGAGCTCAGCGCGCAGCGCGCGGGCCCGCTGCACCGGGCCGCTGCTCGCGCGCTGGTAGAGCCAGATGATCCCGGAGCTCGCCGGCACCAGCGCCAGCACGATCAGCATCAGCCGCCAGTCCAGCCAGGCCATCGCGACCAGCGCGCCGGCCACGACGATGGTCGAGTCCAGCATCACGAACAGCACCTGCCGGTACAGGTTGTTGACCGCGTCGGTGTCGTTGGTGATCCGGCTCAGCAACTGGCCGGTGATGCTGCGGTCGAAGAAGGCCATCGGCTGCGCCAGCACGTGCGCATAGACCTGCTCGCGCAGGCGCAGCACCGAGCGCCGCGCGACCGAGGCCATGCGGCGCAGTTGCGCGTAACGCAGCAGGCTGGCGGTCCAGCCTGCGAGCAGCATGGCCCCCAGCAGCAGCGCCATCGGGCCGAGCTCGAAGTTGCGCGTCAGCACGTGCGCATCGATGAAGTGCTTGCCGAGGATGGGGCCGATCGCCTCCAGCGACGCCGCGACCACCAGCCAGCCCAGTCCCTTCACCAGGCCGCGGCGCTCCGGCGCGGCGGCCTGCGCCAGCAGCGCCAGCGCTTCGCGCGGCGAGTGGTCGTTCTGAGCGCTCTGCGCGCTCTTCTCAGGCGGCGTCAAGGCTGGCCTCCAGTTGTTGATAGCGCCACTGACCGGCATACCAGCCGCCCAGCGTGAGCAGCTCCTCATGACGGCCACGTTCGACGATGCGGCCCTGCTTCAACACGACGATCTCATCGGCCTCCATGACCGCCGACAAGCGATGGCTGACCACGGCGAGGCTGCGCTCGGGATGCCGTTGGCGCAGCCCGCGCCAGTGGTCGAGGATCTGCGACTCGGTGCCGCTGTCGACGGCCGACAGCGCATCGTCCAGCAGCAGCACCGGCGCCTCGGCCAGCAGCGCCCGCGCGATCGCGATGCGCTGGCGCTGGCCGCCGGACAAGGTGACGCCACGTTCGCCGACCAGCGTGTCGTAGCCCAGCGGCAGCCGCGCGATGTCGTCGTGCACGGCGGCGAGTTCGGCCACGGCCAGGATCTGCTCGCGCGTCGCGTCCGGGCGGGCGAGGGCGATGTTGTCCGCGACCGAGGCCGAGAACAGGAAGGGCTCCTGCGGCACCCAGGCGAGCGCGCGCCGCAGCGCCTCGAGGCGGATCTGCGGCGCGGGGATGCCGCCCAGGCGCACGGTGCCCGCGTCGGGCTCGTACTGCCTGAGCAGCAGACGCAGCAACGTGGACTTGCCCGATCCCGTCGCGCCGACGATGCCCAGCGTGCGGCCCGGCGGCAGCGTCAGCGCGATGTCCTCGAGCGTCGGCTGCGTCATGCCGGGGTAGCGGAAGGACACGTGCTCCCACGTGATGCCGGCGTGCGCGGGGACGTCGCTCGTCCCGGTGTCCACCAGGCTGACCGGTGCATCCAGCACGGGTTGCAGCCGCGACCAGGCGGCGCGTCCGCGTTCCAGCAGCGACAGCACCCAGCCCGCGGCGAACATCGGCCAGATCAACTGGCCGAGGTACATCGTGAACGCGGTCAACTGGCCGATGCTGATGACGTCCGTGCCGACGAGCCACGCACCGACGCCGAGCGCGATCACCGTCGCCGCGCCGAGCGATAGGCCGACGGCCGGCTCGAACATCGCTTCCCAGCGCTGCGCCTGGTAGGCGGCGTCGCCGGCGTCGCGGGCCAGTTCGCCGAACTGCTCGCGGCTGCGGCGCACGAGGCCGAGCGCGCGCACGGTGCGCACGCCGGCGAGGCTGTCCTGCACCTGCTGGTTCAGCGCGGAGAAACGCTTCAGCGAATCGGAGGAGGCGACGTGGATCCGCGTCGAGATGCGCCAGAAGGCGTAGGCCATGAACGGGAAGGGCACCAGCGCGGCCAGCCCCAGGCGCCAGTCGACACCGATCGTCATCATGCCGAGCACCAGGATCAGCGTCAGCGAGCCGTCGAAGGCGGCGAGCAGCGCCTCGCCCGCGGCCATCTCGATGGCGTCGACGTCGTTGGTCGCCAGCGCCATCAGGTCACCAGTGCGCTGGGCGTGGAAGAACGCGGGGCCCTGATTCGTCAGTTGCGCGTACAGCCGCATGCGCAGCTGGCGGCCGAGTTCATAGGCGGTGCGGAACAGCGCCAGGCGCCAGCCGACGCGCAGCAGGTAGATCGCGAGACCGGCCAGCACGAGCAGGCCCAGTTGTCCGATCAGCTCCCAGCCGGCGAGGCGGTGCGAGACCAGCGCGTCGACGACGTGGCCCACCTGCCGCGGGATCCAGACCGTCAGGACGGCGATGGTGCTGAGCATCAGCGCGCTGGCCGCGTAGGGCCGCCAGTGGCCGCGGATGTGGCCGACGATCAGGCGAGAGAGGGACGACGACATGGCCGCGCATTGTGCCCGCCGGGTCCTGACCGCCGGAAGGTCAGGGCCATGGTCCGGGCGAGCCTCAGGGCGCGGAGGCCGCCCGCGCGATCATGCCGATGCGCGCGTGGACCAGATCGGCGAGCACGCGCAGGCGCCGCTCGTCGAAGCTGCCGCTGAGCGCGTAGGCCAGCTTCCCGTCGATCCAGTACAGGCTGCGCGTGGTCTGGCCCGCCTCGACACGCCGCATCAGGCGGAAGGCCACCGGCGCCTCGGGCGAGCTCGCGCCGGTGCTGACGTAGAGCGTGAAGCGTTCGCCGGCCTCGTTCTCGTACATGAACTGCGCGCGGGCCAGCGCCGCGCCGACGGATGCATCGTCGCCGGCGGGCAGCAGGCGGCCGCCGACCAGCTTCCAGCCGTAGTCGCGCAGGACCGGCGCGTAGAGCGGCTGGCCGAGCCGCTTGCTCAGCCATTGCATCAGGTGATCGGCCTGGTCGGCGCCGACCTCGACCGGATGGCGTTTCTCGGGCTGGTAGACGGCATGCGCGATGGCGGCGTCGCGGACGTATTCCGGAATTGAAGGATCGCGGCCGGCGGCGCGCGCGGCCGCATCGGCGGCGGCCATTGCGGCGGCTTCCTTCTTGCCGTACCACCAGGCATGACCGCCCCAGCCGCCCGCGGCGCCGGCTCCCAGGCCGACGGCCAGCAGCAGTGCCGCCGCCCAGGCGCGCGGCCAGCGTGAGGCATTGGCCGCCGGCGGGCGCAGCGCCGTCGTGAGCGACGCCGGCACGGGTTCGTCGAGCCAGTCGCGATGCAGCGCCTTCAGCGACTCGCGCTGTTCGCGCCAGCCGAGCACCTGCTGCGCGGCGCGTGGGTGGCGCAGCAGCCAGTCCGCGACCTGCGCGGCGCGTTCGGGCGGCAGTTGTCCGTCCACGTACGCGTGGAGGGTGGATTCGTCGAAGTCGATGTCGTCGGGCGTCATGATGCGGCGCTCATTTCACCACCCGCAGCGGCGGGCGGCCCGATGCGGCGCCGTCCATCGACAGGCGCAGCCGGTCGCGGGCGCGCGACAGCCGCGACATCACCGTGCCCACCGGCACGTCCAGGACGCGGGCGGCGTCCTGGTAGCTCAGTTCCTCGACGCAGACCAGCAGCAGGATCTCGCGCGAGGCCGCCGGCAGCGCGGCCAGCGCCCGTTCGAGGTCCAGCCGCAGGGCGACGCGCTGCTGCGGTTCGTCGATCGTCGGCTGCGGGGTGTCGTCTTCGTCGAGCGAGTCGTGCAGCGCCTCGCGGGCGTCGCGCCGCTGGTTCAGGTAGAGGCGGTGCATCAACGTCAGCAGCCAGTTGCGCAGCGCATCCTGGCGCGCGGGCCCCGGCTCGGCATGGAACAGCGCGCCCTTGCGGGCGGCACGTTCCAGCGTGTCCTGCAGCAGGTCGTCCGCCCGGGCATGGTCGCCGCACAGCAGCCGCGCGTGGCGGCGCAGGCGGGGAAGCAGCGGCAGCGCTTCGTCGAGGACCAGAGGCATGGGCGAGACGGTCTGCGAGCCAGGCCGTTTATGGCTTTGCAGCGTGCCAGACCTGGTTGACGCCGTCACCGCTGCGTTCGCCCGGCTTGGTGTCCTTGACCCAGAAGTACAGCGGCTTGCCCTTGTAGGCCCATTGCTTGGAGCCGTCGTCGCGGGTGATGACGGACCAGTCGCCGGAGGCCTTGTCCTCGGCGCGGGCCATCAGCGGCGGCCAGTTCGTGGCGCAGCCGCCGTTGCACACGCTCTTGCCGCTGCCGGCGGTGTCCTTGTCGAAGGTGTAGAGCGTCATCTCGTTCGGGCCGACCAGCGCGTCGCCCTTGGCGGTCGCGGGGGCCGACTGCGCGGCGGCGAGGCCGGCGGCGGCCATCAGGATGGCGGCGGCGGTCAGCGTGAGGGTCTTCGTCATGCGGAGTCTCCTGGGTTGAAGTCAGGTGGGGGGTATTGCATGAACACGGTGGGAGGGCCACTTATTCCAACTGACCTTCGTCCACCCTCGGAGGGATCGCCACGTCGGGGGCAGGCCCTTACGATCCGGCGGTCTCCGATCCGGGGACGTCCATGTTCACACGAGAAAGAGGGAGTGCCATGAATTTCGGCGATTCGATCCAGACCTGCCTGCGCAAGTACGCGGACTTCAACGGCACCGCGAGCCGGTCCGAGTACTGGTGGTTCGTGCTCTTCCTGGTGCTGGGCTCGGCGATCCTGAGCGTGTTCTCGGACAAGCTGAGCCTGGTCTTTTCGCTGCTGACGCTGCTGCCGTCCTTTGCCGTCGCGGCGCGCCGGCTGCACGACATCGACCGCAGCGGCTGGTGGCAGCTGATCGGCATCATCCCGCTGATCGGCTGGATCGTGATGATCTACTGGCTCGTCCAGCCAAGCCAGCCGAACCGCTACGGCGCGGGCACGGCGACGACGGCGTGATGATCACGCGCTGAGCCTCAGCACGTAAGTCCATCGCTTCTGGGGGCCGGCGGCACAGCCGTTGGCTTCGAGCAGTTCGGGGACGATCTGCTGCAGTCGATCGTCGAGCGTCACAAGGTCGCCGGCCTCGATGGCAAGTCCTGGCACCTTGGATGAGTGGGCGATCCAGACCTCGGCTTCGGGGTCGTGGTTGACGTCGATCTGGAATGGTTGAGGCATGGGTGCTCCTGAAGGTCGGGAGCAATCAATGCTAGTCAGCGATGTCCCCATGGTCTGCGGCATGGATTGGTAGGGGAGCGGTTTCAAAGCTAGTCTGCGACTACCGGAACGCGTGGCACCCGCCACTTCAGTTTGTCAGGATTGCCAGGAGACCCCCGCATGACCGACCGCGCCCAGGCGCTAGCCGCCCAGCTGATCCGCAACTTCCACGAGGCCGAGCTGACCTCGTTCAAGCGCGAGCCGATGTACGAGGCGCGCTCCGCGCGTCTGGCGCGCGGGACCGCCGCGCGCAAGCTCGGCGCGTCCTACGACATCGTCGAGCCCGGCAAGACCACCTGCCCGTACCACCTGCACTACGCGCAGGAGGAGATGTTCATCATCCTCGAGGGCACCGGCACGCTGCGCGTCGCCGGCGAGCGCCTGCCGATCAAGGCCGGCGACGTGATCTTCATCCCCGCGGGGCCCGAGTACCCGCATCACATCATCAACACCTCGGACGCGCCGATCCGCTACCTGTCCGTCAGCACGATGGAACAGCCGGAGATCTGCGTCTATCCGGACTCGAACAAGTTCATGGCCGAACACGTGCCCGCCAACGCGACCCAACCGTTCGAGGCCATCCGCAAGGTGGGCGAGGGCGACCTCGACTACTGGCACGACGAACCCTGAACCGGGCCGCCGCGCTCAATACGTCCGCGAGCCCTTGAACTGCGCGTGCTGCCGACGCTGCAGCGTCGTCTGCTTGCCCATCGCCTCGAAGGACACGCGGGCATGCGCGTCCATGATCGCGATGCCCAGCGCATCCGCCGCGTCCTTGCCCGGTTCGCCGGGCAGCTTCAGCAGCCGCGCCACCATCGCCTGCACCTGCGACTTCGCCGCGCCGCCGTGCCCGGTGATGGCCTTCTTCATCTGCACCGCGGTGTACTCCGACACGTGCAGGTCGCACGACACCAGCGCCGTCAGCGCCGCGCCGCGCGCCTGCCCCAGCAGCAGCGTGGACTGCGGGTTCACGTTGACGAAGATGATCTCCACCGCCGCGCAGGTCGGCTGGTAACGCGACACCACCTCGCGGATGCCGTCGTAGAGGATCTTCAGCCGGCCCGGCAGGTCGCCGGTCGGCAGCGCGTTGGTCTTGATCGTGCCGCTGGCCACGTACGCCAGCCGCGGCCCGTCCGCGTCGATGACGCCAAAGCCGGTCGTCTGCAGGCCGGGGTCGATGCCGAGGATGCGCATGCCGTCGACTCCTTCAAGTCTCAGGTGCCGGCGCGGAAATACCACCGCACCGAATGGAAGAACACCGGCGCCGCGAAGCACATCACGGCGATGCGGTCCAGCAGGCCGACCGCGCCGGTGATCGCGCTGCGGTTGCCCCAGGCGTTGATGCCCGCGTCGCGCTTGAGCGCCTGCATCACGAACACGCCGAAACTGCCGCAGCCCGCCGCGACGAACGCGGCGATCGCCGCCTGGCCCGCCTTGAACGGCGTGATCCAGTAGAGCAGCGCGCCCGCGAGCGCCGCCGTGAACGCGCCGATCCACCACGCCTTCATCGTGAACGAGCGGCTGATGCGGCGCGCCACCGGCTTGGCGCGGAAGCGGCTGGTCGCGATCGCCTGCGCGATCTGCCCGCAGGCCACCACGGCCACCAGGAAGAACAGCAGGAAGGCGCCGCGGCCCTCGTACTTCGGGAACTCGAGCAGCAGCAGCGCCGGCGCGTGCGACAGGCCGTAGACGCAGACCATGATGCCCCACTGGATCTTCGAGTTGCGCTCCAGGAAGCGACCCGGGTCGTCCGCCAGCGCGCTGGCCACCGGGATCGCCAGGAAACCGTAGACCGGGATCAGCACCGAGAACAGGTCGAAGTGGCGCGTGCCCACCAGCACGTACTGCAGCGGCAGGATCACGAAGAAGGCCATGATCAGCCCGCGATGATCGGCGCGGCGGGTGTGCAGCAGCGTGATGAACTCGCGGAAGGCCAGGAACGAGAACACGGCGAACAGCAGCGTCGCGCCCACCGGCCCGGACACCCACGCGGCCCAGAACAGGCAGGCGCCGACCCAGACCATGTTGAGCTCGTGCCGGAACCTGGCCCAGCGCGCCTGCCAGGCCTCCTGCTGGTCGTCCGGGCGCTCGCGCAGCGACCACAGCACCGAGCCGATGCTCACCAGCAGCAGCGCGCCGAACAGCACGACGAACAGGAAGGCGACCTGCTCGCCGCTGTTCAATGACTTGAGCCACCTCATTCCTTCCATCCTCCGGGACGCAGCGCCATCACCGCCGAGCGCGCGCGTTCCAGGAAGGCGCGCTTGTCCTCGCCGGGTTCGATCCGGATCGGCGCCCCGAAGGTGACGGTGCACAGGATGGGCACCGGCACGATCTCGCCCTTGGGCATGACGCGCTGGACGTTGTCGATCCAGGTGGGGATGAGCTGCACGTCGGGGAACTGCTCGGACAGGTGGTAGAGGCCGGCCTTGAAGGCCTGCGGCGCGCCCTTGTTGGAGCGCGTGCCCTCCGGGAAGATGACCAGCGAGTCGCCGCCCTGCAGCGTGTCGACCAGCGGCTCGAGCGGATCCTCGTCGGGTGTCGCGCGCGTGCGGCTCACGTAGACCGCGTTGAACACGGCGCTCGTGAGCCAGGTCTTGAGCGCGGAACTGGTCCAGTAGTCGCGCGCCGCGATCGGGCGGGTACGGGCGCGGAGTTCGCCGGGCAGCGAGGCCCAGATCAGCACCCAGTCGAAGTGGCTCTGATGGTTGGCGAAGTAGATGCGTTGTTCGGACGTCGGGGGACAGCCTTTCCAGTGTCCCTGCGCGCCGGTGATCAGGCGCGCCAGCCAGGACAGGAACAGGCCGGTGATTTCGGCAAGGACCATGGGACGGATTATCCCGGACTGCGGGTGGGGCGGCTCGGAGTCTCGTTCGGCCCAGGACCCGTCTGCGCCGACACCGGAGACGATGACTCCATTCAACGAGGGTTCCACGCCACGATGGCTCCACTCAACGAGGGGTTCAACTCAAGTAAGTCGGTTTCGTTGGAAATCTTGCAAGAACCGGTCATCGTCTCCGGCGGGCGTATGACAAGACACTGGGAGTCTTCTGTCCTTTCCGGTTACGCAGCACGCCGATGACGACCTCCACTCCTGCCCCAGCCAGCAAGACCACGATCGGGATGCCGCCCGTGCCCACCACGACGCCGGTGGCGGACCTTGCCCTGCCCGCCGCGTCCCTGTCCGCCGTGTCCCTGTCCGCCGGCGCGCCTGCATCCGGCGCCACCCGCAGGCCCCGAGGCCACCAGCCCGACGAGGCCGCTCCGCTGGAGGCGTCGGACGGCGGGAACGAGGCGGACGGCTCGACCGACGCCCCGACGGCGTCCGGGGAGGCACCGCCCGCGGCGACGGAGGACCCGGGCAAGGTGGCGGGCGCCGACGTCGGCGCCGACGCGGACGCGGCGACGCACCAGGCGGACTCCTGCCGCGAGGTCCACAGCGACGGCACGGAGGAGGATTGCCACCACGATGCCGTGTGGCCGTGGATGATCGCCGGCGCCGGGGTCCTGCTGGCCGGCGTCGCGAGCGCGGGCGGCCACGGCGGCGACAGCCATGCCAGCGACAGCCGCGCCTCGGCCGCCGGCACACCGTCGGCGCCCACGCCGCCGCCGTCCCCGCCCGCACCCCCCGCACCCCCCGCACCGCCGGAAGCCCCGCTGCCCGCGGCGCCGCGGCTGTCCACCAGCTCCGGCAAGGACACGATCGATGGCGCGGGGCATGTCGATGTCGCGCTCGCCTCGCCGGGCGGCGCGTGGGTGTACCGCATCGACGGGGACAACACCTGGCACGCCGGCCAGGGCAGCCGCATCGATGCCGCCACCTTGAGCCGCGGCGTGCACGCGGTGATGGTCGCGGAGCTCGACGATCAAGGCCGCCGCGGAGACGTCGCCACGCTCGCGGTCCGGGTCCACGACGAGGTACTGGCGCCGACGCTGACGCTGGCGCACGACAACGGCAGTTCAGGCAGCGCGTCGAACGACGGGCTGACCAATGACGGCACGATCGCCGTCTCCGGCCTCGCGCCGGGCGCGACCTGGTTCTACCGGGTGAACGACGCGGCCGACTGGGTCCAGGGCACGGGCGACCAGGTGCCGGGCAGCGTGCTCGTCGCGGGCCTGAACAAGGTCGAGGCCTTCCAGGTCGACGCCGGCGGCGAACATGGCCCGCTGAGCCACCTGACCGTGACACTGGACCTCACGCCGCCGGACGCGCCGGTGCTGCAGACCAGCAGCGGCACCGACCTGCTGAACACGAAGGACTTCATCAACGTCTCGGGCATTGAAGCCGGCGCGAGCTGGAAGTTCCGCGTGAACGGGCAAGGCGATTGGATCGAAGGGCAGGACGGGCGCATTCCCGCGACCGCGCTGTCGAATGGCGAGAACCGGCTCGACGTGCTGCAGGTCGATGCGGCCGGCAACCCGGGCGCCGCCGCGACACTGACGGTCCGCCAGGATCTGCATGCGCCGGACATGCTGCATGCCCACCTCGACGGTGGCCATGGCGATCTGGTGCCACTTCAGGGATCGGTCGTCCTCGACAACCTCGAGACCGACGCGACCTGGAAGTACCGCATCAACGGCGAGGGCGACTGGCACGTCGGCAGCGGCTCGCAGCTGGCGGCGAACTATCTGGTCGAAGGTCGCAATGACGTGGCGCTGATGCAGACGGACGCCTCCGGCCACGACAGCGCCGTGAGCGCGATCACCGTCACGCGCGACAGTCTGGCGCCGGACCGTCCCGACCTGGCGACCAGCAACGGCCTGCCGGCGATCAACGGACAGGGCAGCCTGCTGGTTCATCGGCTGGAGGACACCGCGACCTGGGAATACCGGATCGATGGCGGCGACTGGAAGGCCGGGACCGGAGATTCGTTGGCGGCCGGTGCGCTGCATGAAGGCCACCAGACCGTCGACGTGCGCCAGACTGACCTGGCCGGCAATGTGAGCGACGTCGAATCGTTGGCGGTCACCGTCGACAGCGTCGCACCGGACGCCGTGCTCGCGAGCGTCCACAGGCAGGGCGGCATCGCGGCGCCGGACAACCTGATCAATGCCAGCGGCTATGTCTCGGTCGACGGGCTCGAGCCGGGTGCGAGCTGGGAGTTCAAGGTCAACGGTGACGAGCATTGGCGCGAAGGCCATGGGACACAGCTGGCGACGCGTGTCCTGGATGAAGGCGCCAATACCGTCGAGGTCCGGCAGGTCGATGCCGCGGGCAATGCCGGGGCGGCGGACACGGTGCAGTTGTCCTTGGACACGACGCCGCCCGTGATCGAGGTGACGGCCCCCAATGCCCCCTTCGCGAGCGACTCGCTCCTGCAACTCAATGGACAGAGCGGCGTCACGGTGGCGACCCACGGCAGTGACGTCGTCGATGTGAGGATCGGCGGCTCCAGTTACGCCTTTGGCGCGGATGGCGGCGCCAGTTGGGCCGCAGACTACTTCAGCGCGGGACAGACCAGCAACACGCCGGCACAGAGCACCTTGCTGATCACGGCGTCCGACAAGGCCGGCAACACGTCGACCCGCGTGCTGACCGTGCGGGCGGACACGATTGCGCCCAACGCGCCGGACGTGACGCTGAAGAATGACACCGGTCCGTATCACGCGGACCGCATCACTGCGGATGGGACCGTGCTGGTCTCAGGGCTCAAGGCCGGAGAGTATGTCCACTACAGCATCGACAACGGTCAGCACTGGTCGGACTGGCAGAGCGGCGGAGAGATTCCGGGCTCGGCATTCGGCGCGGATGGCGACAAGCACGTGCTCGTGCAGTTGACCGACAGCTTCCTCAATCTCAGCCCGACGACGTCACTTCAGTTCACGCTCAACGCCTCGGTGATCTGACGGCCACGACCGGCCCGGTCAGCGGCTGACGCCCCGCCCTGCGCAGGGAGGCTTCCTCATTCAGCGCGGATCAACTGTGTCGCCTTCTCCGCGATCGCCACCACCGGCGCGTTCGTGTTGCCGCTGACCACGCTCGGCATGATCGATGCGTCCACGACGCGCAGGCCCTCGATGCCTCGCACGCGCAGGTGGTCGTCGACGACGGCCAGGTCGTCGTTGCCCATGCGACACGAGCCGACCGGGTGGTAGACCGTGTCGACGCGTCGGCGCAGCAGCGCCTCGATGTCGGCGTCCGCGTCCACGCCGGCGCTCCAGGTCTCGTTCTTCCAGAACGCCTTCATCGATGGCGCACGCATCAGATCGCGCGTGAGCTTGTAGCCCTCGATCAATTCCCGCACGTCCTCGGCGTCCTGCAGGAAGGCCGGATCGATCCTCGGCGCGGCCAGCGGATCGGCGCTGGCAAGCGTCAGCGCGCCGCGGCTGCGTGGCCTGAGCAGGCATACGTGACACGACAGCCCATGCCCCAGCCGCAGCTTGCGCGCGTGGTCCTCGACCAGCGCCACGACCAGGTGCAGTTGGACATTCGGCGCGGGCAGGCCGGGGCGCGTCGACAGGAAGCCGCCGCACTCGGCGAAATTGCTGGTCACGAGCCCGCGCCGTTCGCGGCGATAGCGCTGCAGCTGTCCGACGAAGCGGGCGCTGCCGCGCGCGGAGATGCCCGCGAGATCGAGGCAATCGGACTCATAACCGAAGACGAAGTCCGGATGGTCGTGCAGGTTGCGGCCGACGCCGGGCAGGTGGTGCCGCACCGCGATGCCGTGCGCCTGCAGCTGCGCGCCGTCGCCGATGCCCGACAGCATCAGCAACTGCGGCGACTGCAGCGCGCCGGCGCAGACAATGACTTCGCGCCTCGCCCGCAACGTACGTCGATGGCCGCCCTGCAGCGCCTCGACGCCAACCGCACGCCGCTCGTCGAGCACCAGCGACAACGCGCGCACGCCGGTCTCCACGCGCAGGTTGGGCCGCCGGCCCAGATGCGGTTCGAGATAAGCGCGCGCGACGCTCCACCGCTCGCCCTCGTGCTGCGTGACCTGATAGACGCCGAGGCCCTCCAGGTCGGCGCCGTTGAAATCCTCGAGGACCGCGTGGCCCGACTCCCGCGCCGCCGCCCGCCACGCCGCGTGGATCGGCGAATCGGTGCGCAGGTCCCCGACGCGCAACGGGCCGTCCTGCCCGTGCCACGGGGCGCCGAAGCGCTCGTTGCGCTCGGCCTGGATGAAGAAGGGCAACAGGTCGTCGTAGCCCCAGCCGACGTTGCCGGCCGCGGCCCATGCGTCGTAATCGCTGCGGTGTCCGCGCGTGTAGACCATCGCGTTGATGGCGGACGATCCGCCCAGCGCCTTGCCGCGCGGCTGGTAGCCGCGCCGGCCGTTCAGGCCGGACTGCGGCTCGGTCTGGAAACCCCAGTTGTTGAGCTTCGCGGCGACCTGCAGCACCCCGGCGAAGGGCGTGGTCGTGACCCAGCTGTCGCCTCGGCCTCCCGCTTCGAGCAGCAGCACGCGACAGCCGGGATCCTCGCTGAGCCGGCTCGCGAGCACCGCGCCCGCAGAGCCGCCGCCGACGATCACGAAGTCGGCATCGCTTCCGTCCGCCGCGCTCATGCGATCTTCTTCAGCAGGCCGAGGAGGCGGTCGAAGGTCGCGCCGTACGGCGGATGGAACAGCTTCGTGCCGGCGAAGCGCGACTGCAGGAACACCGGCTTGAGCTTGCTGAAGGTGTTGAAGCCCCAGACGCCGTGGTACGCGCCCATGCCGCTGGCGCCGACGCCGCCGAAGGGCTGTTCCTCCTGGCCCAGATGCCAGATGCAGTCGTTGACCGTGACACCGCCGGCATGGGTGCGGGCGAGCACGTCGTCGCGCGCGGCCTTGTCCTCGCCGAACCAGTACAAGGCCAGGGGCCGGTCGCCGCCGTTGACGTGCGCGATGGCCTCGGACGGATGACCGTACGGCACGATCGGCAGCAGCGGGCCGAAGATCTCCTCGCGCATGACCGCCATCTCGGGGGTGGTGTCGAGCAGCAGCGTCGGGACGAGGCGACGGTCCGCGGGGGCGTCGTCGTGCGTGGGTCGCAGCGCCGCGCCGCGGGCTTGCGCGTCTTCCAGCAGGCCCTTCAGCCGCGCGTGATGGCGCGGACTGACGATGGCGGTGTAGTCCGGATTGCCTTCGATGCGGGGATACAGCCGACGCACGGCGGCCACGATCGCATCGGCCAGCGGTTGCACGAGCTCCTTCGGTGCCAGCACGTAATCCGGCGCGACACAGGTCTGTCCGGCGTTGAGCAGCTTGCCGAAGGCGATGCGCTCGGCGGTGCGGGCGAGGTCGGCGCTGCGGTCGACGATCGCCGGCGACTTGCCGCCGAGTTCGAGCGTGACCGGGGTCAGGCGTTGCGCCGCGGCCTGCGCGACCAGACGACCCACGGGCGTCGAGCCGGTGAAGAACAGATGGTCGAAGGGCAGTTGCGTGAAGGCCTTGCCGACCTCCGCATCGCCGGTGACGACGGTCATCTCGTCGGGCGCGAAGTGCTGGGCGACGAGCCTGGCCATCAGCGCCGAGGTGGCCGGCGTCAGCTCCGACGGCTTGATCATCACGCGATTGCCGGCGGCCAGCGCCGCGAGCGCGGGCGCCATCGCGAGGTAGTACGGATAGTTCCACGGCGAGACGATGCCGACCACGCCGAGCGGCTGCGGCATCAGCCGGTTGCCGGCGGGCAGGAAGTGCAGGGCGGTCGGGGCGCGCTTGACGGCCATCCAGCGCTTGAGATGCCGCATCGCATGCCGGGCGCCTGACTGCACGGTGAACAGATCGGCCAGCAGGCTCTCGTGCCGCGAGCGGTGGCCGAAGTCGCGGGACATCGCGTCGGCGAGCGCCTCCGCGTGCTCGACGCTCATCCGCAGCAGCCGCGCCAGACGGTCCCGGCGCTGCGCACAGGTCGGCATCCGCTCGCGATCGAACGCGGCGCGCTGCTGCTCCAACACAAGGTGCAGGCGCTCGTGCAGGGCTTGGTCCATGGGGTGTCTCCGCCTTGTCGTTCTTGAATGGGAGCAAGCGTACGCCCGCTCCGCGGCCGCGCCCAGGCCGTGCGATCCCGAGTAGAGACCAATGACTAATCCGCGTCAGTCACTTGACGCATTTCGAGCATTGCGAGACTTTCAGTCCATGCGCGAAGGTGTGATCGTCGTTCCCGACGCTGACACGCTCTTCGGCTCCGCCACACGGGCCTTGGTGATCTATCTGCACTACGCCGGACTTGTCCGCCTGCGATGGAGTGGCGCGCTCCGAACTGATGCATCCAGATCAGTTGGGTCAGGGCCCTATTGCTCCAACAACGCAAAAGCCCGGCCGAAGCCGGGCTTTGTCTCGCGGGCTCCGAGGAGCCCGTCCGGATCGCCGCGAGGCGATCGCGGCGATCAGAAGCGGTAGCCGACGCCCAGCGTCACGCCGGTCGCCTTGACGCTGTCCTTGTTGTAGTAGCTGGTGTAGTCCAGCGCGCCGTACCACTGCTTGTTGAAGGAGTAGCTCACGCCAACGCCGTACGACACGTCGCCGTCGCTGTCGGAACCGGACTCGTTGCCGAAGCTGGACTTGATCTTCGTGTGCACGTAGCCCAGGCGGCCGAACACTTCGAAGCCGTTGCCGAAGTCGTACTTCGGCTTCAGGTACACGCCGTAGGCGTTCGAGACCTTGGTCTTGACGCCAAAGGTGTTGTCGTCCTTGACGCCGGTGGCCAGCATGCCTTCGACGGCCAGGTAGGGGTGCACGTTCCAGCCCACGAGGCCGCGCAGCAGGCCCGGCTCGAGGTCGGTGCCGCCGGCGTCGATGGTGATGAAGCTGTAGCCCACCTCACCGTACAGCTCTGGCTTCGGTGCTTGGGCTTGGGCGGCGCCGGCCAGCAGGAGGGCGGCGGCAATGGCGGAGATCTTTTTCATGTTTGCTTGCTCTTGAACAACAGCACCAGAACGGTGCCGGAGCGCAAGGTAGCACCGGGATCAGGGGAAACCCGATCGCCAGCGCCGCGAACATGTCACATTTCTTTCCGCAGTTGTCCCCGCGCGACGGCAAGACCGTCGCGGGGCCATCGTGGGGCGAGGGCCGGATGTGTGTTTGACGACGCCTTCACGCGACGGTGAAGGCGCGCTCGCACTCAATGACGGAAGTGGCGCACGCCCGTG
Organism: Roseateles sp. GW821-FHT09H11; assembly: GCF_059415845.1. NCBI lineage: Bacteria > Pseudomonadati > Pseudomonadota > Betaproteobacteria > Burkholderiales > Sphaerotilaceae > Roseateles > Roseateles sp. GW821-FHT09H11. The sequence goes on along the minus strand of NZ_JBWKOA010000004.1, from coordinate 226,446 downwards.
AACACCATCGCGATGCCGCGCTCGTTGGCGGCGGCGATGACTTCCTCGTCGCGCATCGAGCCGCCCGGCTGGATCACGCAGGAGGCGCCCGCATCGGCCAGCACGTCCAGGCCGTCGCGGAACGGGAAGAACGCGTCGCTCGCCACGGCCGAGCCCGTGAGCGGCAGGCCGGCGTTCTCCGCCTTGATCGACGCGATGCGCGCCGAATCGATGCGGCTCATCTGGCCGGCGCCGACACCCAGGGTCATGCCACCGCCGCAGAAGACGATCGCGTTGCTCTTCACGTACTGCGCGACGGTCCACGCGAACATCAGGTCGTCCAGCTGCTGCGCCGTCGGCTGCAGCGTCGTGACGACCTTCAGGTCGGCCTTCGTCAGGAAGTGGTTGTCGGCGGTCTGCACCAGCAGGCCCGAGCCGACGCGCTTGACGTCCTGCGCGTTGCGGCCCTGGTCCCAGGGACGCGCGCCGCCCGGCGGCAGCGCGATCTCGAGCAGGCGCACGTTGACCTTGCCCTTGAAGACCTCGCGCGCCTCGGCGCTGAAGGACGGCGCCATCAGCACCTCGACGAACTGCTTGGACACCAGCTCCGCGGCGGCGCGGTCCACCTCGCGGTTGAAGGCGATGATGCCGCCGAAGGCGCTGGTGGGGTCGGTCTTGAAGGCCTTCGCGTAAGCCTCGGCCGCGTTCGCCGCCACGGCCACGCCGCAGGGGTTCGCGTGCTTGATGATCACGCAGGCCGGTGCGTCGAAGCTCTTCACGCATTCCCAGGCGGCGTCCGCGTCGGCGATGTTGTTGTAGCTCAGCTCCTTGCCCTGCAGCTGCTTGCCGGTCACCAGCGAGCCGGGCGCCGGATGCAGGTCGCGGTAGAGCGCGGCGGTCTGGTGCGAGTTCTCGCCGTAGCGCAGGTCCTGCACCTTGATGAAGCTGCTGTTCATCTGCGCCGGGTACTCGGACAGCGAGCCGTCTTCCAGGCGCGCGCTCAGGTAGTTGCTGATCGCGGCGTCGTACTGCGCGATGCGGTTGAAGGCGGCCACCGATGCGGCGAAGCGCGTCTTGTCGCTGGTCTTGCCGTCGGCCTTCAGCTCCTCGAGCACCTGCGCGTACTGCGACGCGTCGGTCAGCACCGTCACGTCCTTCCAGTTCTTGGCCGCGCTGCGGACCATCGCCGGACCGCCGATGTCGATGTTCTCGATGGCGTCCTCCAGCGTGCAGCCGGGCTTGGCGACGGTGGCTTCGAACGGGTACAGGTTGACCGCCAGGATGTCGATCGTGTCGATGCCGTGCTGCTGGATCGCGGCGACGTGCTCGGGCAGATCGCGGCGGGCCAGCAGGCCGCCGTGGATCTTCGGATGCAGCGTCTTCACGCGGCCGTCCAGCATCTCCGGGAAGCCGGTGTGCTGCGCGACCTCGGTCACCGGCAGGCCGGCGTCGGCCAGCAGCTTGGCGGTGCCGCCGGTGGACAGCAGGCGCACGTTCAGCGCGTGCAGCGCCTTGGCGAAATCGACGATGCCGGTCTTGTCGGAGACCGAGATCAGGGCGGTGAGTTGGGCCATGGGAGCTCTCTAAAGGGGATTCGGTTCGGCGCGCGGGGCTCAGATCAACTTATGTTCGACGAGTTTGCGGCGCAGCGTGTTTCTGTTGATGCCGAGCCACTCGGCGGCCTTGCTCTGGTTGCCGTCGCTGTGCTGCATCACCACTTCCAGCAGCGGCTTCTCGACAAGGCGGATCAGCATCTCGTGCATCGAGTGCGGGACTTCGCCGCCGAGGTCGCGGAAGTAGACCTCCAGGTTTTCGCGGATGCAGGAGTCGATCGGTTTGGGCGTCATGCCGTCAGCCTTCTTTCTTGGTCTTGGTGTTGTTCGTCGTTCGCGGCGGCGGCTGCGTCAGTGTTGTCGTCTTCGAGGCTGTCGTCGTTCGCCGGCAGGTAGGGCAGCCGGTCATGGTCGTCCGCCAGCGCGTCGAGCCAGTCCGTCAGCGCGCGGACCTGGTCGTCGCAACTCTCGAGGGTGTTCATGCGGCGGCGGAAGTCCTCGCCGCCGGGCAGCGCGCGCACGGCCCAGCCGATGTGCTTGCGCGCGCTGCGCATGCCGGTCAGTTCACCATACAGCGCGTAGTGGTCGTGCAGGTGCTCGATCAGCCAGCCCTTGGCGTCGGCGATGCGCGGTGCGGGCAGTTCCTCGCCGGTGGCCAGGAAGTGCGCGATCTCCGCGAAGATCCACGGGCGGCCCTGCGCCGCGCGGCCGACCATGATCGCGTCCGCGCCGGTGGCGGCCAGCACCTCGCGCGCCTTGAGCGGCGTGTCGATGTCGCCGTTGGCGACGACCGGGATGCGCAACGCCGCCTTCACCGCGGCGATCGTGTCGTACTCGGCGCGGCCGCTGTAGCCCTGCTCGCGCGTGCGGCCGTGCACGGTGACCATCGCGATACCGGCGGACTCCGCCGCGCGCGCCAGCGCCACCGCGTTCTTCTCCGCCTGGCACCAGCCGGTGCGCATCTTCAGCGTGACCGGCACGCCGCGCGGCGCGCACGCGGCCACCACCGCCTCGACGATCTCCAGCGCCAGCGCCTCGTCCTGCATCAGCGCCGAACCGGCCCACTTGTTGCAGACCTTCTTGGCCGGGCAGCCCATGTTGATGTCGATGATCTGCGCGCCACGGTCCACGTTGTACGCGGCGGCCTCGGCCATCATCGACGCCTCCGTCCCGGCGATCTGCACGGAGATCGGCGCCGACTCGCCCTCATGGTTCGCGCGGCGCGAGGTCTTCAGGCTGTTCCACAAGTCCTTGCGCGAGGTCACCATCTCGCTCACCGCATACCCCGCGCCGAGCTTCTTGCACAGCACGCGGAAGGGCCGGTCGGTCACACCCGCCATGGGGGCGACGAACAGACGGTTCGGCAGGACGTAGGGACCCAGCGTGAGAGGGCCGGGCAGCGGCGTGGGCATCGGGAACAGTGGGGCGGTTGCACAAAAATGAGGCAGAAGTATACCGCCCCCGACCCGCCCGTTCCCAGTTCCCGTCAGAGCGACGGCTGCTTGCGCCAGAGCATGAAGCCCTGCTCGACGAAGCGGTTCATCACGCGGTCCTGCGACAGCTTGTAGACCGCGCGGGCGATGCGGCCCCGCAGCTCCGGCGAGTTGCAACGCGAGCGGTGCGACAGCGTCACGTAAAGGCCCTCGCGCGCGATCGCCGGCATCAGCGGCTGGATCGCCGGACCGCCGTTGCGCGCGGCATAGGCCTCGGCCGGCGTGTCCTCATAGATCATGTAGTCGGCGCGGCCGCGCTGCAGCATCAGGATCGCCTGCTCGATGCTCGCGACCTGGCTGATCTTCAGCGACTGGCGGGCGTAGTTGTCGAACTCGACGCCGAAGCTGTTGTTGATCACCGTCACGCCCTGCTTGGGCGCGAGGTCGCTCCACCGCTTGTACGCGACCGGCGCCGCGGTCCGCGTCCAGATGACGCTGCGCGTCTCGCGGAACGCGGGGTGGAAGTAGTCCATGTACTCGGTACGCGGCAGCGTGAAGAAGGCGCCCGCGATCAGGTCGATGCGGCCCGCGCGCATCTCCTCCTGCACGCGGCCCCACGGCCCGACGTAGCGGGTCTCGATCGGGATGCCGATCTCCGCGGCGAACCACTGCATCATGTCCGCATTGGCCCCCACCAGCTTCTGCTCGTCCGTCGGATCGCGCCAGAGGTAGGGGGGATACTGAGGATTGCCGGACGCGATCAGCATCGGGCAGCCGGCGATCGGTGCCGGGGAAGTCTGCGGGGACGTCGACGGCCCGGGCGCCGCGCTTGCCTGTGGGGCGGACTGCGGCGGCGCGGTCTGCGCCATCGCGACGACACCCCACTGCGGCGGCCCGCCGGGCCCCGACCCGGCGACGGTCAGGCCGATCAACGCGAACGACGAGACGGCAAGGCGGCGCAAGGACATGGTCTTCAGATAATCCCACGCATGGAAGCTTGGCTGCAACAGATGATTCACCTGATGCTGGAGACCCTATCTCTCCCGCAGGTGGGGCTGGGCGCGGTGTTCGTCATCGCGCTGGTCTCGGCGACCTTGCTGCCGATGGGATCGGAGCCCGTCGTGCTGCTGCTGGTGCACGCGAAGCCGGAGCTCTTCTGGCCCGCGATCCTCGTGGCCACGGCCGGCAACACGATCGGCGGCGCGATCACCTGGTGGATGGGCTACGGCGCGGAACGCGCGTACGAAGCCGCCGTGCACCACACGCCGCGGGACCAGCGCGTGCTCGGCTGGCTGCGTCGCTTCGGTGCCAGGACCTGCCTGATGAGCTGGCTGCCCATCGTCGGTGATCCGCTATGCGCCCTCGCGGGCTGGCTGCGTCTGCCGTTCTGGCCTTGCGTGGCCTACATGGCGGTGGGCAAATTCATGCGCTACCTGCTCATGACCGCCATCGGCATCGCCATTTTTGAGTGAGCCGCGTCGGCCGCGGGTGGGTTGGGCTTCCCGGCACAATTCCGGGACCCAAGAGGAGACCCCCCATGAGCACCCCCAGCACCCCGGCGTACGACGCCCTGTGCCAGCGCCACCAGCGCATCCATCGTCTGTCCCACCTGCAGGCGATCGCCTCGTGGGACCAGTCCGCCTTCATGCCGGCGCGTGGCGCGCAAGCCCGCGCCGAATCGCTCGCCGAGATGGGCGGGCTGCTGCACCAGCTGGGCACCGACCCGGCGCTGCGCCAACTGCTCGACGACGCGGCGCAGGAGCCGCTCGACGACTTCCAGCGCGCCTCGCTGCGCGAGATGCGCCGCGTGTGGCGCTCGGCGAACGCGGTGCCGCAGCGGCTCGTGGAGGCGCGCTCGCTGGCCAACTCGCATTGCGAGCATGAGTGGCGCCATCAGCGCGCCGCCAACGACTGGACCGGCTATGTCGAGAACCTGCGCCCGGTCGTCCGCTACGCGCGGGAAGAGGCGCAATGCCTGTCCGATGATTCGGGCCTGAGTCGCTACGACGCGCTGCTCGACCACTACGAGCCCGGCATGCGTTCGGCCGACATCGACCGCGTCTTCGGCGATCTGCGCCAGTGGCTGCCCGGCCTGATCCGGCAGGTGATGGCGCGTCAGTCGACCGACAGCGTCATCCATCCGCAAGGGCCGTTCCCCGCCGCGTCGCAACGCGCGCTGGGCCTGGATGCGATGAAGCTGCTGGGCTTCGACTTCGAGGCGGGTCGCCTCGACGAGAGCGCCCATCCGTTCTGCGGCGGCGTGCCGGAGGACGTGCGGATGACGACGCGGTATCGCGACGACGGCTTCCTGCAGAGCCTCACCGGCACCATCCACGAGACCGGCCACGGCCGCTACGAGCAGAACCTGCCGCGCGAGTGGCTCGGCCTGCCGGTGGCCGGCGCGCGATCGATGGGCCTGCACGAGAGCCAGAGCCTGTCCTTCGAGATGCAGCTGGCCTCGCATCCCGGCTTCGCCGGACTGCTGCAGCCGCTGGTGGAGCGCCATCTCGGCCAGCAGCCGGGATTCGCCGCGGACAACCTGCACAAGCTGATGACGCGCGTCGCGCCGGGCTACATCCGCGTGGACGCCGACGAGGTGACCTACCCGGCGCACGTGATCCTGCGCTACGAGATCGAACGCCCGCTGATCGAAGGCGAGATCGAGGTCGAGGACATCCCCGCGCTGTGGGACGCCAAGATGCAGGAACTGCTGGGACTGGACACGCGCGGCAACTACAAGGACGGCTGCATGCAGGACGTGCACTGGGGCTGCGGGCTCTACGGCTACTTCCCCTGCTACACGCTGGGCGCGATGTACGCGGCGCAGTGGTTCGCGACGATGCGCCGCGAGCGGCCCACGCTGGATGCGGAGATCACGCGCGGCGAACTCACGCCGGTCTTCGACTGGCTGAAGGCCCGCGTGTGGTCGCAAGGCAGCCGCTGGGAGACGCCGGAGCTGGTGCAGCGCGCCAGCGGCGAGGCGCTGAATCCGGCGCACTTCCGCCGCCATCTGGAAGCGCGCTACCTGGGCTGACGCGACGCCGCATCGCCAATGGAAAGGGCACCCCGCGTGGGGTGCCCTTTTCTCCTTGCGCGTCCGCGGTCTCTACCCACGGCGCTCCCAACGAGTCGTCGAGGACTCGAATGCTGGATGACAGCTCGCCCCTGGCGGGGTCAGGCCTTGCCGGCGGCCTTGCGGCGCACGACGACGCCCATCATCCCGAGGCCGGCCAGCAGCAGCACGATGCTCTGCGGTTCCGGCACGGCGCTGACGCTGACGTTGTCCAGCGAGGTGCCGTAGGAATCGCTGATGCCCGCCGCGGCGAAGCGCAGCGTCATCGGGCTGCCGGTGCCGGTGAAGGTGGTGGTCAGGGTCTGCCAGGTGGTGGTCGTGTTGTTGCCGACCAGGCCGCTCAGGCCGCCGATGCTCCAGTCGATGCCGTTGCTGGCGGCGCTGCGGAAGTCGGGGCGGTTGGCGTAGGAGAACGACAGCGTGTAGGTCGCGCCCGCCACGGTGTTCAGCGTCTGGCTGATCCAGCTGTTGCCGGTGGTGTCGAGCTCGACGTAGTTGCCGCCGCTGAACGCGCTGCCCGCGACGTTGTTGCGGATCTCCAGGCCGTTCGGGCCGACGGTCCAGCCGGCGGTGCTGCCAACGATGCTGTAGCTGCCGTTGCCGATCGCGTTCGATTCGAAGCTGCCGTTGTTGATCAGGTTCACCGGGGCCGCCAGGGCGACCAGCGGGGCGGCGAAGAGGACGGCGGCGAAGAGGCGCTTCATGGGACAGGCTCGGGAAGTTCGACAAGAGGTGCGCAGGAGCGTCTGCGCTTGTGTCGAATTGTTCGAGACCGTCTCGCGGGTGCCATCCCCCTGGGCGATGGGGATGGCGATGCGTTTCGTGACGCAGTGCACGCCGCAGCGCGGCGCGCCGGGGTCAGGTGGTGCGCTTGCCGCCCTTCGTGGCGTTCGTGGCCTTCGCGGCCTTCGTCGTCGGGCGCTTCGGGCTGGGCTTGGTCGCCGGCTTGGGCGCCACGCCGGCCTGCGCGGCACGCAACATCGCGACTTCCGCGGACAGCGCCCCGATGCGTTCCTTCAACTGCGCGACGTCGTCCGCCGCCGGCACGCCCAGCCGTGTGAGCGCGCGCGCCACGCGATCCTCGAAGATCGATTCCAGCTTGTCCCAATGCTGGCCGGCACGCGAGCCGACTTCGCCGGCCAGATCGCTCATCCGGCGCGCGGTGGCGTCGAGCGTCGCCTCGGCCTTGCCGACGGTGGTGGTGCCCTGGTCCTGCGCTTTCGCGAACGCCGCCAGCCCGGCCGACCAGATCTGCTGCGCCGAGGTCTTCACCTGCTCCGCGAACGGCGTGTCCGCCGCTTCGGCCGCCTTGGCCTTGGATGCTTTGACCGCCTTGGCCGCCTTGGCCGAGTCTGGCGAGGCGGACCCGGCATCCTTGCGGCGGCCTTGCGCGGGCTGGGGCGCGGCCGTCTTCTGTTGCTTCTTGACCATGGGCATTCCTTGTCGTCGTGGGGCGAGGGATCTGAGGCCCGTCGCTCGCCGAGAACCGGACTATAGGCGGCGTGTCGTGCCTCACGCTGACTTCGACCTGACCCGCAACCCCCCATCGGGGCGATGGGTGCAGGGACCAGAATATTGGCCATGTCCTTGCCGCCCTCTTTGCCGACCTCGTCGCGGGGCCGCCACCCCGGCGACGAATTCCCCGACACCGTGCCCCAGCCGCTGACTGATCCGTCCCCGGCCCTGCCGCCGCTGGCGATGGCGGCCGAGCTGCCGCTGCGCAAGGGCGCGTTCATCGACTGTCCGCAATGCCGCGCGCCGATGCGCCACGTGAGCCTGCCCGGCCACCACGCGCCGGCGACGGTCGACATCGATCATTGCGAGCCCTGCGGCCTGGTCTGGTTCGACGCGCGCGAGTCGGTGCATCTCTCGACGGCCGCGTGGATCCAGCTGTTGCGCGACCTGAATCGCCTGCGCCGAAGCGACCGGCCGCATCAGCCGAACCGCGCCTGCCCGCTGTGCGCGAAGGCGCTGAAAGAGGTTCGCAACCTCACGCGCTACGGGCGCTTCCCGGTGCTGGAGTGCGGCAGCTGCGGCGGCCATCTGCATAGCCAGGCCGGCATGCTGGCCGAGCGCGGCCTGGTCCGCCCCCTGCTGCCCGGCGAACGCTACGCGCTGCAGGCCGAGAAGCGCACGCTGTCGTGCCTGAGTTGCGGCGGCCCGGCGGACGGCAAGAGCGAGGACTGCGCGTGGTGCAAGAGCCCGCTGCTGATGGTGGACATGCCGCGCCTGGCGAATGCGCTGCGCAGGCGCTCGCCGTCGGAGCCGCTGCTGATGCCCAACGGCGGCAAGCCGGTCGGCTGGTCCTGCCGCGGTTGCGGCGCGCCGATGGACCCGACGCGCGAGACGCGCTGCGGGGGTTGCCATCACACGGTCGTCGCGCCGTCGATGGACGACCTGGGACCCTTGCTCGACGCCCTCGAACACGATGGACAGGAGGCCGACGAGCAGCTCGAGCGCGAGCGCCGCGCGCGGCTGGCCTCCTATAACTTCGAGCAGCGCGATCCGGCCGGCGGCAAGCACGGCCTGTTCTGGAAGGGCAAGTACGAGAAGCGCTACGACGCGGAGAACGAGCGTCGCGAGGGCCGCCGTGATGGCGGGCGCGACTGGTCGTCGTCGGGTTGGCCCTCGTCCTCGGACGGTTCGCCGCCCACGCTGATCGAGATCGCGATGCGTCTGGCTTCTCTGTTGCTGAAGTGATCCGTGCGCGCCGTGAGCCTGGCGCCCGAATGAACACGCAGGGCGCGCCGTGGGCGGCGCCCGGTCAGAGTTCCAGCACCCCGATCGGCTTCGCGCAGGCCGCGGGCGTGCCGCCGCCGCGCACGACGAAGGGCAGCTCGCCCCACGGGCCCGAATCGCGCGGGCAGCCGTTGCGCAGCGTCCCGCCCGGGCAGCCGCAGCCCTTGGTCTTCACCAGCTTGTCCAGGGTCTGCGACTGCTGCGGATTGAGCTTGGGCAAGTCGTGCCGGAAGACCAGCTGCAGCGCCGTGGTCGGCGCAGGGGCGTCCAGCGCGGGCACCGGGCCGAGCAGCGTCGCCATCGACTGGGTTTCCTTCAGCGCGGCCGCGGGCTTCATGCCCTTGGCGCGGCGCAGATAGTTCAGCGCCACTTCCATCGCCGCGTAACCGCGCGCTGCCGAGGCCGTGAACGGCTTGCGGAACGCGGCCCCGTAGGTGTTGGCCACCTGGTCCCAGCGGCCGCGGTCGATCGTCAGCACCGGGCATAGCACGGCGTCGACGCGCTCCGACAGCGTCGCGTCGAAGTCCATCCAGCACGAGGTCCGCGCGCTGATCCGCAGGCCGGTCTGGCGGCGCAGGTCGGCGGCGATCTTCTCGCCGGCATTGAGCTCGATGCGGCCCAGCTGCAGCTGCAGGTCCTGGGCCTTCATCCGCTCCGCGTTGCTGGAGATGAAGGGGATGCCCGCGGCCCGCAGCGCGTCCGCGCCGGCGTTGATCTCGCACCAGTTGCCCAGCACGACGTCGACCTTGGCCTTGATGAACTCCTGGGAGATGGCGTCCGCCTTGCGGGCGTCGCAGCCGCTGTCCTTGACGATCAGCTTGGGCGCGGCGTCGCCGGGCCAGGTCTTGAGTGCCAGCGTCATGCCGAGCTGGAGTTCCTCGGCCTGCTCGGCGCTTGGATAACTGCCCGGCAGGATGACCCCGATGGTGGCGGCGGCGGCGGGCGCGGCGGCGCACAGCCATGCGGCCGGCAGCACGGCGACCAGGGCGCCGGCCAGGACCTTGCGGATGTTCATGACGATCCCTCTTGTTCTTCGTGGCCGTGGTCGGCCGTTCGTTGACTTTGTCGCCCGAACTGCTTGGTGGCGTCCGAGTCCGGAGGTATCGCCTGCGCGGAGGGCGCGCGCACTGGAGGTTTTCCCGGAAGTCCCCACGAATGAAAACGCCCCGGCGGGCCGGGGCGGTAAGACGTCACAGTCGTGACAGGAAGTGCGGCATGCGCGCAACGCAGGCCGTACAGCGCACGAGGCTCAGAGAGGCCAACCCTGCAGCACCAGCTTGCCACGTTGGCGCTGACTCTCCTGCAGCGCGTGAGCGCGCTTGAGGGTCTCGGCGGTGATCGGGCCGACGACGTCGGACAGCGTCGTGCGGATCTTCCCGGCGTCGACCAGGGCCGCGACCTCGCTCAGCAGGCGGCCTTGCGCGGCAATGTCGTGCGTCGCATGCATGCTGCGCGTGAACATCAGTTCCCAGTGCAGTGACAGCGACTTGCCCTTGAGCGCCATCACGTCCAGGTCGTTCGGCCCGAAGTCGTCGATCATCGCCAGCTTGCCCTGCGGCTCCAGCGCCTCGACGAGCCCCTGGAAGTGCTGCGGCGTGTGGGTGAGGCTGGTGACGTAGCGCAGCGGCGGCACACCGTGCTTCTGCAGCGCGGCGATCTGCGGGGCGATCGGTTCGCGATGGTTGATCACGTGGTGCGCGCCCAGCGCCTGGAGCCACTTGCCGCCTTCACCGTCCGGCTCGGAACTGGTGCCGATGACCGTCAGGTGGTCGTACCGGCGCGCCAGCTGGACCAGGATCGAGCCCACGCCGCCGGCCGCGCCGGTCACCAGCAGGCTGACCGGACGCTCCGGCTGCTGCTGCACCTGCAGGCGGTCGAACAGCAGCTCCCAGGCGGTGATGGCGGTCAACGGCAGCGCGGCGGCTTCGGCGTCGCTGAGCGAGGCCGGCGCCTTCGCGGCGATGCGATGGTCGACACACTGGAACTGCGCGTTGCTGCCGGGACGCGTGATGTCGCCGGCATACCAGACGCGATCGCCGACGGCGAAGCCGGTCACCTCCGGTCCGATCGCGCGGACCGTGCCGACGGCGTCCCAGCCGAGGATCACGGGCGTCGAGCCGTCGGCGCTGGCACGGCGCACGCGGATCTTGGTGTCGACCGGGTTGACGGCGATGGCGGCGACCTCGACCAGCAGGTCCTTCGGACCGGGGGCGGGCGTGGGCAGCTCGAGGTCGATGAGCGACTCGGCCTCGGTGATGGGCAGGGACTTGAAGTAGCCGACGGCTTTCATGGCGGGACTCCTGGAGGTTCGGATGGAAGGGAAAAGGTGGGGAAGGACGGAGGTAGCGGGATGCTGTGGGAACGAATGGTGAGCCTTCCGGCAGAATCAATGAAGAGCGCTGAATCGCTATCAGTTTCAACACGGGATTGAAGATCGCCGGAGGGAGCCGCCATGGACATCGAGAACACCGCCGAACTGCGCCTGCTGATCGAATGCGCGCGCGGCGGCAGCCTGACGGCGGCGTCGCGGCAGATGGGTATCACGCCCGCGGCGGCCAGCGCGATGCTGAAGAAGCTGGAGGCGCGGCTGGGCGTGCGGCTCGCCGAGCGCAGCACCCGGGCGCTGCGGCTGACCGCCGCCGGCGAACGGCTGAGGGACTACGCGCAGCGCGCGCTCGAGCTGCTCGATGAAGGCCTCGCGCTGGTCTCGGAGGGCGGCGACGAGGCTTCCGCCAAGGGGCGCGGGGCGACGGCGCTGCGCGGGCGGATCCGCGTCAGCGCGTCCAGCGACCTGACGCGGCGCATCGTGCTGCCGCTGCTGGATGATTTCCTCGACTGGCATCCCGGGGTCGAGCTGCAGCTCAACGTGGGCGATGCGCTGCAGGACGTCGTGCGCGACGAGGTCGACCTGGCCCTGCGGTATGGCGAGCTGGCCGACTCACGGCTGGTCGCGCGCAAGCTCCATGACGGACGCCGGCTGCTGGTGGCCTCGCCGGACTACCTGAAGCGGCACGGCCGGCCGTCGCATCCCGGGGAACTCACGCAGCATGAGTGCATCCGCTTCAAGATCGGCGACCGGCTGGAGCGCGAATGGCGCTTCTGGCGACGCGACGCGATGCAGGCGGCGCCGCTGGACGTGACGGTGCAGGGGCGCCGCACGGCGGACGATGGCGGCATCGCCCATCAGTGGGCCCTCGAAGGGCGGGGACTGACCTACAAGAGCTGCCTCGACATCCGCGACAGCCTGGCGAGCGGCGCGCTGGTCGAGGTCCTGCCGGACTGGGTCGGGCGGCCGATGCCGCTGCATGCGCTGATGCCCAGCCAGCGCTTCCTGCCGCAACGGCTGAAGGCGCTGGTGGATCACCTGGCGGAGGGCCTCAGGCGCTGACGCGCCAGGAGAGCGCAGGAGCGCGCCGCTCGGCAGCCGTTCAATGCTTGTGGTCGCCGTGACCCGCGTGCGGGTCCTTGGCATCGGGCGACACGACGGGGCCAGTCCTTGCCGGGGCCTGGACGGTGACCGTCGAGCGGGACTTGTCCGCGCTCTCGAACACGAAGGTCAGCGGCACCGCGTCGCCAGTCTTCAGCGGGCCCTTCAGGTCCATCAGCATCACGTGATAACCGCCGGGCTTCAGTTCCACCGGCTTGCCTGCCGACACCGCCAGCGCGGTCACCGGCCGCATGCGCATCACGTCGCCGTCCATCGCCATCTCATGCACCTCGGCCACGCCGGCCGCCGGCGTGCTGACCGAGATCAGCTTCACGTCCGTCGGCGACTTGATCTGCATGAAGGCGCCCGTCGACTTCTGCTGCGGCACCGTCGCGCGCACCCAGGCGTCGGCGACGACGACCTGGGCCTGCGCCAGACCGGCGGTCAGCAGCAGGGCGGGAACAAGTGCCAGGCGGGCAAGGGAACGGGTCTTCATCGGGGCGTCCAATCCAGGATCTATGACGATCCGGAAGTATCGGTCATCGCTCTTCGAGCGCGCCCATCGAGCGCAGGACCTGATGGACGATCTCCGCCCGTTTCGGGGAGAAGGCGGGATCGGTCATGTCCATGTTCAGGGCGAAGTAGACGGGACGCGCGTCGCGGTCCTGCTCCACCCAGCCGACGAACCAGCCGAGGCCCGGCCTGGTGCTGTCGGCCCAGCCGGTCTTGGCGTACAGGCGCCAGCCGGGACCCTGGTCCCGCAACATCACCTGGCGCGCGATGTCGTAGGTGCGGTCGGACAGCGGCAGCGCGCGGTCATGCACGCGGCGCAGGAACTCGATCTGGCCGACCGCCGAGATGCGCATGTCGCCGTCGAGCCAGAAGCGGTCGCCGATCGGACCGGCGACGGCATTGCCGTAGCGGAAGTCGCGCACGAACTGCTGCACCGTCGGCTGGCCGATCTGCCGCGCCAGCGACTGGAACACCCACACCGCCGACACCTTGTAGGCCGAGGCGAGCGTCTGGTCGCGATTCCAGTCCTCGATGCGGCGCTTCGTGCCGTCCCACTTGAAGGCTTGTGTCTCGTCCACGGCGGCGCCGGTCTCCAGCGCGATCAGCGACATCGGGATCTTGAAGGTCGACGCCGGCAGGAAGCCTTCGAAAGCGCGGACACTGTCCGACGCAATCCAGCGATGCGCGCGGGTGTCGAGCAGCACGAGCGTGCCCTTCGTGCCGAGCTCGGTGAAGTGGCGTTGCAGCTCGGGCCGGGTTTCCCAGCGCTCGCGCTGATCGGCGGGCACGGTGGCGACGGCGCCCGAGGCGGTGGACGGCGACTGCGCGATCGATGCGCGGCAGGCCGTGAGGGCGAGGCAGGCGAGCAGGGCGCTCGCCATCAGGCGTGGAAAGGACATGGCGGTCTCCGGTCTGTGAGGGATGCCGCCAGTGTGCGAAGTCCACCGACCCCGGACCGCATCGAAGTGACGTTACGCCCGTTGCGCCCGGTCCGCCCGTTGCGCCCGCCGCTCCCGTCCCTCCGGTTCCGCCAAGGCCCGATCACAGCGAGTGCTGCCGGGGCCGGAATGATGTGGGGGGTTCGCGGAGGCGATGCCCCCCACGTCGTGGAGTGCCCGCGCTCGACCTCCCGCCGTGTTCAAAGGACCTCACGCCTGCCGCGACTGCGGCATCAACGCCTCGGCCTCGTCGAGATAGCGCCGCCTGGCCCCTTCATCGCGCAGCTTGCGCGCCTGCAGCCTGGCTTGCCGCACGAGGTCGGTGGCGCTGAACGCATCACCTTCATCGAGCGCATGCCGCGCCCACAGCAACAGGAACGCACAGCGCTGATCAGCCGGGATCTGCGACTGCCGTGCCCGGCAGGAGGCCCAGCGCTGCGCCGCGAGGTCGCCGAATGACGTGGCCGGCAGGGGCAGGCCTTGCGTGGTGGCCAGTCGCTGGAGCGCCGCGAAGTCCAGGTGTCCGAGCGCCGCGAGCCGCAGCAGGAAGATGGTGTTCAGCAGCGAGCTGCGCCCCAGCTGCCAACGCGCGCAGAGCGCGTCGCTGAGCAGCAGCCAGCGCAGCGCGTCCTCGATGCCCGGCCCGTCGGCGGGCAGCAGGTCGGCCTCGACAAGCCGGCCGAGCGCGTTGGACAGATTGGCGGCGCAGACCTGGAGCGCGTCGGGCAGTCCGGCCAGCGAGGCGCTGCGCAGCGCGTCGCCGAGGCTGGCCAGCGACTGCGTCGCGAGCGCCGCGTCGCCGCGGGCGATGGCGAGGTCGCGCAGCACGATGCCGCGCAGGTTGCCGTGGTCGCAGCGCAGCGTGGAGTCGGCGGCGAGCACGTCGGGATCGACCTCGTCGAGTTTCTCCAGCGCGGGCGCCGCCTGGCCGAGGCTGCCGAACCAGTGCCAGGCCGCGAGGATGGCGACACGGGCGCGCAGTTGACGTCGCTCCAGGCGCGGCAGGCGGCTGTTGTTGAGCGTCTGACCGAGGTCGCGCAGCTCGTCCTGCAGTGCGGCCCAGTCGCCGAGCCGGCGCGCGATGCGGGCGCGGCGCAGGCCGAGCGCGGCGGCGGCGGCGTCGTCCCCCGGCGGCACGTGCTGCGCGGCCTGCTGCAACGCGAGGCGGGCGGGATAGAGTTCGCCGCGGTCGAGCAGGTAGTCGGCGCGGGCGAGCGCCTCGGCGTAGGCCAGCGGGAGCAGCGGCGCGGCGGCTGGCGCGCGCACCGGGCGCTGCTGGCCGAGCCATCGGGCGAGGGCTTGGCCGGTGGCGGGTTCGCCGTCGATCTCGAAGCGGCAGGTCGGCAGCAGCGCGGCGTTGAGCCAGAACGGGCCGCTGCTGCGGGCGCTGGCCTCGATCAGCGCGGCCAGCGGTCCGTCGTCGAGCAGCGCGAGCGCACGCCAGACCTGCGTGCGGTGCAGCTCGGCCATGCCGGCGATGCGCTCGCGCAGCTCGGCGCGCGAGCACGGGCTGTCGATGCGCGCCAGTCCTTGCTCGTGCGCCTGCAGCAGCGCGGCGAGCAGGCGCGGCAGCAGCCGGCCGCGCAGTTCGGGCAGTCCGTCGATGCGCAGCCCCTGCGGCAGCAACTGGATGCGATGCAAGGGCAGGTCGGCGGCCGGAGCGGCAGCGACGAGGGAGGCGGCGGGAGCGGTCATTGGAGGCGCATTCTGCGCCGGGTGCTTCGGCGGTGTGACGGCATCGGCGTAACGGGCGTTACGTGCGTAGGTTACGCGGGGCCGGCCTGTTCACCGCTGATCCGCTGATCCGCTGACCCGCTGACCCGCTGACCCGCTGACCCGCTGATTGCTGACTGCTCACAGTTGACCGTGGACCTTCTGCTGACCTGCCGATGTGCCGACGTGCCGACGTGCCGACGTGCCGACGTGCCGACCTGCCGACCTGCCGACCTGCGGATCTGGGTGTCGGCCGGCGGATGGTGGAGAGGAGGGTAACGAAACGTCAGGCCCGCCCCTTGCCTGTAGCTGTCCATCACAACTCGAGGGGACTGCCATGGTGGCAAAGAATGAGGCCTGGTATCCAGGCGAGGCCGATGTCGGTGGAATCGTCGCGCCCCGCGCGTCGACTTCCGCAGTGTCATGGGGCGCGGTGCTGGCCGGCGCCGCTGCCGCGGCGGCGCTGTCGTTGATCCTGCTGCTGCTCGGCGCGGGGTTGGGACTGGCCGCCGCGTCGCCCTGGGCCGGCGACGGCGCGAGCGCCGCGACGCTGGGCGTGGCGGGCATCGTCTGGCTCGCGTTCACGCAATTGGCGGCGTCCGGACTCGGCGGTTATCTCGCCGGCCGGCTGCGCGTGCGATGGCGCGATACCGACGCGGACGAGGTCCATTTCCGCGACACGGCCCATGGCCTGCTGTCGTGGGCGGTGGCCACGCTGTTCACCGCCGCCGTGCTGACCGCCTCGGTCGGCGCGATCGCCGGGATCGGCGTGAAGGGCGCGGCGTTGGCGGCCGGGACCGCGGCCACAGGGGCGGCGGCTGCGACAGCTGCTGCCGGGACTGCGGCGGATGAGTCCGGCGTGAAGGGCAGTTCTTCGGGAACCGCGCGGACCGCGCTGGGGAGCGGCGATTTCGGCTACTACGTGGACACGCTGCTGCGGCCCGCAGCGACGGCGCCGACAACGGCATCGACGTCCTCTGCGGCGCCCGCCG
The DNA here is from genome assembly GCF_059415845.1 of Roseateles sp. GW821-FHT09H11. Lineage (NCBI taxonomy): Bacteria > Pseudomonadati > Pseudomonadota > Betaproteobacteria > Burkholderiales > Sphaerotilaceae > Roseateles > Roseateles sp. GW821-FHT09H11. Next base: position 210,086 of record NZ_JBWKOA010000004.1, on the reverse strand, counting down.
GGGCCAATCCGGCGACGCTGCGCGCGTGGCCCGATGCCTCGATGGTCCATGCGGACGAGCAGTCGTCGGCGTCGTTGAATCGTCTGCTCGTGCGTGCGTTGCGCGATGGCGGGACGCTGTCGCCGGAAGACACGCGCGCCGCGGGACAACTGGTGGCGCAGCGCACCGGCCTGACGCAAGCGGAGGCGGAGCGGCGCGTCACCGAGACGCTGCAGCGGGCTCGCGCCGAGGCGCAAGCCCTGGAGACCCGTGCCCGTGAAGCCGCCGACGCCGCTCGCAAGACGGCGCTGACGACGGCGTTGTGGATGGTTGTCGCGCTGCTGATCGGCGCGTTCACCGCAAGTCTGCTGGCCACCTTCGGCGGCCGGCAGCGCGACCTCATCGATTGAGACAAGGAGAACTCACATGCGATCGTTGCTGCTCTTTTTCCTGGGCGTGCCCATTCCCATCATCATCCTGATCGCGTTGATCAGATGATCACCGCGCGACCGCAAGCCTGCGGTCGCGCGATGTCCGCAGGGCGATGAGCGCGGTGCCCAGAGCCCTTCTCGGATCAACCGTACTCGACGTCGTAACAACTGTTGTGACGACCGCTATGGAGAGAGGCGCTCGCCGCCGAATTCAACATCTTTCGCCGCACCGAATCGAAAGACTGGCCGTTCTCGGCGGCAAGGATGAGGGCGTCGGGTGAAGGACCGAAGTCACTGTCTTCCAGGAATTCCCTCGATTGCTCCAACGACTGGTTGAACAGCGCGGTGATGATGTCGAGCGCGTCCGGGCGCATGTGATCGACGGCCAGGGCCTGGACGTTGTAAGGGTAGTCAAGGAAGTCCAGCATCTCGGGGATGTTGCCCGGCGGGGTGCCATAGGGCTTGATCTTGACGTCGCCGGCGGGAGCGAGCCTCAAGACAAGTGAGGCCACCATGGACTTTGCTTCCCGCGCCATGCGCAGCGTCTGCAGGCCGTCGGTGCAGGACTTGAGCTGGGTCCGCAGTTGATCGAAGCGCGTCGCCAGCTTCGGCGCAAAGCGTGGGCACTCGGCCAATTCGGTATGGTCCTGGACGTACCGGGCGCAATCCTCGATGTGGGCCGCCTTGCCCTTCAAGGTGTCCGGCATGGGGCGTCGGAAAAGTTCGGTGGCCAGCTTCTCGGCGGGTGCGTACTTCGCCATGCTCTGGACGAACACGTCCCCGCTCAGCGGATTGATGACGAAGGCTTCAAGGGTCGGGAGAGGAAACGACATGGACAAGGACGGTTGATGAGGAAGGGCCATGAGTCCGGCTCAACCTGGTCCGGTTCGCCATTTCCTTCAGCGGCCCTCCGTTCGTCCAGCGGGTGACATCAGTCGGTGTTCAGTTCATCGACCGAGTGGCGGTCATGGCTGCGGGCTCGGTGCTTTCGCCGTATCGACGCCATGTATCAGGCGCATGCGACAGCCGATCCGCCACGACCTTGAGGACGGCGGGATTCCAGACCAGGCCGCAATGGCTGCCGTCGACCTCGACGTTCTCGACCATCGGATGGTCCTCGGGCTGCACGCAGGCCTGCCATGCGACGACGCCGTCGCTGCGGCTGTAGATCGAGGTCGTCGGCACTTGCGGCGCGGCGATGAGGCGCGACTTGAAGTCGTCGTCGAGCACCGGCAGCGTGCCGTTGATCCAGCGGTAGATCAGGCTGACGTTGGTCTGCGTCGCCTCGCCGGTGATCGGCGTGCCGATCGTGATGACCTGGCGCACCGGCAGCGAGATGCGCTTGGCGATCTCGCGGGCGTAGATGCCGCCGAGGCTCCAGCCCACCAGCGACACCGGCTGCGACTGTCCGGCGACGAGCGCCTCGATGTCGGCGGCGAGCGTGTCGAGCCACAGGTCGATGTCGCCGGTGGGACCGGTGTTGATGCCGCGTCCCCAGTCGCGTGCCGCATAACCGAGCCCGTGGCAGAAGCCCACCAGCGGCGCGATCGACTGCGCGTCCGCGGCCAGGCCGGGGAACACGATGACGGGGTGTCCGTCACCGGGCGGATGGCCGCTGCGGTCCATCATGCGGCAGCTGGCGTATTCCATCGCGGCACGCAACGGCTCGATGCCGAGCAGGGCCCAGGACGGGGAACAGATGACCGGTGCCGGGACGGGCATCGCATCGGGAAGGGCGGCGATCTTCTTCATGGTCTTGAGGCCGCCTTTCCGGCGTGACCTGCGAGGTCGGCGGCGAGGTCGGCAGAAGGACAGTTGAGTCGATCTTTCCGCAAGCCGCGTTCCACGGGCATCCCCACAAGGTCGCATGTGATCGTCGGACGGGACCTACATCCGGGGGATGGGCTGCGATCTCTCCCACCATTGACGGAAGTCAGAGGGAGAGGCGGTTTTTCGGCGGCGTTGAGGGCTACGCTTTCCTTCATCGAGCACGTTGTTGTGCCGCGTTGAAGGAGTGGCTGTGTTGACGAAGATGAAGATCAGTACCGACTGCGCACCTGACGAAGTTCGAATTCCGCCGGAGATCCTCCAGCATCTGGGCATCGAGCCTGGGGAGGCGATCGATGTCGACTTCTGGTCGAACGGAACCTGCATCCTGCACGTCACCAGGAAGAGCAGTCGCATCGAAAGTATTGTCGGAATCCTTGCGGATCGGACGCGCAAGAGGAAGAAACTTGTGTCGCTGAAGCAGATCAAGAAGGCGATCGAGAACGGCTGGGCGGGGAAACGGTGATGAAGGTGACTGCCGACACCAACTTGCTGTGTCGAATCGTCCTCGATGATGACCCGTGTCAAAAGGCGCTTGTTGAAAAAGCGTTCGAAGGCGCAGACATGATCGTCATCGTGGTCGCCAGTTTGTGTGAGGTGTGCTGGGTACTGCGTTCGCAATTTTCGGTGAGCGCCGCGAACATCGGCCTTGCGATCCGACAGTTGCTGTTGATTCCTCGAGTCGAGGTGGATAGGGAAGCAGCCGATGCAGGGCTTGAAGTGTTGGACTTGGGGGGAGACTTCGCCGATGGGCTCATTGCCTTTGAGGGGCGCCGTCGCGGCGGTTCGATTTTCATGAGCTTCGACCGCGGCGCCATTCGAAGGCTGCGACGGCTGGGCTTCGATGCAAGGGCCCCCTGAGTCCCAGCCGGACCGGATCAATGAAAATCCCGGCTCTCCGTCCTCAACCGTCCCAGCATCGGGGTCAGGTCTTGCAGGTGTCCGGCGATCAGGTTGCGCACGTCGCCGCTGCGCTGCCACTTGCCCTTCACCGCCATCAGGCGCGAGTGCAGCATGACGTGCCGCTGCCGCTGCCACAGCGCGCGGTGGACGATGACCTGGATGTCGCCGGTCTCGTCTTCCAGGGAAATGAAGATCGTGCCCTTGGCCGTCGCCGGCTGCTGCTTGACCGTCACGATCCCGCAGCCGCGCGCCGGTCGGCCGTCGGGCAATTCGTTCAGTTCCTCGGCCGACATCCAGCGCTGTTCGCGCAGCAGCGGCCGCAGCAGCGACAGCGGGTGGCGGCGCAGCGTCAGGCCCAGCGACGCGTAGTCGAAGACGATCTCCTCGCCCTCCGGCGCCTGCGGCAGCGCGAGGAAATCCTCCTGCACCGGCGCAGAAGCCAGCAGCGGCGGCGGCGCATGCTGCGCGGCCGCATCCCACATCTGCTGGCGGCGGTGGCCGCTGATGCTGGTCAACGCATCGCCCGCCGCCAGCATCGTCATCTGCTGCTGGTTCAGTCCGGTGCGTCGCGCCAAGTCCTCCGCGTCGTTGAACGGGCCGTTCCGACGCTCGCGGCAGATCAGTCCCGCCGAGGCCTGCTGAAGTCCCTTGACTAGCCGCAATCCCAGCCGCACCTTCACCGGCGCCGCGTCGGCCGCGAGCGCTTCCTCTGCGTCGAGGTAGGGGTCGCCATCGTCTTCCACGACGATGCCGTCCTCATCCAGCGGCATCGCATCGATCGTGTCGGCGGCCGCGCCGCGCTGCGTCGGACGGATGACACGCCCATCCGCGCGCTCCAGCGTGCAGTCCCAGTCGCTGTGCATCACGTCCGGCGGCAGCACCTCGACACCCTTGCGTCTGGCCTCCTGCACCAGTTGGCTCGGCGAATAGAAGCCCAGCGGTTGCGCGTTCAGCAGTCCCGCCAGGAACTCGGCTGACCGGTGCCGCTTCAGCCAGCTGCTCGTGTAGACCAGCAGCGCGAACGAGGCCGCGTGCGACTCCGGGAAGCCGTATTCCGAGAAGCCCTTCACCTGCTCGAAGATCTGCTCGGCAAAAGACACCGGGTAGTTCCGTTCCCGCATCCCGTCGATCAGTTTCGCGCGGTACTTGTCCAGGTTGCCCTTGCGCTTCCACGCGGCCATCGAGCGTCGCAGTTCGTCGGCCTCGCCGCCTGAGAATCCGGCCGCGATCATCGCAATCTGCATCACCTGCTCCTGGAAGACCGGGACGCCCAGCGTGCGCTTCAGGACCGTCTCCAGTCCCTGCGGATAAACGACCTCCTCGAAGCCCTGACGTCGCTGCAGGTAGGGGTGCACCATGCCGCCCTGGATCGGCCCGGGACGCACGATCGCGACCTCGATGACCAGGTCGTAGAAGGTCTCCGGCTTCAGACGCGGCAGCATGCTGCGCTGCGCGCGGCTCTCGATCTGGAACACGCCGATGGTCTCGGCACGCTGGATCATTTTGTAGGTCTCGTCGTCCCCGTCCGGGATGTCCTTCAGCTCGAACGGATAGCGCTCGCGCTTGCCGACGAAGTCCAGCGTCTTGCGGATCGCCGTGAGCATGCCCAGCCCCAGCACGTCGACCTTGAGCAAGCCCACCGCGTCGAGGTCGTCCTTGTCCCACTCGATGACGGTGCGGTCCGGCATCGAGGCGTTCTCCACCGGCACCATGCGGGTCAACGGTCCGTGCGTCAGCACGAAGCCGCCCGGGTGCTGCGACAGGTGTCGCGGGAAGCCCAGCAGCTCCGACGTGATCTCGACCAGTTGGCGCACCGCGAGGTCGTCGGCCTCGAGCCCGGACTCGCGCAGCCGCTCGGCATCGATGGTCTGGCCGTCCCACCATTGATGGTTGCCGCACAGCGTGTCCAGCACCTCGGGCTCGAAGCCCAGTGCCTTGCCGACGTCGCGCAGCGCGCTCTTCACGCGGTAGGAGATCACCACCGCCGCCAGCGCCGCGCGTTCGCGCGTGTACTTGCGGTAGAGGTACTGGATGACCTCCTCGCGGCGCTCGTGCTCGAAGTCGATGTCGATGTCCGGGGGCTCGTTGCGTTCCTTGCTGATGAAGCGCTCGAACAGGACCTGCATCCGCGCCGGGTCGACCTCGGTCACGTGCGTGCAGTAGCAGACGATGGAGTTCGCCGCGCTGCCGCGGCCCTGGCACAGGATGCCCTGCGAACGCGCGAACTGGACGATGTCGGCCACCGTCAGGAAGTAGTGCTCGTAGCGCAGTTCCTCGATCAGTGCGAGCTCGCGCTCGATCTGCTCGCTGGCCGCGGCCGGCACGCCCTCGGGCCAGCGACGGCCCGCGCCCTCGTAGGTCAGACGGCGCAGATGACTGGCCGGCGTCTGGCCGTCGGGCACGACCTCGGACGGGTAGTGGTAGCGCAGTTCGTCGAGGCTGAATTCGCAGCACTCGACGACGCGCAGCGTCTCGGCGAGCAGGTCGGCCGGGAAGCTGAGCGCGAGGCGGCTGCGGTGGCGCAGGTGGCGCTCGGCGTTGCGGTCCAGCGCCTGGCCGCACTCGGTCAGCGGCTTGCCCAGGCGTGTGGCCGTCAGCACGTCCTGCAGCGGCTTGCGGCTGCGCACATGCATGGTGACGTCGCCCACGGCCACCAGCGGGATTTCGGTCAGCGCGCCGGCCTCGCGCAGGCGCAGCAGGCGGATCTCGTCGTCGGCGTGCTGGGGCTGGTCGATGCCCAGCCAGCAACGCCCGGTGAAGCGCGACAACAGCCAGCGCGCCATCGACAGCAATTGCGCCGGCGTCGCATGTCGGTCGGGGCAGGCGATCACGACGCAGTCGTCCAGCGTCTGCGGGCCGAGGTCGGCCCGCGTGCAGTGGTAGGTGCCCTTCTCGGCCGAGCGCCGCAGCCGCGAGATGAACTGACACAGGTTGCCGTAGCCGTTCAGGCTGCAGGCCAGCACCACCAGCGTGAACGGGCCTTCGTCCCCCGCATCCTGCTCGCCCAACGTGCCCGACGTGCCCAACGCGCCTGAGGCGCGTCCTGGGGCGCCGCTGGGTTCAATGAGGAACTGGCTGCCCACCAGCAGCTTCATGCCGTGCTGCTTCGCGGCCACGTGCGCGCGCACCATGCCGGCCATGCTGCACTCGTCGGTGATCGCGAGCGCGGCGTAGCCGAGCTCCTTGGCGCGCACGACCAGTTCCTCGGGCCAGCTCGCCCCCTTCAGGAAACTGAAGTTGCTGAGGCAACGCAGCTCGGCGTAGTCGGGAAGGGCCGAGGCGCCAGGGAGGGCGGACATGGTGAGCGGCCTGTACGAACGGAGGGTGCCTGATCAGGCATACATCCCGTGCAGGAACCACGCCTGCACGGCGGACTTGTCGTCGTCGCCGTTGCCCGTCCCGCTCAGCCGTTCCTGATAGACGGCCAGCACGCCGGCGTTCTCGTTGACGGCGATCCAGTAGTCGCGGGTGACCTTGCGGTGCGCCTTCGTGTCGGGGATGCGGTCCCACCAGCCGCCCTCGATGCGATCCGGCCCGACCAGCAGCGTCAACGGGCCCTGGTAGTGCGGCCGGTGCTCGCGCACCGCCAGCCGCAGCGGCGGGTCGAGCAGGAAGGCGGGCTCCGGCACGGCCGGCGCGCGCACCGCCGCCTGCCGACCCTTGCGGCGGGAGGCCGTCCGGCCGTCGCCGCAGGTTCGCCAGCGCGTCTGCCATTCGGGTCGGTGATCGTCACCCAGGACCGGCTGCTGCACCCGCTCAGGACCGAGCCGCGCGGCGATGCGTTCCAGGGTCAGGTACAGCGTCTCGCCGGTGCGCACCACGTCGGGCAGCAGCGAGCCGCTGTCCTCCACCAGCGCCTGCACGCCGACCGCCTCCAGCCGCAGTTCACCGACCGGCGCCAGCAACTGGGTCTTGGCCAGATGCTCGGCCATCAGCCGGCAGAAGTGTTCGAGCTCGCGGATCGGCTCGGCGGTGCGGATCGTGAGGCAACCGCCTTCGCCGGCGTCCTTGGCGCGCATCGAGTCGTGCACCCAGTGCAGCGTGACGCCGGTGGCGCCCGCATGGCGCGCCGCCAGCCAGCCGCACAGCCGCATCAGCAGCGGCCGCGTGCCCAGCAGCAGCGCGGGCGCGTGGTCCTCGCGGCAGGGGAGCTCGACGCGGGCGTGGAAGTCCTCGGGCAGCGCGACCCAGGCTTGCGCCTCGGGCCGCAGTCCGTAGGCCTGGTCCAGCATCGTCAGCAGCGCCGCGCCGAAGCGGCGGCTGATGCCGCCGCGCGGCAGCGCCCGCAACTGGCCCAGCGTGTTGATGCCGGCGCGGCTCAACGGTTCCGCGTGTTCCGCGCCAGCGCTCAGCGCCTGCAGCGGCAACGGGTCCAGCACCGCCTGCAACAGCCGCCCACCGAGGTCGAGCACGCCGCAACGCGCCAGTACCAGCGCGGCGGTGGCCGACGGCGCCCAGCCGATGCCCACGGCGCCCAGGTCGGGCGCTTCGTCGCTCAGGCGCGCCTTCAGCGCGGGCAGGCCGCGGAATAGCCGCAGGCTGGCCTCGACCTCCATCACGACGGCGTCCTCCATCAGCGCCACGCGCGGCGTGAACTGCAGGCACCACACCGCCAGGCCCGCCTGCGTCTCCGCGCAGATCCCCCAGGGATGCGGCGGCGGCGCGGTCGACGGGTCCTCAAACGGTGCCGGCGGACGAGGCGGCAGGATCAGTGCGACCCACAACATGGGAGAACTCCGGGAACAGGGTGAGCGCAACGGGCTCGTGGAGGGATTCGGACACCGTTTCGAGCAGGGGCCCGGCACTGCCCTGTGCCTGGCTGCCCCTCTCGTTGACGGCTTCGGCCACGTCGGCGACCGGCACCGTCATCGGCGCCACCGGGCGCATCGTGCTGGGCCGCATCACGCGCGGGGTCAGGACATGCTCGAGCCCGCCGGGGATCGAGGCCAGCCGCAGCGGGGTCTCGTGGGCGGGGCCTTTGCGCTTGAGGATCTGGACGTCCAGGGCCCAGTCGACATCGATCGTCGCCAGCACCCGCAGCGGCGCCGGCGACGGGTCATGGCGGGCCGCCAGCGGCCGGAACAGGAACACCGGTCCTTCGAACGACTGCGCCAGCACCTGCAGCCGCCGCAACTGCTCGGGCGCGGCTTGCGGCAGCCAGGCCAGCACCGCGCCGGCGGCGTTGGACTTGATCAGCTGTTCGGTGCACCAGAGCCGCTCCGACGGCGCGCGCGCGTCGATCCAGACGAGGTGGCGCTCATCCAGCCCCAGGTGCATCAGGCCGGGCAGGTGGGGGCGCTTGGGCGGTCCGACCATCGCCACCGCGGCACCGTCGGCGACGACGCGTCGGAGCGCCGGTCCCGCCAACCGCCATTCGGCCAGCGAGAACTGCGGCAGCAGCACTTCGGTCAACTGGCGTCCGGGCCAGCCGCCGCCCGGCAGCTCGCCATCCAGCGTGTCGAAACCGCTCGGCCAGACGGTGTCGGTGCCGCGGCCCAATTCGTCGCCGCGCCAGATCGCCTCCGCCACGGCAGGCGGAAGTGGGGCGAGAGGGGCGGACAGGGCAGGCATGGCGGGCGTCGTCGAGAGACAAAAACGCCGGTTGAGGAACCGGCGTGAGATCACTGTATGTGCATACAGTATAGGACGACGACAGCCCCGTCCAGGGCTGTTTCAACTCAAATCGGGAGAATGTCCGGATGGCCGGCCGGCACCTCGGCGGAGGCGGGCGACGTGGGAAAAGCGAGTACGAATCGCGTACCCCCACGGGCCGGCGCTTCCAGGCTCACGGTCCAGCCCAGGTGCTCGGCGACGCGCTTGACGATGGCCAGGCCCAGGCCCGCGCTGCCGGCGCCCGCCGGGTCGACCTGCATGAAGCGGTCGAAGATCCGGTCGCGCACCGCCGGCGGGATGCCGATGCCGGTGTCCTCGATGACCACGCGGCCGGCCTCGAGCCGGATGTCGACACGGCCCTGGTCGGTGAACTGGCAGGCATTGCGGATCAGGTTGCCCAGCGCGATGGCCGCGAGCTCGGGCCGCGCGGGCACTTCCAGGCCGGCGTCGGCGGACGCGGCATGCAGCGTCATCTCGACCTCCTTGCCCTTGAGCAGCGGCCGGCAGCGTTCCATCTCCTGGCGCAGCAGCGGCAGCAGCGCGGTCGGCGGCGCGCCGATGCTGGCCGGGTCGCGCGACAGCAGCAGCATCGCGACGACGCGCTCGCTGGTGTCGGCCGCGGTGCGCCGGATGCGCTCGGCCAGTTCGACCATGTCGTCGCGATCGTGCAGCCGCGCTTTCAGGATTTCGGCGGCGCCCAGCATCACAGCCAGCGGCGTTCTCAACTCATGGCTGACATCGCCGGTGAACCAGCGCTCGCGGTCCAGGTAGCGCTGCTGCGCCTCGGTCTTGGCCGCGAATGCGCGCGACAGCACGCCCAGTTCGTCGGTCGAGTCCAGCAGCGGATATTCGCGCGGCGCGGTGTCGGTCTCGACGGCGCGGGCCAGCGCGGTGACCGGGGCGACGATGCGGCTCGCGGTCAGTTGCGCCAGGAACAGCGCCAGTCCCAGGCAGCAGACGAAGGCCAGGCCGAGCAGGCCGTAGACGCCCGCCTCGATCTTGGCGAAGTCCTCGTCGCGGTCGGTCAGCACGAAGACCGTCCCGAGGTCGTCGCGGACCAGGGCGGTGAAGGTGGCGTCCTCCTGCGGCAGCGTGTACTTGCCCGGCGGCTTGCCGCGCAGTGCCTGCGGGATGGCATCGCCCTTGTAGAGCGTGACGCTGGGCGGCAGGTCGGCTTCCAGGCCCTGCTTCTCGCGGGCGATCAGCTCGTCGGCGGTGCGGTCCAGGCGCTGGTCGACGAGGCGGTCCTCGATGCTCGAGGCGATGCGCACCGCGGCGACCGCGAAGGCGCCGCAGACCAGCAGCGTCAGCAGCAGGAAAGCGGCGGCCACGCGCGTGCGCAGCGTGGTCGGCGCGGCCGTCGAGCGGCCGGCGCGGGCTTCGCCACGAGGGTGGCCGCGTGGATCGCCGGGGTCGCGCCGCGGCTCATCCCGCATCGGGCGACACCAGCCGGTAGCCGATGCCCGGATGGGTCTTCAGCAGCGGGACGGGGAAGGGCTTGTCCAGCGCCGCGCGCAGCGCGTGGATGTGGGTGCGCAGCGCGTCGCTGTCGGGCGGATCGTTGCCCCAGACCTCGCGCTCGAGGTCCTCGCGGCGGACCAGCTTGGGCGCTTCGCGCAGCAGCGCGGACAGCAGCTTGTAGCCGGTGGGCGTCAGCTGCAGCGGCTTGCCGGCGCGGGTGGCTTCGAGCGTGTCGGGATCGAAGCTGACGTCGGCGTAGCTGACCGCCGAGCTGAGGTTCAGGCCGTGCGAGCGCCGCATCAGCGCCTTGAGGCGGATCTCCAGCTCGACCAGGGAGAAGGGCTTGACGAGGTAGTCGTCGGCGCCGCTCTCGAAGCCGGTGACCTTGTCGGCGATCGTGTCGCGGGCGGTCAGCATGAGGATGGGGGTGGGGCGGCGGAAGTCCTTGCGCAGGCGCCGGGCGACGTCCAGGCCGTCCAGGCCGGGCAGGGTCAGGTCCAGCACGATCGCGTCGTAGGAGCCGGCGGCGGCCTGCGCCAGCCCGCCCAGGCCGTTGCGGGCCACGTCCAGCGCGTAGCCCATCGGCTCGAGGTAGGCGAACAGGTTCGCGACGATGTCCGGGTTGTCTTCGATGACCAGCAGCTTCATCACGAGGCTCTCGTTCCTGCGGCGCCGGGCGCCGCGTCGTCCTGAGGGACGGGACCCGTTGGGGGAGAGGTCCCCCCGCGAGACCCGCGGATGCCGGGAATGCTATGCGAGCGGGGCCTGTCCGACCTGTCCGCGGGCTGTCGGCACCGCCCTCGCGAGGGGCATCCCCCTGTGATGCGGACACAAGGTGGGCGATTGGCGCGCGACGGGCTCGAAGCTTCCTCGGTTCCATGCGCTTGGTCACGTTTCGTGACGCAAGTCCGGGCCTGTCACCGACCGCCCGGTCGACGCTGCACTTGAAATCCGGGTTGGGCGCATAATTTGAGGGTTAACCCTATGCTTGCGCCCTTCATCTCCATCCCCGCCGTCGAGCGGCTCACCGCGACCCGCCGGCTGAGCCTGCGTCCGCCTGCCGCGGCGGATGCACGCGCCTTCCGCGACCTGCTGACCGATCCCGCGAATCGTCGATTCGACGCGGGTGGTCCGGCCGCGTCGGAGCGGTTGGAGCTCTGGCGCGCGCTGTGGACGCGCGACGGCCTGGGGCCGTGGGCGGTGGCGCTGCGGGAGCAGCCCTCGCTGGGCGCGATCGGTTTCGGCGGCTTGAGCCGGGGCCGCATCTGCGGCGCGCCGGCGCTGCTGCTGGAGTTCCACTTCCTGTCCGATCACTGGGGCCGGGGCTATGCGGCGGAGATGGCGACCGCGGCGCTGACGCTGGCCTTCGAGAGCCTGCATGCGACGTCGGTGCACGCGCTGCTGGCGCCGGGCAACACGGCGGCGCGCAAGACGCTGGAGCGTGTCGGCCTGCGATTGACCGGCTCGGTCGCCGACTGCCCGGGCGAGGCGGCGAGCCTGCTCTACGAGATCAACGCGGGCCAGTACGCGGCGCTGCCGCCGGAACCGCCGGAAGCGACACCGTTCGGGGCGTGAGGCCGACTGCCTCGACCGTCGTTGTCGAGTCCATCGTCGACGGGTCAGACGAGCACATCGCTACTGCTGCGGATACACCCTCAACCCCGCCAGATCGAGCACCCTGAGCCCGCCGTACTCGACGGCGATGAGGCGCTGTTCCTGCAGGTGGCGCAGCGCCTCGTTGACGCGCTGGCGCGAGAGTCCCACCAGGTGCCCCAGTTCCTGCTGCGTGATGCGCAGCAGTCCGTTCACCCCGGGGTAGAGCTGCGGGTGGAACAGCGCCGCCAGGTTGCGCGCCACGCGCAGGTCGGGGTCGCTCTGGCGGTCGATCTCGCGCGCGGCGATGAACTGGCCCAGCCGCTCGTTGAGCTGGTTGAGCACGTAGCGGTTGAAGGCCAGGCTGGTGGCCAGCAGTTCGTGGAAGCTCTCCAGCGGCAGCCCCGCCACCACGCTGCGCCGCAGCGCCTGGATGTTGTAGCGGTAGGCCTCGCGCTTGAGCAGCGTGCCCTCGCCGAACCAGCCGCCCGGCGGCACGCCGGTGAAGGTGACCTGCCGCGCCGCCGCCTCGTCGTTGCTCATCTTCAGCAGTCCGTCGATGACGCCGAACCAGAAGTTGGCCTCGCGCCCGATGCGACAGATCCGCTCGCCGACCTCGACCTCCGCCACCTGGATGCTGGAGGCGACGCGTTCGCGCAGTTCGGGTTCGATCGCCTTCAGCCACGGAATGGCGCTCATCTCCTGCGCGCTCGCGGCCCGCGCGCGCAAGCGGATCGGCTGCGTCGGCACAGCCCCCGAGAGGGGCGTCTGCAGGGCCGCATGCAGGGGGGAACCTGGCGCGGCGTGGACAACGGTGTCGGGGGTCGGGGCCATCCCCCGTTCATCGCGCCGGCGCATGACAGGAACCTGACGCGGTGCCCTGGGGGAAACACGGAGCAGGAACCTGTTTGACAACCCAGTTCACTAGCGCAGCTTCTTACCTTTTTGACGTGTGGCCTGATGTTTTCTGCAAGAACGACGACGCCTTCTTTTCCAATCGCTGTTGGCGCCACCATCCCGGTCAGCCGGTGGACGTCCGAGGACCAGCTTGCCAAGGACCAGCACCACGCCGAGGTCCGCTCGCAGCTGAATGACATCACCAGGCAGACCGACGCGCTGCTGGATCGGCACGCCCCGAAGCTGCTCGCTTCCGCTGAGGACGTCCTGACCGCGATCAAGGCGCAGGCCGCTCACTCGATCGTGGTCAAGGAGACGGTCGACCGTCTCATGAAGAGCGAACACTGCGGTCTCAGATTCTTCGTGGAGCGGGCCGGGGTGTTGCTGAAGGCGGCGCAGGAGTCGCGAAGTGAAGATCCCGGCGCTTCCACGCAGAGGCGCCAGCGCTATCTCGACGAATTGATGTCCCTGAACCGTTGCATGCTGTCGATCGCCGTCAAGGACTTGACCAGCGACGGGACACAACCGGAGTCGCCGTGTCCGGATGAGATCGTCATTCCCGGTAACGTCCCCCAGTTCGGATACCTGATCGGCAAACTCACGCAGCGCTGCAAGGAAGGCAACGACTGGCTCATCGGGCGCCGGCTCAGGTCGTTCCACGATCGCTGGCGCGTCGACCTGAAGAAGCCGGACGCTCTGGCCGAGCTGCAGGGAGACTTCCGCGGGCTGTGCACCGCCATTCGGACCGCCGAAGCCCCGCGTCTTCTCGGGCTCTCCTGGCCTGGGCTCGGGCCTCGTCGCGGACTCCCGGCCCTGACCATCGCGTCCGTGCCGCAACAGCCCGTCGGGCACCAGGCACGCGCGGACGCCATCGAGAGAACGCCCGCCTGATCCGGGAAAACGCTCCCCCGAAGTCTCCCTAGGACTGTCGTCGCAACGACAACACGACGTCAAAGAGCCGGCCTACAGTCGGCGCAACCCCGCGGCCAGAGCGCCTCCATCAGAGATGGCGACAGCGGGGAAGCACAAAGGAGACGACGGTGGAACAGACCTTCCCCCGCCTGCTGCTCGCTCACGCCGCCCAGCGCCCCCATGCGCCGGCGCTGCGCGAGAAGGAGCTCGGCATCTGGCAGACGCTCGACTGGGCGGCGCTGGCGGCGCTCGTGCGCGACCTCGCGCATGGCTTCGCCGCCGCCGGCATGACGCGCGGCCAGCACCTCGTCGTGATCGGCGAGAACCGGCCCCGGCTCTATGCCTCGATGCTCGCGGCGCAGTCGCTGGGCGCGATTCCGGTGCCGCTGTACCAGGACGCCGTCGCCGCCGAATTCGCGTACCCGCTGCAGAACGCCGACGTCGCCTTCGTCGTCGTCGAGGACCAGGAGCAGGTCGACAAGCTGCTCGAGATCCGCGATCAATGCCCCGCGCTGCGGCGCATCTGGTTCGACGATCCCCGCGGCCTGCGCCATTACGCCGCGGACGGACTCGCCTCGATCGACGGCCTGTGCGACGACGGCCGCGCGCATGCGCTGCGGCATCCCGGCTGGTTCGAGCGCGAAGTCGACGCGGGCCGCGCCGGCGACGTGGCGGCGATGTTCTTCACCTCCGGCACCACCGGCCATCCGAAGGGCGTCGTGCACACGCACACCTCGCTGATCGACCGCGCCCAGGCCGGCGCGCGCTTCGACAAGCTCAGCGCCGACGAGGAGGTCCTCGCCTACCTGCCCTGCGCCTGGATCGGCCAGAACGTCTTCAGCTACGCGCAGTGGCTGGCCTGCGGTTATGTCGTCAATTGCCCCGAGTCGGCCAGCACCGTCAGCATCGACCTCAAGGAGATCGGCCCGACCTACTACTTCGCGCCGCCGCGCGTCTTCGAGGGCCTGCTCACCAGCGTGATGATCCGCATGGAGGACGCCGGCGCGCCCAAGCGCTGGCTGTTCGCGAAGGCGATGGCGCTGGCGAACCGCGTCGGCCCGGCGCTGATGGACGGCAAGCCGGTCGGCGGCTGGGAGCGCTTCAAGTACCGCCTCGGCGACCTCGCGATCTACGGCCCGCTGCGCAACGCGCTGGGCTTCTCGCGGGTGCGCGTGGCCTACACGGCGGGCGAGGCCATCGGCCCCGATCTCTTCAGCTTCTACCGCTCGATCGGCATCAACCTGAAGCAGCTCTACGGCTCGACCGAGACCGCCGTCTTCGTCTGTCTGCAGCCGGACCACGAGGCCAAGTCGGACACCGTCGGCGTGCCCATCGACGGCGTCGAGATCAAGCTCGCGGACAACGGCGAGATCCTGGTGCGTTCGCCGGGCCTGCTCCAGGGCTACTACAAGAACCCGGAGGCGACGGCCGAGGTGCTCGGCGCCGACGGCTGGTATCGCACCGGCGACGCAGGCTTCCTCGACGCGGGCGGCCACCTGAAGATCATCGACCGCGCCAAGGACGTCGGCCGGCTGCGCGGCGGCGCGCATGACGGCGCGATGTTCGCGCCCAAGTACGTCGAGAACAAGCTGAAGTTCTTCGCCTTCGTGAAGGAGGCGGTGGCCTTCGGCGACGGCCGCGACCGCGTCTGCGCCTTCATCAACATCGACTTCGAGGCCGTCGGCAACTGGGCCGAGCGCCGCAACCTCGCCTACGCCGGCTACACCGACCTGGCCGGCAAGGCGGAGGTGCTCGGCTTGATCAA
This sequence comes from Roseateles sp. GW821-FHT09H11, assembly GCF_059415845.1. Lineage (NCBI taxonomy): Bacteria > Pseudomonadati > Pseudomonadota > Betaproteobacteria > Burkholderiales > Sphaerotilaceae > Roseateles > Roseateles sp. GW821-FHT09H11. The sequence continues at coordinate 194,705 of NZ_JBWKOA010000004.1, read as the reverse complement.
GGACTGCGTCGAGAAGGTCAACGCCGACCTCGCCCAGGACGAGCGCCTGGCCGGCAGCCAGATCACGCGTTTCCTCGTGCTGCACAAGGAGCTGGACGCGGACGACGGCGAGCTCACCCGCACGCGCAAGGTCCGCCGCGGGGCGATCGCCGACAAGTACCGCGTGCTGATCGATGCGCTCTACGAGGGCAAGACCTCGCAGTTCATCGAGACGGCGGTGCGTTTCGAGGACGGCCGCAGCGGCAGCGTCAGTGCCGACCTGCGCATCGAGGAGGCGACCACCTTCCCGCACACCCGGAGGGCCGCCTGATGAGCGCCAGTCTGACCGTCAATGCAGCGAGCGGCGGCGCCGCGGCCCCGGCCGGCGCGCAGTTCCAGGAGGCCGGCCAGGCCGTGCCGCCGACGACGCCGGCGCAAGGCGCGGCATCGCCGCGCTCCGCAGGCGACCCGGCGCCGGGCCGGCGCATCGGCGAGGTGATCCTCGAGGTCGAGCACATCTCGCTGTCTTTCGGCGGCGTGAAGGCGCTCAACGACATCAGCTTCGACGTCCGCGAGCACGAGATCCGCGCCATCATCGGCCCGAACGGCGCCGGCAAGAGCTCGATGCTGAACTGCATCAACGGCGTCTACCAGCCGCAGCAGGGCGACATCCGCTACCGCGGCGAGGACGTGCGCCAGTGGAGCCCCCGCACGCGGCTGCGCCGCATGGCCGAGCGCGGCGTCGCGCGCACCTTCCAGAACCTGGCGCTGTTCAAGGGCATGAGCGTGCTGGACAACATCATGTCCGGTCGCAACCTGCACATGAAGCGCCACCTGCTGTGGCAGGCGCTGCGGATCGGGCCGGCGGTGCACGAGGAGATCGAGCACCGCGAGAAGGTCGAGCGCATCATCGATTTCCTCGAGATCCAGGCGCATCGCAAGACGCCGGTCGGCGGCCTGTCCTACGGGCTGCAGAAGCGCGTGGACCTGGGCCGCGCGCTGGCGATGGAGCCCAAGGTGCTGCTGCTCGACGAGCCGATGGCCGGCATGAACGTCGAGGAGAAGCAGGACATGTGCCGCTTCATCCTCGACGTCAACGACGAGTTCGGCACGACCATCGTCCTGATCGAGCACGACATGGGCGTGGTCATGGACATCAGCGATCGCGTCGTGGTGCTCGACTACGGGAAGAAGATCGGCGACGGCACGCCCGACGAGGTGCGCGCCAATCCCGAAGTGATCCGCGCCTACCTCGGCGCAGGCGAGTGACGCCGGGAAGAAGACAAAGGAAACGATCATGGGCTTCTTCCTCGAAACCGTCTTCGGCGGCCTGATGGCCGGCATGCTCTACGCGCTGGTCGCGCTGGGCTTCGTGCTGATCTTCAAGGCCTCCGGCGTCTTCAACTTCTCGCAGGGCGCGATGGTGCTGTTCGCGGCGCTGGCGATGGCGCGCTTCGCCGAATGGTTCCCGCAGTGGTTCGGCTTCGAGAGCCTGCTGCTGGCCAACGTGCTGGCGCTGGCGGCCGCCGCGGCCTGCATGGTCGTCGTCGCCTGGCTGGTCGAGCGGCTGGCGCTGCGCGGACTGGTCAACCAGCCGGCGATCACGCTGCTGATGGCGACGCTGGGCATCAGTTACTTCCTCGACGGCGCCGGGCAACTGATCTTCGGCAGCTCGACCTACAAGATCGATGTGGGCCTGCCGAAGGATCCGCTGTTCGTGCTCGGGGATACGTTCCCGGGCGGGCTGCTGCTCAACAAGGAAGACCTGTACTCGGCCGTGATCGCCGGGGCGCTGGTGGGCCTGCTGTCGCTGTTCTTCCAGAAGACCCGCACCGGCCGCGCGCTGCGCGCGGTCGCCGACGACCACCAGGCCGCGCAGTCCATCGGCATCCCGCTGTCGCGCATCTGGGTGATCGTCTGGTCCGTCGGCGGCTTGGTCGCGCTGGTGGCCGGGATCATCTGGGGCAGCAAGCTGGGCGTGCAGTACTCGATCTCGCTCGTGGCGCTGAAGGCCTTCCCGGTCGTCATCCTCGGCGGCCTGACCTCGGTGCCCGGCGCGATCGTCGGCGGGCTGATCATCGGCGTCGGCGAGAAGCTGTCGGAGATCTACCTCGGACCGTCCGTCGGCGGCGGCATCGAGAACTGGTTCGCCTACGTGCTCGCGCTGAGCTTCCTGCTGGTGCGACCGCAAGGTCTCTTCGGCGACAAGATCATCGATCGCGTCTGAGTCCGTACTCGACGAACGATCAAGGAGACGACCGTGTTCTATCGTGAAAACGGCCAGTTCAAGGCCAGCTACCGCGCGGACCTGGCGCTGTTCCCGGTGGCGCAGGACCGCCGGGCGGTGCTCGCTCTGGCGTTGATCGCCTTCGTCGCCGTGCCCTGGCTGGCGAGCGACTACACCTTCCGCGCGGTGCTGATCCCCTTCCTCGTGCTGTCGCTGGCGGCGCTGGGCCTGAACGTGCTCGTGGGCTACTGCGGGCAGATCTCGCTGGGGACCGGCGCCTTCATGGCCGTCGGCGCCTACGCGGCCTACAACCTGCAGGTGCGCATCGAGGGCATGCCGCTGCTGCTGTCGCTGATCGGCGGCGGCCTGGCCGCGACGGTCTGCGGCGTGCTGTTCGGGCTGCCAAGCCTGCGCATCCGCGGGCTCTACCTCGCGGTCGCGACGCTGGCGGCGCAGTTCTTCATCGACTGGTTCACCAACCGCGTGCCGTGGGTGACGAACAACTCCTCGTCGGGCTCGGTGAGCGTCGGCACGCTGCAGCTGTTCGGCCTCCCGCTGGAGACGCCGGCGCAGCGCTACCTGCTGTGCCTGTCGCTGGTGGTCGTGTGCGGGATCCTGACCAAGAACCTGGTGCGCGGCGCCATCGGCCGCGAGTGGATGGCGATGCGCGACATGGACGTCGCCGCCGCCGTCATCGGCATCCGGCCGGTGCACGCGAAGCTGACGGCCTTCGCGGTCAGCAGCTTCATCGTCGGCGTGGCCGGCGCGCTGTGGGGCTTCGTGCACCTGGGCGCGTGGGAGCCGGCCGCCTTCGGCATCGACAAGTCCTTCCAGCTGCTGTTCATGATCATCATCGGCGGGCTCGGGTCCATCGCGGGCAGCTTCTTCGGCGCCGCGTTCATCGTGCTGCTGCCGCTGCTGCTGAACCACGTGCCGCATTGGCTGGGGCTGCCGCTGTCCACCGGCGCGGCCTCGCACCTGGAGCACATGATCTTCGGCGCGCTGATCGTGTTCTTCCTCATCGTCGAGCCGCACGGCCTGGCCCGCCTGTGGTCCACCGCCCGTCAAAAGCTGAGGCTGTGGCCGTTCCCTCATTGAGGGCGCCTTGAATCCCACCGATTTCAAACCGCACCGCAGAGTGCACCACCAGGAGACGACACCATGAGCTTGAAGACCTTCGCGCGTGGCGCGCTAGGCGCGGCAACGCTGGTCGCAGCCGCGCTGCCGACGATGCTGCCCGCCGTGGCGCAGGCGCAAGCCGCGACCGAGCAGTTCATCCCGCTGCTGGTGTATCGCACCGGGCAGTTTGCGCCGCTGGGCATGCCCTGGGCGGACGGCAAGCAGGACTACCTGAAGCTGATCAACGCGCGCGACGGCGGCGTGAACGGCGTCAAGCTCGCCTTCGAGGAATGCGAGACCGCGTACGACGCCGCCAAGGGCGTCGAGTGCTACGAGCGCCTGAAGGGCAAGGGCGGTGGCGCATCGGGCTTCGACACGCAGTCGACGGGCATCACCTTCGCGGTGACCGACAAGGCCTTCGTCGACAAGGTGGTCGTCGAGACCCCGGGATACGGCCTGTCGCAGTCGGCCGACGGCACCGTCTTCGAATGGAATTTCCCGCTGCTCGGGACCTACTGGACCGCCGCGGACGTCATGCTGCAGGACATCGCGAAGAAGGAGAAGGGCTCGCTCAAGGGCAAGAAGATCGCGCTGGTCTATCACGACAGTCCGTACGGCAAGGAGCCGATCCCGCTGATCCAGAAACGCGCCGCGGCCGAAGGCTTCGAGGTGCTGCTCTACCCGGTCACGCCGCCCGGAGTCGAGCAGAAGTCGACCTGGCTGCAGATCCGCCAGCAGCGGCCGGACTACGTGCTGTTCTGGTCCGCCGGCGTGATGACGCCCGCAGGCATCCGTGAAGCGCAGGCCAGCGGTTATCCGCGCGAGAAGATCTATGCGATCTGGTGGGCCGGCTCGGACCACGACGTCAAGGACATCGGCGCCGGCGCCAAGGGCTACAACGCGATCACGCTGCACAACAGTTCGGCGAAGGACAAGGTCCATGACGAGCTGAAGAAGTTCGTCTACGACAAGGGCCAGGGCACCGGCCCGGCCACCGGCATCGGCGCGATCGCGCACACGCGGGGGATGATGATCTCGATGCTGCAGGTCGAGGCGATCCGCACCGCGCAGGAGAAGTTCGGCAAGGGCAAGGTCATGACGCCGGAGCAGGTGCGCTGGGGCTTCGAAAACCTGAACCTGAGCGCGGACCGGCTCAAGGCGCTGGGCTTCGGCGAGGTCATGCGCCCGGTGCAGACCAGCTGCGCCAACCACATGGGCACGGACTGGGCGCGGATCGTCCAGTGGGACGGCGCGAAGTGGAACCTCGCGTCCGACTGGTACCAGTCGGACAAGACCCACATCGATCCGCTGGTCAAGGAGTACGCCGCCAAGTACGCCAAGGACAAGAACCTGAAGCCGCGCAGCTGCGGTTGAAGGCTGCTTGAGTTCCGCTTGAACCCCGCTTGAACGCCGCCTGAGCACCACCGCCATGCAAGCCACTTCCATCCCTTCCGCCGTCGCAGTGCCCGCGGCTGCGGCGGCGGCGCCCGCGCTGCTCGACGTCAACGGCATCGAGGTCATCTATCACCACGTGATCCTGGTGCTCAAGGGCGTCTCGCTGCGCGTGCCCGAAGGGGCGATCGTGGCCTTGCTCGGCGGCAACGGCGCCGGCAAGACCACGACGCTGCGCGCGGTGTCCAACCTGCTCGCGGGCGAACGCGGCGAGGTCACCAAGGGGTCGATCGAGCTGCGCGGCGAGCGCATCGAGCGGCTCACGCCGGCGGACCTCGTGCACCGCGGCGTGGTGCAGGTGATGGAGGGACGGCACTGCTTCGCGCACCTGACGATCGAGGAGAACCTGCTCACCGGCGCGTACACGCGCACCGACGGCAAGGCGGCGGTCGCGCAGACGCTGGAGAAGGTCTACAACTACTTCCCGCGGTTGAAGACGCGGCGGAGCTCGCAGGCGGCCTACACCTCGGGCGGCGAGCAGCAGATGTGCGCGATCGGGCGGGCCCTGATGGCCGATCCGAAGATGGTGCTGCTGGACGAGCCCTCGATGGGCCTGGCGCCGCAGATCGTCGAGGAGGTCTTCGAGATCGTGCGCGACCTCAACCAGAAGGAGCGCACGACCTTCCTCCTGGCCGAGCAGAACACCAACATGGCGCTGCGCTATGCCGACTACGGCTACATCCTCGAGAACGGCCGCGTCGTCATGGACGGCCAGGCCCAGGCCCTGCGCGACAACGAGGACGTGCGCGAGTTCTACCTCGGCATGGGCGGCACCGATCGCAAGAGCTTCCGCGACGTGAAGAGCTACAAGCGCCGCAAGCGCTGGCTGGCTTGAATTCAAGGATTGATGGGAGAGCAGTTCATGGACAACGACTTCTTCGCGCCCCCGCCGTTCAAGGCCGAGGAGGCGCTCGTGCAGTTGAAGCGCGCGCTGCGCGACCTGCGCGCGCTGACGGAGCGCGGCACCGGCTGGAGCTTCGAGAACCAGGAGGTGCTCCAGCTCGCGGCCGGCGACGGCCAGATCACCGCGAAGCTGGCGAAGAAGCCGGCACGCAGCCCCGACTGGGAGACGCGCGTCTGCCGCAACGCGGCCGACGTGCGCAAGCTGCAGGACGACCTCAAGCGTCGCCTGGCGCAATGGGCGGAAGAGTGATGGGCGCCGCCGATGCTGATTTCTACGACGCGCTGGAGACGCGCGATCCCGGCGCGCGCGAGGCCGCGCTGCTGGCGGCGCTGCCGCACCAGGTGGCCAACGCGCGGCAGAACACCGATGCGTTCGGCGAGCTGCTCGGCGACGTCGAGCCGGACCTGGTCCGCACGCGCGTTGCGCTGGCGCGCTTGCCGGTGACGCGCAAGTCGGAGCTGCTGGCCCGCCAGCAGGCGGTGCGCGCGGACGCGGAGCGCGTACCGTTCGAACCCTTCGGCGGCTTCTCGACGATCGGCTGGCGCGGCTTGAAGCGCAATGCCGGCGCGCGTCGCGTGTTCCAGTCGCCGGGCTCGATCTACGAGCCCGAAGGGCACGGACGCGATTACTGGCGCGTCGGCCGCGCCCTGCACGCGGCGGGTCTGCGCGCGGGAGACCTGGTCCACAACTCGTTCAGCTATCACCTCACGCCGGCCGGCGCCATGATGGAAGGCGGCGCGGAGGCGCTGGGCTGCACGGTCTTCGCCGGCGGCGTCGGCAACACCGAGCTGCAGCTGCAGGCGATGGCCGAGCTCCGGCCGCAGGCCTACGTCGGCACGCCGAGCTTCCTGAAGATCCTGCTGGACAAGGCGGCGGAGCAGGGCCAGCCCCTGTCCGTGCGCAAGGCGCTGGTCAGCGGCGAGGCCTTTCCGGCCGCGCTGCGCGACTGGTGCGGCGAACGCGGCGTCACCGGCTTCCAGTGCTACGCCACCGCGGACCTCGGGCTGATCGCGTACGAGACCGCGGCGCGTCAGGGACTGGTCGTCGACGAGGGCGTGATCCTCGAGATTGTGCGGCCCGGCACCGGCGACCCGGTGCCCGACGGGGAGGTGGGCGAGGTCGTCGTCACGACGCTCAACCGCGACTACCCGCTGATCCGCTTCGGCACCGGCGACCTGTCGGCGGTGCTGCCCGGCACCTGCCCGACCGGACGCACCAACGTGCGCATCAAGGGTTGGATGGGGCGCGCGGACCAGAGCGCCAAGGTGCGCGGCATGTTCGTGCACGCCGGGCAGGTGGCCGAGGTGCTGCGGCGTTTCCCGCAGGCGCGGCGCGGGCGGCTGGTCGTCGAGGGCGAGATGGCGCAGGACCGGATGACCTTGCGCGTCGAGACCGACGGCGGCGCGCTGGCAGGTCTTGCCGACGGTCTGGCGGCGGCGCTGCGCGATGTGACCAAGCTGCGCGGCGAGGTGGTGTTCGTCGCGGCGGGCGCGCTGCCCAATGACGGAAAAGTCATCGAGGACTTGCGGAAGTTCGACTGAATTCCCGCAGATGGAGGGGGGATGGCATCGGTTCTATGCCTCGGGGGATCCCGGCTTACGTAGTTTCCGTAAGTTGCAATGTGGGAGGGAGACCTAGCATCCGCGCCATCACCCACACTTCCAACGAGGAAGAGACACCATGAAGAAGATCTTGCTCGCTTCCGTCGCCGCGCTGAGCGTTGGCGCCGCCTGGGCCGACTACCCGGACAAGCCGGTGACCATCGTGGTCCCGTTCGCCGCCGGCGGCCCGACCGACAAGGTCGCGCGCGACCTGGCCGAGGCGCTGCGCAAGCCCCTCAATGCGACGATCGTGATCGAGAACGTCGGCGGCGCTGGCGGCACGCTGGGCGCCACCAAGGTGTCCAAGGCCGCGCCCGATGGCTACACGCTGCTGCTGCATCACATCGGCATCTCGACCTCGCCGGCCCTGTACCGCAACCTGCAGTACAAGACGCTGGAGGACTTCGAGTACCTGGGCCTGATCAACGAAGTGCCGATGACGCTGATCTCGCGTCCCAACCTGCCGGCCGCCAACTACGCCGACCTGGTCAAGTGGCTGGGCGACAACAAGGGCAAGATCAACCTGGCCAACGCGGGGCTGGGGTCCGCGTCGCACCTGTGCGGCCTGCTGTACATGAGCTCGGTCAAGATCGACATGACCACGGTCCCGTACAAGGGCACGGGCCCGGCGATGACCGACCTGATCGGCGGCCAGGTCGACCTGATGTGCGACCAGACGACGAACACCACGACGCAGATCGACGGCGGCAAGGTCAAGGCCTACGCGGTGTCGACGTCCAAGCGCCTGGGCGGTTCGCTCGCCAAGCTGCCGACGCTGGACGAGTCCGGCCTGAAGGGCTTCAACGTGACGATCTGGCACGGCATGTACGCGCCCAAGGGCACGCCGAAGGCCGTGCTGGACAAGATCAACACGGCGCTGAAGACGGCGCTGAAGGATCCCGAGTTCCACAAGCGCGAGGAAGCGCTGGGCGCGGTCATCGTCACCGACAACCGCGTGAACCCGGCCGAGCACAAGAAGTTCGTCGCCGACGAGATCGCCAAGTGGACGCCGGTCATCAAGGCGGCCGGCCAGTACGCCGACTGAGGCCCGATTGATGTCGGATTGGTGGCCGACTGATCGTCGACCACACCGAAGCGGGGAGACCCGCTTCCCTCAAGGCCCGCCCTCAGGCGGGCCTTTGCATTGGCGGGTTCGGAAGGACTTCCTCAGGCGGCCATCGTCACGCCGGCGACCGGCACACCACGCCCACCTTGTTGCCGTCCAGATCGCGGAAGTAGGCCGCGTAGAAGTTCGGCCCGTAGTTCTCGCGCGGGCCGGGGCGGCCGTCGTCCTTGCCGCCGCCGCTGATGGCGGCGGCGTAGACCGCGTCGACCTGCGCGCGCGTCGACGCCGCCAGCGCGAGCATCGTGCCGTTGCCGGGCGTCGCGTCCAGCCCGTTGAAGGGCTGCACCACCCACAGCTGCGTCTCGCCGCCCTCGGGGCCGTAGCCGACCATCTCGTCGTCCGAGTAGCCCGGCTTCAGGCCCAGCGGCGCGAGCGCGGCGTCATAGAACGCCTTGGCCGCGCGGCGGTCGTTGCTGCCCAGGGTGACGTAGCTGATCATGGTGGGTTTCCTTGCTTCGATGTGCAGTGGTAGTACCGCATTCTCATCACATCCGCATCGGAATCGTGACCGGCCCGTCGTTGACCAGCCGGACCTGCATGTCCGCGCCGAACTCGCCGGTTGCCACCACCGGATGCTGCGACCGCGCGAACGCGACCGCGTGGTCGTAGAGCCGGCGACCGAGTTCCGCCGGCGCGGCGCCGGTGAAGCTCGGCCGGTTGCCGCCCGAGGTGTCCGCCGCCAGCGTGAACTGCGAGACGATCAGCAAGCCGCCGCCCACGTCCTGCACGCTGCGGTTCATCTTGCCGGCGTCGTCGCTGAAGATGCGCAGCTTCAGGATCTTCTGCAGCAGTTTCTCCGCCACCGCCTCGGTGTCCTGCGGCTCGGCGCAGATCAGCAGCAGCAGGCCCGCGCCGATCTGTCCGGTGCAGCGGTCGCCGACATCGACCCGGGCTTCCTTCACCCGTTGCAGCAGCGCGATCATCCTTGTCCTTCCTGGTGGGGGGGGGCCGCGGTCGCGGCCGTTGAGGTGACGGGTGAGGTGGCCCCCGAGGTGGCCCCCGAGGTGGCGGTTTCGCGCGCCGCCATTTCGGCGAAGCGCGTCTCGACATTGATCGGCAGCAGCTGGATGCTGGCGCGCAGGCCGGGCAGGGCGCGCATCAGTGCCTGCTCGACCTGACCCCGCAGCGCGGCGGCTTCGCCGAGCGTCCATCGGGCCGGCACGTGCAGATGGAAATCGACATGGCGCTGCTGCCCGGCCACGCGCGTCGCGACGTGATCGAAGCGCAGCTCGGGCGCCTCGAAACGCGCGAGCACCTCGGCGATCGCCTGCTGATCCTCGGGGTCCAGCGCCATGTCCATCAGCCCGCCGGTGGACTTCCACATCAAATGCACCGCCTCGCGCAGGATGTTCAGCGCGACCAGGATCGCCAGCAGCGGGTCGAGCCAGGTCCAGCCCGTCAGCATCACGCCGATCAGGCCGGCGACGACGCCGACCGAGGTCCAGACGTCGGTGAACAGATGGCGCGCGTCGGCCTCGAGCGCGATCGAGCGATGCTCGCGCGAGGCCTGCAGCATCTTCCACGCCAGCGCCCCGTTGATGGCCGTGCTGACCAGCGACAGCGCCATGCCGAGGCCGAGCTGCTCCAGCGGCTGCGGCGCGCGCAGCCGCTCGACCGCGGCCCAGCCGATGCCCAGCGCCGCGATCAGGATCAGCGCGCCTTCGAAGGCGCTGGAGAAGTACTCCGCCTTGTGATGGCCGAAGGGGTGGTCCTCGTCGGGCGGCCGCCGCGCGACCGTCACCATCGCCAGACCGAAGAGCGCCCCCGCCAGGTTCACCCCCGATTCGAGCGCGTCCGAGGCCAGGCTCACCGAGCCGGTCCACCACCAGGCGGCCGTCTTCAGGGCGATGGTCAGCACGGCCACGCCGGCGGACAGCTTCAGATATTGCTGCACTTGCATGGCGTCGATTTTGCCGGTCCTAGAATGGCGCCCGTTTGGTCCCATCCCCTCAGCCTCCTCCGGACAGCACCATGAGCAACACCCCTCCCGTCCACGACGCCGATCTGAGCCACATCCCGCCGCGCGACAAGGCCGAGCTGCTGTCCCAGGCGCTGCCCTACATCCGCAAGTACCACGGCAAGACCATCGTCATCAAGTACGGCGGCAACGCGATGACCGACCCCGCGCTGCAGCAGGACTTCGCCGAGGACGTGGTGCTGCTCAAGCTGGTCGGCCTGAACCCGGTGGTGGTGCACGGCGGCGGACCGCAGATCGAAGACGCGCTCAACAAGCTCGGCAAGAAGGGCCACTTCATCCAGGGCATGCGCGTCACCGACGAGGAGACGATGAGCGTCGTCGAATGGGTGCTCGCCGGCGAGGTGCAGCAGGACATCGTCGGCCTGATCAACGTCGCCGGTGGCAAGGCCGTGGGCCTGACCGGCCGCGACGGCGGCATGATCCGCGCCAAGAAGCTCAAGCTGATCGACAAGGACGACCCGAACAAGGAGCACGACGTGGGCTCCGTCGGCGACATCGTCGCCATCGACCCCAGCGTCGTGAAGGCGCTGCAGGACGACCAGTTCATCCCCGTCATCAGCCCGATCGGTTTCGGCGAGAGCAACGAGAGCTACAACATCAACGCCGACGTCGTCGCCGGCAAGCTGGCCGAGGTGCTCAAGGCCGAGAAGCTGGTGCTGCTGACCAACACCCCCGGCGTGCTCGACAAGCAGGGCAACCTGCTGACCGACCTGTCGGCGCGCGAGATCGACGAGCTCTTCGCCGACGGCACGCTGTCCGGCGGCATGCTGCCCAAGATCGCCTCCGCGCTGGACGCCGCCCGCAGCGGCGTCAAGGCCGTCCACATCATCGACGGCCGCGTCCCCCACGCGATGCTGCTGGAGATCCTGTCCGAGCAGGCCTACGGCACGATGATCCGCTCGCACTGAGCGATTGCGCGTCACCCGGCCTCGCAAGAGGCCGCCCGCGCTGCCGTTCCGGTCCCCCTGATGGGTGGATCCATGCACCGAGCCCCCTCCGAACGAGGGGGCTCGGTCGTTTCTGCCGGGCCGCCAGGATCGCCGCTTGCCCTTGGCTGACCCGCTGGCCACCGGGCTTGGTCGAAGGTCATACCACTGCAAGCTGGGGATTGCCGCTGAAACACGCGACATCCCAGAATGCGCCACGAAACGGCTGCACAGGCCGTGAGGGATTGCATGTCACTTTTCAGCGTCTTGATCGTCGAGGATCAGCTTCGTTTCCGCGAAGCGTTCGCCCATGCCCTTGAGAAAGCGCCGGACATCCGTCTGGTGGGCATGGCCACCGATCTCCAGCAGGGCCGGAAGATGTTCGACCAGACGCGTCCCGACGTGCTGCTGGTCGACCTCGACCTGCCCGGCGGCAGCGGGATCGAACTGATCCGCCATGCGGCCCACGTCGCGCCCGAGTGCGAGGTGATGGTCATCTCCGTCTTCGGCGACGAGCAGCATGTGCTCTCGAGCATCGAAGCCGGCGCGACCGGCTACCTGCTCAAGGACTCGCTGGCGCTGGATCTGCCGGGCCAGCTCCGCTCGCTGCGCGCGGGCGGCAGCCCCATCTCGCCGGTGATCGCGCGGCGGCTGCTGCTGCGCCTGGCGCCGCAGGGCGCGGGCTCGCATCCGCGCGGCTTCGGCGATTCGGCCCCGATGCCGCTGGTCGACGAACAGGTCGTTGCGTTGTCCGAACAGGAATCGCGCGTGCTGCACCTGGCCGCCAAGGGCTTCACCTTCGACGAGATCGCGCAGTTCATGAACGTGTCGCCGCACACCATCATGACCTACGTGAAGCGCACCTACCGCAAGCTGCAGGTGCGCTCCAAGGTCGAGGCGATCTACGAGGCGCGCCGCCTCGGCTGGCTGCGCGACTGAGCGCGGACCGGCCGGGACCGCTCGACGACGGAACGGGCAAGGACTGCCGCCACCTCGCAGGGGGGCGGTCTTCCCGACATGAGCCGGAAACCGGCCTTGGGCGGCCTCGGGGCGTCCTCGGGGCGTCCTCGGGGAGTCGGCGTACGACGTCCGGCATCGACGTCAAGACGGCGTTCCGGCTGTGCCAGAATCGCCGCACACTTCGGCCCCTTCCATGCACCCCAGCTCCTCGGACACCCCGGACTCCGCCGCTGCCAAGCCGGCGGAGCTGCCACGCAAGCGGCTCAAGCCGGGCGAGCGCCGGGTGCAGATCCTGCAGACGCTGGCCAGCATGCTGGAGCAACCCGGCGCGGAACGGGTGACCACCGCCGCGCTCGCGGCGCGGCTGGAGGTCAGCGAGGCGGCGCTCTACCGCCACTTCGCCAGCAAGGCCCAGATGTTCGAGGGCCTCATCGAATTCATCGAGACCAGCATCTTCTCGCTGCTCAACCAGATCGCCGAACGCGAGACCGACGGCCTGGCGCAGGCCCAGCGCATCGTCGCGGTGCTGCTGCAGTTCGGCGAGCGCAATCCGGGCATGGCCCGCGTGATGGTCGGCGACGCGCTGGTCTACGAGAACGAGCGCCTGGTCGCGCGCATGAACCAGTTCTTCGACAAGGTCGAGTCCTCGCTGCGGCAAGGACTGCGCACCGCCGCGGAAGCCTCGGGATCGACCACGCCGACCGTCGAGGCCCAGGCGCAGGCCTCGGTGCTGGTGAGCTTCATCATCGGCCGGCTGCAGCGTTATGCACGTTCCGGCTTCAAGCGGCTTCCCACCGAACAGTTGGATGCCGCGATGCGAATGCTCGCCTGAGCTTTCGCGATGCCAAGCGCCCTGAACGGCTCGGGGCGCCGCCTACACTCGGTGGCTATGGCCAATGTTCCCGACGCCCTTGAAGCTGTGCTGCGGCGCGCCGACGCGCTGTTGAACCGCCTGGAGGCCGTGCTGCCCCAGCCCCTGACGCCGCCCGACTGGGACGCCGCGGTCGCCTTCCGCTACCGCAAGCGCGGCGCGAGCGCCCGGCTGGAGCCGGTGAAGCACCTCTCCACGATCCGGCTCGCCGACCTCAAGGAGGTCGAGCCGCAGAAGGATCGCCTGCTGCGCAACACGCGCCAGTTCGTGCAGGGCCAGCCCGCCAACAACGTGCTGCTGACGGGCGCGCGCGGCACCGGCAAGAGCTCGCTGATCAAGGCCTGCCTCAACGAATTCGCAGGACAGGGCCTGCGCCTGATCGAGGTCGACAAGGGCGACCTGGTCGACCTGCCGGACCTGGCCGACCTGGTCGCCGACCGCCCGGAACGCTTCGTGATCTTCTGCGACGACCTCAGCTTCGACGAAGGCGAGGCCGGCTACAAGGCCTTGAAGTCGATGCTGGACGGCTCGGTCGCCGCGGCCACCGACAACCTGCTGATCTACGCGACCAGCAACCGCCGCCACCTGCTGCCCGAGCAGATGAAGGACAACCTCGCCTCGACCTACTCGGAGCGCGACGGCAACGTCGAGGTGCATCCGGGCGAGGCGGTGGAGGAGAAGATCTCGCTGTCCGAGCGCTTCGGCCTGTGGATCAGCTTCTACAGCTTCAGTCAGCAGGAGTACCTCGCGATCGTCGCGCAGTGGCTGACGCATTTCGGCCTGGATGCCGCCCGCATCGAGGCCGCGCGCCAGCCGGCGCTGGTCTGGGCGCTGGAACGCGGATCGCGCTCGGGGCGCGTCGCCTACCAGTTCGCCCGCGATCTGGCGGGGCAGGGGGCTGCTGCGGGCGGTGCCGCCGACGGCGCCGCGGCCCCGGCCCGGGACGGCGATGCGCCGGAGGGCCTCGACCATGTCTGACAAGTCCATGTCTTCAAAGAACGAATCCGCGAACCCGCACAGCCCCTCCGCCGCGAGCGATCGCGTGCCGGTGGACGTGGCCGTCGGCGTGCTGGTGCGCCGCGAGCCGAACGGCCGCGAGACCGAGTTCCTGCTGACCTCGCGCCCCGAGGGCAAGGTCTACGCCGGCTACTGGGAGTTCCCGGGCGGCAAGCTCGAAGCTGGCGAGACCGTCGAGCAGGCCCTGCGTCGCGAACTGCACGAGGAGCTCGGCATCACGATCGGCGCGGCGCAGCCGTGGAAGATCGAGCTGATGGAGTACCCGCACGCGAAAGTGCGGCTGCACTTCTGCAAGGTGTACGAGTGGCAGGGCGAGTTCGAGATGCGCGAAGGCCAGTCGATGAGCTGGCAGCATCTGCCGGTGCAGGTGCAACCGGTCCTGCCGGGCACGATCCCGGTGCTGCAGTGGTTCGCCGCGGAGCGTTTCCACGTCGGGGCGACCCATGTCGTCTGAAGGCACGACCGATGGTGTGAACGCTGCCGCCGCGGCGACCGCGGACTACACTGCCCCGATGGACTGGCTGGATCAGATCAAGTGGGACCGCGACGGGCTGGTGCCCGTCATCGCCCAGGAACAGGGCTCGAACGACATCCTGATGTTCGCGTGGATGAATCGCGAGGCCCTGGCCCGCACCGCCGAGGTCGGCGAGGCGGTCTACTGGAGCCGCTCGCGCCAGCGGCTGTGGCACAAGGGCGAGGAGTCCGGCCACGTGCAGGAGGTCCACGGCATCCGGCTGGACTGCGACAACGACGTCGTGCTGCTGAGCATCACGCAGCACGGCCACGAACCGGGCATCGCCTGCCACACCGGCCGCCACAGCTGCTTCTTCCAGAAGCTGGAGAACGGCGTGTGGACGACGGTCGAGCCGGTCCTCAAGGACCCGGCCAGCATCTACAAGGCATGAGCGCCATGGATACGCCTGACCTGACCGCCGCGCCAGACACGCCGTTCCCGCCCGACAGCCCGTCGCCCGCGGTGACGGCACCGCTGAGTGCCGCGGCAACGGCTCCGCTGAACGGGACCGATGTCCTGGCGCATCTGGGCGATGTCGTCGCCCAACGCCGCGCCGAGGGCGATCCCGACAAGAGCTACGTCGCCAAGCTGTTCGCCAAGGGTCTGGACCAGATCCTCAAGAAGGTCGGCGAGGAAGCGACCGAGGTCGTGCTCGCGGCCAAGGACGGCGTGCCGGACAAGCTGGTCTACGAGGTCGCCGACCTGTGGTTCCATTCGATCGTCGCGCTGGCGGCCTTCGACCTGCGTCCCGAGCAGGTGCTGGCCGAGCTGGCCCGTCGCGAAGGGCTGTCCGGCCTCGAGGAATTCGCCCGTCGAAGCCCCCGTCCGGGGGACGCATGAAGGAGAACGCATGACCCAAACGTTCGAACCGCAGCCGCCCGACGTCGTCCTCGACCCGCAGCGCGAAGCAGGCCTGCGCACCGTCGGGATCATCAGCTACGCGCTGCATGCCGTCGTCGCGATCGGCGCGCTGCTGCCCGGCGTGCAGGCCAGCATCGTGCTGCTGATCGTCGCGGTGATCGTCGACCTGGTGAAGCGCGACGAGGCCGCCGGCACCTGGCAGGCCACCCACTTCTCCTGGCGGCTGCGCAGCGTGCTGTGGTGCGGCATCCTGTACGTCGTCACGATCCCGCTGTGGTTCCTGTTCATCATCCCGGGCTGGATCGCCTGGTGCCTGATCTCGATCTGGTTCCTCTACCGCATCGTGCGAGGCTGGCTGGCCATGAATGACCGCCGGCCCATGCCGATCTGACAACCGTTCACCGTTTCGACCGCTTTTCGACCGCTTCCGACCGCCGCCGACCATGAGCCACGACCCCAACTGCATCTTCTGCAAGATCGTCCAGGGCCAGATTCCCGCGAAGAAGGTCTACGAGGACGACGACCTGATCGGCTTCCACGACATCCATCCGTGGGCGCCGGTGCATTTCCTGCTGATTCCCAAGCAGCACATCGCCAGCATGGTCGATCTGCAGCCCGAGCACGCGCCGCTGCTCGGCAAGATGTCCGTGCTGGTGCCGACGTTGATGAAGGAACTCGGCGTCACGAATGGTTTCCGGACCGTCATCAACACCGGATCGGATGGTGGCCAGGAGGTGTTCCACCTCCACATGCACGCCATCGGCGGTCCGCGTCCCTGGTTGAAAGGCTGAGCGCCGGCCTCATTTACGGGCCGCCGCTGCAGCAATCCGCAGCGCAACCGTGGCGAACATGACGTTCGCTGTTCGCTCAGCGGGTAGCACGAGGTCCATAAGCCGCTGATGCGGCCATGGGCGGGCATTGATCGCCGACATGCCTGTCATGCGCGCACCGTAGAATTTCGGCTTCCGACTCTGGAGATTGTCATGGGTGGTTTGAGTATTTGGCACTGGCTGATCGTGCTGGTCGTCGTGATCGCCGTCTTCGGCACCAAGAAGCTGCGCAACGTGGGCGGCGACCTGGGTGCTGCCGTCAAGGGCTTCAAGGACGGCATGAAGGACGGCACCTCGTCCGAGACGCCGCCGCAGCAGGTGGCCAACGCCAACAAGGCGGCTGATCCGAACACCGTCGACGTCGACGCCAAGACGCGCTCCTGAGCGCGGCCCGCATGGTCGATTTCGGCTTTGACAAGCTGGTGCTGATCGGCGCCGTGGCGCTGGTCGTGCTCGGCCCTGAGCGCCTGCCGCGCGTTGCCCGCACCGTGGGCACGCTGCTGGGCAAGGCGCAGCGTTACGTGTCCGACGTGAAGGCGGAGGTGAACCGGTCCATCGAACTGGAGGAACTCCAGAAGATGAAGGGCCAGTTCCAGACCGCCGTCAACGACGTGCAGTCCAGCGTGCAGGAGCAGATGGACGCCGCCAACCAGTCGCTGCAGTCCACCTGGTCCGACCTGTCCGTGGACGGGACGAACGCGGACGGCACGATCGGTGGCTACGGCGGGCAGGTCCCTGTCTACGCGCATCCGAAGAAGAACTGGCGCCTCAAGCGCGGCGCCACGCCGGTCTGGTACAAGCAGCGGCAGGGCGTGCGTCGCCACGCCCAATCCGGCGCGGCCCGCGTGGCGCGCTTCCGTCCCTCCCGCCGAGCCCCATGAGCAGCCCCCAAGAAGACGAACTGGCCGGCACCGAACAGCCTTTTGTGTCCCACCTGATGGAGCTGCGCGACCGGTTGATCCGGGCGCTGGTGGCGGTCGCCATCGCTTTCGGGGTGCTGTGCGCCTGGCCCGGTCCGGGCGGTCTGTTCGACCTGCTGGCGGTGCCGCTGGTCTCGCACCTGCCGCAGGGCAGCTCCATGATCGCGACGAACGTGCTGTCGCCATTCCTCGTGCCCTTGAAGATCACCTTGCTGGCGGCCTTCCTGGTGGCCTTGCCGGTGGTGCTGTACCAGGTCTGGGCCTTCGTCGCGCCGGGCTTGTACTCCCACGAGAAGCGCCTGGTGATGCCGCTGGTGGTGTCGAGCACGCTGCTGTTCTTCGCGGGCGTGGCGTTCTGCTACTTCTTCGTGTTCGGCAAGGTCTTCACCTTCATCCAGAGCTTCGCGCCCAAGAGCATCACGGCGGCGCCGGACATCGAGGCCTACCTGGGCTTCGTGATGAACATGTTCATCGCCTTCGGGGCCGCGTTCGAGGTGCCGGTGGTGGTGGTAGTGCTGGCGCGCATGGGCATCGTCACGGTGCCGCAGCTCAAGCAGTTCCGCGGCTACTTCATCGTGCTGGCCTTCGTCATCGCGGCGGTGATCACGCCGCCGGACATCGTCTCGCAGCTCGCGCTGGCGATCCCGATGTGCCTGCTCTACGAAGTCGGCCTCTGGGCCGC
Source organism: Roseateles sp. GW821-FHT09H11 (assembly GCF_059415845.1). Lineage (NCBI taxonomy): Bacteria > Pseudomonadati > Pseudomonadota > Betaproteobacteria > Burkholderiales > Sphaerotilaceae > Roseateles > Roseateles sp. GW821-FHT09H11. Next base: position 176,738 of record NZ_JBWKOA010000004.1, on the reverse strand, counting down.
CAACGCCTTCGCCCGCTACTCGAAGGCCCCGGACGCCGAAGCGGAAGAAAGCAACGGCACCTCGCCGAGTTGATCGGTACCCACCAAGCAAAACGCCCGATGCAAGCATCGGGCGTTTGTCTTTGGGGGCTGGGGAAGACTTATTCGGTCTTCGCTTCCGCCTTGCGTTCCTGCGCGACCTTGGAGACCGCGACCGGCTTGCCTTGCAGCTGGTTCAGCGCCTGGCGCAGCGGGAAGTCTTCCGCGCTGCCGAACTCGGGCAGCGGCTTCGGTGCTTCGGCGCGCTTGGCGTAGTCGGCTTCCAGCTTCTGGCGACGTTCCTCGCGGATCTTCTCCAGTTCCTTGGAGCGCGACTCTTCCGTCTTCTCGTCCGAGCCGTGGAGGTGCTTCTCAAGGTCGGCCTCGCGCATGCGCAGCTCGGCGAAGACGTTGCCCTCGGCGGTCTCGTCCAGCGGGATGTCCGGCACGATGCCCTTGGCCTGGATCGAGCGGCCGCTCGGCGTGTAATAGCGCGCGGTGGTCAGCTTGACCGCCGTGTCCGGGCCCAACTGGCGCACGGTCTGCACCGAGCCCTTGCCGAAGGTCTGCAGGCCCATCACGGTCGCCCGCTTGTGATCCTGCAGCGCGCCGGCGACGATCTCGCTGGCCGAGGCGGAACCTTCGTTCACCAGCACCACCATCGGCACGTTCTTGATCGCGTCCGGCAGGCGGCGCAGCGGATCGCCCGAGCCGCGGCGGGCGTAGAAGTCCGGATCGGCGCGGTAGCTGGCCTTCGACTCGGCGAGCTGACCATTGGTCGACACGACCTCGACGCCCTTGGGCAGGAAGGCCGCGGAGATCGCGACCGCGCCCTCGAGCAGGCCGCCCGGGTCATTGCGCAGGTCCAGCACGACGCCCTTGATCTTGGGGTCCTGCTTGTAGAGCTCGGCCAGCTTCTGGCTGAAGTCCTCGACGGTGCGGTCCTGGAACTGGCTCACGCGGATCCAGGCGTAGCCCGGTTCGACCAGCTTGGCGCGCACGCTCTGCACGCGGATTTCCTCGCGGCTGATCGTGACGGGGAAGGTGCGGCTTTCCGACTTGCGGTAGATCGACAGCGTGACCTTGGTGGCCGGTTCGCCGCGCATCTTCTTGACCGCTTGATCGAGCGTGAGGCCGCGCACGGCCGTGTCGTCGATCTTGCTGATCAGGTCGCCGCTCTTGAGGCCGGCGCGGAAGGCGGGGCTGCCTTCGATCGGCGAGACGATCTTGACCAGGCCGTCTTCCATGCCGATCTCGATGCCGACGCCGACGAACTTGCCGGACGTGCTCTCGCGGAATTCCTTGAAGCTCTTCTTGTCGAAGAACTGGGAATGGGGGTCCAGGCCGCTGACCATGCCGGAGATGGCGTCGTTGATCAGCTTCTTCTCGTCGACGGACTCGACGTAGTCGGACTTCACGATCCCGAAGACGGCGGCGAGCTGCTGCAGTTCCTCGAGCGGAAGGGGGCTGGTGGTGCTGCGGGCATTGGCCTGCAGCTGCATCGTCGTCATGACACCGGCCATCGCACCCAATGCGACCCAGCCCGCGACTTTCAGTTTGGCGCCCATGATGAAAAACCTTGAATCAGTACAGCCTGGCTGCTTGGCGCCGCATGGTCCGTCCCCGTTGTGCGGGACGGAACAAAGGCGTTCCCAGTATATGCGTGAGGCAAAAAAGCGGCCCGGCATGAAAAGCCGGTTTACCCCGCATTTACGCGTATCGCGAGCATCTTGCGCGCATTCCGGGCGCGGTGTGGAAACGGTGGGTACGCGGTGGGTGAACGCGGGGAATGACTTCCGGCAGGGTGTCGGCCGCCTCGGGGATGCGAACGGGCACGGACGGTGCCATGATCGATGCAACCCCAGCCGCGGTGCGACCTCGACGCGCCGCAGTCGCCCGCCCACCAGGAGGAGTTCCATGGCCTTGCCGCATGCCGCCCCCGCCCAGCCGATCGATGTCGCGCCGCTGGGTGCCGCGCTGACCGCGACACCGTCTTCCGCACTGTTCAAGTCGGAGGGCCTGGAGGTGATGCGTGTCGTCCTGCCCAAGGGCAAGTCGCTGCCGTCGCACAAGGTCGACGGCGAGATCACGCTGCATTGCCTGGAAGGCGAACTCGAGCTGATCGTCCAGCGCGACGGCGCGGAGCAGCGCCAGCCCTTGCGCGCGGGGCAGCTGTGCTATCTCGAAGGGGGCGTGGTGCACACGGTGACCGGCGTGGTGGACGCGTCGGCGCTGGTGACGATCGTGCTGAAGCGCTAGTGCCGCAGGAGCGCGGCGGAAGGCGTCGGGACCGACGCCAGGCGTTGGTCCCTCCGACAGGAATCGAACCTGTATTTGCCGCTTAGGAGGCGGCCGTTCTATCCATTGAACTACGGAGAGCCCGCGTGAACCGGCCCCGGTGGGGCCCTGTCCGCGAAAGCGGCGGATTCTCGCATGAAGCCGCGCGCCTCAGTGGGCCAGCCCGGGCTGGCGTGCAGGCGACCAGGCCGCTGCCGTTCCGACCGCCATCCCCGCCGCCATCCGACGGCCACGCGCATGCCATGCGCTTGCTATCGGACCGCTACTCCCACTTCCACTGCCAGATCACGTCCAGGCCCTGCTGGTACTCGTTGGCCTGCGCCCGCAGCGTGAAGCGCTGCGCGAGCTTGTAGATCACCTGCCACGACCCCGTGGTCGCGTTCAGGCCGCGCTCGTAGGCGACGAAGACGTTGCGGCTGACCTGCTTGCCCAGTCGCACCACGGTGCCGCGCGCATCGTCGCCTTCGCCGCTGAAGGACAGCTCGTCCAGACCGATGTTGTGGATCAGCTTGTCGCTGGCGCTCTCGCCGTCGCCGCTGATCAGCGCCATCGCGGCGCGTTGCATCAGCGCGGTGTCGCTGCGGCCCAGGTTGTCCGGCGAGCGTCCCAGCACCAGCCACGAGAGCTTGTTGGTCTCGCTCATGTCAGGCTCGGAATAGAGCTTGATCCGCGGGCTGCTGGCCGTGCCGGTGACCGTCACGCCGACGCGCACCGCTTCGTTCTCCATGTCGGGCCGGATCGCGAGCACGTCCAGCCGCGGGTTGTCCAGCGGCCCGACGAAGCTGAAGATGCCGCGCTCGACGACCAGTTTCTGGCCGTAGGCGTTGAAGGTGCCGCCTTCGCTGCGGACCTCGCCGGTCATCTGCGGCCGCGGCTGACCGTCCTGCGCGAGGTGCAGCAGGCCGCGCAGCTTCGTGTCGATGCCGTAGCCCTTGAGCTGCAGGCGCCGTCCGAGGTCCAGGTCCAGGTCGAGCTTGAGCCGCATCGGCTTGCCGCTGCCGTCGACGGCCTTGGGCGGCGCGTTCTGGCGCACGACCTGCACGTCGTTGTCGAGCTGCGGCGCATCGCCGCGCGAGAAGTCGAACAGCCCCTCGGCGACGACGAACTGTCCCTTCAGGTCCAGCAGCTGCGCGCTGGCCTTGAGCTGCGCGGCGCCGGTGGCGACGATGCGCCGGTCCACGCGCTGCAGCAGCGCGAAGGTGTCCGCCTTCAGCGACAGCTCCGCGCTGGGCTGCGCGCCGAAGCGCAGCGTGCCGTCCATGTTGACCGTGCCGTTGCCGGCGCGCGCGGTGAACTTCTCGAGCTTGGCTTCGCGGCCGCTCATCGTCAGCGCGAGCTCGCCCTGCTGCATGTCCACGCCCATCAGCGGATTGCGCAGCGACAGCTTCTGCGCGCCGGCCTGGCCGCGGACTTCCGGCGCGCCCAGCGTGCCGCCGAAGTTCAGCGTCGCGGCCAGGCTGCCGCCCAGGCGCCAGCCCGCCGGCAGCCACGGGCCCCAGTTGCCCATGTTGTCGACCTTGGCCTCGATGCCGCCCTCGAGCTTGGCGCCCGGCGTCGGCAGCGCGTGCGCATTGGCGGTCCGGAAGGTCACCGCGCCGCCGATGGCGCCCATGTTCTCGCCGGCCACGCCCTGCACCAGATGCCACACGCCCTGGTCCGCGATCACGCCCAGCCGCAGGTCGGTGAGCGCGAGCCGCTGCGTGCTGACTTCGTCGGTCACCGTCAGGTCGCCCTTGGTGCGTTCGAGCATCGCGTCCACCGTCAGGCCGCGCGCGTCGCGCCGCGACTTGAACCGGCCTTCGATCTGCAGGTCGCCGCCCCAGCCGAAGTCGGGCTGCAGCTTGCTCAGCACCGGTGCGGCGGCCAGCGGCTCCATCACCGCCTGGACGTCCCACTCGCCCGAGGGCAGGTTGGGCTGGTTGGAGTTCTGCCACATCATGCGATCCCAGCGCAGGCCGGCGCCGAGCAGCTCCATCCGCCCCGGCGCGAGCGTCGCCTGGCGCGGATCGAGTCCCGGGTCCAGCCGCAGCGCGAGCGCCAGCGGTCCGGCCTTCAGCAGCGGCGTGGCCTGCTGGCTGGCTTCCAGCGCGAGCGTCAGCCCGCGCGCGTTCCACACCGCGCCCTGGCGCCAGGCCTGCAGCGGATCGGCTTCCAGCGCGCCGTCCAGCGCGATCCGCGCGCGCGCGCCCTGCGGGTCCAGCGGCACCGTCTGCGCGAGGGCGGAACCGTTCGCGCTCGCCGCCTGTGCCCGCGCGACCACTTTGGTCGACGCCGGTTGCGTGAGCACCGGCGGCAGCGGCACCTGGCCCTGCGTCGTCAGCGTGAGGCGGTGCTGCGCCCAACTGCCGGAGAGGTCCAGCTGCAGCTCGTCGAGCCGCATGCTCTGCTGCGGCAGCCGCAGGTTGCGGAGCTGCGCGGTCCACGCGAGCTTCGCGTCCTTGAGGCTGGACAGCGTCCATTGGCCTGAGGCGTTGTCCAGCTGCAGCGCCGGCCGGCTGCCGGAGTTGGCCGGCAGGCCGGGCACGCCGGAGAGCCCGAAGCCCTGCAACTGCCACTTGCCGTCGCTGCCATACTGGGCCTGGCGCGCGCCCGGCTGGATCAGCACGACGGTTGCCTGCGCCTGCGCGCTGCCGACGATCGTCGCCTGCGGGAACTGCGCGCGCAGCATCGGCTGCAGGCTGGCGAGCCTGGGTGCGTTCGCATTGATCGACAGATCGACCTGCTCGCGCCGCGCCGCGGCGTTGATGCGGCTGCGCGCCTGCAGCGTCGCGTCGGCCAGTCGCAGATCGGCCAGCAGGTCCGGCGCGGCGGTCCCGTTGCGGCTGTAGCGGACCTGGCCGCTGAGGGGCAGGCCTTGCCATTGACTGGGTTGCAGGTCGAGCTCCGCCTTGCCCTGCGGCCACAGGCTGCCGCGCACCGACTGGAGCGCAGCCTTCAAGCGGCCGTTGATGGCCTGCGGCGCCGTGCCGGCGGGCAGGGGCTCCGGGCTGAGGCGGCGCGGATCCAGGCCCTGCACGGAGGCTTCCACGCGGGTCTTCCAGCCCGAGGCGAAGTCGAGGGCCTCGTTCAGCGTGAACTCGCCCGCGGCGTTCAGCGTGGCGGCGCCCGAGCGCGCCTGCAGGCGTTGCACGTCGATCGACTGCGTGCGCAGTTCCGCAGCCAGCGTGACCGCGAGCGGCGCCTGCAGCTTGCCTTGGCCGAGTTGCCCGGTGAGGTCGCCTTCGACCTGCAGCGACTGGTCCGCGGAGGCCTTCACCAGGTTGGCCTTGGTGCTGAGCTTGAGCTCACCGCGCGCCTGGACCACGGGCCAACGCGCGTCGATCTGGCGGCTGTCCAGGCCGGTGAGGCGCAGCGTCAGCACGCTGCCGTCGGACTGGCTGGTCTGACCCACCGCCTGCAGCCGGCCGCCGCCGGTCAGCAGCGCGTCCAGTCGAGGCAGGCGCAGCCGGGTCCAGTTCGACGGATCGAGCAGCAGGTCCAGCTGCAGTTGACGCAGCGGCAGGCGATCCTGGTCGAGCCGGCCGGCGGCGCTGTTGTCCAGGTCCGCCTTGACGCTGAGCGACTTGTCCGCGTTCGGCGTCATCGTGACCTTGCCGCTGAGGCCGGTGCGCGGCACGCCGGCGGTGCCGGGCAGCAGCGCGGCGAGGTCCAGGTCCTTGGCCTGCGTCTCCAGCTGCGCGACGGGGAAGGGCGCGAACGCCTGCAGCCGGGCCTGCACCTGCAGACGCTGCTTCGCCGCCTCGAGCGAGCCCTTCAGCGTCAGGTCCGCGATCGGGCCGTCGAGCTGGAACGGCGCGGTCCACGGCAGCTCGCCGGTCGGCTGGCTCAGCGTCCAGCGGCTGGCGAGCTTCAGGTCGTCCTGCGTCGCGATCCGTGCTTCGCCGGCGAGGGTCAGTTGTTGCCAGCCCAAGGACTTGACGGTCAGCGCGTGCTGCCTGCCGCCGTCGGCGCCCAGCGCCGCGCTGCCGCGCAGGCCGCGCAGCGGCTGCACCAGGCCGGGAGCGAAGACCTCGCCGATCTCCAGGTCCGCGATCGTGATCGCGACCGGCGACAGCAGGCTGAGCGGCGGCTTGGCCGGTTCGGTCGACGCGCTCGGCGCGACCTGCACCCGCAGGCGCGCGATGGCCAGCCGGTCCGCCCGGACTTCGCCCCACAGCAGCGGCGAACGGTTCCAGACCAGCCGAACGTTCCGCCATTGCAGTTGCTCGAGGACGATGCGGTCCTCGGTGCCGGGCAGCACGAGCTCGGCGCGGTCGACATCGAAGTCGCCCAGCAGCCGGCCGCGTGCGTTCTGCAGCGACAGGCCCGGCACTTTCGCCAGGATGTAGGCGGTGCCGCCTTCCGTCTTCAGCGCCCAGGTCAGGGCGAGCGCGATCAGGCCGATCAGCACCGGGATCGTGAGCAGCACCCACAGCAGGCCACGGCCGCGACGGCGGCGACGCGGTGCGGCCTCTGCCTCTGCCTCGACCGAAGCGGCGGGTGCCGCCGCCGGCGCGGGCGCGCCGCCGGGCGCCGCGTCCGGAGACGAGGGCGTGGGAAGGTCGTCGCGCGGGTCGCTCATCGGATTACAGGTTGATGCCGACGCTGAAATGCAGGCGCCACTTGTCGACCAGGTTGCCCTTGGCGAAGTCGAAGCGCAGCACGCCGACCGGGCTGCGATAGCGCAGGCCGGTGCCGTAGGCCCAGGCGGGGTGGTAGTCGCCCCAGTTCTGCGCGGCCTGGCCGGCGTCGATGAACACGGCGCCCATCAGCTGCGGGATGCGCGGCGTGAGCGGATGCGAGACCTCGACGCTGCCGTTGAGCAGCACGCGGCCGCCGGTCTGCGCGCCGGTGGAGTTCACCGGGCCCAGGTCGTTGTAGCCGTAGCCGCGCACGCTGTCGTCGCCGCCGGTGCGGAAGCGCAGCGCCTCCGGCAGGCCCAGCTTGCCCTTGGCCAGGATCTGGCCGCCCTCGAGCCGTGTCGAGAACAGCCAACGCCCCGACAGCGGCGAGTACCAGTAGACCTTGCCGGTCGCCCGCGCGAACGGGCCGTTCTTCTCCGCCGAGCTGTCGGCCCAGCCGCCGCCGACCGTGGCGGTGGCGCTCCAGCCCTTGGTCGGCAGCACGCGCGAGTCCAGCCGCCGCCACGTCATCTGCTGGTTCAGCGACACCGCGCCGGCCACCGTCGTCGGAACCGCCGGCTTGTGTTCCCAGGACCGGATGACCTCGACGTAGGTCAGCCGGTCCTCGGGCTCCGTCTCCTTCGCATAACCGAAGCGCGTGCTGAGGTTGAGGTTGACCTGGTCGTTGTCGTCGATGCGCTCGACCTTCACCAGCGCCAGGCTGCGCTGCATGTTGGGTTGCGGATGGGAGCTGATTTCCGTGTCCAGCGCCTGGCGGACGCGGGACAGCTCGAGCTTGCTGCGCTCGCGGATGTTGAGCCCGAAGGGCTTGCGGTGCGTGTATTCGATGTTGGCGCTCGGGCCGTCGACGGTCCGGTAGCCGACGCCCAGCGTGACCTGCTGGCGCGCGGCCTCGCGGATCTTCACGGTCACCGGCACCTCGACGGTCTCGGCGCCGGGCGCCGGGGTGACGCTCTCGGGCTGGATCTCGACGCTGGCGCTGTCGAACAGCTGCGTGCCCACCAGCCGCTCCTGGAAGTCGAGCAGCAGCTTCTCGTTGTAGGGCTGGTGCAGCTGGTAGCCCGCCAGCCGGCGCACGCTTTCCTCGGGCTGGTGGTTCAGGCCCTCGACGGTCAGCTCGCCGAGCGTGAACAGCGGCCCGCTCTCCAGCGTGACGGCGATGTCGACCTGGTTGTCGTCGGCCTGCACGACGGCCTCGCTGTGCGTCATCCGGGCCAGCGGATAGCCCTGCGCCCGCGCGCGCGTCAGCAGCGCGTTCTTGGCGGCGGCCCAGTCGCCCTGGCTGAAGCCCGTCTGCGGCGGCAGCAGCCAGCTCTGCGTCAACGTGCGGTCGAGGGCCACCGCGAGCTTGTCGCCGCGCTCGGTGGCGGTCTTCAGCGGGCCCTCGATGCGCAGGTCCATCTGCCGGACCAGCGCGCGCGGGCCGGTGTCGACGATCAGCCTCAGGTTGCGCACGCCGTCGGACAGGTCGCCCACTTCCTCGGTCCGGACCTTGGCGTTGAAGTAGCCGGCGGTCTCCAGCAGCTTGGTGGCCTGCTCGGGCGCGACGGCGGCAAGCCGGCGCAACTCCCCGGCGGTCAGGCGCATGTCCTCGGGCGTGTCGCGGAAGCGCGCCAGGTCCAGGTGCTCCATCAGCAGCGAGCGCAGCTCGGGCGGCGCCTCGACGGTCAGCTCATAGGCCGAGATCTTGCGCGTGCTGGTCACGTAGGGATTGTTGGCATCGGCTTCTTCGGTCGCCGCGACCTTCAGCTGCGCCTTGCGGTCGGTGGGCAGCAGCGAGCAGCCGCCCAGCAGCGCGAGCGCCGCGCCGATCGTGAAGATCGGCAGCGCGCGCCGCAGCCAATGAGTCACCGGACGCGTCAGGGTCGTCGCCGTCATCGGTTGAGCACGCGCATCGCCTGTTCGAGTCCGCCCATGGTGAGCGGCATCATGCGTTGCTGCATCAACTGCTGGATCAGCGAGATGCTCTGGCGGTATTGCCAGACCCCGGCCGGTTCGGGGTTGATCCAGACGTGCTTGTTGAAATGGGCGGTGAGCCGCTGCAGCCATTCGGCGCCGGCTTCCTCGTTGTTGTACTCGACGCTGCCGCCGGGCTGGAGGATCTCGTAGGGGCTCATCGTGGCGTCGCCGACGAAGATGAGCTTGTAGTCCCGGTTGTACTTGTGGATCAGGTCCCAGGTCGAGGTCTTCTCGCTGAAGCGGCGCCGGTTGTTCTTCCACACGAAGTCGTAGACGCAGTTGTGGAAGTAGAAGAACTCCAGGTGCTTGAACTCGCTCTTGACCGCGGAGAACAGCTCCTCGACGCGGTGCACGTGCTCATCCATCGTGCCGCCGACGTCCATCAGCAGCAGCAGCTTCACCTTGTTGTGACGCTCCGGGATCATGCGGATGTCGAGCATGCCGGCGTTGGCGGCGGTCTTGTGGATGGTGTCGTCGAGGTCGAGCTCCAGCTCCGACCCCTCGCGCGCGAAGCGGCGCAGCCGGCGCAGCGCGACCTTGATGTTGCGGGTGCCCAGCTCGATGTTGTCGTCGTAGTCCTTGTAGGCGCGCTGGTCCCAGACCTTGACCGCGCTGCGCTGGCCGCCGGGGCCGCCGATGCGCACGCCGCGCGGATTCGCGCCGCCGTTGCCGAAGGGACTGGTGCCGCCGGTGCCGATCCAGCGGCTGCCGCCTTCGTGGCGTTCCTGCTGTTCCTCGAGCCGCTGGCGCAGCGTGTCCATCAGCTCGTCCCAGTCCAGCGCCTTCAGCTGCGCGAGCTGTTCGGGCGTCAGCTCGCGTTCGAGCTGTTTCGTCAGCCATTCCTGCGGCAAGGCCTTGAACAGGTCGCCCATCAGCTCGACGCCCTTGAAGTAGGCCGCGAAGGCGCGGTCGAACTTGTCGAACAGCGCCTCGTCCTTGACCAGCGAGGTCCGGGCGAGCGCGTAGAACTTGTCCACCGTGGGGCCGCTGCCGCCGATGTCGGTGTCGTCGAGCACGCCGGCCTTCATGGCCTCGAGCAGGGTCAGGTACTCCTTGACGGAGACGGGCAGCTTGGCGGCGCGCAGCGTGTAGAAGAACTGGATCAGCATGGGCCTCCCCCTGGACTCCGGGGCATCAGGGCATTATCCATGCCGGCCGGCGGGTCCCAGGCGTAGCATCGGCGTCAAACACGGCTCCGCGGTCGCGGAACCGCGCAGCCTCCAACGTTGGGGTCGGGCGAATGGATCACGGGACAGGCAGCGGCGACGACAACGCCGAGGTCGAAGGCATGCTGCAGGCGCTGTACGGCGCCGTCGGCGAGGAGCGCGGCCGTTGGGTCGGCAGCTTCCAGAACTACCGGCTGACCAGCGCGTTCCAGCCGGTCTACAGCTATCCGCACCGCCGGCCGGTCGGCTACGAGGGCCTGATCCGCGTCGAGGACGAGCGCGGCCGTCCCATCACCCCGGTCACCGCCTTCGAGGGCGTCGGCAGCTTCGAGCAGCAGATCTGGCTCGACCGCCTGTGCCGGCTGCTGCACGTGCACAACTTCGTCGCGCAGCGGCAGCCGGACTGCTGGCTGTTCCTGAACATCCATCCGGCCGTCTTCATGCACGCGGCGCTGCAGGTGCGCATGCTGGCGCGCGCGGTCGAGGTCGTGCATCAGCTGGGCCTGCCGACGCATCGCCTGGTCTTCGAGGTCACCGAGGACGTGATGGCGCGCGACGACAGCTTCGAGGAGGCGGTCGAGGCCGCGCGCGCCACCGGCTGCCTGCTGGCGCTGGATGACTTCGGCGTGGGGCACTCGAACTTCGATCGCATCTGGCGGATCCGGCCGGAGATCGTCAAGCTGGACCGTTCGCTGCTGATGCGCTCGCGCGGCTCGCGGCGCATGGCGAGGGTTCTCTCGCAGATGGTGGCGCTGCTGCACGAGTGCGGTTCGCTGGTGCTGCTGGAGGGCATCGAGACCGTCGAGGATGCGCAGCTCGCGATGGATGCGGACGTCGACCTGGTGCAGGGTTTCGCCTTCGGCCACCCGGCGCCGTTCCTGCGCGACGGCGAGGGCGTGTCCGCGCTGGAGGATGTCTGGCGCCTGTTCAACGAGCGCCAGGCGCAACTGCGGCGTGATCACCTGGACCGGCTGACGCCGTTCCGCACGGCGCTGGCGCTGGCGCTGCAGACGGTGCAGCAGGGGCGTCCGCTGGTCGAGGCCTGCCAGCCCTTCCTCAAGCTGGACGGGGCGCAGATGTGCTACCTGCTGGACGACGACGGCCGGGAGATCGGTGCGCGCGCGGTGCCCGCCTCGGGCCCGGCGGAGATCGATCCACGTTTCCTGCCGATGGAGCGTGCGGGTGATGCCCGCTGGGCGCGCCGACCCTATTTCCGCCGCGCGGTCGAGACGGTCGGCGAGATCCAGACCACGCGCCCCTACCTGAGCCTGCACGGCGCCAGGATGTGCGTGACCGTATCCGTCGCCTACTGGCAGGACGGCCGCCTGCGCGTCCTCTGCGGCGACCTCGACTGGGACGAGGTGTAGCCAGCACCTCGCACATCCAGGCCCGCAGTCAACGGGCGATGCTGGGGCCGGAATGGTGCTGGGGGTTCCCGGAGGGATGCCCCCTGCGCCGTGGAGTGCCCGCGCTTGGCGACACGCAGTCGCGCCACCCACAGTCGCGCCACCCACAGTCGCGCCACCCACAGTCGCGCGACGCTCTCGGCGATACGCAGTACGCCTTGCGCAACACCTGTCCCCGGGTCCCGGTCTTGCCAAAGGAAGCTCGCGTTCAACTTTGCCGAGGTCCCACAGGGCCGTCGCCCTCCCATGTCACGACTGCAGTACCTGTTTGCCGCCTTTGCGGTTGGGGCGCTCCTCGCCCACGTGCCGGCGCGGGCTGCCGCGTCTGCCGCCTGTTCATGGGACCGTCCGGGCCACGACAGCTTCATGGGCGACGTGCCCGCGGCCGTCGACCGCTACACCGATCTGGCGCCGGCGGTGCGTGAGCGCCTCAAGACGCGGATGCGGGCGCACGAGTACGACGACGTCGTCGAGATCTCGCGTGATCGCATCGAGGGGAACGCGGGCTACGAGCCGCAGATCCGCGACATGCATTTTGGCCAGGGACGCGTCTGTGCGAGCGTCACGCGCGATCGCTGGTCCGACGTTCAGCGCGAGCGTGCGCTGGTCTATTGCGAGGGCACGGCCTGCGTGATGGTGCCCACCGTGTGCCGCAACGTGAGCCGCATCGCCCGCGTGCCGGGCGGCGGCGGGGGTGGAGGCGCCACGCCACCCGGCGAAGGCGAACTGCTCTTCGATCCGCCGGGTGCCGGTGCGCCGACACCGGTGCCGGCGGACACGCCGCCCTTGTCGACATTGCCGCCCACGCCCTTGACCGGCGTGCCGGAGACGCCGCCGGGCTCGTTCTCGAGTCCGCCGCGCGTCTCGATCGGGCCACCGCCCGCGGGACCGCCACCGTTCTCCGTGCCGACGCCGCTGTTCGTGCTGCCACCGCGTACCGAGCAGCTGCCGCCGCCGGCGGTGCCGGAGCCCTCGACGCTCGCGATGGCCGCGGCGGGCCTCGCGTTGCTGGTGCTGCTCCTCAGGCGCGCTGCTTCTTCGAGCCGCTCCTTGCGCCCGCTTTCGCTCCCGCGCCCGCTTTCGCTTTCGCCTCCGACTTCGCGCCGGCCTTGATGCCCGCCTTCGTGCCGGTCGTGTCGTGGCGCTTGAGCCAGTCGAAGAACTCGCCGTACCAGAGCCTGGAGTTGCGCGGCTTCATGACCCAATGGTTCTCGTCGGGGAACCAGACGAGCCGGGCGTCGACGCCCTGCGCCTTCAGCGTGTTGTAGAAGGCCAGGCCCTGCGCGTCGGGGACGCGGTAGTCGAGCTGGCCGTGGATGACCAGCGTCGGCGTGTTGAAGTGCTGCGCGTAGCCGATCGGGCTTTGCGCGGCGACCTTGGCCGGATCCTTCCAGTACGCCGTGCCCAACTCCTTGGCATGCCACAGGTAGGCGTCGTTCGCGAACATCGCCGTCCAGTCGAAGCAGCCCGCGTGGCAGACGTAGGCCTGGTAGCGGCCGGCCGGCACGTGGCCGTTCATCCACGCGACCATGTAGCCGCCGTAGCTGCCGCCCGTGGCGAAGACCCGCTTCTGATCGGCCCAGGGCTGCTTGAGCAGCAGGTCGGTCGCGATTTCCACGTCCTGCAGTTCCAGCTCGCCCCAACGCCCGGTGATCGAGTCGGCGAAGCGGTTTCCGAAGCTCGACGAGCCGTGGTAATTCACGCAGGCGACGACGTAGCCCTGCGACGCCATCGCCTGGTGGTTCCAGCGCCAGTGCCAGCTGTCGCCCATGGCGGTGTGCGGGCCGCCGTGGATCAGCTGCATCAGCGGCACCTTGGTCTTCTGCTTCGGGTCGAAGCCGGGCGGGTGGTAGAGCCACATCTGGACGAGCTCGCCCAGCGCCCCTTCGTACCAGAGCTCTTCGATCTCGCCGAAGCGCAATGAGGCGAGCGCCTCGTCGTTGAAGGATTCGATGCGGTGCAGCACCTGCTCCTCGGCGTCGCCCTCGCGATCGACGACGGAGACCTGCGGCGGGAAGGACGCGCTGTCGTGCAGCACGACCAGCGTGCCGGCCTCCAGCGCGAACGCGCCGACATGGCCGCCCTCGCACAGCGGGAACGCGTGCAGCGTCTTCACGTCGAAGCGGTAGAGATGGCGGCGCCCCTGGTCCTCGGCGCAGAAGAGCACGCCGAGGTCGTCCTCGTCCCAGCGCAGCGGGGCGGCGACTTCCTGGTCCCAGTCCTCCGACAGCACGGCCCAGTTGCCGTGCGTGTCGAGCACCGCCAGCTGCTGCGGCATCGTGTGCTTCAGGCCCTGGTGGGTGGCGATGAAGGCGATGTGGTGGCCCGCGTGGCTGTAGACCGGCGCGACCAGGTCCCAGCCCGGCTCGTGCAGCAGCACCTGCGCGCGGCCCGAGCGGACGTCGATCTCGGCCAGCGCGTTGCGGTGCTCCAGCGTCTTGGGCGTGTTCGGGTCGAAGCTGAACACGATGCGGCGGCCGTCCGGCGAGATGTCGAAGGTGTCGGCATCGGGCTCGGCGCGGCTGAGTTCGAAGTCGGTGCCCTCGAACAGGTCGCGGACCTCGCCGCTGGCCAGGTCGATCACGTGCAGATGCGGCACGCGGTTCATCGGCAGCGAGTGGTCCCAGAAGCGGTAGAAACCTTCCTCGGTCACGTAGGCCGATTCCTTGCGGTCCTTCTCGGCCTTGCGGCGCTCGGCCTGCGCGGCCTGGCCCTTCAGGCCCGGGTCGACCCAGGACACGAAGGCCAGGCGCTTGCCGTCCGGGAACCACTTGAAGGACTCGACGCCGAAAGGCAGCTTCGTCACGCGGCGGGCCTCGCCGCCATCAGGCGGGATCACGTAGAGCTGCGGTGCGTCGTCCTTGTCGCCTTCCTGGTCGCGACGCGCGATGAAGGCGACGGATTCGCCGGTCGGGCTCCAGCGCGGCTGGCCGTCCTTCTCGCCGGCGGAGGTCAGCACGCGCGGCTCGCCGCCCAGCGTCGACAGCAGCCACAGCGCGGTCGCCCCCTTGTTCTTCTCCATGTCGTAGCGCGTCACCGGCACGACGGCCTGCGCGCCGTCCGGCGACAGGCTCGGCGCGCCGATGCGCGCCAGCGCCCACAGCGCGTCGACGTCGAAGGTCTTCAACGCGGAGGCGTTCTTCTTCGATGCGCTCTTCGTGGCGGCGGGCTTCCGGATCGGGGGCTTCTTGGCGGGAGTCTTCGCGGGGGTCTTCTTCACGGCGGGCATCAGGCGCTCCGGGGTTTGTCGAGTAGCCACTGCAGGTGGGTCTGGATGGTCGGCCATTCGGCCGCGGTGATGCTGTAGACGGCGGTGTCGCGCGGCAGGCCGCTGGGCATGATCACGTGCGAGCGCAGGATGCCGTCGAGCTGCGCGCCCAGGCGCTCGATCGCGCGGCGGCTCTGCGTGTTGAGGCGGTTGGTGCGGAACTCCACCGCGATGCAGTCCAGTGTCTCGAACGCGTGCCGCAGCAGCAGCAGCTTGCACTGCGTGTTCAGCCCGCTGCGCTGGCTGGACGCGCGGGTCCAGGTGGAGCCGATCTCGACGCGGCGGTTGGTCGCGTCGATGTTCATGTAGGTCGTCATGCCGGCGACGCGGCCGTCGGCATCGAACACGGTGAAGGGGTTCATCGAGCCCGCGTCGCGCAGTCCCAGGCGCCGTTCGATCTCCGCGCCCATGCGGTCGGGCGCGGGCACGGTGGTGTACCAGAGCTTCCAGAGCTCGCCGTCGGCGACCGCGTCGACCAGCGCCTCGCGGTGATCCTGCGACAACGGCTCGAGCCGCGCATGCGGGCCGGTCAGCGTGACCGGCGCGGTGAAGGGGGTGGGTGCGGTCATGAGTCGAGCCGACCCTCGGCCGGCGGTGCGAGGAAAAGGGGGAGGGTGAAGGACGGGCGAGGGCAGGGCGGGCCTCAGCCCTTGTTGCCGAGCAGCAGCCGGCGCAGCAGCCAGCGGCAGCCGCCCATGCCGACGAGGATGGTCAGCAGGCCCAGGATCTGGGTCGGGCCCCAGCCGGGCTCGCCGATGAATTCCCATCCCAGCGAGCGGCCGACCAGCAGGCCGATCACGCCGCCGCCCACGAATCCCAGCGCGTCGGCCAGCGCGGTGCGCCAGGCGGCGTTGAAGTCTTGGCTCATGCCTGTCTCATCCTTGTTCCGTTCTTGTTCTGGCCCGGCGGCTTCGGCGGATCCTGCTCAGCTGATTCTGCTCAGCTGATTCTGCTCAGCGGTTGCGGCTCTGCATGTAGACGAGCTTCTCGAACAGGGTCAGGTCCTGCTCGTTCTTCAGCAGCGCGCCCACCAGCGGCGGGATCGCGACCTTGTCGTCCTGCGTCTGCAGCGCCTCCAGCGGGATGTCCTCGGCCAGCAGCAGCTTGAGCCAGTCGATCAGCTCGGACGTGGAGGGCTTCTTCTTCAGCCCCGGCAGCTTGCGCACGTCGTAGAAGGTCTTCAGCGCGGCGGCCAGCAGGTCCTTCTTCAGCCCGGGGAAGTGGACGTCGACGATGGCCTGCATCGTGTCGGCCTCGGGGAACTTGATGTAGTGGAAGAAGCAGCGGCGCAGGAAGGCGTCGGGCAGCTCCTTCTCGTTGTTGGAGGTGATGAACACCAGCGGCCGGTGTTTCGCCCGGACCCACTCGCGGGTCTCGTAGACGTAGAACTCCATGCGGTCGAGCTCGCGCAGCAGGTCGTTGGGGAACTCGATGTCGGCCTTGTCGATCTCGTCGATCAGCAGCGCCACCGGCGTGTCCGACGCGAAAGCCTCCCACAGCGTGCCCTTGACGATGTAGTTGGCGATGTCGCGCACCTTGTCGTCGCCGAGCTGGCTGTCGCGCAGCCGGCTGACCGCGTCGTACTCGTACAGGCCCTGCTGCGCCTTGGTCGTGCTCTTCACGTGCCACTGCAGCAGCGGCAGTCCCAGGGCCTTGGCGACTTCCTCGGCCAGCAGCGTCTTGCCGGTGCCCGGTTCGCCCTTGACCAGCAGCGGCCGCGTCAGCGTGATGGCCGCGTTGACCGCCAGCATCAGGTCGGGCGTGGCGACGTAGTCCTGGGAACCTTGGAATTTCATGAGGGGCTTCTCTAGCGCAGGGGTGAAAACCAGTATATAGGGCCCCCCCTATAATCGCGCCGCCCCAAATCCTAGAAGATCGGGACCATGAGAAGACAACTGCAGATCTCCCTCGCGTTGATGCTGGCCGGAAGTGCGTTTGTTGTAGCCGCTCAGTCCAACGCCCCTTCGTCGCCCGCGCCGGGACAAGCGCCGTCGACGACCACCCCCGCCGCGACGTCCGCGGCAACACCTGGCCCCCAGGCCCCGGTGCAGGCCAAGGTGGCCATGTGCATCGGCTGCCATGGCATCCCCGGCTATCAGGCCACCTTCCCCGAGGTGCACAAGGTCCCGATGATCGCGGGCCAGAACGCCAAGTACATCGCCAATGCGCTGACGGCGTACGCCAAGGGCGACCGCAAGCACCCGACCATGCGCGGCATCGCGCTGCCGTTGGGCGACCGGGACATCACCGAGATCTCCGAGTACTACGCCGGCCTGGCCAAGGTCGACGCGGTGCCCGCGACGGTCGAGGCGCCGGCCGACGTCAAGAAGCTGCTGGACAAGGGCGCATGCGCGAGCTGTCATGGCGCCAACTTCAGCAAGCCGATCGACGGCACCTACCCCAAGATCGCCGGCCAGCACGCCGACTATCTGTACGTGGCGCTGAAGTCCTACCAGATCGAGGGCAAGCCGTATCACGGGCGCACCAACGCGGTGATGGCGGGCCAGGTGAAGCAATTCAGTCACGCTGAACTGAAGCTTCTGTCGCAATATTTGGCAGGCTTGCCATCCGAACTCCGTACAGTCCCGCAATCGCGGTTCCGTTGATCCGTGGCAGGCTGTGAGCCAGCCGCGGTGCAAGCGAAGAGCAGTAGCCAACCGCCCGCCAGGGCGGTTTTTTATTGCCTGTTCTGACTGTGCGTGCGCCGGGGAGGGCGCCATACTGTGTTGTCCTGGACGAAAACGCCAGTCATGCTGAAGAAGATCCCGACGGCCCAGGTGAAGCTGGGCATGTATCTGCAAGGGATGGAAGGGTCGTGGCTGTCGCACCCTTTCTGGAAGACGAAATTCGTCCTCACCGATCCCGAGGATCTGAAGGCGCTGAAGGCCAGCGGCGTGCCGTTCTGCTGGATCGACGCGTCCAAGGGCCTGGACGTCGACGCCCCCGAGGCGCCGAAGGCGGCCCTGGCTCCGCCCGCTGCCGCGCCCGCCCCGTCCGCGGCGCCCGCGGCACCCGTGGCGACGGAGCCTCCCGCCGCCCCCGCCGTCATTGCCGCGGCGCCCCGACTCGAGTTGAGCACCGCGCCCGCGTCGATGGGCGAGGAGCTCGAGCGCGCCACGCAGGTGATGCAGCGCTCCAAGCGCGCGGTGATGACGCTGTTCGGCGAGGCCCGGCTGGGCAAGGCGATCGACGCCGAGCAATGCCTGCCCCTGGTCGAGGAGGTCGCGAGCTCGGTGGTCCGCAATCCGTCGGCGCTGATCAGCCTGGCGAGGCTGAAGACCAAGGACGACTACACCTACATGCACTCGGTGGCGGTGTGCGCGCTGATGGTGTCGCTGGCGCGGCAGATGGGTCTGGACGAGCCGCGCACGCGCGAGGCCGGCCTCGCCGGTCTGCTGCATGACGTCGGCAAGATGATGATGCCGCTGAACGTGCTGAACAAGCCGGGCGCGCTGACCGACGCCGAGTTCGCGATCATGCGCGACCACCCGACGCGCGGCTTCGAGATGCTCAAGGAAGGCACGTCGGTGCCCGAGGCGGCGCTGGACGTCGCGCTGCGGCATCACGAGAAGATGGACGGCACGGGCTACCCCGGCAAGCTGGCGGGCGAGCAGATCAGCCTGCTGTCGCGCATGGGCGCGGTGTGCGACGTGTACGACGCGATCACCTCGAACCGGCCCTACAAGAACGCGTGGGATCCGGCGTCGTCGCTGGCGCGGATGGCGCAGTGGACGGGGCATTTCGATCCGCGGGTGTTCCAGGCCTTCGTGAAGTGCGTGGGCATCTATCCGGTGGGGACGCTGGTGAAGCTGCAGTCGGGCCGCCTGGGGGTGGTGCTGGAGCAGAACGCCACGGCGCTGACGGCGCCGCGGGTGCGGGTGTTCTATTCGACGAAGTCGCAGATGCCGATCCCGACGCAGGTGCTGGACCTGTCGGCGAACCACGCGTCGGACCGCATCGTCGGCCGCGAGGATCCGGCCACCTGGGGCTTCCAGCGGCTCGACGAGCTCTGGCAGGCGCCGGCGAAGTGACGCCGGGGGATCGCCTCGGGAGAGACGGTCCACGCGATGACAGCAAGTCTTGGTGGCTGCCGCTGACTCAGAGCGGTGGCGCTCCTCAATCTTTGAGGTGAAAGTCTCCTAGTTCAGGCAATGGTTCGCCTGACGCGTCCGCTCGAAGATGCAGACCTCGCGCTGATGAATGGCGCTGGAGGGCATCTGATGGCAGTTCTTCTGAAGGAAGTGGCGCCGGCCAACGATGTGCCGGCCCAACGATCAAGGGCGGCGCCTCTGGCACCGCCGTTCGATGTAGTGACCTATGCGGGGCCGGTCACAGTCGAGGGCTATGAACGACTGAGCACAGTGCTCGACGAGCACCGCACGAACGAGCATGTCCTTGTCGTATTGGAGACGCCTGGTGGTGATCCGCATGCGGCGTTCCGTATCGCGAGGGCCCTGGGATTTCATTACAAGCGTGTCGAGGCGCTCGTGCCGCGCTACTGCAAGAGCGCGGGAACGCTGATCGTGCTCGGCGCGTCCGTGTTGCACATGGGCGATCGTGGCGAGTTGGGGCCTATCGACATGCAGGTTCCGAGGGTGGGCGAATTCTCGGTTCGCGGCTCCGGGCTCGAGTTCGGCGGCGTCCTGGACCAGCTGCTGCCACACCAGATACAGAGCTTCGCCATCGCGGTGCATGCCATCTCGGCCCAGGGCCTGTCCAACGAGGCGGCAGTCAATGCGGCTTCATTGATGACCGCGCGACTGTTCCGGCCGCTGCTCGAAAAGGTCGATCCTCGTCGGCTCGTCGAGGTGACGCGTGCGATGGCCATTGCCGCCGCCTACGGGGAGCGTCTGGCGCAGAAGGGCGGCAACATCGGTGCGGACGGGATCAATGAATTGATGCGGCGATATCCATCGCATGCGTTCGCGATCGATCGCAAGGAGGCTCAGCGGCTGTTCTACGACGTCCGGGAGCCGATGGATGCAGTGGCCGAGGTCGCGACGCGGCTCGGCCATTCGATGTCTTCGCTCAACACCCTCGCTGCGCCTACGGTCCAACTGCTCCCTTTTCCGTTTATCGACAAGGAACTTTCACATGTACACGACGGAACCCATGCACGAAGTTTTTGCGCGCTCACGCCAGCTGATGTTCGAAGCCATGTTGCGGATGTACCCCGGTCTGTTTGATATGAATCGAAAACGGCTGCCGATGCCCACGCCGACGTCGGGGGTTGCAGGGTCGTGGTCGGAAGAAGAGGCTGCGCGCAGGGCTTGGCACTACGCCCAGAATTTCACTGTCCCTTCTCGCGTACTGCCCGATGAGCAGTGACCCGTCCGGAAAGACCCCGACCTCCCGCTGAGCCCGTGCTCCCTACACTCCCCGACATCACACGACGTCGGGGAGCGCGGGATGACACGACTGCTCATGCTGCTGGCGCTGTGCGCCGGCGTGGTCGGGGGAGCCGTCGGCGGCGCGCCGGCGGCCCACGCGCAGACGCTGCGCTGGGCCAGCCAGGGCGACGCCCAGACGATGGACCCGCACTCGCAGAACGAGAGCCTGACCAACGGCATGAACTCGCAGGTCTACGAGCGCCTCACCGCCCGCGACCGCCAGCTCAACATCGTGCCGGGTCTTGCCTCCGAGTGGACGCAGGTCGGCCCGCTCGTCTGGCGCTTCAAGCTGCGCCCCAACGTCAGGTTCCATGACGGCTCGGCGTTCACCGCCGACGACGTCGTCTTCTCGCTGCAGCGCGCCAAGGCGCCGACCTCGCAGGTCGCCGTCTACGCCAACGCGGTCGGCACCGCGCGCAAGATCGACGAGCTCACCGTCGAGATCACCCAGCCGCGCTTCAACCCGATCTTCCTGCAGCACCTGGACCTGCTCTTCATCATGAGCAAGGCCTGGAGCGAACAGCACAAGGTGACGAAGCCGCTCAGCTTCAAGGACAACGAGGAGAGCTTCGCCAGCTTCAACACGAACGGCACCGGCCCCTTCATGCTGGTCCGCCGCCAGCCCGGCATCCGCACCGTCTACAAGCGCAACCCCAACTGGTGGGGCCGCTTCGAGGGCAACGTGCAGGAGGTGCAGTTCACGCCGATCTCGAACGACGCGACGCGGCTCGCCGCGCTGGTGTCGGGGGAGATCGACCTGCTGCTCGATCCCGCGCCGCGCGACGTGCCGCGGCTGCGCGCGACAGCGGGCGTGCAGGTGATCGAGGGGCTCGAGAACCGCCTGATCTTCGTCGGCATGGACCAGGCGCGCGACACGCTGGTGTACGGCCGCACACCCAACGGCAAGAACCCGTTCCAGGACCTGCGCGTGCGCCGCGCGATGTACCAGGCCATCGACATCGACGCCATCCACAAGCGGCTGATGAACGGCCTGTCGCAGCCCACCGGCGGGCTGACGCCGTCCCCGCTCGGCGCCTTCGGCGATCCGGCGCTGGAGACGCGCCTGCCGTTCGATCTTGCCGCCGCGCGCAAGGCAATGGCCCACGCCGGTTATGCGGACGGCTTCGAGGTGACGCTGGACTGCCCCAACAACCGCTACGTCAACGACGAGGCCATCTGCCTCGCCCTGGCGTCGATGTGGGCGCAGATCAAGGTGAAGGTGAAGGTCAACGCGATGCCGCGCGTCCTGTACTTCCCCAAGCTGGAGCGCTACGAGACCAGCCTCTACCTGATGGGCTGGGGCGGCGCGATCACCGACGCGGAGACCATCCTGACGCCGGTCTACCGCAGCGACGACAAGCCGTCCGGCGCCGGTTACTACAACTACGGCCGGTCGAGGAATCCGAAGTTCGATCAACTCGCGGGCGCGTCCTCGACCGAGGCCGATCCCGTCAAGCGCGAGCAGCTGATCCGGGCTGCGCTGCAGGAGTACCGTGAGCAGATCCACGTCCTGCCCCTGCATCGGCAGGCGGCGCCGTGGGCGGTGCGCCAGGGCGTGAAGGCCGTTCACCGCGCCGACAACTGGCTGGACTACGCCTGGGTCACGCTGCCGAAATGAGGGGCGGATGCCCCTAACATCCGCGCCCATGACCGCGCCTCCCGAGTCCTCGCCTTCCCCCGCTTCCGCCTCCTCCAACGATCCGGCCGCCAAGCAGTGGCTGGCCCGCCTGCGCGCCGACTACCGCGTCGAGCGCGGCCGCTGCGTCGTCAGCCATGACCATGAGGGGCCGCTGCGCCTGCTGAAGAGCCTTTATCCGGAAGGCGACGGGATCTGCCACAGCGTGCTGGTGCATCCGCCCAGCGGCCTGGTCGGCGGGGATACCTTGGACATCGCCGTGACGGTGGGGGAGGGCGCGCACGCGCTGGTGACCACGCCGGGCGCGACGCGTTTCTATCGCAGCCCGTCGGGCGCGCTCGCGACGCAGCGCGTGCAGGCGCAGCTGGGCGATCACGCGCGGCTCGAATGGCTGCCGCTCGAGGCGATCGCCTATCCCGGCTGCGAGGCGCTCAACGAGGCCCGCTTCACGCTCGCGCCGACGGCGGAAATGTTCGCGTGGGACATCACCGCGCTCGGCCTGCCCGGCGCGGGGCAGCCGTATGCGTCAGGACGTTTCCAGCAGCATCTGGAGATCCCGGGCGTCTGGCTCGAACGCGGTCTGCTCGATGCGGACGATGCCTTGCTGATGGACGGAGACCTCGGACTGGCTGGCCACCGTTGCCTGGGCACCCTGGTGTTCGCCGCCGGCACCGCGATCGGACGCGAACGTCGCGAGCAGGCACTGGACGCCGTCCGCGCGCTGATCGAGGCCGATCCGTTACGCCTCACCGCCGGCGCCACGGCGGCGCAGGACGGCGTGCTGGTGGTGCGGGCGCTGGGACCGGTCGTCGAGCCGGTGTCGCTGCTGCTGCGCCGCTGCTGGGCCGCCTGGCGTCAGGTCTTGTGGGGCCTGGACGGCACCTCGCCCCGCCTCTGGGCGATGTAGGCCCCGCATCGGGGCGATGCCAGGGCAAGTCTCCGGCCCGCGCGCATCCCCCACTCTGGGGACGCCCATGCATGTCGTTGTGGCAACGATGTCTCAGAGTTGTAGCCAGCACACTAAGGCAGCGCTTAGCATGGCCGTTCCACAGACGGTCTCCAGGGAGGTGATCGCATGGCTTCACGTACCGCTTCGTGCAGTTGCGGCCAATTGAAGATCGTGGTGCAGGGAGAGCCGTTGGGAACCGGCCTCTGCCATTGCCTGGCGTGCCAGCGTCGCACGGGCAGTGTCTTCGCGACGCTGGCGGCTTTCGCCGAGCCCTACGAGGTCGTCGGCATCGCCACCGAGTTCGTGCGCGCCGGGGACCAGGGCGCCCGTTTCCGCTTCCACTTCTGCCCGGTCTGCGGCAGCAACGTCTTCCACACGGAAGAGGGTGTCGAAGGCTCGGTCGGCGTCGCCGTCGGCGCCTTCGCGGATCCGTCGTTCCCGCCCCCGCAGGACTCGGTCTACACCTGCCGCATGCACGGCTGGGTCCGATTGCCCGAGGAGGTCAGAACCTACGACCGGGATCCGACGTAGCGGTCGAAACGGGAACACCGCGAGCGCTGCTGGGGCCGGAATGGTGCTGGGGGTTCCCGGAGGGATGCCCCCTGCGCCGTGGAGTGCCCGCGCTTGGCCTCCCGCACGTGCAACGCAACCACCGGTCCCGGGCGCCGCGCCTCCGCCATGACTCGTCGACGGGTGCCCGGGCCGATGGAGCGTTTCTCTGATCAGGCCGCCAGTCGCAGGTCCGGGCGGACCTCGGTGAACGTCGAGGGGCGCAGCGGCTGCGCCAGGCGCAGCAGGTGGCCCGGCTCGCTCAGGAAGCGCATGCGATCGGCATTCGACATCGTGTCGAGCGCACCCGGTTGCGCCGTCAGTTCGCTGATGCGATGCCCACGGACCTGTGCGCGCGTGCCCTGGCCGACGTCGCGGCGACCCATCGCTTCGGCTGCCAACGCGGTCAGGCGGCGGCTCGCCAGCAGGTCGGCGAAGCCGGGGAGATGACGCTCCTGGCGACCATAGGCCCAGGCGTTGCGCAGCACGGTCGGCGTGCGGCTTTCCTCCGGGATCACCAGCAGGCCGGCGCGGCGCATGCGCTCGCCCAGGCGGGAGCGGCTCGACAGCACCGTGATCGGCGCGGCCAGCAGCAGCGGCAGGGCGATCGGCGCGATCCAGATCAGCGTCGACGGGCTCAGCGCGCCGATCAGTGCGGTGAGGACCAGCGTCACCGCGCTGATGCGGCCGTAGGCGGCGAACGCTTCGCGCCAGGACACATCCTCGGCGGCACGCGGCGGGGACTTCCAGTCCAGCGAGATCCCCGTCAGCGCGACCACGCAGAAGATCGAGTGGGCGACCATCCGCAGCGGCGCCTGCAGCAGCGACATGCCGGCCTCGGTGGCGCAGGACGCCACCAGCTTCAGCGAGCCGCCGTACTGCGACTGCTCGCCGCGCAGGATCAGCGCGGCCACCGACAGCAGTCGCGGCAGGACCAGCATGCCGATCGTGCCGAACCACAGCGCGGCCACGCCCGGGGCCAGCGAGCCGTCTTCCAGGAAGGGCTGGAAGGCCTCGCTGCCGCCGACGTTCCAGAGCAGCACGCCCAGGCCCACGTACAGCAGCCACAGCGGCGCGGCCAGGTAGGACAGCGCGCCGGTGACCAGCATCGCGCGGTGCACGCCGTGCAGGCCGGGTTCGGCGATCAGGCCGGCGTTCTGGATGTTGCCCTGGCACCAGCGGCGGTCGCGCTGCAGCTCGGCCAGCAGGTGCGGCGGCTGTTGTTCATAGCTGCCCGGCAGGTCCGCCACCAGCCACACCTGATAGCCGGCGCGGCGCATCAGCGCGGCCTCGACGAAGTCGTGGGACATGATGTCCTTGCCGCGCAGCGGGGCCAGGGCGCAATGCTTCATGAAGGGCTCGACGCGGATGATCGCGTTGTGGCCCCAGTAATGGGCCTCGCCCAGCTGCCAGAACTGCATGCCGGCGGCGAAGAGGCGACCCGTCACGCGGCTCGCGAACTGCTGCGCGCGGGCGTGCGGCGTGTCGTGACCGCAGACCTGGTTGGCGGCCTGCAGGATGCCGGCGCGCGGGTGCTTCTCCATCAGACGGACCAGGCCCAGCAGGCAGTCGCCGCTCATTACGCTGTCGGCGTCCAGCACCACCATGTAGCGGTAGTTGCGGCCCCAGCGGCGGCAGAAGTCGGCGACGTTGCCGGCCTTCTTCTTCACCCGGCGCTGGCGCCAGCGGTAATGGATGCGGCCGCGGCCGGCGAACTGCGCGCGCAGCTCGGCCCAGGCGGCCAGCTCCTGCGTGCGGCGCTCGGGGTCGCTGCTGTCGGACAGGATGTAGACGTCGAACAGGCGCAGCGCGCCGGCGGCCGCGAGCGACTCGCAGCTGGCGCGCAGGCCGGCGAAGACGGTGGTCACGTCCTCGTTGCAGATCGGCATGATGAGCGCGGTGCGCGCGTCGGCGCCGAGCGCGTCGTTGCCGGCGTCCTTGATGCTGATGGCGTGACGGTCGCCGCGCAGCATGACCCAGAAGCCCATCACCGCGGTGACGCAGCCGGCGCTGACCCAGGCGAACAGCAGCGCGAACAGCGCCAGGTGCACGCATTGCAGCGCGAAGGCCCAGGGGTCGGCGGCCCAGCCGTTGTGGGTGCGCCAGAGCACGCTGGTCGCCAGCGCGGTGGCGCCGAGGATCGACAGCTTCAGCGCGTTGCGGCGGTGCTTCGCGGCGGTTTCCCAGGCCTCGGGGGGCTGGGCCGCGGGCAGCGACTCGACCGGCGGCGTGCGCTGGCCCCAGGCGCGGGGCACCATCGCGCCGCGCTTGATCGCCGGGGCGCTCGGTCCGACGGGACCCGGCGCGGAAGCCGCCTGATGCAGGGTGCCGGTGGGCAGGGATGCGGTCATGTCGTGCTCCTTCACTGGGGAGGAAGAATCAGGCTCCAGGTCTCGGTGAGGACCTGTTGCTTTGTCTGGAGGAAGCCGCGTAGCTCGGTCGACTGACCGGGGCGGAGCTGCTTGATGCGGACGGCCATGCGCCAGCCGCCGGTGACCGGGTTCGGGTAGGCGTTGACCTCGGTGACCTCGCCGTTGCCGTTCGTGCTCGCGACGGCCTTGACCTCGGCGCCGGCGGGCAGCGCGGCGAGCGACGGGCCTTCGAAGTCGACGATGAACTGCTGCTCGTTCTTGTCCAGCTTGGCGTAGCTGTAGCCGGTGCGCGTCTGCACGGCCCAGGCGCCGGGCGGGCGTTGCTGCTGCTCGCCCTGCAGGTGCAGGCGGTACGAGTAGTCCAGCGGCTGGCCCGGGGCCGGCTGCTTCGCCGGCACCCAGTAGGCGACGATGTTGTCGTGGGTCTCGTCGGGCGTGTGCAGCGACATCAGCTCCACGCGGCCCGGACCCCAGTCGCTGGTCGGCTCGATCCAGGCGGAGGGGCGCATCTCGTAGCGCGCCTCGGTGTCCTCGTAGCTGGCGAAGCGGCGGTCGCGCTGCATCAGGCCGAAGCCCTTCAAGCCCGGCAGCGTGAACGAGGTCGTCAGCGTGCCGTTCGGGTTGATCAGCGGACGCCAGATCCATTCGCCGCTCGCGCTGGCGACCATCAGGCCGTCGCTGTCGTGGACCTCGGGACGGAAGTCGCCCTTCTGCGGCTGGTTCTCGCCGAACAGGTACATGCTGGTCAGCGGCGCCAGCGCCAGCGTCGCGACGGGCGAGCGCAGGAACAGCCGCGCGCGCGTCTCGACGACCGTCTCGGCGCCCGGCTTGATCACGAAGGTGTAGGCGCCGCTGGCGCGCTGCGAGTCCATCAGCGCATGCACGGTCAGCGACTTCGCGTCGGCCGTGGGGCGCTCGATCCAGAACTCGCTGAAGCGCGGGAATTCCTCGCCCTTGCCGCCGACGGTGTCGATGGCCAGGCCGCGCGCCGACAGGCCGTAATGCTGGTTGGCGCCGAGCACGCGGAAGTAGCTCGCGCCCAGGAAGACGGCCAGCTCGTCCTTGTACTTGTCGTTGTTGAGCGCGTAATGCGCGCGGAAGCCTGCGTAACCGACGTCGCCCCACTTCTGCGGCGACAGCTGGCTGTTCTTGCCGTAGTCGAAGTCCTCGCGCTTGAAGGGGACAGGTCTTGCCTGGCCGCCGACGATCTCGTTGATGCGCACGGCCTGGGTCTGGTAGTGGCCCAGGTGGAAGAACATCAGCTCGAAGGGCAGCTTCTCCTCGCGCCACAGCGCGCGCGCCGGCTTGAAGCGGATGTCGCGCATCTGGTCGTAGTTGAGGTTCTTCAACTCGACCGGCAGCGAATCCGGCGGCGCGACGTAGGGCTTGGCGGCGAGCGCCTTGGCGCGCTCGGCCACCTCGTCGAAGCCGAAGGCGTGCGCCGCGACGGAGGCCGCCAGCAGCGCCGCGCCGACCGCGAGCCCGAGAACCGACCCCATCCACCGACGCTGGTCGGCCTGGAGGCGGGCACTGGCCGCCTGGATGAGGACCCGAGAGGAGGGGGAGTGAATATTTCTCATGTGACTGACCTAGTGCAAGGCCTGTGCCACATGGGATTTCCGTTATGAATCAACGACTTGCGTCGTTGGTGCGGTGCCGCACACGGGAATTTCTGTCGCCGTGAGGCGACGGGATTGCCGCCTCTTCTTCCAAGTCGTTGATTTGAAAGGGATTTTCTTGTCGCTAATCGGCGACAGGCCCGTCGGCGCGGAACATCGACGGCTCCAGTCCGTTGCGCTGCAGCAAGCGGTAGAACTCGGTCCGGTTGCGGTCGGCAAGCCGCGCAGCATCGGCGACATTGCCGTCGGTGAGCTTGAGCAGGCCCACCAGGTACTCGCGTTCGAAGCGCTGTCGCGCCTCGGCGTAAGGAAGTACTTCAATGCTGGGCAGGCGCAGCGCGCGCTGCACCAGCGAGAGCGGGATCAGCGGCGACGTGGCCAGCGCGCTGACCTGTTCCACGACGTTGTGGAGCTGGCGCACGTTGCCCGGCCAGGTGGCCATCGTCAGCGCCTTCAGCGCGTCGGGGGCGAAGCCGTTGACGCGCTTGTCGTACTTCGCGGCGAGCTTCTGCAGGAAGTGCTGCGCCAGCAGCGGGATGTCCTCGCGGCGCTCGTCCAGCGTGGGCAGCGTCAGGCTGACGACGTTGAGGCGGTAGTAGAGGTCCTCGCGGAACTGGCCCTCGGCCAGCGCGGCCTCGAGGTCGCGGTGGGTCGCGGACAGGATGCGCACGTCGATCGGCACCGAGGCGCTGGCGCCGACCGGTCGCACCTGGTGTTCCTGCAGCACGCGCAGCAGCTTGACCTGCAGCGGCAGCGGCATGTCGCCGATCTCGTCGAGCAGCAGCGTGCCGCCGTCGGCGGCCTGGAACAGGCCGCGGTGGTTCGCGAGCGCGCCGGTGAAGGCGCCCTTCACGTGGCCGAAGAGCTCGGACTCCAGCAGCGGCTCCGGGATCGCGCCGCAGTTGACGGCGACGAAGGGCCGCTTCGCGCGCGGGCTGGCCGCGTGGATCGCGCGGGCGAGCAGTTCCTTGCCGCTGCCGCTCTCGCCTCGGATCAATATCGGCGCCTGCGAGGCCGAGACCAGGCGGGCCTCGGCCAGCACCTCGGCCATCACGTTGGAGCGGCTGACGATGGACTCGCGCCAGGCCTGGTCGGGGCTGTCGTCCTGGTGGACGGCGGTGAGGGTCAGGGCTTGCGCGATGGTGTCGAGCAGCGCGCGGCCGTCGAAGGGCTTGGTCAGGTAGGTGTAGACGCCCTGCGCGGTCGCGGCGACGGCGTCGGGGATCGTGCCGTGCGCGGTCAGCAGGATGACGGGCAGTGCGGGGTGGCGCTCGCGGATCGTGTTGAACAGCGCCAGGCCGTCCATGCCGGGCAGTTGCACGTCGCTGAGCACCAGCGCGGGCCGCTGCACGTCCAGTTGCGCGAGCGCGGCCTCGGCGCTGCCGACGGCGGTGACGTCGTAACCGGCGGCCTCCAGCCGCATCGACAGCAGCTTGAGCAGGTCGGCGTCGTCGTCGACGATCAGCAGGCGTGCACCACCGCTCATGTGAGCCCCTCGGAACGACCCTGCGCGGCGCTCATGGCTTGTCCAACGCCGAGCGCGGCCCGCCGAGGCTGCGCTCGATCGCCTTCAGCGCCTCGAGCTTGCGGTTCGCCTCATCAAGGCGGCGCTGCAGGTCGTCGCGGGCCAGGCGGGTCTTGTCGAGCTCGCCTTCCATGCGGCGCTGCTCGGCGACGCGGTCGACGAGGAACTGCGCCATGGGGCGCCATTCGTCGGCCTCCGGGCGCGCGTCGCGCAGGACCTGGTCGAGCAGCGTCTGGGCGCGGAAGGTCTCGCCGTTGGCGTGGCTGAACATCAGCGCGAGCGCGAGCTGCACGGCGTTGCCGGGCGGCAGCGCGCCGTCGTCGCGCGGGGCGACTTCCTGCGCGAGTTCGAGCGGGCTCATCTGGCGCAGCCGGTCGTTGAGGTTGAGCACGATGCGCGCCGCGTTGTCCGTGGGCGCGACGACGGGCACCTGCACCGGCACCTGCACGCGCACTTCCTTGACGATGGTCCGGGGCGGCTGCTGCGCGCAGCCGGCGGCCACGATCGTCGACAGGCCCACGGCGAAGCAGGCGGCAAGGCGGACGGCGACGGGCGCGCACCCGCGCGGGCCGGCCGGCGCGGGGCGGGCCGTCAGGCGTTGGTGGACTTCAGGAACCGGGGCGTGTGGGCGCATGGCAGCGTGATTCTGAAATGGGCGCCCTGGTCGGCGGGCAGCAGGTCGATGTGACCACCGTGGGCGGCGATGTATTCGGTGACGATGGACAGGCCGATGCCCGTGCCCTTCAGGGCGTCGTCGGGCTGGCGTTCGCCGCGGTAGAAGGGCTCGAAGATCCGGGCCTGGTCCGCCGGCGCGACGCCCGGTCCGTCGTCCCGCAGGTCGATGGTGAGCTGGCCGCCCTGGCGCGCGAGGTCGATGTCGACGCGGCCGCCGGGCGGGGCGAAGCGTATCGCATTGGAGAGGAGGTTGCCGACGGCGGCCGCGATCTTGGCCGGGTCGACATCCGCCTCGAGCGGTCCGCCGTTGAGCGCGATGTGCAATCCGCGTGCCTGCCATTGCAGCCGCTGGTGGTCGATCGTGCCCTGGATCAGGGACATGAGCTCGGTGCGCTGCGGCTTGAGGTCGCGCGCCTCGAAGGCGGCGGCGTTGAAGCGCAGCAGGTCCTCGATCTGGCGCTGCAGCACGGCGGTGTTGTCGCGCAGGATGCGGGTCACTTCCTTCTGCTTGTCGTTGAGCGGTCCGGCGACCTCGTCCTCCAGCAGCGCCGTGCCTTCGCGCAGCGCGGCCAGCGGGGTCTTGAGCTCGTGCGAGACGTGCCGCAGGAAACGCGCCTTGTCGGCATCGAGTTCCGCCAGCCGCAGCCGCAGCCAGTCCAGGCGCTGGCCGATCACGCGCAGGTCGGCGGGGCCGCGGATCTCGATGCGGTCGTCCAGGCGGTTCTCGCCCAGGCCCTTGATGGCGCGGGCGAGGTGGCGCAGCGGACGGGTCAGGAAGATCCCGAACACCAGCGACAGCAGCGCCGCGACGCCGATCGCGCCCAGCACCTGCTGGCCGAGCAGCACGCGGCCGTTCTCGAGCTTGTCCTGCAGCACGCGGTTGCTGGTCTCGGCGTGCTTGCGGACGTCCTCGGCGAGGCCGCCGGTCTGGCCGCCGAGCTCGCGGAAGCGCGTCATCAGGTCGGTCTCGCGCTTGCGCGGATTGGCGCCGCGGGGCGTGTCCATCAGCGCGCGGATCTCGTCGAGCTTGGTCTTCCAGGCGTCCAGCGGCGCGGGGGTCAGGCCTTGCGCGCGCAGCAGGCCGAGCAGCCGCTCGGCGTCGTCGGCGTCCTCCTCGAAGCGCTGGCGCAGCACGTGGTCCTCCAGGACGGCGTACTGCCGCGCGGCGCGTTCCATGCTGACGCCGCGGTCGCCGAGCTGCTGCACCTCGCTGCTCATGCGCGCGGCGCGCACGACGGCTTCGCGGCTCTGCACGGTCAGCCGCTCGAGCGTCAGCAGGCCGCCCAGCGACGCGGCGGCGAGCAGGCCGGCGATCGACAGGAAGCCGATCAGCAGCATCTGGCGGAAGGAAATGCGGTTGAGCATCGGGCGGCAGTGTAGTGGGCCGGTCTGAGGCCCGGCTTGCGGTCCGGCTCGAACGGCGCGCCGCTGACCTGCAGGCGCGCTCTTTCGGCGAGTTCGGCCGCATGCGTGGTCCGGTCTGCGGCCCGGTCTGAGGTCCGGTTGTCGGATGCCCGGGTTCGCCGTCGGGAACCGTCGGCGAACACGACAACCGCGGGACGGAGGTTGTCACTGAGGCGCTGTTCAGATTTCCTGCGACAGCTTTCATGACTTCCCAAACGCACACCTCCGCTCCGTCCGCTGCTGCTCTCGACGCGCCGTCTCCCGTTCCCCAGCAGGAAGGCGCGACGGCGTGGACGCCACCGATGCGACGCCACCTCGGCCGCAAGACGGAAGCGTTGATCCGCGCGGCGGGCACGGAGCCGCATCGGCTCGAAGCCCGGGCGAACCAGGGTCTGCTCGACCTGCTCTCGCAGGATCTGGAGCGGGTGCTTCCGACGTTTGCGAGCGGCGGCGGCCTCGAATCGACGGCCGTCGACCGCTCGGTCGCCGCGCTCTGGAATGTCCTGACCCTCGATTCGGAGGTGAAGCCGGAGGCTTCGCCGGAGATCGCGACGCGGTCCGCCATGGCCGACATGACGTCGAGATCGAAGTCGGACCCGTCGATCGTGGTGCAGATGGAAGCGCAGCTCCGCCAGGCGGGCGAAACACTCGTCGAGGCGCTGCGCGACGTGGATCCACGCAAGCTGTACGACGCTTACCGGAAGGTCGAGTCGGCGTTCAAGATGACGCGCGGCAAGTTCAGGGATCGCGTGATGCTGCGAAGCGACGCTCCGGGATGGTTTGCGGCGGAACCTGAACTCGAGCTTCGCGGTCGAGCGGCACTGCAGGTCGGACGGGCGGTGAGACGGGACAAGGCCGCATGGCTCGTTGCCATGTCCGACGCGCTGGAGGTCGTGGCGACCGCCCCGGGCATCGACGGCGCGCGGCTGGCGTCGGCGCGCGTGATGGAGCAGGTGTTCAGGGCGGCCGTCCTGCGCGAGCCGTTCATGATCGACGCTGGCGCTGTCACGGCCATGGCCGCCTCGACGGCGGACGCGGACCGGTCCCGGCTCGATGCGCTGCGGTCGGTCTACCCGATGCTGCAACGGCTGGCCAAGCGCGGCCTGTCGAAGACCCCGCGCTTCGTCTCCGACTTCAACCGCCCGGAGTGGCGCGAACTGCCTGACAGCCGACTGATGTTCACCGACGCGGACCTCCTGGACGCGTTGTCGGCACCGTTGCCGCCGCCGCTGCCGATGAGACCGGATGCGCCGGTCGATCCGAAGGCACCCCTGCGCGCGTTCTGGGCCGATCAGGGGACCGTGTCGCAGAGGCTCGATCGCGCCAAGGGGCGCATCGTCGTTGAACGTGGCGCCACGGGGGGCATCGGCGCGTTCAAGTCGATCGTGCGATTCGATCCTCTGCCCGACAAGGCCTCCGCCGAAGCGCGCGCGAATCAGAATCGTCAGATCCGGCTGCTCGACGACTTCGTGCGAGCGCATTTCACGCCGGACATCGTCGATCCGTCGGTCGTCTTCCCTCCGGAGATGCAACTGGACGGAGACAGGATCCTGGCGGGAAAACTGGTCGTCGCCACCCGGACAGGGGGACGCTGGTCCGCCGATGCCGCCGCCATCAACCAGGCCCTCACCGTGCTGGCCTCGCACGATGTCGTCGGGTCCTTTGCAGACATGCAGTCGCGCGTGGCCCCGAGGCGTGCCTCTCAAGACCCAGCCGTGCCCCGTCTGCGCCTCATCCTGCAGCTGGAGCCGGACGGGCCCAGGGAGGTCGATATGCAGGGCACCGCCGCGGCCTTGATGGCGAAGCACCCGGGGGAGTCCGTCCACGTCCAGCTCAATCGCTCCCACGGTGTGCGGGTCGTGTCCGGCGAGGAACTCCTCGGCCGTCTGGCGAAGGACGGCACCGTCAAGCTGGAGATCGTCGGTCACGCCGGCCGGCAGGGGCGCGGGGCGCAGGCCGCGCTCTCCGGTTACTCGCCCAGGGCCCTGGCTCAACGGGTGCGCAAGGCACTCTGGGAGCTGCGACTGCCCACCGGGCTGGTCGACCAGATCACCCTCGACACCTGCGTCCTTGCCACCCCGGTCCTCCCGCATGATTACGGCAGCGAGTTCCTCCGTGCGGCGCACGGCGAGCGCCTGCTCAGCCCCGGCGTCACGACGCTGACCGCCTATGCCCACGCGCTCCGGGTGGCGACGGGCGGATCGCGCGAATTGCAGTCCTACATCGGCGGGCCGTACGAGACGCACGCCCCTGAAGGGACCTTCGTGTACGAGTTCGATCCGGCCACGCGGCAGGTCACCCGGCGCGACAAGTTCCCCCCCGACGTTGCACCGATCGGCGGACCGTCGATGCCGCCGATCGATCGGACGGACGGCGCCGCCGACGAGGGGGCGCGCCGGCTCCCGGTCCTCAAGGACGACTGGGACGGGCTGCCTGATACCGGGGCGCGCTTCATGCACCGGACCAACCCGTACGACAACGGGCCGTCCGGCATCGAGGCGGAAGGGGCTTTGCTCCTGTTGACGCAGCGATGGAAGGCGTCGTGGGCGACCGAGGCGTCGTCCACCACGATCCCCCTCTGCCCACCGGAGCTTGTGGAGGCAGCCCGGCAGATCCTCGGACCGAAGCGGGACGTGACCCGCTCGGGGCCTTCGCATGCGCGGCTGCTGGAAGAGGCTTCTTCGGCGCTCGCGCGAGGGCTCTGGGAAGCTGATCCTGAACAACTCTATCGGGCGTACGACGTCATCCGGCAGATCGTCGGGAAGAGTCATCCGGAGACGTACGCCATCGGCACGACGTCCGAACAGTACGTCAACCTGCTGCCCGATGAGATGTTGAGCGGCACCGACGTGAGTGCCAAGGTGGATCCTGAATCCGTCAAATACGCGTTCTCATCGCACAAACCGAAGAGTGCGAAGCTGTCGAGCGTCACCGCCTTCTTCCTCCAGGCTGTGCAGGCCGTGAACGAACGGATCCGTGACTTGGCATCGTCGGGAGAGTTTCCGGCCGATGCTGCCGGACCCGGCGTGCGGGGGCAGCTGTCCCACCTGATCGAGGAGGTCCTCCGAGCCGCCATGGCCGGACAAACGCTCAGGGTCAACGCGGAGACCATCGAGGCGCTGACCGGCTCCTCGGCACCCCGTGATCAGGCGCGTCTGGAGGCGTTCTGGAAGGTCTTTCCAGACGTGCAATGGGCAGCCGGGCAGGGCGCGTTGGCGCCGCCGGCGATCATGTCCTGGAAGGATGGCGCGGTGGTGTCCAGTGCCGCCGGACCCGCTGGCCAGCCGGTCCGGCGTGAGTCACCGGTCATCGACGAGCGCGAGCCCTGGAAGATCTTTGCGATGCGCTCTTCCGAAGCAGATCAGATCCTGGATCGCGGCAAGGGGACGCTCACGCTCGAACTGACCGACGCGCGCGCACCGTATACCAAGACCATCCGGTTCGAGCCCTGGCAACCGGAGGACGGAGAGGCTGCGCGAAGGCGCCAGGACGAGACGCTCCGTTCGATGGAGGCGTTCGCCGTCGCTCACTTCGACGGTACCTGGAACCTGCCCGACCACCTTGTCATGGAGGCCGGACGCATCAGGGCCGGGCGCCTGACACTGGCCGAGCATGCCCCTGAGGGCTGGCGCCTCGATCGAGCGGCAGTCCGGGAAGCCATCTCCTCCTTCGGCACGTACTGGATCACGGAGGAACCTGCGCTGTCCGAATGGTCGTTGCCCGGCAAGTCGCTGGGTGTCACGCGAACGGCAGGGATCCTGGACGAGTTGCGCATCGTCCTTCAGGTCCAGGCGGACGACGCCAGCCAGGCATTGGGCAACGCGCTGGCCGACAAGGCGCCCGCCTTCACGATCTGGATTCAGCGAGGCCCCTCCGGGGAGTCGCGCATCGTTCACGGCGAGGCGCTCGCGCAGCTGGTCGGACCCGAAACGTCCATCAAGCTGATGATCGCCGGTCACGGATTCCGGGTGTGGAACGACGGTGGAACCATCACCGTGGGCAACCACGGACCGACGGAGTTGTCGCGACTGGCCACGGACACCTTGCGCGGGTACGGGATACACCGGCCGGCGGATCATGTCGTCCTGTTTTCATGCGCTCTGGAGTCCCTGGCAGCCGACACCGGCTTTGCCGAGCCGTTTCTTCGCAGTGCCTACGGCGACGGGCTGGTGACCCCCTCGGCGTCCGTGACCGCCTACAGGCACTTGATGTACGTCCCCGAGAGACACTGGCGGCGCACCTCGTCGCCGTTCAGGGGCGCGGAGAGACGCCATCGCGCGCCCGATGTGACGCTGATCTATCAGCGGCATGCGGAGACCGGAGAAATCACGGTCCGGGACAAGTATCCGGCGATGCCGGTCCAAGCCTTGGCGCTGGGGCTGGGGCGGGGAGAGGTCGATGATCTTTCACCGGAACATCGGCGATCGGCCCTGTCGTTCGATGGTGCCGATGACGTCGGCGTCGCCCCGGAGCGAGCACGCGGGATTCCCCAGGCCGGTCAGGCCGGCAAGCTGTTCGAGCTGTTCTCGACGCTGAAGGGCACGTTGAAGAAGGTGCCGATCGACGCGATGGAGGGATTCCAGGCCGTGCTCCTCGGCGAGACGCCCGATGCGATCGCGACGGCGATCCTGCGCCGCCTGGGGGACCTGGGCGCCGAGCAGCCGCAGGCGGACGCTGACCTCCTGCCGCGCGCCGCGCGGTTGATCGCCGACGGCCTCTGGCGACAGGACCCGGACCTGATGCACGACGGGTTTGTCGCGCTCTCCCGTGCGTACGACCCTTTCCCGCAGGCGCCTCGTCACTGGCAGGTCGACGATCGCCCGATGGGTGTCGTCGATCGAGGGCGCATGCCGTCGGCGCTGCTGTCGCGCTCCCCCAGGACCCTGGCACTCCCAATCGATGAATTCGCGTTCATGGAAAGCGTGGACGCCGGCGTGCGCGCGTTGGACGGGGGGGCCGCCGGGACCGCGAACGATCCGGTCCGTCTTCAGCTGGGGCGACAGACCTTGGCCTTGCTGCAGGCCACGCTGAGTGGACGGCCGTTCACGGTCGATGCGGATCACCTGGATGCCCTGGCCGCGTCCGGAGAGGCCGGTGATCGCGCGCGACTGCGCGTCCTCGAGATCGTGCACGGCACGTCGATGAAGCTCGCCCGCAAGGGCGTCATGCCGGCGCCGGTCTATCTGACGGATTTCGCGCGGGAGCCATCCGACGCCGGATGGGTGCGCCATGAGGACGGCAGTCGCGTCCATCACGGTGATCTCCTGCCGGATCTGCTGGCGGGGCGTCGAGCGCAGATCACGCGGGCGCGGACCAACGGCCGCGCCGACTTCGACGAGGTTCATCCGCTGTCCCGCCTGTTCGCGTTCATGCCGGACGCGAAGCAGCAGCTTGACCGGGGAGCGGGCACGATCACGATCGTCTGGCCCAAGACCCCGGAGGGACCGCAGGCCGATTCGGTGCTGCGGTTCGCGGCGGCCGATGCCATGCCCGGCTCGCACAGCCAGCGCGTTCAGGAGGCCGAGATCCGTGCCGTCGACGAGTTCCTCGTCGGCGCGTTCTTCGACTCGTCCGTGTCGTCGTTGAACGCCGTGCCCGGCGACTTGAGGTTCGACGGGGTCGCGCTGACCGCCGGCCGCGCCACGCTTGCCGGTCGGAAGGACGGCGGGTGGGTGCCGGTCCATGAAGCGCTCCGCCAACATTGGTCGGCCGTGGGGCACGGCGGAGGCTCGGCGGATCGATCGAAGCCGGTGTCGTCGTGGGACTTCGATCTCCACGGCCTGCGCTGGCCGAAGGAAGGACTTCCCCGCGGAGGCGCTTCGAAGCTCCGCGTGCTGCTGCAGATGGAGGACGATCCGGTCACGCTCCGTTATGCGCGTCGGAGCATCGTCCGCCATCGGGATGAGATGGTCTGGATCCAGGTGGACAGCGCCGGCAACCACGTGATCCGGTGGGGAGAGCGCCTGCTGCGGCAGTCCGCCGCCGATCTCCCCGTCAAGATCGAGATCACAGGCCATGGACGACATGACCTGGCGACACGGTCGCAGGCCTTGTCGGGGTATCTCTCCACGACGCTGGTGGACAGGGTCGCCCAGGTGCTCGACCAGCTCCAGCTGAAGGGCCGGGCCGAACAGGTCACGCTGGTCTCCTGCGCGCTCGAGACGCCGTCGGTCCAGCACAGCTTCGGCGCCGAGTTCCTGGATCATGCGATCCGCCAGGGCGTGATCCGCCAGGACGCCGCACTGGTCTCGTACAGCGAGCACTTGAAGATGCACCTGGAGGCGGGCGAAGAGGCGCGGTCCCGGTTCACGCGACGGTATCCGGGCGCGGACGAGACGACCCGTGCGCCCGACGTGACCTGGGTCTTCAAGAAGAACCCCGGCACGGGCAAGATCGTCCGGACCGACAAGTACCCCGCCGGGGAGGGCGATTCCTACGGACTGGCCGCCATCCAGACCGTCGAGCCGTCCGAGGTCCGGGATCTTCGACCGGGCGCGGCCGGCAGGCTCTCCGAGCTGTTCTCCACGCTGACATCGACTCAAGCCAGGGGCGGCCTCATGACACTGACGGCCGGCGCTCCCAACGCCGTGGTCGAGAACACGCGGGCCAATCTGGCAGCGCTGTTCTCCCAACTGGACGACGACATCCCGGTCGGCGCCTTGCCCCCTGTGGCGAGCTTGATCGCCGACGGCGTCTGGCAGCGGGATCCAGAGAAGCTCCGCGCGGCCTACATCCAGCTGTCCGACATCGGCGATCCCCTTGGCCGGGATGTTGCGGAGCTGTCCTGGAGCGGCCTCCCGACGGGTCTGGTCGAACGGGCGCGGATGCCGTCGCAGTTGCTCCAGCGCTTCGACCCGTCGATGGACGTCCCGCTTCATGACGCGGCCCTGCTCTTCGGTTTGCAAAGCGCGGTGAGCGCCATGGACAGGCTCCCCCTCGAGACCCGGCCCGATCCCGTCGGGCGGTCCTATGCGCGGCAGACCCTGGCGCTCCTGGAGGTCATGCTGAGCGAACGCCCGTTCGTCGTCGATGCGGACGCCGTGATCCGGATGTCCCTGTCGGACGACGCGAATGACCACGCGGCACTGGACGTTCTGGACGTCGTGCACGGCACGGCGATGCAACTGGCCCGCAGCCATCTGCTGCAGACGCCGATCTATCTGAGCGACGCCCCGGCCCCGGGCGTGGGATGGACCTCGTATCCTGATGGCAGCCGGGTCCATCGCGGCGATCTGCTGGCCAGCCTGCTGCCACAACGGCAGGCGAGGATGGCCTCGCTGCAGACCCCGATCGATGTCGGGGTGGACGAGGCGACCCCGTTGGCGCGTCTGGCCCGGTTCATGCCCCAGGCGACACAGACGCTCGACCGGGCGGCGGGGACGATACGGATCGTCTGGCCCGGGATGAAGGACGGCCCGCAGGCCGACTCGCTGCTGAGGTTCAGGCCGTCCGATGCCGGGAGCGGCCCGGAAAGCCGACGGCTGCAGGACGCCGACCTGCGGATGCTCGATGAGTTCATCGTCGCCGAGTTCGGCCACTCGCCTGGCCTGGTGCGCAATGGCGTGCCCGGCGAACTGACGATCCATGAGGACCGGGTGACGGCGGGGCGGTCCGTGCTCGCCGAACGCAAGGAGGGGCAGTGGCGCTGGGACGTCCCGGCGCTGCAGGAGCTTCACGGAATTCTGGACCCACGGGAGTTGCCGATCAGGGCATTGGAGCCGGCCACGTCGTGGCGCCCCGCCGATGACGGCGCGCTGCCGGACATGCGCGCCGCCGGCGAAGGGGCCAGGTTGCTCGTCCACCTGCAGATGGAGGACGACCTCGTCATGTGGAAGGGCGCGCATCGGACCCTCCGCAGCCATCCCGACGAGACGGTGTGGATCCAGGTGGATCGGGCCGGCCATCACGTGATCCGGTACGGGAAGGACCTCCTGGAGCGGGCTGGCGCCGCCCTGCCCGTCAAGATCGAGATCAGCGGCCACGGCAGCCACGATCACGCCACGCGGACGCAGCAGTTGTCGGGCTACGGCGCCACGGCGCTGGCGGATCGGGTGGCCTCGGTGATCGAGGACATCGGGCTGACGTCGAGGGCAGGCAAGCTCACGCTCGTCTCTTGCGCGATCGAGACGCCGGTGCTGGCGGACAGCTTCGCCGACGCCTTCATGGCGGCCGCCATCGACAAGGGCATCCTTCGCAAGGACGCGACCATGGTGGCGTATGGCGAAGTGCTGACCCGCAAGCTCGAGCTCGAAGGGAAGGAGCCGTCCCGCAGGACTGTCAGGTATCCGGGGGCCGCGGCCACGAACCATGCGCGCGGCGTGACGTGGATGTTCAGGAGGGATCCCGACACGGGCCGGATCGAGCGGATCGACAAGTATCCGGACGGCGGGCCGGGGGCCGGGGCCGAGGCCGACGATGAGGACTCGGCGTGGAACCGCCTCGCCGAGCATCTGGACGACCGGCACGCGCGGACGCGGGAATCGGTGGCGGACGGACTTGCCGGACGCTCGCTGCACGTGGACGGCATCGAGGTGCCGATGGACTTCCTGGCCACGCTGGGAGCGCAGATCGACGGAGAGCCTTTGACGCGAGATCTGCTGCGCGCGATCGCCGATCTGCCGGGCGATCCCGTGGCTCGCCTCAAGATCGATGCCGACCTCTTCGAGCAATGGGTGACGCTGCTGACCGACCGGCCCGACGCCGAGATCGCCGACCGGCTGCGCGCCATGGGCGAATGGATCGGCGCGCGGGAGAACCAGTCCGGCGCAGGATCGGCGTTCATCGACGAGCCCTCGCCGACGGCCCGTGAGATCGCGGACCGGCTGACGGCGGCAACCGCCCCCGACGCCGATGGGATCTTCTCGAACGATGCCGAGCTGCTCAAGGCAGCGCGCGGCGACGACGCCGCCCCCACCAGCCTGCTCGGCGACATCCTGCGGGACCTGTCGCCGGAGACGCGCGCGGGCTTCGACGACTGGCTGGCAAGGACCGGTCAGCGCATCGACGACGTGGCGGGCATGGCGCCGCCGAGGGGCTCTCACGCGGCGGACACGCCCATCGAGAAAGTCGCGAGGGAGATCGGCCGACGAGCCGGCAACGACGACGGCATCGATTTCAACAAGATGCAGGGCCTGAACAGGAGCAACTCGCTCGCCAGTCTCCAGGAGATCGGCGTGGTGACGGCCGATGGCAGCGGACTGCGGCTGGATGCAGGGCGGATTCAGGCGTTCATGGACAGCAGGGAACTGGTGAAGCTCGCCTATGCGGATCGGGCGTTGCACAAGCTTCCCGACAAGGCCTATCGCCTGCTGGTCGACTCGGCGCCGGACGGCGTCCGGCGCTTCATGACGGCAGCGCGTGAGCGGCCCTCGGCCAGCAGTCAATCCGTCGCAGCGTTCTCCGACAAGCTGGACGGCGCGGTCGACTTCATGGACACCATCCTGGGCATCTCACAGATCCTGGCGAACTGGGATCAGATGAGCCCGACCACGAAGGGGTTGAGCGTCACGCAGAGCCTGAGCATCGTCATCTCCCCGCTCGCGATGATGGCGGGCCGCGCGATGAGCACGCTGGGTCCGGTCGCGCGCTCCGGCGTGCTCCGCGGGATCAGCGCCGGGCTCGCGGGCGGCGTCGCCAATGTCGCGATGGCCGGTCTGGGCGTGGCGTCGTGCGTGCTGCAATGGCAGGACTTCATCGCAGGCGGTCAGGCGTGGGACAGCCACGCCGGCAAGAGCCTCATCGCCAACACCGTCATGACGTCCGTCTCGGCCGCCATGGCGGTGACAGGCGCGGTGATCGGCACCGCGACCTTCGTGGCGGGCGGCGCCGCGGCCGTCTCCGGCACCGCGCTCGGCGTGGCGTCGAGCATCATGGGCAGCGTGGCGGCGCCATTGGCGTTGGCCATGTTCGTTGCCAACGCGCTGACGCAGGCGGTCCTCTGGTTCGACGAGTTCGGCCAGCATCTCCGCGCATCGACCAGCGACGGTGACATCGCGCTGGCCTTCTTCGCGAAGGCCTTCGGATTCTCGACCGAAGTCACCATGCGCGCCGAGAAGGAAAAGAGCGCCTGGTTGAATGCGGTCAGCCTGGAACGGTCGATCGAGGCTCAGCAGCAGGAGCTCCTGGAGTTCCGGGTCGAACAGCTGTCCAAGCAGGGTTACGACCGCTTCGTCGTCCCGAAGATCCAGGCAGGCGCCAGGCCAGCGACCTTCAGGAATGAGACTGCGGACCGCACGGAAGATGATCACTACAGCTACGTGCTGCAGCCGACGCGCACGTCGGCACTGGATGTGCTCAGGATCGTCCGCGATCGCCAGCGTGCGGATCTTCAGCCTGGAACCGCGTGGCTCT
Source organism: Roseateles sp. GW821-FHT09H11 (assembly GCF_059415845.1). Classification (NCBI taxonomy): domain Bacteria; kingdom Pseudomonadati; phylum Pseudomonadota; class Betaproteobacteria; order Burkholderiales; family Sphaerotilaceae; genus Roseateles; species Roseateles sp. GW821-FHT09H11. Next base: position 135,532 of record NZ_JBWKOA010000004.1, on the reverse strand, counting down.
CGTTGAGAAGCTACCCCCGCTACCACCGTCAGATGTACAACATCGACACGCGGAACGAGCGATCCCGCCAACTGTTCGAACTCGAGGGCGTGAGGGATGGATCTGTCCACGGCGGTCCGGGGGACGAGATCTACCAGATCGATGGGAAGACCGCAGTCGACATCTTCGGCGGCGGCGGTGACGACGAGGTTCGAATCGACGCCGGACAGTCCAATCTGACGATCGAGTTCACGCCCTTCGCCCACAAGCGAGCGGCCGCCCATCCGCCTCTGTCCCCAGGGTTTCCGTTCGAGCCCGCGGGATCGGATCCCGGCTTCCGCGTGCATTTCGACCACAACAATGTCTTTCAGCCGAGCAGGGTCGTCGGGGTTCATCGGATCAACATCCGGAATGCGAAGAAGGCCGAAGTCTTCGGCTCGGAGAAGGACGAACGCTTCGACATCTCGTCCGAGGACGGGGAGATCCGAGGGCTGGGGGGACGCAACACCTATCTGATCCGCAACGACAACCGGATCTTCGTCACGTCCAATGACGCGGCCGTGTGGACGCGCGGGGTCAGCGGCGCGAGCGTCGACGTGGGTGGCGACGCCACCTCCAGCCTGCTGCTCAAGATCGACGTGCTGCACGAAGCGCTGTCCTTGCGCCGCGACGGACAGGATCTGGTCGTGCTCATCGGCGCGGAGTCGCTGACGCTGAAGCGCTACTTCGACGGGCTCGAGCCGTCGCGCGGCGTCTCCGCGCCGGCGGTGGTGTTCGTCGATGCGGTCGGGACGGTCGTCTCCCTGATCAATCCCGGGATGATCGGGGACAAGGCCGTTCCGTTGACGGAGCTCGACAAGCACCTCGTGATCAACACGGAGCTTCCCGACTCCCGAAGGACGCTCTCCGGCGACGGGGCGTACAACCGTTTCCAACTTTCTTCCGGGGGGGGCGACGTCCGCGTGATGCCGATGACGGGGATGCCGATGGACCTTTCCCTCGACGTTCCCGTCGAGCACCTTCGCCTGTGCGCGGAAGGTGACGACCTGCTCATCGTCGAGACGCCGCCGGCCGACGCCAAGACCGGCTTCGCCCCGTTGCGCTTGCGGCTGTCGGGGCAGCGGAACGTCGCCGCGCCAGCGAGCGCGGTCGGCATCATGGTGTGGGCGAAGGACAAGAGCCATGCGCCCGTCGCCCTGGTCCTGCCGGAACCCGGCCAACCGGCCGACGGGCCGGTTCGCGTCCGTGCCTCGCTCAAGGCCGCCAGCGTGGGTGACAAGGGCTTGCAGCCTGGCCCCGCGTCCGGGATGCCCGCTCCGGCCTCGATCCCGGGCCACGGCACGGAAAAGGAAGACAGGATCGATGCCCGGCAATTCCCGGACGACACCGTCCTGCGGGGCGGCGGTGGTGCGGACACCTACCGGATCCGCGCCGGGCAATCGCTCGTCATCGACAACGCCGCGATGGATCCGGCGCAGGACGTCCTGTTGATCGAGGACATCGGCGCACGCGAATTCCTGGAGGGCATCCGCTTCTCACGTTCGGACGGAGATCTCGAGATCCACGTGGCCGGTGGCAAGGTCACCGTCCGCAACCACGCGACCTCGCCGCGCGCGCGCCACCTCTCGCTGGAGGTGGCTGGCAGGCGCTATGCGCTGCCTGTCATGCAGGGCGGGTTCATGGTGCATCTGGCTGCCGGCACGGAAGGGGACGTGCTGGCCACGGCGCCCGGCGCGCATCTGGTCCTGTTCGACCCGAAAGAGCGCTGGGACCTCTCGGCGGCACCGCGAAAGGTGTGGATGCATCAGTCCGTCGAATGGCGCAGGCACGGAGCGAGCGAGGAGGGCCGCAGCACCGGCGACCACCCGGCGACGGTCCTGCTGATGGACTACCACCGCGATCCCGCGGTCTGGCAGGTGTCGACGCTGGCCGGCCTGGAGGTCTCCCATCTCCGCGCCTCCGAGACGCAGCTCGACGCCGTTTCCAAAGGCGTCGCGGACATTGCCGCCGCGATCCGTGCCGACGGATCCCGCCGCCATCCGCAGGCCGACGTCGTGGCCTATCTGAAGGCGCGGGGAATGCCGGAGCCCGTCGCCACGCAGATCCGCAGCAGCACCACGGACGAATTGCGGCGATTGCATGCGCTGCTGACCGTCTTGATCGATGAGGGGACGTGGTCACTGCCCGCAGCCTTCATCGACGACTACATGGCGAGCGATCTGACGCCGTCCGATCGCCAGGCGCCGATGCTCAGGCAGCTCGCTTCACGCCGTGCGCCCTGGGCGTACGACGAGCGGATCCTGCGTCGCGAACTCTCCATGGCGCAATTCGAGGCTTTTGAGTCCTGGGCCATCGCCCGCTTCCAGAACCAGCGGGGGGACGACGCGCTCGAGGCGCTGGACGACTTCATCCGCATGCTGGATGGCGAGAAGCCGTCGACCCCTTTCGCGCTGCCATTGCTCGCGACGGTCCTGGCACTGAAAGGACGTCCGCCTGCCGTGGTGCACGAGCTGGCACTCGCCATGCTCGCCGCGGACACCATGGATGACCAGTGGACGGCAGGCATGCTGCAGGCGGGTGTCGTCCACCACGGCGCCTTGTCCGGCCTGCGGGAGGCGGGTGTGTCGCCGCAGGACGTGGCGCTGGGCAATGCGAACCGTCGACGCTACGAAGGGTCGGCCGACCGCTCGGGACTGGTCAGCGTCGAGGCCTCGGAGGCGTTCGGGGAGCCGATCATCACCGCCTACCGGTATGTGTCGAAGTACTTCCTCAAGCTCAACGATGCCGGTGACGACTTCAGCGTGAAGGACAGCGAGAGCACGTGGCAAAAAGGTGTCGCGTACGACCTCCGTCCCGGCGCACTCGTCGGTGAGGGCGGGGACGTGCCGAAAGAGCATCCCGACGAGCTGATCGCCAGGCATGACGCAGCCATTCGAGTGCGGGATGCCATACGGAGCAGGCTGACGTACTCGGGCGCTCACAGTCCGGGTCCTTCGCTACCCATCGTTCCCGCATTGCCCGAACTGGTCGTCCTGTACAAGAAGGGTCTTGTCGCTGTCGAGGAATATGAAGCCGGGGGCGCCTGGGACGGCCGCTCCCAGCCTCAGAACCTCGTCGACGGCTTTGAAGGGGCTGACGAGGTCGTCGCGTGGCGACCGGCCACATCGAATCCTTCGCCGAAGGAAGGCAAGCCGAAGCCGGACGTCTCGGTGGATCCCGAGAAGTTCATCCAGTTCGACTTTGCACATCCCATTGCGTTGAAAGGCTTGACGCTGACGCACGCTTCATCATCGTCGTCCCCAGAGCTTTCGCAAGACCAGCGCAATTCACTGTCCGAGTGGAAGGTGGAGGCGAGGCGCAAGGACGGCGCGTGGATGGACGTCTCCATGCCGTGGACCATTCGCGGCGTGGAACACGGCAGGAACGAGTTCGGACTGATCGACACGAAAGGCATTCCCTACCGCCATTACCGCCTCACTGGCGTCAGCGGCGCATTCCCGAAGGAAGCCTGGTTCAGCGAGGTCACCTTCACCACCGTCGAAGCCGGCGCGAGCCCGCGTCCCGCCGTCAATGCGCTGCAAGGCGCCGGATTCGGCGACGAGGAGATCCGGTCCTTGTTCCTGCTTGGCTTGCGTGAGGAGGCGCAGATCAAGCGGGCGATCGACCTGCGGCGCCACTTCGGCCCGCTCCCGCTGGCTGTCCTCATGGACGACGTGCAAGGTCATGATTCGCTGGGTGAGGAGGAGATCAGGATATTGAACGAGCTGAGGTCCCACTGGAGCGATCAGCGTCTGCGGTCTTCCGAGACGCTGCTCGAAGTGGTCCGCCTCCGCGCCGCCGGTCGGCACATCGATCGGCTCAATGCCCAGTTGCCGTTCTTCGACCCCGGCTCGGTCGAGGACGATGAACACCGTCAATTCGTGGCGCAGATCCAGGCGGCACTGAACGCCAGGCGCGATCCGTCCGCGCAGGTGGACGAACAGGAGGGCGACCAGGACGCGACCGCCGATCCGGCGATCATTCCCTTCGGCCCCGTGTTTGCCAGACATCTTGTGGACAGGCTGCGCGACAGGCTTCTGGCGCGCCACGAAGAGGCGAAGGCCATGCGCGTCACCGCGCCGTGGTATCTCCACCTGACCGCGCTGGAGGCCGCAGCCTTCGATCGGACGCTCCACCTGCGGGTGCGGCCAGGGACGTCGCAGCAGGAGGCGGCCCTCCGTTCCGTGATCGAGGACGCCCTGCCTCGGCTGCAGATTGCCTTGGACCATGGCCTGCTCGATGTGGTGTTCGTTTCGTCGATGCCTCCGGTGGGCGAGGCGGCGCCTTGGGCGCCGCTGGGGCCGAACGGGAAGGCCTTGCACCTCTCGCCGGGTGTCGACCTCGTCGCCGAGCACCGCGAGGCTCAGGCCGGCCAGCCCGTCCCGCGCCTGCTGGCCGGCGGCTTCACCGGGGAAGAGGCGAAGGCATTGTTCGAGCGCGGCGTCCAGACGCTGGAACAGGTGACCCGTGCGATCGACTTGCGCAAGCTCTTCGACGGCCTGTCCTGGAAGCTCGTCGCCGAGAACGTGCTGGAGCAGCAACCCTTCGACGACGGACAACTCAAGCTTGCGCATTACCTGAGCTCGTTACCCTGGTGGAGGCGCCGCCCGCAGGCCAGCTCCGCGGCCGTCCGTCACGGTCTCGCGCCAGCCCAGCGCACCGGTCTGATCGACGGACTCCTGCCGGACAACGGCCATCCGTTGATCGAGATGAGCATGCTTCGATCCTTGGTGTCGAAGGTGCGCACGTGGCTGCATGAGGCCCAGGATTCCAATCCCCAGGGTGTCCACGCCTCCGCGAACATCACGATCGCGCTGCGTCTGATCCAGGCGGCGGGCGGCATGAACCGGGCGTTGCAGGACGCCATCGAGCTTGCCGCCAAGAGCGGACTGCGCGTTGCCGGTCAGTCGACGGTGGGCGACTCTTCCGCCTGGGACCCGCAGGCGCTGCGCGGCTTCGCATCGCTGGCTCCGCCGGAAGACGGTGCGCAGACGGTCACCTTCGATGCGCCGCTTTACATCGTCCTCTTCACCTACGAGCGACTTCTCCATACGTTGGACTACGAGCTTCGGAGGATGGGGCATCACGAGGCGGACGTGGCTGAAGCCCTCCGACCGAAATATCTGGACCTGGCCGTGCTCCGCGCCGCCGTCGGCGGACAGCAGCTCCGGCTGCATGTGCCGCCGGGGGAGTCGCCGCGGGAGCAGGCGTTCATGGCCCTGATCGAGGCGAGGCTGCCCGCGCTACAGAAGGCGGGAGAGCTCGATCTCCTCGACGTCGCGATCGCCTCGCCGATGCCCGTCGTCGATCTGCTCCGTCCGTGGACGACCCAGGTGGTGGACGGCAAGACCTGGTACCTGTCACCGGAGGGAGCTCTGGAAGCAGCCTGGCGCTCAGGCAAGGTCAGTCAGGCGATCCCGGTGCTGATGGATGGCGGATTCGACGCGGAGGATGCGCGGAAACTGTACGACCTGAATGTCCGGACGGAGGCGCGCGTGACGCGTGCGATCCTGCTGCGCAAGCACTTCGGCGCACTGCCGGTTGCGCTGGTCGCCAGCGACACGCCCGAGCCGACCCTGCAGATGCCTGAGCAACTGGAGCAGGCCCTCGGCCCGCACCCCCTGCATCTGGCGGCATTGCGCGCAGCCGTCGGCAGGCAGCCGCTGCGTCTGCAAGTGCCCGCGACCGGCTCGCCCGAGGATCGGTTGGACCGGCGCCTGATCGAGGCCGCGCTCCCCTTCCTGGAGCAGGCCAGGCGCGACGGCATCCTGGATGTCGCGATCGTTTCGTCGAGGCCGCCTGTCGGTCGGGAAGACGACTGGACGTCGCAGGACGTGGGAGGCAAGACCTTGCATGTCTCGTCGAAGCAGCCTCTGGAAGCCGCCTGGCGCGAAGGTCTGCTCGGCCACCCGTTCCATCGTCTGGTGGCCGCGGGCTATGGCGAGGACGACGCGCAGGCGCTGCATGACGGCGGCATCCAGACGGCAGAGCAGGTCGACCGTGCGGTTCAGTTGCACGGCTTCTTCGGCGATCTGTCGCCGGAGGTCGTCTTGCAGGACGTCCTCGTCAATCCGCCCTTCAGCCTGCTGGAAACCGAGCTTGGCTCGCGCTTGGGCAGGCTGTTGCGGCATCTCGGGATGGATGCGCTCGGACTCGTCCGGGGCGGACTGAAAGGAACCGCACCGATGATCCAGATGAGCGACGCAAGGAGGTTGAGGGGTCTTCTCAACTTCGATGATGAGATCGCACGCGCTTATGCGGCAAGGTTTCTCGAGTGGCTCTCGGAAACGCAGGGCCCGGAGTGGTCTTCGGACGCCACCGCCGTCACTGCGCTCGCGGGTGCCATGGGCTGGGCGGCAAGCGGGAACTGGCGGGCATTGGCCAATGCGCTCGGCCTCGCCCGAGGGCTGGGCCTGCTGCATCATGGCCAGGCCCAAGTGGTCGACGCCGACGACTGGATGCCGGCGTTCATCGGTCGCCATGCTCGGCTCGTCCGTCCGGATGATGGGGAACAGGCCCCCACCATGGCGGCACCGGATTACGTCGTCCTCCAAGGTCTCAAGCGTCTCCTCGATGCGGTCCGTTCCGAGCACATCAGGCTGCGTGCGTCCTCGGGCGCCGGTGTGGTGCTGGACACGTCCTATCTCCACCTTCAGGCACTGCGCGCCGTCGCGACAGGGCAGCGCATCGAACTGGGCTCGCCGGAGGGCCGTTCCTATCGGGACACCGAGCTTCAGAACTCGTTGAACGACTTGCGGCGTTCACTGGAGGAATCCCGGTCGCTGGGATTTGTCCAAGCCGACATCCTGTTCGAGGTCGCGACTCCGGAGACGGACGAGCCGTCCGTCCCCGATGCACCTGACGCTCAAGCTCAGGACGGGGACAGCACGCACGGTGCGGAGGATGCGGCGTCGGACCGGGCCCATGGCGGCGACTCCGCGCGCCAGGCCAACCTGCTCAAGCAGGCGATGTCGTCGCACCAGGAGGCCGACTTCGGCGGGACCTCATCCTTCGGGGTACCTCGGATGCCGTCACCGCAGGCGCTGCTGTCCGCGCAGACGACCTGACGCAGCGACTGTCGGGCGGTGAACCGCCGCGCCGTCGCCCTCGCGGCGGCGGCGCGGACGGATACTCCCTCCGCCATGAACCTGCATCGCGTCGATCTCGTCTCGCTGTCGCTCTTCAGCCTGGTGGCCCGCACGGGCAGCATCAGCAAGGGGGCGGCGCTGGCCGCGCTGGCGGTCGGCGCGGCGAGCAAGCGCCTGAGCGACCTGGAGCATTCGCTCGGGACGACGCTGCTGGAGCGGCATTCGCGCGGCGTCACGCTGACGGCCGCGGGTCTGGCGCTGCAGCAGCACGCGCAGCGCATCCTCAGCGACGTGGACCAGATGACGGCCGACCTGTCCGACTATGCGTCGGGCCTGACCGGCGTCGTGCGGCTGTGGGCCAACACCTCGGCGGTGACGCAGTTCCTGCCGGCCCAGGTGTCGGCCTTCGTGCGCGACAACCCGCGCATCCGGATCGAGCTCGAGGAAGCCGACAGCCACGAGATCGTGGTCGCAGTGCTGGACGGCCGCGCGGACCTCGGCATCTTCGCGGATCGCACGCCGGCGCTGGGCCTGCACGTCCTGAACTACCGGCACGACCGGCTGGTGCTGGTCGCGCCGGCCGGGCATCCGCTGACGAAACGCAAGACCGTGCGGTGGGAGCAGGCCGTCGAACACGACTTCGTCACCTTGGCGAAGGCGACCTCCTTGCAGAAGCGCCTGGAGATGGAGACCGAGAAACTCGGCCGGCGCCTGAAGAACCGCATCCAGGTGCGCAGCTTCGACGCGATGTGCCGCATGGTCGCCGCGGGCATGGGCATCGCCGTGCTGCCGGACGTGGCGGTCGAGCCGCTGCTCAAGCCGCTGAACCTGCGGCGCGTCGGACTCGACGAGGGCTGGTCCGACCGCACGCTGCTCATCGGCGTGCGCGACCTCGATGCGCTGCCCAGGCATGTGCGGGTGTTCATCGATCATCTGTGCGAGAGCCGTTGAGAAGACTCGTGCCTGCAATCGGCAGCATCGTGCCGGTAGCGGCCTCGCGCCCAGTCAATCGGCAGAGTTTTGCTGCTTAAGGAATTTCATCTGTGCTCACCGATGACGAACTCGAAAAGGGCATTGGCGAGAAGATCCGATTGCTTCGTCTTCAACGCAACCTCGATCAGGCGACGGTGGCGGAGCGTTCGGGTATCAGCGTCCGAGCGCTGCGCAATCTCGAAAAGGGAGCTGGATCGACCTTACGCACATTGCTGGTGGTGATGCGTGTGCTGGGGCGCGAGTCGTGGTTCGACTCAATGGCGCCTCTGCCGACGATCAACCCGCTGACGCTGCCACGCAGGAAGAGTCAGCGGCAGCGGGCCACCGCAACCAAGGTGAAGCAAGCGCAGGAAGCGGTCAGGAAACTGAGGGTCAAGCGGCAGCTCGTCACCCTGATTTAGGGGGCAACCCCACCCCGCTTTCGCGATCCGTGAAAGCTGGCGCCGCCACTCCGTCATTCCCACCGGAGGCGGACCTTCCCAGAATCCGTCTCCATAAACAGGAGACATCGAGCATGGAAGGTCTGCAGGCCCTGCAAGGGTTGCGCATCGTCGAGATGGGGCAACTGATCGCCGGCCCGTTCGCCGGCAAGACGCTCGGCGACTTCGGCGCCGACGTCGTGAAGATCGAGGCGCCCGGCAGCGGCGACCCGCTGCGCAACTGGCGCATGATCCAGGACGGCACCTCCGTGTGGTGGCAGGTCCAGTCCCGCAACAAGCGCTCGATCGCGCTCGACCTCCGTCAGAAGGACGGCCAGGACATCGCCCGGCAACTGATTGCCGAAGCAGACGTGCTGATCGAGAACTTCCGCCCCGGCACGCTCGAAGGCTGGGGCATGTCCTACGAGGAACTCGCGAAGACCAACCCCGGCCTGATCATGCTGCGCATCAGCGGCTACGGTCAGACGGGGCCGTATCGCGACCTGCCGGGCTTCGGCGTGATCGGCGAAGCCATGGGCGGCCTGCGCCACCTGACCGGCGAACCCGGCCGCGTGCCGGTGCGCTGCGGCATCTCCATCGGCGACACGCTCGCCGCGCTGCACGGCACGATCGGCGTGCTGACCGCGCTCTACCACCGCAAGGTCAACGGCGGACGCGGCCAGGTCATCGACGTCGCGCTCACCGAAGCCGTGCTCAACGTGATGGAGAGCCTGGTCCCCGAGTACAGCGCCTTCGGCGCCGTGCGCGGTCCCGCCGGCTCGGCGTTGCCCGGCATCGCGCCGTCGAACGCCTATCCCTGCGCGGACGGCGTGGTGCTGATCGCGGGGAACGGCGATTCGATCTTCAAGCGGCTGATGCAGGTGATCGGCCGCGAGGACCTCGCCAACGACGAGGCGCTGGCCAACAACGCCGGTCGCGTGGCCCGCGTCGAGGAGATCGACGCCGCCATCGGCGCGTGGGCCGCGACGCGCAGCGTCGACGACGTGCTGGCGCCGCTCGCCGAGGCCAGCGTGCCCGCCGGGCGCGTGTACACGGCCAAGGACATCGTCGAGGACCCGCACTTCCGCGCCCGCGACATGATCATCAAACAGCAGACGCGCGACGGCCATGAGCTCGACGTGCCGGGCATCGTGCCCAAGCTGATGGGCACGCCCGGCGCCGTGCGTCGCGCCGCGCCGCGCCTGGGCGGCGACACCGACGAGGTGCTGCGCGAGATCGGCCTCACCGCCGAACAGATCGCCGCGCTCCGTGATCGCAAGATCGTTTCCTGAAGGCTCCGCGATGACTGCTTCCTCTTCCCCTTCCTCTGCTGCTTTCTCCGCTGCCACCGGCGCGGCAGCCCGCGCGCCGTCCGATGTCTGGACCGGCGCCGGCCGCCGCATCTTCATGCAGGACGTCGGCACCCGCGACGGCCTGCAGGCGGAGACGACCTTCGTGCCGACGGCCGAGAAGATCGCGCTGGTCGATGCGCTGTCCGACGCCGGCCTGGCCAAGGTGGAGGTCACTGCCTTCGTCTCCCCGAAGGCGATCCCCGTGCTGGCCGACGCGTCCGAGGTGATGGCCGGCATCGTCCGCAAGCCGGGCGTGATCTACACGGTGCTGGTTCCCAACGTCCGCGGCGCCGAACGCGCGATCGAGGCCCGGGCCGACGAACTCAACCTGGTGATGTCCGCCAGCGAGAGCCACAACCTGTCCAACCTGCGGATGACGCGCGAGCAGTCCTTCGCCGGCCTGGCCGAGGTCGCCGCGATGGCGCACCAGGCCGGCATCGCGGTGAACGTGTCGCTGTCGTGCTCGTTCGGCTGCCCGATGGAAGGCGACGTGCCGGTCGACACCGTGCTCGGCTGGTGCGGCCACTTCCTGGACGACCTCGGCGCGCGCGGCGTGACGCTGTGCGACACCACCGGCATGGCCTATCCGACGCAGGTCGTCGCGCTGGTGCGCGCCTTCCGCGAGCGCTGGCCCGAGGCCCAGCTCACGCTGCACTTCCACAACACGCGCGGCATGGGCCTGGCGAACGTGATCGCGGCGATCGACGCCGGCGCGGACCGCTTCGACGCGTCGCTCGGCGGCATCGGCGGTTGCCCGTATGCGCCCGGCGCGACCGGCAACGTCTGCACCGAGGAGATCGTCCATGCGCTGCAGTGCATGGGCTGCGACACCGGCGTCGACCTCGAACGCCTGATCGCCGCGGCCAAGCGCCTGCCGCCACTGATCGGCCACGCGGTGCCGAGCCAGATCGTCAGCGCCGGCCGCCGGCTGGACCTGCATCCGCGGCCGCGCGACTTCGACGCGATCCGCGAACGCGCGCTGGCCCGCGACGCCTGAGTTCCCACCCGCCGAACGGTCCCCTCAAAGTCTGACCCCGCACGACTTCCCGCTTCACCCCCAACGACAACGCCGCCACGAGCGGCTTCCCGGAGACAAGACCATGAACCGAATCCGCCGCCGCCTCGCCGTGGCCGCTCCCGCCTTCGCGCTGCTCGCGATCGCCGCTGCTGCGTTGGCACCGATGACCGCCGCGCACGCGCAGGCCTATCCGAACAAGCCGATCACCATGCTGGTCGGCGCCGCGCCCGGCGGCACCACGGACATCGCCGCGCGCATGCTGGCCGAGCCGCTGGGCAAGGCGCTGGGCCAGACCGTCGTGGTGGACAACCGCTCCGGCGCCAGCGGCGCGCTGGCCGCCGTCGCCACCAAGCGCGCGGAGCCGGACGGCTACACGATCCTGATGCAGTACTCCGGGTATCACGTGATCACGCCGCACATCCAGAAGGGCGCGTGGGAGCTGAAGGACCTGCGCCCGGTGGCCAACGTGCTGACCGCGCCGCAGCTGATCGTGCTGCGCGAGGGCGTGCCCGCGAAGACGACGGCCGAGCTGATCGCCTATGCGAAGAAGAACCCCGGCAAGCTGTCGTTCGCGTCCTCGGGCAACGGCTCGCTGCAGCACGTCACCGGCGTGATGCTGGAGCAGCAGGCCGGCATCCAGATGATCCACGTCCCGTACAAGGGCACGGGGCCGGCGCTGCAGGATCTGCTGGGCGGCCAGGTCGACCTGACCTTCGGCACGCCGCCGCCGTTCATGCCCTTCATCGCGGCGGGCAAGCTGCGCGCGGTCGCGGTGACGGGCAAGGAGCGCCTGTCCTCGCTGCCGGACGTGCCGACCGCCGCGCAGGCGGGGCTGCCCAACCTGGATGCGGGATCGTGGTTCGCGGTGTTCGCGCCGGTCAAGACGCCGCAGGCGGTGGTGGACCGCTTGACCAGCGAGATCCAGAAGATCATGGCCACGCCCGAGTTCAAGAAGAAGGCCGCCGAGCTCGGCGCCACTGCGGACTACATGAACCCGCAGCAGCTGCAGGCGCATTCGGACGCGGAGTTCCAGCGCTGGGGCAAGGTGATCTCGTCCGCCAAGATCCAGGCGGACTGATCCCACCCTGCCGCCGCTGCTGCCGCTACCGCAGCCGCGCCTGTTCCGACGACTTCAGCCGTGCTGCGGCACGAGCAGCGCCGACGATGACACCCGAGGCGCCGGCGGGAGGGTCAGGTCTGAAGTCCCTGGACGTCCTTCCGCCGGCATGCCGGCGATGAAGGCGTTCAAGCGGAGCGCCTGCAACCGGAAGGTCGCCGCGGTCACGTGACCGGTCTTGTCCATCGTCAGCCGGGGCACCCTGGCGCGCGGGTCGTCGTCGGTGGCGATGGACCAGTCGATCGAGCGTCCGGTCGAGCGGCCGACGTGCTCCTGTGCTGCAACCATGTCCAGCAGGTTGTCGTTGACGAGCTCGCCGAACGACCACGATCCATCGTCCTGGCGGATCCGCGTCAACAGCGCGCGGTCCGTGCGGGACGCCTCGGCGTCGCCGCCCGGCGCGTCGGGATCGAAGAACCACGGCAGACGTTGCTCGTCCCATCCGTCGCCCGATCGCGCGACGAGGTCGCCGCCGTCCCGCGCCAGCGACAGACGACGATCCCTGAGCGTCAGGATCGGGACGTCGAGACGCTCGGTGGGCAAGGCGAGTGCCGTCGAGATCGGGGTCGTCGTCGACATCGCGGCAGCCCCCGTCCCCGTCCCCGTCGCCGTTGCCGTTGCCGTTGCCGTTGCCGTTGCCGTCGCCGTCCCGGGAACGCGCCGGGAGATCGTCAACGCCGGATCGGGCATCAGCACGTGGCCGGAGGCGTGGCCCCCGACGAGCAGGGCGTCGCGGATGCGGATCAGGGGAGAAGCTGGCCGGGCGGCATCGAACACGAGCAGGTCCGGGCCGTTGTAGGCGGACCGGATGTCCGCGCCGGCCTCTTCGTCGAGGCGAAGGCGGCGAGGCGCTTCGTCGACCTCGGGCAGGACCACGGCCTCGTCGATGTCCCGCCTGCGCAGCGTCGACGAGAGGTCGATCTCGCGCCCGTCGCCCTGGATCAGCGTGCGGGAGAAGGGCTCGGGCGGTGTGGCGTCTCCGCGCCGGCGCGACTTCGGCGTCAGGTAGTCGTCGATCTCGATCAGCCGCCGCAGGTCCTCCGTGAACAGCGCCAGCGCGTCGGCGTTGGCGTCGTAGCGGTCCTGGACGCTGCCCCGGTCCACGCCTCTTGGGGAATCGCCGTTGTCGATCACGATGTCCACGCCGGCGCGGCGCAGGCGGAACACGAAGTCGCGCGACTGCGCCGGGGTGTCGCCGAGAGGCACCCACGGTCGACCACCGTCCATCGCCTGCGCGGTGAAGCGCTTCAGATCGGTGAGCAGCGTCCTGCGCTCGGCACGCTGCAAGGCGCCTCGATCCGGCGAAGGCTGGAATGGCGCGTGGCTGACGGATGACACGCCTCGGTCGTCGCCCGCCGTCGTCGTCCGGTGCCAACGCGCGGTTCGGCCGCGGCCTGTGGCGGTGGGAGCAGCAGCGGGAGCGAGCGAGGGCGCGGGGTCGTGGATCCAGAGCGTCTGATCGCCCTGCAGGACCGCATGACCGCTCTTGAGATCGACGTAGCCGCCGAGCGGCGCGCGGCGGCTCGCGCCCGCCAGTGCCAGGTCTTGCGGCAGACCCGGCGTGGAGCGCACGTCATCGCCGGGGATCGACGCGTCGACCGCGTCGGTCTGAGCCGTCAGCAGCACCAGCCCCTCATCCCGTCGTGGCAGGACTTGCGCGGTCAACCCGCCCTCCAGGAGGCGATGGCCCAACGCGTCGAGGTGGGTTCGAACCTCTGCCGCCGGATCGATGTCGTAAGGCGAATAACCGAGATCGACCACCAGCGCGGCCCGCTTCCGACCCAGGTCCAGCCACACGCCCAGTTCGGGCTGCCGGGGGTCGACCACGGTCACGGGCGTGCGTGGCATCGACTCGAACCGGATCGTCTGTCCGTTGAGCCTGAAGCCGATGGCGGCACTCTCGCCCTCGCTCTCGCCCTCGCTCTCGCCCTCGCCCTCGCCCTCGCCCTCGCCCTCGCCCTCGCCCTCGCCCTTACCCGCACGCTTGCCCGGGCCATGGCCGTCGAGGAACTCGAAGGCCTTGCCCCCGGCGCTCAACGCGCCGTCGAGCAGCACGGTCCACGATTCGCCGGGCCGCGCGGACGGGACGATCGTCACCGGGTTGCGGACCGTGCCGTCGGCGGGCAGCATCAGCACGACCTGACCCCCGCCGCCGATCAGCCGGCAGTCCACCAGCGACTGGTCCAGCGGGTGGATGCCGCGATCCGGTTCTCCGTCGTGGTTCCTGAAGGTGAAGCGCGCGTCGTCCAGGCCGGCGCGACCCGGCAGCGCGAGCAGTCGCGCCTGCTGGTCGAGTACGACCGTGAGCGCGCTCTTCCGGTACGCGTAGCGCCACACATCGGCGGACTTGGCCATGCTGCTGGAGGTGACGTAGTCGCCGACGAACTGCCCGCCGCTGCGACGCTCCATCCGGTCCAGCCGCGCATCGCCGAGGACGGAGAAATCGCCGCCGGCGCGGCTGTTGGAATAGGCCTCGAAGTCGATGTCCACCGCGGGGCTGGTCGCCAGCACCAGGATGCGGGACGGATCCCGTTGCTCCCCGGTGAGCGCGGCCACCGGACGGATCGCGCGTCCCGGCTTCCACAGCAGGGACCACAGATCCAAGTCCATCCCTTCGCGCGACTTGGCGAATTGGGCGTCGGACCCGTCGTTGATCTTCCAGTCATGCGCATGGCCGCCGGACGTGTAGAGACCGGAGAGATGGACCGAGGTCTCCCCAATGGTGGCGTCGTCGAAGCCGACCTCGCCCTTGACGAAGTCGATGCGGTTCACCGGCGCCCAGCCGGCGACGGCCAGGAACTGCCGGTCGCCGCCGCTGCCACCGCCGCTGTTGCTGTCGCTGCTGCTGCTGCTGCTGCCGGCGGGCAGCGACCGGAGCGGCGTGTCGTACCCCTCGTCGATCCCGTGCAGGGGTTGCAGATTGAAGTTGAGCCGCTCCTCCTCTTCGGCGACGGCTCGCACCAGGCCGGTGACGCCGATCGCGATGCCCGCGAGCGGCACGGCCAGTTCCCTCAGGCCGGTGGACAGCAGGGTGAAGCCGGCCAGGGCCGCGATGGCGCTGGCGCCCAGGAGGCCCAGTCCGGCGATGTCGAAACCCAGCTGCGTGCCCGCGACGCCGATCGCGGACGCCCGTCCCGAGGCGATCGCATCGACCAGGTTCTTGATGTCCAGGCCGACGACACCGGCCTGGAGCACCGAGCCCAGTCCGCGCAAGCCCTTGGTCAGCAGCGCCGTGGCCTGGGAGAGACCCGAGACGACGGCCGCGTCCGTGCTCTGCATCGTCGTGCGGATCATGTGCGCCAGCGTCGCGGCATCCGCCCCCAGGAAGGCCGCCCCCTGCGTCATCCCGAGGTAGGTGACGGCCGCCTGGTAAGGGGATTCCGCCGGTGAGGTCCGCGAGAGCTGGCTCAGCGCCAGCGCGAGCAGTCCCACATTGAGGCCGTCGGGCGCCTGGGCGCCGACGGGTTCCGTGGACATCGCGCGGGCCGTCTCGGCCGGCATCTCGTCGAGCAGCATGGACAGCTGCCGCAGGTAGGCGTCCACGAGCCGCGCCTCGGCCGCATCGTCGACCGGTATCGCCGCGGTCGCGCCGGTCGACTCGTCGAAGAAGCTCAGCGTCGAAGCGGCGGCGTCGGGCGTCGCGGGCAGCAGGTGATGGCGCGCGGTGGGACGCAGGCGCTCGATGACGCGTCCTGCCGCGCCGAGGATGGTGCAGCGCTCGAGGCTGATCGCCGACGCTTCCCGATAGACCGTGTCCGCCGGTCGCTGACCGGGGGCGGCCGGGTACTTGTCGCGGCGCGCGATCCGACCGGTCGTCGGATCGCGCGTGTAGATCCAGGTCTTGCCAGGGGCATGGCGTTCCTCGGCGGCGCCGAGGAAGCGCATCGTGACCCGGGGCACGTCCGGACGCAACAGCGGCGCCATCCACCAGTCCCATCGGTTCAGGACGAACCCCAGCAGCTCCGAGTAGGCGGTCACCTGTGCGTCGCCGGTCAGCAGGCCTTGCTCGACGCCGGCCTCCAGGAAGCGCTCGGCGAACGATCCAGGGGCGGCCCGGCTGACGAGCGCGCAGGACCGCAAGGTCACCTGGCTCGCGGTCCGGCTGATCCCCAGCTCGCGCAACGCCGTCTTCACCCGGTCGATGAGCGCCGCGGGGGCGTAGTGTTCGAACTCGAGCGCCCCCGTGTCGCTCAGGCTGTCGTGGCCTTCGATCTCGAGCTTCACCCGCGTGTCCGAGGTGAGGCGTGACAGCAGGGCCTCGCCGCCGACGATGCGCTGATGGCCGTGGCGATCGATCTGGACCCAGACGGCCTCGTCCGGGTAGCGGTATCGCTCGAGCGCCAGGTTCGAGCTGTCCGCGCTCATCTGGAGGAACAGGCGCAGCTGCCGCACCTCCGTCGCACGGATGCGCGGCTCGAAGAACCGGTACGCGTTGCCGTCCCACCATTGGTCGATCGTCGAGTGCGTGGACGGCCGCTCGATGACCGTCGTCACGCTCCGTGCCTCCTTGATGGCGTCGAGGTCCGGGATCCATGCGCCGCGGCGGGATCGGGTGGCGACGGGCAGTTCTCCGACCAGGATGTCATCGCCCTTGAGCGTGACGGCGAGCCGATTCGTGACCCCCTCCTGGAACAGGCGGACCAGTACGAAATCGCGGAGCAGCCGGAACTGCCGGTCCTGGCTGGCGATGTCTTCGGTGGAAGCGGTCGCCGGCAGCGGATCGACGTGGAGGGTCGCCCGGGATCCATGGCGGTCGGGCTGGAACACCCAGGACCCGCGCTCGCGGTCGGACGGCGTGGGTCCGGGTTCAGGCACGCTCTGTGCGCTCCACGGGGCCGGGGTGTCCTGGGCGACCTGCCCGGCGGGGCGGTCCGTCCCTGCGGCCTGGAGGGCCCTGATGAGCGCGCGATCTTCCGGCGTCCGAGGCGAGGCGGGCGTCGGGCCGGGGGAGACGAACCGGGTCGCGGGCACCAGTCCGCGGCGCACCAGGCGCTCCTGCGCCGAGACGACGTCGCGGATCGCCTCGAACGCGGGCGATTGCCGCGACGCCTCCGTCCGCCACAGGGTGCGCGCGTGGCTCATGTCGACCTTGAGCGGCTGCTCGCAGAGCAGCGCCTTCAGCGCCTGCAATCGCGCGCGCACACCGATCGTGGTCCCGGCGGGGCTGGCGGACCGCGCTGAGGCCAGAGCCACGTCGAGCAGCTTCAGCAGCAGGCCTTCCGAGAGCGGCAGCACGACCTCGGTCGCCTTGGCAGGGGCGGGCGAGAGGCCGTTGTCGGAGGTGAAGCGGCACAGGCGTGGCGGCTCGCCGGGATCCTGGCCCAGCTGGAGCATGCTGCCCAGCCCCTGCGCGGCGTCGGCGATGCCCGAGAAATCGGCGGTGCGAACCGCCGTCAGGATCGACTCGACCATGCCCGACAGCATCGACGTCCACATGCCTTGCAGCTGGGCGAGCGAGAGACCCTTGCGGGGCAGGGCGTCCACGACGACGTCCACCGCCCACGCCGTGAGGGCGTCTTTCGTGCCGGCGGCGAACTGGATGTCGCCGGACGGTGATCCGCCCACGCGGGGCGGAAGCTCGCGCACGAACAGTGTCAGCAAGCCGTGATGCGGATCCAGCGCGTCATCGACCCGGGATCGGTCGACGGGTTGCAGGCGAGGCAGGGTGTTGAAGAGAGCGGGGTCGAAGAGGGGCATGGCGGGAGGCTCGGCGGTGGAACCTCCCTAGTGGCGTGGCGCGTGCCAGGTCTTGCCCTGGACGCTCGAAACTCTTCTCGAAAATTTCTGCCGCTGCCGCGGATCCCGCAGGCCTCAGATCGCCACCAAGCCTCGGATCTCCGGCGTCTGCATGTCCGCGTTGTCCCCGCGCGCGATCACGCTGCCGCGTTCGAGCACCAGGAATTCGTCGGCGAGTTCCGCTGCGAAGTCGTAGTACTGCTCGCACAGCAGGATCGCGACGGGGTGGCCGTCGAGTCCCTCGTCGGCCAGGCGCCGGATGACGCGGCCGATGTCCTTGATGATGCTCGGCTGGATGCCCTCGGTCGGTTCGTCCAGGATCAGCAGCCGCGGCGACGCCGCCAGCGCCCGCGCGATCGCGAGCTGCTGTTGCTGGCCGCCGGACAGGTCGCCCCCGCGCCGCTTGAGCATCTGCTTCAGCACGGGAAACAGCCCGTACAAGTGCTCCGGGATTGGCGTGCCGCCCGGCTTGCTCGCCAGACCCATGCGCAGGTTCTCCTCGACCGTCAGCCGCGCAAAGATCTCGCGCCCCTGCGGCACGTAGCCGATGCCCGAGCGCGCGCGCTGGTAGGGCGTCGCGCGCGTGATGTCCGCGCCGGCCAGCATGACGCTGCCCGCGCGGATCGGCACCAGGCCCATCAGGCTCTTCAGCAGGCTGGTCTTGCCCACGCCGTTGCGCCCCAGCAGCACGGTGATCCGCCCCGGCGAGGCGCTCACCGACACGTCGCGCAGGATGTGCGAGCCGCCGTAGTACTGATGAATGGACTCAGCGGTGAGCATGGCAAGTCATCTCGAAGTTGTCGTCGTGGTGGATCCGCGCCGATGAAAACCCAGCGGACCCCATGGAACGGGCTCCGCCGGGCCATCGGGGTCGCCCCCTTGAGGGGGCCGGCGAAGCCGGTAGGGGGAGGGCCTTACCTCCCAAGATACACCTCGATCACGCGTTCGTCGGCTTGCACTTGAGCGAGCGTGCCCTCGGCCAACACTGAGCCTTCGGCCAGCACCGTCACCTTCTCCGCAATGCGGTCGACGAACCCCATGTCGTGCTCGACGACGATGATGCTGTGCTTGCCCTTCAGCGTCAGGATCAGCTCCGCCGTGCGTTCGGTCTCCTGGTCGGTCATGCCGGCCACGGGCTCGTCGAGCAGCAGCAGCTTCGGATCCTGCACCAGCAGCATGCCGATCTCCAGCCACTGCTTCTGCCCGTGGCTCAGCAGCCCCGCGGGGCGCGTCATCTGATCCTGCAGGCGGATCAGCGTCAGCACCTCCGCCAGCCGGTCCTTCTGCGCGCCGCTCAACACGCCCCACAAGGACGCCCGCAGCGCGCGCGAGCCCTGCAGCGCGAGCTCGAGGTTCTCGTAGACGCTGAGCGCCTCGAACACCGTCGGGCGCTGGAACTTGCGGCCGATGCCGAGCTGCGCGATCTCGGCCTCGCTGTGGCGCAGCAGGTTGATCGTGCCGCCGAAGAACACGGTGCCGGTATCGGGCCGGGTCTTGCCGGTGATGATGTCCATCATCGTCGTCTTGCCCGCGCCGTTCGGGCCGATGATGCAACGCAGCTCGCCGGGCGCGATGTCGATGGACAGGCCGTTGATGGCGCGGAAGCCGTCGAAGCTGACGAACACGTCTTCCAGGTACAGGATGCGGCCGTGCGCCAGGTCCAGCTGGCCCGGCAGCACGACGCGACCGTAGCCGGGGCCGCTCGCGGCGCGCAGGCGCTCGGCGCCCTGTTCGAGCAGGTCGGGGTTCATGGCGTCGTCTCCTCGGCACCGTCGACGGGCCGGCCGTCGGTCTTCTTCCCGAACTTGCGCTTGACCAGCCCCGCGATGCCGTCCGGCATGAACAGCGTGACCGCGACGAACAGCGCGCCCAGCAGGTACAGCCAGCATTCCGGCGCGAACTGCGTCAGCCAGCTCTTGGCGCCGTTCACCGCGAAGGCGCCGACGATCGGCCCCACGAGCGTGCCGCGTCCGCCGACCGCCGCCCAGATGGCGATCTCAATCGAATTGGCGACGCTCATCTCGCCGGGGTTGATGATGCCGACCTGCGGCACGTACAGCGCGCCGGCCAGGCCGCAGATCAGCGCCGACAGCACCCACGCGGCCAGCTTGTAGGGCAGCGGCGAATAGCCGCAGAACATCAGCCGCGACTCCGCGTCGCGCACCGCGCTGAGCACGCGGCCGAACTTCGCGCGCGTCAGCCAGCGCAGGCCGAGGTAGCAGCCCACCAGCGCCACGGCGCTCAGCACGAACAGCGTCATCCGCATGCCCGGCGTCGTGATCGACAGGCCCAGCAGCCGCTTGAAGTCGGTGAAGCCGTTGTTGCCGCCGAAGCCGCTCTCGTTGCGGAAGAAGAACAGCATCGCGGCGTAGGTCATCGCCTGCGTGATGATCGAGAAGTACACGCCCTTGATGCGCGAGCGGAACGCGAAGAAGCCGAAGACGAAGGCGATGCCGCCCGGCACCAGCAGCACCAGCAGCATCGTGGCCAGGAAGCTGTCGCTGAAGGCCCAGTGCCAGGGCAGCTCCTTCCAGTCGAGGAAGACCATGAAGTCCGGCAGCGTGCTGCGGTACTGGCCGTCGGTGCCGATCTGGCGCATCAGGTACATGCCCATCGCGTAGCCGCCCAGCGCGAAGTACAGCCCGTGGCCCAGCGACAGGATGCCGGCGAAACCCCAGATCAGGTCCATCGCCAGCGCGCACATCGCGTAGCAGCAGAACTTGCCGAGCAGGCTGATCCAGTAGCCGTCCACATGCAGCGGATGGCCGGCCGGTACGAGCAGGTTCAGCGACGGCAGCAGCACGCAGGCGACGGTCAACGCGGCCAGCACGGCGACCCAGCCGGCGCCGCTCAGCAGGGCGGGGCGCTGCGGCAGCAGCAGGGCGGCGTGAGGGGCCGCCTGCGGCGCGGCCGGTGCGGTCGGCGCGGTCGGCGATATGGCGGACGCCGCGGTGGCGGAGACCGCGGGCGGTGGGGTGGAAGCGGGAGAGGTCGCGGTCATGAGGGGATCCCTGCGCATTCAGGACTCCTGCGCGCGGCCCTTGACCGCGAACAGGCCCTGCGGCCGCTTCTGGATGAAGACGATGATGAACAGCAGCACGGCGATCTTGGCCAGCACCGCGCCGACGACGCCTTCGAGCGCCTTGTTGGCCAGGCCCAGGCCGAGCGCCGCCAGCACCGTGCCGGCGAGCTGGCCGACGCCGCCCAGCACCACCACCATGAAGGCGTCGACGATGTAGCTCTGGCCCAGGTCCGGGCCGACGTTGCCGACCTGGCTCAGCGCGCAGCCGGCCAGGCCCGCGAGGCCCGAGCCGAGCGCGAAGGCGTAGGTGTCCACGCGCGCGGTAGGCACGCCCATGCAGGAGGCGATGGGGCGGTTCTGCGTGACGGCGCGGACGAACAGGCCGAGCCGCGTGCGCGCGATCAGCAGCGACATGCCGCCGAGCACCACGAGCGCGAAGACGATGATCACGAGCCGGTTCGCCGGCAGTGCGAGCCCTGGCAGCAGCGCGAGCGAGCCGCCCATCCACGACGGGCTTTCCACCGCGACGTTCTGCGCGCCGAAGAGCGAGCGCACCGCCTGCATCAGCACCAGGCTCAGGCCCCAGGTGGCGAGCAGCGTTTCCAGCGGCCGGCCGTAGAGCCAGCGGATCACGGTGCGTTCCAGCGCCGCGCCGACCAGCGCCGACGCGAGGAAGGCGGCGGGCATCGCGACGAGGAGGTAGGCGTCGAACCAGCCCGGCAGCCATTGGCGGAAGGCGACCTGCACCAGGTAGGTCGCGTAGGCGCCGATCATCATCAGCTCGCCGTGCGCCATGTTGATGACGCCCATCAGGCCGTAGGTGATGGCCAGGCCCAGCGCGACCAGCAGCAGGATGCTGGCCAGGCTGATGCCGGTGAACAGCGCGCCCAGGCGTTCGCCCCAGGCGAGGGTGTCCTCGACGGCGCGCAGCGAGCGCTGCAAGGCGCGCTTGACCTCGGGGTCCTGTTCGTCGGACAGGCGTTGGTTGAGCAGCAGCCGCGTCTCGGGGCTGTGCGATTCGCCGAGCAACTTCGCGGCGGCGAGGCGCTTGGCGGCGTCGGGGCTCGCGGCCAGCGCTGCCGCGCGGGCGAGCTTCAAGGCGTCGAGGACGGTGGCGTCCTGCTCCTTCGTGATGGCGGTCTCCAGCAGCGCGACGCGCGCGTCGTCGCCGCCGGCTTCCATCAGCGCCTTCGCGGCGGCGAGGCGTTCGGCCTTGTCCGCGCTCGACAGGCGCAGCCCGGCGAGCGCGCCATCGAGCTCACCGCGCAGCCGGTTGTTGAGCATCACGTCCTCGAGCGCGGCTTGCGCGTCCGGTGTCAGCGTCACCGATGCGCCGGTCGCGGCGTCGACGACGCCGGCGTCGGTCGTGATCAGCACGCGCTGATCACGACCGAGCTTCACGCGCTCGTCGGACAGCGCCTGCAGCAGCACCGCGGTGCGTGCGTCGGGTGCCGCGACGAGCTTGCCGAGCGCGGCGATGCGGTCATCGGTCTCGCCCTGCGCGACGGACAGCGCCTGCGGCTGCGTCAGCGCCTGCGCCAGGGGCGCGAGGCCGCACAACGCCAGGATCCATCCGAGGAGCAGGGCGCGCCGCATCACTTCTTCGCCGGCTCGTCGGGCTTGCCTTCATTGCCCGCGATGTACGGGCTCCACGGCTTGGCCTTGACCGGGGCGGGCGTCTTCCACACCACGTTGAACTGCCCGTCCGCGCGGATCTCGCCGATGAACACCGACTTGTGCAGGTGGTGGTTCTTCTCGTCCATCTTGGACGTGATGCCCGACGGCGCGCTGAAGGTCTGGCCGGCCATCGCGGCGATCACCTTGTCGGTGTCCGTCGACTTGGCTTTCTCCACCGCCTGCTTCCACATGTTGATGCCGATGTAGGTGGCCTCCATCGGGTCGTTGGTCAGCGGCTTGTCCTTGTGGCCCGGCAGGTTCTTGGCCTTCGCATAGGTCGACCACTTCTTGATGAACGCATCGTTGGTCGGGTTCTTGATCGACATGAAGTAGTTCCACGCCGCCAGGTGGCCGACCAGCGGCTTGGTGTCGACGCCGCGCAGCTCTTCCTCGCCGACGGAGAAGGCCACCACCGGCACGTCCTTGGCCTTCAGGCCGGCGTTGCCCAGTTCCTTGTAGAACGGCACGTTGGAATCGCCGTTGATCGTCGAGACCACCGCCGTCTTGCCGCCGGCCGAGAACTTCTTGATGTCGGCGACGATGGTCTGGTAGTCGCTGTGGCCGAAGGGGGTGTACTTCTCGTCGATGTCGCTGTCCTTCACGCCCTTGCTCTTCAGGTAGGCGCGCAGGATCTTGTTGGTGGTGCGGGGGTAGACGTAGTCGGTGCCCAGCAGCACCCAGCGCTTGGCGCCGCCGCCGTCCTTGCTCATCAGGTAGTCGACGGCCGGGATCGCCTGCTGGTTGGGCGCCGCGCCCGTGTAGAACACGTTCTTGCTGAGTTCCTCGCCCTCGTACTGCACGGGGTAGAAGAGCAGGCCGTTGAGCTCCTCGACCACCGGCAGCACCGACTTGCGCGACACCGAGGTCCAGCAGCCGAAGATCACCGCGACCTTGTCCTGGGTCAGCAGCTGGCGGGTCTTCTCGGCGAACAGCGGCCAGTTGGAGGCCGGGTCGACGATCACCGGCTCCAGCTTCTTGCCCAGCACGCCGCCCTTGGCGTTGATCTCGTCGATGGCCATCAGGACGGTGTCCTTGAGCACGGTTTCCGAGATCGCCATCGTGCCCGACAGGCTGTGCAGCACGCCGACCTTGATGGTGTCGGCGGCGAAGGCGGGCAGGGCGGCCAGGTTCAGGCCGGTCAGCGCGCCGGCGACGGCCAGGGTCTTGAGCGCGTGGCGGCGCTGGGGACGGGAGGATTTCGGATGCGAGGACATGGGGAGCTCCGGTGGAGGAAGGAAGACTTCGGATGGACTTCGCAGGACTTCGGGAAGTGAGCGGATGCTAGGAAGGAGGGGACGCGGGGCATATACGGCACATGGCGTACATGCGGTGAGAATGGGTCATGCACATCCAGACCCACAACGACCGCGTCTTCACCGTGCCGGGTTTCCTCTCCCCCGAGGAATGCACCGAGGTGATCGCGCTGGCGGAGCAGAGCGGCTTCGACGCCGCGACGGTCCGCCTGGAGGCGGGACAGCAGCTGCTGGCCCACATCCGCAACAACGAGCGGACGATGGTGGCGAGCGCCGCCTGGGTCGAACGCCTGTGGGGACGATTGCGACAGTTGCCACTGCCGGAGCTCGACGGCACGCGCGCGGTGGGCCTGCCCCGGGAGCTGCGCTTCTACAAGTACACGGCGGGCCAGCGCTTCCGGATGCACAAGGACGGTCCGTGGCGCGAGGACGGGCTCGTCAGCCGCCTGAGCTTCCTGGTCTATCTGAACGAGGGCTTCGAGGGCGGCGAGACGGGCTTCCGCGACTTCGCCGTGCGGCCCAGGACCGGCGGCGCGCTGGTCTTCGTCCACGACACCTGGCATGAGGGCGCGCCCGTGACCTCGGGCACCAAGTACGTGCTGCGCTCGGACGTGATGTATGCGCCGGTGGTCGACGCACCGGAGTCGAGGTTCGATTCGAAGTTCGACTCCGGGTTCGACTCGCGCTTTGACTCACGGTTCGACTCGACGTTCGGTGGTGGTGACCGCTCGTAACACCTCGAAGAAGTGTGCGTGCACCGGCGATCGTGTCACGCCGTTGATGCAACATGCTGCCCCTTCCCCGGGCGAGGCACTTGCCTCCCCGGGGACGAGGACTCAAGAAGAACTCCGAACAACAGGAAAGAACCAGGAGGTACCGCGATGACGATGACTGCAATGACGATGACGGCCCCGCGGCCGGACCGCGCGATGGGCCGGATGGCCAAGGCGCTGCTGGCGGCCGTGATGCTGCTGGTGGCGATGCTGACGGGCACGTCGGCCTGGGCGGCGCGCGACGACGGCCAGTGGCAGATCCTGAACGCGCGCTATGGCACGGCGCAGCGCAACATGGACGTGACCGACCGGCTGCGCGACCTGGCGCGACGCGATGACCGCGTGCGCGTGACCAACGAGCTGTTCGGCAACGATCCGGCCTACGGCCAGACGAAGACGCTGCGCATCTACGCGCGCAACCGCAACGGCGACAACCGCACCTTCGAGTTCCGCGAGGGCAGCGTCATCGACGGCAACGACTTCACCGGCTGGCGCGGCGGGGAGTGGGGCCAGGGCGGCGGCAACGGCAACTGGGAAGGCGGCGGCCACGACGATGGCGCCTACGCGATCCTGGGCGCGCGTTACGGCGTGCCTGAAGCGAGCATCGACGTGACGCCCCGCCTGCGCGAGCTGGCGCGTCGCGACGCGAAGGTGCGCGTGACCAACGACCTGTTCCGTGACGATCCGGCGGTGGGCCGCACGAAGATGCTGCGCATCTATGCCCGCGACCGCAGCGGCCAGGTGAGGACCTTCGACTACCGCGAAGGCGCGTGGATCGACGGCGGCCAGTTCACGGGCTGGGGCCGCGGCGACTGGGGCCAGGGCGGCTGGAACGGCGGCTGGGACGGCCGGCCGGGCAGCGCCACCAACCCCGGCGGCTACAACCCCGGCGGACAGGGTCCGTCCCAGGACCAGCGCCTGAACATCGTGCGCGCCACCTACGGCAGCGGCGGCCGCACGGTCGACGTGACGGACCGGGTCCGCAACGCCAGCCGCGGCGGCGTGCTCGACCTTCGTGTCGACAACGACCTGGCCGGTCGCGATCCGGCCTACGGCGAGCAGAAGACGCTGCGCGTGACCTTCACGGTCGGCCGCGGCCGGGAGCAGACGCGGGAAGCGCGCGAGGGCGAGCGGATCCGGCTGCCTTGAGGGCGAGGCGACCCGCCGCCTTGACGGCGAGCGCCACCGATGTCGGACTGAGGAGGGCCCCGCAAGGGGCCCTTTTCATTGCTTGTGAGAAAATCTCAAGTTGTGGCAGAGTGCCACAACCGAGTGCAACTTCCCACGGTGGAGCCATGAGTTCGAATTCGATCCGGATCAGCAACCAGCTCTTCAGGGACGCTCAAGAGACTGGCGAGTACGTGGCCCGCTCCGCGGCGCAGCAGGTGGAGTTCTGGGCTCGCATCGGTCAGGCCTTGGAGGTCTCCGGTGTCCGCTCGCAACTGCTGTTGGAGCTGCTGCGCGGCGATCACGGCACGCAGGCCACGGCTCGCATCGAGGACGATCTGCGTGCGGCCAAACAACTCGCACAGACGCGCGACATCGAAGCGGTCAAATCCGGGAAGTCGAAACCCGCTGATTTGATCCGGTTCACCGAAGAGCGGGCCAAGAATGCGAAGGCCCTGGACTCTCCCTATTGACCATGACGACGCGCCCGCAGCTGCCCGACGATGAAGCTCCGCTGGAGGGACCTTTGCTGGATCGGGTGCTGACCAGCCTGCCGGTCGGCGTGATCCTGGTGGGCGGACAGGCGTTGGGCTTCTGGATGAAGCGCTTTGGCCTCCCGACGGACGGCGCGGCGGTCACCGCGGATGCGGACGTGATCGGTGGCGTCGCGGATGCGAATGAAATGGCCAGGCGCCTCGGTGCCCGCGTGCAACTGCCCAAGAAGACCGCGCGCACCTCGCTGGTCGCTCAGGTGCGGATTCCGGCGCCCGCGATGAAGGAAGGCAATGTCGATGTGCTGCACATGCTCTTCGCCAGCGGCGGTCTGCAGAAGTGCGGTGTGTTCACTCGGCGCGTGATCGCGGGATGCCTGACCTTTGAATTCGGGGATGGGCAGATCCTGCGCGTGATGAGTCCGTTCGACGTGCTCGAGTCGCGCATCCACAATCTCGTGGGCCTCCGCGATAGCAAGGGTGAACACGTCGAGACCCAGACCAGATGGGCCGTGCAGGTGGCCAAGGCGGCGCTGTTCTCCCAGGCTGGGGGAAGTGCCGAGTTCGCCGCCCGCCTCGGAGCGGCGATCCAACGGATCTACCAACTGGCCAAGAGCTCACCGGGACGTCGGGCGTACCGTCAGTATGGGATCGACGTGCTCGACGCCATCGACGCCGACCTGCTGCAGGCCATGGTGCCGTCCTGTGCGGCCCAGCTGGTTCCGGTTCGGGAACTCCAGAGGGAGCGCGGCACGAGCTGCCCTTGATCCCGAGGGATCTGCCATAGGAGGGCGCTCGCGGAGCCCGGTCAGAACATCGTCGACCGATGCGCGCCGAAGCCGGCCATCGCGCCGTCGGACACCGCGAGCGTGACGCTGCCGGCCGCGCGGGCGGCGTCGCCGCAGGCGAAGACCTTGGGCACACTGGTGTCCTGCATCGGGCCGACCTTGATGAACGGTCCCATCGGTCCGTCCTCCATGACGCAGCCGAACTGCGCGGCGATCGTGCTCGACGGTGTCGTGCGCGGCTGGGTGAAGAGGCCGTCCATCGTCAGCGTCCGGCCATCCCGCAGCACGACGTCGGCGACGCCGTCGATACGAGCGATCGGCGTGGGCTCGACGCGCGTGCCGCGGCGCGCGAATTCATCGAGGTCCTCGGCGCTGGGCTCGTAGGCGCCGTTCAGGAACAGCGTCGGCACGCCCCAGTCCGGCAGCATCATCGCGTGGTGCTGCGCCAGCGGAGACGCGGCGACGATGCCGATGCGGCCCTGGTTCAGCTCGTAGCCATGGCAGTACGGGCAGTGAAAGACGCTGCGTCCCCAACGTTCGGCGAGACCGGGCACGGGCGGCAGCTCGTCGCGGACACCCGTGGCGAGGATCAGCCGTCCGGCGCTCACCGCGACGTCGCCCACACGGAACTCGAGCCGGCCGTCCGGCGCGACGCGTCCGTCGTCGGCGAGCCCGGACATCCACTGCACGGTCGGATAGAGCCGCAACTGCCGGCGCGCTTCCTCCGCGATCGCAGCGGGCGCGCGCCCGTCCTGCGTCAGGAAGCCGTGCGCCTCGCCGCCGTGGTCGTCGACGCATTGGTTGCGTCGCTTCCCCGCGTCGACGACGAGCACCTGGCGACGCGCCCGCGCCAGCTGAAGGGCCGCGGCCATGCCGGCATAGCTGCCGCCGATGACGGCGAAATCAATCTTCATGGTGATGCTCCTCGAGCCGATGGGGCGCATGGCCGAGCTCGACCATGCGCTGATGGAAGTCGCGGGACAGCGTGGCCAGCGTCACCGCGCCGAGCCGCTTCAGCAGGAGCGCCTCGGCCTCTTGCACGGCGTTGCCGAGCGCGTCGTTGACGGCGCGGGCGACGAGGCATTCCGGGTGCTCCTCGCGGAAGCCGAGCGACACCAGCGACGGGCCGCCGAGCGCGTCATGGACGTCGCGAAGGGTGATGCGGTCGAGCGGACACGACAGCACCCAGCCGCCGCCGTGGCCCTTCGCGGACGCGACGAAGCCCGCTTCGCGCAGGCCGCCCATCAGGCGGCGCAGCACGACCGGGTTGGTCTGCATCGCGGCGGCGAGCGATTCGGACGTGGACGGGCCGTCGCCCTCGGCCATGTGCAGCAGCACGTGGAGGACGTCGGACAGCTGGCTGTTGGATTTCATGCAACATTATGAGTTGCATGATTGAAACCTTGCCGTCGCCAGGGTTGAATCCTGGACGCAGAGGGGGCAGTCAGGACCCCAACTGCTCCCGCCACTGCGCCGGCGTCCTTCCCTCCCAACGCCGGAACGCGCGCTGGAACGAATTGGCCTCTTCGAACCCGAGGAAGAACGCGATCTCGCCTGGCGTGAATGCGGTATCCGCGAGCAGCCGTCTCGCCGTCTCCAGCCGGACGTGATCGAGCACGCCCTGATAGCTGGTACCTGCCTCGCCGAGCCGACGCTGCAGCGACCGGGCACTCATGTTGAGCGCACGTGCCAGCGTGTCGATGGTGGGGCGGTCGCCGCGCATCATCTTCATCAGGACCGAGCGCGCCTGCGTCTCGATGCCGGGCTCGCCCATCGCGTCAAGCTGCGCATCGAGCGCCGGCACGAGAACCGCGAGCAGATCCTCGTTGCGCGTAACGAAGGGGATGGCCAGTGCCTCGGCGTCGTAGACCAGCGCGTCCCCGACGCAACCGGTGCGCACCTCACAACCGAAGTACGCCGCGTAGGGCGCGGTCTCCGGCGGTGTCCGCATCAACTCCAGGCGGCGCGGCACAACCGTGCGACCGGAGCCCACGCGCGCCAGTGCGTGCGCCGCCGCGAAGGCCGCATCGCTGATGATCGGCGGGCAGGACTCCTTGACCAGGATCCAATGAAAACTCAGGCGAGCCAGACCGCGTTCGTCGCCGCCGTTGCCGTTGGCGCTGTCGCCGCCGCTGCCGTCCGCGCCAGAACGCTCGACGCGCACCTCTTCAGGACAGCACAGCCCCTTGTAGCGCGCCAGGCGGGCCAGCGCATCGCCGAAGGTCGCCGAATGCAGCGCGGCCACCGAGACGGCCTCCAGCTGGGACGGACCGACCTCGCCGCCGATCTTCAAGCCGATCAAGGGGTCGCCCGAGAGCTCGGCGACGGCGCGCCAGAAGGCGAAGAACTGCCGCGTGTCCAGGCTCGTCCCCGGTCGCCGGTTGAATCCCGCGGGAATCCCCGCCCGGGCGGCGACGACGTCGACATCGAGGCCGAGCGCGGCGAGCCGCGCCGAGACCGACGCCACCATCGGGATATGGGTCGCCCTCATCGCATCGCCATGATGATCATGCGGTCGAAGAGCCGATCGGACAGGATGTAGCGCAGGAAGAGCATCGGGCCCGCGAGGAAACCGCCGTGGTAGCGCGCCTTCGGGCGCTTCGCCTTCAGCGCCTTGACGATGAGATCACTGATCACTTGAGGTCCCGGCACCTGGGTCTGCTGCTTTTGCAGATCGTTGAACTTGTGGGCCATCCCTGCGTAGGCGCCGCTGCCCGAGTACCGCAACGCTTCATCGGAAGCGATCCGGGCCCACTCTGACGCGACGCCACCGGGCTCGATGACGACCACGTCGATGCCGAACTGTGCCACCTCGTTGCGGAGCGCGTCGGAGTAGCCTTCCAGCGCGAACTTCGAGGCGTGGTACCAGCCGCCCATCGGCGTCGCCAGCTTGCCGCCGATGGAGGAGATGTTGAGGATCTTCCCGCGGCCCTGCGCCCGCATGTGAGGCAGGCACAGCTGGATCAGCCGCGCCGCGCCGATCAGGTTGGTCTCCATCTGCCGACGGCCTTCGGCCATCGGCACATCTTCCAGCGCGCCGTACTGACCGTAGCCGGCGTTGTTGATGAGGACGTCGATGCGTCCCTGCTCCGCCAGGATCCGATCGACGACGGACGACATCGAGTCGTCATTGGTCACGTCCATGGCCAGCGTTTTGCCGCCGGCCACGCGGATCTCTTCAAGCCGGTCGAACCGCCGAGCCGTGGCGTAGACGATGTAGCCCTCGGCGATCAGCCGCAGGGAAAAGTCCTTGCCCATGCCGGAGGAGGCGCCGGTGACGAGGGCGACGGGTTGTTGCTGGAGACGCATGTCGACGTGCTGGAGGTTGACGTGCCCCATGGTCCGGGAACGGCAACCGGCGCGCCAATCCGATTCCGCCAGCCTGGCATCCGATCGCGCCAAGGACGCTCACACCTCCCACTGCGGATGGATCTCCCTCACCCTGGTGAGCGCCATCGATGCCGCCGCCGTGCGGGTCTCCACGCCGAGCTTGGCGTGGATGCGCTCCAGGTGTTTCTTCACCGTCGCCGGGCTGGCGCCGAGGATCTCGCCGATGTCGCGGTTGATCTTGCCCTTGACGACCCAGTAGAGCACCTCGGCCTCGCGCGCCGTGAGGCTGAAGGCCAGGCCCAGCGAGCGGATCACCGCAACGTCCGACACCTCGCGCATCACGATCAGCCAGTCGCCGCCGGCCGCCGCACCGACGCCCGCCACGCCGGGGGTGTCCTCGCCGCCGATGCAGTGATGCAGCCGGAAGCTCAAGCGCCGCGCGCCGAGCTCGGCGCACAGCCGCGCCGGCTCCTGCGGCGGCATGCCGTCGGCGGGCGTGTGAGCCGCCATTTCGTCGAGCGTCTTGCGCAGCCACGCCAGCACCGGCGCCGGCGTCTGCGGCGCGATCGTGCCGTAGTAGAGCTGCAGCAGCTCGCGCGCCAGCGGCGTCTGCCACAGCAGGCGGCCCGACGAGGCCCGCACCGCGATGCTCGCGTAGCCGAACGCGTCCAGCGCCTGACGCGTCTGCCGCGCCTGCCGCGCGCCCTGCAGGTGGACCTGCATCCGCGCCAGCACCGCGCGCGTGTCCAGCGGCTTGGTCACGTAGTCGACGCCGCCGGCCTGCAGCGCGGCGACCAGGTGCTCCGTCTCCGTCAGCCCCGTCATGAAGATGATCGGGATGTGCGCCGTCGCGGGATCCGCCTTCAGCCGCCGCGCGACCTCGAAGCCGTCCATGCCCGGCATCATCGCGTCCAGCAGCACGATGTCCGGCCGGCCCTGCTGCGCGCAGGCAAGCGCGGCCTCGCCGCTGGTCGCCGCCAGGACCGTGTAGCCGTGCTCGTCCAGCGCGTCATGCAGCAGCGACAGGTTGTCGGGCACGTCGTCCACCATCAGGACACGATCGCCTTGCTGCTGATCCAGCAGCGCCGCCACGGCGGAAGGAAGCGAAGAGTTCATCGCAGGTCGTCCAACATCTGTCGCGGTCACGGCCACGCTCACCGTCATGGCCGCGCTCACGCGGGGTTCTCGCTGCGCGCCAGGCCGCGCAGCATCGCCTCGAACTGGAACTGCCGCGCCAAGGCGCGCTGCGCCTCGCAGAACGGGCGCCATGCGCCATCGGCCGCTTCGATCTCGTCGAGCTGTTGTAGCACGCCGCGGTAGTAGCCGAGCTGCAGCGCCTCGCGCAGTCCGGTCAGGCGTTCGGCCGGCGGCGTCTCGACCGGCTCGGCGGCCGGCTGCGGATCGGGCGTCGCGCGTTCGGGCCCGACGCGCCAGGACAGCGACAGCTGCTCGGTCAGCCAGTCCAGCAGCAGCTCGTGCCGGACCGGCTTGAGGATGAAGTCGCGCGCGGAGATGCCGGCATCGTTGTCCTGGCCGCGCTCGAAGGCGTTCGCCGACACCACCGCCACGGCCGGCGCGTTCACGCCGAGCTCGCCCAGCATGCGCCGCAGGCGCCGGATCGTTTCCCAGCCGTCGATGCCGGGCATCGCCAGGTCCATCAGCACCGCGTCCGGCACCCAGCCGGCGGCGACGAGGTCCAGCGCATCGTGGCCGCTCGACGCGTCGCGCACCGTGAAGCCGAGCGGCTCCAGCAACTCGGTCAGCAGCTGGCGATCGTCCGACTCGTTGTCGACGATCAGCACCCGCGGCGAGACGCCGTCCAGACCGAGGCGCTCCTTCGCCGCGCGGCGCATGCGCGGCGTGTCCCAGATGCGGCCGTGCAGCTCCGGCAGGAACAGCCGCACGCGGAAGGTCGAGCCGCGGCCGGGCTCGCTGGTCGCCGACATCTCGCCGCCCATCAGCGCCGTCAGCATCTTCGAGATGGTCAGGCCCAGCCCCGCTCCGGGCGCGCCGCCGGCGCCGCTCGTGCCCCGGGCGAAGGGCTCGAAGATGCGTGCCAGTTCCGCCGCGTCCATGCCGGGGCCGGTGTCGGCGATCTCCAGGGTCGCCATCTCGCGGCCGTGCCGCACGCGCAGCGTGACCTCGCCCTCGGTGGTGAACTTGATGGCGTTGCCCAGCAGGTTGATCAGGATCTGACGCAGCCGCTGCTCGTCCGCGCGGACCCACTCGGGCAGCGTGCCCTGGGGCTCGAAGCGGAATCGCAGGCCCTTCGCCGCGGCCTGCGGCTCGAACATGTCGGCCAGCTCGCGCAGCAGCTCGTCGAAGCGCACCGGCGCGGGCTCCAGGCTGAGCCGGCCAGCCTCGATGCGCGCAATGTCCAGCGTGCCGTCGATCAGCTGCATCAGGTGTTCGCCGCCGCGCTTGATGACCTGCACCGCCTGGCGCCGCTGCGGCGGCAGCGAGGCGTCCGCCGCCATCAGCTGCGCGTAGCCGAGGATGCTGTTGAGCGGCGTGCGCAGCTCATGGCTGATGGTGCTGATGTAGCGGCTCTTGGCCTGGTTGGCGGCTTCGGCGGCAGCCTGCGCGCGCTCGGCCTGCAAGCGGGCGCCCTGCAGCGCCTCGTCGGTGCGGCGGTGCGAGGCGATCTCGCGCATCAGCGCCTGCGTCTGCCGCTTCGATTCCTCCTGCGCGACTTCGCGGCTCTGATGCGCCAGCACCAGCCACCACGCGACCGTGCCCGCCACCAGCAGCAGCGCGAAGAAGGCCTTCAGCATGCCTGCCTTCAGGCTGGCGCGGAGCGCGTCCTGCGCGGCGGCGTCGATGAGCGGCAGCTGTTGCAGCTGCTGGTGATAGAGCAGTCCGAACAGCGTGGCTAGCAGCGGCGTGAGGACCAGCATCAACAGCAGGTAGTGGCCCAGGCCGGTGTCGATGTAGCGCCAACTGCGCTGCGGCAGCACGCGGCGCAGCGCGGCGGTCCATTGCGCGGACAGGCTCGCCTGCGGCTTGCACAGGTCGCCGCAGCGCGCGTCCAGCGTGCAGCACAGGGAGCAGATCGGACCGCGATAGGCCGGGCAGTGCGCCATGTCCGGGCCTTCGTAGTCGCGTTCGCAGATCACGCAGCGGCGCACGCCTTCGGCCGATTCCGTCTGGAGCCCAGCGGCCTGGATCTCCGCCAGCGGACGTGCGAGGTAGTAGCGCCCCTTCGTCGCCCACGCAATCAAGGGTGCGGTGACCAGCGCGGTCACCATCGCGATCGCCGCGGACCACGCCTGCGCCAGGTCGCCCATCATCCCGAGGTGCGCCGCCACCGACAGCACCGACGCCAGCGCCATCGCGCCGACGCCGACCGGGTTCACGTCGTACAGATGGGCGCGCTTGAACTCGATGCCTGGCGGCGAGAGACCCAGCGGCTTGTTGATCACCAGGTCCGCGACGACGGCCATGATCCATGCGATGGCGACGTTGGCGTAGAGGCCGAGCACATGCCCGAGCGCCTCGAACACGTTCATCGACATCAGCATGAAGGCGATGAGCGTATTGAACACGACCCAGACGACGCGGCCCGGATGGCTGTGGGTCAGCCGCGAGAAGAAGTTGCTCCACGCCAGCGAGCCCGCGTAGGCGTTGGTGACGTTGATCTTGAGCTGCGAGACGACGACGAACAGCGCCGTCACCGCGACCGCCCAGCCGTATTGCGGGAACACGTACTCGTAGGCGGCGAGGTACATCTGGTTGGGATCGACCGCGCGCTCGGCGGGCACCGCGTGGCTGACGGCCAGGTAGGCGAGCAGCGCGCCGCCCAGCATCTTCAGAACCCCCAGCACGATCCAGCCCGGCCCGCCGGCCAGCACCGCGGCCCACCAGCGCAGGCGGTTCTCCTTCGTCTGGCGGGGCATGAAGCGCAGGTAGTCGGCCTGCTCGCCCATCTGGGTGATCAGCGCCACGCCGACGGTCAGCGCCGCACCGAAGGCGTGCACGTCGAAGGCCGCCGTGCCCGACTGCGACCCAATCTGGGTCGTGATGCCGTCGAATGCACCAGGATGAAGCCACCCGACCCAGGCGAAAGGCAGTACCAGCAGCGCCAGCCACAACGGCTGCGTCCACAGCTGCAGCCGGCTGATCGCCGAGATGCCGTGCGTCACCAGCGGGATCACCACCACCGCGCAGATCAGGTAACCCCACTGCGGCGGGATGTCCAGCGCCAGCTCCAGCGCATAAGCCATCACCGCCGCCTCGAGGGCGAAGAAGATGAAGGTGAAACTCGCGTAGATCAGCGAGGTCAGCGTCGAGCCGATGTAGCCAAAGCCCGCGCCACGCGTCAGCAGATCCATGTCGACGCCGTGCCGCGCCGCATAGACGCTGATCGGCAGCCCGGCCAGGAAAATGATCAGCCCGGTCGCCAGGATCGCCAGCGCGGCATTGGTCCAGCCGTAATGCAGCAGCAGCGTCGCGCCCACCGCCTCCAGGATCAGGAAGGACGCCGCACCGAAAGCCGTGTTGGCCACCCGCCAGGTCGACCAGCGACGGAAACGCTGCGGCGTGTAGCGCAGCGCGTAGTCCTCCAGCGTCTCCCTCGCCACCCAGGCGTTGTAGTCCCTCCGCAGCTTGATGATGTGCTGCGGGGCGTCCTGAGGAGGGAGGGGGGCGTCCATGGGCGGGGTGCCTGGGAAATGCACGAAACATGCCGGGACCGAGCGCGCCGGCCGAGGAACCGGGGGCCGTTTCCTCCGTGTCCCTCCTTCAACTGCCTCCCGGCAGTCGAATTCCCTCCTTGACCTCCGGAAACGGCCCCCGGTCCCTCGGCCTTCGATACGCTCGTGGTGTACGCCTCATTGCACCGGCATGGGGCTTGCTAGAGAGGGAAGACCATGGAATTGACGCCTCGCGAAAAAGACAAGCTGCTGATCTTCACCGCCGCGCTGCTCGCCGAGCGGCGAAAGGCGCGAGGCCTGAAGCTCAACTATCCGGAAGCCGTCGCCTTCCTCAGCGCCGCCGTGATGGAAGGCGCCCGCGATGGCAAGACCGTCGCCCAGATGATGAAAGAGGGCCGCGAGCTCCTCACCCGCGACGACGTCATGGACGGCGTGCCGGAAATGATCCCCGACATCCAGGTCGAAGCCACCTTCCCCGACGGCACCAAGCTCGTCACCGTCCACCAGCCGATCCCCTGATCGCGGATCCCCGATCTCCGATCCCAGATCCCCCGATCCATTGATTCCCTTGAGGACAGCGATGACCGCACGACTCCTTCCCGCGTCCTTCGCCGACGCCGCCGTGACCGCCCTCCAGGCGCTTGCCCTGACCGTCGCCGCCGTGCTCCCCGTCTTCGTGTTCGCCCACACCGGCGACGGCAGCCTGCACGACCACGGCACGCAGAGCGCCGGCGCCGCCTTCGGCGAAGGCTTCACCCATCCGTTCACCGGCCTCGATCACCTCGCCGCGATGCTCGCCGTCGGCCTGTGGAGCGCGCTGACGCAGACCGGCCGTCGCATGCTGGCCGCGCCGTTCGCCTTCGCGGGCCTGCTGCTCGCGGGGGCGTTGGTCGGTCTCGCGCTGGCCGACGAAGGACTGCGGGTGCCAGGTGTTGAGCCGATGGTTGCCGCATCGGTGCTGGTGCTGGGTCTGGTCGCCGCCGCGCGCTGGCGTCTGGGCGCGACGATGTCGGCCGCGCTGGTCGGCGCGTTCGCGGTCTTCCACGGCCTGGCGCACGGCGCCGAGCTGCAGGGCGGCGCCGCGCTCGCCGGCATGGTGCTCGCGACCGCGCTGCTGCATGCGGGCGGTCTTGCCCTCGGGCTGAAGCTGCGTTCGCTCGCGCCGGTCTGGTCGCGCGCCGCGGGCGGCGCGATCGCGCTGCTCGGCCTGGGTCTGGTCGCTCGGATGGTGGTCGCATGACGCCCGGCGAGCTGCTGGTCGACGACGGCGAACTCGCGCTCAATCCGGGCCGTCGCACGCTCGTGCTGACCGTGGTCAACGGCGCGGATCGCCCCATCCAGGTCGGATCCCACTACCACTTCGCAGAGACGAATGGCGCGCTGGTCTTCGACCGCGAGGCCGCGCGGGGCATGCGCCTGAACATCGCATCCGGCACCGCCGTGCGCTTCGAACCCGGCCAGCAGCGCACCGTGGAGCTGGTCGACTACGCCGGCAGCCGCGAGATCTGGGGATTCCGCGGCCTGATCCAGGGAGCGCTGTGATGGCCCGCATCGGCAAACGTGCCTACGCCGAGATGTTCGGCCCGACCGTCGGTGACCGCGTCCGGCTGGCCGACACGGCGCTGGTCATCGAGGTCGAGCAAGACCTGACCCTGCGCGCCGGCGGCTACGGTGAGGAAGTGAAGTTCGGCGGCGGCAAGACGATCCGCGACGGCATGGCCCAGTCGCAGCGCACGCGCGCGCAGGGCGCCGTCGACACGGTGCTGACGAATGCGCTGATCCTCGACCACTGGGGCATCGTGAAGGCGGACATCGGCCTGAAGGACCATCGCATCGTCGCGATCGGCAAGGCCGGCAATCCGGATACGCAGCCGGGCGTGGACATCGTCATCGGCCCCGGCACCGAGGTCATCGCCTGCGAGGGCGCGATCGTGACCGCCGGCGCGATCGATTCGCACATCCACTTCATCTGCCCGCAGCAGATCGAGGAAGCGCTGGCCAGTGGCGTGACGACGATGCTGGGCGGCGGCACCGGTCCGGCGACCGGCACCTTCGCGACCACCTGCACGCCCGGCCCGTGGCACATCGAACGCATGCTGCAGGCGGCCGACGCGTTCCCGATGAACCTCGGCTTTCTCGGCAAGGGCAACGCGAGCCGACCCGAAGGGCTGGTCGAGCAGATCGAGGCCGGCGCGATCGGCCTGAAGCTGCACGAGGACTGGGGCACGACGCCGGCCGCGATCTCCAATTGCCTGGACGTGGCCGAGGTCACCGACACGCAGGTGGCGATCCACACGGACACGCTCAACGAAAGCGGTTTCGTGGAGGACACGGTGGCCGCCTTCAAGGGCCGCACGATCCACACCTTCCACACCGAGGGCGCGGGCGGCGGTCATGCGCCGGACATCCTGAAGGTCGTCGGCGAGGCCAACGTGCTGCCGAGCTCGACCAACCCGACGCGGCCGTACACGATCAACACGCTCGACGAGCACGTCGACATGCTGATGGTGTGCCACCACCTGGACCCCGCGATCGCGGAGGACCTGGCCTTCGCCGAGAGCCGCATCCGCAAGGAGACGATCGCGGCCGAGGACATCTTGCATGACCTCGGCGCGATCAGCATGTTCAGCTCGGACTCGCAGGCGATGGGCCGCGTGGGCGAGGTGGTGATGCGCTGCTGGCAGACCGCGCACAAGATGAAGCAGCAGCGTGGCCAGCTGCCCGGCGACAGCGAGCGCCACGACAACGGCCGCGTGAAGCGCTATGTCGCCAAGCTGGCGATCAATCCCGCGATCGCGCACGGCGTGAGCCATGAGGTCGGCAGCATCGAGGTCGGCAAGTGGGCCGACCTGGTGATCTGGAAGCCGGCCTTCTTCGGCGTGAAGCCGTCGCTGATCCTCAAGGGCGGCGTGATCGCGATGGCCGCGATGGGCGATCCGAACGCGTCGATCCCGACGCCGCAGCCGGTGCATTACCGGCCGATGTTCGGGAGCTTCGGCGGCTCGCTGGCGCGGGCGTCGCTGAGCTTCGTGTCGCAGTCGGCGATCGCCGCCGGCGTGCCGCAGCGCTACGGCCTGGCCAAGACCGCGGTCGCGGTGAAGGGCATCCGCGGCGTGGGCAAGAAGGACATGGTCCACAATGCCTACGCCCCGCGGATGGAGGTCGATCCCCAGACCTATGCGGTGCGCGCCGACGGCCTGCTGCTGCACTGCGAGCCCGCCTCGGTGCTTCCGATGGCGCAGCGCTACTTCCTGTTCTGAATGATCCAAGTTTCCAAACTGCTGGCGCAGGGCGCCGGCCTGGCCCCCGTGCTGCTCAAGCGCGCCGCCGCCGTGACGCTCGACTGGGACACGCGCCAGAAGAGCCGCTTCCAGGTCGCCGACAGCCAGGGCCGCGAGCTCGGCGTCTTCCTGCCGCGCGGCACCGTGGTGCGCGGCGGCGACGTGCTGGTGGCGGAGGACGGCTCGCTGGTCCGCGTCGTCGCGGCGCCGCAGGCGCTGCTGCGCATCACCGCCTGCACCGCGCACGGCTCGCCCTTCGACCTGGTGCGCGCCGCGTATCACCTCGGCAACCGCCACGTGCAGATCGAGCTGAAGCCGGATCACCTCAAGATCGAGCCCGATCACGTGCTCGCCGACATGCTGCGTGCGATGCACCTGATCGTGAACGAGGTCGAGGAAGGCTTCGAGCCCGAGGGCGGTGCGTACGCGGCCGGTGGGCATGGCCACGAGCATTCGCATGACCACGGCCACGCGCACGACCACAAGCCCGCGGCCAAGAAGACCATCGCGATCCAGGCCGCTCCGGCCCCGCACGTGCACGGCCCGGGCTGTGGACACGACCACTGATCCCGTCACCGATCCCGTCCCGCCGCAGCTGCGGCTGACCTGGCTCGCGTCGCCGGCCTTGCCGATCGGCGCGTTCTCGTATTCGGAGGTGCTGGAGGCGGCGGTCGAACACGGCCTCGTGCACGACGACGTCAGCGCCGGTGCATGGCTGAGCCAGCAGTTTCGACTGCTCGCGCGCGGCGACCTGGCGGCGATCGCGCAGGGCATCACGGCCTGGCGCGCCGGCGACGAGCCCGCGCTGCGCGAGATCGCCCGCTGGCTGCGCACGACGCGCGATGGCGCCGAGGCGCGCCTGCAGAGCGAGCAGATGGGGCAGTCGCTGCTGGTCTGGCTGCGCGGCCAGCCGATGGCCTCGCCCGGGCAGCTTGCGCTGCTCGTCGAGTGCGGCGAGGGCCAGCCGATGCCCCATGCCTTCGTGATGTCGCTCGCGCTGGCGACGATCGATGTCCCGGTCGAGCAGGCCTTGTTCTCGCAGGCCTTCGGCTGGGCCGAGAACCAGGTCCAGGCCGCCCTCAAGGCGGTGCCGCTGGGCCAGACCGCCGGCCAGCGCGTGCTGACGCGGCTCGCGTCCGAGATCCCCGCCGCGGTGGCCGAGGCCATCGCCACGCCGCCCGCGCGGCGGCAGCTGTTCGCGCCGATGCTGTCCGTCCTCGCGGCGCGCCACGAAACCCAGTACTCCCGATTGTTCCGATCATGAGCACGACCTCTCCCTCGACCACCGCGGCTTCCGCCCTCCATCACATCCCCGGCCGCATGAAGCGGCTGCCGCCCTTGCGCGTCGGCATCGGCGGTCCGGTCGGTTCCGGCAAGACGACGCTGCTGGAGATGCTCTGCAAGGCGATGCGCGACAAGTGGGACCTGGTCGCGATCACCAACGACATCTACACCAAGGAAGACCAGCGCCTGCTGACGATCAGCGGCGCGTTGCCCGCCGAGCGCATCCTGGGCGTGGAGACGGGCGGCTGCCCGCATACCGCGATCCGCGAGGACGCGTCGATCAACCTCGAGGCGATCGACCGCATGCTGGTCCAGTTCCCCGACGCGGACGTCGTGTTCATCGAGTCCGGCGGCGACAACCTCGCCGCGACCTTCAGCCCGGAGCTGAGCGACCTGACGATCTACGTCATCGACGTCGCGGCCGGCGAGAAGATCCCGCGCAAGGGCGGGCCCGGCATCACGAAGAGCGACCTGTTCGTGATCAACAAGACCGACCTCGCGCCGCATGTCGGCGCCGATCTCGAGGTCATGCGGTCCGACACCCAGCGGATGCGGCCGACGCGGCCCTTCGTGATGACCAACCTCAAGACCCTCAGCGGGCTGGCCGAGGTGGTGGCCTTCATCGAGCAGAAGGGGATGCTGGGCACCGCCTGACCCCCTTGCATCGTCGCCGGGAGCCTCCGGTCGCCCGACCACGCCCGAAGGAGGGAAGAACCCGTCCCCTGACCGCCGGACTGATGGGCGATGCATCCTTCCGCCTCGTTCACCTCCACGGCGTCGTCGGCTTCTTCCTGGGGCGACGACACCCGGCCCATCCTGCCGACCCCGCGCGCCGCCGCGTCTTCCGTCCGGCAGTCCCGCAGTCCGCCGATAGCGGAGGCAGTGCCGACATCGCCACCGTCGCCGGGCTCCCCGACGTCGGAGGCGCTCCTGATCGACGGCGCGCTCGAGGCTCTCGGGCCGCGCGGCGTGGACGAGACCGCGGTGCTGGTCCGGCAACTGGTCCGCGGCGTCGATCTGCAGGTCGTGCGAGGCTCGCCGGGCGAGGGGGTGGACCGCTTCGTCCGCGACGGCGAATGGCGGGACCTGCCACGGGACCTGCGCGGGCCCGCGGCCCAGGCGCTCGACCAGGAGCGTGACCGCGACTGCCCGAGCGGCCGGCTGCGCGCGTTCATCGCGGCGCTGGGACGAGCCGCGATCAACCTTGCCCACTGCGGGGCGCGCAACTTCGCGTCGGTGGCGCTGCCCACGATGGCGCGCCAGGCCATCGGCCGCGCGCTGGATCTGGCGTTGAGCGACGGCGTGTCCGAGGCGGCGCGCACTTGGCTGTCCTGCGGCGCGCTCGCGGTCCCGGTGGTCGGCCAGGCCGTGCTGTTCATCCGCGACGAGGCACGCGGCGAGGCGACGCGGTACTCCCGCGCCACGCGCTTCGCGCTGATGGCGTTGCCGGCGGGGGCGTGCGCGCTCGGTGCCTCGACCGGCACGATGCTGTTCGCCGGCACGCGCTTCGCGGAAGCGGTGCTCTATCCGCTGATGCGCGACAGCATCCAGGCGCGCTGGCCGATGTTCACCGAACCCGACAGCGGTCCGACGCGGAGCTCGCTCGCGCTGGCGGGGCTCGGTTATGCGATCAACCAGCTGGCGGTGAGCCGCGTGTTCAGCGCCGCCCCCGATCTCGATCTGGACGCGCACGCGTTGCTGCCCGGCGGCATCGCGCTGCGCGGCCTGTCCAACTGGGGTGGCGAGGCGCTCGACCTCTGGACCCTGTTGATGATGCACCACGCCTGCCGTCATGGCTTCGGCACGCAGGTCCGCATGCGCACCGGGCAGGCCAGCCTGCCCGAGGCGATGCGCTCGCAGCGTCACTGGGACACGATGGCCGCGCGGGGCTGCTTCGTCGCGAGCCTCAACCAGCTCTACGACTCGCTGCTGGACGATCGGACGATGGCGCGATGGGTGCGTCCGACCTTCGGTGCCGGCGCGCCGGTGGCCGGAGACTGGCTCACCGAATTGATCGTCGGCAGCCTGACGGCGCCGAGCTACCTGTTCTGGACCGACCCCTTGCATTCACGCGGCGTGGAGTTGCAGACGCTGGACGAGCAGGACCGCGGACTGCCGCCGCCGCGCCAGTACGCGGGCAACAACGCGGAGCCGGCGGTCGCCTCGGACGAGCGCGCCGGCGGGGTGGCGCTGACGGCATTCCGCCGTCCGCCGCGCCCGTAAAAAAGCCGCCGGTCGTGGGACCGGCGGCTGAAGGTGGAAGAGCGCGCCCGAATGCGCTCGGCGCGGCGGCGAACGCCGCGCCGATGGGGATGAATCAAGCCACCTGCGGCGTCACCCCGCCGCCGTCCTTGCCCTTGGTGTCGTCGTCGTCATGACCGCCGGCCGGCTTGGCGCCCTTGCGGTTGGCCAGGATGAACGCGATGAACTGCCACACGATGAAGACCGAGATGATCCCCAGCAGCGTCGCGCTGATCGGGCGCTGCACGAAGACGTCGAAGTGGCCGCGGCTGATCAGCATCGCGCGGCGGAAGTTCTCTTCCAGCATCGGGCCCAGGATGAAGCCCAGCATCAACGGCGCGGGGTCCATGTCCAGCCGCATGAAGATGTAGCCGGCCAGGCCGAAGGCCGCGGTGACGAAGATGTCGTCCAGGTTGTTGTTGACGCTGAAGGTGCCGATGCAGCAGAAGAACAGGATCGACGGGAACAGCACGTTGTACGGGATCTTGAAGACCGACAGCCAGTAGCGCACCAGCGGCACGTTCAGCACGACCAGGAACACGTTGCCCACCCACATCGAGGCGACCAGGCCCCAGAAGATGTCCGGGTGTCCGGCGATCATGTTGGGTCCCGGCTGGATGCCCTTGATGATGAACGCGGCCATCATCAGCGCCATCACCGGGTTCTCCGGGATGCCGATGCTCATCAGCGGGATGAAGCTGGTGCGCGCGGCCGCCTCGTCGGCCGCGGCCTGGCCGGCCACGCCCTCGATGGCGCCGTCGCCGATCTCGTGGCGGTACTTGCTGACCTTCTTGTCGACGGCGTAGGCCGCGAACTGCGCGATCGTCGGGCCGCCGCCGGGCAGGATGCCCAGGATCGAGCCCACCACGCTGCCGCGCAGCGCGCTCGGGATGATGCGCTTGAACTCGGGCCAGGTCGGCATCAGGTGGATCTTGCCGTTGAAGGGCGTGCGCTCGTTCTTGGCGTCCAGGTTCTTGGAGATCTCGGCGATGCCGAAGCAGCCCAGCGCGATGCTCACCAGGCCCACGCCTTCCGCGAGGAAGGGCATGTCGAAGGTGTAGCGCTCCATGCCGCTGTTGACGTCGGTGCCGATCTGGCCGAAGAGCACGCCGATCAGGCACATCGCCAGCCCGTTGAGCAGGCTGCCGGTGGTCACGAAGCTCACGCAGAGGAAGCCCAGCAGCATCAGCGAGCAGTAGTCGGCCGGGCCGAACAGGAAGGCCACCTCGCCCAGCGTCGGCGCCAGGCAGGCCAGCACGATGATGGCGACGGTGCCGCCGATGAAGCTCGAGATGCCCGCAGTGAACAGGGCAAGACCTGTCTTCCCCTTCAAGGTCATCTGGTACCCGTCGATGCAGGCCACGATGGAGCTGGCATGCGGGATCTTCATCGTGATGGCGCTGACGCTGTCGCCGTACTGCGCGCCGTAGTAGATGCCGGCGAGCATGATCAGCGCGCCGTTGACGGGGATGGAGTAGGTCAGCGGCAGCAGCACGCTGATCGTGGCCAGCGGGCCCAGGCCCGGCAGCAGGCCCACGAGGGTGCCGACGACGCAGCCGATCGCGCAGAACATCAGGTTCTGCCAGGTCAGCGCGTGCTCGAAGCCGAAGGCGAGGTTGTGCAGGATTTCCATGATCGGTGCCTTACAGCAGCGGCAGGTTGAGGCCGAGGAACTTCTGGAAGGCGAAGGCGATGGCCAGCAGGCCGATCGAGATCACCACGTTGCGCTTCCAGGAGTAGCTGCTGCCGGCGGCCGTGGCGATGAAGACCATCACGACGATGCCGGCGGACATGTTGAGGAAACGCGAGGTCAGCGAGAACGCGCACAGCGCGGCCAGGATCAGGCCGATGTTCTTGACCTTGAACTCGAGGCCGGGGCCGCCGGCGACGATGCCGCGCACGATGGTGGACAGCGCCACCAGGCCCAGCAGGACGCTGATCATCAGCGGGAACATGCCGGGACCGGCATGGTCCATGCGGCCGATGGGATAACGCAGGGCGCCCAGTCCGAAGAACAGGGCCACCGCGGCGAGGAACAGGCCTCGTGCAAGCGAACGGTTGAGGGTCATGGCACACCGGGGAGGTATCGAGATGTGCCCATGGTTCCGGCGCGGCCCCCGCGTGTCGTACGCATTTCTGCGCAGCGATGACTCATTGCAGGGGCTTGGACAGCTTGCTGACAGCTTCAAGTCAAGCAGGCGTTATGCATGCGTTTGACGTACGTTGTGATGACGTCGCCGCGTCGTTGATTCGCTACGCCTTGCCGAGGTCGAAGGCGCCGACGACACGCGTCAGCTGGCTGGCATGCTCGTCGAGCGTCGTGGCCGCCGAGGCGGACTCGACGACCAGCGCCGCGTTGCGCTGGGTCATCTCGTCGAGCTGCGCGACGGCCGCGTCGATGCGTCCGAAATCGCGGCGCTGCTCGCTGGCGGCGTCGGCGATGTCGTTGATCAGCGCGGCCACGCGCTGGACCGCGCCGACGATGTCGACCATCGTGCGACCGGCGTCCTGCACCAGCGTCGCGCCGGCGCCGACCTGCTCGGTCGAGGCACCGATCAGCGACTTGATCTCCCTGGCCGCCTGCGCCGAGCGTTGCG
This sequence comes from Roseateles sp. GW821-FHT09H11, assembly GCF_059415845.1. Taxonomy (NCBI): domain Bacteria; kingdom Pseudomonadati; phylum Pseudomonadota; class Betaproteobacteria; order Burkholderiales; family Sphaerotilaceae; genus Roseateles; species Roseateles sp. GW821-FHT09H11. The sequence continues at coordinate 91,235 of NZ_JBWKOA010000004.1, read as the reverse complement.
CCAGCGTGCGGACCTCCGCCGCCACGACGGCGAAGCCGCGGCCCTGCTCGCCGGCGCGCGCTGCCTCGACGGCCGCGTTGAGCGCCAGGATGTTGGTCTGGAAGGCCAGGCCGTCGATGACGCCGATGATGTCGGCGATGCGGCCCGAGGCGCGATGGATCTCCTCCATCGTCGAGACGACGCGCGTCACGGCGCCACCGCCGGCGTCGGCCACGCGCATGGCCTGATCCGCCAGCTCGCGGGCCTGCTGCGCCGCGTCGGCGGTCTGGCGCACGGTGGCGGCCAGCTGCTGCACGGAGGCGGCCGTCTCCTGCAGGCTGGCGGCCGCCTGTTCGGTGCGACCCGACAGGTCGGTGTTGCCGGCGGCGATCTGTGTCGATGCGCTGCCGATGTGCAGCGAGGCGTCCCGCACGCGGGCCATCGCCGCGTTGAGCCGTTGCAGCGATTCCTTGATGCGGACGCCCGCCGGCGTGCTGGCCTTCACGTGGCCGACGTCCAGCGCGAGGCGGTCGTCGCGGCTGCCGAGCGCGCGCACGAGGTCGTGCAGCTCCAGGCCTTCCTTGGTGTTGCGGCGCATGTGGGCGGCCATGACCAGCTCGATGCCGGTCTGCGCGACGACGTAGGCGGCGTGCAGCACGATGCGTCCGAAATCCGGCTCGCTCAGGCAATAGGTGCCGAAGCCCGCGGCCAGCAGCCGGTCGAAGAGCAGGTGATGCACCGCGAAGAGCGCCGCGCCGAGCACGAGCACGCGCCAGTCGCGGTACATCAGCAGGTAGGCCAGCGTCACGAAGACGCCGAAGTGCAGCTCCACCATCCCGCCGCCGAGGTGGATGTGCAGCATCACCATCAGCGCCTGCGCGGAGGTCAATGCCATCCGGGTGACGATGGCGCCGGGCGCGGCCGCGTAGATCAGCGCGGCGCCCGCCAGGAGGGTCGTGCCCAGGCCCGCGGCGAGGCCGATCTGCGCGTAGCGCCAGCCCAACCCCAGCGCCAGCAGCCAGCTGACCGCCAGGATCAGCAGCATGGCGCGGTCGCAGCCCGCATAGATCTTTCGGAATCCGGTCGGTCCGGTGACGTGTTCCATCCTGGTTCTCCCTTGGGCGCGGCGGCGGTCCTCGTGGCGGGACCGCTCACACCTCGCGGGGCGGATGTTCGTATCAGGATGTGAGCGAGCCCTTGGGGCAAACGCCAGGAGGTACCCACCGCGGTGCGACGGATTTCACGACTCGGCGCCGCCGGTGTCAGGTTTTGCGCGAGAGGCGGCCACGGCGTGGACCTGGTCGCGCAGCCATCGCTGGGCGGCATGGCCCTGGTTGCGCTCGTGCCAGACCATGGCGATGTCGAAGCCGTCGATCGGCAGCGGCGGTGGGAGCACCAGCAGGCCGGCCGCGCGGCCCTTGACCAGACGCTCGGGCACCAGGGCCACGAGCTCGGAGCGGCTGACGATGTCCGGCACGAAGAGGAAGGAGGCCGCGGAGAGCACGACCTGACGCTTCAGGCCGAGTCCGGCCAGGGCCTGGTCGACCGGCGTGGAGAACGCGCCACCGGCCGGCGAGACGATGACCTGCTCGAGTTTGGCGAAGGCCTTGGCGCTCAGCTTGCCGCCGGGCTTTCCGACCTGTTTTCCGCTCTGCTTTCCGCCGACCTTTCCGTCCAGGGCCGGGTGGCCCCGGCGCGCGATCAGCACGTAGCGCTCGTGGAACAGCGCGCGCATGCGCAGGCTGGGCGCGGCCTCGATGGGCTGCATCAGCCCGAGGTCGATATCGCCGCGCGCCATCTGCGCGGCGTGCTGGCTCGGATCCATGTGCCGGACGGCGATGCGCACGTTGGGCGCCTCGCGGCGCAGGCGCAGCACCAGCGGCTGCAGGACGCTCGCCTGCAGGTAGTCGGAGGCGGCGATCGTGACCGTGAGGTCGGCGGTGGCCGGGTCGAAGTTCAGATGCGAAGTCGCCACGCCGCGCACCTGATCCAGCGCCTGGCGCAGCGGCTCCAGCAGCGACAGCGCCTTCGCTGTCGGCGTCATGCCGCGCTGCGCGGGGAGCAGCAGCGGATCCTCGAAGACGTCGCGCAGCCGCGCGAGCTGCGCGCTCACCGCCGGCTGGCTCAGGCTGAGGCGCGCGGCGGCGCGGGTCACGTTGCGCTCGGTCAGCAGCGCTTCGAGCGTCACGAGCAGGTTCAGGTCGAGGCGGCTGGTATCCATGCCATCAATGGTAGGACAGAGAAGACGTGATTTCACGGATGGCTCGGGGATCGTCAGACTGACGTTCATTCCCGATCCACTTCGATTTCCGGAGCCCGACATGACCCGTTCCCCTGACACCGACTTCCCCGATCGCAAGACCGTGCTGATCGTCCATGCACAACCCGAGCCGACCTCGCTGACGCGCACGCTGGTCGACGTCGCCGGGCAGACGCTGCGCGCCGCGGGCCACGAGGTGCTGCAGTCCGACCTCTATGCGATGGGCTGGAAGGCCGTCTACGACGAGCAGGACTTTCCCGTCCGCGCCGACACCGGACGCCTGGACTTCGTGCGCGAGTCCGGCCACGCCTTCGAGCAGGGGCACCAGCCGGCCGACGTCGTCGACGAGCAGCGCAAGCTGCTCGCCGCGGATCTGGTGATCCTGCAGTTCCCGTTGTGGTGGTTCGGCATGCCGGCGATCATGAAGGGCTGGATCGATCGCGTCTGGGCGCGCGGCCTGGCCTACGGCCGCAACGGCCAGGGCAATCGGCTGCGTTACGGCGAAGGCGGCTTCGAAGGCCGGCGCGCGATGGTGTCGGTGACGACCGGAGGACCGGCCGCGGACTACGCGCCGCGCGGGATCAACGGGCCGATCGATCAGCTGCTGTTCCCGATCACGCATGGCACCTTGTTCTATCCCGGCATGTCGGTGCTGAAGACGCATGCGGTGCATGGGGCGGGACGGATGACGCCTGAGGCGGTCGAAGCGGCCGCCGCCGCGTGGCGCGCACGTCTGGTCCATGTCTTCGATGAAGCGCCCGTGGCGTTCCGCGCGCAGAACGGCGGGGACTATCCCGACGGGCACGAACTCGCCGACGAGGTCGCACCGGGCCTCACCGGCTTCGCGGCGCACATCGCCGCCTGATCGGCGAAGCGCCCGTCGGAGCGTCGCGCGTCAGTCTCGCAGGGACGCCGAGGCGGCGATCGTCTGCAGCACGCGCTGCAGATGCGCCGGCACCGTGGGGTCGCCAAAGGTCAGCGACGCGCCCGATGCGAGCAGATGGAAGCCCAGGTTCTCCAGCGCGATGATCCCGGCGGGCTCGCGTCGATCGCTGGCGCGGGCGGCGTCGATGACCGTCGCCGCGCCGCTGCCGACGACGCGCAGGCTCACATCGGGGCGGATGAGCAGGGCGGTGTCCTCGTCGATGCCGACGCCGAGCCGGCACGGATCGAGCGACACGAGGTGCAGCAGCCGCGCATGGCGCTTGCGCTGCGCGAAGTGCTGATCGATGACGAGCGCCGGCATCAGCCCGAGGGCGCGATGCAAGGCCCGCGGCGGACCGGCGAACTGCTCGTCGAGATCGCCGACCGGCATGTGCGCGCCGAGCGCGGAGGCCCCGGCGCTGGTGCCGGCGATGGCGAGCTCGCCGGCGCGGTGGCGCTCGCGGACGAGGGCGTGCAGCGGCGTGTCGATGATCACGTCGACGAGCCGTTCCTGGTCGCCGCCGGTCATGAAGAGCAGGTCCGCCGCCCGCACGGCATCGAGGGTGTCGTCGCGGCCGGCCGCGTCGCGATCGCGCGGATCGAGCCACTGCGGCGTCGCGCCGAGCGCACGGAAGGCCGGTTCGTACTGGGACCAGAGCAGGTCCGGTTCGCCGCTGGCGGTGCTGAGGACGACGACCTGGAGCGGCGTCCGCACGGCGTGCGTGTCATGACAGGCCGCGATCAGTTCGCGCAGCACGGCACCCGGCGTCAGCCGGTCCTCGTTGCCGCCGATGAGGGCGAGCAGGGCAGGGGGGCGAGCGGACGTGCGGGCGTTCATGGATGGCGGAGACGGTGAGATTCGAACTCACGGAGGGCGCGAACCCTCGGCGGTTTTCAAGACCGCTGCCTTAAACCACTCGGCCACATCTCCTGGAAGAAGGCGCGCATTGTATGCGCGGCCCGGGCGGCTCAGTCCGCTCCCGGCTTCTTCGCCTGCACGCAGTCCACCTGGATGATTTCCAGCGCCTGGCCGTCGGCCACGCGCGCGGCCGTCAGCGCGCCGCCCCAGACGCAGCCCGTGTCCAGCGCCAGCAGGTCCGGCCGCTGCACCAGCCCCAGCGTCGACCAGTGCCCGAACGCGATCGGATGCCCCGCCGTGCGGCGCTCCGGCACCTCGAACCAGGGCATGAAGCCTTCGGGCGCCGTGCCCAGGCCTTCCTTCGTCTTGAAGTCCAGCCGGCCCTTCGCGTTGCAGAAGCGGATCCGCGTCAGCACGTTGATGATGAAACGCAGCCGCGGCGCGCCCGTCAGATCGTCCTTCCACCGGTCCGGCTCGTTGCCGTACATCTGCGGCAGGAACTCCGCCAGCTCCGGACCGCGCAGCAGCGCGTGCACCTCGTCGGCCAGCGCCAGCGTCTGGTCCGCGTCCCATTGCGGCACCACGCCGGCGTGCACCATCAGCCAGCCCTGCGCGCGCATCGCCAGCCGCTGCCGGCGCATCCACTCCAGCAGCGCCTCGCGGTCGGGCGCCTGCAGGATCGCGTCCAGTGTGTCCCCTTTGTGCGGGGCCCGCACCCCCGCCGCCGTCGCGAGCAGGTGCAGGTCGTGGTTGCCGAGCAGGCATTGCGCCGCATCGCCCAGCGACTGCAGGCGACGCAGCGTCGTGAGGGAATCGGGGCCGCGATTGACGAGGTCCCCCAGGAGGTAGAGCCGGTCGCGGGACGGGGAGAAATCGATCTTTTCCAGGAGACGCGCCAGCGCGTCGCAACAGCCTTGGAGATCGCCGATGAGGTAATGCATAGCGGGATTTTGCGGTGCCGATGTCACACAGGCTCTGCTAACCTTGCCGACCTTGTGTTTTGGGCGCGACTCGGGGTTAGTACCCGGTCCGCGCTGTCAATGGATACCGCCCTAGTTCTCTTCCTGATCCTGCTCAACGGTTTGTTCGCCATGTCGGAGATGGCCCTCACGGCTTCCCGCAAGGCACGCTTGCAAGTGATGGTGGAAAGCGGGGAAGCGGGCGCGCAGGCCGCGATGGACCTGCACGAGAACCCCACCAAGTTCCTGTCCACGGTGCAGATCGGCATCACCTCGATCGGCGTGCTCAACGGCATCGTCGGCGAGGCCGCCTTCTCCGGCCCGCTGGCCGACGTGCTGCGCGCCAGCACCCCGCTGAGCTCCCGTGCCGCCGACATCACCGCCACCGGTCTGGTCGTGCTGGTGCTGACCTTCGTGACCATCATCTTCGGCGAGCTCGTGCCCAAGCGCCTCGGCCAGATGTACCCGGAGAACGTCGCGCGCCTGGTCGCGCCGCCGATGGAGATCATGTCGCTGGTGACGCGGCCCTTCGTCAAGCTGCTGAGCTTCTGCACCGAGTTCACGCTGAAGCTGCTGGGCATGGGCGGCCGCGCCAACCGCGCGGTGACGGAAGAGGAGATCGCCGCCAGCCTCGAGGAAGGCCTGGACGCCGGCGTCATCGAGGAACACGAGCACCAGATGGTGCGCAACGTGTTCCGCCTGGACGAGCGCCAGATCGGCTCGATGATGATCCCGCGCGCCGAGATCGCGTGGCTGGACATCAGCGACCGCCCCGACCAGATGCTGCAGATCCTGCGCGCGCACGGCTACAGCCGCTATCCGGTCTGCCGGGGCGGGCTGCACGACGTGGTCGGCACGGTCAGCGCGCAGAATCTGCTGGCGCGCTCGCTGGCCGGGGAATCGATGGACCTGTCGACCGGCCTGGAGCCGCCGGTCTTCGTGCCCGAGACGCTGTCCGGCATGGAACTGCTCGCGCACATGCGCGGCGCGGAAACCCCGCTCGTGTTCGTCGTCGACGAATACGGCGAAGTGCAGGGCGTCGTCGCGATGCGCGACGTCCTGGAAGCCATCGCGGGCGAGTTCAACTCGTCCGATGGCGAGGACGCCTGGGCGGTCCAGCGCGAGGACGGCAGCTGGCTGATGGACGGCCTGATCCCCGTCACCGAGCTGAAGGACCGCCTGGATCTGAAGGAACTGCCCGAGGAGGACCGTGGGCGCTACAACACCCTGGCCGGCATGGTGATGCTGCTGTTGGGGCGCTTGCCGCGCACGGCCGATGTGGCGGAGTGGGACGCGTGGAGATTCGAGGTGGTCGACCTCGACGGCAAGCGTGTGGACAAGGTGCTGGTCTCGCGACTGGCGGACGATGGAGTGAATCAATGAGCAACCCCCCGATGTATGAAAACCTGGTCCCCGTGGACCGGGTGCAGCACAAGAACACGCGCATGAAGATCGGCGCCCCGGTCCTGGACCGCGTGACGCAGCTGAACTCGCTGTTCGTCGCCGTGGCCGAGTTCGCCGACGCCAGCCTCGAATACCCGGTGGTGTTCGTGCGCGTCGGGCAGGCGACCGACGGCCAGCGTCCGGCGGTGGCCCCGCTGGCCGTGTTCGGCCTGAGGCAAGGCAGCAACCTGTTCATCAAGGACGGCCAGTGGACCGGCCGCTACGTGCCCGCCTACATCCGGCGCTGGCCCTTCGCCATGGCGCGCATCGAGGAAAGCACCTCCGACATGGCGCTGTGCCTGGACCTGGGTTCGGGCGCCTTCTCCGAGGCCGGTGACGATGGCGAGCCGCTGTTCAAGGCGGACGGCGAACCCACCGAGCTGCTGCTCAACGCCAAGCAGTTCTGCGAGGACTTCGAGCGCGAGGCCGAGCGCACCCGCCAGGCCTGCGAGCTGCTGCAGGACCTGGACCTGCTGCAGGACATGCGCTTCGAGGCGCAGCTGCCCAGCGGCGAGAAGCTCGACGTGGACGGCTTCCTGACCATCAATGAGAAGGCCCTGGCCGAGCTGCCCGACGCGAAGGTCGTCGAGCTGCATCGCAACGGCCTGCTGGAGGTCATCACGATGCATCGCCTGTCGCTGCGTCTGATGAGCCGTCTGGCCCAGATGTACGTGCCGGCGAACTGAGCCCGATTCGGCGGGCGATCACCGGCTGAGACAAACCCCAAGCGGGTTTGCTTGAGTACGGCGTACGCGGGAGCCTCGATAGCATCGGAAGTCCTTAAAGGACGTTGGATGCTGTTCGAGGCTTTTTTGTCGTCCACCGCGATGGAATCGGTGTTCTCGCCGACCGCGGTGGTCCAGTCGATGATGGATGTGGAGGCCGCGCTGGCCCGTTCCGCGGCGCGCGTGGGCTTGATTCCCGCGCCGGCGGCGCAGGCCATCGCCAGCCTGTGCCGGGCCGAGCTCTACGACGTGCCGGCCCTGATCGCCGCCGCGCCGCACAGCGGCAACCTGGCGCTGCCGGTCGTGCAGCGCCTGCGCGAGACGGTGGCGCTGTTCGACCCCGCCGCCGCGGTCTACGTGCATCGCGGCGCGTCCGCGCAGGACCTCGTCGACACCGCGATGGTGCTGCGCACCCGCGAGGCGCTGCGCCTCGTCGACGATGACCTGCAGCAGCTCTGCGGCCGGTTGCTGGATCTGGCGGAACGCCACGCCGCCGTGCCGATGCTGGGCCGCACGATGATGCAGCCGGCGCAGGTGATCAGCCTGCGCTACAAGCTCATGAACTGGTTGATGCCGCTGCTGCGCAGCGCCGAACGGCTGCGTGAGCAGGGTTGTGCCTCGCTGCTGCTGCAACTGGGCGGTGCCGTCGGCACGCTGGACGCGATGGGCGACCGCGCCGACGACATGCTGACCGCCGTCGCCGCCGAGCTCTCGCTGCCGCGGCCCGACATGTGCTGGCACACGCAGCGCGACCGCTGGCTGCGACTCGGCCTGGAGGTGGGCCTGCTCTGCGGCAACCTCGGCAAGCTGGCGCAGGACTTCGCGCTGATGGCGCAGGCCGAGGTCGACGAACTCCACGAACCGCCGGGCGAGGGCTACGGCGCCTGCCTGTCGATGCCGCACAAGAAGAACCCGGTCGCGGCGCTGCAGGCGATGGCGGCGGTGCAGCGCGCGCCGCAGCGGGTCGCCGGGCTGATGAGCTGCATGACGCCGGAGCACGAACGCGGGCTGGGCCAGCATCAGGCCGAGCTGGCCGAGTGGAGCGGGCTGATGGGCGGCGCGCATGCGGCGGTGCAGGCGCTCAACCGCGCGCTGGCCGAACCGGTCATCCGCGTCGACCGGATGCGCGCGCATGTCCTGGAACGCCAGGGGCTGGTGGCCAGCGAGCGCCTCGAGCATCTGCTGATGCCGCGGCTCGGGCGTCAGCGCACGGGCGCGATGATCCGCGACCTGATCCACCGGGTGCGCCAGGGCGAGGGGTCGCTGGAGCAGCTGCTGCGCACGGCCATCGACGTCGGCGATCTGCCGGCGATGGCAATTTCGCCTATCGAACTGGCCGCCATGTTCGACCTGGATGCCATCGCAGCGCAGGCCGATGGCCGTGTCGAGGCTTTGATGGCAGAGGCGCGTCAACGTCTGGATGCGCTGGCTGCGCAACCGTGCACCTGACCGGTTCGTGACTGGTCTCACGACCGGCAGCAAGACGCAACGCGATACGAACTTTGTGATCGCTCAGCGGTCAAATCGCGCCTGACGCGACAAATATCCCCAGATGCCGTATGGATTTCCGCAAAAAAGTGGGGGTGGGCTGTCCCATGAATTCGGCATTTGAACGAAAAGCATCCAGTTACACCTGCAACAAATGGGGCGCCGGGAGGCGCCTCGCCGCGGGGCTCGGGATTCGATGAATACACACGCTGGCGAGGCCCGGCGCTGTATTCCCCGTAGGTGCCCGCTATGTAACGGAATTCCCTCAAATGCGGGGTTTCGTCCTGGCAAGGGATTGACCCGCGCTCGAACCCGGGACAGACCCGTAAGACGAGGGTCGCATTTGTTAACTATCGTAGCGACCTGCAGTAATTACTTTGAGTGGGCCATAGACTCGCCTTTGATAACCAAGCAGTCTGGAGTTGGGAATGAGCGACGAATCTCGCATGTCGAACATTGAAATGGAAGCGCCCGCAAGCCCTTTGCAGGCGCTGCAGTCCATTGGTTCGGAGATGTCGTTTGTCCGCTCCGATTCCGTGGAGCTCGTTTCCCGCGATACCGAGTTCGGACGCATCGAGATCCGTGCGCTGATGGAAGGCACCGGCCACGCGCTGCTGGAGCGCCGGTACGCGTCACGGGGTTACAGGCTCAGCCGTTCCGCGGACGTGACGCTGGGGGCGTATTGGGAAGGCCGGCTGGTGTCCACGCTGGGGTTGCGGCGTGACAGCGGCAACCTGGCCGCGGACCAGAGTTTCCCGGCCGAGATGGCCGGCATGCGCCAGCAAGGCTGGCAGCTGTGCGAATTCACGCGGCTGGCCGCCGATCCGGATGGTCCGTCCAAGCTGGTGCTGGCCAGCCTGTTCCACCTGGCCTACCTGCATGCGGCCCACCACTGGGGTGCCGAGTTCCTGGTGATCGAGGTCAATCCCCGCCACAAGGCCTTCTACCGCCGCATGCTGGACTTCCAGCCGCATGGTGAAGAGCGCCTGCACCGCAGCGTCGGCGCGCCGGCGGTGCTGATGAGCCTGTCGCTGGCCTACGGCCGCAAGAAGGTGGAGAAGTTCGGCGGATCGCTGAACGAGGACGAGGACAGCCGCTCCCGCACGCTGTTCCCGTACTTCTTCTCGCCGAAGGACGAGCCCGCGCTGCTGAGCAAGCTCGCGGACGTGTACGGCTACGACGCCTGACGGCCCGTCGCGTCTGAACGAAGACGCCCTCCGATCCCCCGGGGGATCGAACCGATTCCGCCTTCTGCCTTCAAGCCTCCAGCCAATGCAGGCTGAACCAGCGCTGATCGTCCGTCCAATGCGCTGACGGCTTGAACCCGGCTTCCCGCGCCAGCGCCTGGAAGGTCTCCACGCTGTACTTGTAGGAATTCTCGGTGTGCAGGCTCTCGCCCGGCACCAGCGTGTAGCGGCGCCCTTGCAGCTGCAGGTGCTGCTCGCCGCGGGGCATCAGGTGCATCTCGATGCGGTGCTTGCGCGGGTCGTAGAACGCGTAGTGGTCGAAGCCGCTCGGATCGCATTCCAGCTTCAGTTCGCGCTGGGCGTGACGCAGCAGGTTCAGGTTGAAGCGCGCCGTCACGCCTTGCGCGTCGTTGTAGGCCGCATGCAGCCGGGCCGGATCCTTGATCAGATCCACGCCGATCAGCAGCGCCCCGCCGTCGAGTTCCTCGCGCAGCAGGCGCAGGAACTCCAGCGCCTCGTCCGGGTTGAAGTTGCCGATGCTGGATCCCGGGAAGAATCCGACGCGTCGCCCGTCCGCCGGCGCATCGGGCAGCACATGCATGCGGGTGAAGTCCGCCACCACCGGCAGGATGCGCAGCGCCGGCTGCTCGCGCTGCAGCGACTCGCAGGCCGCCAGCAGATGAGGACCGGAGATGTCCACCGGGACGAAGCTGTGCAGCTGCTCCGCGCGTTCCAGCAGCAGGCGCACCTTCACGAGCGCGCCGGCGCCGTACTCGATCAGCTGCGCGCCCGGGCCCATGCGTGCGGCGAATTCATCGGCATGCCGTTTCAGCAGCGCAAGCTCGGTGCGCGTCGGGTAGTACTCGGGCAGTTCGCAGATCTGCTCGAAGAGGGCCGAGCCCTGCGCGTCGTAGAAGTACTTGGGGGAGATCGCGTGCTCGGGGCCGGCGAGCGCCGCGTGAAGGTCCTCGGCGAAACTGCTCATGCGGGGGTCTCCGTGCGCGGGCGCGCATCGCGGGCCAGTCTCAGCCCGGTGAACTGCCAGCGCGCCGCCGGCGGAAAGAAGTTGCGGTAGGTCCGGCGCGTGTGGCCGGGCGGCGTCGCGAGGCTGCCGCCGCGCAGCACCAGCTGGCCGACCATGAACTTGCCGTTGTATTCGGACGCGGCCCCGTCCATGGGCCGGAAGCCGGGATAGGGGTGATAGGCCGAACGCGTCCACTGCCAGGCCTGGTCGTCGAGCTGCGCCATGCCGGGCAGCGTCGAGGCGGCTTCCCATTCCGGCTCGCTCGGCAGTCGTGCGCCGGCCCATTCCGCATACGCGGCGGCTTCGTAGAAGCTGAGCTGCATCACCGGCGCGGCGGGATCCATCGGACGCAGTCCGTGCAGGCCGAAGACCGACCAGCGCGATCCGGCGCCGTCGCCGTCGCTGTCGTCCACCCAGTACAGCGGGGCTCTCCAGCCGTGCTGCTGGACCGTGGCCCAGCCGTCGGACAACCACCAGCGCGGCTCGCGGTAGCCGCCGTCGTCGATGAAGCGCTGGAAGTCGCCGCAGGTCACGAGGCGGCTCGCGATCTCGAAGGGCTCGAGCCAGACGCGATGTCGCGGTCCTTCATTGTCGAAGGCGAAGCCCGTCGACGCTGTGCCGGCGGGGCGCGTGTCGTGGCCGATGTCGACGAGGCCGCCGTCATGGCGCAGCCATTCGCTGGTGCCGCCCACGATCGGCGCGGGGGGGGCGTCGATCAGCGCCGGCCGCCACGGATGGCAGGACAGCAGGTGCAGCGCATCGGTCAACAGCAGTTCCTGGTGCTGCTGCTCGTGATGCAGGCCGAGTTCCAGCGTCGGCGCGATCTCTTGCCACTGGGCGTCGCTGCAGCGCGCGATCAGCTGCTGGATGTGCGTGTCCACATGGCGGCGGTAGGCGCGCACCTCGTCCAGCGACGGGCGCGTCAGCAGGCCGCGCTGCGGGCGCGGGTGACGCGGCCCGAGGCCTTCGTAATACGAGTTGAAGAGGAAGTGGAAGGACTCGTCCAGCGGCCGGTAGTCCGGCAGATGCGGGCGCAGCAGCAGCGCCTCGAAGAACCAGCTCGTGTGCGCCTGGTGCCATTTGGCCGGACTCGCGTCCGGCATCGACTGCGCGGCCTGGTCCTCGGCGGACAGCGGCTCGGCCAGCGTCAAGGTGTGGCGCCGGACCGCTTCGAAACGGCGCGCGAGATCGCGCCGCACCAGCGGCAGATCGTGATCCGACATGCAAGCAACTCCTGCAGGCCCCAGGGGGAGGAAGGCCCGAACGACAACGGTAGCCGATTTGCCGTGTCCGCGTCCGGCGTGGGCCGCTTGCCAGACCACGGCGGGACGGCTCAACTGCCACCCGATGTCAGGTAGGGCAAATCGGGTACCCGCGCAGGCCGCTGCCGCGATTCATGCGATTCATCGGCGCGTCATGCCGCGCGGGCAGGCTGACGGCGACCCGGCTCACGCCTTTGCCCATGCCCATGATGCCGCCCTCGATCTCCTCGTCGCTGCCGCCGCTGCTGCCCTCGACCGCTTCGCCTGCCGTGGCGCCGCCGGCATCATCGTCGGCGCTGCCGGCGATGGGCCTGCCGCTCCACGGCGGGGTCGACGGGGACGGCCTGCCCTTGTCCTGGCTGCAGGACCACGTGCTCGCCGAGCGCCTGCTGGAGGCGCTGTGGAGCGCGCGACAGCCGGCGACCCCGGCGCAGTTCTTCGTCTGGAGCCAGAGCCGCCTGCAGCCGCTGCTGCCGCACCGGCTGATGGTCTGCGTCGGCGACCAGCCGCCGTCGCCGCGCCTGACGGCGCAGCTTTTCCACCTGAAGCCCATCGGCGACGGGCTGCACACGCAGCTCGAATCGGCCGATCACGGCCTGTGGCTGCACCTGGTCCGACGCTGGGGCGATGGTCGGCGGCCGCTGCACATCGACCTCGCGCGGGAATCGGACCTGGCCCTGTTCCAGCCGCTGCTGGAAGCCGGCTTGCGGGAACTGGCCCTGCACGGCGTGGCCGCCGATGGCGAGCGGCCGCAGAGCCTGTTCCTGTTCGCGGGCGAGGGCTGGCAGGACGACCACCTGCGCCGCCTGGAGCTGCTGACGCCGGCGCTGCACGCGGCCTGGCGGCGCGCGCGGCTGCAGGCGCGGGGTCAGGCCTTGCCGCGTCGCGCCGGGTCGCTGGTGACGCCGCGCGAGCAGCAGATCGTCGAGGGTCTGCGCGCGGGTCTCAGCAATGAAGGGATCGCGATCCAGCTGGGCATCAGCATGTTCACGGTCAAGAACCACGTGCGCAAGATCCTGCGCAAGCTGGGCGCGAACAACCGCGCGCAGGCGGTCGCGATCGCGATGTCGCGCCGGGAGTTCAGCGAGCCGGAGTCGCCCGGGGCGTGAGCAGGCGCAGGATCAGCGCGTGCACGGCGACGCCGATGACGGCGCCGATCATGTCGGCCAGCACGTCCTGCGCGTCAGCGTCGCGGCCGGGGATCTGCGACTGGACGAGTTCGATCAGGACGCCGTAGGCGAGCAGCATCGCCAGCACGATCCAACGGCGGCGCGGGCCGGCGGCGAAGCACTGCATGCCGATGACGGCGAGCGTGCCGAAGGCGGTGAAGTGGTTCGCCTTGTCCCAGCCCAGGTCGGCCGAGGGCGGCGGATGTGGTGAGAACGCGAGCCAGCTCGCGCCGACCACCACCGCCAGGAAGAGGAGGCGCCAGGCGTTGCGCCAGCGCGGGTCGTGCAGGACTTCAGACATGCGGGGCAGTGTGCCACGCACGTGTGAAGCGAAAGTGAGGCGGCACGCCGTCCGCCTCATCGTCCGCCTCGCCGTCCCACCCGCGTCGCGGCCCCCGGCCGTTCACTCCAGATGCTCGTGATGATGGCTGGCGCCGCGCTTCCAGTAGGCCGAGGCCCGGATCGCATGGCGATCGTGACCCTTCTCGTCGACGAGGATGCGGCGCACCGCGGCCATCGCCGCGGCTTCGCCGGCGCACCAGGCGTAGCCCTCGCCGGACGGCAGCGTCAGTGCGCGGGCGGCGGCCAGCAGTGCGTCGTCCCCGTCGACCCAGCGCAGGTCGAGATCGGCGCGGGTGTCGAAGCGGCGGCGATCGTTTTCCGGCACGTTCAGCAGCGCGACGACGCGCGCGCTGGACGGCAGTTCCTCGAGGCGGCGCGCGACGGCGGGGAGGGCGGTCTCGTCGCCGACCAGCAGGTGCCAGGCGAAGTCCGTCGGAATGATGAAGGAGCCGCGCGGACCGCCGACGGTCAGCGTGTGGCCCGGCTGCGCCTGCGCGGCCCAGGCCGCGGCGGGGCCGTCGCCGTGCTGGGCGAACTCGATGACCAGCTCGCGTGCCGCGTTGTCGAAGCGGCGCGGCGTGTAGTCGCGCATGACCGGAGTGCCGTCGGCGTCGGGCGCGAAGATCAACTTCACATGGTCGTCGAAGGAGGCGCTGACGAAGTCGGCCAGCGAGTCGCCGGTCAGCGTCACGCGGCGGAAGTTCGGCGTCACGTCGTCGACGCCGGTCACGGTCAGCTCGCGGCGCTTGAGTTCGTGACGCACGCGCTGGACGCGGCTCGCGGCGGGCTCGGCGGCTGGCGCCGCAGCGGTGGAGAGGGTGGAGGAAGCAGTGGGGGTGTTCAGCGGATCGGGCTTCATTGCCGGTGGTCTCTGTTTCGTTGACAATGTCATCCATCTTGCGACGGAACGATTGACAATGTCAACTAACACCACTGGCCGGAGGGGCAAGGACGACGACGTGCTGGAGCTGGTGCATTCGGTGATGCACCGCTACCGCGCGCTGCAGTACCGCTTCCTGCGCGACGGCCCGCAGGACATCACGCACATGGAAGGCAAGGTGCTGTTCTTCTTCGAGCGGCACCCGGATGCGACGCAGAGCGACCTGGCGGCGCACAGCGGGCGGGACAAGGCGCAACTGGCGCGGCTGATCAAGACCTTGCGCGACAAGGGACTGCTCGAAGCGCAGACCGACGAGGTCGACCGCCGCCAGGTGCGGCTGCGGGTCAGCGACGCGGGCCTGACGGTGCAGCGCGAACTGAAGCGGCAGGCGCGGCAGGTGTCGGTGCAGGCACTGGCCGGTCTGAGCGCGGACGAGCAGACGCAGCTCGCCGCGTTGCTGAAGCGCGTGCAGGCGAATCTGGGCGAGGAATGAATCGGCGGCTGACGTTGCCTGCGTGCGACGTGGGTGCGGAAGTTGTCGACGTCGAAAATCTCGGCTATAGTCTCAGACTCTGTTGTTCGCGACAGCGCCGATGTAGCTCAGTTGGTAGAGCAGCGCATTCGTAATGCGAAGGTCGGGAGTTCGACTCTCTTCATCGGCACCAATCTGGAAAAGCCGCTTGGGTTCCCAAGCGGCTTTTTCTTTTGCGGCGCACATGCGGCGGGGCTTCAGTCCCAAGGCACTCCCACCTTTGGTGTCCCGGGCATCGGGTCGACACCTTCGATGGGGGACAGGTCTCATCACCCTTGAGGATGTCCGCCGTCGGAGCGGCTTTCTAGCATCCCGCCGTCGCGCATGTCGCGCGTCGCGATCAAGGGAGAGTGACATGAAACGAGCATTGAGCGTCGCGCTGTTGAGCGCGGCTGCGGCCCTGTCGGCGCATGGCGCCGCCGTGGTGAACGGCGACTTCGAGGGCGGCAGCCTGAGCGGGTGGTACGCCACCGGGGCCAACGTCAACGGATCCTCGACCGCCATCGTCAACGCCGGCAACGGCTATCCAGCGCTGGCCGGCAACAACTCGGCGCTGATCGTGGCGATCTCGACGTGGCCGCTGAACCAGAACGTGACCTGCGCGTCCGACATCTGGAACGTCGCCTGTCCGCTGCCGGTGCAGTTCAGCCCGTCGGGTGCGGGTGCGCCGACCTTCTTCTCGCAGAACGTGGCGGGGCGCTACATGCGCGGCGGCTTCATTGCGCAGGACGTCAACGTCGAGGCCGGCGACACGCTGGACTGGGTCTCGCAGCGGCTGGGTGAAGTTGCCTCGGGCAATGTGGGCTCTCCCGGGAATGTCGACAACGCCTTTTTCGTCGCCTTCAACGGGAGCACGGAAGCGGTCGTCGACCTGCGCGGCAATGTCTCGTCCTACACCTTCGCGCAGGGCGGGCTGTGGTCGATCTTCTTCGGCGTGCAGCAGACCGAGGATCCGTATGTCTGGAGCGCGCTGAAGGTCGACTCGATCGCGTTTCGCGCGGCCGAGGTGCCGGAGCCGGACTCGCTCGCGCTGGCGTTCGCCGCGGGCGGCGTGCTGTTCTGGCAGCGTCGCCGGCAGCGTTTGGCGAACTGAGCGGCGGCCCACGCGCGACCGCTCGTGATCCCCGGCGCCAGCCGCCGGGAGGGCCAGACGCGCCGCATCTGGCGGGCGCGTCGCGCCACCGGCGCCCGCCGACGGTGGCAACATGGCGCGCCATGAGCCCACACGACCACGACGATCAGCCCGGCCACGCGCCGGTGACGCTCACCCTCTCGGCCCTCGAGGCCGAGCCGCTGCCCGGCACGCTCAAGGGCCTGCCCGCGGTCGCTGAGGGCGTGCCGCTGGGCGGGCTCGGCGCGCTGGGGCTTTCGCTGCTGGACGGCGACCTGCCGCTGCCGGCGGCAATCCTGAAGGACTCCGCGCTGACGCACAACGCGCGCTGGATGCGCGAGTTCACCGCGCGCGCCGGCGTCAGCCTCGCGCCGCACGGCAAGACGACGATGGCGCCGCAGCTGTTCCAACGCCAGTTCGACGAAGGTGCCTGGGGCATGACGGCGGCGACCGCGGCGCATGTGCGCACCTACCGGCGCTTCGGCGTGCCGCGCGTGCTGCTCGCGAATCAGCTGATCGGCAAGGCGGATCTGGACCTCGTGTTCCGCGAGCTGGAAGCCGCCCCTGATGTCGATTTCTATCTGCTGGTCGATTCCGCCGCGGGCCTGGACCTGTTGCGCCGCGCCGCGGTCGAACGTGGCTTGAAGCGACCGCTCCAGGTGCTGCTGGAAGTCGGCACGCCGGGCGGACGCACGGGCGTCCGCACGATGGAGGAGGGCGCCACGCTGGGCCGCCTCATCCGCGATGCCGCGCCGACGATCACGCTGCGCGGCGTCGAGGCGTTCGAAGGCGTCTACAGCGGCGCGGACACGGCGCGCGTGGAGCTCGGCGCGCTGACGATGATCGAGACGGTCGCGGAATTGACGCGACTGGGCTGCGCCGAAGGCTGGTTCGCCGCGGACGAGGTGCTGCTGACCGCGGGCGGCTCGGCGTTCTTCGACATGGCGGCGAAGACGCTGGCCTCGGTGGAGGCCGCGGGCACCGGCCACGCCTTGCGCGTGGTGCTGCGCAGCGGTTGCTACCTCAGCCACGACAGCCTGCAGTACGAGCGCATGCAGGACCGCATGCGCCAGCGCGCCGGCGCGCTGTGGGGCGAAGGCCCCGGCCTGCGCAACGCGATCGAGGTCTGGGCCTACGTGCAGTCGGTGCCCGAGCCGGGCCGCGCGATCTGCACCGCCGGCCGCCGCGACTTGAGCTACGACGCCTGCCTGCCGCAACCGCTGTGGTGGTACCGCCGCGGCCTGCATGACGCGCCGCGGGCGACACCCGCCGACTGGGCGGTCACGAAGCTGAACGATCAGCACGCGTACGTCGATGCCGGCGGGGAGGGCGGCACGCTGATGCTGCAGGTCGGCGACATGATCGCGTTCGGCGTCGGCCATCCATGCACGACCTTCGACAAATGGCCATTGCTCTACACGGTCGACGACAGCTACCGCGTCATCGGCGGCGTGCGGACATTCTTCTGAATCGATGACCGCCTTGGTGCTGCTGCCCGGCATGGACGGGACCGGCGATCTGTTCGAGCCGTTCCTGAAAGCCTTGCCGTCGCGACTGCGGCCGGTGGTCGTGCGTTATCCCGTGGACCGCTGGCTCGATGACGACGAGCTCCTCGCGCACGTGCGCATCGCGTTGCCCAACGACGAGCCATTCATCCTGCTTGGTGAGTCGTTCTCCGGGCCGGTCGCATTGAAGCTGGCGGCGGAATGTCCGCCCGGCCTTCGCGGTGTCGTGCTCGCTGCGTCGTTCGCGCAATATCCGAATCGCGCGCTGGCGCTCTTCAAGCCTGTGGCGGGTTGGACGCCCTTGCGCCTGCTGCCAAAGTCCGTGATGAGCGTGCCCCTGCTGGGCCGCTTCGCGACTGAGGCGCTGCAAGAGGCGCTGCATCGCGCGGTGAGTCGCGTGGCGCCCTCGGTGATGGCGCATCGAGCGCGCCAAGTGCTGTCCTTCGATGCGACAGCGCAGGCGGCTCGCCTCGCCGTACCGATCCTGTGCCTGCGGGCGATGCGGGATCGCGTGGTCGCCGCGAGCGCGGCCACTGAGATTGCCGCCCGGAACCCTCGATGCACCATCGTTGATATCGAGGCGCCGCATATGCTGCTGCAATGCGCGCCCGCCGCCGCGGCGCGGGCCATCGTCGACGTCTTTGAAGAACAAGAGAAGGGGAGTCCCCATGCATGAAATCATCTGCCCGCACTGCAACAAGGCCTTCAAGATCGACGAGGCTGGCTACGCCGACATCCTCAAGCAGGTGCGCGACACCGACTTCGAGAGGCAGCTGCACGAAAGGCTCGCGTTGGCCGAGCAGGACAAGCGCAACGCCGTGGAGCTCGCGCAGGCCAGGACCGCCAGCGAGCTGCAGAAGGCCGCCGCGCTCAAGGACGGCGAGATCCAGGAACTGAAGGCCCGGCTCGAAGCTGGCGAGGTCCAGCGCAAGCTCGCGGTGACGGAGGCGCTCACCGTGCTGGAGAAGCAGGCGCAGCAGGCCGCCGCGACGAAGGACGCCGAGATCCAGGCGCTGAAGGCGAAGCTCGATGCGATCGGGCTGACGCAGCAGCTGGCGTTGACGCAGGCCGTCGGCGCGGTGGAGAAGGAACGCGATCAGCTCCGCAGCGGGCTTGAGCGCGCCGAGCTGGAGAAACAGCTCGCCGAGAAGGCGCTCAAGGACAAGTACGAGACGCAGATCAAGGACCGCGACGACGCCATCGAGCGCCTGCGCGACATGAAGGCGCGACTGTCGACCAAGATGGTCGGCGAGACGCTTGAGCTGCATTGCGAGACCGAGTTCAACCGCATCCGCGCGACCGCCTTCCCGCGCGCCTACTTCGAGAAGGACAACGACGCGCGTTCGGGCAGCAAGGGCGACTACATCTTCCGCGATGCCGATGAGTCCGGCACGGAGATCGTCTCGATCATGTTCGAGATGAAGAACGAGAACGACCGCACTGCCACGAAGAACCGCAACGAGGATTTCCTGAAGGAGCTCGACAAGGACCGCGTCGAGAAGGGCTGCGAGTACGCGGTGCTGGTGTCCCTGCTCGAGCCGGAGAGCGAGCTCTACAACACCGGCATCGTCGACGTGTTCCATCGTTATCCGAAGATGTACGTCGTGCGGCCGCAGTTCTTCCTGCCCATCATCACGCTGCTGCGCAACGCGGCGATGAACTCGCTCAAGTACAAGACCGAGCTCGCGCTGGTCAAGGCGCAGAACATCGACATCACCCACTTCGAGACGCAGCTCGAGAGCTTCAAGTCGGCGTTCGGGAAGAACTACGAACTCGCGTCGCGGCGCTTCCAGACCGCGATCGACGAGATCGACAAGTCCATCGACCATCTCCAGAAGACCAAGGAGGCCCTGCTCGGCACCGATCGCAACCTGCGCCTGGCCAACGACAAGGCGCAGGACGTGACGATCAAGAAGCTGACCAAGGGCAATCCGACGATGGCCGGGAAGTTCGCCGAGCTCAAGAACGATGACAAGCCTGCCGCCGCCGATCGCGGCAACGACGGCAGCGACGACAAGCGCGACGAAGGCAGTCTGTTCTGAGGGCTGAGCCCCGAGGGCGTCCAGAAGCACGAAGGCCGCTCATCGAGCGGCCTTCTGCGTTCTGCGTTCCGCGTTCCGCGTGATGGACGTGAGGTGTCCGGGGTGAGTCGGACGGGGCCTCACATCCGTCAGCTCACTTGGCCTTGTCGGCCTCCAGGTGGTACTGCGTCACCCGCTCGACCTCGTTCTTCGAGCCGAGCACGACCGAGACGCGCTCGTGCAGCTTGCCCGGTTGCAGATCCATGATGCGCTGGCGGCCGTTGGTCGCCGCGCCGCCCGCCTGCTCGACGAGGAAGGCCATCGGGTTGGCCTCGTACATCAGGCGCAGCTTGCCGGCCTTGTTGGGCTCGCGCTTGTCCCACGGGTACAGGAAGACACCGCCGCGCGTCAGGATGCGGTGCACGTCCGCCACCATCGACGCGATCCAGCGCATGTTGAAGTCCTTGCCGCGCGGACCCGTCGTGCCGGCCAGGCACTCGTCGATGTAGCGCTTCACCGGCTCATCCCAGTGCCGCATGTTGGACATGTTGATCGCGAACTCCTTGGTGTCCGCGGGGATCTTCACGTCGTCGGCGGTCAGCACCCACGAGCCCTGCTCGCGGTCCAGCGTGAACATCGCCACGCCGTCGCCCACCGTCAGCACCAGCGTCGTCTGCGGTCCGTAGACGCAGTACCCCGCCGCCGCCTGCGCGGTGCCGGGCTGGTGGAAGTCCTCCTCGCTGATGCCCTTGGCCCCCTCGGGCTTCTTCAGCACCGAGAAGATGGTCCCGATCGACACGTTCACGTCGATGTTGCTGGAGCCGTCCAGCGGGTCGAACATCAGCAGGTACTCGCCCTGCGGGAAACGGTTGGGCACCAGGTGGATGCTCTCCATCTCCTCCGAGGCCATCGCGGCCAGGTGGCCGCCCCACTCGTTGGCTTCGATCAGCACCTCGTTGGCGATGATGTCCAGCTTCTTCTGGACCTCGCCCTGCACGTTCTCGGACCCGGCCGTGCCCAGCACGTCACCCAGCGCGCCCTTGTTGACGCTGATGGCGATGCGCTTGCAGGCCCGCGCGACCACCTCGATCAGCAGCCGCAGCTGCTGGGGGATGTGGCCGTGCAGCCGCTGCTGCTCGACGAGGTATTGGGTCAGGCTGACGCGTTGACTCATGAAACGACTCCGATGGTTGCAAATCTAGTGCGCCGCGCGTGGCATCAATGCTGCGTGTCCGAGGCCAGCGCGCGCTCGATGATCTCGCGCACGTCGTTGGACAGGTCCGGCTTGGCGGCGACGCGGGCGATGGCCTCGCGGGCGGCGCTGCGGTACGGCTGCGCCAGCGCGGTCCAGCGGTCCATCACGCGCGCCAGCCGACCGGCGACCTGCGGATTGATCGCGTCCAGCGCCAGCACCTGCTCCGCCCAGAAGACGTAGCCCGCCGCGTCGGCGCGGTGGAAGGCCGCCGGGTTGAACATCGTCAGCGAGAAGATCAGGCTGCGCGCGCGGTTCGGGTTCTTCAGCGTGAAGTCGGCGTGCTTCATCAGCTGCTTGACCTTGGCGAAGGTCTTGCCGTCGCGCTCGGCCGCGCGGCCTTGCAGCGCGAACCACTTGTCGATGACCAGCGCCTCGCCCTTGAACTGGGCGTGGAAGCGCGCCAGCGCGCTGTCGGCCAGCTCCGCGTGCGCTTGCACCAGCGCGGACAGCGCGCCCATGCGATCGGTCATGTTGGTCGCGTCCTTGAAGCGCTGGTAAGCGCGGCCCGGCCACACGCCGTCGCCGGTGTGGGTCGCGTTCAGGACCAGCATCGCCAGCGACAGGTTCACCAGCGCGCGCTTGCCGCTCTGCACCGGGTCCGGGTTGTAGCCGGTCGTGACCTGATGCGCGTCGAAGGCCCAGGCCCAGTCGGCCTGCAGTGCCGACGCCAGCTGCGTCTGCGCCGCCTCGACCGCGGCATGGATGGCTTGCGGATCGACGACGTCGAGCTGCTCGGCGATGTAGGCCTCGTCGGGCAGTTGCAGCGCCAGCGCCTTGAAGGCGGGGTCCAGCTCCGGATGACGCAGCACCGCGCGCATCGCGTCGATGTAGGCCGCGTCCAGCACCAGCGGCTGGCCCGAGCGCACGGCGCCGAGGATGCGGTTCAGCGCCAGGCGCTGGCTGGCTTCCCAGCGGTTGAAGGCGTCGCTGTCATGCTTGAGCAGCACCAGCAGCTCGGCGTCGCCCAGGCCGTCGTCCAGCACCACCGGCGCCGAGAAACCGCGCAGCAGCGACGGCACCGGCTCGGACGGCACGTTGACGAAGACGAAGGACTGTTCGACCTGATCCAGGACCAGGACGCGCTCGGTGTCGGTGGCGCCGGCGGCGCCGCCCACCACGTCGTCCACGCCTTGCTGCATCAGCGGCAGCGACTGGCCGTCGCGCGACAGCAGACCCAGCGACACGGGGATCACCTGCGGCAGCTTGGCCGTCTGGCCCTGCGAGGCCGCGCTCGATTGCGTCAGCGTCAGCGTCCAGGTCTGCGCGGCGGCGTCGTACACGCCACGGGCCTGCAGGCGCGGCGTGCCGGCCTGCGCGTACCAGCGCTTGAACGCATCCAGGCGCGTCGTCAGCGGCGAGCCCGGGTTCGCGTCCGCGATCGCCTGCGCGAAGTCGTCGCAGGTCACGGCCTGGCCGTCATGCCGCTGGAAATACAGCGCCATGCCCTTGGCGAAACCGTCGCGACCGACCAGCGTCTGGTACATGCGGACGACTTCCGCGCCCTTCTCGTAGACGGTCGCGGTGTAGAAGTTGTTGATCTCGACGTACTCGTCGGGACGCACCGAGTGCGCCATCGCGCCGGCATCCTCGGGGAACTGGCGGGCGCGCAGCGCGCGCACGTCCTCGATGCGGCAGACCGCGCGCGCGCTCGGCGTGGCGGCCATGTCCTGGCTGAATTCCTGGTCGCGGAAGACGGTCAGGCCTTCCTTGAGCGACAGCTGGAACCAGTCGCGGCAGGTGACGCGGTTGCCGGTCCAGTTGTGGAAGTACTCGTGCGCGACGATGGACTCGATGCGGGCGAAGTCCGCGTCGGTCGCGGTGGCGGGGGAGGCCAGCAGCGCCGAGGTGTTGAAGATGTTCAACCCCTTGTTCTCCATCGCGCCCATGTTGAAGTCGGACACGCCGACGACCATGAAGCGCTCCAGATCCAGCGGCAGGTTGAAGCGCGCTTCATCCCAGACGACCGACGCGATCAGCGAGTTCATCGCATGCTCGGTCTTTTCCAGGTCGCCCTGGCGGACGTAGACCTGCAGCAGGTGGTCCTTGCCGCCGCGGGTGCGGATGCGCTGCTCGCGCGCGACCAGGTCGCCGGCGACCATCGCGAAGAGGTAGCTGGGCTTGGGGAACGGATCGTGCCACTTGGCCAGGTGGCGGCCGTTGTCGAGCGTGGCCGACTCGACCAGGTTGCCGTTGGACAGCAGCACCGGATATCTGGCCTTGTCGGCGCGCATCGTCACCGTGTAGACCGCCATCACGTCGGGGCGGTCCAGGAAGTAGGTGATGCGGCGGAAGCCTTCGGCCTCGCACTGCGTGAAGAAGCTGCCGCCGGAGGTGTACAGGCCCGACAGCGTCGTGTTCTTGTCCGGGCAGCAGGTGTTGCGGATCTCGAGCGTGAAGTCCGCGTCGGGCACGTTGTCGATGATCAGCTCATGGCCTTCCTGGCGGAAGGACACGCTCTCGCCGTCGATCAGCACGCGCAGCAGGTTGAGCTCCTCGCCATGCAGGCGCAGGGGGCCGTGGGGCACCGCGGCGTTGCGTTCCAGGCGCATCTTGCTGGCGACCAGCGTCTTGGCCGGATCGAGGTCGAAGCACAGGTCGACGGTGCGGATCCAGAAGATCGGCGCGACGTAATCGGCGCGGCGGATCAGGGTGGCGGTGCCTTCACGCATGACGGACTTCCTTGTAGGAATGAAGAAGCCCCGGGCCGGGGATCGAGCACCGGGGCATGGGTCTCATTGTTTTTCTTAGACGCCCTGTTTGAGGGACGCCGTGATGAATGCGTCGAGGTCGCCGTCCAGCACCTTCTGGGTGTTGGAGATCTCGACGTTGGTGCGCAGGTCCTTGATGCGGCTCTGGTCCAGCACGTACGAGCGGATCTGGTGGCCCCAGCCCACGTCGGTCTTGCTGTCCTCGAGCTTCTGCTGCTCGGCCATGCGCTTCTTCATCTCATGGTCGTACAGGCGCGAGCGCAGGCGCTTCCAGGCGACGTCGCGGTTGCTGTGCTGGCTGCGGCCGTCCTGGCACTGCACGACGATGCCGGTCGGGATGTGGGTCAGGCGCACCGCCGAGTCGGTCTTGTTGATGTGCTGACCGCCCGCGCCGGACGCGCGGTAGGTGTCGGTGCGGACGTCCGACGGGTTGATGTCGATCTCGATCGAATCATCCACTTCCGGATACACGAACAGCGAGGCGAAGCTGGTGTGGCGGCCGCCCGAGGAGTCGAAGGGGCTCTTGCGGACCAGGCGGTGCACGCCCGACTCGGAGCGCAGCAGGCCGAAGGCGTACTCGCCTTCCACCTTGATGGTGGCGCTCTTGATGCCGGCGATCTCGTCGTCGGTCTGCTCTTCGACGTCGGCCTTGAAGCCCTTGCGCTCGCAATACTTCAGGTACTGGCGCAGCAGCATGCCGGCCCAGTCGCAGGCCTCGGTGCCGCCGGCGCCGGCCTGGATGTCGATGAAGCAGTTCAGCGGGTCGGCCGGGTTGTTGAACATCCGGCGGAACTCGAGTTCCTCGACCTTCTCGGCCAGCTTGACGGACTCGGCCTCGATGGTCTGGATGCCGGCGATGTCGTTGTCGTCCTTGGACATCTCGTACAACTCGAGGTTGTCGGCGATGTTGGACGTCAGGTGGTTGATCGTCTCGACGACCTGTTCCAGCGTGCGCTTTTCCTTGCCGAGCTCCTGGGCCCGCTTGGGGTCGTTCCAGACGTTGGGGTTCTCCAGGGCGGCGTTGACTTCATTCAACCGCAGTGCTTTGCGGTCGTAGTCAAAGGTACCCCCTTAGCGCGTCGGTACGCGCTTGCAGATCGGTCAGCGTGTTGCCGATCGCATTGATTTGTTCGATGTCCATGATTCGCTCGAAGGGTGGAGCCCCCGAGAGGGGCCCGAAGCCGGGTATTTTCTCATGCTGACGCGAACGGGCTCCCTAAGATGGCGGGATGCGTCCGAAACCGCCTGTCCCCGATGCGGGTTACCCGTCCGGCACCCCCTCCGGCACCCCGTCCGGAACCTTCCGCGCCCGGCGCCGGCGGGTGCGCCGCGGCAATTGGCGGCTGACGCTCATGCTGCTGGTCGTGTGGGCGCTGGTGACCTTCGGCGTCGCGTATTTCGCGCGCGTGCTCAGCTTCGATTTCTTCGGCTGGCCGTTCAGCTTCTGGGTGGGCTCGCAGGGGGCGTTGATCGTCTATGTGGCGATCGTCGTCATCTATGCGACCGTCATGAACCGCCGGGAGGCGGAGGCCGGGGTGCAAGACCCGGCACCGTATTTCGACGAGGTGGAGGCCAAGCGGCCCGAGCGCGAGCGCGCCGGGCCGATCACCGGGTTCTGAACGTCAGAAGGGCGACGAAGAGTCCTGCTTCGCCGCGGCCAGTTGCGCCTGCAGTTCCGCGACTTGCGCGCGCAGCTTGATGTTCTCGTCCTGCAGCGCGCCGACCTGCGCGCGCAGCAGCGCGACGGCCGGATCGGCCTCGAGTTCACCCTCCTCGTTCGTCGGTACGCCCAGCAGCTCCACGGCCACTTCGGCGACGGCGTCGCCCGCGGCCTTCTTGCCGACCTTGGACTCGCGCACGCGCTTGGCGGCCTGGCGCAGTTCCTTCTTCCCGCCGGCGGCGGCGGCGGCCTGTTCCTCGGCGGGCAGGTCGGCGATCACGGCGGCCGCGCTGATCGAGACCTCGCCCGACTTCACGGCCGCCACGAGTTCGGGCGCGGCGGCCTTCTGGATCTTCTCGATCTGCGTCACGGTGGCGCTGCTGATGCGCGCGGCGCGCGCGATCGCTTCGCGGCTTTTCAGCGGCGGGGCGTCGGGCACGGGGGCGGCGGTCGCGTCGGCGACGGGGGCCTCCGGGGCCGGGTCGTTGAGCACGGCCAGCCGGCGCGCTTCCATGATCTCCTTCTTGCGCAGGGCGAGCACGCCGCGCTGGAAGTCGGAGACGCTGCGACGGCCCAGGTGCTGGTCGATCATCCACAGGTGGACGTCTTCCATCGACTTGAAGCGGGTGTTCTGCACCGTCTGGAAGGGGATGCCGTGCTTGGTGCAGATGCCGTGGCGGTTGTGGCCGTCGACGAGGATGTCGCCCCAGAGCACGAGCGCGTCGCGGCAGCCCTCGGCGAGGATGCTGCGCTCGAGCGCGGCGTATTCGTCCTCGGACAGTGGATCGATGTAGGCCTTGAGTTCTTCGGTGACGATGATGTTCATGGGGACGGGCAGCGGGACGGCAGGGAGAACAGGGGAAGACGCCGGCAGGGCATGACCCTGCCGCGCGGTGTTCGGAATGTGCGACTGGCGCGCGGGTCGCACGGGCGACGGAGGACGCCGGAAAAGGGCGGCATTCTGCCTAACTCGCGACGCTAACCTGTCGCACCCCGAGCGCGAGCGTCGGAAATCCCACGGAACCCACCCCCAGATGAGCGCCCCCCGATGAGCGAGATGAACGAAGCGATCCCCGCGCCGGTCGACCCGTTGTCCAGCGGCTGGGACTACCCGTCCCCCCATCGGTTGGCGGTGAGCCCCCAACCGGCGGACATCGACGGACTGAACCACACCAACAACGCGGTCTACGTGAAGTGGTGCGAGCAGGTGGCGTGGTCGCACTCGGTGGCGCTGGGGCTGGACATCGAGGACTACCGCCGCCTCGACCGCGCGATGGCGATCCGCCACGGCGGCTACGACTATCTGCTGCCGTCCTTCGAAGGCGAGGCGCTGGTGCTGGGCACCTGGCTGACGGCGGGGGACGGCAAGCTCGCGATGGAGCGCCGCTTCCAGCTGCGCCGCGCGAGCGACGGCCAGACGCTGATGCGCGGCCGCTGGGACCTGGTGTGCATCGACATCAGCGGCGGCCGCCCGAAGCGGATGCCGCCGGAGTTCATCACGGCGTATCAGGCGGCGGTGGTATCGCGAGACTAGACACGAACCTCGCTCATTCTTGCTCCCTCGCCCGCTTGCGGGAGAGGGCAGGGGTGAGGGCCGGGGTCGTGGCAGTGAGAAGGGCGACGGCTAGCCAAGAAACTCCTGCACCGCGCGCGCCAGCGCCTCTGGCTGGTCGTGATGCATCATGTGCGCCGCCTGCTGAAGCGTGATGCGCTGCAGGTCCTTGACCACGCTGAGCCGGGTCTCGAAGTCCTCGCGCGGATAGCGGTCGCCCCACCACTGCGAGAGCTGGGTCTCGCTGCCCTCGACCCACAGCGTGGGCGCCTCGATGCGCGACCAGCAGGCGAGCGCCTCAGCCTTCTTGTAGAGCACCGGATTGGTCCGCTTGTGCGCGGGATCGCCGAGGATGTGCCAGCGCCCGTCGTCGCCTTGCCGCGACCAGTGCGGCGCGAGCCAAGCGGCCTTGTCGGCGGAGAGCCGCGGATTCGTCTTCATCAGCCGTTGCGCCACACCCTCGACACTGTCGTAGGTCTTCAGGCTCTGCGGCTCCTTGAGTTCGTCGAGCCAGCTCGCGAGCCGCGCCGGCGCCATCTCGGGTGTCGTGTCCGGCAGCCCGAAGCCTTCGAGGTTCACGAGCTTGCGCAGCCGCTGCGGCCGCACGCCCGCATAGGTCATCGCGATGTTGCCGCCCATGCTGTGGCCGAGCAGGTCGACCGGTGCGTCAGGACTGATGGCATCGAGCAACGCATCCAGATCGCCGAGGTAGTCGGGGAACCAGTACGCATCGCTTCCGTTGGCATCGGTGAGCCCGAAGCCACGCCAGTCGATGGCGACGACGCTGCGCTCCTCGCGGAACGCGTCGACCATGAACTGGAACGACGCGCCGACGTCCATCCAGCCGTGGACCATCACGAGCAGCGGTCGCTGCCCGTCGGGTTCAGGTCCCCACCTCAGGACGTGATGGCGCAAGCCGCGCAGCGTCATGAACTCGCTGCGATGCGGGCGGCGGACGGTGTACTCGGAAGAGGGCGCGGTACTGGAGTCGGTGCTCATGGACGGCGACTGTAGTGCGGCGCGGGGAAGGGCGCTTTCGCCATGGAGACAATGGCGAACCTCAAGATCCGTCAAGGTGCCGGAGCGCTCTACTCAAACTTGTCGCACTCGGGCAAAGATTCATTCGTCCCAGCGGCCCGGCGTTGAAATTTGGAGAAGCAGCCTGGCGGCAATGTGGGAATCAGCGACGGAAGGCTTTCGGGGCAAACCGGGTCTGAGCCACTGCGCAACTCGTCGTCGCTATATGCGCATCGGATTCGCTTGGCGCCGTCGTGGATAGCAACGAAGGTCCCTCGCGAGTACTCAAACCTCACGATCAGTTGCGAACCGGTCTTTGTGCGGCCCCAGATGGACTGGCAGCCGGTGAAACGGTCCCCGGCGTCCTTCGCCCGCGGATAGACCAGCAGGAGCTCGCCCATGTGCGCCTCTTCGCCTGCCGTTGCCGGAGGCTCCGACATCTTGCACGTGTCGGGCGCCGCGTTGGCCGAATGCGCAACGGCGACGATGACCGAAGCGGTCAAGGTACGCCAGGGCATGGGGCCGATGGGCATGACGAGCCTGAGGGGTTTCTTCATGGTCCGATTCTAGAAATCTCTTCGAACACTGACCTCACTGAACGATGTTCGCTCACGCGGGTGCGTGACCCGATGTCGCCAGCAGCAGGCCCGCGGAAAACAGCGTCCAGTCGTTGAGCACATGCGCCAGCGTCGACACCCAGAGGTTGCGGGTCCACAGGTAGGCCAGCGACAGGACCAATCGAGCCGAGCCGATGACCACCACGCACTGCACCCAGTTCCATTGGTAGGTGGGCAGATGGGCGAGGCCGAAAATCAGCGCGGAGATCCACCACGCGGCCACGATCGCGGTCCGTCTGGACCAACCCGCGCGCGTCGTGAAGAGCGTCATCAGCGCGAGGAAGGGCAGCATCGTCAGCACCTCCTCGCCCAGCAGTTGAGGCAGGGTCCTCAGGGCGAAGAGCCATCGGTCCGCGGTCGACTCATGCGCCAGGACGTCGAAGACGGGATTGGCGCTCACGCCGAAGAAGCGGGTGGTCAGCAGGCCCAGGGCAACCGTGACGACCAGATTGAGCAGGGCGATCCCCACCGCGATCGCGATCGCCTGGATGCCCACGCGTTGGAACAGCGCCCGCCAATGCCGGCCCGCCACGGCACGCAGCACAAGCAAGGGAATGGCGGGGAAGAGGACGGCCGGGACGAAGGCCAGGAGCGGCGAAGACTCGCCGATCGGCAGGTAGAGCGTCAAGAAGCCCGCCACCACGGCCAGCATCAGCCACGCCCATTGAACAGGGCGCAGGGCGACGGGTTCACCGTTGTAGAAGGGGAAGTCTCTCGTCATCCATACAGAATACCCACATGTCCGCAATACCCGACCCCTACACCCTCCGCCCCGCGCGGCCCGACGACCTGAGCGCCATCGTCGGCCTCATCGGCGAGCTCGCCGACTTCGAGAACCTGTCGCACCTGATGGACGTGACGCCCGAGAAGCTGCTCCCGCACCTATTCAGCGATCGCCCCGTTTGCGAGGCCATGGTCGCCGAACACGACAGCGGCGCGGTCGTCGCGTTCGCGCTGACCTTCACCAACTTCTCGACCTTCCTGGGCAAGCCGGGGATGTACCTCGAGGACCTGTACGTGCAGCCCGCGCATCGCGGCGCGGGCCTGGGCAAGCGCATGCTGACGCGCCTGGCGCAGATCGCGATCGAGCGCGACTACGGCCGCTTCGAATGGTGCGTGCTCGACTGGAACGAGAACGCCATCCGGTTCTACGAAAAGATGGGCGCGACGATCATGCCGGACTGGCGGCTGTGCCGTCTGACGGGCGATGCGCTCGCGCGGTTCAAGGGCTGATCCAGCCCCTGCCGATCACTTCAGCCAGTCGTTCAACAGCTCCGGCGGACGCGCGATCAACGCGCGGTCGCCCTGCACGACGATCGCCCGCTGCTGCAGCTTCGGTCGGTCCGCGACCGCCTGCAGCAGCTGTGTGTCGGTCAGCGAAGCGTCCGCCAGGTTGAGCTCGCGATAGTCGTCCTCGTTGTCGCGCACCATCGCGCGCACCGGCGTGCCGAGCTGCCGGTGCAGCGTCTGCAGCTCGGGCAGCGTCAGCGGCGTCGCCAGGTACTCGACGACCTCGGGTCGAAGGCCACGGGACTCCAGCAACGCGAGCGCCTCGCGCGACTTGGAGCAGCGGGGGTTGTGCAGGATCTTGAGGCTCATGCGGCCCAGTGTAGGAGGCGTCCCGGCCCGCGGCTTCCGCAGCGCGCCCACGTTCACCTTCGCGATTCGGATATCGATATTCGGATCGACCGCCGTTGCCCATGCACCTCCCGCGGGCATCGCGATCCTCCCGGGCACCGACATGGCGCTACGGGCTTTCCATGACGCCCGCCCCGGACCCGCTCGCTAGCATCCACGCTCTTGTTCCAGGATGGAGACCCGATGACCGGCAAGACCGCCAAGGACGCCGGCCCGGCCGACGGCATCACCGTGCCCCGCGCGGCGACTCGCGCCGCGCCCGACGCCTACGCGCTGGTCCATGGCGCCTTCCGCTGGCAGGTGCCCGAGCGCCTGGCCATCGCCGAGCTCTGCTGCGGCCGCTGGGCCCGCGAGACGCCCGATGCGCCCGCCGTCTTCTTCGACAGCGACAGCGGCTGCCGCGCGCAGTACTCCTTCGGCCAGCTGCAACGCGCGGCCAACCGGCTCTCCAACGCGCTGAAGCGCCTGGGCGTCGAGGCCGGCGACCGCGTGGCACTCGTGCTGCCGCAACGCTTCGAGACCGCCGTCGCGCACATCGCGATCAACCAGCTCGGCGCGGTCGCGATGCCGCTGTCGATGCTCTTCGGGCCCGATGCGCTCGAGTACCGCCTCAGGGACAGCGAAGCCTGCGTCGCGATCGTCGAGGGCGGCGCGCTGGACGCGCTGCGCTCGGTGCGCGCATCGTGCCCGGCGCTGCGCCATGTGATGGTCGTCGGCGAGTCCGATGCCCACGAGGGCGAAGCCGGCTGGATGGCCGCCCTGCAGGCCGAGGACGCGCGCTTCGCCGCGCGCGACAACGCGGCCGAGGACCCCGCGATCCTGATCTACACCAGCGGCACGACCGGCGCGCCCAAGGGCGCCTTGCTGCCGCAGCGCGCGCTGCTCGGCAACCTCACCGGCTTCATCGCGAGCCAGAACTGGTTCGGCTTCGATCCGCACGATCCGACCGTGCGCAGCGAGGCCGTGTTCTGGAGCCCCGCCGACTGGGCCTGGACCGGCGGCCTGATGGACGCGCTGCTGCCGTCGCTGTGCTTCGGCCGGCCCATCCTCGGCTACCAGGGCCGCTTCTCGCCGGAGAAGGCCTTCGAGCTGATGCAGCACTACCGCGTCAGCCATACGTTCCTGTTCCCGACCGCGCTGAAGGCGATGATGAAGGCCGTGCCGCATCCCGCCGAGCACTACACGCTGCACCTGCAGGCCGTCATGAGCGCGGGCGAAGCCGTCGGCGACGCGGTCTTCGACTGGGGGCAGCGCGAGCTCGGCGTGACGATCAACGAGATGTTCGGGCAGACCGAGATCAACTACGTCGTCGGCAACTGCGCGCGGCTGTGGCCGGCCAAGCCCGGCAGCATGGGCCGCGCCTATCCGGGCCACCGCGTCGCGGTCATCGATGACGAGGGGCAGGTCTGTCCGCCCGGGCGGATCGGCGAAGTGGCCGTGCATCGGCGCGACGCGCAGGGCGTGCCCGATCCGATCTTCTTCCTCGGCTACTGGCGCAACGAGGCAGCGACCGCCGCGAAGTTCACCGGCGATCCGGCGGACAGCTGGTGCCGCACCGGCGACCTCGCCCTCGCCGACGAGGACGGCTACCTCTGGTACCAGGGGCGCTCCGACGACCAGTTCAAGGTGGCGGGCTATCGCATCGGCCCGGGCGAGATCGAGAACTGCCTCGTGCGCCACGAGGCCGTCGCCAACGCCGCCGTCGTGCCCAAGCCCGATGCCGAGCGGGGCGCGCTGGTGAAGGCCTTCGTCGTGCTGGCGCCGGGTCGGCAGCCGTCGGCCGCGTTGGTCGCGGAGCTGCAGGACTTCGTCAAGCAGCGGCTCGCGCCCTACGAGTACCCGAAGGAGATCGAGTTCCTCGACGCGTTGCCGATGACGACCACCGGGAAGGTGCAGCGCCGCGTGCTGCGGCAACTGGAAGCGGATCGCGCGACGGGACGCGTTGTCTGATCCGTTGACTGCCTAGGCCGCTGGCCCTCACCCCCGCCCTCTCCCGCAAGCGGGAGAGGGAGTCGCGAGAGGCTCCGGCATGACCCCCTCTCTCGCTCTCCCGCAAGCGGGAGAGGGAGTCGCGAGAGGCTCCGGCATGACCCCCTCTCTCGCTTGCGGGAGAGGGCAGGGGTGAGGGCCAGCAGCCTCACGCACGAACCACCAGCCAGACCGCGAGAGAGAGCACGCCCGGTCAGCTTGCGCGCGTGTTGCGCAGCTTCACGTAGAGCTTGGTGTTGGCGCCCGGTTGCGGCTGCAGCAGCGCCGCGTCGGGCCATTGCTCCTGGCCGGTCAGCACGGTGCAGGCGCGGGACGGCTTGCCCTTGGGTGTCTCGGGCTCGCGCTGCTGGGCCTCGGAGGGGAGCGGCAGGCGCAGGTGCTGACCGCCCTCCGTCCAGTCGAGGTTCCACTGCGGCTGGTCGCTGCACACGATGACGCCGTCGATCTGCGGGAACATCCAGCGCACGTACCAGGGCAGCAGCTCGGTGCGCAGCCGCTGCCCGACCGCGACGATGCGCCGCACCGTGGCCATGTCCAGCATCTCCGGCGGCGTCGCGAGGTCGATGCTCAGCCGCACGCCCAGATCCCCCTTGGGCACGTTGGTGCCGAAGTCCATGTCCTTGGCCTGCTGCTCGGGGAAGGTCGGCAGGTCGAAGCGGCCCTTGTCGTCGAGGGGGATGGGGATGTAGTCGTCGTCGCTCATCAGCGCGAGCTTGGTGCCGGCCGGCGGCGGCTTGGTCGTGTCCTTCGCGTCGGTCAGCACGAAGCGGCTCACGAACAGGCCTTCGCCTTCGGTGCGCAACTTCGACAGCAGCTCGTTGAGCCGCTTGTAGGGGAAGGAGGCGCCGCGCTTCATGTCGCTCTGCACCGTGGGCAGGGCGACCGCGCCGGAAGCCGGCGGTGCGGCCGCGACGGCGGCCGACGTCTCGGCGGCGGTCGCCGCGGCGACCGGATCGCAGGCGGCGAGGGTGCTCACCACGGCGATGGCGATCGCGACGACTGGAACGCGGCGCGCCGCGCGGGTGAACTGCTGGGGCTTCACTTCGACTCTCTCCCTGTGTCGCAAAACGCGATCTGCGCTGAACGGTGCGCGGCCGGTGTGGGTTGACGACGCGTGTCCCGCATCGGGGTGTCATCGATCAGGCCGTGGCGCGAGCACGCGTCCGTGCTCATCGCCGGCACTTGCCGCGCGCCTCGGCGAGCAGCCAGAACGGCGCGCTCAGCAGGCCCGCGCCGCCGCCCGCGAACTCGCCCTTCAGGCAGTCGCCGCTGGCGCCTTTCATCATCTCGTTGCCGAGCTTCGTCGACGCATCGATCTTGTCGGGCGCGAGGCTGGCTTGGTCCGCGCGCTCGGCGAGCAGCGGCTGGCCCTGCGTCGACTGGCGGACCGCGCGCTGCGTCGCGGCGCCGTACATCAGGTCCCGGCCGGTTGCACCGGAGGCCGCCGAAGCCGGCGCCGGCGCGGCGACCACCATGGTGGAGCGTGGTTCTTCCGCGTGGCGGTCGACCTCGGGTCGCGGCGCCTGGACACGCGCTGACAGCGGTGTCGACGGGGCGGTCTGCGAGGACGGCATGTCGGGGTCAGGCCTTGCCCGACGATCCGCAGACCGGGCGACCAGCGTCGTCTTCGGCGCCGGCTTCGGCAGCGGCGGCAACTGGATCGTCACCATGCGGATGGACGAACTGCGCTGCTCCCGGTGGGCGTCGGCCCCGTGCCAGGCATGCTGGAGCCAGCCGATCAGCGCGACGTGCAGCAGCAATACCGCGCCGATCGCGAGCGCGCGTGGGCCGAGGCGGCGCTTCTGCCCACGCGAGGCACGAGGATCGAGAGGATCTCGGGCCTCACGCGCCGCCATCGGAGCCTCCGTCCTCGGGTTCGTCGCCCGGCTCCCAGGCGAGCAGGTCGCCGGGCTGGCACTGCAGCACCGCGCAGATCCGCGACAGCGTGTCGAAGCGCACCCCGCGCACCTTGCCGGACTTGAGCAGCGAGAGGTTGGCCTCGGTGATGCCGATGGCCTCGGCGAGCTCCTTCGAGCGCATCTTGCGCTGCGCGAGCATCACGTCGAGTCGGACGACGATGGGCATGGGCGGGGTTCCTGGGCCGGTCCGCTCAGACGAACTCGGCGTTTTCCTGCGCCA
The DNA here is from genome assembly GCF_059415845.1 of Roseateles sp. GW821-FHT09H11. Lineage (NCBI taxonomy): Bacteria > Pseudomonadati > Pseudomonadota > Betaproteobacteria > Burkholderiales > Sphaerotilaceae > Roseateles > Roseateles sp. GW821-FHT09H11. Next base: position 56,990 of record NZ_JBWKOA010000004.1, on the reverse strand, counting down.
TGCGCTGGGCCTCGCGCATCACCATCGCCATTGCGATCAGCACCAGGCCCAGCAGCAGCATGATGTAGTGCTCGCTGGCGAGGTGCACGGACAGTATCCGCTGCCCGGGCGGATTGCCGAGCGTCAGCGCCAGGATGGTGACCGTGAAGGTCAGCGGCATGACCAGAGCCATCGTGGTCACCGACTGACCCAGGCGCCGCAGGTGGCGCGTCGCGCCATCGGTGAAGACCTCGCCGCGCAGGTAGGCGCCGAAGAGGCGCCACAGGCACAGCAGCGCGAACAAGGTCAGCAGCGTCTGCGGCAGGTTGACCACCAGGCCCCACGCGCGCGCGACGGCGTCGAATTGCAGGGGGCAGTCCAGGCCCCAGTCCGAGCGTGCGGTGCGTTCCACCAGGCCGCGGTTGGTCCAGAACATCGCTTGGAAACCCACCACCACCGCCATCGCGATCAAGGCCATCGCACGCACGCAGTGAGCAATCCAGCGGATGCGCTGGTGGCTGGCAGGGAAGGGGGCGTCGCTCATGGTCTTACCGTCGGGTGGCAAGAAATTACTGTAAAACAATAATTTGATCGGTGCAACGGCGCGGGGTGTAAAGGCGGAGCGGCGCGCTCGCGCGGCGATCGCCCGGCCATCGCGTGGACCGGCGCGTGGACCGGCGCGCAGATCGTGCAGGCCTGCGAGGACAGCCTGCGTCGCCTGCAGATCGAGACCATCGACCTGTTCCAGATCCACTGGCCGGCGCGCCATGTGCCGATGTTCGGCGGCGTCTACTTCGACCCGGCGCAGTGAGCGCCCCTCCGCCGTTCACTCGATCAACAGCTCGAACGCGCCGCCGGCCAGCTTCTGGCCGTTGACCATCACCTCGATCGCGTGCGTGCCCGCATAGTGCGTGCGCGTCGTGAAGTTGCGCAGCGCGCGACGGATGCGGATCGGCGTCGACGCGCCCGCTTCGAGCTCCACCGTCTTCAGCTTGAAGACCTTCGGCGACGCGCGGCCGTTCTTCTTCACGTAGTGCACGGCGTAGTCGACGACCAGGCGTTGCGTCGTGTCGGCGGTGGAGCGCAGTTCGAAGGCGATCTCGACCTCACCGCCGATCGCGACGCGTGCGGGCTCGATCGCGAGCCCTTCGACGACGGCCAGCGCGCCCTCGCTGGCGCCGATCAGCTTCAACGCCCGCGCATCGCCCTGCTTGATCCGCGAGCGCAACGCATGCTTGACGATCCACGCGCTGCGCTCGTCGGCCAGGTCCCAGCCGGCCACGTGGGCGAAGACCCAGTCCGCATGGTCCTTGGTGATGTCGTTCAGGTTGTTGGCGACGGAGCGCCGCACGTAGAGGCTGTCGTCGGCGCGCAGCGCGTGCAGGATCTCCGCCAGCGGCGCCGGGTCGGCGACCAGCGCGTCGAGCCGGAACGACCACGGCAGGCGCGGTCGGCAGCCCTCGCTGGCCAGGCGGCGGACGTGCTCGTCGCGATCGGTGGTCCAGCGCGTCATCGTCTTCAACGTGCCGGTCAGGTCCTGGCGCAGGAAGGGCCGGATCGCGAATTCGGCGGTGCCATGCGCCGTCATCCGCTTGAGCGCCTTCAGCGACGCGGCAGGGTCGTGCAGGCCGTAGCTCGCGACGAAATCGCACAGCCCCATGTTCACGAACGCGCCGCCCGTGTGCGGCGCCGCGGTGACCACGGCATCGAGCTTCGCCGCGAAGCTGCCGGGCAGCGCGGCGTCGAGCGCCTCGGCGACGCGGTGCACGCGCTGCATGATCGACAGCGGCTCGAGCCCCTCGGTCGCCACGGCCAGGAAGCGCTTGCGCTGGAAGCCGGGCGCGGACTCCGCGAACACCGATGCCAGCGATCGCAGCGCGGTGTCGCCGATCAGGTCCTTGAGGTTGTAGCTGGAGGTCGAGGCGGCGTCCGTCATGGGGCTCGGTGAACACGAAGTGCGCCGCAGCGTAGCGCGCGCGCCGCCATCGGCTGTCAGCAGGCGCAGCAAGCTCGTACAAGCAGCGGGTGCGGGCAGCGCGGAGAATCACGGCATGAGCAAGAAATCCGCCCATGTCAGCGAAACGCTGGCGACGCAGATGCTGCGCCAGCACAAGGTCGCGTTCGGGGAACATGTCTACGACTACGTCGATCACGGCGGCACCGGCGAGTCCTCCAAGCAGCTCGGCGTGCCCGAGCACGAGGTCGTCAAGACGCTGGTGATGCAGGACGAGAAGGCGCAGCCGCTGATCGTGCTGATGCACGGCGACTGCACCGTCAGCCTGAAGGAACTCGCCCGGCAGATCCCCTGCAAGAAGGTCGAGCCCTGCAAGCCGGACGTCGCCCAGCGTCACAGCGGCTACCTCGTCGGGGGCACCTCGCCGTTCGGGACGCGCAAGGCGATGCCGGTGTTCGTCGAGTCCACCGTGCTGGCGCTGCCCCGGATCCTGATCAACGGCGGGCGTCGCGGCTACCTGGTCAGCATCGAACCCCGGGTTTTGACGGAGCTGCTCGAGGCCCGTCCGGTCGAGTGCGCGCTGAAGTCCGGGGCAGAATAGCGCCCCATGCAAAGTGTCCTGTTTCCCTTGTTGGCTGTCGTGGCCGGGTATCTGATCGGTTCGCTGTCCTTCGCGGTGATCGTCAGCCGGTTGATGGGCCTGTCCGATCCGCGCAGCTACGGCAGCGGCAACCCGGGCGCGACCAACGTGCTGCGCTCCGGCAACAAGGCCGCGGCGATCCTGACGCTGGTCTTCGACGCGCTCAAGGGCTACGTCCCGGTCCTGCTGGTGCTGAAGTTCGGCGAGCCGTACGGCCTGGAGGAGGGCACCGCCGCGCTGGTCGGCCTGGCGGCCTTCATCGGGCACCTGTGGCCGGTCTTCTTCAGGTTCGTCGGCGGCAAGGGCGTCGCGACCGCGGCCGGCGTGCTGCTCGCGATCAACCCGTGGCTCGGCCTGTCCGTGCTCGGCGTGTGGATCGTGATGGCAGCCGTGTTCCGCTACTCGTCGCTGGCGTCGCTGTCCGCTGCCATCGGCGCGCCGCTGCTGCAGATGCTGGTCTGGGACGTCGGTCCCGAGCTGCCGGCCATCGCGCTGATGAGCCTGCTGCTGATCTGGCGCCACGCCGCCAACATCAGGAAGCTGATGGCGGGCACCGAGAGCAAGCTCGGCCAGAAGGCGGCCCCGGTGGCCGCCGGGCCCGCCGCCAAGTCCCATCGACACGAGCAGTCGCGCGCGCGCAAGCGCGATCACAAGCATTCCAACAAGCCCCATCAGCACAGCAAATGAGCAACATCGAACGTTTCGACGTCGGCCCGCGTCTCTCCGAGATGGCCATCCACAACGGCGTGGTCTACCTGGCCGGCCAGGTGCCGGACGATGCCACCGCCGACGTCAAGGGCCAGACCGAACAGGTGCTGGCCATGATCGACAAGCTGCTGGCCCGCGCCGGCAGCGACAAGACGAAGATCCTGCGCGCGCAGCTGTACATCGCCGACGTCAAGGACCTGGCCGGCATGAACGCCGCCTGGGACGCCTGGGTGCCGGCCGGCCACACGCCGCCGCGCGCGACGGTCGAGGCCAAGCTGGCCAAGCCCGAGTGGAAGATCGAGATCGTGATCACCGCGGCGGTCTGAACCTCCGAGAGGCCTGCGGGCCTCTTCAAGCAAAACGCCGGCTTCGCGCCGGCGTTTTGCTTGGTGCCTCGAACGGGCGTAGCACCCGCTCGCGATTCACTCGTCGGCTTCGGCCTCTTGGAGCTCCAGGCCGAGGCAGGCCGGATCTCCGCAGCCGCGCCGCACGAGCACCGGCGGCTCGGCCGTGAGGTCGACGACGGTGGTCGGCTTCATCGGGCAGGCGCCGGCGTCGATGATCAGCTGGATCAGCTTGTCGTAGCGGGCGGTGATCTCTTCGGGGTCGTTGATCGGCTCATGCTCGCCGGGCGGGATCAGCGTGGTGGCCAGCAGCGGGCCGCCGATCAGCGCAAGCAGGTCCTGCGTGACGCGGTGGTCCGGCACGCGCAGGCCGATGGTGCGGCGCGACGGGTGCGAGAGCCGCCGCGGCACTTCCTTGGTCGCTTCCAGGATGAAGGTGAACGGCCCCGGCGTGGCCGTCTTGATCATCCGGTACTGCTTGTTGTCGACGCGCGCGTAGCTGCCGAGCTCGCTGAGGTCGCGGCACAGCAGCGTCATGTGGTGCTTGTCGTCGACGCCGCGGATGCGGCGCAGCGCCTCGGCGGCGGCCTTGTCGTCGAGCTGGCAGACCAGCGCGTAGCTGGAGTCGGTCGGGATGGCGCCGACGCCGCCCTGGCTCAGGATCTGCGCCGCCTGGCGCAGGAATCGGGCCTGCGGGTTGTCGGGATGGACTTCGAAGATCTGGGCCATGGTCCTCACCTGTGGCAATCGGCGTGCGAGCCGATCATGGAGCCGGTCTGCGCCGGCGGATGATTCCGGTGATCCCTGCCGCGATGCCCGGGGATCCGAAGCGGTCCCCGGCGGTCCGCTGCAGTGGGGGGATCAGGCCGGCCAGTGGATGCGATGCTCGAGCGCGCCCCACACCGGTTTCAAGCGGCCGGAGAGGTGCTGGTCGAGTTTGCCGACGTCCACGCGGCTCTCCTCCGGACTGTGGAAGTCGGAGCCGCGCGACGCGAGCAGGTCGAATTCGAGCGCCGTGTCGGTGTACTGGACCATGTCGCCCGACGTGTGGCTGCCGGTGACGACCTCGATGCCGCGGCCGCCGTGCGCGATGAATTCGGTGATCAGCGCGTACTCCTCGGTCGGCGTGAAGCCGTAGCGGCCCGGGTGCGCGATGACGGCCAGCCCGCCGGCGTCGACGATCCAGCCCACCGCGTCGCGCAGCGCCGCCCAGCGGTGCGGCACGAAGCCGGGCTTGCCTTCGGTGAGGTAGCGGCGGAAGACCTCGGGCACGTCCGAGCACTGGCCGGTTTCCACCAGGAAGCGCGCGAAGTGGGTGCGGGAGATCAGTTCCGGGTTGCCGGCGAACTTGAGCGCGCCTTCATAAGCGCCGTGGATGCCGGCCCTGGCCAGATCGTCCGACATCTCCTTCGCCCGCGCGCCGCGACCGCCGCGCGTGGCGCGCAGGCCGGCGACGATGCGCGGGTCTTCATGGTCGAAGCCCAGCCCCACGATGTGCACGACCTTGCCGGCGAAGGTCACGGAGATCTCGACGCCGGTCAGGTAGGGCAGCCCCGCCGCCCGCGCGGCAGCCATGGCGCGCTGCTGGCCGCCGACCTCGTCGTGGTCCGTCAGCGCCCAGAGCTCGACGCCGTTGGCCTTGGCGCGCGCGGCCAGCGCTTCCGGCGACAGCGTGCCGTCGGAGACGGTCGAGTGGCAGTGGAGGTCCGCGTTCGTCTGCGCGTGCAGCGCAGGCACCGCCATCTGCCCGGGCGCGGCGGCGGAAGCCGGCGGCGCGTCGGTGGGGGCGGAGGAAACCGGCGGAACCGGCAGAACGGGGGAAGGGGTGTTCACCCCACCGATTCTAGGAGCGGCGCCATGTCCGTGGCGCCGGCGCTGGATCGACGGCGGTCGACGAAGTAGCGGCTCGGTCCGGTGCCGCACTTGGCCACGTGCTTGGGCTCGGCCAGCGCGGCGGACAGCGCGCGCACGCTGTCGAAGGCGCCGGGCTGCACCTGGATCACGCCGGCGCTCAGCGTCGGCAGCGGATTGAAGGACTCCTGGTTCTGGCGATTCAGCGTCACGTAGCCGCCCAGCGCCTGGTGTTCCGCCGAGAAGAAGGGGCGGATCTGGCGATCGAACTCGCGGCAGACGCGCGTGATGCGGGCGGTCCAGTCGGGCGAGCCCAGCACCATCACGAAGTCGTCCCCGCCGATGTGGCCGACGAAGTCCAGCGCCGGGTCGGCGGCGTCCTGCAGGATCTGCGCGCAGAGCTTGATGATGTCGTCGCCGGCGGCGTAGCCGTAGACATCGTTGAAGGGCTTGAAGTGGTCGATGTCCCAGGCGACGACGACGAACTCGCGGCCCTCGTGCAGCAGCGCGTCGAGGTGCTGGTCGGTCGGCACGTTGCCCGGCATCAGCGTCAGCGGGTTGGCGTAACGCGCGCTGTGGACCTGCAGGTCGGAGACGGCCTTCAGCAGGTCGGTGCTGCGGCCGGTGCCGAAGTATTCGCCATTGCGGGTGACGATGAAGCCGTCGACCATCAGCCGGTCGTCGAGGCTGGAGATCGCGTCGCTCATCTCGCGCAGCGAGGTGCCCGCGTCGAAGATCAGCGGCTGCGGGTCCATCAGCGCGGTGCACGAGCGCTTCTCGTGGATGTCCATGAAGTAGCGCTCGGCGCTGCGCTTGAGCACCTGCAGCGAGCGCAGGATGCCGATCGGGCGGTTCGATTCGTCCAGCACCGGCATCGAGAACAGCTGCTCGTCGCGCTGGAACATGTCGGCGACGGTCTGGCAGTTGAGCTTGGGCGTGACGGTGTGGCTACGGCGGGCCAGCTGCGCGGCGGTCGTGATCGCGTCGGGCGGCAGACGCATCCAGTCGGCGTTGCGGCGGCGGTGCTCGGGCGCAAGCAGCGCGTCCACCTCGGCCCGCAGCGCGGCGCGCGGCGCGGCGCTCGGACGCGCGAGCAGGTAGCCCTGGCAGACCGGCACGCCGAGGCGGCGCAGCACGGTGAGATCACTGAGCTGTTCGAGGCCCTCGGCGACGACGGTGCAGCCGGAGCTGGCGGCCATCTCGAGGATCGAGCGCACGAACTGCTGCTTGAGCGGTTCCTGCGCGATGCCGTCGATGAAGTGGCGGTCGATCTTGACGAAGTCCGGCCGGATGTCCATCCAGCGCTTCAGGCTCGCGAAGCCCTCGCCCAGGTCGTCCAGCGCGACGACGAAGCCCAGCTCCCGCAGGCTGCGCATGCTGTCCTGCAGGCGTTCGGGCTCGAGGATGGGCCGCGTTTCGGTAAGTTCGATGACGACGCGCGACGCAGGCAGGTCGAGTTGCGCGAACTCGCGGGCGATGAGCGCGCCGCGATCGCTGGTGGCGAGCAGCGTGTCGGCGGTGAGGTTCAGGAAGAGCTGGCCGGGGAGCTTGAGTTCCTTGAACCGGCGCAGCGCGCGGCGCACGACCAGCCGCTCCAGTTCCACGAGCCGACCCAGGCGCGCGGCGGTCTCGAACAGCACCAGCGGCGAATGCAGCGGCGTGTCCGCCGGCCCGCGCGTCAGCGCTTCGTAACCCAGGATGTTCGCGCGCTCGACCTCGACCAGGGGCTGGAAGTGGATGTCCAGCGCGCCATCGCGAATGATGGCGGACAGGGCGATGCTCAGCGGGTCGGGCGGTTGCAGATGGGTGGTCGGCATGGGAGGACACCACGACGGACGGTGCGCCGCGTGGTGTCCCCATTCTGGGTGGCCTCTATGTCATCGATTTGACAAACAGTTACAGCAGGGGTCAGGTGTGAAGGACCTCACGGCTTCTGCTTGCTGAAGTCCCGCTCCGGGAACAAGCGGGTCGTGAGCGCGCCCAGGCTTTCGTGGACGACGTCGACGTTGGTCTCGTCGATGATCAGCTTGGTGATCTGCGGACTCAGCGCCTTGCGCAGCAGGCCCAGGAAGCGCGGTGCGGCCACGACACGCAACTGCGTCACCTCGCCGTTGTTGTAGCCGTCGTCCAGGGTCTTGGCCACGCGCGCGGCGAAGCTGATCGCCTCCTGATGCGATTCATCGACGCTCGCCGACGAGGTCACGTTGTTGCCGCGCCGGCCTTCGGCGTCGCGGCGCAGGTCCGCGTTGTTCGCATGGGCGGCGGCATCGGTCAGCGTCGTGACGTCCTCCAGGTCGCCACCTTCCTCCGGCAGCTTCAGCAGGCGCGCCACGCCCTCGTCGGCCACCAGCACCCAGAGCTTCCCGTCGTCCTTGTAGGCAGTCATCTCGTTCCTTCAACAGAGTTCTCGTTGGACCCAGGGCGGCAATCGTCGTACCCATCGCCCTCTGCGTTCCCTGCACCGCTGGGGAAACACCGGTAGAACGGGCACTCCCGGGCATGGTCCACTTCTTGTTCGAAGAACAGACATCGATTTTCGGGAGGGATATGACACACGAGAGGGAGAGCCGCCGGGCGTCGAGCCGGCTCGCGGGGTGGGCGTTGCCGGTCGTGGCGGCGCTGTTGACCGGCTGCGCCGCCAGCAACGTCGCGCCAACCTACGTCCCGAAGGTGGAGTCCGGGAAGGGCGTGCTCGTGGGGTCGATCACCTACACCGGCCCGTTGGGCAGTTATGGTTTCAGCATGCGGCCCGTGGAGGGCGGCGGGCCTTCGACCAAGATCGCTCACGGCACGGCGATGATCGTGAATCCGTTCGAGATCCGTGATCTGAAGCGGATCGACCCGGACTTCAAGTCCCGCGGCTCGCTCTTCGCCGTCGAGATGCCGGCGGGACGCTACGTGATCGAGGAATGGGCCATCGACGTCGGCACCGTCCACGTCCGATCGACGGGCATCCTCAACGACGTCGTCATCGACCTCGAACCCGGCAAGGCCGTGTACCTGGGCAACTACCACTTCGTGGCGGATCGGGAGTTCCTCAACCTGATCTCCGGTGGTCGGGTCACGCTGACCGAGAAGTTCGAGCGCGACCAGGCCGCCTTCCGCAAGCGCTATCCGGGCATGAGCGACACGCCCTTCAGTTCGGCGATCCAGTCCGGCACGAAGATCGAGAACTTCGGCGGCCGGACCCAGACGCGCATGGACCCCATCTACGTTCCGATCGTCCGTTGAGACGCACCGCGGCGCCCGCGTGCGAGACGGTCCGTCCGGCATGCGGTTTGCCCGACACCGGCAGGCGGGCCGCCTCGGGCACGTCTCCTTTCGCGAGTGAACGATTCCATGGACACCTCCGCCGCCGTCAGCCTCCACATCGTCTGCCCCTCGTGCGGCGCGAAGAACCGCGTGCCGCGCGAGCGCCTGGGCGAAGCGCCCGATTGCGGACGCTGCGGCACGCCGCTGATGCGGCCGGAGGCCGTGGACCTCACGCCGGAGGTGTTCGACAAGTTCATCGCGGGCACTGAACTGCCGGTCGTCGTCGACTGCTGGGCGGCGTGGTGCGGCCCCTGCCGGATGATGACGCCGCAGTTCGAGAAGGCTGCGGCGATGTTGCCCGAGGTGCGCTTCGTCAAGCTCGATACCGAGGCCGCGCCGCAGCAGAGCGCGCGCTACGGCATCCGCAGCATTCCCACGATGCTGCTGTTCCTCGACGGGCAGGAGATCGCCCGGGAGTCCGGCGCGATGCCGGCGGCGGCGATCGTGGAGTGGGTGCGCAAGCAGTTGCTCGGCTGAGCGCCCCGGCCGATCTACTCGGCCATCGCCTCCACGACCATCTGCACGCGCTGCTGGCCCTGGAATTCGTCGAGGCTCAGGCGATACGCCAGCGTCACCTGCTCCGGCAACTGCTCGGTGTGGCCGAACCAGATGGCATCGCGGATCCAGGCCCCCTGGCGCAGGCGCAGCTTGAGGTGGCGCTCCCCGACGATGCGCTGGTTCACGACCTGCACGCGGTCGCAGAACAGTGGCGCCTCGAAGGCCTGGCCCCAGACCTGCGCTTCCAGCTCCTGGACGGTTTCGGCGCAGAAGGCCTCCGGCGGCAGCGGGCCGTCGGTGCGCAGCGTGCGGGTGAGCGAGGCTTCGTCCAGCCATTCGCGTGCGACGTCCTCGAAGGCCGCGGCGAAGGCCTCGACGCCGCCGGGCGCGAGCGTGCAGCCCGCCGCCATCGCGTGGCCGCCGAACTTGCGCAGCAGGTCCGGGTGGCGTTTCGACACGAGGTCCAGCGCATCGCGCAGATGGAAGCCGGGGATGGAGCGGCCCGAGCCCTTGAGCTGGCCGTCCGCGCCCTCGGCGAAGACGAACACCGGGCGATGCAGCCGGTCCTTGATCCGCGAGGCCACGATGCCGACGACGCCTTCGTGGAAGTCGGCGTCGAACAGTGCCAGTGCGGGCGGCGGCGCGCCGTTCAGGCGCGGATCCGTCATCAGGCGTTCGAGCAGCGCGAGCGCCTGCTCCTGCATGCCGGCTTCGATCTCGCGACGCTCGCGGTTGATGCGATCGAGTTCGCGCGCGAGGGCCAGGGCCTGCTCGCTGTCGTCCGTCGTCAGGCAGGTGATGCCCAGCGTCATGTCGTCGAGACGGCCGGCGGCGTTGATGCGCGGGCCGAGCGCGAAGCCGAGGTCGAAGCTGTTGGCGCGTGACGCGTCGCGGCTGGCCGCGGTGAACAGCGCCTGCACGCCCGGCTGCATGCGGCCGGCGCGCATGCGCCGCAGGCCTTGCGCCACCAGGCGCCGGTTGTTGGCGTCGAGTCGCACCACGTCGGCGACGGTGCCCAGCGCGACCAGGTCGAGCAGGCCGTCGAGCCGCGGCGGCGCGTTCTCGCCGAAGGCGCCGCGGCGGCGCAGCTCGCCCCGCAGCACCGTCAGCACGTAGAACGCCACGCCGACGCCGGCGAGGCTCTTGCCGGGGAAGGGGCAGCCCGGCTGGTTGGGATTCACCAGCGCGTCGGCGTCGGGCACGGTGGGCTGGCCGTCGGCGGTGACCGCGGGAAGGTGGTGGTCGGTGACCAGGACCTTCAGCCCGAGCGCGCGCGCGAAGGCCACGCCGGCGTGGCTGGCGATGCCGTTGTCGACGGTCACGAGCAGCTTGGGCTCGTGCTTCAGCGCCAGCTCGACGATGGTCGGGGTCAGGCCGTAGCCGTGGACCGCACGGTCAGGCACGACGTAGCTGACCGTGCCCGGCTTCGCGTCGAGCAGCGCCAGTCCGCGCAGCATCACCGCACAGGCGGTGGCGCCGTCGCAGTCGTAGTCCGCCACGATGCAGATGTGTTCACCCCCGGAGATCGCGTCGGCCAGCAGCACTGCGGCCTTGTCGATGCCGAGCATGCCCAAGGGACCTTCGGGCGGCAGCAGGTGCTTCAGGTCGGGGTCGAGCTCATCGCGGGACAGCACGCCCCGTGCCGCGAAGAGGCGCGACAGCAGCGGCGAGAAACCGGCCGCCTGCAGTGCGTGCGCGGAGTCCGGCGGGACGTCGCGGGTCAGGATGCGGGGACTGCTCACAGATGCTCCAGGGCGGTGGCGACGGCGGCGCTCGGCGCCGCGAATCGTTCCTTGAGCCGCTGCCAGCCGCTGGCCGGCTGGCGTCTCCAGGTGCGGGCCAGGCGCTCGCCGCTCAGGGTCAGCGAGACCGGCTCGCCCGTGCGCGCGGCGTTCAAGGCCTGCTCGATCGGGCCCTGGTCCAGCGCCTTCCATCCTTCGCTCCACGCGTACAGGTCGCCGGTCAGCATCGGCGCGCGCAGGCGCGTGTCGATGAGGAGTCCGGCAGGCAAGGCATTGCCGCGCTCACGGGCGCCGCCGCCGATCCAGACGGCGTTCAGCGGGCGCAGGCCGCGCTCGTCGCGGGCCTGGTTGAGGGGGTGATCGTGCAGCAGCATCTGCGCCTCGTTGAGCAGCGTGCGCAGGCGGCGCGCGCGCGGGTACCAAGTCTCGACACCGCGGTTGAGCACGCGATCCGCGCTGGCGGCCTCCAGGCCGTCGAGGTCGTCATGGGCGATCGCCCATTCGCCGGTGGACAACCAGGCGGTCCGCCATCCCTCGGCGGCGGGGAACAGCACGGTCGACAGCGCGTCGAGGAAGGCGCGGGATTCCGCCTCGTCCAGATCGAGCGTCTCGGGACCGAGCGCGGTGACGCCCTCGGTGCCGACGGCGAAATGGGCCGGCGTCAGCAGGGCCCAGGCGGCGTCGGCGGGATCCTGCCCGGCGGCACGCACGCGCCAGGCGGCGATCGGTGGATGGTCGTCGGCGACGCCGCGGCGTCGCGCCAGGAAAAGGTCGTGCGGGGGGAGCGGGGAAGTCTCGTCGGCGTCGCCGACATCCTCCACCGGGGCCAGCAACCCGAGCAGGCGGCTCAGGTTCGGCAGCTCCAGCTCGCGCAGGGCGCCCTCGAAATGAGGGTCCAGCGAGCTGGCGAAGGGGATCATCACGTGCATGGCGGGGGATTATCGGCGGTCCGGTCATCAAGCTTTCATCCAGGGTCGGCAACCTGTGGGGCCATGCTGACCGACACCCTCATGGCCGCCGCTGTTTCGAACGAACCGCCTGGGGCCGAGGCGGAAGACGGCGGGTCGATCCGCGTGCGCACGGTGTGGATCTCCGATCTGCACCTGGGCACGCCGGGTTGCCAGGCCCGGGCGCTGCTCGACTTCCTCAGGGAGGTCGAATGCGAGCAGCTCTTCCTCGTCGGCGACATCGTCGACGGCTGGCAGCTGCGCCGCAGCTGGTACTGGCCGCAGGAGCACAACGACGTCGTCCAGAAGCTGCTGCGCAAGGCACGCAAGGGCACCCGCGTGATCTACGTGCCGGGCAACCACGACGAATTCGCCCGCAAATACCTGCAGCACAGCTTCGGCGGCATCGAGGTCGCGCACGAGTGGATCCACGAGACCGCCGACGGCCGCAAGTTCTGGGTCACGCACGGCGACCTGTTCGACGGCGTCATCCAGCATGCGAAGTGGCTCGCCCATCTGGGCGACACGCTCTATGAGTTCACGCTGAAGCTGAACCGCCACCTCAACTCGCTGCGCGCGCGCATGGGCCTGCCGTACTGGAGCCTCAGCAAGTACCTGAAGCTCAAGGTCAAGCGCGCGGTCTCGTTCATCGGCGAGTTCGAGCAGGCGCTGGCCCGCGAGGCCCGCAAGCGCGGTGTGCAGGGCGTCGTCTGCGGCCACATCCACCATGCCGAGCTGCGCGACATCGACGGCATCACCTACGCCAACGACGGCGACTGGGTCGAGAGCCTCACCGCCCTGGTCGAGCATGCGGACGGCCACCTCGAGATCCTGGACTGGGCCGAGCGCCAGCGCCTGATCGCCGAGCAGGGGACTGCCGAAGCGCTGGCCGCCGCGATGCGCCAGCCGGCCTGACACGACCCGACCCTGGCAGGGGGCTCCGTCGTCCTGACGGGGGCCGGACCTCGTCCTCGACCGCGGTGCAACGGGGTGTGACCCGCCCGAAAGAGGGTCACCTGACTGTCACACCAGCTTCATAGAATCAGTCCATGACTTTGCCTGACGTTCCGCTGCTCAACCGCGAAAACGCGATCCTCGAGTTCAACCGGCGCGTCCTGGCCCAGGCCCAGCGCGTCGACGTGCCGCTGCTGGAGCGGCTGCGCTACATCTGCATCGTGTCCAGCAACCTCGACGAGTTCTTCGAGGTGCGCTTCGCCGACATGCTGGACGTGCAGCGCGACGGCAGCGGGCTGGTGACGCCGCGCGACGTGGAGCGTGTCGGCCGCGCCGCCCACGACCTGATCGACGAGCAGTACGGGATCTTCAACGATCAGGTCATGCCCGCGCTGCGCGAGCACAACATCCAGATCCTGAACCACGCCGACCGCACCGATGAGATCCGCGCGTGGGTCGCCAAGTTCTTCGAGCGCGAGGTGCGTCCGCTGCTGGTCCCGGTGGGCCTGGACCCGGCGCATCCGTTCCCGCAGGTCGGCAACAAGTCGCTGCACTTCATCGCCCGCCTCTCGGGCAAGGACGCGCTGGGGCGCGACAACCGCATCGCCATCGTCAAGGTGCCGCGCGTGCTGCCGCGCGTGATCAAGGTGCCGACGGCCATCAGCGGCGGCAAGCAGAGCTTCGTGCTGCTGACCAGCGTCATCCGCGCGCATCTGGAAGAACTGTTCCCGGGCCGGCATGTCGAGGCGTTCTCGCAGTTCCGCGTCACGCGCGATTCCGACCTCGAAGTCGACGAGGAAGAGATCGCCAACCTGCGCCACGCGCTGCGCTCCGGCCTGACGACGCGGCACTTCGGACGCGCCGTGCGACTGGAGGTGGTCAACACCTGCCCCGAGGAACTGTCGCGTTTCCTGCTCGAGCAGTTCGACCTGCCGGAGGCGGCGTTGTACCGGGTCAACGGACCGGTCAACCTCGTGCGCCTGAACGAGCTGATCGACCAGACCGACGCCGAAGACCTGCGCTTCCAGCCCTACGAGCCGAGCTGGCCCAAGGGCCGGCTGCCGCGCGGCAAGTCGATCTTCGACAAGCTGCGGACCAAGGGCGACGTGATGCTGCATCACCCGTTCGAGAGCTTCGATCCGGTGGTGCAATTGCTGCGCGAGGCGGTCGAGGATCCGGACGTGCTGGCGATCAAGCAGACGATCTACCGGACCGGCAGCCAGTCGGTGCTGGCGGACCTGCTGATCGAGGCGGCGCGGCGCGGCAAGGAAGTGCTGGCGGTCGTGGAGCTGAAGGCGCGCTTCGACGAGGAGGCCAACATCAACTGGGCGGAGCGGCTGGAGGCGGTCGGCGCGCAGGTGGTGTACGGCATCGTCGGCCTGAAGACGCATGCGAAGCTGATGCTGATCACGCGCCGCGAGGGCGGCAAGCTGCGCCGCTACGGGCATCTGTCGACCGGCAACTACAACCCGAAGACGGCGCGCTTCTACACCGACCTCGGGTATCTGACCGCCGACTCGGAGATCACGGCCGACATGGACCTGGTCTTCAGCCAGCTGGCGTCCTTGTCGAAGTTCAAGGCACCCAAGAAGTTGCTGCTGGCGCCGTTCAACCTGCACCGCACGATGTGCGAGCTCCTGACGCAGGTCGAGGAAGCGGCCCGGCGCGGCGAGACTGCGCGGGTGGTCCTGAAGATCAACGCGCTGACCGATGCCGAACTGATCAATGGCCTGATCCGTGCGGGCAAGGCTGGCGCGAAGATCGACCTGATCGTGCGGGGCGCCTGCATGCTGCCGCCGGGCCTGCCGGGCGAGACGGACAACATCCTGGTGCGCTCGGTGGTGGGGCGTTTCCTGGAGCACTCGCGGATCTTCTATTTCCGCTGGGGCAAGGACGAGCAGGAGGCGCTGTACCTGTCGAGTGCCGACTGGATGGCGCGCAACATGCTGAGACGGATCGAGGTGGCGTGGCCGATCACGGACGCGAAGCTGCGTCAGCGCGTGATCGACGAAGGCCTGACGCCCTACTTGTACGACACCCTCGACGCCTGGCAACTGGGCCCCGACGGCACGTCACAACGCATCGGCACCGAGGGCAACCCGAACAGTGTCTGTGCGCAACAGGCGCTGATGCGCCTCTACCGCGAAGAGCTCTGACCTGACCCCAAACGACGCTGCCCCAAACGGACCAGAGCCCAGACGAAGTCCTCGTTCCCGATGGACAGGCATGGCCCGGGCCGGCGACGAAGTCGAGCTTCAAAAAAACTGACTTGGGCGCCGTCTGTCCGAGCGGCGCGAACCGCAGGTGAGCAAAGCGAGTTGGCGCCCGCTCGACGCCCGGCGCCGGCCCGGGCCATGCCTGTCGCGCTCGGTGACGTCAGGCTTCCAGTGCCAACTGGACCTTCCCGACCTTGGCCCACGCTTCCAGCTCCTCCCGGAGCAGGAAGTGAGCGCGGGGATGGGTGTCGGCCCAGCCCTTGCGCATCTCGATGGTGACGTCCATGCCGTCGCGGCGGATCTTGATATCGGCCGGATCGACGTTGCTGCGCGCATGGCACTTGATGGCGGCGAGGCGGAGCGCGAGCAACTGCCAGACCATCGGTTCTTCCTGCAACTGCTCCTCCAACTTGCGCAACCCACCGCGCTGACCGAGCGCGAGATCGCCGAGGCGCCGCAGCTGGTTCTGCGAGAAGCCTGGCGCGTCGACATGCGACAGCAGATAGGCGCTGTGCCGATGGTGGTCGTGATGGGAGACCATCATGCCGATCTCGTGGAGCGCGGCGGCCCACGAGAGCTCGCGACGATGCTCTTCCTCGGCCTTCGGCGACAGCTGCGCGTGCAGACGCTGCGCCAGTGACTGGACGCGGCCGGCCTGATCGCGATCGACGGCGAAGCGGCGCTGCAGCTCGGCGACGGACTGTTCGCGCATGTCGCGGCCGGCGGCGAGCAGACGCGGATCGAGGCGTTCCGCGAGATCGAAGATGACCCCCTGGCGGAGCGCGCCCCTGGCGGGGTGCAGGCGGTCGATGTCGAAGTGGGTGAGCAGCGTGTACAGGATGCACAGACCGCCGCCGACGACGGCGCGGCGGTCTTCCTTCAGACCGGCGAGCTTGAGCGCATCGACGCGGCCGGCGACCAGGCACTGCTCGATGCACCAGCGCAGACCGTCGAGGGTGATGGAGCCGTCGGGGCTGACGCCGTTGGCGGCCAGGATCTGCGCGACGGCGCCGACGGTGCCGGACGATCCCAGCGCCTGCTTCCAGCGCGGTTGCGCCGACTGGCGCGAGAACTGGGTGATGGCTTCCTCCAGTTCCGCGCCCGCAGCGACCTGCGCGGCGCGGAAGGCTTCGGCCGTGAAGCGGCCTTCGGGGAAGAAGCGCATCGACAGGCTGACGCTGCCGATCTGGAAGGATTCCGTGCTCACCGGCTGCGGGCCGCGGCCGAGGATCATCTCGGTCGAGCGGCCGCCGATGTCGATGACCAGGCGCGGGTCCTCGGCCGTCTGCAACCGGGCGACGCCGGCGTAGATGAGACGGGCCTCCTCGCGGCCGGAGATCACCTCGATCGGATGGCCCAGCACCTCCTGCGCCCGCGCGAGGAAGGCGTTGCGGTTGCGCGCCTCGCGCAGCGTCTGCGTGGCGACCGCGCGCACCTGCCGGCCGGGCAGGCCCGACAGGCGTTCCGCGAAGCGGCGCAGGCAGGCGAGGCCGCGCTCGGTGGCCTCCTCGGTCAGCATGCTCATCGCATCCAGGCCCGCGCCCAGGCGCACCGTTTCCTTCAGGTAGTCCAGCCGGCGGTACTGCCCGTGCTGCAACTGGGCGAGTTCCAGACGGAAGCTGTTGGAGCCCATGTCGATGGCGGCCAGGATCAGGGGAACTTGCGCTTGCGTCATGGGTCGCGATTGTCGCGGTGTTTGGCGTCCCCGCCGGGAACGAAGTGCTTTCATCCTGCGGTTCATCATGCTGTCGCACGGCACCCGCGCTAGCATCCGGCGTTCCGTCCACCACGTATCCCAGCAGAGGAGCCGCAGATGACGAATTCCGATTCCCGCGCCGAAGGCGCCGCCGGCCTGTCCCCTGAACAGGCCGACGCGATCCGCGATGACATCGACACGCTGACGCCGGGCCGGGCCTTCAGCCGGCGGGCCTTCGTCGGCACGGCGGTGGGCAGCGGTTTCGCGGCCGCGGTGCTGCCGGTGTCCGCGCAGACGATCACCACCGACACGCAAGGCCTGGATGCGGGGCCGGTGTCGATTTCCGTCGGCGACTTCAAGATGCCGGCGTACGTCGCCCAGCCGGCGGGCAAGAAGAACGCCCATGTCGTGCTGGTGATCAGCGAGATCTTCGGCGTGCACGAGCACATCGCCGACGTCGCGCGCCGCTTCGCGAAGCTGGGCTATCTGGCGATCGCGCCGGATCTGTTCGCGCGGCAGGGCAACGCGACCGTGTATTCGGACATCGCCAAGCTTCAGAGCGAGATCATCCAGCGCACGCCTGATGCGCAGGTCATGAACGACCTGGACGCGGCGGTCGCGTGGGCGAAGCAGCAGGGCGGCGACACCTCGAAGCTGGCGATCACCGGCTTCTGCTGGGGCGGTCGGATCGTGTGGCTGTATTCAGCGCACAGCAAGGCGGTGAAGGCCGGCGTGGCTTGGTACGGCCGCCTGCAGGGCCAGACGAATGCGATGACGCCCAAGCATCCGATCGATGTCGTGGGGCAGTTGAACGCCCCGGTGCTGGGCCTGTACGGCGCCCAGGACAACGGGATTCCGGTCTCGACGGTCGCCGCGATGCAGGAGGCGCTCAAGCAGGGCAGTGCCGCGGCCAAGGCGAGCGAGTTCGTCGTCTACCCGGACACCGGCCACGCCTTCCACGCCGACTACCGCCCCAGCTACAAGCCCGAGCCCGCCAAGGACGGCTGGGCACGTTGCCAGGCGTGGTTCAAGCAGCACGGGGTTTGAACGTCCTCCGAAGCAGGGGGGCTTGACGAGTCTGAGACAATTTTCAGAACCCCAACCGGCGCACCCCCAGTGGTGCGCCTTTTTTATCCATGACCCTGACCTACATCCTGCTGGTGACTTTCGCCGGCGGTCTTGCCTCCGTGACGATCGCGGCGATGCTGACGGTTGGCCTGCTGAGCCGCATCGTCAAGCATCTGGTGAGTCTGTCCACCGGCGTGCTGCTGTCGACCGCGCTGCTGCACGTGCTGCCGGAGGCATTCGAGAGCGGGGCGGATCCGCACAACCTGTTCCTGGCGCTGCTGGGCGGGCTGATGTTCTTCTTCCTGCTGGAGAAGGCCGAGCTGTACCGCCACACCCACCACCACGAGGGAGACGGGCACCACCACCATCACCATTTCGACCAGGAGCAGGCGGGCCGGGGTGGGTTGTCGGTGCTGGTGGGGGACTCGATCCACAACTTCTGCGACGGGATCATCATCGCCGCCGCCTTCCTGGCGGACCACCACCTGGGCTGGGTCACCGCGATGGCGATCGTCGCCCACGAGATTCCGCAGGAAGTCGGCGACTACATCGTGCTGCTGAACGCCGGCTTCACACGCAAGAAGGCCTTGTTCTTCAACGCCGTGTCGGGGATGGCGGCGGTGGTCGGAGGGCTGGTCGGCTACTACGTCGTGGGGCCCTGGCAGCAGCTGTTCCCCTACCTGCTGGTGGCCGCTTCGAGCAGCTTCGTCTATGTCTCGGTCGCCGACCTGATCCCGCAACTGCAGCGTCGGCTGCCCTGGAAGGACACCGCCTTGCAGCTGCTGTGGCTGGGCGTGGGCATCGTGTTCGTGCTGATCGTCGTGGGCGGCAAACACGCCCACTGAAGCCGGCCGGAGGCGCCCGGGAGGGCGCTCCGGTCAAGGTCCGGGACGGATCACTGCGGCGCGCCTTCGCCGTGCACCACCAGCACCGGGAAGGCGCAGTGCGTCAGCACCTTCTGCGTCTCGCTGCCGAGCAGCAGGGCCTGCAGCCCGCGCCGGCCGTGCGTGGCCATCACCAGCAGGTCGGCGTTGACGCGCTTGGCGTGCTCGATGATGGCTTCCCAGGGGTGGAGCGCCTCCACGCTGTGGGCCTCGATCTCCAGGCCCTGCGCCTGCGCCAGTGCGAGCACCTGCGCCAGGCGCTCCTGCGCGATGCGCTCCTGGGCGTCGAAGAACTCCTGCGGCGGCGTCGGCTGCATCTCCGACACGGCGCTGTAGGGGAAGGGCTCCTTGACGCTGATGGCAAACAGCCGGGCGTCGTGGAACTTTGCCAGCTTGATGGCGGTGTCGATCGCCTTGGCGGTGATGTCGGAACCGTCGGTGGGAATCAGGATGCGCTGGAACATGGCGAGCCTCCTTCGAGCGAACGGGGTAGGGCTGAGTGGACCCGACCCCCACCACAGGCGGGGTCAGGGCTTGCCTTCGCAGTCTGACCTTCCCATGGTGCTCGCGCCATGCGCGTTGTCAATAAGGGGACGCGTCAGCCCTTTGCCAGGGGGAAGCGCGGGTTCGCGCTCCATTCGCTCCAGGAGCCGGGGTAGAGCCGGCTGCCCGGGAGCCCGGCATGGTGCATCGCCAGCAGGTTGTGGCAGGCGGTGACCCCCGATCCGCATTGGTGCACCGTCCCGTCCGCGCCCTGCGGGCCGAGCAGCGCGCTGAATTCTTCGCGCAGCTGGGCGGCGGGCTTGAAGCGGCCTTCCGGCGTCAGGTTGGACTTGAAGAACCGGTTGGTCGCGCCCGGGATGTGACCGGCCTGGGTGTCCAGCGGTTCGACTTCCCCCCGGAATCGCTCGCCCGCGCGGGCGTCGATCAGGCGGACCCGGCCGAGTCCGGCGAGCAGATCCTGCGCGGACCACGGCGCTTCGAGCGGCGCGCGTGGTTCGAAGGCGGCGGAAGCGGCCGGTGCGCCGGCGGGGACGTCCGTTGTCACCGTGGCGCCGGCCTGCTGCCAGGCGGCGAATCCACCGTCCAGCACGGCCACCTGCGCATGGCCGAGCCAGCGCAGCATCCACCACACGCGCGCCGCATACATGCCGTCGGCGGCGTCGTAGGCGACCAGCTGCCGGCCCGGTGTCATGCCGAGGTCCCGCAGCCGCGCGGCGAAAGCCTCGCGCTCGGGCAACGGGTGGCGCCCGCGGAACGCGCCGAAGGCGTCCTGCTTCGGACCGCTGAGGTCGCGGTCCAGGTGCAGATAGAACGCGCCGGGGACATGGCCGGCCGCGTAGGCGCGCTCGCCCGCCGCGGTGTCGGCCAGGTCGAAGCGGACATCGACGATCAGCGGCGGCGCCGACGAATTCATCAGCGCCTGCAACTGCTCGACCGTGATCAAGCCGTCAAGACCCGCTCCGGTGGGGGCGGTCCCGAGGGACGTCGAGGGAGAAACCGGGTGCGGCGTCGCTGGAGTCGTCATGGCCGTTCAAGATTCCTGGACCGAGTGCTGGGCGTCCTTCGGCGTGTTCCGGGCGCGCAGCAGCGTCGCCCCCAGGCCCGCGACGACGATCAGCAGGATGCCGATCCACGAGAGCAGGCCCAGCAGGTCACCGAAGATCAGCACACCATACAACGCCGAGAACACGATGCCCAGGTACTGCAGCGACGCGTTCACCAGCGGCTTGCCGGTGCCGTAGGCGCGTGTCATCAGCAGTTGGGCGGCGGTGGCCAGCACGCCGACGGCCAGCAGCAGCGCCGCGCCGGTCCAGGTGTGGGCGTGCCAGCCGCCGTGCGACACGATCGTCGTCAGCGCGCCGGCGACCACGCCGCCCATCGAGAAGTAGAAGACGATGCGGAATTCCGGCTCCCCCGCGCGACCCAGCGAGGTCACCTGCAGGTAGGCCATCGCCGACAGCATCCCCGAGGCCAGCCCGGCCAGTCCGTGCCAGACCTGCTGGTCCTCCATCGCCGGCTGCAGCACCAGCCCGACGCCGACGAAGCCCAGGAGCACGGTGATGATCAACCGCGGATCGACCTTGGCCGCGCCCATCAGCACCGCGCCGCCGATCAGGAACAGCGCCATCCACACCGAGGACATGTAGTTCAGCGTCATCGCCGTCGCGAGCGGCAGCTTGCTGATCGCGAAGAACCACAGCGACAGCGCGATCACCCCCGACAGGCTGCGCCAGAAGTGCATCGCCGGTACGCTGGTCTTCAGCGACAGCCCCTTGGCCCGCGACAGCGCGAACAGGAACAGCGTGCCGACGAGGCCGCGGTACATGACGATCTCGCCCGCGCCGTAGTAGGCCGAAGCCAACTTGACGCAGACACCCATGGTGGCGAACAGCAGTGTCGCCAACACCATCAGAAGGGGTGCAGACATGCCGGCGATTCTCGCGCCGAAGCCCGGTCCGGCCTGTTGCGCGGAGCCGCAAAAACGAACGCCCCGCAAGAGCGGGGCGTTGTGCGCACCTGGATCGATGCGAAGGGGGCGGGGCGTCAGCACGCCGTCGACACGGCGTCAGCGCTTCATCAGCCCGCGGTACCACTCGTGGAAGTGCTTCATGCCGTCTTCCATCGGGGTCTGGTAGGGGCCGACCTCGTTGTCGCCGCGTTCCATCAGCGCCTTGCGCCCGGCGTCCATGCGCAGCCCGATCTCGTCGTCCTCGATGCAGGTCTCCATGTAGGCGGCCTGCTGGGCGTCGATGAGGTCGCGCTCGAAGGCCACGACTTCTTCCGGGTAGTAGAACTCGACGATGTTGGTCGTCTTCTGCGGCCCCTTGGGGAACAGCGTCGACACCACCAGCACGTTGGGGTACCACTCCACCATGATGTTGGGGTAGTAGGTCAGCCAGATGGCGCCCTGGTCCGGGGACTGGCCGCCCGAGAAACCCAGCACCTGGTCGTGCCACTTGGCGTAGACCTCGGAGCCCGGCTTTGCCAGCGCCTTGTTCACGCCGACCGTCTGCACCGAGTAGTCGCGGCCGAATTCCCACGCCAGGTCGTCGCAGGTGACGAACTGGCCCAGGCCCGGGTGGAACGGGCCGACGTGGTAGTCCTCCAGATAGACCTCGATGAAGGTCTTCCAGTTGTAGTCGCACTCGTGGACGTGGACCTTGTCGAGCTGGTAGCCGCTGAAGTCCAGCGCGCCGCGCGGGCCCAGCTTCGCCAGGTCGGCGGCGATGTCGCGGCCGTTGTCCTCGAACAGCAGGCCGTTCCACTCGCGCAGCTTGTAGCGGTTCAGGTGCAGGCAAGGGTCCTGCTTGAAATGCGGCGCGCCGACCAGCTCGCCCTTGAGGTCGTAGGTCCAGCGGTGCAACGGGCAGACGATGTTGCTCTGCGTGTTGCCGCGGCCGCGCAGCATCACCGCCTGGCGATGCCGGCAGACGTTGGAGATCAGTTCCAGGCCTTGCGCGCTGCGCACGATGGCGCGGCCTTCGCCCTCCTGCGGCAGGGCGTAATAGTCGCCGACCTCGGGCACGGCGAGCGCGTGACCGAGGTAGCGGGGGCCGTGCTGGAAGATCAGTTCCTGTTCGCGGCGGAACAGGTCCTCGTCGAAGTAGGAGGTGACGGGCAGCTGGAGGTGGCTGGGGGCCGTGCTGCGTTCAAGCGCGCTGAGAGGGATGCTCAGGTCGGACATGATCCAAGAGGGTCTCCAAGACTCCAATGTCAACCGTGACGGCCGCCCCCCAGATTGGACGGGCCGGTATGGGGACTGAATGAAAAGCCCGCCGGCCCTTTTAGGGCATAGCAGCGGGCAAAGGAACCGGTGATTGTACCCGGCCCGCCTCTGGAGGGGAAACGGGTGGGTGTCAGGTGTCACCCAGCGCCCGAAACACCCGCTGACGCCTGTGGCGGCGCGCTCACATCCCCCGACGGTCGGAAGGCGGGCAGGGTGGTGGCGGTGCTTACAATCAGCCTTTTCGCGTTTTGAAATGAGCAAGCCTTCCGCCAGCGCCAAGACGGCGCAGCCCACGATCCAGGAGCAGGAGCCCGCCAGCTATGAGCTGGCGGTCGAGGAGTTGGAGCGTCTGGTGCAGGCCATGGAGGCCGGGCAACTGCCGCTGGACCAGTTACTGGCCAGTTACCAGCGGGGAGCCGCCTTGCTCAAATACTGCCGCGCACGACTTCAGGCCGTCGAACAACAAGTACAGGTCATTGAGGGTGGGAGCGCGCAGGCTTGGGGAGATGAATAAGTGGATGCGGGTATTTTCGAACGTTGGGTAAAGCAGTCGCTCGAGGACGTCGAGCAGGCGCTGGAGGCCTGGGTGCCCGAAGCGGCGCCGGCCGGCCTCGGCGATGCGATGCGGTATGCCGTCCTCGGCGCCGGGAAGCGCTTGCGCCCCCTGCTGGTGCTGGCCGCGGCCGACGCCGCGGGCGGCCAGCGCGAGGCCGCGATGCGCGCGGCGTGCGCGGTGGAGTTGATCCACGCGTATTCGCTGGCGCATGACGACATGCCCTGCATGGACAACGACGTCCTGCGCCGCGGCAAGCCCACGCTGCATGTGCAGTACGGCGAGGCGCAGGCGATGCTGGCCGGCGACGCGATGCAGGCGCTGGCCTTCGACGTGCTGACGCCGGACGAGGGCGTCGCCCCCGCGCTGCAGGCCAGGCTGTGCCGGCTGCTGGCGCGCGCCAGCGGTTACGACGGCATGGCCGGCGGCCAGGCGATCGACCTGGCCAGCATCGGCAAGCCGCTGGACGAAGCCAAGTTGCGCGACATGCACCGCCGCAAGACCGGCGTGCTGCTGCAGGCCAGCGTCCTGATGGGCGCCGCGTGCGGTGAGATCACGCCGGCCGCGTGGGAGTCGCTGAGCCGCTACGGCGCGGCGATCGGCCTGGCCTTCCAGGTCGTCGACGACATCCTGGACGTGACGCAGGACAGTGACGTGCTCGGCAAGACCGCCGGCAAGGATCAGGACAACAACAAGCCGACCTACGTCAGCGTGCTGGGCCTCGAGCCCGCCCGCGCGTACGCGCTCCGCCTGCGGGACGAGGCGCATCAGGCGCTCTCCGGCAGCGGTCTGGCCGACACCGCCTGGCTCAGCCTGCTGGCTGACAAGGTGGTGGAGCGCGACAACTGAGATCCTGCTCGGATCCCGCAAGGATCCGGCAACAAGGAGAGGCGACGCCATGAGCGACAACCCACCGAACGCGACGGCCGCGCAGACCCTGCTGGGCACCATCGAGAGCCCCGCGGACGTGCGCCGGCTGTCCCGCGGTCAGCTCCCGCAACTGGCGGACGAGGTCCGCGCGCACATCCTCAACAGCGTGTCCAAGACCGGCGGCCATCTGTCGTCGAACCTGGGCACCGTGGAGATGACGGTCGCGCTGCACTATGTCTACGACACGCCGCGCGACCGGCTGGTGTGGGACGTCGGTCACCAGACCTACCCGCACAAGATCCTGACCGGCCGCCGCGACGCGATGGCGACGCTGCGCCAGCAGGGCGGCATCTCCGGCTTTCCGCGCCGCGACGAGAGCGAGTACGACACCTTCGGCACCGCGCATTCGAGCACCTCGATCTCCGCCGCGCACGGCATGGCGATGGCGGCCCGGATCAAGGGCGAGTCACGCCGTGTGGTCGCGATCATCGGCGACGGCGCGATGACCGCCGGCATGGCCTTCGAGGCGCTGAACAACGCCGGCGTCGCGCATGGCGGCCTGCTCGGCGACGTGCTGGTGATCCTGAACGACAACGACATGTCGATCAGCCCGCCGGTCGGCGCGCTGAACAAGTATTTCACCCGGCTGATGAGCGGCAAGTTCTACGCCGCCGCGCGCGAGGGCGCGAAGTCGGTGCTGAAGCACACGCCGCTGTACGAGTTCGCGCGCCGCTTCGAGGAGCACACCAAGGGCATGTTCGTGCCCGGGACGATCTTCGAGGAATTCGGCTTCAACTACGTCGGCCCGATCGACGGGCATGACCTGGACGCGCTGATCCCCACGCTGGAGAACCTGCGCGACAAGAAGGGCCCGCAGTTCCTGCACCTGGTCACGCGCAAGGGCCAGGGCTACAAGCTGGCGGAGGCGGACCCGGTCAAGTACCACGGTCCGACGCCGTTCAACCCGGCCGAAGGCATCAAGCCGTCGACCTCCCCGGCGAAGAAGACCTTCACGACGGTGTTCGGCGACTGGCTCTGCGACATGGCCGAGGCCGATCCGACGCTGGTCGGCATCACGCCGGCGATGCGCGAGGGCTCGGGCATGGTCGAGTTCCACAAGCGCTTCCCGACGCGTTACTACGACGTCGGCATCGCCGAGCAGCACGCGGTGACCTTCGCCGGCGGCCTCGCCTGCGAAGGCCTGCGGCCGGTGGTGGCGATCTATTCGACCTTCCTGCAGCGCGGCTACGACCAGATGGTCCACGACGTGGCGCTGCAGAACCTGCCGGTGCTGTTCGCACTGGACCGCGCGGGCCTGGTCGGCGCCGACGGCGCGACGCACGCCGGCAACTACGACATCGCCTTCACGCGTTGCATTCCGAACATGAGCGTGATCACGCCGTCGGATGAGAACGAGTGCCGCCAGGCGCTGTACACCGGCCACGTGCACAACGGCCCGGTGACGGTCCGCTATCCGCGCGGCGCGGGCATCGGCGCGGAGATCAGGAAGGACATGGTCGCGCTGCCGTGGGGCAAGGGCGAGATGCGCCGGACCTCGTCGCAGTCTGCGGCTGGCGGTCGCGGCGCGGCGCACGCGCCTCGTATCGCGATCCTGGCCTTCGGCACGCTGCTGCATGCGGCGCTGAAGGCGGCGGAGGCGCTCGACGCGAGCGTCGCCAACATGCGTTTCGTGAAGCCGCTGGACGTCGATCTGGTCAAGGAACTGGCCCGCACGCACGATGTGCTGGTGACCATCGAGGACGGTTGCGTCATGGGCGGCGCCGGCAGCGCGGTCCTGGAAGCGCTGCAGTCCGAAGGCCTGTCGCTGCCCGTGCTGCAGCTGGGCCTGCCTGACGAATATGTCGAGCACGGCGAGCCCGGCAAGCTCATGGCGCAGTGCGGCCTGGACGCTGCCGGCATCGAGCGCTCGATCCGCGAGCGCTTCCTGTCGACCGCGAGTGCGACGCCGGCACCGGTGGCGATCAAGGCCGCCTGAGCCACACGCGTTTCATGGAACGGCGCTGGCCTCGCGGTCAGCGTCGTTTTGCTTTTCCGGCGGCCTGCGCGCGCAGTGCGCTCGGCAGGCCCCGCCCGCTGGAGGCTTGGCTGGAAGTTTGACTGGCCATCGCAGGCGCGAGCGCACGTTTCACCGCGTCGATGAAATCCTGCGTCAGCGCATGCGTGGCGCGGTGCAGCGGCCACAAGGCCTGGATGCGGAAGGGTACCGACACCGAGAATGGCCGCAGGTGCAGATCGGGGCCCGCGCAGGCCCTCGCCGTCAGTGGATTCACGAGTGCAATGCCCAGGTTTTTCTGAACCAGTGAACAGACGGCGATCGCGCTGTGTGTCTCCATTTGCAGACGCCGCCGCACGCCGGCGGCCGCGAAGATCGCGTCGAACTGGCGGCGGTAGGGATCGTCGGCGGACAGGCTGACGAAGCGCTCACCCTCGAAGTCCTCCGGGGTCAGGACTTGCCGTTCCAGCAGTCGATGGCCGGCGGGGAGCACGCACACCTCGTCGAGCTCGGCCAGCGTCTCGCTGCGCGTGCCGGGCACGGCGACGGAGACCTCGCTCAGGCCGATGTCGAAGCGCTGGGCCGCCATCCATTCCTCGAGCAGCGGTGACTCCTGCGGTGTCAGCGTCAGTTCCGCCTGGGGATGCCGGCCGAGCCAATCGGCGCTCGCGTCCGGCAGCAGCGCGTGCGCCAGTGCCGGCAGCGTCAGGACGCGCAGGCGTTCGTCCTCGGCGCGTCCCAGCGATTGGGCGCGGGCGACGACCTGGTCCAGCCCCTGGTAGGCACGCTGGACTTCGTCAAACAGCGCCAGAGCCCGCGCGGTCGGGCGCACACGTCCCGGGGCGCGGTCGAACAGGGCGTAGCCGAGCAGCGATTCCATCCGCGCCAGCTCCCGACTGACGGTCGGTTGAGACGTGAACAGCAATTGCGCAGCGCCAGTCACGCTGCCGGCAGTCATGACGGCGCGGAACACCTCGATGTGGCGGTGCGTGATCGACAGAGACATCGCGGAAGCATATCAGCGCATATCAAAAATGAATTCTGTAGGCAAAACAAAGCATTTGATTGAATGGCTAGCCGGAGGGATGCTTGCCGCAGTTCCAATCTGCATCCGTCTGAAGGACTCCTGACATGCCGCAAGCCCTGACCCCCGCCCGCGAACAGCAGTTGCAAGCGCTCGCCACGAAGTACGGCACCCCGCTGTGGGTGTACGACGCCGCCCTCATCCGCGAGCGCATCACGGCGCTGGGCGGTTTCGACACGGTGCGCTTCGCTCAGAAGGCGTGCTCCAACACCCACATCCTCAGATTGATGCGGGAACAGGGCGTGAAGGTCGATTCGGTGTCGCGCGGCGAGCTGCTGCGCGCCTTCGCCGCCGGCTTCACCGTCGGCACGGGTGCGGACGCGGTGCACTCGGACATCGTGTTCACGGCCGACCTGCTGGATCGCGAGACGCTCAAGACCGTCGTCGAACACCGCGTCCCGGTGAACGCCGGCTCGATCGACATGCTGGAGCAGCTCGGCGAGGTCTCGCCCGGTCACCCGGTGTGGCTGCGGCTGAACCCCGGCTTCGGTCACGGTCACAGCAACAAGACCAACACGGGCGGCGAGCACAGCAAGCACGGCATCTGGCATGAGCAGCTCACGGACGCGCTGGCGGTCATCGCGCGCCGCGGGCTGACGCTGATCGGGCTGCACATGCACATCGGCTCGGGCGTCGACTACGACCACCTGGGGCGTGTCAGTGGCGCGATGGTCGACCTGGTCCGCATCGTGAAGGCGCAGGGCCTGGACCTGCACGCGCTCTCGGCCGGCGGTGGGCTGTCGATCCCCTACCAGGAGGGCGGCGAGTCCATCGATACCGCCCACTACTTCAGTCTGTGGGATGCCGCGCGCAAGGAAGCGGAAGGCGTGGTCGGCCACGACCTGGCGCTCGAGATCGAACCGGGCCGCTATCTGGTGGCGGAGTCCGGCGTGCTGCTCGCCGAGGTCCGCGCGGTCAAGGCCCAGGGGCGGCAACACTTCCTGCTGGTCGACGCCGGATTCAACGAACTGATGCGGCCGGCGATGTATGGCAGCTTCCATGCGATGAGCCTGATTCCCGCGGACGGCCAGCGTCGGCCAACGCGCGAGACCGTGGTCGCCGGTCCGCTCTGCGAATCGGGCGATGTGTTCACGCAGGCCGAAGGGGGCGTGGTGCTGGCGCGGGAATTGCCACAAGCGCATGTCGGCGACTTGCTGGTCATCCACGACACGGGTGCGTACGGCGCGTCCATGTCCAGCAACTACAACAGCCGGCCGCTGATCGCCGAGGTGCTCGTCGACGGCGGTTCGGACCGCCTGATCCGTCGCCGCCAGACGGTCGAGGAACTGCTCGCGCTTGAGGCGCTGTGAACGTTTCAGGTGCGGAGAAGCACCGGACGCGGCACCAGGAGACATCAGGCAACAGCCCGCGTTCACGCGGGTTGTGACGGAGTCATGAAGTTTTTGCTATCGCACAAACGATTTTTGATAGTTTGACTCAATAGGGATAGGCAATAGGCTGCATTGGGGAATTCAAACCCGCCGATAGCCTCAGCCCCCTATCATTCCGTCCATCCCATCAACCTGACAGCGAGTACGAAGCAATGTCCCTGATCAACACCCAAGTCCAACCCTTCAAGGCCCAAGCGTTCCACAACGGCAAGTTCATCGAGGTCACTGAAGAGTCGCTCAAGGGCAAGTGGTCCGTGCTGATCTTCATGCCGGCCGCCTTCACCTTCAACTGCCCGACGGAAGTCGAAGACGCGGCTGACAACTACGGCGAGTTCCAGAAGTTGGGCGCCGAGGTCTACATCGTCACGACCGACACGCACTTCTCGCACAAGGTGTGGCACGAAACCTCGCCGGCTGTCGGCAAGGCCAAGTTCCCGCTGGTCGGTGACCCGACGCACGCGCTGACGAACGCCTTCGGCGTGCACATCCCGGAAGAAGGCCTGGCCCTGCGCGGCACCTTCGTGATCAATCCGGACGGCGTCATCAAGACCCTGGAAGTGCATGACAACGCGATCGCCCGCGACGTCAAGGAAACGCTGCGCAAGCTGAAGGCTGCCCAGTACGTCGCCAAGAACCCGGGCCAGGTCTGCCCGGCCAAGTGGAACGAAGGCGACAAGACCATCGCCCCGTCGCTGGACCTGGTCGGCAAGATCTAAGGATCTCGCCCTGGCGGGGGAAGCAGGCGATCCGTCCGGATCGACCTTCCCCCGGACCGGTGATCCGGATGAGGACGTTCCTCTCCCCCTCACTGCAAAAGCACCGCGCGTGGACCGATCCGGTCCGCGGGCGTGTGTTCGGCCGCCCCTCTGATCTGACAGGGAGGCCGGTTCTCGAAGTCGCTTAAGAAAATTGGAAGGAAGCAACGATGTTGGACGACAACCTGAAGGCGCAGCTCAAGGCCTACCTGGAGCGGGTGACGCTGCCGTTCGAGATCGAAGCCTCGTTGAACGACTCCGAGAGCTCCGCAGAGCTCAAGCAACTGCTGCAGGACATCGCCGCGATGTCCGACAAGATCACGCTGAACCTCGACGGCAACGACGCGCGCAAGCCGTCGTTCAGCCTGAAGCGTACGGGCACGGCACAGAGCCTGCGTTTCGCCGCGATTCCCCTGGGCCATGAGTTCACCTCGCTGGTGCTGGCCCTGCTGTGGACGGGCGGTCATCCCCCGAAGGTGGAGCAGTCCACCATCGACCAGATCAAGGGCCTGGACGGGGACTACCTCTTCGAGGTGTACATGTCCCTGACCTGCCACAACTGCCCGGACGTCGTGCAGGCGCTGTCGCTGATGTCGGTGCTGAATCCGCGCGTCAAGACGGTGGTCGTGGACGGCGCGCTGTTCCAGGACGAGGTGAACGCCCGCGAGATCATGGCCGTGCCCACGATCTACCTGAACGGCCAGGAGTTCGGCTCGGGCCGCATGACGGTCGAGGAGATCGCCGCCAAGCTGGACACCGGCGCGGCGGAGAAGGACGCGGCCAAGCTGTCGGCCAAGGACCCGTACGACGTGCTGATCGTCGGCGGCGGCCCGGCCGGCGCGGCGGCGGCTGTTTATGCCGCTCGCAAGGGCATCCGCACCGGCATCGCGGCCGAGCGTTTTGGCGGCCAGGTCAACGACACGCTGGCGATCGAGAACTACATCTCCGTGCTGTCGACCGACGGTCCGAAGTTCTCGATGGCGCTGGAATCGCACGTCAAGGATTACGGCGTCGACGTCATGAACCTGCAGCGCGCGGACCAGCTGATTCCGGCGGCCACGCCGGGCGGGCTGGTCGAGCTGAAGCTGGCCAACGGCGGTTCGCTCAAGAGCAAGACGGTGATCATCTCGACCGGTGCGCGGTGGAGGAACGTCAACGTGCCGGGCGAGCAGGAATACAAGAACAAGGGCGTGGCCTACTGCCCGCATTGCGACGGTCCGCTGTTCAAGGGCAAGCGCGTGGCGGTGATCGGCGGCGGCAACTCCGGCGTCGAGGCGGCGATCGACCTGGCCGGCATCGTGTCGCATGTGACGCTGCTGGAGTTCGGCGACCAACTGCGCGCGGACGCGGTGCTGGTGAAGAAGCTGGAGAGCCTGCCCAACGTCGTCATCCTGAAGCAGGCGCAGACCAGCGAGTTCACCGGCACGGCGGGCAAGCTCGACGGACTGAACTACATCGACCGCGCCACCGGTGAAGCCAAGCGCGTCGAGGTCGAAGGCGTGTTTGTGCAGATCGGTCTGGTGCCCAACACCGAGTGGCTGCGTGGCACGGTGGAGCTGTCGCGTCACGGCGAGATCATCGTCGACGCGAAGGGTCAGACCTCGGTGCCGGGCGTGTTCGCCGCGGGCGACGCGACGACGGTGCCGTTCAAGCAGATCATCATCGCGGCCGGTGACGGTGCGAAGGCCGCGCTCAGCGCTTTCGATCACCTGATCCGCAACTGACGAGCAACGCGCTCCTCTGAACTGACGCCCCGAAAGGGGCGTCAGTCGTTTTGGGGGACGATCACCGCCGGCTGCGCCAGAGGCTCTCCGCGCTGTAGACGGCCAGCGCCGACCAGATCAGCGCGAAGCCGACGAGCCGCGCGCCGGCGAGCGGCTCGTGATACAGCCAGACGCCGAGCAGGAACTGGATCGTCGGGGACAGGTATTGCACGAGGCCGAGCGTCGTCAGCGTGATGCGGCGCGCGCCGGCGGCGAACAGCAGCAGCGGCACGGCGGTCAGCGGCCCCGCCAGCAGCAGCCAGGCGATGTGGCCGGGGTCGCCGGTCGCGAACGCGCTGGTGCCCTGGTGCGTCCACCAGGCCAAGGCGATCGCGGCAAAGGGCGAGAGGATCAGCGTTTCCAGCGTCAGGCCCTCGAGCGCGCCGAGCTGCGCCGTCTTGCGCATCAGCCCGTAGACCCCGAAGCTCAGCGCCAGCACGAGCGCGATCCACGGCAACCGTCCGGCGGTGACCGTCAGCCAGATCACGCCGGCCGCGGCGAGCCCGATCGCCAGCCACTGGATCGGCCGCAGCCGTTCGCGCAGGAACACGAAGCCCAGCATCACGTTGACCAGCGGGTTGATGAAGTAACCCAGGCTGGCCTCGACGACGTGTCCCTGCTGCACCGCCCACACATAGACCAGCCAGTTGGTCGAGAGCAGCAGTGCCGACAGGGCGCAGGTCGCCAGCAGCTTTGGCGATCGCAGCACCGGCCCCAGCCACGCCCAGCGGCGCAGGCCGGTCAGCAGCAGCGCGACGAAGACCATCGACCACAGCGTCCGGTGCGCGATGACCTCGATCGCGTCGACGTCGCTCAGCCGTTTGAAGTACAGCGGGAACAGGCCCCAGGCGACGTAGGCCAGCGCGGCATAGAGCATGCCGGTGCGGGCGTGGGCGGAGTCGGCGGCGTTGCGGGTGTCGTTGGTCATGGGTCCGTGGTCGCGATTCGCGCGAGGGTGCCGCGAGCTTGCCGCGTGAGGGGCCCGCGATTCTGCCCGCGCCAGGCCGGCGGCGCTGTCGAAAGGCGGGGAGGCCATTCGTCGTGCTCGGTGGTCCCACTGTTCATGCGGACCGCTTCGTCGCAGGATCGCACCCCATGGCGCACCTTGAATTCACCTCGCAGTTGCACCGCTTCGTCGACACCCCCCAGTTGGACTGCGACGCCGGAACTTTAGGGGAGGCGCTTTCGCTCGCCTTCGCCTGCAATCCCCGGCTGCGCGGCTACATCCTGGATGAGCAGGGGCACCTGCGGACGCATGTCGCCGTGTTCATCGACGGCCACCGCGCGCGGGATCGCCAGGCGCTCAGCGACCCGCTGACGGCACAGTCCAAGGTCTACGTGCTGCAGGCACTGTCGGGCGGCTGAGCGCCGTCTCGCCGCAGACGTGTCGAGAACGGCGACGCTCGAACGTCGTGAGAGGTGACGCCAGCCATCGCAAGGAGACACCGATGACCACCACCGCCTGGGCCGCGACCCGCAAGGGCCTCTTCGAACTCCGGAACGATCCCGCCAACGGCGGATGGTCGATCGGCCGCCACAGCTTCGTGGGGGACCCCGTCAGCATGGTGCTGCCCGCGCCACAGGGCGGCGGACGGATGTTCGCCGCGCTCAATCTCGGGCACTTCGGGGCCAAGCTGCAGGCGTCGGACGACGGCGGCATCACCTGGCGCGAACTCACGGCACCGGCTTTCCCCGAGCAGCCGGAAGGCGCCGAAGGCCCGCCCTGGAAGCTTCAGCAGGTCTGGGCCCTGGAGCGCGGCGGCGACGGGCGGCTGTGGGCCGGGACCATCCCCGGAGGCCTCTTCGTCAGCGACGACCAGGGCGAGACCTGGCGGCTCGTCGAGACGCTGTGGCACATGCCCGAGCGGCTGGGCTGGTTCGGCGGCGGCTACGACGCGCCGGGCATCCATTCGATCAACGTCGATCCGCGTGATCCGAAGCGGCTGCTGCTCGGCATCTCCTGCGGTGGCGCGTGGCGCAGCGAGGACGGCGGCACGACCTGGCACATCAGCGCCAAGGGCATGCGCGCCGACTTCCTGCCGCCCGAACAGCAGGGCGAGGAAAACACACAGGATCCGCACCGCATCGTCGCCAGCACGGCGGATCCGGACGTGCTCTGGTGCCAGCATCACAACGGCGTCTGGCGCTCGGTCGACGGCGGCGCGAACTGGGGCGAGATCAAGCCGCCGCTGTCGGGCTTCGGCTTCGCGGTGGCCGCGCATGCGGGGGATCCCGCCACGGCGTGGTTCGTGCCCGGCATCAAGGACGAGAAGCGTCTGCCCGTCGACGGCGCGCTGGTGGTGAACCGCACGCGCGACGGCGGCAAGACCTTCGAGACATTGCGCAACGGCCTGCCGCAGGCGCATTGCTACGACCTCGTCTACCGCCACGGTCTGGCCGCGCACGACGACGGCCAACGTCTGCTGATGGGCAGCACGACCGGCAACCTGTGGGCCACGGACGATGCCGGCGACCGCTGGTTGCTGGTGTCCGGGCACCTGCCGCCGATCTACGCGGTGCGCTTCGGCTGAGGTGGCCCTGTCGCGTTCCGCGGCGGCTCCCGCATCAGAGGTTCAGAGGAACGGCGCCCACTCCGGGCCGGGCGGCGCTTCGAGCTCGAGCCCGGCGCCCGTGACCGGATGCGTCAGCGTCAGCCGCTGCGCGTGGAGCCACAGACGCTGCCGACCGAAGTGCGCCGCGAGCGTGCGGTTGAGTGGCCCCTTGCCATGGTTGGCATCGCCGACGATCGGATGCGCGAGGTGCTTCAGATGCCGGCGGATCTGGTGGCGCCGTCCCTGCACCGGCTCGCAGGCGAGCAAGGCGAGCCGCGTCGTCGCGAAGCGCGGATCGGTGGCGACCGGGACCTCATGCCGCCGCAGGCAGGACCACTCGGTCTGCGCGTCCAGGTGCGGCTGGCCCGTGGAGGCCAGCTCCGGATCGCGCGCCAGCGGATGGTCGATGACCCCGGCATCGCCGGCGGGCCAGCCGCGCACGAGCGCCAGGTAGCGCTTGCGGGTGCGGCGCTCGGCCAGCGCCTGGCCGAGCAGGCTCGCCACCTCGGCGCTCAGCGCGAAGACCAGCACGCCCGAGGTGCCGCGGTCCAGTCGATGCGCCGGCCAGACCGGCCGACCCAGCTGATCGCGCAGTCGCTGCAGGGCGGCGTCCTCTTCATGGGCGTCGATCGCGGTGCGGTGCACGAGCAGCCCGGCCGGCTTGTCGATCACCGCGAGGTGGTCGTCCAGATGGAGGAGCGGAAGGGCTGGTGTCATCGCTGAAGGGGACGGTGTGCGCACGCCTGGAGCGCTTTTTGCCCTCTTTTCCCCGTTTGGGGGGAGAGGACAGCCACAGGGCGGTTCGCCAAAATCCTGTCATGTCGACTGTCCATCATCGCAGCAGGCATTCCGCGCCATCGGTGGTCGGTGGCGTGATCCCCTCGGTCCGCACGCACAGTCGCCAGCAGGAGTTCGCCATGCCTCAGGAATTTCACATCGGTCACCGGTCCTTCCTGGACCGGTTCGTCCTGGTCTTGGGCAGGGTGGTGCGGCGCACGCCGGCCGTGCGGCTGGTCAGTCGATCTGGCCGTCCACATACAGCCACGCCCCGTGCTCCCGCACGAAACGGCTGACCTCGTGCATGCGGTGCGCGCGCCCGCCGACCTTGCTGCGCGCGATGAACGCCACCGTCTCGTGGTCCGCGTCCTGGCGCGTGTGCTGACGCACCTCCAGGCCCAACCACTTCAGGTCCCGTTCCCCTCGATCGAGCGACGCGGGACGGGTGCTCGGATGCCACGTCGCGAGCAGGTACTCGATCAGATCCATCGTGTAGGCCGTGTACCGCGAGCGCATCAGCGCCTGCGCGTCCGCCGCGATGAGCGCGCCGCTCTCGGCGAAGGCCCGGTGCAGGGCCCCGCAGCACGATGCATACGGGAGCTTGCTGCCGCAGGCGCACAGGGCCACCTCTGATCCCGCCCGGGTGTTCCTGCCTGCCGTGTTCGCCGCGGTCTTGGATTTTTCTGTCTTCATGAGGGCAGCATGATGCCAGCCTCTCTAGAATGGCTGGATGAATTCCCAGGATTTCGGCGACGAGCGCCCGACCCCGCCGCAGGAGGACCTGTTCACGCCGCGCGCGCCGCGCGGCCTGCTGGACAACCTCAACCCCGAGCAGTACGCCGCGGTGACGCTGGGGCAGGAGCCCGCGCTGATCCTGGCCGGCGCCGGCTCGGGCAAGACGCGCGTGCTGACGACGCGCATCGCCTGGCTGATGAGCCAGGGGCATGCGACGCCGGCCTCGGTGCTGGCGGTGACCTTCACCAACAAGGCCGCCAAGGAGATGGTCACGCGCCTGTCCGCGATGCTGCCGGTGAACGTGCGCGGCATGTGGATCGGGACCTTCCACGGCCTGTGCAACCGCTTCCTGCGCGCGCACTGGAAACTGGCCGGCTTGCCGCAAGGTTTCCAGATCCTGGACTCGGGCGACACGCTGTCCGCGGTCAAGCGCGTCATCAAGGCGATGAAGCTCGACGAGGAGCGCTTCGTTCCCAAGCAGGTCTCCTGGTACATCGCCGGCGCGAAAGAGGACGGCATGCGTCCCAAGGACATCGACCTGCGCGATGAGCAGACCCGCAAGCTGGTCGAGATCTACCAGGCCTACCAGGACCAGTGCGAACGCGAGGGCGTCGTCGACTTCGCCGAGCTGATGCTGCGCTCGTTCGAGCTGATGCGCGACAACCAGGCCGTGCGCGAGCACTACCAGCGCCGCTTCCAGTACGTGCTGGTCGACGAGTTCCAGGACACCAACAAGCTGCAGTACGCGTGGCTGAAGATGTTCGCGCCGCCCGGGCGCGGGCAGGGCGTGTTCGCGGTCGGCGACGACGACCAGAGCATCTACGCCTTCCGCGGCGCGCGCGTGGGCAACATGGCCGACTTCGAGCGCGAGTACCGCGTGCGCCAGGTCGTGAAGCTGGAGCAGAACTACCGCAGCTTCGGCAACATCCTGGACGCAGCCAATGCGCTGATCAGCAACAACAGCCGGCGCCTGGGCAAGAACCTGCGCACCGAGGCCGGTCCCGGCGAGCCGGTGCGCGTGCACGAGGCCAGCAGCGATTTCGCCGAGGCGCAATGGCTGCTGGAGGAGGCGCAGGCGCTGCACCGCCAGGGGCTGGAGCGCAAGGAGATCGCGGTGCTCTACCGCAGCAACGCGCAGTCGCGGGTGATCGAATCGGCGCTGTTCAACGCCGGCATCCCGTACCGCGTGTACGGCGGCCTGCGCTTCTTCGAGCGCGCCGAGGTGAAGCATGCGCTGGCCTACCTGCGCCTGATCGAGAACCCCAACGACGACACCAGCTTCCTGCGCGTCGTCAACTTCCCGGCGCGCGGCATCGGCGCGCGCACCATCGAGCAGCTGCAGGACGCGGCGCGTCCGAGCGGGCGCTCGCTGGTGCAGAGCATCGGCGCGGTCGGCGGTCGCGGCGGCGCCAGCCTGGCGGGCTTCGTCGGCCTGATCGACGCGATGCGCGAGGCCACGGCCGGGCTCACGCTGCGCGAGATCATCGAACACATCATCGAACACTCCGGCCTGACGGCGTTCTACCGCGCCGAGAAGGAAGGCGAGGACCGGCTGGAGAACCTGGGCGAACTGGTCAACGCCGCCGAGGCCTTCGTGACGCAGGAAGGCTTCGGCAAGGACGCGGTGGCGCTGCCGGTGGACGAGCACTCGCCCGGCGCGATCGCGGACGGGTTGCCGGCGGCGGTCGCCCCGGCCGCGCCTGCCACGCCGGACGCGGAGACCGGCGAGATCATGTCGCCGCTGGCAGCGTTCCTGACGCATGCCTCGCTGGAAGCCGGCGACAACCAGGCGCAGGCCGGCCAGGACGCGATCCAGCTGATGACGGTGCACTCGGCCAAGGGCCTGGAGTTCGACGCGGTGTTCATCACCGGCATGGAAGAAGGTTTGTTCCCGCACGAGAACTCGCTGTCCGACTCGGACGGGCTGGAGGAAGAACGTCGGCTGATGTACGTCGCGATCACGCGCGCGCGTCAGCGGCTGTACATCAGCTTCTGCCAGACGCGGATGCTGCACGGCCAGACCCGCTACAACATCAAGAGCCGCTTCATGGAGGAGCTGCCCGAGGAGACGCTGAAGTGGTTGACGCCGCGCAACCAGGGCTTCGGCTCCGGCTTCGCGCGGGACTACCAGCAGGCGTGGCAGCGCGGCTCGGGGCTGAAGTCGATGGTGGGTGCGGGTCGCGTCGATCCGTCCGCGTTCCCGCAGGCGCCGGTGCCCAGCGCGATGAAGCAGTCAGCGGCCGAGAAGACCGGCAATGAACACGGTGGGCTGCGCGTCGGCAAGGGCGTGTTCCACAACAAGTTCGGCGAGGGCGTGCTGCTGACGCTGGAAGGCACGGGACCGGACGCGCGCGCGCAGGTCAACTTCGGCCGGCACGGCACGAAGTGGCTGGCGCTCAGCGTCGCCAAGCTCACGCCGATCGATTGAGACGGTGACCGTCGGAACGGTGTTCAGGGACGAGACCTGAACGATTGAGCGGACATCGTACGGAGCACGCCTCGAGGCGTGTCTCCAGGCGCAGAATGGGCGGTGAGCGATAAAGATTCCAGCAAACAGGAATCACGATTGCCCGGGAGGGAGATCCGGCGAATACGTCTTTGATCCTGGAATCTCCATGCGCACTGTTGTACCGATTGATCCCCCCGACGACCCGATGGTCGAGGACGCGCTGGCGCTGGGCGCCGCCGTCCGCGCCGCGCGCACCACGGCGAGGCTGCCGCTGGTCGAAGCCGCCGAGGCGCTGGGCATGTCGCGCCAGACGCTGATCAACATCGAGACCGGCCAGGGCGGCGTCAGCCTGTCCACCGTGCTCAAGGCGGCGAGGGCGCTCGGCGTGAGTCTGTTCGCCGTCCCGTCGCAGCAGCGGGAGGTCGTCAGACGCGCGATCCGCACCGCACGCGATTCGAAGTTCTCCGAC
This sequence comes from Roseateles sp. GW821-FHT09H11, assembly GCF_059415845.1. NCBI lineage: Bacteria > Pseudomonadati > Pseudomonadota > Betaproteobacteria > Burkholderiales > Sphaerotilaceae > Roseateles > Roseateles sp. GW821-FHT09H11. The sequence goes on along the minus strand of NZ_JBWKOA010000004.1, from coordinate 19,055 downwards.
CTGGATGACGATGCATGAACGGTCTGGAGGTCTGGCTCGACGAGCATGAAGTGGGCTGGCTGAGAGCGGCCGATGCGCCACTGGGGCAGACGGAGTCGCCGCGCAGGCTGTCGCTGGCTTACCTCGAACGATGGACCTCGGAAGTGCTGGCCTTTCCGCTGGCGCCGTCGCTGCCGATGCCGCCGCGCGGCGGACCGGGCAGCGAGTCCACGGCGGACGCCGTGCTCGCGTTCTTCGATCATCTGCTGCCCGCCGGAGACGCCCGGTCGCGGACCTTCGCCGCGCTGGGACTGAGCGCCGACGACTGCTTCGGCGCGATGCGCCTCATGGGGCGGGATCTGGCCGGCGCGGTGCGGCTGATCGCGGACGGGCTTCAACGACCGGCAGGGCCGGTGCAACGGGCGATCGCACGCGACGAACTGTCGGAGCGCCTCCGCCATCGCGATGAGCTGCCCTTCGCCGTCTGGGACGGACAGGTGCGGGGCGCGCTCGGTGGGGAGCGGGACAAGCTCGCGGTCTACGTCGAGCGGGACGGCGGCTGGCACTTCGTCGACGGACCGCAGATGGCGTCGACGCACGTGTTGAAGCCGGCGCCTGAGGCGCAGGGATCGGGCGATCAGCCCTTCAACGAATTCTTCTGCATGCGACTCGCCGCGCGCGTGGGCCTGGACGTGGCGCCGGTGCAGCTGCATCGCGTGCCGGAACCGGTGCTGCTGGTCGAGCGCTTCGATCGGCAGCGGCTCGAGGACGGCCGCGTGCGGCGCCTGCATGCGATCAGCGCCTGTCAGGCGCTCGGCGTGCCGCCAGCTGACCGTGAGGGGGTGTCGCTGGCGCAGATCTTCTCGCTGCTGGCGCACAGTCCCACGCCGCTGGTCGACAGCCGCGCGCTGCTGCGCTGGACGATGTTCCGCCAGCTCATCGGCAGCGAAGGCTCAGGGGCGGAGGACCTGTCGTTCTTCGTCGATCACGGGGGGCTGCGCGTGGCACCGGCTCATGGCTTCGCCTGCGGCACCCATGATGCCCATGGCGACCATGGCGCCCACAACGCGCGCGCATTTGATGCGCAGGCTTGGGCCGACTTCGCGCGCGACTGCGACATCGCGCCCCGCAGCATCACGCTGGAATTGAAACGCCTGTGCGAGCTGGTGCGCGCACAGGCGGAAGTGGTGGCCGAAGAACTCGCAGTCGAAGCGCCGCGGCCCGTGATCGAGGGCCTGCTCGGTCGGATCCTTGGCGAGAGCGACCGTCAGGCCGCCCTCGCGTCGGACATCGCCCGCTAGATCAGATCCCGATCTCGCCGCCGTCCTTGCGGGTGATGACCACCGTCGCGGAACGCGGACGCTTCTTCACCGTCGGGTCGGCCTGGTTGGCCGGCCAGTAGCTGCCGAAGGTCTTCGCGTTCCAGTCCGGCGTGGTTTCCTCGCCCGGGTGCTGGACGTTGAAGAACAGCGTCTTGGCGTCCGGCGTCATGGCGATGCCGGTGATCTCGCACTCCTTCGGGCCGACCAGGAAGCGGCGCAGGGTATCCGAGGTCGCCTTGGCGCCCGCGCGGGTCTGCGTGCCGCCGGCGGCCGTGGCCACGCCGCCGTCGCCGACCTTGCCCGGCAGCGCCGCCAGCATCATGCAGTTGGTGATGTCGGTGTAGGCGCCGTCATCGGTCTGGATCCACAACATGCCGCGCTTGTCGAAGTACAGGCCGTCGGGGCTGGAGAAGTCGTTGCTGTCCGCCAGCGCCGACAGGTTGACGTCCGCGGCCGCATCGGCCTGGGCGCCGAACAGGTAGACATCCCACGTCAGCTTGGTGACGTCCGCCGCATCTTCCTTCCAGCGGATGATGTGACCGTTGGGGTTGCCCTTCTGCGAGGTCGTGCCCTTGAGATCCTCGTAGTAGCGCGGGTTCGCGGCGTCCGGCTTGAGCTGGTTGCCGGTCGGGGTCGCGGTGTTGGCCACGCGGTTGCTGTTGTTGGTCAGCGTCATGTAGATCTCGCCGTTGGTCGGGTGCACCGCACCCCACTCCGGACGATCCATCTTCGTGGCGCCGACGATGTCGCCCGCGATGCGCGCGTTGATCAGCACGTCGCCCTGGTCGGCGAAGGCGTAGGTCGCGTTGGTGGCGTCCAGGCCGTTCTTGCCGAAGCTCAGCTCGACCCAGGTGCCGCTGCCGTCGGCGTTGAACTTGGCCACGTAGAGCGTGCCTTCGTCCAGGTACTTGGCGCCGGCGGCCATGCCCTTGCCGACATCGGCCGCATCCCAGTTGGCCTTGGAGACGAACTTGTAGATGTACTCGTTGCGCGAGTCGTCGCCCATGTAGATGACGATCGGCTTGCCGGCGACGGCCTCGGCGGGCCAGGCGCCTTCATGGTTGAAGCGGCCCAGCGCGGTGCGCTTGGCGGGGACGGAGTCCGGCGCGAACGGATCGATCTCGACCACCCAGCCGAAGGTGTTGATCGTGTTGCGGTAGTCGGCGGTCGCGGCGGCGCCGGTGACCGACGAGTTCCAGCGCGCGAACAGATCGGCGGTGCCGGCCGTTTCCCACAGGTAGGGGCTCTTGCGGTTCTGCGGCAGGCCGTAGCGGTTGAGACTGGCCACGTCCTTGGCGCTGCGCTGCGCGTCGTCGCCGGCGGCACGGCTGATCACGTTGAGGTAGTTCTCCTCGCAGGTCAGGTAGGTGCCCCACGGGGTGTAGCCGTTGGCGCAGTTGTTGTTGGTGCCGCGGGTCTGGACAGCCGTCGGGCTGAACAGCGTCTGCAGCTGGACGTTGCCCTTGGCCGGGCCGGTGATGTCCATCGTCGTGGCCGAGGTCACGCGGCGGTTGTAGCGCGAGCCGCGCACCATGCTCATGCCGGTGCCCGTGGCGTCGCGCTTGACTTCGACCACGGAGATGCCGTGGGCGTAGATTTCCTTCTCGACCTCGGTGGCGTTGCGCGCGGCGCCGGCGGCGCGGCCGGCCGGGTGCAGGCCGTACGGGGCGACGACGTACTCGTGGTTGACGGCCAGCAGGCCGCGGTCCGAGCGCTTGGCGTCGAAGGCACCGGCGTCGCTCAGGCCGAACCAGTACATGCCGTCGTGACCGTCGCCGACACGGCGGTTGTAGGACTCGGCCGATTCGGAACCGTCGTCCTGCCAGGACGTGTCGCCGAAGTGCAGCGGGTCGCCCAGCGCGTGCAGGATGCTGACGTTGTAGCCGTCGGCCACGGTCACCAGGTCGTTCTTGTTCTTGGCGACGGCGGTGAAGCCGATCTTCAGCGGGGCCGGCTGCGGCGCCGGGGCGGGCGCGGGGGCCGGCGCGGGCGAATCGTCGCTGCTGCCGCAGGCGCTCAGGATCGAGCCGCCCAGCAGCGCGGACGCCGCCGTGGTGATGCCGCCCTTGAGGGCGACGCGCCGCGACAGACGTGCGGCGAGGATGTCATCGAAATGCGGGTTGGCGGACGGATTGAGGACCGCGTCCTCGTCGTACTCGTTGATGCTGTCTTGGCTGGCAACGATGTCGTGCTGCTTGCTCATTCGTGAAGGCTCCGCTGCAATGGAAAGGCGGGCGGATTCTGCGAAGAGCAAGTGACGGTGACGTGAAAAAGCCGTTAGCAATTCCTTCGACGCATGTCCGTGCGAATGGCGAAGCAATGACCGGGGATGCGACGGGCAGGCGCCGAGGCAAGCGCAGAGGCAAGACCCGGCACCTGCTTTCAGGTGACGTCGGGCGATCTGCGTCCAGGTCTGCGCTCAGGTCTGGGTTCGGAATCGCGTTCAGACCTGGTTCAGGCCGGCGTGACCGGCGTCTCGGGCAGGTCTTTCGGTGCGCCGAACATGAAGCAGTCGATGAAGGTGAAGTACAGCGAGCAGTAGAACGCCGTCGTCAGGATCATCGCCAGCGGCACGAGCAGGAAGGGCAGCAGGTTGGCCAGGCCGAGCAGCATGCCGACGATGGTCAGCACCATCGTCGCGCCGAAGGTCAGGCCGACCCAGACCAGGCCCGACAGCGCGAAGGCGCCCTTGTTGCGCCACACCCCCAGCGTGCTGGAGAAGAGGGCCTGCAGCACGCCCTGGCCGCCCCAGTGGATCAGCGCCGGCGCGTGCCAGAACGGGATCGAGATCAGGCCCGTCAGCAGCAGCCGCAGGCCGATGCCGGTGGTCAGCGAGGGATCGGCGATGGTGGCCTCGATCGCCTTCTGATCGGGCTTGGCGGCGCTGCCCGCCGCGGCCACCTGCTCGACCGCGCGCACCAGGGCGCCGCCGTCCAGCCAGTGCGCCAGGAACATCACGGCGATCGTGCTGACCGCGTAGAGCAGGCCGAGGATCAACTGGTCGCGGCGCCGTTCCTTGGTCAGCTGCAGCGGCTGCGCGAAGACGGCGGCCGTCGGCGTATGCGACTGCAGCACCTGGTGCGACGCCAGCATGAAGGACAGCGACACCAGCGGCAGCGCCGCCAGCACGACCAGTTGACCCAGCAGCGGCACCAGCTGCAGCACCGACGAGACCAGCAGGAACACGGCGAACAGCCCGATCAGCGCGATCGGCTTGCGCCGTAGCACCTTCAGCCCGTGGCGCACCCAGAGCAGGCCGTTGCGCGGCGGGACCGTTTGCAGGTGCAGGATCATGACAAGGACTCCAGCGCATGCCAGGGCCTGGCGATGCGCTCGCGCAGGACGCGCTCGAAATGGGTGGGATCGTGGGGTTTGAGGAGGCTGGCCTCGCGCGGCAGGTGGAAGTCCCACAGCCGCGAGATCCAGAAGCGCAGCGCCGCCGCGCGCAGCAGGCCGGGCAGCAGGCGGTGCTCGGCACCGGTGAGCGGGCGCACCGACTCGTAGGCCTTGACGAAGGCGCCGGCGCGCTGCTCGTCGAGGCGGCCGCTGTCCAGGTCGATGCACCAGTCGTTCAGGCAGACGCAGAGGTCGAACAGGAAGCTGTCGACGCCGGCGAAGTAGAAGTCGAAGAAGCCGCTGAGCTTCTCGCGCCCGGGCAGGCCGTCGAACATCACGTTGTCGCGGAACAGGTCCGCGTGGACGGGGCCGCGTGGCAGCGCCGCGGCGCCGGGAGCGAGCTGCTCCTGGAAGGCCAGTTCGGCGCTCAGCAGCGCGGCCTGTTCGGGCGTCAGATGCGGCAGCACGACGGGCACCGTCTCACGCCACCACGGCAGGCCGCGCAGGTTGTCCTGGTGCAGCGGGAAGTCCTGGCCGGCCAGATGCATCCGGGCGAGCCCGGCGCCGACCTGCTCGCAATGGAACACGTCCGGGGCCAGCTGATGCCCGCCACGCAGCTTGTCCACGACCGCCGCCGGCTTGCCGGCCACGGTGTGCAGGATGCGGTCCTGCGCGTCGGGCTGCGGCGCGGGCACCGGCACGCCTTTGCGCGCGAGGTGCCGCATCAGCTCCAGGTAGAAGGGCAGTTGCTCGAAGCTCAGGCGCTCGAAGATCGTCAGCACGTAGTCGTGCTGCTCGCCGCCGCGCGTCGTGGTGACGAAGTAGTTGGTGTTCTCGATACCGGCGGTGATCCCCTTGAGCGATTGCAGTTCGCCCAGGGCCAGCGTGTCCAGCAGCGCTTGCGCCTGCTCGGTCGAGACGTCGGTGAATACGGCCATGAAAAGGAAAAAGAACGGACCGGGGGCCGACCGCGGCGGATCAGCCTCGACGGGTCAGAAATTGAAGAGGCGCCAGACCCGCGCGCCCGCGTTGCCGCGGTCGTCGCCCTGGCGGGTGGGGATGTCGCGACCGGTGTCGCCGAGCAGGATCTCGTACTCGGGCGCCTTGCTGTCCTTGTTCTTGACCACGACCTTTTGGGTCAGGCCCCTCACCCGGGTTTCCTCGATGCGGACCTTGTCGTCTTCGTTGACGAGCTGTTCGACCTTCACCTCGGGCACGTCGCGGAACTTCGCGGGCTCGGCGGGGGCCGGGACCGGAGCCGGCGCGTCGGCCGCGTGAGCCTGGAACGCGAAGGCGGCCAGGACGGCGAACAGAGGGGCGAGGCGGGTGGTTTTCATGGTGGAGCCGATTCTAAGGCTCGCCCCAGGAAAACCCCGCCCCCCGGGCGAGTGCCGGTTGAAGTCCCGGTCTCCTGCCAGTCCGGGCGCCGCGCGCCTGCAACAATGTCGGGATGAGCAAACCTCTGATGCTGCTGGTCGACGGGTCCAGCTACCTCTACCGCGCGTTCCATGCCATGCCCGACCTGCGCGGTCCCGGCGGGCAGCCCACCGGTGCCATCCACGGCATGGTGGCCATGCTGAAGAAGCTGCGCGACGACTACGGCGCCGCACATGCCGCCTGCGTCTTCGACGCGTCCGGCCCGACCTTCCGCGACGAGTGGTACCCCGAATACAAGGCCCAGCGCGCGCCGATGCCCGACGCGCTGCGCGAGCAGATCGAGCCGATCCACGAGGTGGTGAAGCTGCTGGGCTGGCCCGTCCTGACGGTGCCCGGCGTCGAGGCCGACGACTGCATCGGCACGCTGTCGCGGGTGGCGGCGCAGGCGGGCCACCAGGTGGTGATCTCGACCGGCGACAAGGACCTGGCGCAGCTGGTGACGCCGGACGTCACGCTGATCAACACGATGAGCAACGAGAAGCTGGACGAGGCCGGCGTGCTGGCCAAGTTCGGCGTGCCGCCGGATCGCATCATCGATTACCTGACCCTGATGGGCGACACGGTGGACAACGTGCCCGGCGTCGAGAAGGTCGGCCCGAAGACCGCCGCCAAGTGGATCGCCGAGCACGGTTCGCTGGACGGCGTGATCGCCCACGCGGACCAGATCAAGGGCGTCGCCGGCGAGAACCTGCGCAAGGCGCTGGACTGGCTGCCGATGGGACGCAAGCTGGTGACGGTGAAGGTCGACTGCGACCTGTGCGTGCACGTCGCGGGCTGGCCGGCGCTGGAGGCGCTGGCTTTCAACCCGGTCGACGAAGCCGGCCTGCTGGACTTCTACACGCGCAACGGCTTCAAGACCTGGAAGCGCGACCTGGAAGGCAAGCTCGGCGGCGAGGCGCCCAAGCGTGCCGCGCCGGAAGCGGACCTCGGTGCCGCGCGGCCGACCGATCCCTATGCCGAGGTCCAGCATCCGGCGATCCCCGTCGACAAGCGCTACGAGACCATCGTCGACATGTCCCGGCTCGACGCCTGGATCGAGCAGCTGAACGCCGCCGAACTGGCCGCCTTCGACACCGAGACCGACTCGCTGGATCCGATGCAGGCGCGCATCGTCGGCATCAGCTTCAGCGTGAAGCCGGGCGAGGCCGCCTACATCCCGATCCGCCACGACGGCCCGGACGCGCCCGAGCAACTGCCGATGGACGAGGTGCTCGCGAAGCTCAAGCCCTGGCTCGAGGATCCGCTGAAGAAGAAGGTCGCGCAGAACGTCAAGTACGACACCCACGTGCTGGCCAACCACGGCATCGCGGTCCAGGGGACCGCCTTCGACACGATGCTGGAGAGCTACGTGCTGGAGGCGCATCGCAGCCACGGCCTGGAGGCCCTGGCCGATCGCGTGCTGGGCCGCAAGGGCCTGAGCTACGAGGACCTGTGCGGCAAGGGCGCGCACCAGATCCCGTTCGCGCAGGTCGAGGTGGCGAAGGCGTCGGAATACTCCTGCGAGGACTCCGAGATGTGCCTGCACGTGCACCAGACGCTGATGCCGCGCCTGGAGGCCGACGCCGGGCTGAAGTTCATCTACGAGCAGATCGAGATGCCGGTGTCGGCGCTGCTGGCGCGGATCGAGCGCACCGGTGTGCTGATCGATGCCGGTCGGCTGCAGGCGCAGAGCGCCGACCTCGGTCAGCGCATGGTGGCGGCGGAGCAGGCGGCTTACGAGATCGCGGGGCAGCCGTTCAACATCGGCTCGCCCAAGCAGATCGGCGAGATCCTGTTCAACCGGCTCGGCCTGCCCGTGGTGAAGCGCACCGCGACCGGCGCGCCGTCGACGGACGAGGAGGTGCTTGAGAAGCTGTCCGCGGACTTCCCGCTGCCGGCCAAGATCCTCGAGTACCGCGCGCTGTCCAAGCTCAAGAGCACCTACACGGACAAGCTGCCGTTGATGGTCAACGCCCGGACGGGCCGCGTGCACACGACCTACTCGCAGGCCGTGGCGGTGACGGGACGCCTGTCCAGCAACGAGCCCAACCTGCAGAACATCCCCATCCGCACGGCCGATGGTCGCCGCGTGCGCGAGGCCTTCATCGCGCCGACGGGACATCACATCGTGTCGGCGGACTATTCGCAGATCGAGCTGCGGATCATGGCGCACATGAGCGAGGACCCGGGCCTGCTGAAGGCGTTCCAGGAAGGGCAGGATGTGCACCGCGCGACGGCGGCCGAGGTCTTCGGCGGCGGCCTGGATGCCGTCACGCCCGAGCAGCGGCGCTATGCGAAGACGATCAACTTCGGCCTGATCTACGGCATGGGCGCGTTCGGGCTGGCACAGTCGCTGGGCATCGAGCAGAAGGCGGCGAAGGACTACATCGACCGCTACTTCACGCGTTTCGCGGGCGTGCGGAGCTACATGGACGACACGAAGCAGTTCGCCAAGGAGAAGGGCTATGTCGAGACCGTCTTCGGGCGGCGTCTGTGGCTGCCGGAGATCAACTCGGGCAATGGTCCGCGCCGCAGCGGCGCCGAGCGTCAGGCGATCAACGCGCCGATGCAGGGCACGGCCGCCGACTTGATCAAGCTGGCGATGATTGCCGTGCAGCAGGCGCTGGACGAGCAGGGCAAGAAGACGAAGATCGTCATGCAGGTGCACGACGAACTGGTCTTCGAGGTGCCGGACGAGGAACTGGACTGGGTGAAGTCCGAGGTGCCGACGCTGATGGCCGGCGTCGCCGCGCTGAAGGTGCCGCTGCTGGCCGAAGTTGGCGTCGGCGCCAACTGGGACGAGGCGCACTGACTGCCACGGTCGCAGGCCCTCACCCTCCCTCTCCCGCAAGCGGGAGAGGGGGCAAGAAGGACACCGCATGGCTCCTCTTCCGCAGGCCTCGACGCATCGCGGACTCCGGGGCGGGCCCCAGGCCGTTGGCGCATTGAGCCTCCAAAAACTGACTGGGGCGCCGTCTGTCCGAGCACAGCGAACCGCAGGTGAGCGGCGCGAGTTGGCGCCCCTGCGAGATGCGCCAACGGCCTGGGGCCCGCCCCGGAGTCCGTTGCTCATCAGCCAGCCCTAAGCGGCGAGGGCAAGGCGAGCGGTTAGCATCCACCCCCTATGAATTGGCCCTATGAGTTGCAGATCGGCTGGCGTTACACGCGAGCTGGGCGTGGAGGGCGCCGCAACCGCTTCATTTCCTTCATCTCTGGCGTGTCGATGTTCGGCATTGCGCTGGGCGTTGCCGCGTTGATCATTGTGTTGTCGGTGATGAACGGCTTCCAGAAGGAGGTGCGCGAGCGGATGCTGTCGGTGATTGCGCACGTGGAGCTGTTGAGCGAAACGGGCGAGGGGCTTCCGGACTGGCGCGCCGTGGCGGACCAGGCGAAGAAGAATCCCGAGGTCGCCGCCGCTGCGCCGTTCGTGTCGGGCCAGGCGCTGATCGCGCGGGGCTCGGACATGCGCGGCACGATCGTTCGGGGCATCGATCCGGCGTTGGAGCCGACGGTGACGCCGATCGCCGAGAAGCTGGCGAAGGACGGCCTGCTGGAGCGCCTGCAGCCGGGCCAATGGAACATCATCCTGGGCATCGAGCTGGCGCGGCAACTGGGCGTGCAGCGCGGCGACAAGATCACGCTGGCGATCCCGTCCGGTCAGGTGACGCCGCTGGGCGTGCAGCCGACGCTGCGGCAGTTCACGCTGGTGGGCGTCTTCGAGGCCGGGCATTACGAGTACGACAGTGGCCTCGCGCTCATCCATGTGGGCGATGCCGCCAAGCTGTTCCGCACCGGCACGCCGAGCGGCGTGCAGCTGAAACTGCGCGACGTGCAACTGGCCCGCCAGGTCGGCGCGCAATTGCAGCGCGAGATGCTGCAGGCCGGGCAGGCGATCTACGTCCGCGACTGGACCCGCACCAACGCCAACTGGTACGACGCGGTCCAGGTCGAGAAGCGGATGATGGGCATCATCCTGACGCTGATCGTCGCGGTGGCCGCGTTCAACCTGGTGTCGACGCTGGTGATGACGGTGACCGACAAGCAGGCCGACATCGCCATCCTGCGCACGCTGGGCGCCAGCCCGCGTTCGATCATGGGCGTGTTCATGATCCAGGGCGCGTTGGCTGGCGTGATCGGCACCTTGGGCGGACTCGGGCTGGGGCTGGTCGTCGCGCACAACCTGGACGTGATCGTTCCCACCATCGAGAAGTTGCTGCACACCACCTTCCTGCCGGCCAGCATCTACGTCATCAGCCACATGCCGAGCGATCCGCAGTGGTCCGACATCGTGCCCATCACCGTGACCTCGCTGATCCTGGCGTTCGTCGCGACGGTCTATCCGAGCTGGCGCGCCAGCCGCGTCCAGCCCGCGGAGGCGCTGCGTTATGAATGACGCCAAGAAGAACGCAACGCCAGCAGCCGCCCGCATCCCCGCCGGACAGGTGGTGTTGCAAGGGCAGGGGCTGGGCAAGCGCTTCGTCGAAGGACCGCTCGATGTGCAGGTCTTCCACGGCCTCGACGTCACCGTGAAGGCCGGCGAGACGCTGGCGGTGCTCGGTGCCTCGGGGTCGGGCAAGAGCACGCTGCTGCATCTGCTCGGCGGCTTGGACAAGCCGTCCGCCGGCCGCGTCGAACTGATGGGACGCGACCTCGGCACGCTCGGCGAGAAGGCCCGCGGCGACTGGCGCAACCAGCACCTCGGGTTCATCTACCAGTTCCACCACCTGCTGCCGGAATTCAGCGCGCTGGACAACGTCGCGATGCCGCTGCGCATCCGCCGTGTCCCGCAGGAGCAGGCGCGCGAACAGGCCGCGAAGGTGCTGACGCGCGTGGGGCTCGGCCCCCGCGTGCTGCATCGACCGGGCGAACTGTCCGGCGGCGAGCGTCAGCGCGTGGCGATCGCCCGCGCACTGGTCACGGGCCCGGCCTGCGTCCTGGCCGACGAACCCACCGGCAACCTCGACCGCTCCACGGCCGCAACGGTCTTCGACCTGATGCTCGAGATGGCCCGCGAGCTGGGCACCGCCTTCGTGATGGTGACCCACGACCAGGACCTGGCGGCCCGTTGCGAGCACCAGCGCCGGCTGGTCGGCGGCGCGCTGCAGCCACTCGCGGCCTGAGGACCTGGCGCCTCGGCGTTGCCGCCGAGGCTGGGTTGCCCGATCGCGAGGCCGCGGCCGCTCGTTCCGCCCGCGCCTGGGCCGGTGCGGCACGACCACTGCATTACGATGCGCGTCATCATGACCGCCTCGAAGCCTTCCTCGGAATCCCCGTCCACCCGCTTCATCCTGAAGCTCAGCTGTCCCGACCAGGCCGGCATCGTCCACGCCGTCACCGGCATCCTGCTCGAGCAGGGCGCCAACATCCTGACCTCGGCCCAGCACGGCGACGCCGATCACCGCCGCTTCTTCATGCGCATCGAGTTCGAGTGCGCCGAGGCCCGCCCGGCATCCGCGCTGCGCGACGCCTTCGCGCCGCTGGCGGCGCGGCTGGCCATGGATTGGGAACTGGTCGACGCGCAGCGCAAGACACGCGTGCTGCTGTTGGTGTCCAAGCTCGGCCACTGTCTGAACGATCTGCTGTTCCGCGTTCAGACCGGCCATCTGGCGATCGAGATCCCGGCCATCGTGTCGAACCACCGCGACTTCTATCAGCTGGCCGCGTCACACGACATCCCGTTCCACCACCTGCCGCTGCTGCAGGCGAGCGACGAGCAGAAGCAGGCGCAGGAACGCAAGCTCCGAGAGTTGATCGAGGAGCAGCAGATCGACCTCGTCGTGCTGGCGCGCTACATGCAGATCCTGTCGCCGGAGTTGTGCCGCTTCCTGGAGGGGCGCGCGATCAACATCCATCACAGCTTCCTGCCCAGCTTCAAGGGCGCGCGTCCGTACCACCAGGCCCACGAGCGCGGCGTCAAGCTCATCGGCGCGACTGCGCACTACGTGACCTCGGATCTCGACGAGGGGCCGATCGTGGAGCAGGACGTCGCCCGCATCGACCACTCGATGACGCCGGACCAGCTCGTGGCGATCGGCCGCGACGTCGAATGCGTGACGCTCGCCCGCGCGATCCAGTGGCACGCCGAGCACCGCGTGCTGCTCAACGGCCATCGCACGGTGGTCTTCCGCTGAGCGACGCGAAGGTCCGCGTCTCTTCCAACCTTTCCTGGTGTCGCCATGTGGACTGACACGCACTGCCACCTCGACGCCTCGGAGTTCGACGCCGACCGCGACGCCGTGGTCGCGCGCGCCGTGGCGGCGGGCGTGTCGCAGATCGTGATCCCGGCGGTGGTCGCTGGCAACTTCGAGTCGGTGAGGGCGCTCGCGCATGCGCATGGTGTCAGCTACGCGCTGGGCATCCATCCGCTGTACGTGATGCACGCGCGCGACGAGGACCTCGGCCGCCTCGATCGGATGCTGGCCGAGTGCCGCGACGACCCGCGCCTGGTCGGCATCGGCGAGATCGGTCTGGACTTCTTCGTCAAGGACCTCGACGCGGCCACGCAGCAGCACTTCTACATCGAGCAGCTGAAGCTCGCGAAGCGGCATGGGCTGCCGGTGATCCTCCATGTGCGCCGCAGCGCGGATCAACTGCTCGGCGGACTGCGTCGCATCGGCGTGCAGACCGGCGGCATCGGTCACGCATTCAACGGCAGCCGGCAGCAGGCCGATGCCTTCATCGATCTCGGCTTCAAGCTCGGCTTCGGCGGCACGCTCACCTTCGACCGTTCGCTGCAGATCCGCCGGCTCGCCGCGGAGCTGCCGGCGGAGGCGCTGGTCCTCGAGACGGATGCGCCGGACATCCCGCCGCACTGGCTGTACCGCACGGCCGAGGAGCGCGCCGCAGGCGCCACTTCTCGCAACGAGCCGGGAGAGCTGCCACGGATCGGCGCGGTGCTCGCCGGGCTGCGCGGCTGGACGCTGGAGGAAGCGGCCGAGATCACGGGCCGAAATGCGCGCGCCGCGCTGCCGCGCCTGGGCGCGCTGGATGCCGCTCGCGCGAATGGCTGACACGCCCGGCGCTCCCGACCTGCGCGAACCTGCCCGCTGGCAGGGGCTCGCGCCCGTCCACGCGCCGGACGCCGAATGGCTGCTGCTGGGGAGCTTTCCCGGTGTCGCCTCGCTGCAGGCGCAGCAGTATTACGGCCATCCGCGCAACCAGTTCTGGCGGCTGGTCGGCGAGGTCTTCGGCGTCGACCTCGTCGCGATGGGTTACCCCGAGCGCCTCGCCGCATTGCGCGCCCACCGCGTCGCGGTCTGGGACGTGATCACCGAGACCGAGCGTGAAGGCAGCCTCGACAGCGCCATCCGCAATCCCTTCGCCAGCGACCTCGGCCGGCTGCTGCAGGAACTGCCGGCGCTGCGCACGATCGGCTTCAACGGGGGCACGGCCTTGCGCTTCGGGCTGAAGCAGCTCGGACCTCTTGCAGCCCGTTACCGTGTGCTGGGGCTCCCCAGCTCCAGCCCGGCCTACACGATGCCCTACGATGCCAAGCTTCGCGCCTGGCGAGAGCTCGCCGGGCCATCGACCGACAGATGACGAGACCGGGCCCCGCGGACCCGGCATGGGAACGACAGCCGTGAGCAAGCAACGGGACTCGAAGAAGGACAAGAGCGGCAGAAGGACCGACTGGGTGGAAGCGACGCTGAGTGAATTCGACGGCGTGCGTTTCCTTCACCTCGATTCGATCTGGGTCCAGGGCGCCATGCGGCTCAAGAAGCCGGAGAAGCTCGAGCTGGAATACGTTCAGCGGATGATGGCCTGGATGCTCTGGCGCGATGTCCGCGAGATGACCAGCGGGCAGGCGGTGCAGCTCGGCCTGGGCGCCGGCGCGCTGACGCGCTTCTGTCGCAAGCAGTTGAAGATGAAGACCACGGCGGTCGAGATCAACCCGACCGTCATCAGCGCCAACCGGCACTGGTTCCACCTGCCCGACGACGACGACCGGCTGCGCGTGATCAACGAGGATGCCGGCGCGTGGGTGGCCGACGCGGAGCACTGGGGCAGTGCGCAGGTGCTCAACGTCGACCTCTACGACCATGAGGCGGCCGCACCGGTCCTCGACGACGAGGCCTTCTATGCCGACTGCCATCGCGTGCTCGCCGACGGCGGGCTGATGACGGTCAACCTCTTTGGCCGCAGCGCCAGCTTCACGCGCAGCGCGGCGCGGATCGCGAAGGTGTTCGGCTCCGACCAGGTCTGGCACCTGACGCCGACCCGCGAGGGCAATACCATCGTCGTCGCGGGGCGCGGCGTGGCGGTGCCGGAGCGCGAGGTGCTCGAACAGCGCGCCGCCCACATCGAGGCCCGCCATGACCTGCCGGCCACCAAGTGGCTCAAGCTGGTGCGGCCGCTGCCGATGAACGTGATCCATCAGCTCCACGCGGCTGCGGCCGTCGACTCTGACGAGTGACCATGAAACACAACACGTCGACGCCTCACGGCGACAAGAGCGCTGCGCCCGCTCCCGCTCCCGCAGCGAAGGCGGCCGCACCCCTCCCGGCGCCGCCGGCCCCACCCGCCAAGCCCAAGGCCGCCGAGGCCGGCGGCACGCGGCTCGATTGGCGCCAGTTGCTGCACTGGCTGTCCGAGGACGGCGTGATCGACCAGGAGCAGGTCCAGCGCACCGAGGCGCGCTTCGGCACCAGCCAGAGCGCCCAGCATCCGCTGACCCGGCTCGGCGCGGCCGGGCTCGTGCGCATCACCAATGGCCGATCGCTGGATACCGAGTCGCTGACCGAATGGCTCGCGGGCCGCCTGAAGCTGCCCTACGTCCGCATCGATCCGCTGAAGGTCGACGTCGGCCGTGTCGCCGACGTGATGTCCGCCAGCTATGCCGAGGCGCGTCGCTGCCTGCCGATCCAGGTCGGCCTGACCGAAGTGACCATTGCGGTCGCCGAACCGCAGGACACCAGCTGGGTTCCGCAGATCGAGTCGCACACCCGCAAGCGCGTGAAGCTGGCCCTGGCCAATCCGCAGGAGATCGCGCGCTTCACGACCGAGTTCTTCACGTTGGCGCGGTCGGTGCGCGCGGCGACGAAATCCGGCGAGGCAAGCCAGCAGGCGAGCTTCGAACAGCTCGTCGAGCTCGGTCGCAGCAACCGCCAGCTCGACGCCAACGACCAGGGCGTGGTGCAGGTCGTGGACTGGCTCTGGCAGTACGCCTTCGACCAGCGCGCCAGCGACATCCACCTGGAGCCGCGCCGCGAGATGGGCGTGATCCGCTTCCGCATCGACGGCGTGCTGCACACGGTCTACCAGTTGCCGCCCACGGTGATGGGCGCGATGACCGCGCGCATCAAGTTGCTGGGGCGCATGGACGTGGTCGAGAAGCGCCGCCCGCTCGACGGTCGCATCAAGACGCGCAATCCGGCCGGCGAGGAGGTGGAAATGCGTCTGTCGACGCTGCCGACCGCCTTCGGGGAAAAGATGGTGATGCGGATCTTCGATCCCGACACCGCCGTGAAGGACCTGGCGCAGCTCGGATTCTCGACCCACGACGCCGAGCGCTGGAATCGACTGACCGCGCGGCCGCACGGGATCATCCTCGTGACCGGTCCGACCGGCAGCGGCAAGACCTCGACGCTCTACTCGACGCTCAAGCGCCTGGCGACCGACGAGGTCAACGTCTGCACCGTCGAGGATCCGATCGAGATGATCGAGCCCTCGTTCAACCAGTCGCAGGTGCAGCCGACCATCGACTTCAACTTCGCCGAGGGACTGCGCGCGCTGATGCGGCAGGACCCGGACATCATCATGGTCGGCGAGATCCGCGACCTGGAGACCGCGGAGATGGCGATCCAGGCCTCGCTGACCGGTCACCTGGTGTTCTCGACGCTGCACACGAACGATTCGGCCTCCGCGATCACCCGCATGGTGGACCTGGGCGTGCCCAACTACCTGATCGATGCGACGGTGATCGGCGTGCTGGCGCAGCGCCTCGTGCGCACGCTGTGCCCGAACTGCAAGGAGCCGGATCCGGAGGTCACGCGCGATTCGCTCAACGAGATGCTCAAGCCCTGGCGCCTGAACGGAGGCGTCAAGCCTTACCGGCCGGTGGGCTGCCTGGACTGCCGCAACACCGGTTTCCGGGGACGTGCCGGGCTGTACGAGCTGCTTCTGCTGACCGACAGCATCCGCAAGCACCTGCACCCGAACACCGACATGACAGCCTTGCGCCGGCAGGCGGTGCAGGAAGGCCTGCGCCCGCTGCGCCTGGGCGGTGCGATGAAGGTCGCCGAGGGGCTGACGACCATGGATGAGGTGCTGCGCAGCACGCCCACCTGGGAGACCTGAACGGATCCGGCTGACCGGAGCCGGATCCATCCGCTTGCCGCCCCCCAGGCTCGTGGGGGCGGGTAAGCCCGCGCAGACAACGCGCAAGGCCCGTGCCGAGCGGGCGCGTGAAGATCGCCATACGCCCCGTGCGAGGTGCGGCGTCACCCCTTACGTGATAACCACAGACCTCGATGGGGACCCGATTCCTAGAATCGCGCCCATTCAAGCCGATAGAGGTTCCCTCGATGAAGATCAAGAGTCAACGCGACTTCTGGTCAGGGCTGATGTTCGTGGTCGTTGGCGTCGCGTTCGCGTGGGGCTCGGCAACGAACTACAGCTTTGGCTCCTCGGCCCGCCCCGGGCCTGGTTACTTCCCCTTCGGGCTGGGCGTGCTGCTCGCGCTGCTGGGGGCGGTGGTGCTGTTCAAGGCACTGACGATCGAGTCGGAGGGCGGCCAGCCCGTCGGCGCCTTCGCCTGGAAGCCTCTGGTGATCGTCGTCGGCGCGATCATCGTGTTCGGCCTCGCCCTGCCGCGACTGGGCATGATCATCACGCTGCCGCTGCTGATCACGATCGCTTCGCTGGCCAGCGACGAGTTCCGCTGGCGCGATGCGCTGCTCAGCAGCGTGGTCCTGACCGCGGGCAGCTACGCGATCTTCATCTGGGGTCTGAATCTGGTGATCCCCATCTGGCCAACCTTCCTGGGCGGCTGAGGAGTCACGCATGGATCTGATCAACAACCTGATGATGGGGTTCGGCACGGCGTTCACGCCGGAGAACCTCCTGTACGCCTTCGGCGGGGCGGTGCTCGGCACCCTGATCGGCGTGCTGCCGGGCCTGGGCCCGGTCGCGACCATCGCGATGCTGCTGCCGTCGATCTACTCGCTGGACGCGACGCCGGCGCTGATCATGCTCGCCGGCATCTATTACGGCGCGCAGTACGGCGGCTCGACGACGGCCATCCTGATCAACGTCCCCGGCGAGTCCTCGTCGGTCGTGACCGCGATCGACGGCTACCAGATGGCCCGGCAAGGCCGCGCCGGCGCCGCGCTGGCGGCCGCTGGCCTGGGCTCGTTCTTCGCCGGCTGCGTCGGCACGATCATCATCGCGGCCTTCGCGCCGCCGCTGACCGAGCTGGCCTTCAAGTTCGGCCCCGCCGAGTACTTCTCGCTGATGGTGCTGGGCCTGATCGGCGCCGTGGTGCTGGCCTCGGGCTCGCTGGTCAAGGCGATCTCGATGATCCTGCTGGGCTTGCTGCTCGGCCAGATCAACACCGACGTGATCTCGGGGACGCCGCGCTTCTCATTCGATGTTCCAGAGCTGACCGACGGGATCAACTTCGTCGTGATCGCGATGGGTATCTTCGGCTTCGGCGAGATCATCGCGAACCTCGGCCAGCCAGCCGAGCATCGCGAGGTCTTCACCAAGAGCGTCAAGGGCCTGTGGCCGACCAAGCAGGACTTCCATGACGCCTGGCCGGCGGTGTTGCGCGGCACGGCCCTGGGCTCGGTGCTGGGCGTGCTGCCCGGCGGCGGCGCGTTGCTGGCATCGTTCGCGGCCTATACGCTGGAGAAGAAGATCTCCAAGCACCCGGAGAAGTTCGGCAAGGGCGCCATCCAGGGCGTGGCGGGTCCGGAATCGGCCAACAACGCCGGCGCGCAGACCTCCTTCATCCCGATGCTGACGCTGGGCATCCCGCCCAACGCGGTGATGGCGCTGATGGTGGGTGCGATGACGATCAAGGGCATCCAGCCCGGTCCGCAGGTCATGACCAGCAACCCGGAACTCTTCTGGGGGCTGATCGCCTCCATGTGGGTCGGCAACCTGATGCTGGTGATCCTGAACCTGCCGTTGATCGGCATCTGGATCAAGCTGCTGACCGTGCCTTACCGCTTCCTGTTCCCGGCGATCGTGGTGTTCTGCTGCATCGGCACCTACACGCTGAACAACAACAACTTCGACGTGTTCATGACGGCGGCGTTCGCGGTGGTCGGATATCTCTTCTACAAGCTGAGCTGTGAGCCGGCCCCGCTGCTGCTGGGCTTCATCCTCGGTCCGATGATGGAAGAGAACCTGCGTCGCGCGCTGCTGCTGTCGCGCGGCGACTGGAGCACCTTCCTGTCCCGGCCGCTGTCGGCGGGCCTGTTGATCGCCGCGGCGCTGATGGTGGTGGTGGTGATGCTGCCGTCCATCAAGAACAAGCGTGACGAGGCGTTCCAGGACGCGGATTGACCGGCCAGACGCCCTCATGCTTCATCGAAGACCCGCCTCGGCGGGTCTTTTTCTTTGGTGTGTCGCCGCTGGGCCTCCAGGAGAAACAAGGGCTTAGTGGTACTCCGTGCGAGTCGCGGCCAGCTGTCAACAACTTTCCCTTGTAGTTCTTGCGAGCCGCTTCATCAGCGTGCTACAGTCGCTGTCTTCGCTGCACAGACATCTGTCTTGCAGCGGCCCCTGAAGGAACTGTCGGGGGTGTCGAATGACTAACCGGGTTTGTCCTGGGTTTCATTTGACGGCGAGATTCTCGCAGTCGCTGATGAAAATAATTTCTCTGACTGCTTGACGGGTTCGAAAGAAATCGTTCATAATCTCGCTTCTGCGCTGCTGACGACAAATCAGCTGTGCGACGAAGCAAGGCGGAAGGCCTGAGGCGAAAGCTGCTTCGATGTTCTTTAAGAATTTACAGCCGATAAGCGTGGGCGTCTGGACGAGCGACCTGAGAAGGTT